>NZ_JAKILA010000010.1 GCF_023283885.1 Shewanella basaltis
AGAGCTGTGGTCCCACCTGATCCCATTCCGAACTCAGAAGTGAAACACAGTATCGCCGATGGTAGTGTGGGGTCTCCCCATGTGAGAGTAGGTCATTTCCAGGCGCCTAATATACGAAAAATCCCCAGCACTGCGTGTTGGGGATTTTTTCGTTTATCTACCTGTCTAAATTGCTGTTGCAATAATGGAATAAGGCGACTCTAGTTGAGTTGCCTTTTTGCTGTGGGCTCAAGTACTTCTCGAATATTAATCATACGATAGTGTGGTCGATATGCAATGTGAGAGTAAGCCATTTTCAGGTGCCTAATACACGACAAAGCCCTAGTAGATAATGCTAGGGCTTTGTCGTGTATACGCTTAGCTAAACTGTTCCAGACACCCTAGAGGCCAACGATCTGATCCTTAACTAAATCAGTAGACATTGTTTACTCAAAAACTATCTAACACGATGGCTTGCTAATTATAAACTTAAATGGATTAATTTTTCTAAAATGGGTTTGTTTGCCTCGGGAAATTCATATTCGTTTAGGGACTGCACTTTAACCCATTTAACTTGTTGGCCTTCCATGCCTGAGGCATTGCCATTAAAGTCAGTAATGAGGTGAATATCGAGTCTGACGTGCTTGTCTGGATAGTCGTGACTGATATCCATAAATTTGGTTGTACTGCTTATGTCTAAATTAACTTCTTCCTTAAACTCACGAATTAATGCATCGGTCACAGATTCATTTTGTTCAACCTTACCCCCAGGAAACTCCCATTTACCACCTTGATGAAGGTGTTCTGGTCGTTTTGCGAGTAAAACTTGTTTATGTTCGTTTATGACAATGCCAACTGCTACATGTATTCTTTTTTGCATTATAGTTCTCGTGGTAGTGCCATTATTGTTTAAAAAAATCTTCTTCATCGTAGCCGATATCATCCAGCATATCGGGGTCAATGTTGTTTTTTACAGGGATGCTGTGCTTTTCGCTTGCCCAGTCACCGAGATCAATAAGTTTGCAGCGTTCACTACAAAATGGCTTAAATAAAGATGTGGCGCTCCATTCGACTGATGTGCTGCAAATAGGACATTTTACGATTAACGGCATAGTGATTTCTGTTCTCCACTCACCAATTAATGATGATTAGCGGTGTTATTAATGGTTCATTGCTCAATGGTAAAGGGTTTAACCGCAGGTTGCCAGTGAGAACGCGATTGTTTCGTTGGTGTGACGTTGTATATTGAAATCAACAAAGTGAATGGCATATCGATTTTTATGACCACTGATTGTTGGGTAACAATTATGGCTAGGATCAATTTTAACGCGGATTAATGACAGTGGTTGTGGTGAAGTGCCTTGAAAAAAGCCAGCATGTGCGCTTAGAAGTGTAAACTCGGCTGCATTACGATAAATGCTTAATAATAGTGTAATCGGCGCTAAAAGCGGCTCAAATTGATGTAACCAGTACTGAATATCTTGCTGTCTATGTTGCCAGTCTTTCGCTAACCAGAAGTGGAGTTGTGGCAAGTCAAAATTACAGTAGGCTCCCGTCATATTAAAACGCTGTCGCAATGCAAAAATAAATTTATCTTGCTTAAGTTGACAGCCAACCCTTTCTGGATGCTGCAATGGCGCTTTAAGTGCGTTGAGCTGCTGGATAAGTTGACTAACTTGTTCGGTATCGGCTTCTTGTAAGTAGCATATACTGCGCAGTAGTTGTACTTGTCTGTCGATATCTTTTAATACTTCGGTTCGATAATCACAACGTTCGGTAAGCTCTACAAGGGAAAATAAGGGGTAAAAGCACTGGTGCTGTTGATCTTGAGCGATACAGCGTTGTATTTGTTGTGCAAGGTTTTCTAAGCGTAAGTAACTGCGTATTTTTTCATTTAATGGTTGTTCGTAAATTAATTCAGTCATTAGGCTTATTAGATAATTCGGCTGCTTGTTGTAAGAAGAGTTGATGCAGACGAGTTACTTGACTGCGCAACAGCTCAATATCTCCTTGATTGTCAATAATGTGATTAGCTTTATCAATTCGTTGTTGCCTACTCATTTGGCTTGCGAGTATATGTTCAACTTGTTGTTGACTAACGCCGTCACGTTGCATCGTTCTTGAAATTTGTAACTCAGGGGAAATATCTACCACCAAAGTTGTACTGACTAAACTATCTAATTGATTCTCAAATAGCAAGGGCACAACCATAATGACATATTTAGATGTTGATGCTTGCACTTGGTCTAACATCTTTTGTCGGATCATTGGGTGTAGTAAGTTATTGAGCCATAGGCGCTGTGTTTCGTTATTAAACACTTTGTTACGCAGAGTTGCTCTATCTAGTTGGCCATTGGCAAGTAATATTTCATCACCAAAGTGATCAACAATAGCACTAATCCCAGCAGAGCCTTTTGCAACGACTTCTCTGGCAATCACATCAGCATCAACCAACTCAATACCGAACTCTGCAAACAGATTCGCCACGGTGGTTTTCCCGCTAGCGATGCCACCTGTTAAGCCTACGATAAACTTCTGGTTGGTCATAGGGTGCTTAAATACCAATTAATGATGTCTTGCCCCCAGACTAGAGCAATCCAACCCGCTGCCGCAATATAAGGGCCAAACGGAATCGGGTTACCTTTTTTTAGCTTCTTAGTGATGATCATCATAATGCCTACAACCGCGCCTACTAGCGACGACAGCAATATAATGAGCGGGAGCATTTGCCAACCTAGCCATGCGCCAAACACCGCGAGCAATTTAAAGTCGCCGTAACCCATGCCCTCTTTGCCAGTAACGAGTTTAAATAGCCAAAACACAGACCATAAGCTTAAATAGCCTGCAGCAGCGCCAATAATGGCATCTTCAGGGCTGGTGTAAATCCCTTTAAGATTAATCACTAGCCCTAGCCATAATATTGGTAAGGTAAGTTGATCGGGTAACAGCATTTCATCTAAATCGATGCCGGTGAGCGCCACTAAAACAAAGGTTAATATGCTGGCATAGACAAACTGCCAGCTAGGGCCAAAATAGAACGCCAGTGTGGAGATGAGCAAGGCCGTTAACAGCTCAATGATAGGATAACGAGCTGAAATGGCCGTTTTACAATTAGCGCATTTACCTTGTAAGGATAGCCAACCCACTATAGGTAAATTGTGCCAGGGTTTGATATTGCTTTTACACTTTGGGCAAGCCGAACCCGGCACCACCAAATTGTACTTCGCAGGAAACTCGTCAATGGGTTTATGTAAACGCTCACTACCTACTTGCTTAACAATATCGGGATGATATTCGTTTAAATAAAAGTTGCATTCGCTTTGCCATTCACGCTTCATCATTACCGGTAAACGATGGATCACAACGTTAATAAAACTGCCAATGGTGGCAGCAAAAATAAAGCTAATCACCACAAACACCCAAGGATACTGGTGCATTGTTGTGATAAAAGTTGAGATAAATTCAGTCATTTTATTCTTTTAATAAGTTATACAATATTACCCATTTCAAAAATAGGTAAGTACATACCGATGATTAGTCCGCCCACAACCGTGCCAATTACCACCATCATAATTGGTTCAATTAGGCTAGATAATCCATCTACAGCGTCGTCTACCTGCATTTCATAAATGTTGGCAACTTTATTGAGCATTTCATCTAGGCCGCCCGATTCTTCGCCAATCATCACCATTTGGATTAGCATGTCTGGAAAGAGGCCTGTGGTGCGCATGGCCACGTTCATCTGCATGCCTGACATTACCTCTTGGCGAACTTTAAGCAGAGCTGAGCGATATACGTAGTTGCCGGAGGCGCCTGCAGCAGATTCCAGGCCATCAATTAAAGGGACACCAGCGGCAAATGTGGTGGCTAACGTTCTTGCAAAACGAGCCATGGCGGCCTTGTGGAGTATGTCTCCAATAGCAGGGATTTTTAAAACCAGTTGATCAATTTTGTCACGAAAACTTTGTGATGTTCTGTGGGTTTTTTTAAATAACCAAATAGCAACAATAATCGCGATAGCAAAATAATACCAAGAAGCTTGTAGCCACCGCGAAATTCCAATAATTAATTGAGTAAAGGCAGGCAGTTCAGCACCAAATCCTTTAAAAATATCTTCAAATTGTGGCACAACAAATAACAGTAATAGTGTTGTTACCAATATTGCCACTATTACAACTGCAGCAGGGTAAAACATGGCTTTTTTGATTTTAGATTTTAACTGCTCGGCTTTTTCGCGATAGGTTGCAATACGGTCAAATACTGCATCTAATGAGCCAGAATGTTCACCAGCTGCCACTAGGTCAACGTATAAATCATCAAAATACAGCCTATGGGGTCTTAAGGCATCGGACAGCGGGATGCCTGATTGCACATCCGATAAAATGGTGGCTAACAACTCCCTCATTTTGGCTTTTTCGTGGCCGCGACCGAGTAATTCAATGGTAGTGACTAATGGTACACCAGCAGAAAGCATGGTGGCTATTTGGCGAGTGATCATGGCAATGTCCATTGCGGTGATCTTTTTCTCTGACTTAAATAGCGGCGCCGATTTTTTGCGCACACCTTTTGGGGTTACGCCCTGGGCTTTTAATATACTGCGGATTTCAGCAATGCTGGTGCCCCGTAATTCACCTGAAGTGCGTGCACCATCGCGATTTAGCCCTTTCCACTCGTAGGTAAATACTTTAGGTTGGTGTTTTTGGGCTTGTTTTTTCGTTTTAGGTTTTCTTTTTGCTGCTGCAGTGGCCATAGAGCCAGTCCTTTTTTTAGCGCATATTCTAACGCATCTTTTTAACGAAATTTTCACGTGTTTTTTAATGAACGGTATTCGTTATCGTGATAAATTTAGCGCGTTATGTCCATCGGAATTAACTGATACTGTAGACTAATTAAAAGCTGGTGACACGGTTTATTTCTGCAATACTGGTTACGCCTTGTATTACTTTGAGTAACCCAGATTGGCGTAAATCGCGCATACCGTGCTGCTTAGCCTGTTTGGCAATTTGCAGTGAGTTGCCGCCTTCCATAATAGTGCGGGCGATTTCATCACTCATTTTCATCACTTCGTAAATACCGACACGGCCTTTATAACCACCCGAACATAGCTCACAGCCTACTGGTTTAAATACGCTGATCCCTTTACTAATGTCTTCCTCTTGAAAACCTAGGCGTTGTAGCTCTGCCGCGGGGATGTCTTCTGGCTGTTTGCATGCGGGGCATAAACGCCTTGCAAGGCGTTGGGCAATAATTAAATTGACAGAACTGGCAATGTTATAACCGGGCACACCCATGTTAATTAACCGGGTTAGGGTTTCGGCTGCTGAGTTAGTGTGCAGTGTCGATAACACTAAGTGACCGGTTTGCGCCGCTTTAATGGCAATTTCGGCGGTTTCTAGGTCGCGGATTTCACCAACCATAACGACATCGGGGTCTTGCCGTAAAAATGAGCGTAAGGCCGAGGCGAAGGTTAAGCCGGCTTTTAAATTAATGTGAACCTGGTTAACGCCTTCTAGGTTAATCTCTACCGGATCTTCGGCGGTTGAGATATTTCGCTCTTCGGTGTTAAGGATATTAAGCCCAGTATACAGGGACACGGTTTTACCTGACCCCGTCGGGCCAGTGACTAAAATCATCCCCTGAGGTTTGGCAAGCATTTCTTCGTATAATTGGCGTTGATCGTCTTCGTAACCCAGCTTTTCAATACCAAGCTGTGCTGAAGATGAGTCCAGAATACGCATTACAATTTTCTCGCCCCAAATGGTGGGTAGGGTGCTCACGCGAAAATCGATGGATTTGGTGCGCGACAGCTTCATTTTAATGCGGCCATCTTGCGGTACGCGGCGCTCGGCAATGTCTAGTTTAGACATTACCTTTAAACGAGCAGAAATACGCCCAGATAGATTAACTGGCGGCTCGGATACTTCATGTAAAATGCCGTCAATACGAAAACGAATGCGGTAACGCTTTTCATACGGTTCAAAATGTAAATCTGAGGCACCTTTGCGGATGGCATCGGTGAGAATTTTATTGATGTAGATAACAATCGGCGCATCATCGCTACTGTCACTATTTTGCTCGTCGCGTCTTTCTGTGTCAGTGACTTCCATGTTGGCAAGTGCTTCTTCATCTGCGCCTGCTAAATCGAGCCCTGAAATGTCATCTTCAATAATCTTTTCTAGCGCTTTAAGCAGTTTATCGTCTTCAACGAGAATTGCTTCAGCATGTAAGCCTAAACTGAATTGAAAGTCTTCAAGGGCTGCAATATTGGTTGGATCAGATGTTGCGATGTAAAGACGATTCCCTCTTTTAAAAAGGGGTAAACACTTGTGTTTTTCAATGAGCTTTTTATTTAGTAATTCTTCAGCAATACTGAGTAAATCAAATTCGTTTAAATCGAGTAAAGGTGTGCCGTATTCTTCATAGCATAGCTCAGCAATTTCTCTAGCGGAAAGTAATTTTGAATGGATTATCGTAGTAACTAATGATTGCTTTAGTTTGCGTGAATCAGAAATAGATGTAGAAATCTGCTCTTCAGTTAGGAGGCCTTTGCGGATAAATAACGTTGATAAACCTAAATGGAGTGCGGTTGATGACATATAAGTGTGTCTTCTTAATTGTTAACAGAAGCCTGCATTTATGCAAGTTGAAGTATTGGACACCTCCCATATTAAACTGCTTGAGGAAGGTGTTGGAGTCAAAACAAAAGACTCAGAGTTAAATCCATCACCAGATATAGCATTGGCAATAATAGTACCATCAATTAATATATTTATGTCACTTATATAAGTGGCTAAGATTAGTTGATTTTTAGTTAGTCCTATCTTTTCAAAGTCATTGCAATTTTGTAGCGAGTAATACCCTCTTGTTTGAAAGCAAACATCAATAGAAGATTTAACAACACCTACAGCAGCAGTTACTTCCACAAATTTAGTCCTATTGGCATAAGTCTTATATTTTGGTAATGCAACAGCACTTAAAATGGCAATAATAGATATAACTATCATTATCTCTATTAAAGTAAAACCACTATGCTTTTTCAGCATAGTGGTTTTCAATAATAATTTATTGTGATTAATTAGCACAAACCTGCAGCAACACAATCACCTGTCTGTGCCCAAGTTAATGTGCCATTAGCAGCAGAAGGTGTCAGGATGTATGTTTTACCATCAACTGAAGCTGCACCAGTAGCAGTAATCGCAGCAGTACTAGCATCAATTTCTACTTTCGATACATGAGTACCATTGGCTGCACCCGTAAGGTCTGCACCAACTAATGCTGCAGTACTGCAATTTGTTAACACACCAGCTCCACGTGTTTGGAAGCAGGTGTCAATCGATGTTTTTACATTTGAGGCAGCTAAAACAACTTCAGCAAAACGTGCTTTCTTGGTGTATTGTTGATAAGCAGGTAGTGCGATTGCTGCAAGGATACCGATGATCGCGACTACGATCATTAATTCAATAAGAGTAAAACCCTTAGCGTTTTTGATTTGGTTGATACCTTTCATTTTTCTCTCCGTAAAATTAGGCCTGGTAGTATCAATCCTCGATAGCGATTCACTCATTGCTAGTATTAAGTGAAGTCGCTGGCATTCCATTTGCCTACACCGTAAAGCACAATTATGTGGGTTTAGATGGTGTGTCTAAATAACCACGATTTTTTAATAGCGCCAACATCAGTTGCATTGCTAAGGCGTACGCGGATCAATGCAGAGCAGTTTGTGTTATTGATGTTTTAACACTTACAGGCTCTTTTAGCATTTAATGCTAGCATTGTTAGCACTTTTGGCGCGTTTAACGCTTAGCGTGCCTACCCAATACGCCCTGTTAACACCGTTAATGTTAGCAGATTATGTTGTTAATGACATTTCGGCTGAGCAGTAAATCTAGAGTAAATACGCTAACATTAACATAGAGGCACTGAACATTTGCTCAAGTAAGTCTAACTTAGATGTTTACAAATGTGGACTAAATGTTAACAGGTTTGCACTTATTTACACTTTAGCGATTACTGTGCATGGCCGAAAGGCCAGCTCGCCTAAAGTAAACGTTAGTATAAACTGGTTTAAAATGGAATAGTTTTACCGTACAAATAAAAAATAAATGTCTAAAAATGCTCTAATTTCATACTTTCAGTGTGTCATACGGTAATTTTATTTTGACGATACGAGTTTGTAGAGATGCTTTTTTGACAAAAATGCAACAACGTCGATTTGTTGACGGTTTTTATGGCTGCAAAAAGCCTAGATTCGAGAGCGCTACGCTTCTAAGTTCTAGAAGCGCAGCGACCTAGCAGGACGAAGTCCGCCCTAGAATCTAGGACCTAGATCCTAGAACCATCACGCCTTCAATCTTAATGACAAATCTAAGGCTTTAACGTGTTTGGTCAGAGCGCCGACAGAAATATAGTCGACCCCTGTTTGAGCAAATGTGGCTAAGGTGTCTAATGTGACATTGCCCGACACTTCAAGTTTGGCGCCTTTACCTTGATCTTTATAACGATTATTAATGCTCACTGCATCGACCATCATGGTGACGTCGAAATTATCGAGCATAATAATGTCGGCACCACCGTCGAGTGCTTGGGTTAGCTCGTCAAGTGATTCGACCTCTACTTCTACCGGTTTGTTGCTGTCTAATGCTCGTGCTGCTGTAATGGCTTGTGATATCCCGCCGCAGGCCATGATGTGGTTTTCTTTAATTAAAAAGGCATCAAATAAACCAATACGATGATTTTTACCGCCGCCGCAGGTGACCGCATATTTTTGCGCAGTGCGAAGCCCGGGGATGGTTTTACGAGTGTCGAGTAAACGGGTATGGGTGCCAGAGAGTTTGTCGACATAATGTTTGGTGAGTGTTGCTGTACCAGACAAGGTTTGAATAAAGTTCATTGCCGTGCGCTCGCCGGTTAAAATGGCGCGGGCAGGCCCAGATAATTCGCATAGCACTTGATTTGGTACCACTAAGTCGCCGTCGTCGACATGCCAATGCAACACCACTTCACCACCAAGTTGGTTAAAGACTTGTTCGGCCCAGGCTTTACCGCAAAAAACGCCGTCTTCGCGGGTAATTAAACTGCCTGAAACGTGTTTGTCTGCAGGAATGAGTTGTGCAGTAATATCTGCCGTTAACATGTCTGCGATGGTGGAGTGGGCGCTGTGGCCTAAGTCTTCATCGAGTGCTGTTTTTACTGCGTGGCGGATGTCATTTTCTAACATAAGCAAAGTCCTTGCTAAAGAGCGTGATAGGGTAAAACGACTCGCGATAAATAGCGTAGTCAATTACCAAAATGCATTTACACAAGATTACCATATTTACGCACTAATCTGACACTCACTGGTGCGCAATTTTTAACATTGGTATTCATGTTTAATGCTGTTAAATTTACTGTATCGACATTGAGTTAGGGTTGTTATGACTATTGGAGTATTAAATAAGGGTTGGCTTAACAGTGCTCGTGTCTGTGTTTCGCCACATTTTAATCAACGGCCAGACGACGAAGTGAGCTTACTGGTGATTCATAACATTAGTTTACCGGCAGGCTGTTTTGGTTTACCGCACATTGATAATCTGTTTCAGGGCTGTTTAGACATTGAGGCCGATGACAGTTTTATTGATTTAGCGGGGTTACAGGTATCGGCACATTTTTTAATTCGCCGCGATGGCGAAGTGGTGCAGTATGTAAGTTGTGATGATCGGGCTTGGCATGCTGGGGTGTCTAGTTTTAACCAAAGAACGGGTTGTAATGACTTTGCCATTGGTATTGAAATGGAGGGCACCGATAGCAGCGGTTATACCGATGTGCAATATGAACAATTAACACTGTTAACATTGGCCTTAATGGCGCAGTATCCTATGATTACCTTAGCAAACATTGTGGGTCATTGTGATATTGCTCCCGGACGTAAAACCGATCCAGGTGATAGCTTTGACTGGGTACGTTATAAGCAAGCCATTATTGCAGCAACAGTAGCAGCAACTTGAATACACTTGGTAAGGCTTGTTGTCGAGTGTTTAGTCAACTTGAACAGACGTGTTTCAGAACGTCATTGTGTTTTTAATGCTAGGCGTGTTAATGGGCTAATCTAGAGCTTACACACGTTTACGCTACGGCTTTTGTTGATTTAGCTGATTTGGGAAAGGGAAAAATCATTTCCCGCAGTCATTACTCACAGGTTTACCTACAATCAACGCCTTTAAAATGCGTGTAAATTCTAGATGAAATCGAGCCTATTCAGGTTGTTTAGGTATATACGACAGAGCATAGGTAAAAAGGATATTCATGGCGTTATTTTCATTATTAGTGGCGATTTTAGTTGAGCGACTTAAATTACTGCCTAGCGGATGGCAGTTTGATAGTTTAATGGTGCGTTACCATAAACAATTTTGGGATGCAAAATCGCTAGCATCTGAGTTTGGTGTAGTGATGGCACTAACATTGCCTGCCGTGGTGGTGTTTGTGGTGAGCCATTTACTGCAAGGGATGTTGTTTGATTTACTCAGTTTGGCTTTTTGGGTTGTGGTGTCGATAATTTGTTTTAGTCACCAACATTTACGCGCGGTATTTAAACAGTACATTCAGGCGGCCTGTCGGGGCGATGTGCAAGCGTGTTATCGCTATGCTGGCCAACTTGATTGTACTGAGTGTATCGATGTGGTTGATGAACAAGATTTAGGCAAAAAAGTAGGGCAAACCGTTGCTTGGATTAATTACCGTTACTATGGCGCGGTAGCACTATTTTTAATCTTTTTGGGCCCAGCTGGCGCTGTGTTGTACTGTACTGTGCGTTTTTTCAGTGACTTTAACGCTAAGCAGTGCATGGACATGCCATTAGTTAATGATTTACTCACCATACTTGATTGGTTACCAAGCCGAGTATTTAGTTTTGGTTATGTGTTAAGTGGCCAATTTAGTAGTGGTTTGCAAGCCTGGCGGCAATATAGTTTACACCTTAATTGCGAGGCCAAAACAATTGTGACTCAAACAGCGGTGGCGGCTGAGTCGTTGCCTGAGGCGGGCAACGCTCCTGTGAGTGTGCAATCAACTCTAGCATTGCTGGCATTAAGTAAGCGCAATTTTGTTTTACTGTTAACTTTGGTGTCGGTATTAACCATTTTTGGTGTTGTTAATTAGTTTCGAGGGCGGACTGCGTCCTGCTAGGACAGCTTCGCTGCTGAGATACTAGGGCGGACTGCGTCCTGCTAGGACAGCTTCGCTGCTGAGATACTAGGGCGGACTACGTCCTGCTAGGACAGCTTCGCTGCTGAGATTTTATTCTTTTTAGCAGCGTCGCGCTCTAGTTTCTAGTTCCTAGATTCTAGATTTAAGCGCTTTAGGGGAAATGGTCTGACCCCTTTTATTTAAATATCGGTTATGCTCGTGGATTGAGCGTTTTAAACAAACTAGTGCTGAGTTGTTAATAAGCTGATAACTAGACATGGCCTGTATGATTTGCTAAAGTGCGCTCTATCAAATTAATTGGTAAGACCAATTGACAATCGCTTGTTTATGGAGCAGAGCGCCTAATGGCTTATAGTAAGATTACCCAGCCAAAAATTTCCGATGTGATCATGGAGCAATTAGAGCGCATGATCCTCGAAGGCAGTTTGCAGCCGGGCCAAAAACTGCCTCCCGAACGCGAACTTGCTGTGCAGTTTGAAGTGTCGCGTCCTTCATTGCGTGAAGCTATTCAAAAGTTAGAAGCAAAAGGGTTGCTAATGCGTCGTCAAGGCGGTGGCACCTATGTTAAAGAACAACTCTGGCAAAGTCTTGCCGATCCTATTGTTGAATTAATGCATAACGACTCAGAAAGCCAATATGACTTACTGGAATTTCGTCACGCCACTGAAGGCATGATGGCTTACTTTGCCGCACTTCGTGGTACAGATGCCGATATGCAAAACATTAATAACCGCATTATTGAGGTTGAGTCAGCCGCCAATATCGAGGCCAAAGCGGATGCGATTGTGCGTTTTTATCGCGCGGTGGCCGAGGCGTCTCACAATGTGGCAATGCTGCATTTGGTCCTCAGTTTAACCCCTGTGCTACACAAAAATGTTGCACAAAACTTGGAGCTTTTAAGCCGACGCGCAGAAGCTTCAACCATGGCAAATGATCACAGACGGGCATTATTGGCAGCGATTGTTCGCCGAGACCCAGATGCTGCACGTGAGGCTTCGAACGAGCACTTAAGCTATATCGAAGAGGTCATGCTATCAGTAAGAGAAGAAGACAGTCGGTTGCAGCGTAGTTTGCGCCGCTTAAAGAGTGGTGGATAGGCCAAGCTCTTTTCGCGCCAAGCCTGACACTTTTAATTTAATTATAAAACCTACTCTACACACCCTTTACAGGTGTATTAGATAAAACGTATAGGAAAGACTACCAATGTCTGAACATTTGCTAAAAGATATTGATCCACAAGAAACAAGCGAGTGGTTGTCTGCTTTAGAATCAGTGGTACGTGAAGAAGGAGTTGAGCGTGCTCAGTACCTTCTTGAGCAAGTATTGGATAAAGCCCGTTTAGATGGCGTAGATATGCCAACGGGTGTGACCACTAACTATATCAATACCATTGCAACTAAAGACGAGCCCGCCTACCCGGGTGATACCACGCTTGAGCGTCGTATCCGCTCTGTTATTCGTTGGAACGCAATTATGATTGTGTTGCGTGCATCGAAAAAAGATTTAGAGCTTGGCGGCCACATGGCGTCTTTTCAGTCTTCTGCCGCGTTTTACGAAACTTGTTTTAACCACTTCTTCCGTGCACCGAATGAAAAAGACGGTGGCGATTTAGTGTATTATCAAGGCCACATTTCTCCAGGTATTTATGCGCGTGCATTTGTTGAGGGGCGTTTAACGGCTGAGCAACTTGATAATTTCCGTCAAGAAGTGGATGGTAACGGTATTCCATCGTACCCACACCCTAAATTAATGCCTGAGTTTTGGCAGTTCCCAACGGTATCTATGGGTTTAGGCCCAATGTCTGCTATCTATCAAGCGCGTTTCTTAAAATACCTTGATGGCCGCGGCTTAAAAGATACCTCTGCGCAGCGTGTGTATGCCTTCTTAGGTGACGGTGAGATGGATGAGCCGGAATCTCGTGGGGCAATTTCGTTTGCATCTCGTGAAAAACTAGACAACTTATGTTTCCTGATTAACTGTAACCTACAGCGTCTAGACGGCCCTGTTATGGGTAACGGTAAAATTATTCAAGAGCTTGAAGGTTTATTCCGTGGTGCAGGTTGGAACGTAGTCAAAGTAATTTGGGGTAACAACTGGGATGCATTAATTGCTAAAGATACCTCAGGTAAGTTACTGCAACTGATGAACGAAACTGTTGACGGCGACTACCAGACCTTTAAGTCAAAAGATGGTGCTTATGTTCGTGAGCACTTCTTTGGTAAGTACCCAGAAACCGCAGCTCTCGTGTCTGACATGACCGATGCACAAATCTTTGCTCTTAAGCGTGGTGGTCATGAGCCATCTAAGCTATTTGCAGCTTATAAAAACGCTCAGGAAACTAAAGGTCGTCCAACCGTTATTTTGGCTAAAACCGTAAAAGGTTATGGCATGGGTGAAGCGGCAGAAGGTAAAAACATTGCTCACCAAGTGAAGAAAATGGACATGACTCACGTACTGCAATTACGTGATCGTCTAGGCCTACAAGATTTATTAACTGATGATGCGGTTGAAAACCTGCCTTATTTAACACTTGAAGAAGGCTCGAAAGAGCATGAGTACTTACATGCTCGTCGTAAAGCGTTACATGGTTACACGCCACAGCGTTTGCCTAACTTTACTGAAGCGTTAACCCTGCCAGCCCTTGAAGAATTTACCCCGTTGCTTGAAGAGCAAAAGCGTGAAATTTCATCAACTATGGCGTTTGTGCGTACCTTAAATATTCTTTTAAAAGATAAAGGCATTGGCAAAAATATTGTGCCAATTATTGCCGACGAAGCGCGTACATTTGGTATGGAAGGTTTATTCCGTCAAATCGGTATTTATAACCCATCTGGTCAAACTTATACCCCTGAAGATCGTGGCGTTGTGTCTTACTACAAAGAGGCGACTTCAGGCCAAGTATTGCAAGAGGGTATTAACGAGTTAGGTGCGATGTCATCTTGGGTGGCAGCGGCAACGTCATACAGCACTAACAACTTACCGATGATCCCATTCTATATTTACTACTCTATGTTTGGTTTCCAACGCGTGGGTGATATGGCGTGGATGGCAGGCGATCAGCAAGCTCGTGGTTTCTTATTAGGTGCTACCGCTGGCCGTACTACCCTTAACGGTGAAGGTTTGCAGCATGAAGATGGTCATAGCCATGTTCAAGCAAGCACAATTCCTAACTGTATCTCTTATGATCCAACCTTTGCTTATGAAGTGGCAGTGATCATTCAAGACGGTATTCGCCGCATGTATGGCGAGCAAGAAAATGTGTTCTATTACTTAACCCTAATGAACGAAAACTACGCGATGCCAGCGATGCCAGCCGGTAGCGAAGAAGGTATTCGTAAGGGTATTTATAAGCTTGAGTCGCACAAAGGCAGCAAAAAAGTGCAGCTAATGAGCTCGGGCACCATTATGAATGAAGTACGTAAAGCGGCGCAGATCCTGAGTGAAGAATATGATGTGGCATCAGATGTCTTCTCAGTTACGTCATTTAACGAGCTTGCTCGTGATGGCCAAGATGCTGAGCGTTACAACATGTTGCATCCTGAAGCGGCTGAGAAACAAGCTTATATTTCTACCGTGATGGGCAGCGAGCCTGCAATTGCTGCTACCGACTACATGAAGAACTATGCTGAGCAAGTACGTGCTTACATGCCATCTGTTTCTTACAAAGTATTAGGTACTGATGGTTTTGGTCGTTCAGATAGCCGTGAAAACTTACGTCGTCACTTTGAAGTAAACGCGGGTTATGTGGTTGTAGCTGCATTAGCTGAGCTTGCTAAACGTGGCGAAATCGAAAAGTCGGTTGTGACTCAGGCGATTGCTAAGTTTGGTATCGACACTGAAAAGACCAACCCGTTATACGCATAAGAGGCTAGATAAAATGGCAATTGAAATTAATGTTCCTGATATCGGCGCGGATGAGGTTGAAGTGACTGAAATCCTTGTTAGCGTAGGCGACAAGGTGGAAGAAGAGCAGTCTCTTATCAGCGTTGAAGGCGATAAAGCGGCAATGGAAGTTCCTGCTTCTGCTGCCGGTATCGTGAAAGAAATTAAAGTGAAAGTGGGCGATAAAGTGGCTACTGATTCGTTAATTATGATTTTTGAATCAGACGCAGCGCCAGCAGCGAGTGTGGCACCTGCTCCACAAGCCGCAGCGCCTGTTGCAGCTCCGGTGGCAAGTGCTGCACCTGCGCTTAAAGACGTTAACGTGCCAGATATTGGCGGCGATGAAGTGTCGGTCACTGAAATTTTAGTGAAGGTTGGCGACACCATTACAGAAGAGCAATCGCTATTAAGCGTTGAAGGCGATAAAGCGGCGATGGAAGTGCCAGCACCGTTTGCTGGTGTACTTAAAGAAATTAAAGTGGCCGTTGGCGATAAAGTATCAACCGGTTCACTTGTGATGGTATTTGAAGTGGCCGGTAGCGCACCAGCTGCTCCTGTTGCTACAGCCGCAGCGCCGGTAGCGACTGCATCTGCCGTTAAAGATGTTAACGTGCCTGATATCGGTGGCGACGAAGTGGTTGTCACAGAAGTTATGGTTAAAGTGGGTGACACCGTTGCCGAAGAACAGTCTTTAATTAGCGTTGAAGGCGATAAAGCGGCGATGGAAGTACCAGCACCATTTGCCGGTACCGTTAAGTCAATTGTTGTTAGCCAAGGCGATAAAGTATCAACTGGCTCATTAATTATGACTTTCGAAGTGGCCGGTAGCGCGCAAGCACCGGCCCCAGCTCCTGTAGCCAGTGCACCGGTTGCCGCAACCCCTGCGCCGGCCGCTCCTGCGCCGGCCGCTCCTGCGCAAACGGCTGCTGCAGCAAAAGAAGACTTTGTTGAAAACAGTGCTTATGCCCATGCGTCACCGGTTATTCGCCGCATGGCGCGTGAGCTTGGTGTTAACCTCGCGAATGTTAAAGGCTCTGGTCGCAAAGGTCGTGTGGTTAAAGAAGACGTGCAAAACTACGTGAAAGCGGCGGTTAAGCAAGTTGAGTCTGGTGCGGTTAAATCTGCAAGCAATGGCGGCGGTGAGCTCAATCTACTTGCATGGCCAAAGGTAGACTTTAATAAGTTTGGCGAAACAGAAGTTAAGCCATTATCACGTATTCAGAAGATTTCTGGTGCTAACCTACACCGTAACTGGGTGAAAATCCCGCATGTTACCCAGTGGGACGATGCTGATATTACTGAGCTTGAAGAGTTCCGTAAGGCACAAAATGCACTTGAAGCGAAGAAAGATTCTGGCATGAAGATCACTCCATTAGTGTTCATCATGAAAGCGGCTGCTAAAGCATTAGAAGCCTATCCAACGTTTAACTCTTCATTATCAGAAGATGGCGAAAGCTTAATTCTGAAGAAGTACGTTAACATTGGTATTGCTGTAGATACACCAAATGGTCTTGTGGTGCCAGTGTTTAAAGACGTTAATAAAAAAGGCATTCATGAGCTGTCGAACGAGCTTAAAGTGGTATCGAAAAAAGCCCGTGACGGTAAATTGACCGCATCTGACATGCAAGGTGGCTGCTTCACCATTTCAAGCTTAGGTGGTATTGGTGGTACAGCATTTACACCAATCGTCAATGCGCCAGAAGTGGCCATTTTAGGTGTGTCTAAGTCTGACTTTAAGCCTGTTTGGAATGGTAAAGAATTTACCCCACGCTTAATGCTACCGCTGTCGCTATCATACGATCACCGTGTGATAGACGGTGCAGATGGTGCAAGGTTCATTACTTATCTGAACCAGTGTTTATCAGATATTCGTACCTTAGTACTTTAATACCAATAGGCTGCTTGATTATTCAAGCAGCCTATTTTGTTTACAGATATACCCAATTAATGCTTGTTGAACACGCATCTTGACGTTGTTTGAGTAATAGATGCCAATCAATCCGACTTTCTAGGATTGTGATTCGTGTCAAACAAAGTGTAAAATGCGGTCAGCTTACACGATCTGGCCACGAGGCGGTATCACCGTCAATAGCAAAGGATAGAGGAAAACATGAGTAACGAAATTAAAACTCAGGTAGTTGTATTAGGCGCGGGCCCTGCAGGTTATTCTGCGGCTTTTCGTGCTGCAGACCTAGGCTTAGAAACCGTCATTATTGAACGTTACAGCACCTTAGGTGGCGTATGTTTAAATGTGGGTTGTATCCCATCTAAAGCATTATTGCACGTATCTAAAGTCATCGAAGAAGCAAAAACGGTGGCAGCTCACGGTGTAAGTTTTGGCGAGCCACAAATCGATTTAGATAAATTACGCAGCTATAAAGAAAAAGTTATCGGCCAATTAACCGGTGGCTTAGGTGGCATGGCTAAAATGCGTAAAGTGACTGTGGTTAACGGCTTAGGTAAATTTACTGGCCCAAATACCATTGAAGTGCAAGGTGAAGATGGCGTTAAAGTGGTTAACTTTGATAACGCGATTATTGCAGCTGGTTCTCGTCCTATTAAATTGCCATTTATCCCACACGAAGACCCACGCATTTGGGATTCTACCGATGCGCTAGAGTTGAAAGAAGTGCCAGGTAAGTTATTGGTGATGGGCGGTGGTATTATCGGTCTAGAAATGGGTACAGTATACTCATCACTAGGCAGTGACATTGACGTGGTTGAAATGTTTGACCAAGTTATCCCTGCTGCTGATAAAGACATTGTTCAAGTCTTCACTAAGAAGATCAAAAACAAGTTTAACTTAATGCTAGAAACCAAAGTTACAGCGGTTGAAGCTAAAGAAGATGGCATTTATGTATCGATGGAAGGCAAAAAAGCACCTGCTGAGCCAGTTCGTTACGATGCCGTATTAGTGGCCATTGGTCGTTCACCAAATGGTAAGTCTTTAGATGCTGAAAAAGCAGGCGTAAATGTAGATGAACGTGGCTTTATCAATGTTGATAAGCAATTACGCACTAACGTACCGCACATTTATGCAATTGGTGACATCGTTGGTCAACCTATGCTTGCGCATAAAGGCGTGCATGAAGGCCATGTTGCTGCTGAAGTGATTGCGGGTATGAAACACTACTTTGACCCGAAAGTGATCCCATCGATTGCTTACACAGATCCAGAAGTTGCATGGGTTGGTGTTACTGAGAAAGAAGCAAAAGAGCAAGGTTTATCTTACGAAGTTGCTAAGTTCCCATGGGCTGCCTCTGGTCGTGCAATCGCATCTGATGCAAGCGACGGTATGACTAAGTTAATTTTCGACAAAGAGACTCACCGCGTGATTGGTGGTGCGATTGTGGGTGTTAACGGTGGCGAATTACTTGGTGAAATTGGCCTAGCGATTGAAATGGGTTGCGATGCTGAAGATTTAGCATTAACCATTCATGCGCACCCAACGTTACATGAGTCAGTCGGTTTAGCGGCTGAATTATACGAAGGGTCAATTACAGACTTACCTAACCCTAAAGCGGTTAAGAAGAAGTAATAACACGACTTTGTTTGAATAAAGCACTCCATAAATGGGGTGCTTTTTTTTGGTTTATTTTTAGTGGTTATAGTCTAGGATTAAAGGGAGAACCTAGTCGATTTAACATCAATTGGGATAAATAAGTAATCAACCTGAGATCGGGATAATAAACGCCTTTCAAACAGTCCTTTGCCCTGTTAACTGTGTTGAATCGACTTGCAATAGGCTAGCTATTGACGCGTCAATTCGCCTTGTTAGCAGAACAAATGACAAGCTTGAAAGTGAGAAAGAGTAACGTGTTGATTTTAAATAGCATAAGTTCATCCCTTATCCCGAACTCAGGTTAATCAGATAGTACGCAGGCAAAATCGCTTAGCACAAGGCAGAAATTGCAGCGAGGTCGTTGTGCTACCTTCAATGTTTTAAGCATGACCACATTTTTGTGCTAATTGGTATAACCCTGCGTGATAATAAACGTCTTTCAAGCAGTCCCTTGTCTTGTTAACTGCGTTGAATGCAATTGCAGTAAACTCACTGCTGGTGCGCTCATTTGCCTTGTGAGTTAAACCAAAGCCATGTTTGAAAGAAGTTAAAGTTAACGTGTTGATTTGTATGATTATCAATACATTCCTTATGCTGCGCTTAGGTTAATGAAATTACACCGCCAAATATTAACCAGCGCTTACGATAAGTTAGTGACTTTAATGTATTAATAGTGTTAAAACAGTCTTTATATTGCGAAAAAATGGGCGTGTCAGCAATGCATTGCAGCATGACACAGGCGCTTGCAAGGAATACCAATGAAAACACCCACATTAAATATGCATAAGTGAATAGACCTTATTTATGATTAAAGCATTTTTATTTTTCAGTTGTACTTTGCTATTGGCACTGGTGGTATTGCCGGTGAGTAGTGCTGAAATTGTTCAGCGGGTATTTAACGCTAAAGATGGATTAGCAAATGCAAGGATCCAGGACATTAGTTTTGACCACTACGGGTTTGTGTGGTTAGCGACGCAAGAAGGCTTATACCGAGTCAGTAACAGTAAAGTAAGACGCATAGACAAGGTTGGCTTTGATTCTGTATTAAATGATGAGCTTATTACGTCGGTGATCAACTCTGGTTCAGACCACTTACTTATTGGCACTCAGTCATCACTTTATTTGTACAACATTCTTGATAATCAGTTTCGTTTACTGCTTAATCCAGCAGAAAATGCGGCCTCCAAGACGGATCAGAGCATTCGCGTCGTTGCCTATCAGCGCCAATTAGATAATCAATTGTTGCTGCTGAGTTATTCTGGCAAGGTTTACTATTACGATGATGCTACACAGTCGTTAGTATTAGCGACTCAATTTAATTTAGACAATCAATTATCTTGGATAAAGGCTTTGCAGCTGCATGATGGTCAATATGTGTTTGCGACTAAAAGTCACCTACAAATCCACCTTGCCGATGGCACCTTTTTGGGCGATTTCCCCTGGACAGACAAAAACGGTCTAATCAAAAACATATTTCAAGATAAACAACAACGTGTTTGGTTACTCACATCAAATGGGTTGCACCAGCTTTTTCCTGACTCTTTAACAATTAAAGCAATCAAAGACATTCCTTATTTTGTTGAACAAATGGCTGAGGATCTGAATGGCGATTTGTGGATTTCAAGCCGCAGTGGTTTGATTTGGTGGGAACAGCAGAGTAATCAGTTGACGATTTATAAAGATGAATTAAAACAACAAGCCAATATTGATTACATTCATGACATTGCGGTAGATACAGACGGCTTATTGTGGGTGGGCGGCTCTGGAGATGGCCTAGCGGTCGTTGCCAGTAAACAGGCATTTCTTATTGAAAAGTACTCAAGCAAATCACCCTACGAACTTGCCAATGAAATGGTTTGGTCGATTTATACCGAAGGCGACAAAATTTGGTTTGGAACTGACGGTCGTTTATCCGTTGTAGAGGGTAAAGGGAGCTCGATAACTGTTATTCCGCCAGGATTAAAAATTAGTGACAGCATATATACGCTGGCCTCCTTGGATGAAAATCATATTGTATTAGGTACTACAAGTGGCCTGTATGTGGTGAATAAAATAACCAATGCAGGGACTGACTTTGCGAGTTGGAGCGGGGGTAAAGAGTCGTTAGACGGTAAAGTGATTGTTAAATTGTACCGCGACAAATTAATACCACAACGGTTATGGATTGGTACTAACAAGGGGCTTTATTATTGGCAAGAAGGCAATAAAGACCTAGTACTCGCCTCGTTATTTGATGCCCAAAAAGAACCTGCTAATACCTGGTACAGTGACTTTTTACGAGATGATCAAGACAGGTTATGGATCACAGGAGGCAAAAATTTTGGTTATGTCGATGTTAATGGTGCTTATCATTCGCAGTTAGGCATATTCAGTGATTTAGAAAATAAGCCAATGATCAATTCTTTGATGCAAGTTGCGCCAGATATTCTTTGGTTAGGGACAACACAACAAGGGATTATTGAACTGAATACCCAAACCAATGCCACTAAATCGCTCGACCAACAGTGGCAGATTGATTGTAAAGTGGTGTACTTTTTACAACAAACTAGCACGGATTATATTGTAGGGTGTGTTAGTGCATTAATTAAAATAAATAAAAATACGGGTAAAGTCAGCTCGTTTAGTCATAAAGATGGCTTTATATCTGATGAGTTTAATGAAGCCGCCCAATTTTACGATAACAATATTGGCTTTTTTATTGGCACACCAGATGGCGCAATGCTAATTGATTTAGATAAGTTGGCATCGAGAACGGCTCACGACAATGTGCTGCTCGAGTCTGTGTCAGTTTACTATGACGATAACACCGCGGTGTATTTAATCCCCAGCCAACTTACTCAAGTCGAGCCCGGTGCCAATCTGATTAGCTTTCATATTGCCTTAAACGATTACCTCGACGAAAGGCCCATGACCTTGCAATACCGGCTTGTAAAAAGTGGCACAGAGCCAGGTAACTATTTGTTACTCGAAGGACAGTCACAAATTAATATTGCCGGATTAGAGGCGGGTAAATACATTTTAGAATTACGCTATAAACGTAATGGTATTTGGTCGAGTACGCCGTTTCAATATTCATTTACGGTAGAACAATTTTGGTGGAAATCGCAGCAATTTAAAGGAGCATTAACGGCTGTAATATTGCTGATAGGTTTTGTGCTTCTGTTGTATAGACACAGGCAAATTAAGCGGTTTAAACAAATCAATAACGACTTACAAGAAAGTGATGACAGGTTGCGTCAAGCACTTAAAGGTAGCGACTCAGATTTATGGGAGTGGCACGCAGACACGCAATTATTATTACTCGATAACCGCAGTGGTGTATTAGGCAGCGAAGACACGATTGAGATCAAGCTGAAAGACTTACCGATTCATAAAGGCGATCTTGAACGTGCGCTTGCCGTTTGGCGTGAGTTTACAAGCGGCATCACCGACATGATTGATATTGAATATCGCTATTTACATCGATTAGATAAGTCTTGGCATTGGTTAAGAGTAAAAGGACGACCCATTAAGACCGACTCGCAAACTGGCAGAGTGGTTCACGCGGCAGGTATGTTTACTGATATTACACAAAAGCGTGCGCTTGAAAGTGAGGTGAATTTACTGGCTCAGGCTTTTGAGAATACCTCAGAAGGCATGCTTATTTTAGATATTAATAAGGACATTATTATCAGTAATACCGCCGCCAATCTGATTTTATCTGCTAATAAACGTGAGCTGATTGGCAAGCCATTTATTACTTTGGTTGAGCACTCTGAAGAGCCTTTTGACATGGAGGAGGTATTTGACCATGACCGTTACTGGACGGGCGAATGTGAGTTTACTTGTATTGATGAGTCGAAATGTCCTGTTTGGATGAACGTGTCTACAATGGAAAAGGGCAATGCAGAACCTCTGCACTATGTCGTGGTGTTTTCAGACATTACCGAACGCAAACACAATGAGTCACATCTCAGGCGATTAGCCAATAACGATATGCTAACGGGATTGGCTAACCGCTCAATGTTTTCGCGACGCCTTGGTCAGGTTATCGAGGTTGCAAAACAGCAAAAGGAAACACTCGCGTTATTATTTTTAGATTTAGATAGGTTTAAGCATGTTAATGATTCTTATGGGCATAGCATGGGAGATGCGTTACTTGTTGAGGCCGCTAATCGGTTACAGGGTTGCCTGTCTGAAGAACATTTATTGTGCCGTTTTGGCGGGGATGAATTTGTCATCTTATTGCGTGACGCAAAAGACATTGACACCATTAACCACATTGCCAAGCAGTTAATACAGCAGATTGAAATGCCCTTTAAACTGTATGGTAGAGAGTTTTTTATTTCGACCAGTATCGGTATTAGTATTTGGTCAGGAGATGATCAAACCCCCGAAACACTCATCAAAAATGCCGATTTGGCAATGTATCATGCAAAAGATGAGGGGAGAGGCAATTTTCAATATTACTCAGCTGAGCGAAACGCTGAAGCGCTCTACCATTTACGCCTAGAAGCGGATTTACACAAGGCCATTGCTGCTAACGAATTTGAGGTCTATTACCAACCACAAGTGGATATGAATAAAGAAAACCTTTTTGGTGTTGAAGCACTCATTAGGTGGCGTCATCCTGTTGATGGTTTAGTGCGTCCAGATGTGTTTATTGGTATTGCAGAGTCATGTGGTTTGATTGTTGAAATTGACCGCTGGGTACTCACTCAAGCTTGTCTTGATGGGGCAAAATGGTGCCAAGAATTGCAGCAAAACCTCCTGGTATCGGTCAACGTGTCTGCCATGCATTTTAGGCAGCCGGATTTTATTGATTTTCTCACTGCCACACTCCATAGCACAGGAATGCCAGCACAATGTTTGTCAGTTGAAATTACCGAAGGCGTGTTAATGAAAGAGGTTGAGATTGCCACGCAACATTTATTAGCCCTTAAGCAATTGGGCGTTGATGTTGCGATTGACGATTTTGGCACAGGTTATTCGTCTTTAGCCTATTTACGATCGTTTAAAGTGAATGCACTTAAAATCGATCGGTCATTTTTGATCCATATTGACCAAAACCAAGCCGATCAGGCCATTGTGAGCAGTATTATTGAGCTGGCAAGAAACTTATCTTTAGAAGTCATTGCAGAAGGGGTTGAAACACCTGAGCAACTCTCGCAAGTTGTTGAGCGTGGCTGTCACATTATTCAGGGGTATTATTTTGCAAAACCCATGCCCAAAGCCGAGCTTGAACTGTATATGAAGCAATACCAGTAATTAAACAGCCTGCCCCAACGGCCAGTGGTTTATTTAAGATAAGCCGGAGCTTATGAGTGTGTGAATAAGCGATACTTTGCTAGAATAGGGTGTGTTTATTTAATTGCGGGATAATTTATGCAAACCATTTTGCGTCTTAATCAGCTAGGTTATTTTTTGCTTAGCCTTTTGTGTTTTAGTGTGGTGACTCAACCCGCAATAGCTGCACCTAAAACGACAAAAGAAAGACCTACAATTGGCCTGGTGCTCAGTGGTGGTGGTGCTAAGGGAACGGCGCATATTGGTGTGCTCAAAGTGCTTGAAAAACACCGTATCCCCGTAGACTATATTGCCGGAACCAGTATTGGTGCATACGTAGCAGGTATGTATGCATTAGGTTACAGCGCCGATCAAATAGAAACCATCATGCTCAATGGCGAATGGTCTAAAGGTTATTCTGACACCATACCGCGCGAAAGCTTAAGTTATCGCGACAAGCAACAACGAGATCAGTTTAATATCCCACTCACTGTTGGTTATAACAACAATAGCTTAACTTCACCCAGTGGCTTATTGCGTGGGCAAAGTATGTCGTTACTCCTTAGGCATTCGACTGATCTGGTTGAGCAGTTTGGAGACTTTGACGATTTAGCGATCCCTTATCGTGCAGTGGCAACCGATTTGGCAACGAGCGAGGCGGTGGTGTTATCTAGCGGCAGTGTTGTACAAGCAATGCAAGCTTCTGCCACCGTACCTGGTGCACTTCAACCAGCGATTATTGACGGGCGTTTATTAGTGGATGGCGGTATCGCCAATAACATGCCTGTAGATGTTATCAAAGCCATGGGCGCCGATATTGTGATTGCGGTAGATATTGGTTCGCCATTAGTTGGTCAGGATAGGTTAGACAGTACAGTGGCAGTGCTTGAACAGCTGTCAACGATATTAACTCAAGCCAGTACCGCCAGGCAGAAAGCGTTGCTGACAGAGCGAGATATTTTGATCCGTCCCGCCATCGATGTGCTCAGTACCACCGACTTTTCTATTATGCCATTGGCGCTAAAATTGGGCGTTGACGCCGCTAACATTCAATTAGAGAAACTGAAAAAGCTCGGGATGAGTGAACCCGCCTATTTAGCCTATCAAGAGAACAAAAAGCAGCAAAGCCTACGTTGGGTCGATCCGCTTAAAAGGCCAATTTATAAAATAACGTTTAAAAATCAATCTAAAGTGAGTGAAAAACTGCTTAGAGAACGTTTGGGCATAGAAAAAGGCGACATACTAACCAAAGAAGAACTTGCTGAAGCCATTAATCGGGTCTATGCCTTAAATAAATTTGAGCGTGTTGACGCTGAGTTTAAAGATGTAAAACAAGGCCGAGTTATCACCATTACGACTCGTGCAAAATCGTGGGGCCCGAATTATTTTCAAGCTGGGTTTAATTGGGAAGATGACTTTAGTTTAGATTCTGCCATTACCTTAAGCTTAGCCTATACCATGACAGATTTTACCCAAATGGGAGGCGAGTGGCGTAATGAAGTTGAGCTGGGGTATCGTAAATTAGTGGCGTCGGAATTTTATCAGCCACTTGACCGTGACCAAACCTTTTACAGTTTAGCGCGTTTACAATATCAGATGCGCAATTGGGATTTGCTTGATCAAGATAGTAGCTACTTGTTGCTCGAAAATAATGTTGCTCAATTTGAGTTAGGTCTGGGTTACAACTATGACTCCGATGGACTGATAGAACTTGGGTTTGTAGGGGAAAACGGCCAAGTTAAAAGCGAGGTCAGTGCACAAAACTCAATCAATTACCATTCTACTGGTGCTTATCTAAAACTGACCTATGACACGTTAAATAGCATTAGTTTCCCTACTGAAGGAAACCGCTTTACCTTTACCAGCTATCTACGAGATGAATCTTACAGTGGAATGATAAGCGCAGACGATTCTTTTGACGATGATTTAGCTTGGCAGTTTGAGGCCGATTGGAAAGGGGCTCTTGAGCTAGGTAACCATGCCATTGTGGGGAAAGTTGAGTTAGCAACAACACAAAATGACGGCAACTTTACCTTGCATGTTGCAGAACTAGGTGGTTTTTTAAACTTATCAGGCTACCGTAAAGACACATTAGTGGGCGCACATAAAATTTTCAGTGCAGTGATTTACCAGTATGACTTAGGTCGTGATGTACTGATTACCGATTTACCTTTATATCTAGGTGTTAGCCTTGAAGGCGGTAATGTGTGGTTTGAACGCAGTGAAATGGACCTAGACGATTTAATTTACGCCAGCAGTTTGTACCTCGGGACTGACACCGATTGGGGCCCCGCAGCCTTGGGGTTTGGGCTTAGTGACCGCGGCGATAAGGCATTTTACTTATTTTTAGGTAAGAACTTTTAAGCAGTTTATCTAAGCTTACAGCCAGGACGCTTCGCTGCTCGAGGCTATAAAATCTTAACAGCGAAACAGCTCCTAGCAGGACGACGTCAGCCCTAGAAACAAAGCGCACTATCCGCTTAGCGGCCTAGTTCCCCTAGCAGCGCGGGTAATAATCCTGCGTGAGCTAGCTTATGATGGGCAATCACCCATTTGGCTTGATTAACCGTATGCGGCGCCGGTATTGCCACTGTTTGCATTGTGGCAGCACGGGCAGCAATTAAGCCATTAAACGAGTCTTCAATTGCAATGCATTGGCTGGGCGCAATACCGAGTGCGCTAGCACAATTTAGATAGACTTCAGGGTGTGGTTTACCAAATGCTAAATTTTCAGCAGACTCGAGCGCCTCAAAATAATGGCCAATATGAAGTTTGTCGAGTACGGCATGAATGATTTTTGACGACGATGATGTCGCCAAGCCAATTTTAAGCCCCAGTTGTTTACAGGCTTCTAGCGAGTCAATCACTCCTTTCATTGGCTTGCCATGAGTATTGATTTGAGCAATTACTTCATCGACAATTTTATTGGCGGTAGCGGTATTATCATAATTTGGCCAAGGAAAGCGCTGATACCAGTAGCTCACAACATGGTCAATACGCAGTCCGGTGGTTTGTTCTACTTCTTCCAAGGTTAAATTAAGCCCAAAACTATTTAGCACAGTTTGCTCAGCTAACTGCCATGCGGGTTCTGAGTCGATTAAAATTCCATCCATATCAAAAATAACGGCTTTTATTTGGGTTGACACTCTAATGACTCCTGAAACATGTTGGCTATGGCGGCAATTATCACGATGTTGGCTGTTTGGTACAATTAAAATTGATTATTTAAAAAATAATTCATCATCAAACCTGATATTTTTTTGTGCAGACTTTAATCAGTAGGGGTGGCGTAACCATTTGTATTTAAATATTTTTAAAACCGTTTCAAACTATTGTCTAATTTTAATTGATTGACTAAGTCTTTAAATTGGTCAATAGCGTGATAAATCGAGTTGATTTCATGCCTCTAACAGTGTGAGCTGATTCATACTTTTATAAAGCTGTAGTATACTGAATGTCGGATTTCAAGCCCGAACCTGTGGAATTATCAGCGTAACAACGTGTGCGCTGAGTTTCGCCGTCAGGCGTCAAACAAAGAGGAATGTTGCCGTGCTAGAAGCATATCGTAAACACGTCGAAGAGCGTGCTGCAGTGGGTATTGTCCCAAAGCCATTAGATGCACAACAAGTGGCTGAATTAGTAAAATTAGTTGAGACTCCACCGGCTGGTGAAGAGGCTGCTGTCCTCGACTTATTAGAAAACCGTATTCCACCAGGTGTTGATGAAGCTGCCTATGTGAAAGCAGCATTCTTAGACGCAGTGGCCAATGGCACTGTGAAATCACCTATTTTATCAGCTGACCGTGCCGTAGAGTTATTAGGCACTATGCAAGGTGGTTACAACATTGAGCCGCTAATTGCTCAATTAGATAACCCAGCCTTAGCGCCATTAGCCGTTAAAGCATTATCAAACACCTTATTAATGTTTGATTCGTACCACGATGTGGTTGAAAAAATGCAAGCGGGTAACGCTCAAGCTAAACAAGTTGTTGAGTCTTGGGCAAATGCAGATTGGTTCTTAAACCGTCCAAAACTTGCTGACAAAGTGACGCTGACTGTGTTTAAAGTGGCGGGTGAAACCAACACTGATGACCTGTCTCCAGCACCAGATGCATGGTCACGTCCTGATATCCCATTGCATGCACTTGCCATGTTGAAAAACGCCCGTGACGGTATCGTACCTGATGTGTCTGGCGAAGTGGGTCCAATCAAAAAAATTGAAGAATTAAAACAAAAAGGTCACCCACTGGTTTATGTTGGTGACGTTGTTGGTACTGGTTCATCACGTAAATCGGCGACTAACTCAGTATTGTGGTTCATGGGCGATGATATCCCTTTTGTGCCAAACAAGCGCGCTGGTGGTTTTTGTTTAGGCGGTAAAATTGCTCCTATTTTCTTCAACACCATGGAAGATGCGGGTGCATTACCGATTGAGTTAGACGTGAGCAACATGGAAATGGGCGATGTTATCGACATTTACCCATACGAAGGCGTTGTTAAACGTGGCGGTACAGACGAAGTTATCTCTACCTTTGAACTGAAAACTGACGTGTTGTTAGATGAAGTTCGTGCTGGTGGTCGTATTCCGTTGATCATTGGCCGTGGCTTAACAGACCGCGCACGTGAAACCTTAGGTTTAGGCGCATCTGACGTGTTCGTACGTCCACAAGATGTGGCAGCATCAGACAAGGGCTTTACCCTTGCACAGAAAATGGTTGGTAAAGCTTGTGGTGTTGCAGGTATTCGTCCTGGCCAATACTGTGAACCTAAAATGACTTCTGTAGGCTCGCAAGATACTACAGGCCCAATGACACGTGATGAGTTAAAAGACTTAGCTTGTTTAGGCTTTAGTGCTGATTTAACCATGCAGTCATTCTGTCACACTGCGGCTTATCCAAAGCCTGTTGACGTTGATACGCACCACACATTACCAGACTTTATCATGAACCGTGGTGGTGTTTCATTACGCCCAGGTGATGGTGTGATTCACTCTTGGTTAAACCGTATGCTTTTACCTGATACCGTAGGTACAGGTGGTGACTCGCATACTCGTTTCCCAATTGGTATTTCATTCCCAGCAGGTTCTGGTTTAGTGGCCTTTGCTGCTGCAACAGGTGTGATGCCTCTTGATATGCCTGAATCTGTTTTAGTGCGCTTTAAAGGGACCATGCAACCAGGTATTACATTACGTGATCTTGTTCATGCTATTCCATTAAAAGCCATTGAAATGGGTCTACTAACGGTTGAGAAAAAAGGCAAAATCAATGCTTTCTCTGGCCGCGTATTAGAAATCGAAGGTCTTGAACAACTGAAAGTTGAACAAGCATTCGAATTATCTGACGCTTCAGCAGAACGTAGTGCTGCGGGTTGTACCATTAAGCTAGACAAAGAGCCTATCATTGAATACCTCAACTCTAACATCGTGATGTTAAAGTGGATGATCAGTGAAGGTTACGGCGATCGTCGTACCATTGAACGTCGTATTACCGCTATGCAAGAGTGGATTGCTAACCCAGAGTTGATGGAAGCTGATAAAGATGCAGAATATGCTGAAATTATCGAAATCGACTTAAACGACATTAAAGAGCCAATCCTTTGTGCACCAAACGATCCTGATGATGCTGTATTATTATCAAGCGTTGCTCAAACTAAGATTGACGAAGTGTTTGTGGGTTCTTGTATGACTAACATCGGTCACTTCCGTGCTACCGGTAAGATGTTAGACAAGTTTGCGAAAACACTGCCAACACGTTTATGGATTGCGCCGCCAACTAAGATGGACAAAGATCAGTTAACGGAAGAAGGTTATTACTCAATCTTTGGCCGTGTCGGTGCACGTATCGAGATCCCTGGTTGTTCTCTGTGTATGGGTAACCAAGCACGTGTTGCTGAAGGCTCAACGGTTGTTTCAACCTCTACTCGTAACTTCCCTAACCGCTTAGGTACAGGCGCTAACGTATACTTGGCCTCTGCTGAGTTAGCCGCAGTAGCAGCGTTACTAGGCCGCCTACCTTCGCCAGAAGAGTATCAAGAATACGCGAAAGAGTTAGATGCAACAGCAGCTGACACTTACCGTTACTTGAACTTCGATCAAATCGACTCTTACACTAAAAAAGCCGATAGCGTGATTTTCCAATCTGCTGTTTAAGCTTGAATTAGTTAAACGTTGAATTAAAAATGCCAGCAGCAATGCTGGCATTTTTGTTTGGTTTGATAGTTTAAGTGTTGGATTTTTTGATAAGGTGTTATCTTTTGTGGAATTTTACAACTTACAGCCGCAGGCCATTGTTAACACTGAGCTCCATACCTATCATTCAACAATGCCAGCAAAATAGCTGGCATTTATAGTAGGGTCATTTAACGTTTTCTAATAATGACCACATCCTTCCTAAGAACGTTATCAACATTAACGACGCGATATGCTGCTGGTTTTACAGCGACCACTTTTGTTACTGTCTTTTGATTTGTAGGTGCTTTAGCGTGTCCATGATGGGCTCTTGGAGCGCAAGCGCTCAAGCTTATTATTGCCAAACCGAGCAATAACACTTTAATGACAGGAAGTTGAATTAACTGTTTCATACACACCTAGGTACAAGTGAAGATTATGAGTTAGCATAATCGTTTTAGTGTCAATTGCTGATCGTGGTGAGTAAAGTTGTGCAAATAGGGCGTTGAAACTAAAGTATTGAGACTAGGTTGTATCGTTGAGTCAATCCATTATGAATACTTAATATTCATATTAATCAGTGGTTCACGCGAACCTTTTTCTGCCCGTAATCTGGCCAAATATTGCTGCCATAGCTCGGCTTGATTGCTGCATAAATTGTATAGCACTTGCCAAGAATACAAACCGGTGTCGTGGCCATCATCAAACACAATTTTGACCGCATAATGGCCCACAGGCTCAATCGCAGTGATGTTGACGGCTTTTTTGTGAGTCACCAAAATAGGATCGCCATGACGTTGTACTTCAGCAGATGGGGAGAAGACTCGGAGCATTTCACAACTGATGTTGTAGGTTTGACCGTTATCAAAAGTGACTTCTAATAACTTAGATTGACGCTTAAGTTTAATGCCGCTAACAGTAGGCGTTGATTGAGTCATGAAGATACCTATAAAAAAAGGATTAACGCTAAATCGCTTATTATCATACGCAATTTTGCTGTTAATCCTATTGTTGTTACCAGTATTTGTGATATCGCAGTGTTTAGAAACGTTTATTATCGCCTTTAATTAACAGTGAGATAAAGGCGATTAAATGTAACGCGCTTATAAAATAAAGCGGCTTAAATCTTCATCTTGTACTAGCGTATCAAGATGATCGTCAACGTATTTAGCGTCAATCACGAAGGTTGAGCCTGACTTTTCAGAAGCATCATACGAGATTTCTTCCATCAGTTTTTCCATTACTGTGTGTAAACGGCGAGCACCGATGTTTTCGGTCCGTTCGTTAACTTGCCATGCGGCTTCTGCAATGCGCTCAATACCTGATTCTGTAAACTCTATTGTGACACCTTCGGTACCCATTAGCGCAATAATTTGCTCTGTTAATGAGGCATTTGGCTCAGTGAGAATACGTTTAAAGTCGTTGGCTGTTAATGCGTCTAATTCAACACGAATAGGTAAACGCCCTTGCAACTCGGGTATTAAGTCAGATGGCTTTGACATCTGGAAAGCCCCAGATGCAATAAACAAAATGTGGTCTGTTTTAACCATGCCGTGTTTGGTGGTTACGGTACAGCCTTCAACTAACGGCAGTAAATCTCGTTGCACACCTTCACGCGACACATCTGGGCCAGAGCTTTCACCGCGTTTACAAATTTTGTCTATTTCGTCTAAAAATACAATGCCATTTTGTTCAACAAGTTCAATCGCTTGTTCTTTTAAATCTTCTTGATTAACCAGTTTTGCCGCTTCATCTTCAACGAGCTGTTTATAGGCATCTTTAATTTTAAGTTTTTTGCGTTTTGAGGTGCTTTGACCAAGATTTTGGAATAAACCTTGTAGCTGGTTGGTCATTTCTTCCATGCCTGGTGGGGCCATGATTTCAACCCCAATTTGCGGCGCAGCAACATCGATTTCGATTTCTTTGTCGTCTAATTGGCCTTCGCGCAACTTTTTCCTAAACACCTGACGGGTATTGGAATCATCTTTCTTGTCGGTGTCCCAATCATCTTTGGGTTTAGGCAATAGCGCATCTAAAATACGTTCTTCAGCCATTTCTTCTGCGCGGTGACGGCATTTTTTCATTTGCAGTTCGCGGGTCATTTTTACCGCTGAGTCGGTTAAATCACGAATGATTTGTTCCACTTCTTTACCAACATAACCTACTTCGGTAAATTTTGTGGCTTCTACTTTAATGAACGGCGCGTTTGCTAGTTTGGCGAGGCGGCGGGCTATTTCGGTTTTACCGACACCGGTTGGCCCAATCATTAAGATGTTTTTTGGGGTGACTTCGTGACGTAATGTAGGTTCAAGCTGCATTCTGCGCCAGCGGTTACGAAGCGCGACAGCGACTGAGCGTTTGGCATTTTTTTGACCGATGATATGCGAATCTAGTTCGTGAACAATTTCACGTGGAGTCATTTCAGACATAACTGTTCCTTTATTAACGCTCGAGTTAGTAGTCTAACTTTTCGATAGTTTTGAATTGGTTGGTAAATACGCAAATGTCGCCAGCAATGGTGAGCGACTTTTCAGCAATCTCCAGGGCGCTTAATTCGGTATTTTGTAAAAGTGCAAGTGCTGAGGCCTGGGCATAGTTGCCACCTGAGCCTATTGCAATAAGGTCGTGTTCAGGCTGCACTACATCGCCGTTACCGGTAATAATGAGTGAGGCTTCAGCGTCGGCAACCACAAGCATGGCTTCAAGCTTGCGCAGCATTCTGTCGGTACGCCAGTCTTTGGCGAGTTCAACTGCTGACTTTAATAAGTGGCCTTGATGCATTTCGAGCTTGGCTTCAAAGCGCTCAAAAAGAGTAAATGCATCGGCAGTACCGCCTGCAAAACCGGCTAATACCTTATTATGATACAAACGACGCACTTTGCGCGCGTTGCCTTTCATGACGGTATTGCCTAAAGATACTTGGCCATCACCTGCGATGACAACTTGGTTATTGCGGCGTACAGATACGATAGTAGTCACGGAAAATCCTCTTTTAATGCGCCAACGAATGTCATTGTTGATTCATGCTTAGCAATGATATGGGGTCTAAATAAAAGATATCAAGGACACCATAAAAAAAGCCCTGTTTGCGTGAACAGGGCTGATCAAGGTTTGCTGTGTTTATCGTTTGGCTAGCGTTATTGCCATAACCAAATTTGGCAGGTATTTATACCTGATTTTTGCATTTTATGACGATTGGTTTCAGCTTCGCGTTTGCTCTGGAAAGGGCCTAGTACTACGCGATACCAAATACCGTTCGCCCCTTCACTGCGGCGCACTTGTGCTTCCATACCTTGAAAGGCAATGCGGGCTTTCATTTCATTTGCTTGCGATTCTTGTCTAAACGAGCCGCACTGCATTTGATAAATTCCACTAGACACCACGCCTGTTGCCGGTAGGTCAATTTCCACTTCCTTGTTTTCTAACTCTTCAAGGTAGGTCCATTCTTCTTGGGGCATGGGTGGTAAGGCATTTGGATCTGGTTTAGCCACCTTTTTAGGTTCAGTTTTTGGTACAGCAGCTTCAGCCTGTACGGTTTTCTTTTTCGGTTGCTGCACAGGCTCTGTCACTTGGGTTTCTGAGCTGCCGTTTATCGACCATAAAAAGTAACCAAAGCCAAAAACAAGGGCGAGCACGACAAATACAGGCAAATAGGGAAAGTTGTGCGCAGGCGCTTTTTTACGCTGTGGTGCACGGCTTTTACGAGGTTTACTTGCTCTGGGTTTGCGGTTTGCGTAGTCGCGACTCATGATTACATCCGCTCTAATGTTTCAATGCCAAGCAGTGACAAGCCTGTTTTTAATGTTTTAGCGGTTAATTGCGATAACAGTAAACGGCTCTGTTTTTGTGTTTCTGTGTCAGCGGCTAATACTGGGCAGGCCTCGTAGAAGCTTGAGAACTCACTGGCAAGTTCGTATAAGTAACCGCATAGCACATGCGGCAAACCTTTTTCGGTCATGCGGGTTAAGACTTCACCGAACTGCGCTAATTTAGTGCCAAGATCTTTTTCTTTTTCGTGCTCAAGGACGATTTTTGCCTGGCTTAAATCGATGTCTTCTGCACGTTTAAAAATACCCGCCACACGGGTGTAAGCATATAACAGGTATGGCGCTGTGTTACCTTCAAAGCTTAACATTTGCTCAAAACTGAAAATGTAATCGCTAGTGCGGTTTTTCGATAAATCAGCGTATTTAACTGCGCTGATACCGACGACGCGAGCAATTTCAGTGAGTGTGTCTTGGTCCATGTCAGGGTTTTTGCTGCGAACAAGTTCTAGTGCGCGCACGTTAGCTTCGTCGAGTAAGTCGACTAACTTAACGACGCCGCCAGAGCGAGTTTTAAATGGACGGCCATCTTCGCCGTTCATGGTGCCAAACCCAGTGTGCTCTAAAGACATGTTTGGGTTAACAAATTTTGCTAATTTGGCAAGGCTAAATACTTGCTGAAAGTGCAGCGCTTGGCGAAGATCAACAAAGTACATTGCGCGATCGGCTTTCAGTACGTTTGAGCGATAACGCATGGCGGCTAAGTCTGATGTGGCATACAGGTAACCGCCATCGGCCTTTTGAATAATAACCGGTAAGGGTTCGCCTTCTTTGGTGCGAAACTCTTCCTGAAAGACCACTTTGGCGCCATTACTCTCGCTTAATAACCCTTGGGCGTCTAAATCGTTAACTACCTGAGCAAGATCGGCGTTATAAGCACTTTCGCCGTGCACATCGGCGCGGGTTAGGCTAACACCAAGACGTTGGTATACCTCATGACAGTGGCTAAGCGAGATGTCGTTAAACTCACGCCACAGTTTATTACAGTATTCATCGCCCGATTGTAAGGCTACGACTAACTGACGTGCGCGAGTGGCAAATTCAGTTGACTCGTCAAAACGCACTTTGGCTGCACGGTAAAAGCTTTCTAGGTCAGACAATTCCATTTTGGCTTGTTCGCCATTGGCTTTGCGTAACTCTTCCATGTACGCCAATAACATACCAAATTGTGTACCCCAGTCGCCAACGTGGTTTTGACGGATAACCTTGTGTCCTAAAAACTCTAGTGCACGTACAACGCTGTCACCGATTATGGTTGAACGTAAGTGGCCAACGTGCATTTCTTTGGCTAAGTTTGGCGATGAATAATCGACAACGATAGTTTGCTTAGCCGGTAAGGTCACGCCTAAGTGGTCATCGTGTAATGCTTGTTGCAGCTGGTTAGCTAGCGCATTGTCGTCAATAAAGAAGTTAATAAAACCTGGGCCGGCGATTTCAACTTTAGCAACATGAGATGACGCGGGTAGGGTGTCGATAATCAATTGGGCTAATTCGCGAGGGTTCTTTTGGGCCACTTTGGTCAGCATCATTGCAAGGTTAGTCGCCAAGTCACCATGACTTTTATCTTTAGTGCGATCGACCTGAATGCGTGCTTGAAAATCAGCTGGCACAATACCTTGCTGTTTAAAAGATTCGAGGGTTTGTTCTAGTAAAGATTCAATATGTGATTTCATGGGCGTTTGCTTGCACTAATTCGTTAAATGAATGACATGACGGAACCGCGTATTTTAGCCGTTTATGGGGTTAAATTGCTATCTGCTTTAGCGGAAATATTGGTTTTTTTGTCTAATTCAACTTGAATAACAATTTAATCGAAGTTTATGACAGAGGTTATGGCGTTTGAATGCGGTCAATTACATTAAATCTTGAGGATCTCTATCGATTGTCCAGCGGCAGCGTTTCCCTTCGGGTAATTGTTCAATTTGAGTCAATACATGTTCAAATACGCTCTGCAAGTGATGCCGACTCTTGGCTTGCAGCATTAATTGGCGTCGATATTTGCCGGCTTTACGGTCTAAGGGCGCTGGAATTGGGCCGATGACTTCAAGGTCGTTACTTTGTGGGATAAGTTGGCTTATTTGAGCTAAAAATGCATCTGCGTCTTGGGCTAAATGGGCTTCTGCGCGAATTAACACCATGTGCCATGCAGGGGGCAATAATGCCTGTTGGCGCTCAGTTAACTGGCTGCGGGCAAATTCGCCGTATCCCCGTTGCAGTAAATCACGCAAAATAGGGTTGTCACTTTGGTGGGTTTGCAGTAGCACTTTACCGGGTTTGTCGGCTCGCCCGGCACGGCCAGACACTTGCGTGTAGAGTTGGCCAAATCGTTCAGGGGCTCGAAAGTCAGCACTAAATAGCGCGCCGTCGACATCGAGTAAGCCCACTAGGGTCACATCAGGAAAATGATGCCCTTTAGCCAACATTTGAGTGCCCACTAAAATTTTATATTTACCCATATAGATCCCTTGTAATTGTTGTTCAAGGGAGCCCTTTCGGCGTGTGGTGTCGCGGTCAATACGCACAACAGGATGGTTGGGGAATAACTTAACCAATTCTTGTTCAAGTTGTTCTGTACCTAAACCGTGTCCCATTAACATTGTACTGCCACATTGGTGGCATTGTTTGGGGATGGCATATTGATTACCGCAGTGATGGCAGCAAATTTCGTTTAAACCTTGATGCACGGTAAAAAAGGCATCGCAGCGATCGCATTCATGTAAATGGCCGCATTCGTGGCACAGTAAGGCAGGGGCAAAGCCACGGCGATTTAAAAACAATAATACCTGGTTGCCCGCATCAAGGTGCATACGCATTTCGTTAATTAATGAGGCCGACATGCCAGCTTTTAATGGTTGCGAGGTAATATCGATGATGCCTTGCTTGACTTTTTGTGCCACACCAGCGCGTTCACTTAACTCAAGGTGATGATATCGTCCCGATAATGCATTTTGTAAGGTTTCAAGTGAAGGGGTTGCCGAGCCGAGTACTACTTGTATGTCTTCTAAATGACCGCGCATTACGGCGAGATCTCGGGCGTGGTAACGCACTCCTTCTTGTTGTTTAAAGCTGCTGTCGTGTTCTTCGTCTAAAATGATAAGGCCAGGAAATGCCATTGGAGTAAACAGGGCAGAGCGCGTGCCGATAATAATTGCCGCTTCGCCAACGCGTGCTTGTCGCCATGCTTCAAGACGTTGGTTGTCGGTTAGCCCTGAGTGAATAACCGCAACGGTGACGGCAAATCGGCGCTTAAAACGATTGATGGTTTGTGGGGTTAAGCCGATTTCTGGCACTAAAATTAGCGCTTGTTTGCCTTGTTTTAAAATGGTTTCGAGCAAGGTTAAATAAACCTCGGTTTTACCTGAGCCTGTGATACCTTCAAGTAAGGTGCAATGAAACCCTTGCTGTTGGGTGAGCACTGATACGGCAACCGCTTGTTGTTTGTTTAACTTGTGGGGCGACTCGTTCATCACTAATTGCTGGCGCCAGCTTACATTGTGACTAACTGGCCTGTTTTTTTGCTCCACCCATTGCTTTTCTTGTAACGCATTAAGTGCCGATTTACTTAATGCTTGGTTGGTAAATTCATCCTGAGTAAGCGGCTGGCTTAGTAATAATTCGAAGAGTTTTTTTTGTGCTGGGGCACGTTTAAGCACGCTAGCATCGGCTTGGCGACCTTGTTCGGTTAAGTGATATTCCACCAGGGTTTGGGGCGTGGCATCTAGCCCCTTACGTAAGGCAACAGGAAGCGCTTGGCTGAGCATTTGACCTTGCGAGCTAAAATAATATCTCGCGGCCCAAATGGTTAATTTATATAGCGAGTCGGGCAGTAATGGGGCATCATCTAGCACTGCTGTCACGGATTTTATCTGCTGCGGTGCTAAGTTGCATGTGTCGCTGATTGCGGTGATTAATCCAACGAGTTGTTGGCGCCCAAAAGGGACTTTAACGCGCAACCCAATTTGCAGTGTTGTTTGCAGCTCGTCCTTCACGCGATAACTAAAGTTTTGACGTAATGGGACAGGTAAAGCGACTTCAACAAACACGGGCATAAGGTTTCACATTTTTCGATTCTGTTAGCGATTGCGGATCAGTTTACCTCTAAGTGTCATCAAAGAGATAGGGCAAGTGTTATGTGTAAAAGACTTATTATGGTCTTATTTATCATTACAGGTTTATGGGGAAATGCTCAACCTGTGTTTGCGCAAGTTCATCATGTCAGTATTAATAGCAGGCAGTCAGCACTGGATCAGCCACCTTTGTTAAAAATGAATCTAGTGATGCAAAATGATGATTGGTCATCGCTGCGCTTTTACCTTAGACAAAAAGTAGACGGAGTCGTACAGCAACAAGCGTTAACGATTCAACCGATTAATCGATTTTTGGCGCAACTTTCGGGTAAATCGAAGGTAACAGATAACCATGCTCAGCTCGTGATTACACAAAACGATAAAAAAAGTGAGCGCATTTTAGCTGTGTTGGCATTATTTGAAGCGCCGCTGTCATTTAACAGCGCCGCGTTAGCCAATACTCAGGTCGCAGCAGTGGCAAATACGCGAGTGGTTAACGATGAGCAGCATGCTCAACCGTCTGTTACGTCTGCCACAGCGGTTGACGATACACCTGCCAAGGTTGCTTTATTAGCGCCAAGCAGGCCAAACGACTGTCAAATTGTGAAGGATAATTCAGACACATTATGGCGTATTGCTGATCGTTATAAAGATGATTGGAATACCAGTGTATATGGGGCTATGCTGGCAATATTTGAAACCAATATGTTGGCTTTTTCACAGCAAAAAATTCATTTGTTATTAAAAGATGCCGTTTTAGTGTGCCCATCTACAGAAGTGTTGGCTCAATATGATAATAAAGCGGTAGATAAACGCGTTTTTGAAGTGATTGAAGCAAAACATGCTGCAAAATAGCCGTTAATTGCTTAACTGTGACAGGGTTAAACAAAGTGTTGAGTAATTACTCATGTATATCAGTAATTGGTTGCAGCAAAGAATGTTAGTTTATATAGTTGCTTCGTTATAAATAAAATAATTCAACAATATCATCGCAGTAATGATAAACAACAATAAAGACGGTATTGACGAAATTTACAGCGTTATTTAGCGCTGCTTTGAGGGCGATTTTGAGTAAAGGATTGATTTGATGAAAGGCGTAAAGTTGTTAGCCATAATGGCATTTTTCGCTGTGGGGTACGTGCCAGCGTTATTTGCAGAAGTCAGTCATATTAGTATTGATGCCGCCGCATTTGAGCTAGGTCAAAAGCCCACATTAACGGTTAATGTTGTGACAGAACATCATGATTTATCTCGGCTGACTTTTTATTTACGTCAGATTTACCAAGACAATATTGTGTTAGAAAAATTAAATGTAGAGCGCCAGGGTGAAGATGTGTTTATTTTGTCTGGCAAAGAAGTATTGCGCGATCCTGACTCTGCGTTAATTGTCTCTGAATATCGTAATGCCAAATGGCAGCAATATTCTCCTGTGCCATTGTTTAATCAACCTTTACAGATTAGCAGCCACCAACCGGTTGCGATAAAAAAAATGAAGTCACCGACTTCAGCACCAACCTATAACCCAGCACCTCGTCCCGCACTAACAACAATAGTTGCCAATGCGCCGCAATTGGCAAGCACTCAAGAACTGTTGGAAGGGTGTAATATTATTAAACAGCCCAATGACTCTTTGTGGAAAATAGCGGTTAGATACCGCAAAAAGTGGGGGTCTAATATTTACGGTGCGATGCTTGCTTTGTATGAGGCTAATCCACAAGCATTTTATCAAGGCAAAATCAGCATGCTGCAACTAGAGAGCTCTTTACGTTGTCCGTCTGCCGATGTGTTAGTGAATTATCAAAATGTTGATGCTGATAGAGTTACGTTCGACAATTTAGTGGCCAGCCAGCAAAACCCCAATTATGTGGCACCCCAACCTAAGCCTTATGTACCAGATGCCTCGTTACAACCAGTACAGATCGAGCACCTTGCAACCGTGGCGCCAGAAAAAAGCGTAACAGAGGTTGTTGAAAGTTCGATTAAGTCGTTTGAAGATGCGACACAAACAACAGTGGTTAGCGAGCTTGCTCAAAACAAGGTATATCAATGTGCCATAGATAAACAGGCTGAAGATAGTTTGTGGCGGGTTGCTGTTCGCAATCATCAGCAACTTAATACCAATGTTTATGGCGCAATGTTAGCGATTTACGAATCGAATCCTGATGCGTTTTTTAAACACAAAATTTATCTGTTAATGGCTGAGAGCCAATTAAGTTGCCCATCGCAAAAGGTATTACAACAATACCAAGATGCCGTTAAAGATAAGCTAACTTATGAAGCTCTTGAGCGTAAACAAAGGCGTTCGTAATTGATTGATACGCAAGTGAGCATAAATTCTACTTGTTTGTGTTTGTGAGACGCTGTATTATCTCGCGCCTAAAACATATTGTTATTAACTTCATGTGGTGTCCAACTTCGGGTTGTGATAGCGACATGGCCTTCAATTTAAGGTACTCCAAATGAAAACTGGTATTCACCCAAACTACGCTGAAATCACTGCAACTTGTACTTGTGGTAACGTTATTAAAGTAAACTCTACCGTTGGTAAAGACTTACACTTAGACGTATGTGGTGCATGTCACCCATTCTACACTGGTACTCAGAAAGTGGTTGACACTGGTGGTCGTATCGACAAGTTCAACAAGCGTTTTGGTATGCTTGGTAAGAAGTAATTGCAACGCAATTGACTTCAAAAGGCGCCTTGGGCGCCTTTTTTGTTTTTAGTATTGCATGTTGACATTATGCTGTAATGGAAACTTATTTTTTAGTGGTAAACAATGTAAAAAAGCCTAAAAGTGCTTATATTGTTATTTAAGCAAAATAAATAACAAAAAAGGCAGCTATAAACGGTTTATTCCTTTAAATCTTGTTATTTTCCTACAAATATAACTCTTTGATTTATTTATATTCATGTTCATTTAGTTCTACTAACAAAACCTAGCCCGGTTTTGACGGGGCAACTCATCCTATCACTGAGTTTTTCATTTCTATCAACACTGTAATAGCGTATCGTTACAACACTTTCGATGGTTAGCAGACTTAATTGGGTTGAGGTGCTCACCATTATTTTTATTTAATAGCGCATTTCAGGATGTAAACAATGTCAGATATTCGCCAACAAGCACTCGATTATCATGAATTCCCCGTACCAGGCAAAACGGCTGTGTGCTTAACTAAGCCTGCTCAATCTAGTCACGACCTTGCTCTTGCTTACAGCCCAGGTGTTGCTGAGCCAGTGAGAGAGATTGCCTCTAATCCTGAAAATGCTTATCGCTACACAAATAAAGGTAACACGGTTGCGGTTATTTCTAACGGCACTGCTATTTTGGGGTTAGGTAACTTAGGTCCGTTAGCATCAAAGCCGGTAATGGAAGGTAAGTCTCTTTTATTTAAACGTTTTGCCAATATTGACTCTATAGACATAGAAGTGAAACACCGTACCACTGAAGATTTTATTAATACGGTAGAGTCGATTGCAGATACCTTTGGTGGCATTAATTTAGAAGATATAAAAGCCCCAGAATGTTTTGAAATAGAACAAGAGTTGATTAAACGCTGTAATATTCCAGTTTTTCACGACGACCAACATGGCACGGCTATTGTGACTGCAGCAGGGATGTTAAATGCGTTAGACATTCAGGGTAAAAAAATTGATGATGCGATATTTGTTTGTTTAGGCGCCGGTGCAGCAGCGATTGCTTGTATGAGCATGATTGTTAAATGCGGAGCACTTCGTGAGAACGTATACATGCTAGACAGGCAAGGAGTGATCCATACGCGTCGAGACGACTTAAACGAGTATAAAGCGTTATTTGCCAACAATACCGATAAGCGCACTTTGCAAGATGTCATCAAAGATGCCGATGTCTTTTTAGGGTTATCTGGTGCTGATTTACTCACCGCAGACGATATTGCCTTGATGGCACCTAATCCGGTGATTTTTGCGTGTTCAAACCCCGACCCTGAAATCAAGCCAGAATTAGCGCATGCCATCCGTCAGGATGTCATTATGGGCACAGGACGCAGTGACTACCCTAACCAAGTGAATAACGTATTGTGCTTCCCGTTTATTTTTAGAGGGGCATTAGATGTGCGCGCCTCAGTGATAAATGATGAGATGAAGCTAGCCGCAGTGTATGCGATAGCTAATTTGGCCAAAGAACCTGTACCAGCAGAAGTGTTAGCTGCGTATCCTAAAGTGACATCTCTGAGTTTTGGTGCCGAATATGTGCTTCCTAAACCTATGGATCCACGATTGCTTCCAATTGTTGCTCGTGCGGTATCGCAAGCTGCGATAGATTCTGGAGTGGCTAAGATTTCAACACTGCCAAGTGACTATAAGATCTAAAGGGTTAGAGTTTTTTGAACTTTCAACGTTATTTTGGCAGCGAATTATTGGTCATTTCTATAAGGCAGAGGCTTTAAGGTGCGTTATACCACATAAATAGACGATTACATTAGGGGCGTAAGCCCCTTATTGTTATTTGACGAAAACGAAGAGTGAACTTATAACACGCAATCGCTATACTGGTTAAAATGAGTTAGTCCAAATAAAAATAAATCCAGCAGGACAGCGGATAAATGAAACTCACCAAAATCCTTACAAAAAAAATAACCAGCTTTTGGTTACTTTCTCTTGCCGCAGTTGCCTTTGTTTTTCTTCTGTGTGCTTTTATTAGCGTTATACAGCTTACTTATGTATTTCAGCAGCAAAAAGTCACTCAACTCGAAACCATGTTGGTTGAACAGGGTAAGCTGCAGCAAAGCAGCCCGCTTTCAACTTGGTTGCCACCTGTGTTGTCTGCTTATGGTGCCGTTCATTTTACCTTAAGTCAGGGCGATAACGTCATATATGAATATCACCCCAATGAGCATTATGTTACCAACAGCCGTTTAACTCGGTATCAAAGTAAACTTGAAAATGGCCAGCAGATCTTGTTAATCATGCCGCCACCGTTAACGGTTAATCATCTTGGCTGGTCTGAGTTAGGTATTTTAGTTATCGGTTTTGTTGCGATAGGTTTTTTTGTACGTTTTGGCTATGCCTGGTATTCGCGTGAGCTTGATGGAATTGAACAACTTGCGCTGCGCAGTAAGCTTATTTTAGAAGGGGATTTAGTGCAAGCTGCGCAAGTCCCCACAAACGGTAAGCCAAGAATGATTAATCGGGCGATAACCAAGCTTTTAGCAGACTTAGATGATGCCCATAAAGAGCGCGGTCGATTAGATCAGTTTATTCGCAAAGACACGTTTTTGGATAAACAAACGCAAATCGGCAATAGCATTTTTTTTCAAAACCGCCTTGATGCATTAAGTCATAATCAAAAAATGATTGCTCACGGTGTGTTAATGTTAATTGAATTTGACGACATGGATTTAGTGGAAGAGGCATTAGGCGAAAGTGGACTAAAAGCCATGTTTACCCTAACCACTGAGGCCATTACCACGATTTTAGCGCAGTACGAGGGGAGTATTTTTGCCCGTCGAAGCTATCAACAACTTGTTATTGTCATTCCTCAATTATCGCTGGCCGAAGCCGATCAGTTAGCACAAAGGGTGCTCAAAACCTGCCTTGCGTTACCTTTTTATGGGTTAGGTAATCCTGACAACTTTTTGCATTTAGGGAGTGCGTTTTTTAAAGCTGGCGATTTACAAGTTCAGCTTATTGAAGAGGCTGAAATGGCCCTACGCGCGGCGCAGCTCCAACGTGTAAATAACTGGTTTATGTATGATAAAGGCGCTGTTGATGAAGAGATTGCCAAGGGGTCAGTTCGTTGGCGTAGTTTTCTTGAAAATGCGCTTGTGTCTAAGCGATTTTTCACCTTGCAACAAGCGGTAGTGGATAGCGACAACAATATCTTACATTACGAAGTGTTTAGCCGAGCACGTGATAACCAAGGCAATGATGTGCGGGCAACGCTGTTTATTCCTATGGCGAATAAATGCGGCTTAATGCCACAAATCGAACGCCAAATATTAGAGCAGGTATTGTTTGGTTTAATGGTGAACAATCATGCCACGTATTGTATTAATTTGAGTTTAGATACCCTGGTCAGTCGTGCCTTTATTCGTTGGATACAATCAACCTTACTGGAGCATCGCCCTTTGGCAGCCAGACTGATTTTTGAAGTGTCTGAAGACATTGTGGTGAAGCATCAAGCTAACCCTGCCCTCGTAAAAGCGCTCGATATGCTAAAAAAAATGGGTGCTAAATTGGCCGTCGATCATGTTGGTCAACATGTTGTTGGAACCCATTATATTCAAGAGCATCATTTTGATTTAGTAAAGTTACACCGCTCGATTGTGAGACAGGTGCATCAGCGCTCAGAAAATCAACTTTTTATACGCAGTTTAATCGGCGGGCTTTACCGAGCTGAAGTGAAGGTTATTGCAGAGGGGGTTGAATGTTTTGAGGAGTGGCAAACATTGAAAATTTTGGGTGTGAGTGCGGCCCAAGGTGAGTATTTAGACCAAATAACTGGCAGTGCTTCATAAAAACATCAAGTGCTTAATAACCAAACTTTGGTTCTAGGTTTTACATTAAGTATGCTATATTGATATTGTTGTAACAAAATGAAAACATTAGTATTGCTGGCTAGGCTAAATCTCAGTAGTGTTGTGGCCAGTTGCTTTAGTCATCGTTATCGGTAAACATTTTGGGGTAAAATCGGTTTTATTCAGTTTTTCATCGTATAGTAAACCAATAACCTAGAATAATTATTATCTTAGTGAGTATGGGACGCCCAATGAAAAGTGGTTTATTGAGTAAGCTAGCCTTTTGGAGTTCATCCAAAACAACCGGGAATGTGGGTGTTTTTATCGCCGACGACTCGTTATGGGTGTGTAACGTCCAAAAAGGCACATCTACTCATACTGTCACTCACATTCCTGTCGTCAAACAAAATTGGAACCAAGCCTTTGAACAGCTTAAGGCCCAATTTGGTCCCGTAAGAATGCAATTGGTTTTGTCTTTTGCTCATTACCAACTCTTGCAAGTCGATAAGCCCAATGTTGAACAAGCTGAAATTGCACAAGCCTTAATTTGGGCAGTAAAAGACATGGTGTCTGAGCCGGTCGCTGATATTCATTTAGATTATTTTGAGTCTGGCCAAATTCCGAGTACTAAAATCAGTGTAGTGGTGACTAGCCGAGCATTAATGATGAAATTGGTCTCGGCCGCGCAAGGTAATGGATTAACTATTGCGGGTATCAGTATCGAAGAGATAGCCTTACGGCATATGTTACCCAATGACAATATGGCACACTTGCTGGTGGCGCATTTACCACAGCAAGAATTGTTACTTATGGTTGGTAAAGCCGAAGAAGTGTTAATGCAAAGAAGGGTGCGGGGGTTTAGTCAACTCAGTAAAGCCACATATCAAGAGCTGCAACAAGGTATTGCCGACAATTTAAGCTTAGAAATTCAGCGCTCAATGGATTACTTTGAAAGCCAACTGCGACAAGCCCCTGTGGCGTCTATCAGGGTTGTGATTGAGGGAGACAGTGTCGGCTTAGCTGAGTTAGTAGGCGCTAATTTTAATCAAAAAGTACACGCAGACAATCAAGACGGTATCTGTGGTTTATTGGCTCAGTTGGCGTTACAAGAGTTAACACGAGGTGATGTGTGATTAAAACCAGCGTTAATTTATACAGTGATGATTTATTACCACAAACGCAGTGGTTAACATTAACACGTCTGATGCTGGGATTGATGTTGTTAATTGTAATCGGTGTTGTGGGCTATGGCTTTGGTTGGTGGCAACAACAACAGACGCAAATCGTACTGCAACAAGCCAATAATGATAACCAGCAATTAACAGCCCAAAAAATAGAGCTAGAAGTTCAAATCGCAGCCAGAAAACCCGATGCGGCATTAGTGGCTAAAGTTGAACTAGAAGAACAACAATTAGCGCTAAAAACGCGTTTAAAAGACGAATTGAGCCAACGTCAAGAGTTAGTCAGCCAAGGTTATTCTCCCTTATTGACCGACTTAGCGAAAGTGGCTAACACCAATGTCTGGTTGAGTCACATCAGTCTTGTGCAGCCTGATCATGGCCCTATGCGAGTCGCGTTTGAGGGCTATGGTCGCACGCCTCAAAGTATTCCATTGTGGATTGACCAACTAAAAAATACATCGACACTGAAAGGTTATGCTTTTTCTGCCATGACGATGAACCAAGGTGAAAATCAACCTCTGGTATTTAAGCTCACTAGCCAAACTGCTGATAAGGAACCTTCACAATGACGCAGCAATGGGCAGCATGGTCTGAAAAGTTCAATCATCTTAGCCAACGGGAAAGAACCCTCATTGCGCTTGCCTGTGCCGTTGTCATTGGCATGCTGGTGTATATACCCTTGGAATCGTCATGGAAGCAACAACTTACCTTGCAAAAGCAAGTGAATGCATTACACCAGGAAAATGACATATCACGCCAACAAATAGCCTTATATCAAGAGCGCTTGCAGTTAGACCCAAACCAAGATTATCGACAACGCTTAGCCTTGATAAATGAACAAACACAGGCGATTGATGCGCAACTAGAGGCGCAAATGGTGGACATGGTTCCAGCTGATTATATGCCGACGGTTTTAGCCAATTTATTAAGTAATACAAAAGGCGTAACGTTAACCTCATTTGCTTCTATTGCGCCAACGCCATTGTTAGATATGGGCGAAAACAGCGGTGTGAACCTATATAGCCATGGCATTAAGTTGAGTTTACAAGGGGATTACTTTGCCATTTTGGCATTTGTCTCAGCAGTTGAAAACATGCCAGATAAACTTTATTGGAAGCGTTTGGATTATCGTGTGGATACCCATCCTAATGCACTTGTTCAATTAGAACTTTACACACTGAGTGTGAATAAGGATTTTATCAGTGTTGCTAAACAGAATTAGTGTTAGCGGAATATACATTGTCGCAGCGGGTTTCATGACACTGTTTGTTGGCCATGCAAATGCGCAAACGTTACGCGACCCAACATTACCCAGCCAAGGCTATGTCGCCGTTCAGGTTGATTCGGGGTCACAGCAGGCATTGGTACTTAACAGTATTGTAAATGGGCAACGCGCCTACGCTGTTATTAATAATCACATTCTCTCAGTAGGCGACACGATTAGTGGCATAGGGCTACGTGTATCCTCTATAGGTCAAGACAGTGTTACCTTGTCTGATGGTAGAAAACTTCAGCTTTTTCAGTCGATAACAGAGCGATAGGATAAGAATAAAAATGAAAATAATTAACTATGTTACCCCTCTGATGTCGCTTTGTTTGGTCGCTTGTCAAACGACAGACAGGCCAGATCCTCAGACGGCAAAGTCAGCGTTGGCGGAGTCAAGACAACAAGCGCAAGCGACAGCTGCGGTCACTCCTCCACCTGCCGCTATGCCAGCTGAAGTTCAGCGCGAGTTAAATGGCAGTAATGCGCTTGCGTCTGCAAGGGCGCTTCCTGCTGAGCGGCGCTTTGATGTGTCGGCTAATAATGTTGATGCACGCGTGTTTTTCCCAAGCTTGGTGAAAGATACACCTTTAAGTGTGGCGGTACATCCCGATGTGCAAGGAAGTATTTCGTTATCGCTTAAAGCGGTTACCTTGTCTGAAGCCTTGCAAGTTGTAGAAGATATTTATGGCTACGAAGTGAGTCGACAAGGGCGTATTTTACGTGTGTTTCCGTCAGGGATGCGCACTGAAACCTTCCCATTAAATTATCTGTATATGCAACGTGAAGGCTTATCATTAACGTCGGTAAGCTCTGGACGTATCTCTGATGACAACGACAACTCAAATAGCAATAACAATAACAGCAGCAATTCAAGTAGCTCTAACAGTAATAGCAGTAATTCGGGCAGCAATGAACAAAGCAATGGTACGTTTATTCGTTCAACGACCAAAACCGATTTTTGGGGCGAGTTACAAGCAACATTAGTGTCGATTATTGGTGAAACCGGTGGTGGTCGCCAAGTGGTTGTTACGCCGCAAGCAGGTTTAGTGACGATTCGTGCCTACCCTAACGAATTAAGACAAGTGCGTACTTTTTTAAGCACTGCTGAGAGCCACTTACAGCGCCAAGTGATCCTAGAGGCTAAAATTTTAGAAGTGACCTTATCAGATGGCTACCAGCAGGGTATTCAGTGGGAAAATGTATTGGGGCATGTGGACAGCACTAATATTGATTTTAGTACCTCCGCTGGCCAAGGCCTAGGCGATACCATTTCTTCTGTAATTGGTGGTGTGACTTCGATTAACGTTAAAGGTACAGATTTTAGTACCATGATTAGCTTACTCGACACCCAAGGTGATGTGGACGTGCTTTCAAGTCCGCGTGTAACGGCGTCAAATAATCAAAAAGCAGTCATTAAAGTGGGTAATGATGAATACTTTGTTACCGATGTGTCGACAACCACTGTGTCATCGACCACGACAGTGACCACGCCTGAGGTTGAGTTAACGCCATTTTTCTCTGGTATTGCCTTAGATGTGACTCCGCAAATTGATGAAAATGGTAATGTTCTATTGCATGTTCATCCGTCGGTGATTGAGGTACAAGAGCAAACTAAAACCATTCAAATTAGCGATTCAAGCCTCGAGTTACCGTTGGCGCAAAGTGAGATCCGTGAGTCTGATACCGTCATTAGAGCCGCCTCGGGTGACGTTGTTGTCATTGGTGGTTTAATGAAGAGTGAAAATATCGAAACTGTGTCTAAGGTGCCGTTATTAGGTGATATTCCATTCTTAGGTGAGGCTTTCACTAGCCGCGCTAAATCAAAACAAAAAACAGAATTAATTATCTTACTTAAGCCGACAGTTGTGGGTTTAGATACTTGGAAAGATGAGCTTAAACGTTCGCAAGATTTAATTGAACGTTGGTATCCTTCTAAGTAATGATGGAACATAATTAGCTATGTATTTGCAACACTTTGGCATGGCGCAGCTCCCTTTTACGCTGACGCCCAATACTGGGTTCTTTTTTGGATTATCACCCCATGTAGAAGCCTTACAGGTGTTGCAAACCGCATTAGAAACCGGTGAAGGTTTTATCAAAGTGACTGGTGAAGTCGGAACCGGGAAAACATTAGTTTGTCGCAAGTTATTAAACGATTTGCCGACTCAATACCACTGTGCGTATTTGCCCAATCCTTATTTAACGCCAAAAGAATTGCGTTTTGCAGTGGCTGCCGAGTTGGGGTTATCTTTGCCAAATAAGCTTGATCAGCAGCAATTAACGCGCTTGATCCATGAACGATTACTCGAGTTAAATCACCAAGGCTTTCATGTTGTACTGGTATTAGATGAAGCTCAAGCATTGCCTGATGACAGTATTGAAGCATTACGCTTATTTACTAATTTAGAAACTGAAAGTCGTAAGTTGCTGCAGGTGGTGTTATTTGGCCAGCCTGAGTTAGATGAGCGACTCGCCCAAGCGACGTTTAGGCAGTTACGGCAGCGGATAACCTTTAGCTATCATTTACGCCCGTTAAGTTGGGATGAAATACGCGCCTATATTCAATATCGATTAGGCGTAGCGGGTTATCAAGGGGCTGATTTATTCAGTGTAAGCGACATTAAGTTATTAGCTAAAGCCGCTCGCGGCATCCCCCGCTTGGTTAACATATTAGCCCATAAAAGTTTACTGCTTTGTTACGGTGAGGGGCGTCAACGGGTGTCGACCAAACATTGCCGCGCCGCTATACGTGACACAGAAGACATTAATTTAACCGAGCGCTCAGGATTCTCACGCTCTAGCATACTGTTGATTATGTTACTGTTAGTCATGATGCTATTGTTGGGGTTTATGGATGTTGGCGGTGAGTGGTTGACACGGATAAGTGAGCATTAATGAGTGTGATAATAAAAATGCTGCGTGATTTAGAGCAGCGTCAAAAACCAGAAACGCAGCAGTCTACGGCAACACCTTCTCAATCGCAGGGGGAGTTTGTTCGCCCTCAAGTTCAGTATTACCAAACAGAAAAATCTCGCTCACCATTGATTATGGCCGGTGTGTGTTTACTGCTATTGATCCCAGCACTTTGGTTTGGTGTGTCAATGTATCAGGAAGCCGAACCATCGTTAGCACCGGCAATTGCTGAAGTAAATACGTCAGACACACTCGCGCTCAGTGCCACCGACAACGCTGTAGATTCACCAGCTCAATCAATTACTCAGCCGCAAACTGATGTGCCAGCGTTAGAACAAACCAGCCGCACAGCCAGTGTTGAAGCGCCTACCGATAATGCTGTAGCCTCAGAAGCTGTGGTTAATACGCTCGGTAATGGTGCTGCGAGTGACACCCCGTTAACGGTGAGTAAAGACCCGTTGAATGAGCCAGAGGCCGGAGCGGTTGATTCACAAGATAACTCAGTGGTACTTGCCTCTAACGAGTCTAATGCCACAAAGCAAACGGCTCAAATCGAGGTTGCAGCCACAGAAACCCCTAACGTGGTTAGCGATAGCGATGCCTCTGTGGTTGCTGTAACGCATAACACACCTGCCAAAACATCACCTGATAATGTCTCTAACGCTAATATTGGTTCTGGGCAGGTTGCCGCTGGTTCTGCAGGGGCTGCGAACAGCATGACGGTTAAAGAGGTTGTTCTTAGTAAAACACAAATGGCGCAATTACAGTACCGTAAAGCGATAGAGGCCGAAAGTGCACAAAACGTCGATGATGCGGCCAGCTTTTATTTAGAAGCCATTATTTTACAACCAAACTTACATAAAGCACGTAAACAGCTAGTGGCCATTTACTATGCTCAAAATAATACCACCACTGCAATGCGCTTATTAGAAAGTGGTATTAGTATGTTTCCACAAGAGTGGGAGTTTTATGTCATTTTGTCGCGGATCCAAACCGAGGTAAAAGCTTTTGATCGTGCAGGTATGACGTTGGCGAGCATTCCAGATAATTCAAGTTGGGCTCGAGACAAGTGGGTCGCTCAAACTGAGCTGGCACAAAACACGCAAGATTTTATACTGGCAGAACAAGCGTACCGTAATTTATTAAAGAGCGAATCGACTCAAGCTCGCTGGTGGATGGGGCTGGGTTTTGCGTTAGACTCACAACAAAAATACATCCCGGCAGCTCAAGCTTATCGTTCTGCACTAAGCTATGAAGGATTGTCGACGTCTGCCATGAATTTTATTGAAACCCGATTAGCTCAGCTAGGAGAAAACCGATGAAACCAAAGTTAAAGATGCGCTTAGGTGATCTTCTGGTGCAAGAGCTCATTATTACCGAAGCACAATTGCAGCAAGCACTGACAGAGCAGCGTAATAGTGGTAAAAAACTTGGCCGCACGCTAATTGATTTAAAGAGTATTACTGAAGATCAATTACTCCAATTTTTATCTCAACAGCTTAACCTGCCATACCTTGATATTAGCCGTAGACCCATTGCCGCCGAGGTGGTCAATATTCTTCCGGAAGTGCAAGCAAGGCGTTATCGTGCACTGGTTGTTGAAAGCGGCGCTGATCATGTATTGATTGCCATGAGCGATCCTGCTGACTTACAGGCGATAGATAATTTAGAGCTACTAGTTGCTCCCAAGCAATTAATGCTTGCCGTTGCCCCAGAGCAGCAGCTATTAGACGCATTTGATAATTTATATCGCCGTACGGGGCAAATTGCTGAAATTGCCGGCAAGCTTGAAGAAGAATATGCCGCTGATGACATGTTTGACCTCAGTAGTTTGACAGAAGGCGATGCAGATAACGAAACCACAGTGGTTAAGTTGTTGCAGTCTATTTTTGAAGATGCGGTGCAAATGCGCGCATCGGATATTCATATTGAACCTGGTGAAAAGGTATTACGTATTCGCCAACGTATTGATGGTCAATTACATGAAAATACATTAAGCGAAGTCAATATAGCCTCGGCTTTAGTGCTTCGGCTTAAGCTAATGGCTGGACTCGATATTTCTGAAAAACGTATGCCGCAAGATGGGCGTTTTCATATTGAAATTAAAGGTCATAAAATTGATGTGCGTATGTCGACCATGCCTATTTATCATGGCGAATCTGTGGTGATGCGTTTGTTAGATCAAACCACAGGCTTGCGTACCCTTGATGAAACCGGTATGCCACCACACATCGTGGCGCGTATTCGTAAACAAATTAAACGTCCTCACGGCATGTTATTAGTTACCGGGCCAACAGGTAGCGGTAAAACCACAACTTTGTACGGTATTTTAAGTGAGTTAAACACGCCTGATAGAAAAATCATTACCGTAGAAGATCCGGTGGAATATCAGTTACCGCGTATAAACCAAGTGCAAGTTAATCACAAAATTGGTTTAAACTTTTCTAATGTACTGCGTACCACCTTACGCCAAGACCCCGATATCATCATGGTAGGGGAAATGCGAGATCAAGAAACCGTTGAAATTGGCTTGCGAGGTGCATTAACGGGTCACTTTGTATTATCAACCTTGCATACCAATGATGCAGTCACCAGCGCCTTAAGATTACTTGATATGGGCGCGGCAAGTTATTTGGTTGCCAGCGCTTTGCGCGTGATTATTGCCCAGCGATTAGTGCGCCGAGTGTGCAATAACTGTGCTGTGGATTATCAACCTACAGCAGCAGAGCGTAGCTGGTTGTCTAGTGTGACTAAGCAAGACATTAATGGGGCAAGTTTTAAAATAGGCACAGGTTGCCAAACCTGTAACGGCTCTGGGTATCGTGGCCGTATTGGTATTTTTGAAATTTTAGAACTAGATGAAAACATGATTGATGCCATGCGTACGGGTAATCCACAAGATTTTGCCCGCGCAGCGGTGCGCAGCCCTAACTTTATTCCGCTCGCACACTCGGCAATGGAGTATTTATTTCAAGGCACCACCACCCTAGAAGAGGTGGCTAAGTTAGTTGAAGATGTCAGTGAGTCAAATATGGCATTATCAACAGACTTGGTTAATCAGCCTAGCACCGAGGCGTAACTATGCCAACGTATCAATATCGAGGTCGTAATGCACAGGGTAAAGCGGTAACCGCGCAGCTTGAGTCGGCAAGCGAAAGTGCCGCTGCAGATATCTTACTGTCGCGTGGTATTATTCCATTAGAGCTCACTGAGGTTAAGCCTAAGCAATCGTTTTCGATGGCCTTGTTTAAGAGCAAGGTATCATTAGAAGAACTGCAGATTTTTACACGACAAATGTACTCATTGACGCGTTCTGGTATTCCTATATTACGTGCCATAGCTGGGTTGTCTGAAACCACTCACTCTGCACGTATGAAACACGCGTTAGATGATATTTCTGAGCAATTAACCTCTGGTCGTCCATTATCTTCTGCAATGAATCAACATCCTGATGTGTTTGATTCGTTATTTGTTTCTATGATCCATGTGGGTGAAAACACAGGTAAATTAGAAGATGCTTTTATTCAGTTATCGCATTATATAGAGCGCGAGCAAGAAACCCGTCGGCGTATTAAAGCGGCAATGCGTTATCCGATTTTTGTATTAATTGCGATAACGATTGCAATGGTTATTCTTAATATTATGGTGATACCAAAATTTGCAGATATGTTTTCGCGATTTGGTGCAGATTTGCCCTGGGCGACCAAAATATTAATCACCACATCTAATATCTTCGTTAATTATTGGGCATTAATGTTGGCGGTATTGGTGGGGGTAATTCTTGGTGTGCGTTACTGGCATCATACCGAAAAGGGTGAAAAACAATGGGACCTGTGGAAACTACACATTCCGGTTGTAGGCTCCATTATTGAGCGCTCGACGTTGTCTCGTTATTGCCGAAGTTTTTCAATGATGCTCAGTGCAGGTGTACCAATGACACAAGCTTTAAGTTTGGTTGCCGATGCGGTCGATAATGCCTACATGCACGACAAAATAGTCGGTATGCGACGTGGAATTGAGTCGGGAGATTCAATGTTAAGAGTGTCTAATGCCAGTCACTTATTTACTCCTTTAGTGCTGCAAATGGTTGCTGTAGGTGAAGAGACAGGTCAAATTGATCAATTATTAAATGATGCCGCAGATTTTTATGAAGGTGAAGTTGATTACGATTTAAAAAATTTAACCGCTAAATTAGAGCCGATTTTAATTGGTTTTGTGGCTGGTATTGTGTTGATCCTTGCGTTAGGTATCTATTTACCAATGTGGGACATGCTAAAAGTTGTGAAAGGTGGTTAACTCACCATGTTGATTACACACCGGACAACACTATGCTAAGTCAACAAAAGGCTGATGATGATTTGCTAAAAGTCTATGGCAAAATGATAGCGATTGTGGTGTTACTGATTGTGTTATCTGTTTTAGGTGCGCGTTATATTAAGACTGAACCTATTTTGACCAGCCAAGGTTTAGCATTTGAACATAATCGACTTTTAAATGTCTTAGCTATGGTGAAGAGTCAGTGGCTCACTTCTGGGCGACCTAATAGAATGTTGTTGTCTTGGTATAATGTGGCACCAAAAGTGCTTAATAACTCTGATAGTGATGTAGCGACTGAATCGTCAAAAAATGGGCAGTTTTCAGCTTCAGCGGCATCAGATAACACCGAAGCGGAGTTAATCGGCACAGACAATTGGATTACATTATCGGCAAAAGGGTGGCCTATTGTAGACACCTTTGATAATGATGGTTGTCAGCAATTATGGCAGCAGTTATTAGCGACTCGCACAAGTGAGTTAGCGTTGTCTGTGGAGTACCAGGCTGAAGATAAGGTGTGTCGGTATGTCTCGCCTAATCAATCGAGTTTAAGTTATCAATTGCTCACTGGACGGGTGATATTTTTATCAGCAGAGAAGTAAAAAAACTATCACTGGTGATATAATTTTAATAAGCTGCTAATATTATGGAAGTTATAGTAGCGTTAGTGTTTGTAATAAAAACATTTAAAAAGAGTGAGGTACTATGAAATTAAAACAACAAGGTTTTTCATTAATCGAGTTGGTTATTGTGATCGTGATTTTAGGTTTATTAGCTGCGACAGCCATTCCACGCTTTTTAAATGTAACCGATGATGCAGAAGATGCCAGCGTTGATGGTGTTGCTGGTGGTTTAGCAACCGCAGTGAGTTTTGTTCGTGCACAATGGGAAGTTGACGGCCGTCGTAATACCAGTGTGGTATTAGATGGAACAACTGTGTCACTTGACACTCGTTTTGGTTTTCCAACGGGTACAACAAATACTAGCGCCACCACAATGACGAATGACACTTGCCAAGAAGTCTTTGACTCTGTATTGCAAAATGCACCACGCAATGTACTGTTTAACCAAGATGCAAGCGATCAACGTTATACCGTGCGTGTTCAAAATGCGGTGGGTGGTTCGTCAACCAGTATTGATGGCGTAACGGTAAACAATCTTGATTTATGTGTTTATCATCAGGTGGCTTCATTAACCTTGAATCAAGCTAATGGCGTGCCAACACCAACACCAGACCTTTCAACGTCAGGTGCTAAAGGTGTGACATACAATCCAGGTACTGGGCAAGTGGTTGCCTTTAGTAATAATTAATCATTAACAGCCAAGTCGATTACGCCATGTTCGCATGGATAAAGATTTATTTTAAAAGAGGTTATTTTATATGCAAAAACAACAAGGTTTTACATTAATCGAGCTCGTCGTTGTGATTATTATTCTCGGTATTTTAGCGGTCACTGCCGCGCCTAAGTTTATTAACTTACAAGGCGATGCACGTGTGTCAGCGTTAAATGGCTTAAAAGCGTCGATTCAAGGTGCAAATACCTTGGTTTATTCTAAAGCGGCACTAGCAGGCTTAGAAAAAAGTTCTACAGCGGCTAATGTTACTATTGGGACTGGAACAACTGACGTTGTATCTACGCTATATGGTTACATGGATTCTACGTCAACTAACTTTACCCGTGCATTAGATATCACAGCTCAAGTAATTACCGCTCCAACTACAGGTAATGTATCATCAACTGGTGATTGGGCTATTTCAGTTAGCTCAGGTGTTGTTAGTTTTTGGCAGAAAGGTGCACCATATACTTGTACTTTTACCTACACACCAGCAACATCGACTACTTTGCCAGTGTATGGTGCGATTCCTGCAGCAACGAGTTGTTAATATAGACAATTAATAAAACCTGCTTCGGCAGGTTTTTTTTTGGGAGTTGATCGCTATGCAAATGCTTACGGCTTAGGTTGCTTTATAAATAAGCAGACAAAATTGGCTGTTTTTGCCATACTGGATCAGCTAGTATAAGTCTATGACACTGTTGTAGTTTAAGTTATTGGCGTATCGAAATATCGATTGACGGAATGATAGAGGGTGTTTTCACATTGAGTCCGCAGCGGAATAATCAACTCGGCTTTACTCTAGTTGAATTAGTTACCACCATTATCTTGATTGGTATTCTTGCCGTGACGGTATTGCCGCGCCTGTTGTCTAGTTCATCATACAGTGCCTTCACCTTGCGTAATGAGTTTATAAGCGAGCTCAGGTACGTGCAGCTAAAAGCGATTCAAAATACCGATCAATGCTACCAGTTGGATGTAAATACCAGTGGGTATACCTTACGTTATTTTAATGATCGAGTAGGCAATAGCTGTAGTAATCAATTTCGTGCAGAGCCGCCGCAAACATTCAGCGGTGGAGCCCATATCGAACTTGCCAGCAGTGCGAGTCAGGTTTTTTCGATAACCTTTGACAGTCATGGACGAATGACTTCTCCAGCATGTGCAGGTCATTGCTTTAATGCCGTAGCAGACGACACCCTTGCTATTGCCGTGGAAACTGAGGGGTATATATATGCCCAATAAACGCCATTCGGCTCATGCTATTCATGGTGGTTTCACATTAATTGAATTAGTGATTGGTATGCTGGTTATTGCAGTTGGCATTGTGATGTTAACCAGCATGTTATTTCCGCAGGCAGACAGAGCGGCAGCCACTTTGCAAAGGGTGCGTTCAGCTGAGCTTGCGCATTCAGTGATGAATGAAATTTGGGGTAAACGTTACGATCAAAACACCAATGCCAACGGCGGTGTTCCTGCCTGTAATGCGCCAGCGGGTCTGAGTTGTTCCGCAGCCTCACTGTTGGGTAATGATGGCGAAAATCGTGACGCTTTTAACGATGTTGATGATTACCAAGGGTTAAGTGAAGCAAGTAATATGCTCAACTCAAGCCAAACATACGCTCAAGCTTATCCGGGTTTTAAGTTGTCTGTTACAGTGAGTTATCTTGATGCTACAACCCAGGCGGAAAAATTAATTACTGTCGATGTAACAACCCCAGCGAATGAAGTGATTACTTACCAAGCGGTGAGGAGTAACTACTGATGCGACCTAATCAGCATGCGAGCACAAAAGGTTTCACTTTAGTTGAAATGGTCACTGTCATTTTGATCTTAGGGATTGTATTGGTGGGGGTAAGCAGCTTTGTTATTTTTGGCACTCGAATCTTTGTTGAGTCAAGTTCGGTAGACCAAGTTCTCAGCCAAAGCCGTTTTGGTATTGAGCGAATGACCCGAGATATCCGCCGAGCCGTGCCAAACAGTATGCGTATTTTGACCGCATCAGATGGCAGTTATCAATGTATTGAATTATTGCCTATTGAGACCAGCACCTCTTACCTCGATGCGCCATTTGTGCCACACACAGCAAGCAATACCTTAACCGCGATAAAAAGCATTAGTGGTATTTCTGCGGGACAATCTGTGCTGATTTATCCTTTAACTAATGCAGAGGTTTATCATCCCCAGGGGACAACCGCTAAGCGATTTACCGTTCAGAGTGTTGCCGCAACAGGTGATGAGTTAACTATTACTTTGACGCAAACCGTGCGCTTTAGTGAGGCTTCACCTTTACAGCGACTGTATATTGCTGATACTCCGTTAAGTTACTGCTTTGTACAAACAAGTACTAATATTGATTTACGCTTATATCAAGGCTATGGCTATCAAATTAATCAACCTGCACCGACGGCAATGGGAAGTGGCGTATTGATGGCACAAAATGTCTCAAATGCCTTAACGGTTAATCCTGCTATTACACTGACACCAGCAACACTGATAACTAATGCCATAGTACACTTACAGCCGATTTTCAGCGTTAATGGTGAAACGTTTCAGTACCAACATCAAGTGCAGGTGATGAATGTCCCTTAAGCGTAAGTTAACTCATCATACTCAACGTGGTAGCGCATTAATTATCGGTATTTTTGTGTTAACCGTGTTATTTCTGGTTGCGGCGAGCCTAATTCGAATAGTTGGTGATGCTGATGAGTCGGTAAATGTTGAAGTGTGGGGTACCAGAGCATTATTTAGTGCTAACAGTGGTGCTGACGCTGCGCTGGCGCAATTATTTCCGCTAAATGGCTCGTTAGCCAATTGCAGTAATGTAAGCTCAACGTGGACTGCACCGGCAAATGCGCTTGGTTTTTATAGCTGTAGTGTCACGATAAGCTGTAATGCAGCGACGGTGGGCAGTGTTATTCAATACCGAATAAGCAGTTTGGCGATTTGCCAAACGGGCGATTGCAGTGGCGGTGGAAGCACTTCTACCTGTTTACGAGTCAGTCGCCAAGTGGAGGTTGAAGCTCGTGGTAATTAAACCTTTAGTGAATGTCATTGTCATCATTTTCACCTTGTTATTGGCAAGTCATGCCCATGGCTTTGGTACCATTGACGAGTCTGCGACTTGGGCTACCGTTGCTCAAGGGCATCATCAATATGGCAACCCAGACCCTCTACCTTGTGCAGGTATCACCTCTACTCAGTTTACCTTAAACAACAGCGCTAAAATTCGCGGAACCTTAGGGCTGCCTTTAGCGTATTGTAGCTCAAATGATGGATCCGGCTTACCGACTGACAGCTGTGATGAGCTCGATGGTACTGGCCGAAAATGCACCACATTAGGTTATGATTTAATTGGCCTTAATTTAACCGGTGACAATGCTTTTTTAACCAGCTCAGCCGCTGGCGGAAATATTAATTATTGTAATACAGGGGATAGCTTACAGCTTGGACAAGATGGTCAAAGCCAGTTTGGCAATGTTAGCTTATATTCGGCTTGTACCCTAAGTATGTCTGCAAGCCAATCTGAGTATCGATTTACATCGATAGCGGCTGGCAATAATGCTACGTTAGAATTAACCGCGGGCGACTATTTTATTGAGTCATTGACATTAAATAGTGGTTCAAAAGTGGTGTTAAAAGGTGATGTAAGGCTATTCATTAAAAACAGTAGCCAATTTAATAGTGCCACTGTGAATACTGCCAACCTGTATCAATTACAGATTGTTGCGTACAACAATTTGCAATTGACCGGCACTTCAGATGTTACAGCCTATGTATACAGTAATGAGACATTATCGCTTTATAGCAGTTCGGCGATTAAAGGGCGCATTTCCTCACGCTATTTGAATATGGGCGATAGCGCATCAGTAACAGACTCCGAACCACTTGGTGTCAGCTTTCATATTCAGTATGGTAAATCACAAGCAACCTCAGGTGTGGCGTCTAAAAATGTGGTGTTTGATACCCCTTTTACAAGTGGTGTAAAACCTCTGGTGTTTATTATGCCGACCATTTCAGATTCTGATGCAAACAATGACAGCCGCCAAAGTGCATTTTTATCATCGATCAGCGAAACAGGGTTTACCTGGACTCGCGCGTTGTCTGCGGGGAACAGCGTGGCGACCGAAATGCCTGAGGTGCATTGGATTGCCGTCACGCCGGGCACATTTGATTTAAGTAATGGCACCCAGCTCATTGCCGGCAGTGTGTTACAAAATAAAGCCTTGATTGGTTCCAATAATCAATATGTAGATGTTACCTTGCCCAGCACCCAAAATGTGGTGCTTAATCAGTTGCAAACCCAAAATAATAATTGTTGGTTAACCAGTACCTCACAATTTACCAGTAACGGCATCCAGTTAGCGATGGATGCGTCTGAAGTACGAAATAATTCTGGCCAGTGTGAACCGGGCAAGCTTAATAATAACAGCTTGCAAAATGAGCAAATTGCTTACCTGGCCGTAAAGTCCGGTAGCGGCGCATTGGTGTTAGATGGCAACAATGTCAATTATCATTTTGGACTGTCACAAACATTTAATTCATCTGGCACCACTTCGGTTGGAAATCAGTGCCAGTATTTCACTGTGCTAACAGGATTTACCAATATTCCAACTCTGGTTGCGAGTAAAAACAGTCGCCGCGGGGGCGATGGCGGATGGTTGCGGCGCTGTGTATTAACTAGCACCAATGTCAGTATGGTGACTGATGAAGATAATTTTAGAGATAATGACCGTAACCATGTTTGGGAAAACTACAGTTTTGTCGCACTAGAGAAATTAACCCCAATTCGTCAGTGTTTTACGGATGAATTTGAACGCACCGAACTGGGTACTGACTGGGTTGCAGCTAAAAGTGCTGGAACATTTACTCCGTCAATAGTTAGCGGCCGCTTAAGGCAAACAGAAGCCAAAACGAATCAGGCTACCTCGACAACCTATCAGCGCTTGTTTCCGGGTAAAAACAATAAAGTTGAAATCGAATTTGATCATTATGCCTATGGCGGTACCGGTGCCGACGGTATTGCCTTTGTATTGTCAGACGCATCAATTACACCACAGCCCGGCGCTGCGGGTGGGCCGATGGGATATGGTGCTCGCTCTAATGTTAATGGGTTTGCTGGTGGTTGGTTAGGTTTTGGTATTGATGAATACGGTAACTTTTCAGCAGAGGGCGGCCCAAATGGTCCTGGTCGTCGCCGTCAGTCAGTGTCTATTCGTGGTTCAGGTTCGGGTACTTCTGGATACCCTTATTTACGGGGAACTTGTAGCAATGGCACGACCAATACTGGCGGCAGTTGTTTGTCGCCGACGGTAGATAATAATAATGTGTCACCAGCGCATCGTTATCGAATTACCGTTGACTCACAAATTGCTAACCAGTCGGTCGTAAAAGTTGAACGTGATACGGGGAGTGGGTTTGTGGAAATCATATCGGCATTTGATGCGGCGGCAATCTCGACTCAAGCTGCAATTCCGGACAACTTCTTGCTTTCTTTAACGGGGTCGACAGGGGGAGCCACCAATAACCACGAAATCGACAATGTTGAAATTTGTGCTTTGCAATCTGAGCCAATAGGCATTCAGATTGATCACTTTGAATACTCATATTCTGGTCAGGGGGTGACGTGCGCCCCTAAAACATTATCAATTAAAGCCTGTGCCAATGCCGATTGCAGTTTAACGGTGACAGACAGTGTGACGGCGACGCTAAGCCCTGCTGTGGTCAGCGGTGGCGGCGGTTGGGTGGGGGGTAATGTAGTGACATTTACCGGTGGCCAAAAATCCGATTTGCAATTACGCAGTAATACCGCAGGTACCGTGACCTTAGGCGTGACAGGATCTGTACCTAGCACGACGGCATTTAGCCAAACACTCTGTCGTATTAATGGCGGCGCTGCGAGTGCGGCAAACTGTAATTTAGTCTTTGCTGACAGTGGTTTTATTTTTGATGTGCCAGATAAATTGGCAAATAAACCGTCGGGCAACATTGCAATTAGTGCCGTGAAAAAGTCCGATGAAACCCTGCAATGTATTCCAACGTTTGCAAACACAACTAAAAATGTCAGTTTTTGGAGCACATACCTTGACCCTGTGACACCAATAAATGGCCAGTCGGTCACAGTGAACAATACCGTAGTAGGTAAGCAAAGTTCAGCGGCAACCTCAATCGCGTTAGCTTTTGATGCAACAGGTAAGGCCAATATTAACGTGAATTATCCCGATGCTGGCAAAATGCAACTTGATGCGCAATACACCGGCAGTGGCGACGAAGCAGGCTTAATCATGTTGGGCTCAGACCCATTTGTGAGTTTTCCCGTGGGGTTGTGCGTCACACCTAAAGACACAGCTGCGCAGTGCTCGGCAGGAAATAGCAGTTGTAATCGCTATAAAAAAGCGGGGGAGTCGTTTGACTTAGTGATACAAGGCAAAGCTTGGCAGGCCGATGGTGATGGCAATTATTGCGATAACCTTAATACCCCAAATTATGTTCATGACAATATTGCACTTGCCCACCAATTAGTGTCACCTTCAGGTGGTGTGTTAGGGAGTGTTGGCTCGTCGCAATATAACCATGTGGCCGAAACCACCAACAGTAATACCGTGTCACAGTCAGTTAGTGAGGTTGGGGTGTTCACTTTTAGTGCCAAGCCTCCAAGTAGCTATTTAGGCTCAACTTTTTATGACATACCACTGGCGTTATCACCTAATATCGGCCGGTTTGTACCCGACCGTTTTTTAGTGAGTAGCTCAAGTGTGTTGCCATCATGTGGTAGTTTTACCTACATGGATCAGCCCTTTGGCTTAACATTAACCTTAGATGCATTGAACACGGGCAGCTATGTTACTCAAAATTATCAAGGCAGTTTTGCTAAAGCCAGTGCCAGTTTGGTTGCAGAAAATGCTAATGATGGTGTTGAGCTAAGTCACCGGTTAAGCGCCTTGCCTGTTAATGCCAGTACTTGGTCATTAGGCCAAGCAAGTGTCGATGTTACCTACCAAGCGCTTTTTAGTCGTACAACCTCACCAGGCGTAGACGGGCCATTTGGTTTATTGGATGTTGGCGTTTTAGTGGCTGACAATGATGGTAATGTAGCGTTTGTGGCGTCGCCTGATATGCGCGCCGATAGCAGTGATATTTGTACCGATACGAGCACGTGTAACGCTAAATTACTATCAACACAAGATTTTCGTCATGGCAGAGTGGTGATGGATAATACCTTTGGCCCAGAAAATGAAGTATTACGCATGCCAACCTATGCGCAGTACTGGAGTGGCAGTGCCTGGATAACGAACACCAATGACAGTTGCACTCAAGTCAGTGATCCCCTTGATGGAACCGAAGTGTATGCTCCAACATTAACGGCAGGTCAAACCATTACACGCACCGATAATGGCAGTTTGGTTAATAATGGCTTACTGACTTTATTATGGCAAAACACAGGTTCTAATGCATATCGAGGTCAAGTGACTGCACCGTTACAAGTAGACAATTGGCTACAGTGGTATTGGAATTGGGATGACGCTAGCCCGACAGTACTTTATGACCCAAGAGCAAGTGCCTTCTTTGGCCGCTATCGTGGCCATGATCGGATCATTTATTGGCGTGAAGTCGGGCAATAATCGGAATAAAAAAGCATCGTTTTTACGCTTTTTAGGATTAATCTTGCTCGATCGACGTTTTTTTACATGCTTTTGTAAAAAAAAACGCCAGATTAGCAATTGTTAACCTGTTCGGTCTTGTAGAATAGGGGTGTCATTGATAAAGTTAGCTGATTTTTCTTTCTTCTGACTCCACAGAATACAGGCCTGATACATGTTCAAAAAGCTGCGCGGCATTTTTTCTAACGACCTATCGATCGATTTAGGTACGGCAAACACACTTATTTATGTTCGCGATGAAGGTATCGTGTTGAATGAACCCTCAGTCGTTGCCATTCGTGGCGAACGTAATAGCAATGGGTCAAAGTCTGTTGCTGCTGTGGGTACTGATGCAAAACAAATGCTAGGCCGAACGCCGGGGAATATTCAAGCTATTCGTCCAATGAAAGATGGCGTGATTGCCGACTTTTATGTGACCGAGAAAATGCTTCAGCACTTTATTAAGCAAGTGCACAACAACAGTTTCTTTCGTCCTAGTCCTCGGGTGCTTGTGTGTGTGCCTGTAGGGGCAACTCAGGTAGAGCGTCGAGCCATTCGTGAATCGGCCATGGGTGCAGGTGCGCGTGAAGTGTACCTTATCGAAGAGCCAATGGCTGCAGCGATTGGTGCGGGTTTACCTGTGTCTGAGGCAACGGGCTCTATGGTTGTTGATATTGGTGGTGGTACAACCGAAGTTGCGATTATTTCGTTAAATGGTGTGGTTTACTCTTCATCAGTACGAATTGGTGGTGATAAGTTTGATGATGCCATTATTAACTATGTTCGCCGTAACTATGGCAGCTTAATTGGTGAAGCCACAGCCGAGCGTATTAAGCATACTATTGGTACCGCATACCCAGGTGACGAAGTGCTTGAAATTGAAGTACGCGGTCGTAATCTTGCAGAGGGTGTACCAAGAAGCTTTACCTTAAATAGCAACGAAATTTTAGAAGCACTGCAAGAGCCTTTATCGGGCATTGTGAGTGCGGTCATGGTGGCACTAGAGCAATCTCCACCAGAATTAGCGTCAGATATTTCAGAGCGCGGCATGGTATTAACCGGTGGTGGTGCGTTACTGCGTGACTTAGACCGCTTGCTGATGCAAGAAACCGGCATCCCTGTAATGGTTGCTGACGATCCGCTCACTTGTGTGGCTCGTGGTGGTGGTAAAGCGCTTGAAATGATTGACATGCATGGTGGTGATTTGTTCTCAGAAGAGAACTAATGATTAACTGCACAGTGGCTTTGTTAACACTCGCTTTTGCTAACAAAGCCGCGCACAACTTATGAAACCAATTTTCGTTCGTGGCGTCTCTAATCAATTTAGACTGACACTGGCAATTATATTGTCGGTGGCTTTGCTTGCCGCTAATCATCGCTTAGATCCTATCCGTCAATCTCTGTCATCAGTGTTGAGTCCTTTGCAGTATTTAGCCAATGTGCCTGGTGTGATGCTAGATTGGTCTGCTGAGGCCTTTGCTACCCGCAATATGCTTGAGTTACAAAACAAAGAGTTATTACGTCAGCAATTAGTGATGTCTGAACGGTTACAACGATTTGAGCATGTACGCCAAGAAAATGAACGCCTGCGAGCGCTGTTAGGTTCTCCTGTGCACATGGATTCTCGTAAAGTGGTTGCTGAAGTGATGGAAGTAGCCAGTGATCCCTTTCGTCAATTTGTGGTGTTAAACCATGGTTCACAAACCGGTGTTTATGTCGGTCAGCCGGTTGTGGATGCTCAAGGTGTCGTCGGCCAGGTGATAGAGGTGAGTGAGTTTACTAGCCGCGTTTTGATGGTGTCTGACACCACCCATGGCATTCCTGTGCGTGTGACCCGTAATGATGTTCGCGCAATAGCAAATGGCACTGGCGATATTGACCAAATTGAGCTTCGCCATGTTGCAAAAAGTACCGACATTATTGCAGGCGATTTATTAGTGACCTCTGGCTTGGGTAATCGTTTCCCTGAAGGGTATCCCGTTGCACGTGTTATTAGTGTGTCTAGAGACGATGGCCAAAGCTATGCCGTGATTAATGCGCAACCCTTGGCCGCATTAGATCGTATTCGATATGTGCTATTAATTTGGCCAGATGAAACCAAACCCTTCACTTTACCAGCTGATTTAGTTGAGCTTATTGAAAAAAATGCGCCAACTACCCCTCAGGCGGTTAGCGAACAAGCCCAAGGGCAGCAGGCGACCTCAACAACTGGAGTAAATACGCCCCAAGACCAGGCCGTCTCGAATCCGTCGGCAACTAATACACAAGACCAGGCTGGCACGAATCCGGCAGCGGCTAATACACAAGACCAGGCCGGCACGAATCCGGCTGGGGCTAATACACAAAACCAGGCTGGCACGACAAATGTTCAGGAGCAGCCATCGACTGCACCGATAACTAATGCCCGCGAGGTGAATCAATGAGTGCGCACATCGCTAACGGTCGTTTGGTTGTATGGCTAACAATTTTTATTGGGATGATGTTTCAGATCATGCCGTTACCTAGCATGGTTGAACACTGGCGTCCTGATTGGTTATTAATGGTTATGGTGTACTGGGCCATGGCGCTGCCACATAGATATAGCATCTTAACGGCCTGGGTGTTGGGGGTGATGCTCGATGTGTTGCTTGGGGCGACATTAGGTATCCGTTCACTTGCGTTATCGTTAGTGATTTATATTGTGGTGCTGTTATGTCAACGCTTACGTAACTACCCTCGCTGGCAACAATCACTGGTGATTGCAGGACTAATTTGTGTTTATCATGCGGTGATATTCTGGGTGCAGTTTGTCGTTGTAGGCGAAACCCCATTTGACTTAACTATGTTTTTACCTGCCATTTCGAGTTTGTTTATATGGTGGTGGGTATTTTGGATTTTACGCAACATCCGTCGTCGATATAAAGTACGTTAAACTGGTGTTTTATTCAAATTAAACGTCTAAATAGAGTGAGTTAACATGACTTGGGTACTGGCCTCTACCTCACCAAGAAGAAAAGAACTACTGGCGCAAGCGGGGTTTAGCTTTGCGCAATTTCGCTTTCATGTCGTGGCTCCTGACATTGATGAAACGCCTAAAGCCAATGAGCTTGCCCAAGAGTATGTGTGCCGGCTAGCAATCGAAAAGGCACAGGCAGGATTGGCATTAAGCGAGCAGTTTGATCAACCCAAAGTATTGGGTTCAGACACCATAGTGGTGCTTAATGGGGTGATTTTAGGTAAGCCTGTGGATGTTGATGATGCCAAAAGAATGCTGGCATTGTTATCGGGTAATACCCATGAGGTGATGACTGCAGTTGCGATCACAGATGGTCAGCATACTGTTCATCGCCTTTGCAAGACACAAGTGAGTTTTTGCCAATTGTCAGCAGCCGATATTGATGCCTATGTGGCCACCGGTGAACCAATGGACAAAGCGGGTGCCTATGGTATTCAAGCATTAGGAGGTTGCTTTGTTGAGTCTATTACAGGCAGCTATTCTGCTGTTGTAGGCTTGCCGTTAGTCGAAACTCGAGAATTATTAGCCTGCATGATGCAGCAAACTTAACCTTTTGCTTTAATCGGTCTCATACGGTGGTGCAACTGCTGTCAACATTACGATTGGAGCATGACCTCAATACTGGTGGCCTATGAACATAAAAGCACAACGCAAAAAAGGCACAGAACTGCTGATTAATGTGACACCAACCGAGGCGCGAGTCGCATTGGTTGAGCACGGTGTTTTGCAAGAAGTCCACATTGAACGCCGCATGAAACGAGGCTTAGTGGGTAATATCTACAAAGGCAAAATTAGCCGCGTGTTACCCGGTATGCAAGCAGCATTTGTCGACATCGGTCTAGATAAGGCCGCATTTTTACACGCCTCTGACATTGTTCCTCATACTGAATGTGTTGCCGATGTTGAAAAAGGCAACTTTGTGGTGCGCGATATTGCAGAGCTTGTGCGCCAAGGCCAAGATATAATGGTGCAGGTGGTCAAAGACCCGCTAGGCACCAAAGGCGCAAGGCTCACCACCGACATCACTTTACCCTCACGTTATTTAGTGTTTATGCCGGGCTCTAGCCATGTTGGTGTGTCGCAACGCATAGAGCTTGAAGAAGAACGTCAACGCCTTAAAAATATTACCTTACCTTATGTTGATGACGACGGCGGCTTTATTATTCGTACAGCTGCTGAAAATATTGGTGAAGATGAGCTGGCACAAGATGCTGCTTTTTTACGTCGTGTGTGGGCTAAAGTCAGCGAACGTCGTAAACGAAAAGGCGCTACATTACTTTATCAAGATTTGGCATTACCTGTGCGGATTATTCGTGATTTTGTTGGCACCGAGCTTGACCATATTCAGGTCGATTCTCGTCGTACCTATGCTGAGTTACAGCAGTTTGCTCAAGAATTTATGCCAGAAATTGCCGATAAAATTGAACACTATGCAGGCCCAGCACCCATATTTGAATTGTACGATGTTGAAAACGAAGTGCAACGCGCTCTTGGCCGTAAAGTAGAGCTTAAGTCGGGTGGTTATTTAATTATTGACCAGACCGAAGCCATGACAACGGTTGACATCAACACTGGCGCATTTGTTGGGCATCGTAATCTAGAAGAAACCATTTTTAATACCAACCTCGAAGCCACTCAAGCCATTGCTAGACAATTACGCTTACGTAACTTGGGCGGAATTATTATTATCGACTTTATCGATATGACAAATAATGAGCATAAAACTCGGGTGCTCGAAAGCTTAAATGCGGCATTAGCACTTGATCGTGTTAAAACCAGTGTGAGTGGTTTTTCTGGTTTAGGTTTGGTCGAGATGACCCGTAAACGAACTCGAGAAAGCCTTGAACATGTGGTGTGTGGTGAGTGTCCATCGTGTCAGGGAACGGGCACCATGAAAACGGTTGAAACCGTATCTTATGAAATTTTCCGAGAAATTATACGTTTAAATCGAGCTTATAAAGCAGATGAGTTTTTACTGTATTGTTCGCCGGCTGTTTACATGAGCTTAAGCGGTGATGAGTCGCATTTGTTGGCAGAGCTTGAAGTCTATATTGGTAAGCGTATCCGTTTGCAAAATGAGCCATTATATATTCAAAGCAAATATGATGTGGTGATGATGTAGTGTCAACGAACCAGGCGTCAAGTATCAGCAGAATCTGTTGGCAAATATTGGCCATTACACTGGTGTTATTTGCACTGGTTGTGAGCCTTATTCGCGGATTGCTGCCACATATACCTGAAGTTCGACACGAGCTGGTTAATTATTTATACACAGAATACCAATTGCAGGTACAAATGGATGAATTGAATGCGCAGTGGCAAGCCTTTGGCCCAGCATTGAGTATCAAAAATTTAAACCTGCCGCCTCAAGCGTTAATGCCGATGACTGTGATAAGCAAAAACGTTCACATTAAACTCGATTTTTGGCAGTCTCTTTTTACCCTAACGCCACAAGTTGAATCAGTACAGTTTGATGGCGTGAGCATTGCTATTAACCTTGACCAAGTCTCTGGCGGTTCAGCAGACCCGCAATCGGGAGCAAATGTCGATTGGCTTTATGCTTTACTGTTGGAGCAGTTAGCACATTTTTCTATAACAGATGCGTCCATACAGTTGCTCAGTAGCGAGAGTGACTATCGCCCCATTTACATTGATAACCTTGAATGGCAAAACAGTGATAATCGTCATCAGGCACAGGGGCAGATCCATGTTGATCAACTTGAGTCTAAAAACGAGCAATTAATCTTACGAGTTGATCTCACTGGAGACGGCTACCAACCCGACTCGATTAGCGGTCAATTATATGTGTCTGCCGACTCACTTGATTTAGGCGAATGGGCTTCTCGTCAGCACAGCGCACAAGCCAATCAGGATAATATTGAGTTTCAGGGCGTGATTAATCTCGATGCTTGGGCGACCTTTGCCAATCGTCAAATTCGTGATGGCATGTTGGTGTTTAAGCCCAGTTGGTTGCAGTGGCGTGATAGCCATACCCAACAAAAATTTGCCATTGAGTCAGGTGTGTTACAGTGGACACCTGAGAAAGGTGGTTGGAAAATAGCCAGTCACGATTTAGCATTATCGACCAATGAACAGCTGTGGCCGTCGTTAGACATGGCTTTTGCTGCTCGAGACGGGGAAATGTTTGGTTATATTAATCAGCTTATTCCGCCTTTATTAAAGCCCATGTTACCACTCATTCCTGGCTTAGGTTTAGCGCAGGTAAATACGTGGCAGCAGTTGAACCCTCAAGGTACGATTGGGCCTATTCGGTTTTATAAAGCCCCACAAAAGCCGTTAATCGCCACCGCCAATGTCGAACAATTGCAATGGCAGGCATACGCTGCTATACCCGGTTTAAATCCAATAGACCTGTCGTTAACCTGGGCCAATAACCAGTTAAGTTTTACACTGCCAAAACAAGACTATCAATTTGACTTTGGCGACAGGTTTAGCCAACCCCTTGCATTACAAGGTGAAGCCATTAATGGCAGTGTCGATTTGCTTAAGCGCCGGCTCAGCATAGGTAACATCAGTTTACGTAATGCCGATATTGCAGTGCAAGCTGGAGTCAATCTTGACTTAAATGACGGTGCTCATTTGGCGTTAGCTGCCCAAATGAGTATTTATGATGTTGCCCATGCAGGTCGATACTTTCCCTTAATGGCCATGAGTCCAGACTTAGTGTCATACCTCAATGGCGGTTTAAAAGCCGGTAGCATTGAACAAGCTCAAATCGTTTGGCATGGTGAACTAAGCGGTTATCCCTACCAAGATCACAGTGGTGTATTTCAAGCCGCTTTTACGTTACAAGATGGACGCTTTAAGTTTCAGCCTGATTGGCCAGCGGTCAGTGAGTTAACGTTATCAGCGTTATTTGAAAACGCCTTGATGGATTTGCACATAGACCAAGGCTTGCTTGATAACGTGGTTGTCGATGGTGCCAGGGTGTCGATTGCGCAATTGGGTCGCCAATCATTATTACGCGTTGAGGCTGATATTAACGCAGATGCGCAAGGGGCAACTCAAGTTATCAACCAATCACCGCTAAAAAGCTCGGTGGGCGCTACTTTAGATGTAGTGCAAATTACGCGGCCGATTGACATTAATTTAGACTTGGCGATTCCGTTGTACCATGGTGGTCAACAACAGATAAAAGGCCATGTTAATTTAACCGACAACCCGGTATTTATTGCAACGCCAGGCCTTGATTTGAAAAAAGTAACCGGGCAGGTAAGCTTTGTTAATCAATTAATTGAAGCTAAAAATATTCAAGCATCCTTGTTTGAACAACCTTTAAGCTTCAGTGTGAAGACTGGCCTACAAAACCAGCACTTGGCTCTAAATGTCAATATGGGTGGGCGCTGGGATCTTGATACCCTATCAAGCCAGTTACACAACCCCATGACAGGTTTGTATACAGGTAAGCTTGATTGGGATGGTGCGTTGACGATGATTTTTGATCCCAGTGGATACAGTTTGCAAGTCTCTGCTCGTTCAGACATGGTCGGTGTCGCGCTTGATTTGCCAACCCCATATAGCAAATCTGCTGATGAACCTAAAAAACTCCGTGCAGATTTAATCGGCGACAATAAACAATCTTCACTGAGCATTAAATTGGGTAACGATGTTGAGTTCTGGGGCGGGTTTACTGCTGATAATGGTGGCCGATTAGCATTTTACGATGTCATGGTTGGGCGTCATTTTAAAGTAGGCGACAAACTCCAAAAGCAACAGGGGCACTTGCATTTAGACTTACCGAAAGTGGCATTAGAGCAATGGCTACCACTGATCCAGCGTTTTAGCGTGGTCGCAGAACCTCAGGTTATTGCATCGTCTGTGCGCGATCGCATTTTAACGGACACCGAACTGCCGATTAATCAAGACACTAATTTGCCAGTCCCTGTCGATGATAATGCATCATCCGCTTTGCCTTTACTGGTAGGGATCCATGCAAAAATAGCCCAATTAACGGCATTAAATCAGACATTTGATGAATTACAGTTTGATGCACAGCCTACAGACAATGCTTGGCGTTTTGATGCCGTTTCGCAACAATTTGACGGCGTTATCGATTTTTATTCAAATTGGCGTGAGCAAGGCATTAAGGTCGTGGCAAAAAAGCTTCATATCGCAGCGCCAACACAAACAACACTGTTAGGCACACCAATTGATGCATCACATGCCACAAGCATCCTCACGCAATTACCCACATTGGCCATAGATGTCGATGATTTTAGTGCCTACGACCTACCATTAGGGCATTTGGTTTTACATGGTTTGCCCACAGAGCAAGGTTATCAGTTTCAAACACTATCGTTGACTAAGCCCACATTGTCGTTACAGGCTAATGGGATGTGGTCTTTGGTCGATGGCCTCGATAGCACAGAGTTTGATGTTGAATTACTGGCAGAAAACTTTGAAACATTATCAACCACATTAGGAATTAATCCCGGCCTGAAAGATGCGCCACTCAATTTGAATGGTAAAGTATCATGGTTGGCTGCGCCGTATGATTTTTCGCTAGATACATTAAACGGCCAAATTAAGTTTGATTTGGGTAAAGGGCATCTATCTGAAATTAGTGATAAAGGCGCGCGGGTGTTTTCGCTATTTAGCCTAGATTCATTACTGCGTAAATTGTCATTAGATTTTTCAGATGTGTTTGGCCAAGGGCTTTATTTCAATACCTTTACGGGCAACTTAACGATAGATAATGGCGTGGTAAAAACCACTGACACAGAAATGGATGCCATAGCAGGTAATATGAAGGTTAGGGGGTATACTGACTTAACCACTCAAAGCCTGAATTACGACATACGTTTTGTGCCACAATTGGCCTCGAGTGTGCCTACCGTGGTGTTACTCAGCACCAGTGCTTGGACTATGGGGTTAGGAGCTTTTGCGTTAACAAAAGTGTTAGAGCCCGTGATTGAAGTGATTTCAGAAATTCGTTTTAGGGTGACAGGCACCATGGACAACCCTGAGCTTGAAGAATTAGAGCGTAAAAGCAAAGAGATTGAAATTCCAAAAGCTATTTTACCGCAACCTGATGAAACCAGTATCGATGCGGCAACAGAGCAGGGGCCAAACTCAAAAAAGATGGATAGTGATAGCGCAGCACCAGATACGCAGCCTAACAAGACCTCACCGGCCACCGACACACCCGCTCATACCTCTCAGGTCGAGACGCTACAAGGAGCACAATATGCAAATCAGCTTATTACAATGCCAGAGCAGCCGCGACGTTCAAGCCAACCTTGCGTTTATCGACTCGCAGCTTAAGGTATTGCCGCGCACGATTGGCGAGCCGCAACTGGTGGTATTGCCTGAGTGCTGTTTACTGTTTGGTGGCCATGAAAGTCAGCAATTGCAGTATGCTGGCAGCGAACATCAAAGCGAGCTTAAAACGGCTTTAGCTAATTTGGCCAAACAATATCAAGTGTATTTAATTGCTGGCACCATACCGATGCGCGCCAATGACGGTAGGGTATTGAGTCGTTGTTATTTTTTTGATGATCATGGCGCCACCCTAGGTCATTACGATAAACTGCATTTATTCGATGTCGATGTTGCCGATGGCACAAAAACCTACCGTGAAAGCGATACTTTTCATCCGGGTAACCATTTGTGTGTCGTTGACACGCCCTTTGGTAAAGTGGGTCTGGCCATTTGTTACGACATTCGCTTTGGTGATTTATTTAGGGCGCTGCGTCTTGCCGGTGCAGATTATATCGCCCTGCCGTCAGCCTTTACCAAAGTGACCGGAGAGGCACACTGGCAAGTATTGTTACAGGCTCGGGCTATCGAAACCCAATGCTATTTGTTGGGCGCTGGCCAATGGGGACAACATAATGAAGGTAGCCGGGAAACATGGGGCCACAGCATGATAGTTGACCCCTGGGGTAGAGTCATTGCCGAGCGCGCTACAGAGTGCGGTTGGGCACAAGCCAAGGTTGAGCTTAGTGAGCTACAACGAATACGCCAACAAATGCCGGTTATCGACCATAATCGTTTCATTGCGCCGCAATTAACCCCTGTTTAGGTGGGCGCGTAAGACCTCATTCGCACTTTGCGTTAGTGATTAATAAAAGAGAATTTGAATGCCATTTTTAACCCAAGTAGAGCAAAGCTTATTGCAAGATGGATTAACCTTAGACGGACTACAAGGTTATCTCAACACCATTCATCAGCATAATATTGATTTTTCAGACCTGTATTTTCAAGCCTGTCGTCACGAGTCTTGGGTATTAGAAGATGGCATTGTAAAAGAAGGCAGTTTTCATATTGAACGTGGTGTGGGGGTGCGCGCCATCACCGGCGAAAAAACCGGTTTTGCCTATGCCGACGAAATCACCCCCGCAGCCCTCGATGCAGCCGCAAAAGCGGCTCGGGGTATTGCCAGTGCCGGTGAGCAACACAAAGTAAAAGCATTTAGCCGTCAAACGGCGCACAAACTGTATGACAGTGCCGACCCGATTGCGGCAATGGACGAAGTCAAAAAAATCGACTTGCTCAAACAGGCTGACGCTTATATCCGTAGTCTCGACAGCCGTATTATTCAAGTTGTGGTGAGTTTATCTGGCGTGCATGAAGAGATATTAATTGCTGCCAGCGACGGGACGCTCGCCGCAGACATTCGTCCACTCGTGCGGTTTAATTGCAGCGTGATTTTAGAAGACAACGGCAAGCGTGAACGCGGCAGTGCAGGTGGTGGTGGTCGTCATGACTACAGTGTCTTTTTAGCAACAGATGATGCCGGCTTGCCACTGAGTTTTGAATTTGCCCGTGAAGCCGTGCGCCAGGCACAAGTTAACGTGAATGCCATTGATGCGCCAGCGGGTGAAATGCCCGTGGTATTGGGTAGTGGCTGGCCAGGCGTGCTGTTACACGAGGCGGTTGGTCATGGTTTAGAAGGTGATTTTAACCGTAAAGGCAGTAGTGCATTTAGCGGTAAAGTTGGCCAGCAAGTCGCCTCTACCTTGGTTACTGTGGTTGACGATGGCACAATTGAACATCGTCGTGGCTCATTAAGTATTGATGATGAGGGTGTGCCTAGCCAAAAAACGACCTTAATTGAAAATGGCATTCTTAAAGGCTATATGCAAGACAAGCTCAATGCGCGGCTTATGGGCCAGGCACCAACCGGTAATGGTCGCCGCGAATCCTATGCACACTTACCTATGCCACGCATGACCAACACTTACATGAATGCGGGTGAGTCTAACCCCGCTGACATCATTAAGTCGGTTAAAAAAGGTATTTATGCGCCTAACTTTGGTGGCGGGCAAGTTGATATTACCTCTGGCAAGTTTGTATTCTCAGCTTCAGAAGCATACTTAATTGAAAACGGTGAAGTCACTCAAGCCATTAAAGGGGCCACCTTAATTGGTAACGGCCCAGAAGCCATGGGATTAATCTCAATGGTAGGTAATGATTTGGCGTTAGATAAAGGCGTTGGCGTGTGTGGTAAAGACGGTCAAAGTGTGCCAGTGGGTGTGGGTCAGCCGACTTTAAAAATTGATCGTTTAACCGTAGGTGGAACCGCGTAACTTGAGCTAAACGCAAAATATAATCGAATGGATGAGTTTGGCAGCAAAAGTGCATCAAACTCATCACAGTGTAACCATGACTTGATTTGCTGCTCAAATATCAAGCTTGTGCAATGGATCTCAGCAATGTGCTGATAAAAACTGCAATACAGGGTATAATTCATCAAGGAATAGAGTAAAAGCTCTAGAGGTGGTTATGGTTTCAACGAATGTTATGACTCGATGTTTTTGGCGTCCTGCGAGGGCTCTTGGATGGGCGGCCCTAAGTCTCACTGTGTTAGCATACAACAGTGCAGCTTGTGCTGAAACCATGGATTTTGCAAAGGCATGGTCGCAATTATTGCAAGTAAGCGACCAGTTACAGGCAAAATATCAACAAGTTAACCGAGCCAAAGCAAAAGAAGATGCAGGTGATGCGTTAAATTACCCATCATTAAATGTGTCCGCAAGCTATACCCGCCTAGAAAAACCAATAGAATTAGATTTACAAGACTTAAATCCACTGGCATCGCTCGATGTTAGCACGCTACCGAGTGCAATCACTGAGGTGTTAGCCACCATTCCCAGTTCTATGTATGTTACGCCGTTTACCGAACAAGAGGTATTTCGTAGCAGCTTACAAGCCATGTGGCCAATTTACACCGGTGGCCGTATTACCGCTGCGCAAGGGATTCATGCCGCGCAAGTGTTGGAGTCAGAACATGAGTTTGCATTAACTCAGCGTGAGTTATTTTTACAACTCGTTGACCGCTACTATGCGGTATCGGTAACGCAAACCTTAGCCGACACCCAAAAACAGCTGGTGGATTCATTACGCCTGCATGTTGCGCATGCAGAAAAGCTTGAGCAACAGGGGCAGATTGCCAAAGTCGAACGCCTCAATGCCCAAGTTGCACTTGAAAATGCCAAAGTCGATTGGGGTAAGGCTAAACGTCAATACGAGATGGCCGAAATTGCACTCGCGCGAATGTTACATGTGCCCACGGTTAACCCAAGCACTAAAATCTTTATGCTTGAACAACAACCAACCTTGTCGCGTTTAAGCCAGCTCACCTTAAGCGAGCATCCCGCACTAAAACTGCTTGAAGCAAAAGAGGCGCAAGCCAATGGTTTGGTTGATTTAGAAAAAGGTGGTTATTACCCAACCGTGTATTTATACGGTAATTATACCTTGTATGAAGATGACAGCTTATTGTCTCAAGTAGAGCCTGATTGGATGGTTGGGGTAGGTGTCAGTATTCCGTTAATTAGCCGAGATGGGCGCAGTGGCAAAGTGTTGGCCGCTAAAAGCGCATTACTGCAAGCGCGATATACCAAAGCGCAAACGAAACAAGATTTAAGCTTACTGATTGATCAAAGTTACCGACAAATGTTGCAAGCAAAAGAAGAAGTTGACGCGCTCGATGTTTCACTTGCCCTTGCCAGTGAAAACCTTCGCTTACGTGAGCTTGCATTTAACCAAGGGCTATCAACCTCTATTGACCGTGTGGATGCAGAGCTGAGTTTAACGGCGGTTAAAACAAAACAGCTAGGTGCTAAGTATCGTTATATGCAAGCGTATGCCAAAGTTATGGCCGTGAGCGGGCAAGTAGATGAATATGTTAATCGCACTCAAATTCAGGGAGCTTCACATGCGCACGAATAGGATTATCGCAGTATTGGCATTGCTGTTGTTAATATTACTGCTTGGTTATGGCGTCATGTTGGCGTTTACCCCTAAACCTATGATACTTCAAGGGCAGATAGAGGCGCGTGAATATAATATCTCCTCTAAAGTTCCTGGACGTGTTGAGCAGGTGTTAGTGCGCAAAGGCGATGTTGTCGCCCAGGGTGATATTTTGTATGCCATAAGCAGCCCAGAATTAGACGCTAAATTAATGCAAGCTCAAGGTGGGTTAGATGCCGCAACCGCGATGCAACAGCAGGCCAATAACGGGGCAAGACAGCAAGAAGTGACCGCCGCACAAGAGCAGTGGCGTAAAGCAAAAGCGGCGACAGAACTGAGCGCAAAAACGTATCAACGGGTCGAAAATTTGTTTGATGAAGGTGTGGTCGCCAGGCAAAAACGCGATGAAGCCTACACCCAATGGCAAGCTGCTAAATATACTGAACAAGCCGCTTATGCCATGTATCAAATGGCACAAGAAGGGGCCCGCAGCGAAACCAAAGCCGCAGCAGCAGGGCAAACGCGTATGGCTGAAGGCGCGGTAAAAGAAGTGAATGCCATTTTGGCCGATAGCCAAATGCGCTCGCCTAGGCAGGGTGAGGTGAGTGACGTGTTGCTCCAAGCTGGCGAGCTTGTACCCAGTGGTTTCCCTGTGGTGAGTATTATTGATATGTCCGATGTCTGGGCCGTTATGCAGGTACGTGAAGATCAGTTAAGCCAATTTAAGCAAGATCAAACCTTAAGGTTATCAATCCCTGCCTTACAACAAGAGGTTGAATTTGTGGTATCGCATATTAGCGTTATGGGGCATTTTGCGACTTGGCGTTCAACTGAAAGCGGGCATGATTTTGACATGCGTACTTTTGAAGTTGAGTTAACACCAAAGCAACCCATAGCAGATTTGCGTGTTGGTATGTCGGTATTATTTCGTATCGACACACTTGACCAATAAGCCACATCACAAGGCTTAATGATGAGACAGTTAATTAAGCGAGAACTCAATAGTTTGTGGCAGTCACCATGGCAGCTTGCATTGGTGAGCTATATTCCGCTTATTGGTGTGTTAGCCCTATGGTGGCTGTTTAGTGCAGGCTTACCACGGCAGCTACCTGTCGCGTTAGTGGACCTCGACAACAGCCAAATTAGCCGTATGCTGAGCCGCCAACTTGCTGCCAATTCTGTCATTGCTCCGCAGTCATTTGCCAACGAAGTACAAGCAATAGATGCCATGCGCCAAGCTCAAGTGTACGCCATGGTCGTATTGCCTCATCAGCTTAAAAAAGATCTGCTCACGGGTCATCACCCCACGATTGAAATCCGTTACAACAGCCAGTTTTTGCTGGTGGGTAAATTACTGTCCAGTCAATTGCAGCTCAGCCTTGCACAAGGCTTGACTCACATAGGCCAGCAGCGGTTGTTACTCAACGGTGCCAATAAAGCCACTGTCGATGTCAGTCTGACGCCAATAACCAACCAAACGACGGCTTTATTTAATCGTAATAACAATTACGTCGGCTTTTTAGTGCCGCCCATTTTGATTGCATTATGGCAATTATTATCAATGCTGGTGTTTGTTAATAGCCTAAATAAAGAGCTTGTTTTTTATCAAGACCGTTATTATTTGCCCAGTAATATCGGCGGACTGATTGTGGCCAAAGTCCTGCTTTACAGCCCCATTATGCTCCTGCATAGCGGGTTTATTTTATTGTGGTTGTATCATTATCTCGGCTTACCCGCCGCAGGTAATTTGCTTGATTTAGTGCTGGCACAACTGGCGATGTTACTGGCCTTGTGGTTATTGGTGTTGGTTATTTTTATGGCCATGCGAGAGAGTGCGCGTAGCGTGAGTTTTTGCACTGCCTTATTTGCCCCCGCCTTTGCTTTTATGGGCATCACCTTTCCTGTCAATGATATGCCCTTACTTGCTCAATGGTGGCGTTTAGTGATGCCATCGAGCCATTATATCGATTCCCATGTCAGCGTGATTAGCTATGGTGTCCAGTTGCCTCAAGTATTAGCGCAGATAGGTTCATACTGGGGCTATTTATTCTTGCTGCCTATCATTGTGTTTTTAGCTTATCACGGCAAAAAAAATCCGCATGACAAAGCCAATGTAGCACTCGCTAATCAGGAGGCAAGTCAATGAACTTATGGCAGTTAATGCTTGCTGAGTGTAAAGCTATTTTAGCCGACAAGGCCATTGTTGTGACCTTATTTGGTGGCGTGTTATTTTATTCAGTATTGTATCCGCTACCTTATTTACAACAGGTGCCGACCGAGCAACAAGTGGTGGTGGTTGATCGCGATAATTCATCACTGAGCCGATTAGTGACTCGCCATGCCGATGCCAGCGCGAAGATCCATATTTTGGCTAATTTGGGCAGTATTGATGAAGCACAAACCTGGATCCGCGAAGGGAAAGCCCATGGGTTATTAGTGATCCCTGCCAACTTTAGGCGTGACTTACTGTTAGGAAAAGGCGCCACGTTAAGTTATGGCGGCGATGCCAGTTATTTTTTAATTTATTCTGCGGTGGCCGAGGGGCTAGTCGCTGCTGGAGTTGATGCCAGTAAGCAGGTGCAGCTTATTGGTTTGCTTGCCCGAGGGCAAAACCCGAAATTAGCGGAGCAAAGTATTAATTCTATTACGCTTAACTCTGTACCTGCGTTTAACTCCAGCTTAGGTTATACCCCTTATGTGGTGCCCGGACTCTTTTTGCTTATTTTGCACCAAACATTATTAATCGGTACGGGCATTTTAGGCGCAAGCCAATGGCGTCAAAAAGGCTATTGGCAAGAGGTCAGCCCTAGCCAGTTGGTTGTGGCACGATTAAGCGTTTTTGTACTGATTTATAGTGTGCTCAGTAGTTTTTATTTGGGCTACTGTTTTTATTGGTATCAGGTTAGTGTGGCTGCCACTATTGCCCAGGTCGCTTTGTTTATGTTGCCTTTTTTACTGGCAACAGGCGCACTTGGAATTGTGTTGAGCTGTGTATTTATGAGGCGAGATTTACCGACTCAATTGTACTTAATCATGTCGATGCCGGTACTCTTTGTGTCGGGGTTTGTCTGGCCCATTGCCTTGATCCCAGAGCCTTTGGTGATGGCCTCGCAAGTTATCCCTGCTGTGCCAGCGATTATGGGGATGCTAGAGTTAAACCAATTAGGTGCCGGCTGGTTAGCAATATGGCCTAAATGGTTACAGCTTTGGGGGTTATTTGCGGTATTTATGTGTGTAGCTGTTATCGCAGTTGCCCGAAAACAAAAGCAGGCTACAGCCATTAATTGCTAAACTGGCGGCAAGTTAACATAATAAAAATAGACAGGTATCATGTGATTGACCTGTCTATTTCATCACTCTCACTGAGATATGAGTTACCTATAAGGTAAATAAACTGATTGACGTGAACCGTAACGGTTTTTTGGTCAATCTCCAATTATAGTACTCCAGTTTGCGCTGAATTTAATGCTGTTTCTAAACGCTCAAGATTATGCTTATAAATGCCGCTGCTATCGACTTTAGCTGCGCGTTTAAAGTCTGCTAATGCACCCAGGTTATCGTTGTTCATTAATTTCATTATGCCGCGGTTATTGTATGCATATGCACGCACAGACATAGATGGAACTGCCACTAATGAGCGCGCGCTTTTTACCGCAGCACTGCAGGCTTTTTCTGCTTTTTCCATGTCAGACATTTGTACGTAACCTGCACATAAATTCACATAGCGAGAATAGTCATCTACAGTATATTTGCTTGCTGATAACGTCGCGCTTAAGCCTTCTTCAATATGACCTGCTTGCAATGCTGTCATACCTGGCACATCTTCAACTAAAACCATTTTGTATGCTGTGCTACTTATGTTGTGGCCTTGAGTGTCAGCCATGACATGGCTAGATGCTGTAAGTAATAATGTGGCACTGATTAAGCCCTTAACGATGTTCTTGTTCATGATGTTGCTCCCTGTGATTGAGTGTAGCACCGCGCTACAGGTGAACTTTAGTGAAAAGACATGGCAGCGACAAACGATAAAAAACGCATTAATGGGTTAAAAAAATTCAACTATACATAAAGAGGTAGTTAAGCAGTTATTCAATGAGTTTGATGCATGTTCTATAGTGACTTAACCGCGTTAGCTAGTGGCTTTGGTCGTGAAAGCTTTTGAGGATCCACTCGATAAGGAGTTGCACTTCGGGGCGGTGCTGCTCATTAGTGTGACGGACAAGGTAATAGCGGTCGTGGCTATACAGCGGGTGAGGAAACAGCGATATTAGCGTGTTGTTATCAAACCAGGCTTGGCTTATGGGCAAGGGAATTAACGCTACGCCAAGCCCTTGCTCTGCTGCGCGGGCAACGCTGAACATACTGTCTAATTGAATAATTTGCTTGGGTTTAAATTGTTCATACCCGATATTTTCGGCCCATTGATGCCAGGCATAAGGCCTGGCTTTATGCAGTATGAGTGGAACAGTTGTCAGGGCTTTAAAACCTTGAGAAGACAGCTCACTGTGAAGCTTGGGGTTGCATGCAGGAATATAAGTGATAGGAAATAAATCGTACACATCGTCGCTCGCTTGCTGTTTGCCCGACAGCATAATCGACACATCAGTGTGCTTAATCACATCACTGCGTGATTTAATGGTTTCAAGTTTTAAATTGATATTAGGGTATTTAGATGACCAGCCAATCAGTTTTGGCATAAATAATTCACTGGCGAAAAATTCTGGCATAGAAATGCTGACTTCAAGCATACGATCAGACTGATTAAACTCGCTAACAGTATGCACCAGTTGTTGCATAACAGGCTCGATGGCTTGATAAAAGCGTGCCCCTACTTCGGTTAATGCGATTGCGCGAGTTTGGCGAATAAAGAGCGTTTGGTTAAGTGTTTCTTCAAGTTGTTTAATTTGATGGCTAACCGCTGATGGCGTTAAGTACAGTTTTTGTGCTGTCTCTTTAAAACTTAAACATTCGGCCGCTACGCAAAAACAGCGTAAACCGCGCATTGAGGTGTGTAAAGGGAGCATTTAATTCTCAATAACAATAAATGATTTTGCATAGAGTAAAAGGGGTAAGTGACAATTATTGGTGGATGATGAGCAATAACTCACATTGGCCACTTAACTCAAATTGACCACTACAGCGATATTAACCGTTATCTAGTGGGTTCATCATGATTGCAGCAAAGATCAGACCATAGTGTAATATGTTTTAAAACAATGTGTTAAGTAATTGGGCTTGGGCTTGTTGAGCCGAGTTGGTGACCCGTACAGGCGTGTGTGCACCGCAGTGGTGCAATGTTGTTCAGACAAATTAAGCAGGGCTAGGGCTTAGTATGTGTTATTGACTAAAAATAAAGTGTTTCTTTTTGCTCGCCATCAATAAAGATGTCGCACTTATCAGCCGTACTGTTTTTTGCTGACTGCACGATACTCGCAACTACGCCAAAAGCACCACCTTGATCGCCTAAAACGGAACCAAAGTAGCAATCGCCCTTAACAGCCATACCTTTGTATTTTGCGTTAAGATGTTGTGTTGGTGTCATTGGTGGAAATTGGCCCTGCATAATGGCATCGCCATTAGCAATAAGTTGCAGCTTTTTTTTCTCTTTGTCGTAAATACCACCAAAGATGATAGTTTGATCATTGACTACAACCGTTTTATTTTGTGCCACGATAGGTGGTTTAGCGGCACAAGCAGTAAGAAGCACGCCTGCGGTTAAGGTAGAAAGTACATAAAGTTTGCGCATTATTGTTCCTTTGTATGCGTCGAGAGACGTTTGCCTGTCTTTCGTATTAATAAACTAGCCCTGTTTATAATGGTTTCTCGCAAGAGGAGACTGAAACACCTGTGTTTACCGTATTTCGGACGCTATTGTAACAACTTATTAGCAAATGCCAATAAAAAAGCCTACTTATTCAGCAGGCTTGTTTGTTATTGATAATTTTTATAACAAGGTCACAAAAAAGCGTTGTGTGGTGACAACCCCTTTTGGTGTTGTGGCGGTTAAGGTTACCTGGCTTAAACCCGATGTATCTTCATTTTTAAGGGTAAATGAGGTTGAGGTGCCGCCAGCGGCGTTCATGCTCGGTACTGTGTAACCGTCAAACAGTAAGTCACCCAAAGTGCTTGTTACCGTTAACGTTGTGCCTGCCGGTAAGATTTGGTTAGCGCTGTCAGTCAGTTGCACATTAAATGTTTCTGTACTGCCATTGGCGATATCAGAACCAGTGCCATTAATCACAGTCCCATTTTGGCGAACAATAATGTTGGCAGTTGAGCCTGACATAGTTAACACCAGGGCTTTACGGATATAAGTTGTTATGGCCGTGCTGTCGCATAAGCTACCTTGGCATTGTGGGCCGTTGAATACGCTGTCAGCGCCTTGGTATCCGTCGCTTGATTTTGTATTAAAGTACCGCTCACCTGAATCGTAAGTACGAGACTCATTGTCATCTCTAAAGGCATCTGGTAAATCAACAAAACCACCGTCATGGTAGGTTTCTATGTCCATACCGTTACCGCTACAGGGCTCAGATGTTGTGCCATTTAAACAGCCATCAACTGCACTACCATCTTCATCATCAAACATGTTGTTGCCATTGGTGTCAAAGAAGGTCTCGTGCCCAAGGGCATAAGCCAAAATGGTAATACGGTGATCGCTTACTCGTGGTGAGGTAGATGTCCAGGTCACGTTACATGTCCCGCTTACGATGCTACATGACGGCTCAATTTGGCCACCTTCAGTCGTAAAGTTAACCGTGGTGTCATCTGGCGCGGGGTTACCAAAACTGTCGGATGCATACACTGTAATAGTGACATCTTCGCCATTGTAATCACCAGCCTCAGGGTTTGATGTTGAGGCTGAAATACTAAAGCCCAATTGTTGTGGCAGTCCTGTATTCACAGTGAGTTGTTCTGATTGGCTGGTAATCGTGTCGCCGGTGTCGGCATCGGTCGTTGATGCCATTACGCGAACAGGGGTCGGAATAGTGCCAGCTTGCACTCTCACACTCACCAGTCCTTCTGAATTGGTAATGCTGCTGTCTGTAGTGTCGCCATTAGAAAATAGCAACCCACCTACTGTGGTATCAAGGCTAAAGTCAACCTCTTGTTGAGCAGCCGGTTGACCATTGGCACTGCTCACTAAAAACGTTACTAAAGAAGACTCTGTTGTATTGGTGCCACCAGAACCTTTAATGCGGATTTGAGTCGGCTCTGCTGACACAAAGCTTATATTTGAAAGTGTTTGGCGTGCTAATGTAAATGGCAGGCTAGCGCTTAAACTGACATCGTTAACGGTTGCTGTTGCCACTATGGTATCGCTACGTTCACTGTTGCCACTGCAACTGGTATCCGTAAACGTTGAACTTGCAGAACCAGATAATGTGGTTACTGGCGAATCTAAACTGGCATTTGCATTGGCATAACAATCAGAGCTAAAGCTAATGCTAGTTGGGCTTTGTAAACGAGTAATGCTGCCGTCTGCAGTTTCTGTGACTATGGTGGCTGTAACGCCAAATGTTCCGCCTGCGCTAATGGTGTATTTGCCATTAGCATCCGCCGTTAAGGTGGTGCCTAAGGTGTTTTCTACAAAGGTGCCGCTAGCATCAAAAGCCCCCATTTTTACCGTGCCTTCAGTGATGACCTCGGCAGAGGCGAGCACTTCGTATGCACTGGTAGTTGTGAGTGTTGTGCCTTCATACTCTACTGAGGCAGTAAGTAGGCTTGCGCCTAACTCTGCATCGGTAGGGGTAAAGCGTAATGTGGCAATGCCCGTATTGGTGGTGAGTGCTGTTGTGGGGGTTAAGGTCGCGCTGCCAGCGTTGAAAGTGATAATTTTATTGGCAATACCTTGGTTGCTGCTGTCAGTAAGCTGTGCGTTAAGTTGTACTGTATCGCCAACATTAAAACGGGTAATTACGCCACTAGTGTCACTAATTGAAACCGAAAAGTTAACCGCTTCTACCGGGGTTGTGGTGGTGTATTCTTTAAACTGGTAATTACGGCTGGCACTGATTGTATCTGCACTGTCGGGGGAATACGTTACGCTTAGCGTGCCTGCTTCTGTGCTGGTGGAGCTGATAAAAGTGGTTGCGATGCCACTCGAATTGGTAAGAACAGAGGTATTGCTTAAAGTGGCATTGGTTGTACTGAACTCAATAAGCGCGCCGCTTACATTAGCACCGCCTAATGTGAGTTTGGCTACAGCACACACACTGTCGTTGAGGTCAAAAAGTAAACTGTCGGTAATGGTATCGCATTGGCCATTGACCACATTTTGATAGCTCACCGACAAGTTGTAACTGTCTTCTGATGTATCTGAATCGGTGCCTTCGGCAGCACCGTTACAACCTGTAAATACCAACATTGAAGCAAGAGATAGAAAAAGTGCACGTATCGTTGTTTCAAGCCGCATTAGCAATATCCTTATTTTCGTTATTCAGATAATTTATAAATAAACGTTAGTCTTTGATTTCAGATCTTAAATATTTAAACAGCTCTTTTGACGACTTCGATTCAGGGCCTTTAGCAAGTTCTTTATTTGCTTGGCGGATCAATTGACGTAATTTTTGGCGGTCTAATTGTAGGTGCTGGTCTAATAAAGCCTGCACTTCATCATCACCATTAGTTAATAAACGCTCGCGCATTTTTTCAAAAATTTGTATTTGAGCGGCTTCATTATTATTTTTATTCAACACTTTATCTAGTGCTGCTTGAATTGGTTCGTGATCAAAACCACGCATCAACTTACCAATGTATTGCAAATGGCGGCGATACGCTTCGGTTTTTTGTTTGATCAATTTAGATTTTAAAATGGCATCATAAAGAAATTCATCTAAATCCATTTTATCTAACTGAGTTTTACTTAATGCAACCAAGCGCATGCCAAGGGCTTGAGCTTCTTCGCTTTCTTTTTTAAATCCAGTTCTGCTGACGTATTCGTCATCATTATCATAGGGCTGCTGAAAGTGTTCAGAATCGCCAACAATCTTCATAGTCTTAAACCTCGAGTCAATATGTGTTAATGATAGCATTTATTTGGCATTGAATATGCAGATTTTATTCAAGGTATCGGGTTGGTTATCAATCGTCTTTTTAATTTGATATGCTAGCGGCAATTAGACTAATTAAAGAGTAAATTTGTGGCTTCTCATCCTTCTTCAGCGCCTAGCGCCAGTGAACCAACCCCAAGAATTGATTCTGAATTATCGGCACTTAAAGATGCCGTGGCCGTTGCATTAGAGTACGCGAAAACATTAGGTACAACGGCAGCAGAAGTCGCCATTAGTAAGCAGCAAGGTTTATCGGTGTCGACGCGTGATAAAGAGGTTGAAACGGTTGAATTTAATAAAGATGGTGCGTTAGGCATTACCGTTTATCGTGATGGTCGTAAAGGCAACTCATCAACCTCTGATTTAAGTCCACAAGCCATTCGCGAAGCAGTAAGAGCGGCTGATGGTATCGCAAAATACACTTCAGAAGATCCTTTTAGTGGTTTAGCCGATCCCGCTTTAATGGCGCAACATATTCGCGATTTACAGCTTTATCACCCTCAAGATATTAATGCACAAGAGCTAGCGCAATTGGCTATTCGTGCCGAAGCGGCCAGTTTGTCTGTTGACAGCCGAATTCGCAATTCAGATGGTGCGACCGCCAATGCGCACACTGCGGCTAAAGTGTACGGTAACAGCCATGGTTTTTTGAACGGCTATTGCAGCTCGCGCTATAGCTTAAGTTGTGTGGTGATTGGTGAAGAGTCAGATGGCAACATGCAGCGCGATTATGATTACACCGTTGCGCGTAAATACCAAGATTTACTGGCACCCGAGTCAGTAGGGCAGCAGGCGGCAAACAAAACCTTAAGCCGTTTAGATGCACGTAAAATCGCTACAGCTAAAATGCCAGTCTTATTTGCCCCCGAAATTGCAACAGGCCTAATGGGGCATTTAATTGGCGCAATTAGTGGCAGCAGTATTTATCGTAAGTCGAGTTTTTTACTTGATGCACTGCATACACAAATATTTCCTGACTGGTTTAGCATTGAGGAGCAACCGCACTTACTGGGCGCCTTAGCCAGTGCTAATTACGACAGTGAAGGTGTTGGCACACAAGATCGCCGCATTATTGATCGTGGCAACCTTGAAACATATTTATTAACCAGTTACTCGGCACGTAAACTCGGCATGACCAACACAGGCCATGCTGGAGGCATTTACAACTGGACATTAAGCCACACAAATCAAACGTTTGACGAGCTAGTTAAGGCAATGGACACTGGCTTGATAGTGACAGAAGTGATGGGCCAAGGGGTAAATGGTGTGACCGGTGATTACTCGCGCGGCGCGGCTGGCTTTTATGTGGAAAACGGAGAAGTACTTTACCCCGTCGAAGAAATTACCATAGCGGGTAATTTAAAAGACATGTTTAAAGGGATTCAGGGGGTAGGTAAAGATCGTGACTTGCGCTCATCAATTCGTACCGGTGGGATTTTGCTTAGCGAAATGAAGATTGCAGGTAACTAATTTTTTACAATTTCAGCCAATGTTCGTTTTGTAAGGCGGCCATTTTTTTGTAGGCTAACGCTCATTTCGGTTTATAAGGCCTCTTATCGGCAGGTAAGAGGTCTTTTTATAACCAAAATCGCCAATCTTGACCCTTTATATATCTACTTTACCTTTCTTGACAGTCGTTTACGCATACAAAGAGTCATAATACTGCAAATGTAGCTAAGCGGTTAACGGAGTAATTATGTTTAACAAGAAAGTAAGCCGATTGATAATAATGTCAACGGTTGGAGCGGTACTATTAGGGTGTGGTTCTGATAGTTCTGATAGCAGTAGCAGCGATGTTGCTTATGTTCAATATTACAATGCCTCATCTAACAGTACATCAACATCCTTAGTGCTCGATGATTACGCCTATACAGCAATTGATTTTGCTGACGCTATGCCGCGTTATGGCTACAGTGTTGGCAGTTCCGATTTAGAGATTTATGGCCAAGATGAAGACGGAGAAACGGTAACGGTTTACAGTGATACCGTTGAGTTAGAAACCGATGATAACCATCTGTTTGTGTTATATGGTGATTATTTAGACCCATTATTACTGGATATCAATTACAACCGTGATGAGATGGATGAGCTTAACGCGGATGACGATTACGAATACAGTAAAATGCAAGTCTTGGTTGCCAATGTGGCGACAGACGCAGGTACATTTGATGCGTATATTTCACTCGATACTCAAACGATTGATGAAGCCGTGATGATAGGTAGCGCATCTTATGGCACTTATACCGATTCTACAGTGCTTGATACCGACGATTACATAGTGTACCTCACAACAGCGGGCACTAAAGACGTGGTTTATACCACAGGGAGCATGGATTTAACGACTGAAACAGTTTACAAACTATTAATTCGTAACAGCTTTGGTGCAGGCGACATTAAAGTGACTATCGACAGTGTTGATTCTACCACGACAGTAGATAGCTATGCTGCGCTAGAGGCAACGGCAGATTACCGAGTATTTAACGGACTGCAAACTCAAAGTATTGATGTCGATGTGACCAGCAAACAAGAAACGCAATATTTATATGATGTTGCCCCATTTGCAGTGACAGATTATCAATCGACCTCGTTTAATGATTACGGTATTACCGTTAAAGACGCCACCAGTAAAACCAAGTTGTTTGATAATTTATTGGTGACCTTTAACCAAGATGATGTTAAATCACTACTGATTTACCAAAAAGCCGACAGTTCAGTTAAAGGCATGGTTATCTCTCAAGATTTACGTCCACGTGCATACGAATATAAAGTTGATATTGTAAACTTATCATATGATTACGATGACTTAACTGTGTACTTTGTGCGTGACTCAGAAACCATTGAAACAGCTGAGTACACGTTGTCAGACTTAGACTTTGTTGAACAACAGAGCTTAACTCTGCCAGAGGATGACTATGAAATTAACATAGTGTATGAAGATGACAATGGTACTCAAACTTTGGTGTATCAATCAGAATCTATGAGCATTAGTGGTGGTAGCAACTTTACTTTTGTACTGACCCCAGATACAGAAAGCGCACTAGGCCACAGATTAACATCGTTACAATAAAAACATACGCACTTGGTGAAATCGTTCACTTATTGTGAGTCATGAAAAAAGCCGATATCTGTGATATCGGCTTTTTTATAAGGTGAATGCGCTATGACGCTAATCGCTCAAGTTTACTCGTCTTCATCATCGTCAACTTTAACGCCCCACACATCGTGCTCGTCGGCATGAATAATTTGCACCCAAACTTGATCGCCTGGTTGCACGTCAAACTCGTCGGTTAAATACACTTTGCCGTCAATTTCTGGCGCGTCCATGTATGAGCGACCAATTGCACCTTCGGTGTTCACTTCATCAATTAAGATTAAATACTCTTGGCCAATACGAGCTTGCAGTTTTTCGGCACTAATGCGGGCTTGTACCGCCATAAAGCGTTGTAATCTGTCTTCCATCACATCTTCTGGTACATGGTCTGGTAAATCGTTAGCTTTAGCGCCTTCTACTGGTGAGTATTTAAAGCAACCTACGCGGTCTAATTGGGCTTCTTCTAAAAAGTCTAATAACTCTTCAAATTCTTCTTCGGTTTCACCAGGGAAGCCGACAATAAAGGTTGAGCGGATCACAAGCTCTGGGCAAATCTCGCGCCATTTAGCGATGCGTTCTAATACTTTGTCAGAGCTGCCAGGGCGTTTCATTAATTTTAGAATGCGCTTATTGGCATGCTGAAACGGAATATCTAAATAGGGCAGAATTTTACCTTCAGCCATTAATGGAATAATGTCATCCACATGCGGATAAGGGTACACATAGTGCAGGCGCACCCATACGCCTTGTTTGGCCAATTCTTCACAAAGCTGCTGCATATGGGTTTTAACGGGCATACCATCCCAAAATGCGGTTTTATGTTTTACATCCACACCATAAGCTGAGGTGTCTTGCGAAATAATTAATAGCTCTTTTACGCCTGCGTTGACTAAACGTTGCGCTTCACCTAATACATCGCCAATAGGGCGAGAGTCTAAATCACCGCGCATGGATGGAATAATGCAGAAAGTGCAACGGTGATTACAGCCTTCAGATATTTTTAAATAGGCGTAATGCTTAGGCGTTAGCTTAATGCCGTGATCTGGTACTAAATCAATGAGCGGATTATGTTTAGGTTTTTCAACGTGCAAGTGCACTTGTTTTAAGACTTCATCATAGGCGTGAGGGCCTGTTACACCTAACACGTTAGGATGAAGTTCAACAATTTCGTCTTTTTTAACGCCTAAACAGCCAGTGACTAACACCTTGCCGTTGGCAGCTAATGCTTCGCCAATGGTTTCTAACGACTCTTGTACCGCGCTGTCAATAAAGCCACAGGTATTGACAATAACCAAGTCAGCATCGTCATAGCTGTTGGTTACGTCATAGCCTTCGGTGCGAAGTTGGGTGAGGATCCGTTCTGAGTCGACTAAGTTTTTAGGACAACCCAATGAAACAAAACCGATTCGATTACCAGTGCTTGGGGTGCTTGTGCTGTGAGCCTCAAGGGTTTTTACTGGGATATCGAGGGTGGTTGTTTGCTTGGGTGTAAAGGTTTCAACAGTCATAAGATCTCACACATAAAGTTAACGGATAACGTCGGCATAAAAATGTTGGCGGATTATACCTGAATGTCGCGAAAGGTATAGAGTAACCATGGTTGAAAATTATACTGCAAATAGGTGTGTCAGTATAAATAAAAACGACGTGACACCCATAGATGTCACGCCGTTATGTTAGCTATAAACGGTTATTTAGTTGGTGCGGTAACGACTTAAAATTTTACCTAAACTTGCAGAGGCTTTAGATAAATCTTTCACACCATGTGCAGACTGTTGTGACAACCCTCGAATGATATTCGACTTTTGACGGATTTCAGTCAGCTCTTTAGCAATGTCATTTGCCACAGCGCTTTGTTCCTCTGATGAGGTCGAAATTTGGAAACTCATATCCATAATAGAACGTGATGATTCTGCAATGGCGTCAATGTCAGTACCAATATCGCTAATTAAGTCGCTACTGGTTTGCGCTTGTTTTACCGTATCTTGAGTAATACTGTCGATATTGAGCGTTTCACTTTGTAGCAATTCAATCATGTTATGAATTTCGACCGTTGCAGCTTGCGTTCTACCCGCTAGGGTTCTTACTTCATCTGCAACAACCGCAAATCCGCGTCCCATTTCGCCTGCACGTGCCGCTTCAATTGCTGCGTTTAATGCCAGCAAGTTAGTTTGGTCAGAAATAGCGTTAATGGTGGTGATAACTTCGTTAATATTGGTTGCGTTAACTTTTAACGTGTTCACCGAATTAGACGTTTGTTCGATGTATTTAGACAGCTTTTGAATTTCATTAATTGCACGTTTAGCTCTGTCGTAACTTTGGCGAGTATATTCTGAATCTTGTTCAACACGCTCAGTTGAGTTACGGGCAATATTGGACACTTCAGCAGCCGATGCGGTCATTTCTTCCATTGCGGTGGCAACAGAGTCTAACGAGGCGTATTGCAAGTCAATTTGTTCAGCACTTTTTTCTGCATCACGGGCAAACGTATCTGAGGTGGAGTGCAAAGTATCTGTACTCGTTTTAACAGCAATAACCAGCTCACTCAAGGTATCCATGGCTTTATCTAAAGCACAACCTATGGTGCCAAATTCATCACGACCAGGGTGAAAGCCCAAGCGAGATGTAAGATCGCCTTTGGCAATTTTTTCTGTGGTATTCCAAAGTACCCATAATGCCCCACCAATGAATGTGGCATTCCAATATAAAACGATTGCAAAAGGGATAACCCATAAAAATGCTAATAACATTGACGTCATAGCAGCTTGTTTAGCTTCAGACTCTTGGTTATACACTGATTCACTGAGGGAATAATATTGGCCAGCTGAAGCGTATACTGCTGTAACAGTGTCTTGTGAGCGTAAGCTGGTTTTAGCGCTGCTCGATACCTGTAAGCCCAGGCTTGCGGCTTGTTCAAGTTGGCCTGTCGCATCAAGCGCTTGCACCATTGATGCGGTTTTTTGCTCTAATACTTGCATTGACTGCTGTTCAATTTGAGCCACTTTACTGAAATAGCTGCTGATTGAAACACTGGCCAAAATAAGAAGAAATAGCCCAAAAATAGTCCAAAATTTATCGTTAATGGACATTTTGATAAAGAGTTTATCGATACTTCTAAAATCAACTTCTTTCATGGTATGGGTACCTAAATCGGTAAATACGATAGATGCAAATAGTAGATTAGCCAGCAGCATTTTGATACTAATTACTGAGCCTGACGACCATTTTTTTGACGACAATAACAAATGTTCTAGATTGATATCGACAATAAATCAAATTGCTTAAGTTATTTATTGAATTTTTATGGCCTTAAACAAAATAGCAAAACCGATATTCCATTCATTCTAACCTGAGCGGCAACATCTACAGTCTTTACTCCTGATGCTGTGTTATGTGGGTTAATCATCTCGTTATATTTATATTGTTTCAAGTGAAATAAATGGCATTGTGTTGCCATATTAGCCAATGCTGTTTTGCTTTTTAATTTATGTTGTTTTTTGGGGCTGCTGCTCGTGCAAGGTTGTGCTTGCTGCTAATGGTTGGTCATTACTCACATACATAACAGCGGCAGAGATCTTGAGGCGATAAACGTCGATAACGCGGTAAACATGCTCAACAAACGCTGCCTGAAAGTGTCGGTTAAAACACGTTTTACACTTTGTTAAATAACTTTTCGCAAATAAAGCGTAGCTTAGATAACCAAGTATCAATCTATTGGCCTCGATTATACTCGTTTTACCTCGAACAAAATGCAAGCAGCAAAGATCAACAGGCCCTAGGGCCTGTTGACCTTTCAAGGTTGTTTTTGCAGCGAATTGTTGGCCATTTGTACAAGGCAGAGACTTTGAAGTGTAGTTATTCTACATAAAAAGTCGATAACGCAGTAAAAATGACCGACAAACGCTGCCCACAGGGTTCGGCTAAAAACGTTTTACTCTTTGTTGAATAGATTTTGCTTAGGTGGCTAGGCTTCAATCCATTCGCCTCGATTAAAACGTTTTTAACTCGAACAAAATGCAACCAGCAAAGATCAACAGGCCCTAGAAGTGTTACAAAATTTATCACGCTGTTAATTATTTTATTTTTATATGTTCTGGCTTTAGCTGATGTTTTTAAATGGGTATTTTGCAATTGCTGTAACCTTGTTCTCCGTATGGTGTTAATTTTGATGATAATCAAATGGATAGTGAATTTGATAAACCCATTTATGTGATCAATGTTCTTTTTTATGTCATAAAACTTTGGGACAATCGCGCCGCATATTACAAAAAAATAGCATTTTTATTACAAAATATGGGGTTACAAAATGAAAGGACTGACTAAACTCACGGCGGTTTCACTTGCAGTGGCTGCTGCATTGCCAATGATGGCCAATGCAGATGTGCTGATTAGCGAATACGTTGAAGGGAGTTCAAACAACAAAGCGATTGAACTGTATAACAATGGTGATACCGCCGTTGATTTAACAGGTTATAAATTAGTTCGTTATAAAGACGGCGACACCGCAGCGTTAGATATGGTTGAGTTAACCGATTCTATCGCAGCGAAAAGCATCAAAGTGATTTTGCATCCAAGTGCAGCCATTACTTTGCCAGCGGGCACAGACTCAATGACCGGCAACTTGTACTTTAATGGTGGCGATGCAGTCGGCCTATTAAAAGATGGTGTATTGGTTGATGTGATTGGCGATATTCCAACTCCAGCAGGCTGGGGGCTTGATACCACTGTTCAGCGTAATGTAGACGCATTAACCGCTAGCACCACTTACGATGCGGCCCAGTGGGTTGAGTTAGAAAAAGACACCTTTAGTGGCCTAGGCACACTTGAAGCGGCTGAGGCTCCAGAGCCAAGTACTTTTACTTGTAACGGCGCCACGCTAACGAACATTTATGATATTCAAGGTGCGGGTGATACTAGTCCATTAGTTGCCAGTGGCAGTTTTGAGTCGGCTAACGAAGTCACCGTTAAAGGCATTGTGAGCGCCAGAAGTGACAGTTTATATAAAGGCTTCTTTATTCAAGATGCGCAAGGTGATGGTTCACCTTATACCTCTGACGGTATTTTTGTTTACCTAAATGAAGCTGCACCAGACACGATTCAGCCCGGTACTGAAGTGTGTGTACAAGGTAAAGTTAAAGAGTATTACGGCTCAACACAGATAGACATCAAAGACGAGCAAAAATTTGAAGTGGGCGTTGTGGGCGATGCGCCTGCCGCTGTTGAATTTTATGTTGCAGATGGCGAAACACTTGCGCAAGCATTAGAGCGCGTCGAAGGCATGAAAGTGAAGCTAGATGCAGGCAGTGACATGAAAGTCACTCGTACTTTTAGTTTTGACTACTCAAGCTACCGTAACAATATGGTGTTATCGCACAAAGCGCCGTTAATGAAACCCACTCAAGTTTTTGAGCCAAACTCCGCACAAGCAGTCGCATTGAGTGAAGCTAATTTAGTTAACCAACTCTTTGTTGAATCTGATTACAAAGCTAAAGATGGCGAAGTGCCTTACTTCCCTGATTTTAACGCAGAAACAGGTTATATCCGCGTTGGTGACCAGTTAACTAACCTTGAAGGTGTGATTGGCTACAGCTATAGCTCATACCGTCTTTTAGCGACGAACACTATCACCGCGGGCGATTTTATCCGTGTTGATGATCGTACCAATGCACCAACAGTGGCAGACATGGGCGACATTCGTGTAGCTAGCTTTAACGTACTTAACTTCTTTAATGACGCAGTGGGTGGCGATGCAAACCCATCAAACAGCAACCGCGGCGCGTTAACAGAAGATGAAATGGTCTTGCAACGCACCAAAATTGTGAATGCACTTGTAGCCATGAATGCTGATGTTGTGGGCTTAATGGAGATTGCCAACAATGGCTTTGGTGAGTTAAGTGCGATTCAAAACCTAGTTGATGCGTTAAATGCTGAGCTGACAGATGAACAAGCCTATCGCTTTGTTGAAATTGAAGATGCTGACAAATATGACGGTAAATATATTGGCAGCGATGCGATTACGGTTGGCATGTTATACCGCCCAGCCCGCATTAGTTTAAATGGCGCCGCCCAAGTGATTGCGACTCCTGAGCAGCATGCCACTGCAGGGGCACAGACTCGTGATAAAAATGGCGTGGTTGAATCTAGCCCAAGCTATAGCGTGTTTCAGCGTCATAGCCTAGTGCAAAGCTTTACCATTAATGATGAGAAACTGACGGTTGTGGTGAATCACCTTAAGTCGAAAGGCTCAGGTTGTATTGAAGATTGGGCAGCGTTTAACGAAAATTCAGAACCTGCTGATTTACAAGGTAAGTGTAATGCATTCCGTGTCTCGGCGGCCAAAGTATTGGGTGACTCATTAAAAGATGTTGATGGTGATTTACTGGTCATTGGTGACTTAAATGCTTATGGCAAAGAAGATCCTGTTGCAGTATTAACCGACTATGACGCATCGGCAACGGATCATGTTATCCGCACCGCTTCTTGGACCACATTAGACGGTAAAGTGTATGAGCGTTCAGGCAGTGTGATTGAAAAAGGCTATGGTTTAATTAACTTAAATACTCAAATGCACGGTGCCGATACTTACTCATACAGCTATAACGGCGAGTTAGGTAACTTAGACCATGCATTAGGTAATGCGAGTTTAGCGGCAAAAGTGGTGGGTATTGATGACTGGCACATTAACTCGGTTGAATCTAATCTGTTTGAATATGGCAGCAAGTACACCGGTGATTTGGTTAAGTCTGAAAATGCCTTCTCTGCATCAGACCACGACCCAGTGATTATTGCACTGAGTTACCCAGCACCTGTGGTCACCCCTGAACCTGTTGACCCAGTAGAGCCTGAGAAAAAAAGCGATGGTGGTAGTTTGGGCTACTTTGCATTGATGTTATTAGGTGCATTAGGCTTACGCCGTCGTAGCTAATTTACATTAACGGCTTAAGCACTAATAAAAAAGGATGACCATTGGGTCATCCTTTTTTTATGTAAGTGACTAACCTGAGCTCGGGATAAGGGATGAACTTATGCTATTTAAAATCAACATGTTACACTTTCTCACTTTCAAGCTTGTCATTTGTTCTGCTAACAAGGCGAATTGACGCGTCAATAGCTAGCCTATTGTAAGTCGATTCAACGCAGTGAGCAGGGCAAAGGACTGTTTGAAAGGCATTTATTATCCCGAGCTCAGGTTGACTACATCAGTTACGCTTTAATTGAGGCTGTTTAAGCTTACATTTTCCAGGTTAGTGTCGCACTATAATTGGCCGGTGCGCCGTAATAACCTTGGGCCCAGTACAGGCTATTGATGTACTTTTCATCGCCAACGTTATTGGCATTTAGCGCTAACCCTAAGTTGTCGGTAATTTGATATTTAGCCATTAAATCAATTACAGCATAAGCGTCTTGCTTGGTGACGATCTCTGCGCCTGCATTGGCAAAACCTTCAGCGACAATCCCCTGGCTTCGCGAGATATCATCTTGCCAACGCATGTTCATCCCAATAGAAAGCCCTTCAATGGTTGCAAAGTCATAGGTTGCGGCAAGCTTAACTAACTTGCTAGGAGTATAGGCTGCCACGATGTCGTCACCTTCGATGTCAAAGTCTGTGTACCCAATACTGGCATTTAATCCAGGGTAAATTTCACCAGCGACTTCAAACTCAAAACCTGTACTGCTGATCCCGTCTGAGCCATAGTATGTTTGCATGTCGATGGGTAATCCTGCTGTGTCTGGGTCGAGCACAGCAATATTGGTTTGCCTCACATCAAAGTAGGCCAAGCTGGCAATTAGGCGACCATTAAAGAGTTCGCTTTTTACACCCACTTCGCGACTTTCACCCGTGATTGGATCTAAGAACACACCGACACTGTCTTTTTCTGTTTGGGCAACAAAGTTTTCGGTGTAACTTGCGTAGGCAACAAGCGCAGGGGTGAAGTTATACACGGCACCAACATACGGTATAAATTGCTCATAATCCGCTTTTTGGTCAACCTCGTATGACTCGCCTTCTGCCTGCCAGTCATTGTAGCGACCGCCAGCAATCACGTGTAAATCGTCCACAATACTAAAACGGCCGGTAAAGTAGGCTGCTTGTTGTTCACGGGTGACATCACTGCCGCGTAAACCATCATTAAAGGTGGGTTTGGGTGTATTACCATCCCAGGTGTTGAGATCTGGCATCGCCGGGAAGCCATTGCCAGTGGTGTAATCGTACAGTGAGCTGTCGTCGTAGCTCATTTTTGAATAGTTTACCCCAGCAACAAGCTGATGTTCCCGGCCAAAGAGATTAAAATTACCATCAATATAAATATCGACTAAATCGCTTTGGTCATCTAAATCATATTCACTAGCATAACCGGTTAAGCCTAATTCGGTATCCTTGTCTGGCGTGCCAAAAACATAAAATAGCTCAGTGTCTTCGTCGGTCGTTTTATGTGAATAAGTGCCTCGTAAGCGCCAATCGTCGTTAAAGTGGTGGCTGAGTTCTAGCACCGTATTATTTTTAATCACTCGCCAGTTTGACCAGTCTGCAGAGGTATTGGTCGATCTATCGTAATCTGTCGCGCTGCCGTCGGTGTAAAATAGCGGTAGGGCACCCCAGTTATTTCCTGTTGCGTCATTATTCATGTAACTGTGGCTGAGCGACAAGGTAGTGTCTTGGCTTAAGTTGGCTTCTAAAAACACGTAAACGATATTTTTGTCGGTTTGATAGCGGTCTAAATACGAGTCTTTGCTCTGGGTGACGGCAACTGCCCTTGCGGCAAACGTGTCATTGAGTTTCACCGAGCCATCCGCTTCAAGGCGAGTATTGTTAAAGCTGCCGTAGGTGCCACTGACGCTAAGTTGGTTATCGGCTGTAGGGCGTTTACGGATAAAGTTGATGGTGGCCGATGGATTACCTACACCCGTCATTAAACCATTGGCGCCACGGATAACTTCAATGCGGTCATAAATTGCGGTGTCTTCATCGGCGTGGTTATTGCCTGAGGTCAGTGGTAAACCAATACCGTCAATTTGGAAGTTAGTAATATCAAAACCGCGGGCAGTATAGTAAGTGCGATCGGTTTCAATGCGTTCAACATTTACACCTGTGGCTGAGTCGAGTGCGGCATTGATGTCGTGTAATTGAAAGTCTTGCAATTGGGCATCGGTAATGACTGAGATAGACTGCGGAATATCAATGATGGCCAGATCTAATCTTGAAGCGCCACTGGCAGAGTGGGCATTGTAACCTGCAATATAGCTACCTTTAACTTCAATTTTTTCTATTTTGTTATCTTGAGTGGTGTCTTTTGTGTCAGCATCAGCGGCAATTGCCTGCTGATGTAAACTAATAGCGCAGAGTACAGCAAAGCTAATTTTATTTAGTTTCATAGTGTTATCATCTTTTTTGTGAACGGTTCCTTGTTCTGTGTTTATAAATGTTTTTGCCACTAGAGCAGTTTGATGATCATATCAAAACTAAATAGAAATTATTATCATTTGCAATTGTAAATTTTGTAAGTTGTCTCTGACAGAGTGAACTTTTGTTATTGGCGTGGGTAATGGGGGGATTTTATGCAATAAAAAAGCGCCTTTCGGCGCTTGTTAAATCGGTAACTTACACGATTAAATCATATTGCTCGCGTAGCACCTTGATAATGTCTGCTTTAGGGTTAGTTGGCAGTGCAATGCTGCGACCTGTTACCTTTTCAGCAACACCGGTATAAGTGCGTGATACGTTCATCATGGCTTCTAGTGGTAGGTCATTATCACGTGCCAGGGCTTCACGCTCAGGCATTCTGTCTTTATTTAATAAGATGTCGGCATCGTCAAAATGGTTTAATAAAAACTGGCGGAAGCCTTCTTTTGAGTTTTCAACAATCTTACCCTCGCGGTAAGCTGGGCCATCCCAAATACGTGATGAATCTGGCGTGCCGACTTCGTCCATGTAAATCAGTTTTGATTGGCCGTTTTTGTCGTTTACATAGCCAAATTCAAATTTGGTGTCGACAAATACCTGGTCAAGTTTAGCCAATGCGTCAGAGATTACTTTAAAGCCTTGTTTGAGCAAAGTTTCATATAAGTCGATATCTTGTGGCTTTTCAAAGCCGAATGCCTGGTAGTTGGCTTCAATGTCGCTGCGGCTAATATTGACGTCATCTTGTGCTGGCACGCCTGGAATACCGGTTAAAATGCCTTTGGTTGATGGGGTAATAAGTAATTCTGGTAATTTTTGGTCTTTGCTTAAGCCTTCTGGCAAGGTGATGCCACAAAAAACACGTTCGCCTTTTGAATAAGCGCGCCACATTGAACCGGTAATGTATTGGCGACAAATCGCTTCTACTTTAATTGGGCGGGCTTTTTGTACTATCCATACAAAAGGGTGTGGAATATCTAAAATGTGGCTGTCTGCTAAGCCATTTTGAGCAAATAAACTAAACCAATGGTTAGAAATTGCATTGAGCGCCGCGCCTTTACCAGGAATGCCTTGCAAATTGCCTTCGCCATGAAAAATACAATCAAAAGCAGAAATACGATCGCTAATCACCATAATGGCCAGTGGAGTATCTTCTGGGACATCGTAACCTTTGTCCTGAATAAGACGACGGCTGTCGGCATCGGTTAGCCAGTAAACGCTGCGTACTTTGCCACTGTGGACAGGCTTGTCGGTACGGATAGGTAAATCATTGTTCACTGCAAGAACGGAATCAGCAAGACTCATGCGAGTGTTCCTTAGGTAGTAGGGCACATAGGTTTTTTATGGCGGCTATTTTACCTGCATTAGTAGGATTTGCCACGCGAAAAGGCAGCGCTGAAATAGCCTTTTTTATTATGCGAACAATCAAAGGTGGTATAAGCTCATCTTGATAAAGACTTTGTATTGGCTATCGGGCAAAATCTATCCCCTTAATTGTGTACGAGTAAATAATAGTGACAGCAGAACAACAAAGTGCCAATAACCGTTTAGGGCTGATATTTGTCTCTATTGCGGTATTTTTCTGGGGTATCTTACCGATAGCGCTCAAATTATCTGGCAGTTTTATTACACCGGTGACGTTAACTTGGTTTCGTTTTTTGATGGCGCTTGTGGTGACTTTGCTTATCCAGTGGAAAGTGGGTGCTCTGCGGCAGTTTGTTGGGCTTCCTCGTGCTATATGGTTAAAACTGACATTAGCCGGTGTGTTGTTGATGTGTAATTACGTGTCGTTTGTGTACTCATTGAGTTACTTAGCCCCAGGTACTGCACAGCTTAATTTTCAAACTGCGCCCTTCTTTTTAGTTTTTGGTGGGGTATTGTTTTTTAAAGAACGATTTAATGCCTTTCAGCTCAGCTGTTTTGCCACACTCGCATTGGGCATGCTGATGTTTTTTCATCCGCAACTCGATATGGATCAAGCTCGTGATGAGCAAGTGCTTATCGGCATTATGATTGTACAGTTTTCAGTGATGTCGTGGACCAGTTATGCATTATTACAAAAGTCGGTAAGCCAACGGTTATCGCCTAGCAATGTATTGCTGTTTATTTATGCGCTTGGCATTTTGGCTATGGCACCCTTTAGCGATTTTAGCCAGTTTGGCGCCATGACATTACCCCAATGGTGGATAGTGTTATTTTGCGGTGCAAATACGTTAATTGCCTATGGCTGCTTTGGTCAGGCAATGCACTATTGGCCAACCGCACAAGTGAGTGCAATGCTGTCGTTAACGCCGGTGTTGAGTTTTACCGTGACCGAACTGGTGGTCAGCTTTGGCTGGTGGAGCGGAGTATTTAGCAGTGCCAATATAGATATGTTGTCATTAATGGGCATTGTATTGATTGTCAGTGCAGTATTTGCCGTGCAAATAGTCCCTATGTATCAAAAGCGCAAACAGGCTAAAGCGTTTAGGACGGTATTGTAGTATTTGTTCAGTATTGGTTAGCAAGATAATAGAGTGTGAAGAAGAATGCGCTAAAAAGCACGCCGCCAATGATAATAATCCATAACAAGGTTTTATCTTGTTTAGCTGATTTTGTAGCGTCAAGTAATGGCGAGCCAAATATTTGTGCAACGAAAACTAAAAAATCCATTTAGATTACCTATCGGGTTAATTCATTCGAGAATGATAATATTACCTACATTCTTGCAGTAACCAAATTAATTGGTGTTAATTGGTGTTAATTGGTTTTATCATTTTCAGCCTATAAAAAATTGCTTTAACTAAAAACTGAAAACAAAAATGGAGCCCAGAGGCTCCATTTTTGTGTCATTCAAATCAATGATTAGCCATTATCACGTGGCTTGCGTGGACGACGTTCTGCACCTGCAGGACGGTCACCGCGTGGACGATCACCACGAGGGCGGTCACTGCGAGGTTTGCGTGGCGCACCACGGCCAGAGTCAACAAACACTTCATCACCGGCTTCGCGAATGTTAAGTGGACGACCACATACGCGTACCTTTTTAAGGTGAGATAGAATGTCTTTTGGCATGCCGTCTGGTAAATCAACGGTAGTCACTTGGTCGAATAGTTGGATTTGACCAATGAAACGGCTGTCGATGTTTGCTTCGTTAGCGATAGCACCAACAATGTTACCTACACCAACACCATTTTCGCGACCCACATCGATAACATAACGGTTCATCTTCACGTCTGGGTTATCTTTTAAAGCATCTGCGCTACCAAAGCTTGTTGGTGCTGGGCGACTGCCACGATCGCTACGTTCACGGCGTGGACGATCGCCACGGTCGCTATTACGGTCACCACGTTCACTTCGCTCGTCACGTGAATCACGTTGACGCTCTGTAATCGTTGGTAATTGTAGCGGGCGCTCTTGTTGCACTTGTTGCAGTAATGCTGCAGCAAGTAAGTCAGTATCGACCTCAAGCTGTTGGCATAACTCGGCGACAGCGTTTTTCATAAACTCTAAGTCGCCGTTTAAGGTTTCTTGAATTTGCTCGCCTAAACGAGATAAACGACGCTCTGCAACGGTTTCAGGGCTTGGGATTTTCATTGGTGAAATACGGCTGTTAGTTGCGCGCTCTATGGTGCGTAACATGCGCATTTCACGGTTGGTGACAAACAAAATTGCCATACCCGTACGACCAGCACGACCAGTACGACCAATACGGTGTACGTAGGCTTCTGAATCGTAAGGAATATCGTAGTTTACAACGTGGCCAATACGCTCAACGTCTAATCCACGTGCGGCTACGTCAGTTGCGATCAAAATGTCTAGCTTGCCGCGTTTAAGCTGATCAACAGCGCGTTCACGTGCTTGCTGGTTCATGTCGCCATGTAATGGAGATGATGCATAACCACGAGCTTCTAATTTTTCTGCTAATTCAACACAGCTGTTACGAGTACGCACGAAAATGATAATACCTTCGGTATTTTCAACTTCTAAAACACGCACTAATGCTTCAAGTTTGTTGTGTTGTGATACTTGCACAAAACGTTGGTCAATTGACTCAACTGTTGTGTGACTTGCAGCAATGCTGATGTTAACAGGGTTAGATAAATGCTTGTTTGCTACGCGCTTGATTTGCTCAGGCATAGTGGCAGAAAATAACGCAAGTTGGCTGTTAGCTGGCTTATGTTCAAGGACCCATTCGATATCATCGATGAAGCCCATTTTTAACATTTCATCAGCTTCATCAAGCACTAATGCTTTTAATGAGTCTAGTTTTAGTGTGCCACGACGCATGTGATCCATTACACGACCAGGTGTTCCTACAATGACTTGTGGGCCACGCTTAAGGGCGTTTAATTGTTGCTGCATGCTTTGACCACCGTAAATCGGCAGTACGTGGAAGCCTTTCATGTGTTTGGCATAGCTACCAAACGCTTCAGCTACCTGAACGGCTAGTTCACGAGTTGGAGCCAACACTAAAATCTGTGGAGCATTGATTTTCATGTCGATTTTGTTTAGCAAAGGCAGGGCGAATGCACCTGTTTTACCGGTACCGGTTTGTGCTTGACCGATAATATCTTTACCTGCCATAAGCGGGTCGATACTCGCTGACTGGATTGGCGTTGGTTTTTCATAACCAAGCTCGTCAAGTGAACGCAACAAATACTCAGACAGGCCGAGTTCGCGGAAAGTTCTTTCATTGGATGACATTGAGTTGTAGCCTTGTGGATGCGCACGAAGTTCGGAAGCTCGTGCTAAAGTTTCACAGACAGAAAATCAACCCCGTGTCGATTTCCCGCGCCGATAAGGGGGCATATTATAGCAGCAAGTATGCGATTTGACCACGTAAAAACTAAAAATAAACCTTAATATGTTGATTAATCGTAAAGATTGGCCTGATTCTTGATTCATGCCTTACTGCAATTGGTTGAAAAATGAGCGCTTGTTGTATTTTATGATGTGTTTAAGGTGTTTGCGTGAGTTTCTCAATATTTAACAGTTGATACACGGTTTCGACTACGGCAACAATAAAGTCGAGATCTAATGTGTCTATTGTGTCATTTTCGGTGTGGTATTGTTGATGTGGCGGCACACCAAAATACACCCATTTATACCCTGCCTTGTGAAACGGATAGTGATCAGATGCCCTTAACCAATCGGTTTTTTGTAAGCGCCCGCTAAGCAAACTTCTGCGATGAGTGCGAATACATAATTGCGTTTGTTGCATCAGTTGCGCCTTAATGGTGTCAAACTGAGCGATATTCTTTTCGCCTTCCATATAAATCGCACGGCGCCGATTGGGGTGGCCAATCATGTCAAGATTAACGCTTAGCTCAACCTCTATATTTGGATCTTGCTGCAATAATTGCACTAAGGCATAACTGCCAAATAATCCGGGTTCTTCAGCATCGGTAGCGACTAGCATTAAATTAACGTCATCTAAGTGAGTCTGTTTTTGCCAGCGTTTGGCAATGGCCAGCATACCTGCTACGCCAGAGGCGTTATCGTCGGCGCCAGGAAACACAGTGCTACCTTTTTGGCCAAGATGATCGTAATGGGCGGTAATGATCCGCCAGCGTCGAGAAGGGATTTTTGCAGGTATGGTCGCAACTAAATTAACCCCTGTGATTGTTGAAAATTGATGGTCGAAGTTAAAGGGGATGGCAAATTCTGTTTGCCAGGGTTTAAGGCCAAGCTGATTAAAGCGCGAAATAATATAATCTTGTGCAGCTTGCGAACCAAGTGTTGCAGTTTTGCGCCCTTGAAACGCGACAGAAGTCAGTATGCTGATATCTTGGTGTATTTGCTCAGTTGCGTTAGGCCAAGTGGTGGTAAATGTAGAAGAGCATTCAGGTAAGCGGGCACTGCAGCCACTGTTTAAGCAGAGCAGTAAAAGCATCCCAACCACCTGATAACGAGGAAGAAGCGTGGGCATATCGGCACTCCTAACGTTACGGGTGGATGGGAAACCTATATAAAGGCTACTTTTTATTTTTTGCTTTTTTGCTACGTTGCTGATGCAGCGCCAGCATTGGCTTTAAGAATCGTGCAGTATGCGATTCTGGGTGCTCGGCAACGTCTTCTGGGCTACCGGCTGCTAAAATCATGCCGCCGCCTGAGCCGCCTTCTGGGCCTAAGTCGACAATCCAGTCTGCGGTTTTAATCACATCTAAATTGTGCTCAATCACCACAACAGTATTGCCATGGGACTTTAGGCGATGTAATACATCTAACAATAGCTGAATGTCTGCAAAGTGCAGCCCGGTGGTTGGTTCATCTAAAATATACAAGGTTTTACCTGTGTCGCGTTTAGACAACTCTTTTGCTAGTTTAACTCGCTGCGCTTCACCGCCAGACAGGGTCGTTGCACTTTGCCCCAGGCGAATATACGACAGGCCGACATCCATTAACGTTTGCAGTTTGCGTGCAATCGATGGGATGGCATCAAAGTAGCTGCGCGCATCTTCAACGGTCATTTGCAGCACTTCGTGAATGTTTTTGCCTTTGTATTTCACTTCCAAGGTTTCGCGGTTATAGCGCTTACCTTTACATGAGTCACAAGGCACATACACGTCTGGTAAAAAGTGCATCTCAACTTTAATTAAGCCATCGCCTTGGCAAGCCTCACAGCGTCCGCCTTTAACGTTAAATGAGAAGCGGCCCACTTGATAACCACGGGTACGCGACTCTTGTGTGCCGGCAAACAACTCACGTATTGGGGTAAATATACCCGTGTAAGTTGCTGGGTTTGAGCGCGGCGTGCGGCCAATCGGGCTTTGGTCGATGTCGACAACCTTGTCGCATTGCTCCATGCCTTTAATGCTTTTATAAGGAGCAGGTTCGTCGACCGTGGCACCATTTAGCATGCGATGGGCAATTTTAAAGAAGGTGTCGTTAATTAGGGTCGATTTACCTGAGCCAGAAACACCTGTAATGCAGGTGAACAGGCCAATTGGAATGGTGAGATCGACATCCTTGAGGTTGTTTCCTGATGCGCCAAATAGTTCAATGACTTTTTTAGGGTCCATTGGCGTGCGCTCGTCGCTGATGTGAATTTGCTTTTTGCCAGAAATATACTGGCCAGTGACCGACTCTTCACAGTTAAGAATATCGTCTAAGGTGCCGTCGCAAATCACTTCGCCACCGTGTACACCAGCGCCAGGGCCAATGTCGATAACATGATCGGCAAGGCGAATGGCGTCTTCGTCGTGCTCAACCACAATCACGGTATTGCCTAAGTCACGCAGATGAATAAGCGTTTGTAATAAACGTTCGTTGTCGCGTTGATGCAAACCAATTGAAGGTTCATCCAGTACGTACATGACGCCGACGAGGCCTGCGCCAATTTGGCTGGCTAATCGGATCCGCTGTGCTTCACCGCCCGACAAGGTTTCGGCCGAGCGCGATAAGCTTAAATAATTCAACCCCACGTTAACTAAAAAGCCTAAACGTTCGCTGATTTCTTTTAAGATTTTTTCGGCAATTTTGGCGCGTTGGCCTTCAAAAGCCACAGTATCAAAGTACGCTTTGGCTTCGCCAATTGACCAGGTGGTTAATTGCGGCAAGTTTAATTCACCAATAAACACGTTGCGTGCTTCTTCACGTAGGCGTGAACCACCACAACTTTTACAAGGCTGCATATTAATAAACTTAGACAGTTCGTCGCGCACCGAATTACTCTCGGTTTCGCGGTAACGGCGGTCCATGTTATTTAAAATGCCTTCAAACGGATGGTTACGCACCACCACGTCACCGCGGTCATTAATGTACTTAAAAGCAATGTTTTGTTTGCCTGAGCCGTACAAGACAATCTTTTTGACTTTATCGCTGAGTTCGGCAAAGGGCTTTTCGACATCAAATTTGTAATGCTCTGCCAATGAGCTGAGCATTTGGAAATAGTAAAAATTGCGTCTGTCCCAGCCGCGTACCGCACCACCGGCTAATGATAATTCATCGTTGGTGATCACCCGCTCTGGGTCAAAAAATTGTTGTACGCCTAAACCGTCACAGGTTTGGCAAGCACCCGCAGGGTTGTTAAACGAGAAAATGCGTGGCTCAAGTTCTGCCATGGAATAGCCACAATGCGGACAGGCAAAGTTAGCCGAAAATACTAATTCTTCAGCGTTGTTATCTTCCATGCTGGCGATTTTGGCAATACCGCCAGACAACTCTAATGCGGTTTCAAATGATTCAGCTAAACGCTGTTTAATGTCGTCACGCACTTTAAAGCGGTCTACAACCACTTCAATAGTGTGTTTAACATGTAAATCTAGGGTTGGAGGGTCGGTTAAGTCGCACACTTCGCCGTCAATACGCGCGCGGATGTAACCTTGAGCCGATAAACTTTCGAGCAGTTTAACGTGTTCACCTTTACGATCGTTCACTACCGGCGCCAGTAACATTTGGCGGCTGTCTTGTGGCATTGCCAAAACTTTATCGACCATCTGGCTAACGGTTTGTGCCGACAAAGGTAAGTGATGTGTAGGGCAGCGTGGCTCGCCGACCCGGGCAAATAACAGGCGTAGATAGTCGTAAATCTCGGTAATGGTACCCACGGTTGAACGAGGGTTATGCGACGTTGATTTTTGCTCAATCGAAATGGCTGGGCTTAAGCCTTCAATATGATCAACATCGGGCTTTTCCATTAAACTCAAAAATTGGCGCGCATACGCCGATAAGGATTCGACATAACGACGCTGGCCTTCTGCATACAGAGTATCGAAAGCTAATGATGATTTTCCGGAACCAGATAATCCTGTAATAACAATCAGTTTATCACGTGGGATTGTTAGATTGATGTTTTTTAGATTGTGGGTACGGGCACCGCGTATTTCAATTTTATCCATCTATCTCGCTCTATAACTGCTGTAAACAAAACGATAATCAGTATCGCATAGATATGAATCGACTTCAGATCAATTTTGTTATCAATGGTGTATATACGCCTGCGACCATTAATAAGTTTAGTAAAAGGTAATCTAAATGCAGTATAGGTCGCAAACTATGATTTCCTTTTGAGCTAATTTATGGCGCTGTGATAATATGCGCAGCTAATTATGTATCACTCATTTTTCGAAGGGCAATTGCATGGCCAGTAATGGACTGTCGGGTATGGAGAAAAAAGTCGCTTTTTCGTTAGCCAGTGTGTTTGGTTTACGAATGATGGGGCTATTTATGATTATGCCTGTCTTCGCGTTGTACGGTCAGCACTTAGAGGGATTTTCACCCTTGTGGGTTGGCATTGCGATTGGTGCTTACGGACTGACTCAAGCTGTATTACAAATTCCTATGGGCATGTTATCCGACAAATATGGCCGCAAGCCCATTATTTTAGGCGGTCTAGTGTTGTTTGCTGTCGGCAGTTTAATTGCCGCTTCATCGGATCATATTTACGGTGTGGTATTTGGCCGTGCAGTACAAGGTATGGGCGCTATTGCTGCTGCCGTATTGGCATTAGCTGCCGACTTAACTCGCGATGAGCAACGCACCAAAGTGATGGCCGTTATTGGTATGTGCATTGGTTTTTCGTTTGCGCTGTCGCTACTTGTTGGGCCTATTGTGGCGCAATATATGGGGCTAACAGGGCTATTTTTATTAACTGCAGTGCTTGCGGTATTGGGCATGTTAATTGTGCAGTTTTTTGTGCCCAACCCGATAACCCAGGCCCCAAAAGGCGACACGGTTGCCACCCCGACTAAATTAAAGCGCATGTTGTTAGACCCGCAGCTATTTCGTTTAGACGCGGGGATTTTTATTTTACATTTGGTATTAACTGCGGTGTTTGTGGCGTTACCGCTCGATTTGGTGGATGCTGGTTTAGTTAAAGAAAAGCACTGGATGTTGTACTTCCCGGCGTTTGTAGGCGCCTTCTTTTTAATGGTGCCGTTAATCATTATTGGGGTGAAGCGTAACAATACCAAAACCATGTTCCAGTTATCGCTGTTAATCATGATGTTGGCATTAGCAACCATGGGCATTTTTGCCGACAATATTTGGATGTTAAGTGCTGCGGTTGTGTTGTTTTTTACTGGTTTTAATTACCTTGAAGCGTCGTTGCCAAGCTTAATTGCTAAATTTTGCCCTGTGGGTGAAAAAGGCTCTGCAATGGGAGTGTATTCAACCAGCCAATTTTTAGGTGCATTTTGTGGCGGTATGCTTGGCGGTGGTGCATATCAGTTAGTGGGTGCATCTGGTGTGTTTTTTGTGGCACTTGGGCTAATGTTTGTTTGGCTATTACTGACGATTGGCATGCAAAAACCTGTATTGTTAAAAAGCTATACTCTTGAAGCCAATATAAAAGATAAAAACGATGCGCAAATTATGGCCGCCGAGCTGTCGCAATTGGCTGGCGTGGTTGAAGCCATTGTGGTGCTTGAAGAGAAGGTCGCTTATTTAAAGGCTGATGATAAATTCAATTTAAGCGAAGCCCGAGCTGTGTTAGGCTCTGTACAATAGATCGTGTAGATCATTTCGTTTAGAATTCAGATACAGTAAATAGATATAAATCTCAGGAGATTTCGATGGCTAGTCGTGGTGTGAATAAAGTGATTTTGGTCGGTAACTTAGGTAAAGATCCTGAGGTTCGTTACATGCCAAACGGCAACGCCGTAGCCAACTTTACAATAGCGACAAGTGAGTCGTGGAAAGACCAACAAGGTCAAGTGCAAGAACGCACTGAATGGCACAACATTGTAATGTACCGTCGCCTGGCTGAAATTGCTGGCGAGTACTTAAAAAAAGGCTCTAAGGTTTATCTTGAAGGTAAATTACAGACCAGCAAGTGGCAAGATCAAGCTACTGGTCAAGACCGCTACAAAACCGAAATCAACGCCCTAGAAATGCAAATGCTCGACAGTCGTAATTCAGGTGATAATGCCGGTGGCCAAGGTCAGTATAATCAAAGCCAAGGTCAAAGCCAGTACGCTCAAAACCAGGGGCAAGGTCAGAGCCAGCAATCGCGTCCTGCACCAGCAGCGCCACAACCTCGTGCTCAACAGTATAATCAAACTGCACCAGCATCTGCAGGCAATGCTTATCAAGGTCAACAAGGTGGTTATCAGCAACCTGCGCCAGCGCAACAAGCTCCTGCTTATGCACCTAAGCCAGCAGCGGCTCCACAAGGTAATTTCCAACCTCAAAATGCACCAACGCAGCGCCCAGCGCCACAGCCTGCACAAAACTTCACTCCAGATTTGGATGAAGGTTGGGATGACGATATTCCGTTCTAATTCACGGTAAACCTAATAATGTAGATAAAACTGGTACAGAAAAGCCTTGACGGTAACGCCAAGGCTTTTTTATTGACTCTACTATTGAGCTTTTATGTTGAGTGGTTAAGTGCACTCTTTATGGTGGTTTTTAGGTTTTGCATAAAGGTTTTAAAGTGCGGCATAAAATCGATAAACAGTGGGTGTTTACGGTTATGCATCATCAGCGGGCCTAATAAACGTAAACCAACACTTAATTGAGTGGCTTCTGACTCTGGCAGCCCACTGCCCATTTTAAGGTTTTCAACGAGTTTAAATAAATCTTCTCGGTCTTGAAGTTCAAACTGTAACTGCTGAATACTGTGTTGATTTTCATCAAGATGTTCAACAGTAATACGATATTGATTGTCTTTGCTCATGGGAAATACCTCAGATTAACTTTTTAAAAATCGTTCAATTTTAGGTTTGATGGTTAATGAGGTAATGACCATTAACGTTAAGCCTAGTGGTAGCGCGGCGAGTAGTGCATCAAGCCAGTGGCTAAACAGTGCCGCTTGACTACTCAATCCAATATTATTAATGGCTGTAGACAGTGCCATTGCAGACTCCATTGTGATTGCCATCAATAACCCGACAATAATGTTGCGCTTTTTCTCGCTGGTATTAGGTAACCATTTTTCAATGGTATGTGTTAAAAAGGCCATTAAGATAAACCCTGCTGGCATCACGGTAACTGCGGCTATCAAAAACGAGACAAACCAGTCGCGAAAGAATGTGTCGCTGTACCCTAAGTTGATGTAGGTCATTAAACCAATGAGTGAACCGCCCATGACAGTCATCATTGCAAATACAACGATAATTTTATAAATGATAGGGGTTTGCTTTGGAGAGCTATGAGGGATAGATATAACCGATTGTGCGTTCATTTTTGTTTCTCAAATAATTAAAATAAGATTATGTTGATAAAGTCAACTATATTGCTAGTTGTTGATAAAGTCAACTTAATTGTGTTTTGTGAATGGTCAGCTAAGCATTTTTATGTGCGGCAGGAAATTTTTGCCAAGAAACTGTGGTCAATATTGATCACATAAATGAGTTGTTCTTATAAGGGTGGATATAATGCAAAAAAATGTTGTGAGTCAGATTGCCTTAATGGTTGCATTGCTTGCTGGCGTTGCCGCAGTTTTGATGATTTTTGGGTCATCAATGGGGTTGTGGGAACCGATAACGGGTTTTGTTGCAAGCCGTACATACAATAATGTACTGGGTTATATTGTGGTGGCGGTCGCTCTGGTGAGTTTGCTGGTTGGGTTTATGATTAAAACTGATACTCCTAAAGCCCGCGGCACAGGTAAGTCTGTTGTGGCATTGTTTATTGGCCTTGGCATGTTGTCACCAATGCTGATGGGCTTGATTGTTGAGCCAGTAAAATATCCACCTATTCATGATATTACGACAAACACAGAGACACCGCCGCAATTTATCTTTTTAACCGATAGCCGTATAGGTGCTAAAAATACGTTAGTGTATGGTGGGCCAGAGATTGCTGCGCAGCAATTACAGGCATATCCAGATATTCAACCTATTATGTCTGAGTTAAACACCGAGGCTGCGTTTAACAAAGCCCTTGATGTGGCGAAAGCTATGGGGTGGGCGATTGTGGATCAACAACCGCAAACCCAGCGCTTTGAAGCGACGGCCAGAACGCCTTTTTTCAATTTTGCCGATGATGTTGTGGTGGTGGTGACGAGTGTAGAGCAGGGCAGCCGTATTGATCTGCGCAGTGTATCGCGTATTGGTCGAGGAGATGCGGGAGTTAATGCAAAGCGTATCAAAGAATTTAGTCAACGCTTTGCTGAATCACTCTAGGGTCTGTTGATCTTTGCTGGTTGAATTTTGTTCGAGTTAAAAACGTGTTAATCGAGGCGAATGGATTGAAGCCTAGTCACCTAAGCAAAATCTATTCAACAAAGAGTAAAACGTTTTTAGCCGAACCCAGTGGGCAGCGTTTGTTGGTCATTTTTACTGCTTTATCGACTTTTTATGTAGAATAACTACACTTCAAAGTCTCTGCCTTGTATAAAAGACCAACAACTCGCTGCAAAAACAACCTTGAAAGATCAAAAGACCCTAGAATCATGACCATTGTCGTTTACGTTAAAGGGCACTTAGGTGCTCTTTTTTATGGGCAGGCAGTGGTATTCGTTGTCATAAGATGACATTTGTCATCCTTGATTGCTGACAAAGTGCACTGCAATCCAAAGAGTAGTTTGCTGATAATGAATCCATACCAACAAGGAGGCTTTATCATGCAACATAAATCATTGGATCAACAATTAATTGAATATCGTCAACAACGTGCATTGGCGATGCCGTTATCAGGCATGATTGTTTGGAGTATGTTATTTGTTTTAAGCTTTATGTTACCCGCTTCGCAAATGGTAATGGCCATTTTTATCGGTACAGGCTCAATTGTATATTTGGCCATGGGGATATCTAAGCTAACGGGGGAAAGCTTTGGCTTTAAGAAAACAGCTGACCGCAATTGGTTCGACAATGTGTTTCTCGCTGCAGTGGGGATGAGTTTTTTAACCTTTGGCATTAGCATTCCATTTTTTATGGAAAACTATCTTGCACTCCCTTTTGTATTAGCCATTCAAACTGGGCTGATGTGGCTGGTACATGGCGTGATAGCGGCACAAAAAATTGCTATAGCACATGCCGTTGTTCGTACCATTGCTTGTGTTGTTGCCTTTCAATTATGGCCAGAATTAAGCTTTCAAATTCAGCCGTTAATTGTGGTGTTGTGTTACGGGTTTACTATTCCGGTGATGGAGTCTCATTGGTGCCAACAGCAAAAATTAACCATGAGTGTTTAACGCGAAACCACTAAAAGCCACAGCACTAAGCTGTGGTTATAAGCAATAATGGTTAACCGACGCGCCACAAAACACGATTATTTTTCCCAAACAACTGCCGACCATTGCCCAAATGAATCAGGCATTAGTCGATGAGGCCATGAGCCGCACTGCAAATAATCAAACTGCGGCTGCGCAAATGTTGGGGATCAGTCAAAGTGCCCTGAGTCGACGCTTAAAAGGGCATTAAGGTTGTTGGTGTTGGCTAAGTTGACTCGATTTGTGCGCCGCGAGGTGCTGGGGTTGGGTGGTGGCTAGCCAGATTTTTAATTCATCTAACGGCATAGGCCGAGCAAAATAATAACCTTGAATTTGATGGCAACCAAGTTGCAAAAGCTTATGAACTTCAACTTCAGTTTCTACACCTTCGGCAATCAAATTCATGCCTAATTCTCTGCCGATATTAATAATATTTTTTACCATTACGTGATCATCTTGCCTTAAAGGGACCACAAAACTACGATCAATTTTTAAGGTGTCAAAGGGTAAGTTTTTTAATCGTTCAAGCGATGAGTACCCTGTGCCAAAGTCATCTAAATGAAATTTAAATCCGTGTCCTACTAGGCTTTGCATGGTGGGTAAAATCTCAGTTTCAGATTCGGCAATCATACTTTCGGTAAGCTCTAAATGCAGGGCACAAGCCGGTAAATGGTATTTCTCAATGCATTCAATGATATCTTTGGTCAGATCTGAATCCCTAAACTGCCTTAATGACAAATTGACATTGCACTGCAGTTGCGGGTAATCAATTCGCAGTTCTTGTAGCGCAGCGCCAACCTTATCAAATACTTGGCGACCTAGTTTTGTGATCATCCCTGATGCCTCAGCAATACTAATAAATTCATTTGGTGGGATAAACTCACTGCTTAACCGCCAACGGGAGAGTGCTTCTAGGCCAATAACACACCCCTTTTGGGCATCAATGATGGGCTGAAACCAAATGGCTAATTCTTGTTCATTTAGGGCTTCTCGCAAAGCTTGTTCAAGTTGCATACGGCGAGAAACAATATCAAGGAAGTTAATTTTAAAGGCGACGACCTGGTTTTTTCCTCTGCGTTTGGCTTCGTACATGGCGAGATCGGCATTGCGAATGACATCTTCTTTCGATAATCCGTATTTGAGTGATGCTATCCCGATTGATGCGTGTAAATTGAGTTTATGTCCTTCATATTCAAAAGATTTTGCAATATGTTTAAGTAACTGTTCTGCAAATGAATGAGCGGAGTCTGGGGTAGTATTTTCTAGTAAAATAGCAAATTCATCGCCCCCTAGACGCACCACGGTGTCATCAACGCGTACGAGTGAAGCCATTCTCTGGGCAATTAATTTAAGAATATAATCGCCAGCAGCGTGTCCTAACCCATCATTAAACAACTTAAAACCATCAAGATCGATTAGCAGTAAGGTACTGGTAAAATCTGGTGTTCGTGCGTGTTGTTGCATGTTGATGTCGAGTTTGGTCTGTAATAGACGTCGATTACCAATACCTGTGAGTGAGTCATGGTGGGCGATATGGCGCAAATCATTATGTCGAATTTCAACTTCGGCAATAAATTCATTCAGTGATTGTGCAAGATTATCTAATTCATCATGGCCTTTTAGTGGCCAGCGAATAAGGGAGTGCGGCTCTTGCCTGTATTGGTCTGCAAGGGTTGAGAATAGATGCAGTCGGTTTAATACCTTAAAGTGTACAATCCAATAATTTCCAATGAGTGAAACCAGCGTTAAACCAGCCACACTTAACAATAATAAGGTAAAGGTGAGCTCCCGTTCCGCCTTTAGGTGTGTGCCACCTTGTACTTCAGTTTTGGCGGCCAATCCCGTTAAGGTTTGTGTGGCTAACCATTGTTTGTTGCCATTGTTATCTTGCTGTATCACTAACGATGTTGGTTGTGCAGTGGCTTGGCTTGGGACTAATTGAAAAGGCACCAATGTTAATGCCCGCAAACCATTTAAAAGCGGCTCATCTAAAATGCGAATAAAAAATAAATAACCGCTTGTTGGGGCATTTTTGAAACTATTGGTAATCGCGACACCAGAAATTAATATACCGACGTTATTGTGCCAAACGATTTTACTGGTCACGGTTGTTTGGTCTGGTGACATGAGTGACGGTAACACAGGCTGCAAGCTAGCCCATAAGTCCTCTGACATTGGCACTAATACTCCAGCTTGTTTCACAAGCGCAGGTGTGACTAATTTGCCATTTAAATCTGTAATAATTAAGCCGTTGACTTGGATGTTATCAAGCGCTTCAGGGGTGTAATCTTCGTTTATATGATTAGGGTTGTTGCCCAAAACAAATTGTTGGGTATCATCCCAGTGAGCGTAGTCCACCAAGCTGGCTTCAAACGCCAAATTATTTTGCTCAAATACCCCATTAACCCGCATCAATTGTTGCTCGTAAAATTTTGCGTCAAAATTATCAAAGCGTGCATTAATTAATTGGCTGGAAACCCAGAGAAAACAAGCGCCTACACATATCAAAAGTGCTGCCATGGCGTAAAGCATCCATCGTCCAAGACTGCTGGTAATTGTTTGATTTTGTGCTATCGCCATACAACGCATTCCTTGATAACAATTAACCAGTGAGCCCAAGAGAGGTATTTAATAATCTTTTAAACAGAATAGGTTAAAAATTCAAGATAATAAATATCACGCTAAGAGATTATCAGTATGAGTGACAATTTGTCATTCAGAGAATGACTCAACCGCGATGTGTTATATACGCTCCATATCGTAATCCCCCATTGTTTACCTGAGGTCTGTTGATCTTTGCAGGTTGAATTTTGTTCGAGTTAAAAACGTTTTAATCGAGGCGAATGGATTGTAGCCTAGTCACCTAAGCAACTCTTTATTTGTAAAGCATCGTTCAACAAAGAGTAAAACGTTTTTAGCCGAACCCTGTGGGCAGCGTTTGTTGGTCATTTTTACTGCGTTATCGACTTTTTATGTAGAATAACTACACCTCAAAGTTTCTGCCGCGCACTTGTATATGAGTAATGGCCAACAATTCGCTGCAAAAACAATCTTGAAAGGTCAACAGGCCCTAGCACTTTGCTAACACATCGATTCTTTTGCGCGTTTAATCTTTGTCTTAACCCCTTCTTAACCTGCCTGTGAGTATGCTGGTGCCATTGTTGTGTCATACACACGTTTGGAGTCGCAAATCATGATGGTAAAACCCGCTTTACGATACGCAATGCTTGCACTGATGGTGTCTGCCCTTTTAGGGTGCAGCAGCGTTGACTATAACAATTATAGTGAGCAGGCGAGCCAAACTGAGGCCGATATCAGTCAAGGATTATTGGCGCAGTTGTTGGCAGAGTCTGCAACGAGAACCCCACAAACGTCTGTGGCGACGTTAACCGATTTAGTGAATGTGCCTCAGTTACAGCAGTTTATTACTCGCGCACTAGCAAACAATCCGAGTTTGCAGCAAAGCGTGGTCGCGTTAAATATGGCATACGCCCAGCATGGTATTACCTCTGCAAGTCGCTTACCCTCAGTTGCTGCTGGCTTTAGTGGCTCAGCAACTGAAGACAGTGACGACAGCTACACCACCGACATCACCGTCAGTTGGGAATTAGATTTATGGCAAAAAATTGCCGACAGCAGTAATGCAGCATTAAAAGACATTGCAAGTTCACAAGCCAGTTTACAAAGCGCAAAAGATTTAGTCGCTGCTAATGTGATGCGCAGTTGGTTGGATATCAGCCTAAAGCAACAATTAGTGGCCATTGAAACCCAGCGCTTAGCCGTACTCGACAATAATCAGGCGCTGATCATGGCGCGTTATAGAGTGGGGCTAGGTAGCCTAGAAGACCTTGATAACGCCAGTACCAGTGCGGCGAGTACTCGAGCAACTTTGGCGAGTTACCAAGAGCAACTTGCCCAAAGTCAGCGTGAGTTAACCTTGTTAACCGGACAATGGACAGGCAAGGATTTAGCTGCCGAGGTCGCCGCGCAATTTCCGACGGTATTAAACCCAATCAGCTCACTTGGACAGCAAACACTGGGGCGTCGGCCTGACATTCAGGCCGCATTTTATAATATTGAAGCCGAATCATTACGTACCGATGCCGCTTATAAAGCCATGTTACCGTCAATTAGCTTAGCGGCCAGTTTAACCGATATTGCACAGTCGCCAAGTGACGCCTTACTCACGGGCCCTTTGTGGAGTGTGCTTGGGCAATTATCTGCACCAATATTTCAAGGTGGTCAGTTAACATCGCAAGCAGAACTAGCGCGATTAACCACCGAGCAGCGTTATTGGGTCTATCAAGAAACCTTACTGAATGCGGTTAACGAAGTTGAGAACACAGTTGGTCAAGAGTATTCCCTAGCCAAACAGCAGCAACATTTAACCGATGCACAACAAAGTGCCGAGCGCAGTGTGGTGAGTTACGAGCAAAAATACCGCCAAGGATTAGTTGATATTTTTGACCTGCTTACTGTGCAGCAGCAAACCTATGATATTGAAGCGCAACTTGCCACCACCATTTATAACCGTCTTATAAACCGAATTGATTTAGGCCTGGCATTAGGTCTAGGGGTATCCGCATGAAGCTTAACCGTACAAACGTGATTGTGACTGTATTATCAGTGGGCAGCATTTTTGCTGCATTAGCTTATACCGCCTCCCAATTACCACCTGCACCTAATCAAAAGGCACCAGGTGCGCAGGCAACAGTAAAGCCGCTTGAAAAAACCGCTACCGCCGCATTACTACCGCAAGTTGGTGTCGTGGTGGTAACCGGCCAAGCTTATCAGGCAGAAGTGATTGGTTTTGGTGAAGCAAAACCGCGCTTCGAGTTAACATTAAGTGCTGAAGTTAGCGGTAAAGTGGTTGAGATTAATCGTCAATTTGAATCAGGCCAAGTGATCAAAAAAGGCACGGTACTTGGTAAAATCAATGACATTAGCTACCAGCAAGCATTAACCCAAGCGCAAACTGATGTTGCTCAGGCAGAACTGGATTTATTAGAAGAGCAACGCGAAGGCGAACAAGCAAAAGCGGAGTGGCTGCGTTCAGGGTTATCTGGCGAACCTGCATCACCGCTTGTATTGCGCACGCCACAATTAGCTCAAGCTAAAGCGGCATTAGACAATGCCAAGCAAGCACTTAAAAAAGCCCAGCAAGATCTGGCTTACACCCAAATTACCGCCCCCTTTGATGCCTTGATTGTTAGCCGCGATGTGCAGCCTGGCAGTTATGTGCAAACCGGCACTCAACTAGGGGCGTTATACAGTGTGGCTGAAGTTGAAGTGAGCGTGCCTTTGTCTGAACAACAATGGCAAAACTTACCCGCTTTTGATAACGCCACATTAGCCAAAACGCCCTGGAAAGTATCAATACAAAGCAGCGATGGTCTAACGCAATGGCCTGGTTATATTGAGCGCGTAGAGCAACATTTAACCCAAACCAGTCGCCAACGTTCATTAATTGTTGTCGTTGACAATCCATTAGAACAACCAATTGATTTGTATCCAGGCACCTTTGTTAAAACAGTGATTGCAGGCCAGGCGATAGATAATCTGTGGCAATTACCTTCGTCTGCTATTTCGCAGCAAGGCGATATCTGGTTTGTAGACCACAATGGCTTACTTGCAAAGTCTGCTGCCAAAGTTGCATTCGAAAAAGCCGGTTTTGTTTATGTTTCTCCCATTGTTATCGAGCACACTAACGAGCCGCACAGCATGCAAATAGTAAATCGCCCACTCAGTAATTTTAAGGTCGGCACTAAAGTGTTGGCTAAGGTAGAGGTGTAAGCCATGTTTGGAACCCAATCAACCCATACTGGTGCTATCGCATGGTTTGCGAGAAATTCTGTGGCGGCTAACTTGTTACTTATTGGCATGATAGTTGTTGGGCTTTTTTCGTTAAACAGCATGCGTAAAGAAGCGTTTCCGAGTTTAGAGCCAGATCGCGTCACAGTATCGGTTACCTATGACAGCGGCGATCCTGTATTAGCAGAAGAAGGCATCGCGATTAAAATTGAAGATGCCTTAGAGACCGTACCAGGTATTAAGCGTATTACCTCAACCTCTAATGCCAATGGCAGTAGTGTGATGATTGAGAAAACCAGCTCGTATGATTTAGATACCTTGCTCACCGACATTAAAACCAATGTCGACGCAATTTATAACTTTCCTAGCGAAGCTGAAAATCCGGTTATCGATAAAATGCGCATGCAAGATCATGCGCTGTGGATTGAAATTTATGGCAACGCTGACCGCGCCACATTACAGGCGTTAGCCGAACAGCTTAAGTCGGACTTACTCAGCCAAGACGCGATTCATGACCTTGAAATTAAAGCCAAAGCTGAGCCGATGATTTCAATCGAAGTGGACGAGGCTAAGCTACAAGCCTACGGCTTAACCTTAGCGTCTGTTGCCAGCGCGGTAAACGCAGAGTCGTCTACGTCTATTTCGACCAGCTTATACAACGATGACAAAACCGTGCGCTTAAAAGTGTCAGATCAGGCTTATCAGCAGCAAGATTTTATGGCATTGCCTATTGTTACAACCAGCCAGGGTTCGATAATCACCCTAGGTGATATAGCCACAGTAAAAGACGATTTTGCCGACGACACATTTGTATTGTCACGTTATAACAATGCCAACTCAAGTGCGATTGAAATTGTGATGGATGAAAATGGCGACATTGTTAACATTGTTGAACAAGCAAGCCAAGTCGTCGAAAAATGGAGAAACGCTAACGTCTTGCCTGAGGGAGTCAGTATTGCGACTTGGCATGATAAAAGCACATTAATTACCGAGCGTTTAAGCTTATTAGTTAAAAATGCCCTTAGCGGTATTGCGTTAGTGTTTATTATTTTGGCGTTGTTTTTAAACTTGCGAGTGGCGTTTTGGGTCGCAGCCGGTTTACCGTTTGTGTTTTTTGGCACCTTGTTTTTTATGGGCAATTCGTTTGCCGGTTTAACCTTAAATGAGATGACCACCTTTGGCTTTATTATGGCGTTGGGGATTGTGGTCGATGACGCGGTTGTGGTTGGTGAGAGCGTTTACAGCACCAGACAAAAATACGGCGACACGATTGATAACACCATTAAAGGCACGTTAAAGGTGGCAACACCGACCATTTTTGGCGTATTAACAACCGTGGTGGCGTTTGTGGCTTTGGCCAATGTAGAAGGGCGCTTAGGGCAGATTTATGCTCAGTTTGGCACGGTAGTGGCAATATGTTTAATGTTGTCGCTGGTGGAATCTAAGTTTATTTTACCGTCGCATTTAGCCCATATTGATACTAAAAAGCGTGCTAAAAAATCTTGGTTTAATCATATTCAGCATGCGGCCGACAGTGGTTTACAGTGGTCTAGCCGAGTCATTTACCAACCACTTATTGAGTTTGCGCTGCGTTTTCGTTATGCCGTTGTTATGGTGTTTATAGCATTATTTATTATTGTGGCAGGCATGCCAATCACTGGCAGCGTGAGGGTGGCGTTTTTTCCTGATATTACTGGCGATACCGCCGTTGCAGATTTTTCGATGCAAAATGACGCCAGTTTTGGTCAAACTTACAAAAACCTAACAACCTTAGAGCATGCTGCTAAGCAAGTTGACGCGGAATTGGCCGCCCAATTTAACCATAACGATGAAGCTAAAGACAGTTACCTGACCAGTTTACATGTATTGGCCAGTAGCAGTGACTCAGGCCAGGTGCAGGTCGAGCTTGACCCAAATAGCCCGTACACCCTTAAAGCATTTACACTCAAATGGACCGAGGCTGTTGGTCAAATGGAAGGAGTTAAAAAATTTAAGGTGTTAGCAAAACAAGAAATGCTCGATAACTTCAAAGTTGAAATTAAAGCCAGCGATACTGAGTCTGTTTTTGCCGCAGGCCAGGCACTTAAAGCTGCAATTGAGGTGATGGACGGTGTCAGTGGCATTGATAACAACCTTGACTTAGGTGAGCCGCAATATCGCTTTGAATTAACGGCACAAGGTCGCGCTTTAGGTTTTGATACCGAAACCTTATCTGCTCAAGTGTTACAGTCATTTGGTGGCGGCGTGGTACAGCGTTTTCAACGGGGTAAAGATGAAGTCAAAGTGCGTGTACGTTACCCAGACGAAGACCGCCAAACTATTAGTGATGTCAAACTTGCTAATGTGCGCACTAGTGACGGAACCATAGTGCCATTAAGCCATGTAGCCGATATTTTTAACGACTATCAGCCATCGAGTATCACTCGTATTGACAGCCAACGAGCAGTGTACATTAGTGCGGTGTTAGACAAAGACAAAATTGCCTCTAATGAGTTAGTCAGCCAGCTTAAGCAAACGTTAGTGCCGCAATTAGAAGTGCAATACCCTGGCGTGAGTTTCAATTTTGCCGGCGAAGCTGAACAACAAGCGGAAACCACAAGCTCGATAGAGTCGATGTTTGTGTTAGCGTTAATCGCTATTTATGCTTTATTGGCTATTCCGCTTAAGTCGTATGTGCAACCGGTTATCATCATGACCGCGATCCCATTTGGCATAGTCGGTGCGATTTTAGGCCATTGGTGGAATGACTTAACCATCAGTATTTTATCGTTAAATGGTATATTGGCCTTAAGTGGTGTGGTGGTAAACGACAGCCTTTTATTGGTGTCGCGTTTTAACGAATTGCTTAAAGAAGAAGGCTTGTCGATACACGATGCCATTGTTGAGTCATGTACCGGACGCCTACGTGCAGTATTGCTCACATCGGTGACCACGTTTGCAGGGTTAGCACCATTATTAGGCGAAACCTCATTACAGGCGCAGTTTTTAATTCCTGCGGCAGCAGCACTGGGGTATGGTATTTTGTTTGCCACTGTGATCACCTTGATTTTGACGCCGTCATTGTTGTTGATTCAATGTGAAACAAACGAGTTTATCACCAATATCATGAATAAATTACGCCCTAATCATGACGCGACAGCGCCAGTATAAAGCCAAGGAGCCAGTTCGATGACAACCGATAAGTTACAGTTATTACTGGTTGAAGATGATCTCGATCTTGCCACAGCGGTAATTGAGTATTTAGAACTTGAAGACATCTTGTGCGATCACAGTGCTAATGGTTTGGCTGGGCTGCATTTAATTCAGCAAAACCATTACGACGCGATTATTTTGGATTTAAATTTACCCAAAATGAATGGTCTGCAAGTGTGTGAATCTATTCGCGCAGAGGGCATTGATGTACCAGTGTTAATGCTCACCGCGCGTGACACCCTAGATGATAAGCTTACCGGCTTTGCTAATGGGACGGACGATTATTTAGTGAAGCCATTTGCTATGGAAGAGCTTATTGTCAGGATTAAAGTGTTGGCCCGTAGACGCAGTGGTCAGGTGCAACGCCTTACCCTGGCCGACTTAAGTGTTGATGTACAGCAAAAGCAGGCTTTTCGTCATAACGTCGAATTAAAGCTGTCGCCGACCGCATTGAAAATTTTAACCGTATTACTGCGCGCCAGCCCCAATCCTGTGTCGCGGGAAAAGTTAATGCAAATGGTATGGGGCGATGAACAACCCGACAGTAACAGCTTAAAAGTACACATTTTTAATTTGCGTAAGCAAGTGGATGCAGACCATGACAACAAGCTACTGCACACAGTGAGTGGCTACGGTTTTGCAATAAAGGAATCTGATAGGCCATGAAGATACTCCCGAGCATTCGCTTATATGTGATACTGGCTATGCTGGTGACCGGTATTGGAACCATTTTGAGTTTGTCAGCGCTGAGTTTGCACTACTTTGTTGCCGGTATGGATTCATCGATGCGGATTGCTTTGTATGCTCAAGCCCAGCAACAAAATGTGTCGGACGGCAAGCCATATCAGTTTGATGCATTTACTGTTGCCAGTCGTTGGCAAGACTTGCCTGAAACCGTGCGCCAAATCATGTTAGCGCCACCCACAGAATTTAATGTGTTAAATAAGACCATTGTAGGCGGTAATCTCATTACTCCGCCTGATGTCGGCTATTTTACCATGAAAGTACAATACGGTACTGAAACACGCTTTGTATCCACCGTATTTGAACGCGAAAAAATCGGCGCGTTTAAGCGACAAGGTCCTCCGTATTTTTTAATCATTTTTCTCACCGCAATCCTGGGTATTTTGGCCTTTGCAGTTGTACTCATTTTGGTGATACGTCGTGTAACGCAGCCAGTAGAGCGACTCAAGAACTGGGCGAAAGGCCTCACCACTGAGGAGCTTGAGCAGCCAACGCCAGATTTTCACTACAGCGAGCTGAATACGTTAGCGTCAATCATTAAAACCAGCTTAAGCACAGTGCAAGAGAGCCTAGCCCGCGAGCAGCAGTTTTTAAGTTACGCCAGCCATGAGCTGCGCACGCCTATTGCCGTGGTTCGTACCAATACAGAGCTATTACAAAAAATGATCAGCAAAGGGGTTAGCGCAGACAAACAAGCACAGGTGGTTAGCCGTATAGAGCGTGCGGGTATCACCATGACAGACTTAACTGAAACCTTATTATGGCTGACACGGCGCGAAGGAAAAAGTTTACCGCTTAATGAGGTGCAATTAGGCCCGCTTATTCGTCAACTTGTGCAGGATTTAGCTTACTTAACCCACGGCAAAAATATTGAACTTAACATTTCGACAGATGAATCGTCACAGCAATTACCCAGTACCTTATGCCGCATTATTATGACTAATCTTATTCGTAATGCATTACAGCACACGCAAGAAGGCTCGGTGACCATTGAGCAGTCGGCAACATCGGTCAGCGTGATTAATCAGTCTGAAGCTCAGACCAGCAGCAGTGACGATTTAGGTTTTGGGTTGGGGCTTGAGCTTACTACGCGCTTAATTGCGCAATATGATTGGCCATATCAAAACATTGAAACCAATCGGGGGCGTAAGGTGACCATCGACTTTACTAGAGCACCTACTGGATAAAAACTCAGCAGCTACATTTATCGTTATAGGTAAATTCGTCATCATTGCTGTCTTGTTTAAATCGAATTCATTCGGTCGAATGCCAGTATATCGCGCTTAAGCCCTTTACGATTACAGATAGATGCCCGGCTCTACTTTGACTCGCTCTGCACATCAGCCACAGAGAACGCCCTGCGACAATCTCCACTCCCTCTTTTTGGCAACTGGTTGACATAGAAAATATATATTTTAAATGCTAATCGAGTAGTGATTTGAGATTCCTTTCAATCATACCAGTGTTGACCTTATACCATTATGCATTAATAAGTGACCACTGTGAGTGCGTGCAGCGGTTGTTGATTAAGGCGTCGCTATGCAGTCATGGTTGTCCCCCTTTCAAATAGCGAGAACGCAGAGCAAAAGCGGCTGGTGCATTCCTTTGTGGCGAGTGCTAGAAGGGCTTACACATGCGCTGTATGACGTCGAAAGAGAACAACTATTCATTCAGTTATACGCCTTGTTTAAGCCCTTTACATTCTTGCAAAGAAATCACTTACTCACGCTCAATGGTATTCAAGCATTGAAACAAGTTATCTCCATTTTGTTAAGTGTTGGTTGACAAATTGGCAACAATTAAATAGCTTCATTGTCTGTCCAATTGGTAAGTTAACCTCAACTCTGGATAAGAGATGTATTGATAACGATATAAATCAATAGATTGACTAAAATCCACTGTCAAGCTTGTGATTTGTTTTGCTAACAAGGCGAATTAACGCGTCAATAGCTAGCCTATTGCAAGTTAATTCAACGCAGTGAGGAAGGCAAAGGACTGCTTGAAAGGCGTTTGTTATCCAGAGCTGAGGTTAAGTTATTATCTTTGGTCAAGTCGTTGGCTGCTAGTACTATTTGGTTTTCCAATCGATTCGTTTTTGCCCAACCGGTGGCATGAGTCAGTAAAACATGTAGGACTATTTGTCATTGAGCAATGTGTTTGCGGTAGGTGGAACCTAGGTTGCACCTGCTCAGTGGGTTGAACAGGGTAATTGGCTGGCCATCACTAGTGCCTGCTTTAAGCACTTAACAAGCAAGGTTCAGTAATGACAATCAATGCCTTAGATGCCAACAAGTATCGTATTGGTAGAGCAAGAGGAGCAACAATGAACACCATAAAATGTATGTTGACGCAGTGCCTGATGTTGTTGGCCGTTTTCGTCAGTTATGCCAATGCAAGTGATGAGAGTGACAGTAATATTATAATTCCTTTAGCCCATAAACAATTAGCACAAGGAGTGTTACTTGGGAATGTTGCGCATTTGGATCCGGCAAAAAAACCCAGTGAAAATTTTGATCTGCTGGATTGGAGTTTGACTCTGCCAACTGATCTTAACAAAGATAAAAAAGCAGACATTGTTTACGAACGCGCATTGGCTGATGGCTTTGAACTCAAACCGTTGTTTTACACCGCAGAGGATGGGGGCATGGTGTTTGCCTGTCCTAATGAAGGTGCTAAAACCTCAAGCAATACCAAATATGCCAGAACGGAATTGCGCGAAATGCTCAGACGCGGCAATACTCAGATAAAGACACAAGGGGCTACTAAGAATAACTGGGTATTTAGCCAAGCACACGGTTCGGTTAAGCGTAAAGCGGGCGCTGTTGAAGGCAGCCTCGAAGCAACGGTTGCCGTTAACAGGGTGTCGGTAACCGGTGATGAGAAACAAGTCGGTAGGGTGATTATTGGCCAGATCCATGCAACCGACGATGAGCCCATTCGTCTTTATTACCGAAAACTCCCTAATAATGAGAAGGGGTCTATTTATTTTGCGCACGAGATCAATGGCGGTGATGACGTCTGGGTTAATATCATCGGCTCGCGCTCCCACACCCTAGCCAATCCCGAAGATGGCATTGGTTTAAACGAGAAGTTTAGCTATAAAATTACAGTGGAAAGCACTGTGCTGTTTGTCACTATTATTCGTCCTGGCAAAGCCAATATCACTAAATCTCTGGATATGAGCCAAAGTGGTTACCACCGAAATAGTCAATATATGTACTTTAAAGCGGGAGTGTATAACCAAAACAACAGCGGCGATCCTCGAGACTATGTGCAAGCCACTTTCTATCATCTTGATAATCAGCATGATTAGCACCTTGAGTTAAATTTCTTCTCAGGCAGTTGTATCAGCCATTGCGCAATTGGTTAACCAATTGCGCCTAATTCATTGTAATGCCATCCATGGTTGCTAGGCCAAAATCGGTGCCTATTTTATTTAAAACCCACCCACACCTATCAGGCCAAAAACGGCACTCATTTCACTAGTGGTCACTTCAATTGGTAAGTCATCTTGTTGATCATTGGTTAACAATTTGTTGCCATATTGGTTTTAGTTGGTTATATTTCGAACGGTGAAGATAATCACTTAAAGGTAATAGTTTACGCTAACCGAATAAAATAATAATGGAGAACAGGATATGGGGCCTAGATTCGACAGTTTGAGATATACAGACACGCAAGTGAGGCAATTCAGACTTACACGTGTAGCGAGATTGGTAAAAATGGCAGCTATTGCCTCTCTAGCCAATTTTTGTGCTTTGTCAGCCAGTGCGCAAGACATAAATAATGAACCTAAAAAAGAAACTGATAACGTTGAAGCTGAAATCGAAGTGATTGGCGTTGTCGGCACCCGTAAAACAATCCAAGACCAAATTTCCATAAAACGCGAATCAACTACTGTTGTTGATGGTTTATCTGCGGAAGATATCGGTGATTTGCCCGCACTTTCCATTGGGGAAGCCTTAGAGTCAATAACGGGGGCGGCTTCTCACCGTGAGAATGGCGGTGCGACAGAAATTACGATTCGGGGCTTAGGTCCCTTCTTGAGCGCCACGCACATTAATGGTCGTGAAGCGACGAACGGAAGTGGTGACCGCTCGGTTAACTTCTCTCAATTCCCGTCGGAGTTAATGCAAAAGGTTGCTATTTATAAAACTCAAGACGCATCAATGATCGAAGGTGGTGTTGCCGGCGTCATCACCTTAGAAACGCTTAAACCTCTAGACTACGGCAAACAGCAAGTTCAAGGGGAGGTAAAACTGAACTATAACCCTGATGAGGGCAATATTGACAACTCATTACAAGGAGACCTTGGCGGTCGTGCTACATTCAGTATTGTTGACCAATTTGAGTTTGCCAATGATCAATCTTTAGGGGTTTCTTTTGGTTTGCAACGTCAGGATATCAGCCAACCTGAAGCTGAATTCCGCAGTTCAAGCCCTACTGGCTCTTCTTTGTGGGCATGCTTAAACGATCCAACCAACAGCAATGAAGGTTTTTTTAGAAGTTCAGCCGGAGATTGTGAAGACCAGGTGAGTGGTAGCAGCAATCAGGGCTATCAGACGGCTATTGACCCTGCGACGGGTAAAGCACAAAGTGACGGTACGCCTTACGCTTGGACCGGCAGTAGCAGTAGTTATCGACAAAACGAAACGTCCGATGAGCGTGACTCAGTGTTTCTTGCCTTACAATATCGCCCTTCCGATGTGTGGGATATTAACTTCGACGCGCAATTGTCGGATCGTACCCAGGAGGAAGCGCGTCATGATTTACTCTTTCTACAAAAACGCGTTACCCCAGGTGTAACCGGTCAAAATCTTATTACCAATGACGTAGGGGGAATTCTTCACTGGGAAGGCGAAGAGCGTTTTGAATCTGCCGGCGAGCAGTATTCCCGTGAAGAAAACTATCGTGGGTTTGGCCTTAATGTGGAACATTTTTTCAGTGATCGCTTAACGATTACTGCCGATTTCGGTTACTCGCAAACCAAACGTGAAGAATTGCAAATTTCTAACCGGGGCAGAACGTCTGGACGTCCTTTTTTAACGTGGGATATGGGGGAGTACATCCCAAATATTACCGTCACTGATTTTGATGTGACTGACATCTCGAATTTCACAGACAGCTTACGCACACGTCTTGACAGAGAAGGCGTGCGTGAAAATGAGATTGTTTCTGCACGCCTAGACTTTAAGTATGAGTTAGACGGTAATGTATTCACCAGTGTGCAAGCTGGCGTGAGAGCGTCCGAAATGTCCTTTGTGCAGTTTGGTGGCAACCAGGGGAGTGGTTCACGCACTGAAATATTGCTGGATGAAAGTGCAATATCCGCATTAGACGTATTGACTAATTGTCAGATCGATTTCCCTGAAACCAATTTTTTATCCTCAGTATCTGATGGTAATCTTATTACCAACATAGACAGTAGCGGTAATGTGGTTTCCAGTGGGACGGGCTCATCATGGGCGACTTACGATAATGTCTGTTTTTCGCAAGCGCTGGTGGATTCAGTCGGTGGGGATTTTGCCTATCCGGAAGTTGAGTATCAAAATACCGGCACTCAGGATGTCACTGAAAAAACCATGTCGGCCTATATCATGGCCAACTACGATACTGAAATGCTGGGTAAGTACGTTCGCGGTAACTTTGGGGTGCGATTGGTTGATACCGACGTAAAATCAATTGGTTTCAGAAACAGTTTTGATGTTGTTACAGATGAATTAGGGGTGCTGAGCCTGGTTACCGGCGATTCTTTAGAGTCCATTACTGGTGGCGGCGGTTATACCGAAATACTCCCCAGCTTTAACCTGGTAGTGGATTACAGTGACGACATTTTGCTGCGGTCCGGTATTTATCGAGGCATGTCTCGGGCAAATCCTAGTGATATGAGTTACAGCCGTACATTTCAAACAGATGATGATGTGGCGCCAACCTCGTTGGCAGATTTATTTGTTGGCGTTAATGGCTCCGGTAACCCAAATCTTAAGCCTCTGATGTCATGGAATTATGACGTCGCATTAGAATGGTATCCCAACGAAGATTCGATCTTTGCACTGAGTCTCTACTATAAACAATTCCAGGGTGGGTTCCAACAGCAGACAGTACTGGAAGACTTTACTGTTGATGGCCAGACGGTGACCTTACCGATTACTAATTCGGTTACCACGGAAGATTCAAGCGATCTTTATGGATTAGAGGTCTCCGCGGCCTATCGCTGGGACATTGGCATTGGTATTAAGCTGGGCTACAACTACGCCGACACAGACTTTGAGTTTGAAGATAGCTTATATGGAGATACCTTTGTTACTGATTTAGATGGGACCACTCGTCAGTTAACCGAGGGTATTGTGCCACCGGGTTCAGTACCTGGCTTTTCTCAACATGTTTTCAGCGGTCAGCTCTACTACCAAATCGGCGATTTTGATACCGCACTTATCTACAAGTATCGCAGTGAATACTTCCAGCCCTATACCAGCAACGGAACTCGACTCCGTTATGTTGATGAAGTCGGTGTCTGGGAGGCGCGTGCATCATACAAAATTAATAAACATCTCAAGGTAAAAGTGGAAGCGATTAACCTGTTTAGTGCACCTAAATCACAAGACTACTTTGTGCAGGGCAACCTGGGTGAAGTTAACGATTATGGTCCGCAACTTTTTGCAGGTATCAGCTTGAAGTACTAGGCGACTCATTAGAGTTCTGAATCAAGATGCGGGTGAAGGCTAAAGCCCGCACGTATTTACCTATATTATTTGTGTTCAGTCAGTAATAACTTACTAAGCACTGAACCAATAGGAGCAGAAAGCATGTTTAAACAGTCTCTAACTGCCATCATCTTGGCAACCGGGTTGATAGGTTGTGGTGGTGATAAAAACGAACAGGCAGGAAATAGCAGAGGGAGCATTAGTATCACGGCTGGTGAGTTAGTTGCGGGTACCACCCTCACGGCATCGGTGAGTGATGCTGACGGCATTCGAAACGACACCTTGGTTTATGCTTGGTCAACCGGGGCTACCGGTTCCTCATACACCATTACTGAAGCGGATGAAGGTTCAATTTTATCTGTGTCGGCCAGATATACAGATGAGAAAGGCATTACCGAAGGTGTCGGCGCATCGACGTCAATTGTAATGCCAACGTTAGATGTCACCGCCAATATCGTCAAAGGTCCGATAGGTGGCGCTAATTGTGAAATATTTCCTATAACTGATACTGGTGTGGCGAGCACACCTGCACAGGCCTTAGCTAGCTCAGATGGTATGGGCGTCGTTATGTTTACGAATGTGCACTTTGAAGGGGCGGGCTTAATTTCGTGTTCAGGCGGTACCTATAAAGATGAATCAACGGGTGAAATGCGTGATGCACCTCTACTAAGGGCAGTTGTTAATGTGGTGGAAGGTACTGCAGACACGCCTGCCTCCTCTTATGTTGTATCTCCTTTGACAGAAATGGCAGTACAGGCGGCAGGATCAAATTTAAACGCATTTACTGAACAGGCTCGAGTCATAAACGCTCGTTTTGGTATTCGTTTTGATGCGACAACCGTTGTACCGACGGAGGTTGGCGTTGTGCCACTGGGTGCTGCAGGCGCACTAGATGCTGACCGTTATGGTTTAGTATTAGCGCTGTTGTCGCAACTCGACGCCGACAACGTTGACAAAAATATAGCTATGCTAATCGCTGAAATTGCGGCAGATTTAGCTGATGGGCAGTTCTCACAGACCTTGTTAGATGCCTTTGAGACGGCCCAGACGAATTTGCAAACTGTATCAGTAATCGCCAATGATGTTGATTTCTCTTTACTTGATATTATTGGATCTGCGATTGGGTACAACAACACCCCAGTAGCTGCAATTATTGAAGGGACCTTGAGTGGCACTATTCAAAACACGGCCATTGAACCGTTAACGGGTTCTGTGATTGTGATTGATCCAAACTTTGGCGAAGATGAAATTGGGGCACAAACTAACGAGCCTCTTAGCTATGGTACCTTCAGTATCAGTGCACAAGGTGACTGGTCATACACAGTAGACGTTGATAACGAAACGGTTGCAAACCTCGAGCTTGGTAGCTCTGTTAAAGATACGGCAACGATTACATCGGTTGACGGCACCACTGCCAGCATCGTTATTCGCATAGCAGCGTTAACGCAGTTAGTGAAGATTTCGGATACGGGTAATGACACTGGTGAAATTCGTTTTAGTGTCAATAATTTACGTCAAGGTAAACTCAGTGCGTCGTTTTCTAAAGATGTAACCTTAGGCAGCGATGGCAATGTTAAAGATGCCTACATTACACTGTATGGTTCTTCCGGTAGCTCAAGTGAGGCGTTAATTGATTTGCGTATCCAAGGGTCGCAAACGGGCAGTGATGGTATGCCCATTGCCCCCCGCTTCTTGGTGAGAAACACAGAAAGCGCCGCTTATCCTGGTGAGATGGTTACCGCCCCTTTTGTTGAGGAGCAATTCTACAACGTTGAAATCACTTGGGATTTAGATGCTGCCGAGCAATTAACCCTGACTATAAACGATGAAGTGATTGGTGGTGGCTCGTTCTCTACTGCAGCGGTAGTTGATCCAGATTTCGTTAATCTGGAACAGTGGTTTGCCGATGGCGTTAAAGCAGTACAATTTAGATTAGGTGACAATGATCGGACTATTCCTTTTGGTTCTTTTTATGTAGATGATATTGAGGTTTATTCTGACGTTGCGGGCACAACCAGCGTATTCGCAGATGATTTCGAAAGTTACGCAGAGGGCGACACCCTAGATGGTGACAACAGTTCTTATAACTTAGCCATCTATTCTGAGGTGGTGGTATTTGATGTTGGGGATGGCACAACCGAGTCAACACCAGCCGCGTTCTTTGACTTAACTGCCTCTATACTAAGCAATGTTACTACAGCCTTGACCGGAACCGTTACTGTTGTTGACCCGGATGAAGGTGAAGCCTTTATTGTGCCAGCCTCGTTTGGCAGCACATTTGGCGACTTTGCCATCCTAGAAGACGGCTCTTGGACCTATTTGCTTGATACGACCAACAGTATCATTGCGGCACTGGTAAGCGGTGAGCGTGAGACCGATTCCATTACTATCGAATCTCTCGACGGAACGACGGCTACACTTGAAATTACCATTAACGGGGACTCAGGTGGCGCAAATAAGGTCGCAGTGATTATCGATACCGATCCAAGTGATACCGGCGAGCTGCGTTATGCCCTTGGTAGTGATGGCCCACTGGCGCAAGGTCGAGTTACCGCATCGGTTAAGCGTTTAGATGATGATTTGGGTGATGGTGATGCGTTTATCACACTATTCAATTTTGCTACCAATAATAATGGTGCCATTTTAGATCTACGTATTAAAGATGATGGCTTTGAAGTTCGCAGTCCAAGTACTGTCGATACCTCAGCGGCCAACGTGTTGCTAGATGCCTTTATGGACATTGTAATCACTTGGGAATATCCAAATGGTAACTTAGACGTTAATCCATTGGTGACGGTTGAAGTGGACGGCGTGAGTTTTGTCGCAGAAGGCTTTACCCCAGATAATAGCTCTACCGGCGGTGTGACGCATGTTTCGTTCAGGTTTGGCGACAACAGTGGTGTACGAGCAGATACGGGTAAATTTACGGTTGATAACTTAATTATTTACTCGGATAAGTCCGGAAATAATGCGGTATTTGAAGACGACTTTGAATCTTATGCCGAAGGAGACTCGCTGGATACGGACAATCCTGCGTCACTTTATAACTCATCCAGCAATGAGGTCGTGGTGGCGGTAGAGTAACACCTTTCATTCTCTGCTTGGGTGAGAGCACTTAAAGCTGTATCGTAAATAGGAAGGCGGGAGTAATCCCGCCTTTTACTCGATCTTAGCTTACTCCCAAATCAGGATATAATACCAATTCCACTAATTATCTGGTCATTCAGCGGGAATTCTGTGCCTTCTAGGCAAGTAATAGGATTGAAGACATAGTTGTTCTACGTCAAAATGCTATTAAGCAGCATAGAAGGCACAGAAACCCGCCTTGCAGGAGACACTCAGACCGTTCATTTCTTTGTTGCATTGTCTTAGAAGGGAATAACCATTATTTCAACAATGCGCCTCAAACTGAACAATCTGAGTGACTCTGATTGGTCACATAATTAATGGAAATGGTATAAATTATGTCAACACTAAACCGAGACTTTACCCATGTGGTTGTTGAGCAACCTGGTGAGCCTAGTGTCATGACCATGACACAGTCTACATTGGCTATGCCAGCAGAAGGTCAGGTGACGATAAGCGTTTACGCCGCTGGTGTTAATGGCCCTGATATCAAACAGCGAACTGGTGCTTATCCACCGCCAGTGGGTGCCAGTCCTATTATGGGGTTAGAGGTTGCGGGCGAAATAGTTTCAATCGGCGAGGGGGTAACACAGTGGCAAGTTGGCGATAAAGTGTGTGCGTTAGTGCCAGGTGGTGGCTATGCCCAGTTAGTTAATACATACGCAGCACATTGTTTACCCATTCCAACGGGCTATAGTTATGTTCAAGCGGCGGCACTGCCTGAAACTTTTTTTACGGTGTGGGGAAACGTATTTATTCGCGCAGGCCTTAAAGCTGGAGAAACAGTGTTGATCCATGGTGGTTCGGGTGGCATAGGTACAACCGCTATTCAAATGGCCAGTCGTTTGGGGGCTAAGGTGTTTGCGACCTCGGGCAGTGCTGAAAAATGCCAATACTGTTTAGAGCAAGGTGCTAGCATGGCAATTAACTACAACGAGGAGCCATTTGTGGAGCCGATTCTCGCGGCGACTCAGGGCGTTGGCGTCAATGTGATTATGGACATTGCCGGTGGTGATTTTATTAACGATAATCTTAAAGCCATTGCCACCGACGGGCGGATGGTGTCTGTAGCGATGCAGCGTGGCCCGCAAGCAAATGTGGACATATTTCGTATTATGGCAAAGCGTGTTGTGTGGACAGGTTCAACATTGCGCCCTCAAAGTGTCGCTAACAAAGCACAAATAGCCCAGGGCCTAGCACAGCAGATTTGGCCCTTACTCAATAGTGGAGACATCAATATCCCAATTGACAGTATCTTTCCCTTTTCGCAAGTGGTGCAGGCTCATGAATTAATGGAGTCGGGTAAGCATAAAGGCAAAATAGTGCTAGATTTATTAGCCTAATGAGATGGCCTGTTAAGAGCATGAGTCAAGTTAAGCTCAATAAAGATAATGCCATGCCGATAAAGTTTTTAGATAAAAAACTTGAAGGCTGATTTATTTAAGCTATTGTCCTGTTATCGATGTCTATTATGAGTCTCTCATGCAGTGAGGCAGCCGTCATTCTGCGACCTGATATGCTATGTGAGATCACAAAAGTGATTTAGGTGAGACAATTCAACAGGGTAAATGGCTTGACGAAAAACCATGAATTTTTGTCATGATATAAGCTTTTATTGAAAAATTTGTTCTCAGAAGGGCTTTTTTATACCGTTACGGGAAAAATTCATCGTTTTAGGCATTGATTCTCAGAAATATTCTGTTTAAATACCCACGTAAATACAGAACAGATAATCGTGGTGCAAAATGAGCTGATTTTTACTCATAACACTGCATCATTTTTAGTATATGTGTTGATTTAAGGGCGTTAGCATATATGTATAACACAGCAAAAAAACAACTTTGGGTTGGTGAATTAAGAACAGCGAAAGGTAACGCTATCGTTATTCATGATAATCAACTACCACAGGCGTCACCAGGGCGCATCTACATGTTCCACACTGTGCGAAATACAATTGTTGAATTTGTAGAAGACATCGTTAAAGTTAATTTACACGACTTAGATGACGAACAAATAAAAGCCGCTATGGCTGAGTTTGGGGATGCTTGGAAAGCTGCACGTGCTGAGTTTATGTTAAAGCACCAATCACGGATTGACCTGTCAAAAGTGCCAGACACGGCGCCACCTCGCAAAGCCAAACCTGTGGCTGAGCCAGATGAAATTGCAGATTCAGATGATGATATTCCTGATTTTGATGATGACGACGACGGTGATGACGACGATACTTATGATGAAATGGGTGACAACCTAGACGATTAATCGTGTCGCTAAGGTGTTGTTATTGAAACAACATGTTGGCTAATCATGGTTTATTAGGTTGGCATTTAAACATTAGAACGGCATAAAGAAGGATAATTCTTTATGCCGTTTGTTTTTATATGTTTTTATATTAATACCATTCCGCTTTAGCAAGTGATCTCTCAGCGAGAATTTAAAAGGGCTTAAACAAGGCGAATGACTGAATGAATAGTGATTCTCTTTCGAAGTCATGCAACGCATTATAAGCCCTTTTAAAACTCGCCAAAAAGGAATGCCCCAGCCGCTTTTGCTTTACTTTGAAAGGGAACAACCATTACTACTAGCGACGCCTTAATCAAAAACCGCTGGACGCATTCTGAGTGGTCACTTATTAATGCGCAATGGTATAATGCCTTGCTTGATTATTCTTTATCAAAGCTGTCGACAATAATCGCGCCCATCGATGCGGGCATGGCGATTAAAATAATCCGCTTTAACGCTAAAATAGGCTCCGTCATTAAAGGGAGCTTATTAAGCGCCAGTAACACAATCCCCACCACCAGTAATGTCAGCAAATATGCAACGACAACACGTAGCAAAAATGCTCGCCTGCGTTTAATAATATTGCCCTGAAATACACTCTGGTAAGCAAACAGCGTGATAAATGCCAACGACAAAAACACCACAAGCACTAAATTAAGCGTAGGCAAACTTGCCGACAATCGCCAAGCCTCCTCTGAAAAAGCAATTGGCACAGACAGGGCAAACGCCCCGACTGCTATTTGGCCGATATCTTCGGCATTAAAAGTGGCTTTTGACGGCAGATTATTTGGCATCGAATTGATAACGAGTAATGTGATGGTAAACGCTCTGTGGCGTAATCCATACATCGCTAGCGCCAGGCAAATGTGGCTGGTTAGGTGAGTCTGGCAGCATTTGCGGCTCAATACATACCGCTTGATGATCGACTAATACCCGTTGTTTTTTCGCTATCGTGCCTTGTAAAAAGTTAGCCCCATAAACTTGAACGCCGGGTTGGTTGGTGTATACCGTCATACTGCGTCCGCTGTTTGGGCTGGCTAAACAGCCAAAACGCTGTAAGTCGGCACTGGGGTTATCTAATACGTAACAGTGGTCAAAACCATTGGTTGCTGCTAATCCTTGGCGTTGAGTTTGTACTGATAGAGGGGTCGCAACAGCCATGTCTAAATCGCTGCCTAAAGTGGGTTCAAGTGAAATGGGTATGCCCACGTCATTCATGGCGAGGTAAGATTTAGCGTCAACTTGTAAAGTATGCTCAGCATTGGTGTTGCTGCGATTGCCGTCTAAATTAAAGTAACTGTGTTGAGTTAAGCTAATTGGGCAGGCTTTGTCTGTGTTGGCGAGCATTTCTATGTAAAGGTTATTGCCCACTAAGCGGTAGTCTAATTGCACAGTGCAATTACCCGGAAACCCCATGTCGCCATCTGGGCTTTTTAGGGTGAGTCGTACGCCATCGGTTAGTGTGCCTAATTGCCATAATTTGCGGTTAAAACCTTCAACGCCACCATGTAAACAGTTAGTGGCTTGGTTCACACTTAGGGAATATTCTTGCCCCTTGTATGCCATTTTGCCATTCGCTATACGGTTACTGTAGCGGCCTGCAATGGCACCTAAATGCACCTGCTGGGTTAAATAGTCTTCAGCGCTGTCGCAACCTAAGACAATGTTTTTACGTTCGCCATTGCGATCAGGTGTCCATAATGATCGAATAATGCCGCCTAGACTCAATACTTCAAGTGCGATGATGCCATTATCAATTCTAACCCGCTCAATCTCTCCACCACGAGGATCTTGCCAAGGTTCAAGCACACTAAAACGTACCATTTACGCCTCTCTCTTTTGTGATTTGTTTAGCGGATGCGTCCTGCACCGCCACTGGCCGAACATAAGTGAATAGTTGCTTCAATACCAGTTTGTTTAAAAAATTGATTTTCAACCAAATTAATTACATCGTCGCTTAGATCATGGTTAATTAAAGCCAGAACGCAGCCATCGCTCATGCGCACACCGCCTCGTTCGCCAATCAGTGTGGCAATCATGTGTACTAAAGTATCTATTTCTGCGGTGATGATCTCAAAGTCATCACGCATGGACGCTTGTGACTGAGCCATTAATTGACTAAAACGTGCAATATTATTTTGCTGTAATGCACGGGCGGCATTACTTGTGCGTTGATTTTCAGTGATGATATGACGTGCGCGGCGAAATTGTTCTTCAGTGAGTAAGTCTTGGCTTTGGGTTAATAAACTCAATGAGCAGTCACGTAACGAATCTAGTCCAAGCAATTGTGTGATATGGCTACACTCTTTTTTACGCTGTTCAAATTGCTGTATAAATGCTTGTCGCCCCTGCTTGAGGTCAATAATAATCATGCTGAGCTCTTCTGGTAGTAATACAGCTTCGCTCTCAAGTTCTAAACAGTCAATCAGTAAGGCGTGGTCAGGTTCAGCCATGGCGCTGATCATCTGATCCATCATGCCGCAGTCCAGGCACATAAATTGGCTTTCGCCGCGCTGAGCTAATTGGGCAATAGCCAATGGCGATAAATGCAATTGGCTGGCATAGCTAATTGCTGTGCCAAAGGCAACTTCTAGCGCCGCAGACGAAGATAATCCTGCACCAAGTGGTACATCGCCTACAATGGCTAAGTCTAGCCCTTTAGCCAGCAGGCCAGACTGATTCATGGCTGCGGTGACGCATTTTAAGTAATGTGTCCAATCATCGCCAGCAGCAATAGTGCCTTCTTCACCAAAACGCCATTGCTCAATTTTACCCGGAAACGCAGTGCTCACCGCCCGGAATAAATTGTCGTCGCGATGTTTAACGGCAATGACCGTTTTAAAATTGATTGCCGCTGGTAGCGCAAGCCCTTCATTATAATCAGTATGTTCACCCATAATGTTCACTCGGCCTGGTGCTTGATATAACTCGTCAGGCTTGGTACCAAATGTTTGAACAAATAATTTAGTTGCGCGTTGAGCAGGGTTTGACATACTTCAAAAAATCCAACAAAGAGTGACAAGAACCCTTGAGTTATAGCATGACTTTGCTGTGTCTGTAACTGAGATTTTCTTATCTGAACTAAAATTGAAAATACTGTGTGCTAAACAAAACGCCGACATAAATTTGTCGGCGTTGTGTAGATGGTAATGGACCCTACGAGGTCGATTTAGCTTGCTGTACATCAATTGTCTGTTCATCTGCTGGTGTCGCATTGGCAAATTCAGGGACAATTTCGGGGGGCGAATCCAAAAGTTCATGGATGACATGGTCTACAAAACCCGCCCCGGCAGCTTCATATAAGTTGTACACAGTGTGCACACCAGATTCTTTAAGGGACTCACCATCTTCAGCGTATTGAACAATCGCGCTGATTTTCCCTTCGTAGTTTAGCTTTTGCAGTTGCTCTACCGCAAACAAGTTACCAGCGTGATGTGGCATGGCTAACAGTACTAGCTCAAGGTGCGGCGCACGCTCTAGTTTTTCCCAAAAGTCGGTATCGCTTGCATCACCTTGTACAACGTTGCGGCCTTCGCTGCGGTGAAAGTCCACCAATTCTTGCTTGTGTTCAATCCCTAAAATTTCACCAGTGTATTTAGCGCGCAATTCATCGTAAGCACCAGAGCCTATTCGGCCCATACCCAAAATTAAAAATCGCGGATTACCAATACGAATTTGTCTGTCTTCAGGGTGTAGTGGATGACGTTCAAGTTTGCTGAGCCAAGATTGATAACGTTGATATATCTTACTGACACCATTATTAAGCGGTGCAGCAAATAAAAAGCTAATGCTCAAGGCCACGGCAATAATAATTAACCATTCAGCGGGTAACCATCCCTTGTATGCGGCAACGGCGGCAACAATTAAACCAAACTCACTGTAGTTACCTAAGTTAAAAGACGCTAATAATGAGGTGCGCGAACGCAACTTAAAGCGAGTAAGCAGATATAAAAACATCATAATTTTAACTGGTACTAGGGCAACTAAAATGGCTGCTAGGCCAATATCGGCTAGGGTAGGTAGACCATTTAAACCAATGGTTAAGAAAAAGGCGACTAAAAAGAGCTCTTTAAAGAAGTAAATTGATTTAGCTAGTTCAGATGATTTTGCATGCCCGGCCAATAAAATACCGATAATAAGTGCACCTAAGTCCGGTTTTAGGCCAACAGCCTCAAACAACCATGCTCCCACGACAAGTGCCATCACTAAGCCAAATAGCACCAGCATTTCACCATGGCCAACCCGGTCAAATATTTTGTAAATGAGCGGGCGAACAAGTGGTAATAACAACAGACCAAAGGCCCAAACTGACGGGATATTACCTTTAGAGATGGTTAAAAAGATGACCGCGAAGATGTCTTGCATAATCAAAATACCAATAGCGACACGGCCGTATAGCGACTGCATATCACCGCTGTCTTCTAGCACTTTTACCGCAAATACCGTACTTGAAAAGCTCAATGCAAACGACACTAACATCAGTTGATTAATAGAAAAGTCGTTGAGTTGCTCTATGCCTAAAAAACCTAATAATTTAAGGATTGGCACAAAAAACAAAATAGAGCCTATTAAATGCAAGCTTGACCCCGCCCACACTTCAGCTTTAAACAAACTTTTTATATCAAGCTTAAGGCCAATAGAAAATAGCAATAAGGTGACGCCTAAATCAGCTAATTGCTGCAAAATAGGTAAGCTGCTGTCTTCAATACCAAAGGTGAATAACACGAAGCCCGCGACAAGATAACCAATAAGCGGCGGTAAACCAACTCGACTTACCAGCATGCCACACAATAAGGTGATAATAAGAATAGCAGGTTCCATAACACTCCTTGGATGAAGAATACAAAACCTCATTGTATAAGAAAAAGTTGAACTTTCGATGACTTTAATGGCTAAAATGCAAAAAACAGCATCTTTAGTAACAAAAGATGCTGTTTTTAATTAGTTTTTAAAATCTATTTCGCTATTTTAAAAAACTACTTTGCTAATAGCAGATCCAGGTGAGCCGCAAATTCTTTTGGACCCATAAAACCCGTTACACGTAAATCTTCACGTTGCTCACCATCTTGATTGAACATCAACAAAGTCGGTAATCCCAACACACCGTAATGCTCAAGTAATTCAATATCAATATCATCACTGGCGGTCACGTCGGCTTGCAGTAATACCATTTGGTCCATGCGCATAGCGACATCTTTATTTTTAAAGGTTATCGCTTCAAACTCTTTACAGGCCACACACCAGTCGGCGTATAAATCTAGCATCACAGTTTTACCACTAATACTTGCTTTGTCTAACTCTACGTCTAAATCGGTCAGCGACTTAATGCGAATAAAGTGATTTTTTTCGGCGTTGCTTTTGCCCTCAACCCCCGCCTGAGTAATGCTTGGCGTATCATGACCAAAGCCTGCCATTAGCGCCTGGAAACCATAAGAGAAACTGGCTAATAATGTCAGTAATAGCAGCACACCGCGGGTCGTTTGTTTCCAGTTAAACTCAGTGAGTTTATTTTGGTGCATTAGGTATCCTGCTAATGCAACGCCCCAAATTGACCATAATAAATCAGACACTAGGCCAGGCCAGATACGGCCAATCATCACAATTGATACCGAAATCAGTAAGAAACCGAATATGGTTTTAATGATATCCATCCAGGCACCGGCACGTGGCAGAATTTTACCGCCAGAAGTACCAATAATCAGCAGTGGCACTCCCATCCCCATGCTTAATACATACAGGGCTAAAAAGCCTTGAATTAAATCGCCAGACTGCGCCACATAAATCAATGCACCAGAAAGCGGTGCAGTAGTACAAGGTGACGCAACTAAACCCGAGATAACGCCCATTAAAAACACGCCAATCAGGTTGCCACCTTTTTGGTTGTTCGACATGGCGTTCATTTTTTCTTGCCATTTAGATGGCAGCTTTAAATCGTACATGCCAAACATCGACAAACTTAACAGCACAAACATGACCGCCAAGAAAATCAAAATGGCAGGGTGTTGTAGCGCCGCTTGAAACTTAAGCCCAGCTGAGGCTACCACTAAACCTAATAACGAATAAGTAATGGCCATACCTTGTACGTAAGCCATTGATAAGGTGAAAGCTTTGCCTGTAGACAGTTTTTTACCCTGCCCAACAATAATACCCGACAAAATTGGATACATAGGGAACACACAAGGCGTTAACGCTAAACCAATCCCTAAACCAAAAAAGATCAGTAACGTCCATAGCAGGCTGTCGTTTTGCAACATCTGGTTAAGGCTATCTTGTTGGGTGATCGGCGCTGCTGCCTTGGTTGTTGCTTCATCGGGTGCACCAATGACTTTTTTTGCAGTCACTGTGCCGTCATTTTCGGCAACAGCGTTAAGTTTGACTTCATTTTTGGTAGGCGGATAACACAGTGTGCCTTCCGCACATCCCATAAAGGTCACATGAATCACGGCATCTGCGTTTGCTTGTTTTATGCCGACAGGGATTTCGACAAACGAGTAATACACTTCTTGATCGCCAAAGTATTCATCGTTATGGTTTTTGCCGCGAGGTAGCTCAATATCGCCTATCACGGCACCCTCAGCCGAAAACTGCAATTTATCGCGATATAAATAGTAACCATCGGCAATCACAAAACTGATCTTAAGCTGATTACCTTGTTGTTGGTAATCGAATGCAAATGCCTCATTAACTGGCATTAGCTTAGGTTCGTTATTTAAGAAACTAAACGTGTTACTTGAAGCATTGGCACTTTGTGCAGTAGGCGCAAGTAAAATTGATGACATCAATAACAAGGATGTGAGGCAAAGCGTGACGATTTTTTTCATGATAGTGAGTTGTCTTCTATCCATTGTAAATAAGGGCCAAAACCATTAGTGATTGGCATGGCGATGAATTCTGGTACTTCATAGGGATGCATTTGGATCACAAGCTGCTCAATAGCCTTATATTGTTTAGCCGTACATTTTATGTGCAAAGGGACTTCTTGCGACTGGCAAATGTCATTATTCCACCGATAAACTGACTCAACGACCTGACCGATTTGAACACAAGCAGCCAATTGTTTTGCAACGAGCGCATTGGCAATCATTTTTGCGGTTTCTGCATCTGGGCAGGTGGTTAAAATAACGAGTTGCTTGGGTTTATACATATACAATCTTAAAGTTTACTTAAGTTAAAGGCGTTATACTAAAAGCGTCATCACATTACGCTTATTTAGCTAAATTTTCACTAAACAGCGATGATATTCGTGACCAGTCTTGAAAACAGACCCGATAACCCCCACTTAAGTTTCATCGGCATAATATTTTTACGTCGCCACTTTAACAAAAAGCGATGATTAGAGGCCAATATGTTTTTTATTTTGTTGTTAATATTTGTACTTATTCCGGTAGTAGAGCTTAACGTACTGATTGAAGTCGCTAGCGCTATTGGCTCTTGGACTACGGTTGGCCTAGTGTTATTTACCGCAGTAGTCGGGGTGTCGTTAGTGCGCAGCCAAGGGTTAAGTACATTAATGACAGTTCAGCAAAAACTGGCAAGAGGCGAGGCACCTGGGCAAGAAATTGTCGAAGGCATGATGCTGGCTGCTGCAGGTGTATTATTACTTATCCCAGGTTTTGTGACTGACTTTATTGGCTTAATATTATTAACCCCTTTTACCCGTGCCCCCATTGCCAAATTTTTATACAAGCGTATGCAACTGCGCATGGTGACTCATGGTGGATTTAAAGCCGGTTTTGGCCCAGGACAAGGCCCATTTGGTCAGTCAGGCCCTTTTGGTGGGCAAAACCCATTTGAGCAAAATGGTAATACATTTGATGGTGATTTTGAACGTAAAGACGAGCAGAGTCGAAGCCATCACATAGAGCAAAACAAAAGCGACAATGACATTATTGACGTTGAGCCGCTCGACCCTAAAGACGACCAAAAGTAGCCTTTCATCATCGCTAAAAAGCCGCCTAAACCTGATTTAGTCGGCTTTTTTTGTGCTTAATTGTTTATCTTGTTTAGCCCCAAGCCAAAATGCAGTAGCGATACTGAGCGCCCAATTGGCGATAAAAAGCCATGTGAGTTGCGATAACTCTTGCGATTGTGCGTTTAGTGCGACTTTAGAGACTTCGGTGTAAATGGAGCTTAAATCGTTAGCAACATTACCTGCCAAAATCTGTTCGGCAATCACTTGTGCTCGGGTAATGATGTGGTTCATAAACACCATAACACAGAGCAAACTGATGCTAATAAACCCCCAACCAAGCCATTTTTTACCAAGCCAAAGTTGGCCGCTTCCAGGGCAGATAATGGCCGATAATAACGCGGCATAAATGGATTTTTTCATAACGTATTGGGCTGAGCTAAAAAGTCACGATGAATCTTATTAAGTCATCGATGTTAGCCAAAGGCAAGAGCTTGTCACTAAGGTTAATGTGAAATTAATCTGCCAGGCGATTAATCGAGGCGTCAGCACGTGTAGCGGTGGCCGATAAACTTGAGTTGCTGCCAGCCACACTGTCACAAACTGAGTCATCCTGAGGCCTATCTGTATATGGCACTGTGTGCTTAATGTTAGCCGGTTCGCTAATTTGAGTTGCAAGGTAATAACACGCAATGCCCATTAACGTATTTGTGATTGGCAACGCTAAAAATACGCCCTTTACGCCACCAATATATGCGCCTAATGCCGCAAATGGCAGCATTAACAGCATTAATCGGCACAGGTTGATGACTAAAGAGCTTAATGGTCTGTGGTAGGCATTTAAGCTGGTTGCAAAAATAATCACAATGCCAAGTGGGCCATAAGCTGCGGGTAATATCATCACATAAAAACTGAGCCAATCAATAACCAGCGGGTCGTTAGTAAACAGATGGGCTATGGCTGTCGCATTAAAATACAACGGAATAAACAACAAGGTTTGAAACACAAACACAAATTGTAATGACATCAATAAGGCTTTTTTGGCGCGGGCAGGTTGGTTTGCCCCCAAGTTTTGCGCAATAAAAGGCATTAAGCTTGACGACAAGGCCATCACCACGATTAACAGCACTGACTCAAGGCGAATACCCGCCCCAAAAGCGGCCACGCCAGCATGATCAATTCTGGCCAGCATGGCCATAATAATGCCATTAGCAATAGGGTTGATGACATTCATTAATGCAGCTGGGCGAGCAATGTGGGCAAGCGCTTTCCAGTGTAAAATAAATCGCCCAAAATCAACGTTGGCAAACTCAACCAACCTACGCTTAATCACAATTAAATATCCCGCCAGCGACATTGCCACAAGCCATGACAGTGTGGTTGCAATGGCGGCACCTTGTATTTCTAAGCGTGGAAATGGGCCTATGCCAAAAATGAGTAGCGGGTCGAGAATCAAATTTACCACCGCGGCCAGCATCATGATTTTAGCCGGTGATCGGGTATCGCCAGTGGCTCGCAGCGCTTGATTACCAACCATCAGTAGCACTAAGGCAGGGGCGCCTAAATACCAGTACCACATATAATCATTAATTAAGGGCAAACTGGCAGCGTTTGCTCCCAGTAAACTAAAAATAGGCTCAATAAACACGCAACCTAATATCGATAACCCCCAGATTATTAATAGGGTCATACACAAGGCGTCAAATAAAAATACCTTTGCTTCGGGGGCGTGGCCCGAACCGATTAAGCGCCCAAGGTTAGTTGATACCCCAGCACCAATTCCAATACCAATACTGGACACGGCTAATGTGACCGGAAAGGTAAAGCTGACTGCCGCTAAGGCTTCTGTGCCCAACTGACTGATAAAAAAGATGTCTACCAGACTGCCGCCCAGAATGGTCATAATTCCAATCAGGTTTGGCAAGGTCATATTAAGCAGCACACGACTAATAGGTGCGCTGAGCAACCCGTGTCTGTCTTTCATCTATTCTCTAGGGTTTGGGTTTTTAAAGGTGTCGAATTCTATCAGGATTAGCGGCGCTTTAATAAAACAGACTTAAAAAAAGTGTAGTTTTTTTTAAATCGCCCCTTGGATCTGTGATCAATCACCCCCATATCACATGCATCGAGGGGAAAACCCTTATTTGTTAGTCAACAGCCTCGTTTTTTGGGCATCAAATCATTAGGAGAGTTCATAGATGAATATTCGTCCATTACATGACCGCGTTATCGTTAAACGTTTAGAAGTTGAATCTAAATCTGCAGGCGGTATCGTGCTTACAGGCAGCGCAGCAGAAAAATCAACTCGCGGTGAAATTCTTGCCGTAGGCAATGGTCGTATTTCAGAAAACGGCACAGTTACACCACTTGACGTAAAAGTGGGCGACGTTGTGATCTTTAACGAAGGTTATGGCGTGAAGAAAGAAAAAATTGACGGTGAAGAAGTCTTAATCCTGTCAGAAGCTGACCTGATGGCGGTAGTAGGCTAAGCCTCACCCATCAATCGACTTTCCAATTAATCATTAAATTTAAAGGAACATCAAAAAATGGCAGCAAAAGAAGTATTATTTGGTAATGATGCACGCGTAAAAATGCTTACCGGTGTGAATATTCTAGCCAATGCAGTAAAAGTTACCTTAGGCCCAAAAGGTCGTAACGTTGTATTAGATAAAAGCTTTGGTTCACCACTTATCACCAAAGACGGTGTATCAGTCGCCAAAGAAATCGAACTAGAAGATAAGTTCGAAAACATGGGCGCACAAATGGTGAAAGAAGTTGCTTCTAAAGCCAACGATGCAGCAGGTGACGGTACCACAACCGCAACAGTATTAGCACAAGCTATTGTTGTTGAAGGCCTAAAAGCAGTAGCTGCTGGCATGAACCCAATGGATCTTAAGCGCGGTATCGACAAAGCGGTTATCGCTGCAGTGGCTGAGCTTAAATTACTGTCTCAAGATTGTGCCGACACCAAAGCCATTGCTCAAGTAGGTACTATTTCTGCTAACTCTGATGAGTCAATTGGCGAAATCATTGCAACAGCAATGGAAAAAGTAGGTAAAGAAGGCGTTATCACCGTTGAAGAAGGCCAAGCGCTTGAAAACGAACTAGACGTTGTTGAAGGTATGCAGTTTGACCGTGGTTACTTATCACCATACTTCATCAACAAGCCAGAAACTGGCAGCGTTGAGTTAGACAGTCCATTCATTTTGTTAGTCGACAAAAAAGTCTCTAACATTCGTGAATTACTACCAATCCTTGAAGGTCTAGCAAAAACAGGTAAGCCATTGCTTATCGTTGCAGAAGACGTAGAAGGCGAAGCGTTAGCAACTCTTGTTGTAAACAACATGCGTGGCATTGTTAAAGTGGCAGCGGTTAAAGCGCCTGGCTTTGGTGACCGTCGTAAAGCTATGCTACAAGACGTGGCAATTTTAACTGGCGGTACGGTTATCGCTGAAGAAATCGGCCTAGAGCTTGAAAAAGCAACCCTAGAAGATTTAGGTACGGCTAAGCGCGTTATCATCACTAAAGATAACACCACCATCATCGATGGTAACGGCGACCAAGCACAAATTTCAGCTCGCGTTTCGCAAATCAAGCAACAAGTTGAAGAGTCAACATCAGACTACGACAAAGAAAAGCTACAAGAGCGTATGGCTAAACTAGCTGGCGGTGTTGCAGTTATTAAAGTTGGCGCAGCAACTGAAGTTGAAATGAAAGAGAAAAAAGCCCGCGTAGAAGATGCATTACACGCAACTCGCGCAGCGGTTGAAGAAGGTGTGGTAGCCGGTGGTGGTGTAGCCCTTGTTCGCGTAGCAAGTAAAATTAAAGATTTAGAAGTGATTAACGAAGACCAAAAACACGGTGTGGTGATTGCCCTACGTGCGATGGAAGCGCCATTACGTCAAATCGCAACCAATGCTGGCCAAGAAGCGTCAGTAGTAGCTAACACCGTTAAAAATGGTGAAGGTAACTACGGTTACAACGCGGGTAACGACACCTACGGTGACATGTTAGAAATGGGTATTCTTGACCCAACTAAAGTGACACGTAGCGCACTACAGTTTGCAGCGTCAATTGCTGGCCTAATGATCACCACAGAAGCAATGGTTTCTGAAATTCCACAAGACTCTGCGCCAGACATGGGCGGAATGGGCGGTGGTATGGGCGGAATGGGCGGCATGATGTAATTTTTCTGGCTTAAAACGTTGATTACGGCGTTGCTTTACCACTCGTTTATGAAGAACTAAACGTCGTGGTAAAGCGCCTTGTACTAAACGTTTTATTCTGCGAAAAATACTCTACCTGGTCTAAATCGGTGATTACGGCGTTGCTTTACCACTCGTTTATGAAGAACTAAACGTCGTGGTAAAGCGCCTTGTACTAAACGTTTTATTCTGCGAAAAATACTCTACCTGGTCTAAATCGGT
>NZ_JAKILA010000011.1 GCF_023283885.1 Shewanella basaltis
GTATCGCCGATGGTAGTGTGGGGTCTCCCCATGTGAGAGTAGGTCATTTCCAGGCGCCTAATATACGAAAAATCCCCAGCACTGCGTGTTGGGGATTTTTTCGTTTATCTATCTGTAAATATTTATCCGTCTGTAAATAATACCATTCCGCGAAAAATTGTGATCTAATTGCTATATCTGTTACTCACCTTTTTTAGCAATGAAACAACACACCAGTTTCGAATTAATCAGGCTATCCAAGCAAACAGCAGATGCTCGGATGCGTTTACGATTATACCATTCCGCATAACTAAGTGATCATTGTTGCCCACTGTCGATGGCATAATTTTTTCACACGCTCTTTATCTTCAATGAATGCACTCCATGCCTCACTACAGGCATCGACTATTGACTCGTAACCTTCTGTAACCATCCCTTATATAGATCATATTTTAAGAGAGTTTTCCTCATTTAATCGCTCATACATCTTGGGCGGTAGATCGTTCAGTGATTCATGTGTCCGATCATAATTATATTCTTCAATCCAACTATCTGTGATTTCGCTAACTTCAGTCAAGCTATTGAACAAATAAAAGCCTAATACTTCATTTCGATAAGTCCGATTAAATTGTTCAATATACGCATTCTGCGTCGGTTTCCCTGGCTTAATAAAATCTAACTTAATGCCATGTTATTCTGCCCAAACCTCAAGCGCGTTTGAAATAAACTCCGGTCCATTATCTTGCCTTAAGCGCTTTGGATAACCTCGATAGGCGGCAATCCGGTCAAGCACGCGTATCACTTGCTGCGCTGGCAAACTCGAATCAACTTCGATAGCTAAAGCTTCACGATGGTAGTCATCAATGACATTAAATGTTCTAAACGACTTTCCTGAGAATAAGTTGTCACTCATAAAATCCATCGACCAGCATTCATTTGCCTTTGCTGGAACTGATAACGGCTCTGGCTCACGAGAAGGTAAGCGTTTTTCCCCTTTACGTCGTACGTTAAGCTATAAACCACCATAAACACGGTACACGCGTTTATGGTTCCATTTATGACCTAGGAGCCGTAGGTGTCAGAATATCTTCCTAAATCCATAACCTCTATGCTTCTCTGCAACATCTGATACGGCCTCAATGATGCTATTATCATCGATACGTTTACGTTGATAATAAAATGTGCAACGACTGATCCGTAACGCATCACAAGCCAACACAACTCCTAGGCCAAACTCATGAATGGCATAGTGGGCTAACACCGTCCGCTCTGCTGGCTTTATAGCTTTTTTTCAACAATATCGCTGAGTGCCATGTTTTGCAAACTGACATCTGCAAACATCTTTTTAAGTTTGGCATTCTCAGCTTCTAATTCACGCATACGAGTTAAATCAGATGCTTGCATACCACCATATTTAGATTTCTATTTGTAATAGGTGCTTTGACCCACATTATGTTTGCGGCATAACTCAGGCACCGTCAGTGCGCTAGAATCGCCTTCTTTGAGTATGTTGATAATTTGGCTTTCAGTAAAACGTGTCTTTTCCATGTGATTATCTATTTGGTTTAGTGTAAATGGAAAACTCTATTTAAAACATTCTGATTTTAAGGGAGGGTTACAATTCAATTAGTCATGTTTTTTAGCGCAATGGCATTATTACGTCTTTTATTTTACTCACTCCCAATACGCTTATTGAACTGCCTGAAAAAACTGCAATTGAACTGATATATTAAAAAAGTACTTTACCTTTGGAAGGGGTTTTAGCATAATGCCCCTCGTCAACAGGGGTGTAGTTCCAATTGGTAGAACAGCGGTCTCCAAAACCGATGGTTGCGGGTTCGAGTCCTGCCACCCCTGCCAAATTTAGAAGGCCTAGCAGAAATGCTAGGTCTTTGTCTTTTTGCATTTGATGAATGAGTTTTCTCTATTTTCATTCCTATGGATACATCCAAACTTTTCTTATTTTCCCCACCTTTTAACCGAAAATATTGAATTGTCTATAAGCATTATCTGTTTAAAATTCAACGGATATGCGTAGCCGGATCTTTCAATATGGTATTTGATCACATTAATACACCGATGGATATCTTATTTTATAGCAACGGACAATGCTATTTTGTTTAATTATAAGGTGGGGTATGTATGGAAATCAAAATACTCGGAACAGGTTGCACCAAATGTCAAAAACTGACCGAAACAACGGTTGAAGCTGTGAAAGCTTTGGGTGTTGATGTGGAGGTGTTGAAAGTAACAGATGTTGCTAAAATCATGGAATATAATGTGATGTCTACTCCGGCTCTGGTGGTTGATGATAAGGTTGTATTAAGCGGTAGGCTTGCAAGCGTAGATGAAGTTGTATCATTACTAAAAGCGTATATTTAATTGATTCATGCTTATAATGTATGGCCGAAGTGTGTTGAATAATGAGTCTGCTTAGTTATAACAGCAAAAATACTATCGTTATCAAACTTGAGATGCTTTTTTATAGCAGGCACTAAAACAGATTTAGTGCCTGTTAGCAGTGTTACATAGTGAGGCGCAGTGCAAGTGCCGCGAGCGTGACAAATAACACGGGTAAGGTCATTACAATACCAACTCTGAAATAGTATCCCCAGGTGATTTTAATGTCTTTTTTAGCCAATACATGCAGCCATAACAAGGTGGCTAAGCTCCCTATTGGGGTAATTTTAGGACCCAAATCGCTGCCGATTATGTTAGCGTAAATCATAGCTTCTTTAATTACCCCTGTCGCAGTACTACCATCAATGGCTAATGCCCCAACAAGTACAGTTGGGAGGTTATTCATGATTGAAGATAAAAGAGCGATTAAAAAGCCTGTACCTATTGTTGACACCCAAAGCCCTTGCTGAGCAAATCCATTTAATATACTCGATAAGTAGTCAGTTAAACCGGCATTACGCAGACCATAAACAACTAAATACATGCCAAGCGAAAACACTACAATTTGCCATGGTGCTTCTTTTATGACTTTGCTGGTGTTGATGATATTCCCTTGTCTCGCAATTATATAGAGTATCAGGGCTCCAGCCGCTGCAACTAAACTGACCGGCACGCCAAGCGGTTCTAGACCAAAAAAACCAACCAAGAGCAGCGCTAATACGCCCCAACCGGTTTTAAAGGTGTGCAAATCGTTAATTGCCTCTTTGGGGGCGCGCAGCTTTTGTATGTCATAAGTGACCGGAATATCTTTGCGGAAAAACCAATGCAACATGACTAGGGTGGCAATAATGGCTGCTATATCAACAGGAACCATAACAGCGGCATACTGATTAAACCCAATATCAAAAAAGTCAGCTGACACGATATTAACCAGGTTAGAGACAATTAAAGGCAGGCTTGCGGTATCAGCAATAAAGCCCGCGGCCATGACAAAGGCGAGCGTTGCCCCTTTGCTAAAGCCTAATGCTAATAACATCGCGATGACGATAGGGGTTAAGATGAGCGCGGCTCCATCATTGGCAAACAACGCTGCTACACTGGCACCTAATAGCACAATATAGCTAAATAATAACCGTCCGCGGCCGTTGCCCCAACGTGCAACGTGAAGTGCTGCCCATTCGAAAAAGCCTGATTCATCTAATAATAAACTGATAATAATAACAGCGATAAATGTGGCGGTCGCATTCCAAACAATATCCCATACAACGGGGATATCGCCTAAATGCACCACACCTAAAAGTAAGGCGAGTATTGCTCCTAATGAGGCACTCCAGCCAATCCCTAAACCCTTAGGCTGCCAAATGACTAACACTATGGTAAGAACAAAAATTGCTCCGGCCAACCACATATAACCTCCTAAACTGGTAGTTATTACTACCGTGAATCATAAAAACAGTGTTGATAATGGTTTGCTACTGAGTGTTTATTTCAGTATGTGAGCAATATATTTCACCGTAGATAGCATATATGAAATTTCGCATATACTATACGCCTGAAATCAATATAGTCAAATGTGTTGCAGCTTTTTTGTTTGTTCAACATGTTAATGATTAAGGTGTTAGTGGATACAGAGTTTGTTTAATTGGTTAACTGTTTACTTGACCAAGTGATAGGCGGGGTGGGTTGCTCAGTTAACTTCAACTGTTTTGCGGTTAATGGTTTGATGCTGTGTATTGACTGCTATGAATTATTTTGGGTTTTAAGTTTGGCAAAACCAATATGAAGTAATAATACCAAACAGGATAAATAAGCGATCAGAGATTTCAGTGAGCGAGTATTTTACCTTCAACATTTGTAACCGCGTTATAAGCGATGTTCAGCAGTAAGAATGATCCCTTTTTTGTACGTAATGGCGTAACCAAGGAGCGCATTTATCTCGTTGGAGTGAGTTGTTAATTGTAAAAATTTGATCTAGAACATATGAATTTTCATATATAACCTTGATAATAGTGTCACCCAATGGTTCTAATGTATAAGCATTTTAATCACGTTGTGCTTATATTTAAGGCGGTCAAACGATGTTGCAAATTTTTTCTGATTTAGCAACGTGGCTCACTTACGGGATATTTAACTTAGATCCCAATACTAAGCTTGCCGATGCGGTTCATTTCTTTATTGAAGATACCACTAAGATTTTTGCACTGCTTGTGCTGATGATTTATGTCATCGCTGTGGTAAGAGCCTCGCTAAATGTTGAACGAGTGAGAGACTATTTGGCCGGTAAAAATCGATTTGTCGGCTATTTTATGGGGTCGGTTTTTGGAGCTGTCACTCCTTTCTGCTCTTGTTCGAGTATTCCTGTTTTTTTAGGTTTCACCTCAGCAGGGATCCCGGTTGGGATCACCATGGCTTTTTTGATTACCTCACCATTGATCAACGAAGTGGCGATTTTGTTGCTAATTAGCCTCCTTGGTTGGAAATTCACCGTGATTTACGTGGTTGTTGGTATGTCGGTTGGCATACTGGCCGGGGCATTTTTAGATGCGATTCACGCAGAGCGCTGGTTGCAATCTTTTGCGGCTAAAGCACTAGAGAGGGGCCAAGCACAAACGAATACGGGTCAGCCTAATGAGGTAACATCTATCTCGTTGACATTAGCTGAGCGCCATCAATTTGCGAAGAATGAGATGCTCGAGATATTTGGCCGGGTATGGCGGTGGGTCATTATTGGGGTTGGGTTGGGCGCAGCCCTTCATGGCTTTGTTCCCGACGGCTGGATTGAAACTCACTTAGGTCATGGTCAATGGTGGTCTGTTCCTGCTGCTGTATTGGTGGGTATTCCGTTGTATTCCAATGCCACAGGGGTTATCCCTATTATGGAAAGCCTTATTATCAATGGCTTGCCCATTGGCACCACATTGGCCTTTTGTATGGCGACAGTTGCTGCCAGCTTTCCGGAGTTCATCTTACTGAAGCAAGTGATGCAATGGCGCTTACTGATCATCGTGTTTAGTATTTTACTGATTTCATTTACCCTAATTGGATGGATATTTAATTTTATCACCCCGATGCTGTAATCTTACATCGGTTGGTTGTGGGGGATGTGTCTCTTTTTACCTAAGCGCTTAGCTGCTATGCTTAGCGATGAATGAAATGCTAATGATGAGAGCCTCATGGACCAATCTGCTTTTTTAGATGCAATGAATATTACGCGTTGGCGTAGTGCTGATAAGCCGATAAAACCCTATCTTGTGTTACACGATCTTGACGCGGATCTTTCTGATGAATCGCTAATCAATGATGTATTGCGGCTATTGAACGTGAAGATAGCAGAGTGTGAATTTGATTGCGAAATGGTCAAAGGCCCTCAAGTTATTTGGGATATGCGTAAAGTGAAAGTCAGACCACGTGTGGCGTGGATTGTCAGTGCACCTTTAAGTGAGTTACCCATTAATCCACAAGAGAAGCGTCAGCTTTGGCAGCAAATCATTTTACATATTGATAAGCAACAAACAGATAAGGAAGAGCGTAATGCACAACACTGAAGCGTATTCTGTTTGTGTACTTAGTCCTGATAACCTGCCTGCGATGGCCACCATAGAAAACCAAGCCCATAGTCATCCGTGGACTGAAGCGGGCTTAGCCGACTGCTTTGGCCCTCTCTATCGTACAATTGGAGTGATGCAGCATGGTGAGTTGCTTGGTTTTGCGATCGTGCAGCAGATTATTGACGAAGCCACTTTGCTTGATATCTGCGTTGTGCCAGCCTATCAAGGCCAGGGATTAGGTTTATTACTGATGCGACATATTTTGAGCGAAGCAAAACAAGCCCAGGCCGTTGTGATGATGCTTGAGGTGCGTGAGTCAAATACTTCTGCTAAAGGTTTGTACGAGAAAGTGGGTTTTAGTGAGTCAGGTAGACGCAAAAATTATTATCAAACTAACAACGGTAATGAAGATGCTATTTTGATGGATAAACCATTTTAGGCTTTACTTCGATATTGCAGACATAAAAAAACAGCGCTTGGCGCTGTTTTTTTATGTAAGTTTTGTTTACTTAACTTCTTTACCTTGAGCTTGTAGGTCTGCATGATAACTTGAGCGAACCAAAGGTCCACAGGCGGCATGAGTAAAACCAAGCTCGTCGGCAAGTGCTTTTAATTCATCAAATTCTGCTGGCGGTACATACCGTTCTACTGGTAAATGGAATTTAGAAGGTTGTAAGTACTGACCTAGCGTGAGCATCTCTACGTTGTGCGCACGTAAATCACGCAGCACTTGAGCGATCTCTTCGTTAGTTTCACCTAAGCCCATCATGAGTCCCGACTTAGTCGGTACATTTGGATGGCGATCTTTAAAACGCTTTAATAAATCTAACGACCATTGATAGTTAGCACCTGGACGGGCTTTGCGGTAGTGAGCAGGCGCTGTTTCTAGGTTGTGGTTAAATACATCAGGTGGCTCGGTGGCTAAAATGTCGAGTGCGGCATCAATACGGCCACGGAAATCAGGTACCAGAATTTCGATTTTAATTTCTGGGTTTAACAGGCGGATTTCACGAATACAATCGGCGAAATGTTGTGCCCCACCATCACGTAAATCATCACGGTCAACAGAAGTGATAACCACATATTTAAGTTTCATGTCTTTGATGGTTTGCGCAAGCTTAATTGGCTCTTGTGCATCAGGCTTGAGTGGGCGGCCGTGGGCAACGTCACAAAATGGACAGCGACGAGTACAAATGGCACCTAAAATCATGAACGTTGCTGTGCCGTGATTAAAGCACTCTGCAAGGTTAGGGCATGACGCCTCTTCACAAACTGAGTGTAGGCCATTTTTGCGTAAAGCAGATTTAATATCCAATATACGCTGGTTAGATGCCGGTAGCTTAACACGCAACCAGTCAGGCTTACGCAACATGGTTTCACGCTCAGAAGGCACCACTTTGACAGGAATACGCGCGACTTTTTCAGCATCGCGTAGTTTTACACCTGGTTGTAATCTTTCAGGCCTATTCATTATTCTGCTAATCCTTGATGATGTACAAGTTGTTGATAACCCATAATTTGGCTAAAGGTTTGGATTAATTTATCGCCGGCTTCTTGCACGGTTTGCGGTCCACCTAAGGCTTTACATTGCACCATTTCTAATCCGGCATAGCCACAAGGGTTAATACGCTGAAACGGGGCTAGGTCCATGTCGACATTGAGTGCTAAACCATGAAACGAACAACCTTTACGAATACGTAGCCCTAATGAAGCGACTTTTCTTTCGTCGATATACACGCCAGGTGCGTCGGCTTTGGCATAGGCCTTGATGTCGTATTGCGCTAACATATCAACAATACTTTGCTCAATATGATTAACCAATTGGCGCACGCCTAGTTTATTACGTTTGATATCAATGAGTGGATATACCACTAGTTGGCCTGGGCCGTGATAAGTGACTTGACCACCACGATCTACCTGGATAACGGGGATGTTGCCGGGGTTGAGAATATGCTCACTTTTACCTGCTTGGCCTTGGGTGAATACTGGTGAGTGCTCAACAATCCACAATTCGTCTTGGCTGTCGTTGTCACGGGTGTCAGTATAGCCCTGCATGGCATGCCAAATAGACTCGTAGTCTTGCATGCCTAGGTGGCGAATGTGCAGTGTGTTTGCTTGCAAGGGCAACGTCTCCCCTAGGTAAGTGGTGTGATTAATTCTTGAGTATTATACTCAAGTTTTACGCAAATGCTGACTCTTTTGAGTTACAGGACGCGTTTTACACCTTCAATAGCGGCAAGATCGATATACGCTTTTTCAATGTGCTCTTTACTGGTAACGGTAATGCGAATCGTGACCGAATAGTAACTGCCTTTACTCGATGCTTTTACGGTTGGTACATAATCACCAGGCGCAAGTTGTTGGGCAACCGCAACAACGCGATCGGCAAGTGTGTCATCGGCATCACCAATCACTTTGAATGGGCATGAATTTGGAAATTCCATCACTTGGTCAAAAGTTGTATCTAACATTGGTTTACTCAATTAGGTTGGCTATCTCTTAAATATGGTGGTGATTATACCCGATTCAAGCCTGTTAGGGCTTAAAAAATTAAAGCCGCATTTATGCGGCTTTAATTGGTTGATTCAAATGTAGTTTACTAAATAAGTTTATTCGAACCAGCTTGAAAACATTTGTTTAAAGTAGTCCATTAGCTTGCTAAACCAGCTGCCTTCTTCGACAGCATTTAATGTCACTAATGGATACTGAGCAATATCTTGGCCATCAAGTTGGAAATAAACACGGCCGACAGTTTCACCTTTCGCTAACGGTGCTGTTAACTCTTTAGTGAGTTCAAAGTTAGCTTGTAGGTCTTTTGCTTTGCCGCGATTAATGGTGATTGGGGTGTCTGTCATCACGCCAAGGTCAACGGTTTCTCTGTCACCGTACCAAATTTTTTGGGTGATGAAGGTATCGCCTGCTTTGTATGGGGTAATGGTTTCAAAAAAGCGAAAACCATAGTTGAGTAACTTTTTGCTTTCAGCTTTACGAGCAGATTCACTTGCGGTACCCATTACCACAGTGATTAAACGCATGCCCTCACTGGTACCCGACGCAACTAAGTTATAACCTGCACCAGATGTATGACCGGTTTTAATACCGTCAACATTTAAGCTTTTATCCCATAACAACCCATTACGGTTGTATTGTTTGATTCCATTGTAAGTGAATGATTTTTCAGAGTAAACGCGGTACTCTTCTGGTACGTCACGAATAAGTGCAGCACCTAACAATGCCATATCATATGCAGTGGTTTTGTGGTTTTCTGAATCCAGTCCATGCGAGTTTTCGAAGTAACTGTCTTTCATGCCCAATTGTTTGGCCCATGAGTTCATTAAATCAACAAATGCGCCTTCCGTGCCGGCAATGTGCTCTGCCATTGCAACACAGGCATCATTGCCTGACTGAATAACAATACCGCGGTTTAAGTCGTGTACTTTGACCGTTTTGCCCACTTCAATAAACATTTTAGAAGAATCAGGAAAGTTTTTTGACCAAGCATTTTTAGTGATGGTGACATCGTCATCTAATGAAATATTACCTTCACGAATTTCGTGACCAATCACATAGCTGGTCATCATTTTCGTTAAGCTAGCTGGGTTGAGGCTATCATAGGCGTTTTCTTCGGCGATAACTCGGCCAGAATGATAATCCATTAACACATAAGCTTTAGCTGCAACGCTTGGCGCATCAGGGGTAACCATAGGTGCACGGTTTGGTGTTGGACGAGGGTCTGGTTGTGGCGTTTCAGCAAGTGAAGCGAAAGATACTACTGATGCAAAAAGCATAGAAGTGAGTTGAACTGTCTTATAAGTCATCATGAATTCGGCACGTCTCTAGTTAGTCGAAGAAAAGACAAAAAATCAATTTTAATAATTGTTAATGATTATACATGAGTAGACAATCATTTCGCATTAAGGTTCTTTCATTCTCTGTAAATCATTGGCGCATGTAGTCTAAACAGCGCTTTATTCGTAAGCATCATTCAACAGAATGTGGAACCTTTTTAGCTGAACCTTTAGACAGCGATTGTTGGCCATTTTAAACGCGTTATCGTCTTTTTATATAGAATCACTCCCCTTAAAGCCTCTACCGCAGTTGTATATGTGGGTCATGGCCAGCAATTTGCTGCAATATAAGCTTAAGAGATCACAGCCCACTGTGTTACGGCACAATAAAACTTTGCGGGTAACCCTCTGACTGTAGTTTGTCGAGCAACTTATTGGTTAAATGTATTTGTTTAATTGGCCCAAGTTGCAATCTATGCAAGCCATTAGAGGAACTGACTCGAGAAGATACGGAGTATTTTGTTTCCAACTGCTTTGCAAGCATGTTAATGCGAAGTTTGTCCTGAGAGGCAACGACTTGAATAAAGTGATTGTCGTTATCTTTTAGGTCGCTTATCACTCGTTGCTCTGGTGATGGTACGTATATGGTTTCTATTTCAACTCTCGCGGTACCTTTTGCTAACATTCCTAAATGGTAGGCACCGGCATAAGAGAGATCGATAACACGGCCTTCATGAAATGGGCCTCTATCATTTACTCGTACAATAATTTGTTTGTTGTTGTCTAAGTTTGTGACTTTGACATAACTCGGTAAAGGCAAGTTTTTGTGCGCAGCAGACATGGTATACATGTCGTACCTTTCGCCGTTTGAAGTGAGATGACCATGAAATTTTGAACCATACCATGATGCGTGCCCACGCTCTTTAAACCCTTTGCCAGTATCCAGTACTTTATAGTGTTTACCCAATACAGTGTAATCACGATTACCTTGACGACTGTATGGCTCAAATTTGGGTTGGGCATTTCTTACTAAGCTGACATCTGGCGCGTCATCTGGGTAACGGTCATGCTCCATTTGATACCTGCTTTTACTGGCAGGCTTTTTTACTGCACTATTTCCGTCATTAGACGAGCAGTTTGTTAATGCGCAGCAAAAAACAACAAGCATAAACGTGCGTATAGTCATTGGCATACTGGATTACCTAGCGTTGATAGTGAGCATTAAGTTGCTGGCTAAACTGATAAACCGCCATGGCGTAAAGTGGGCTTCGATTATATCGGGTGATCACATAAAAGTTGTTAAGCCCTAACCAGTATTCTGCATTGTTTGGTTGATCTAATTTAACTAGTAATGCTTTTTGAGAAGCGTCGATATCTTGGTTGTTGGCTAAACTAAGGGTTGGGCTAAGAATATCTGACACTTTGTAATGCAGTCTTTCTTTGGTCCACACTTTGGCTTTTGGTGCCTGGCTTGACGTGTGGTTTAACAGCAATGCGACAGGCTGGCCTTTTTTCCACCCATGTTGATGGAAGTAGTTTGCTACGCTGCCTATTGCATCTGCTTTACTGGTGAGTAAATCTCTTCTGCCGTCTCCGTCGAAGTCGACAGCATAATGACGATAGCTAGACGGAATAAACTGACCGTACCCCATGGCACCTGCATAGGAGCCTTTGAGGGTACTGTTATCGAGTTTTTCTTCTTTGATTAATGCCATTAGATTGGCATATTCGCTACGAAAAAAACTGGCACGAGGTGGGTAATAAAAACCGAGGGTATACAAAGCATCTTGTACTCTGTGATTCCCCATGTAGCCGCCATAAAAGGTCTCAATACCAATAATGGCCACAATAATTTGTGGATCGACGTTAAATTTTTCTGCGGCTTTGCTGATCAATACGTGGTTTTCTTTCCAAAACGCTAAGCCTTTTTCTAAACGCTTATCGGTAAGGAAAATAGGATAATATTGATGCCAAGGTTTGGCTTCCCAAGGCTTTGTTATTGCATCTATGATGCTTTGTTCAAATGTTGATGTTGCCAAAAATTGTTCTACATCGGCTTGGTTGGCCCCTTGACTGACTTGCTCCTTCACAAAGGCCTTTTTCAATGCCTCTGGGTCATTATCTGTTGCGGCATTAGCATGTAAAAAGACACTGCAAAGCAATGTCAGGCTGGCGATTTGTAACGTTATTTTTGCCATGTTAACTGTGTCCCTATCTATCGACAAATCGTCTATGTGTTTGAATGCTCATTAAAATACCAAACCCTGTCATTAAGGTTAGCATGGAGGTTCCGCCATAACTAATCAGTGGGAGAGGCACGCCAACTACGGGCAGAATACCCGATACCATACCAATATTTACAAAAACGTATACAAAAAATGTTAGCGTAATACTGCCCGCTAACAGGCGTGCAAAGCTAGTTTGCGCTTGTGAGGCAATAACAAGGCCTCGACCGATAACAAATAAATACATCGACAGTAATAGTAAACTGCCCATTAAACCAAACTCTTCACCAATCACGGCAAAGATGAAGTCAGTATGTCGTTCTGGTAAAAATTCTAATTGTGACTGTGTACCATGGAGCCAACCCTTTCCCCATATACCGCCTGAACCAATACCAATTTTTGACTGGATAATATGATAACCTGCGCCAAGCGGATCTTGCTCAGGATTAAATAAGGTTAATACTCGGGTTCGTTGGTAGTCGTGCATTAAGAAAAACCACAATATGGGTAAAAACAAAAGGACTGCTGCAAGCGCACCACCAACGATGAGCCAACTCATACCCGACATAAACAACACAAATACACCAGAGGACGCCACTAGGATAGATGTTCCTAAATCAGGCTGCTTGGCAATAAGAAGGGTGGGGATAAGCAGTATTACCACGCCGCCAGCGAGATAGCGTTTTTTAGGTGGTAACGGAAACTTACTGATGTACCAAGCCATGGTGATTGGGAAGGCAAGTTTGATGAGTTCAGATGGTTGAAATTCCATAAACCCGAGGTTTAACCAACGTTGTGCTCCTTTGTTTATTGTACCAAATAACTCAACGCCAACCAGTAACATGACTCCAGCTAAATAAATGGGTAATGCCCAACGTCTTAATATTTCAGGGTTTATTTGTGCAAAACAAAACATTACGCCAAGTGATAATGTCATGCGTACTAACTGGCGTTCCATCATCGCAGGGTCTTCACCACTGGCAGAATAAATCACAAATAAACCAAATAGCATTAACGCTAAAATACCGCAAAGTAGCGGTAAATCTATGTGTATTTTTTGCCAAAATGACTGTTGATGTGGATGATTATTCAAGGTTTGATTGCCCATTCGTCACGTAAAATATACTCATCGAGTAATGCCCTTGCTAATGGACCTGCATTAGCACCACCCCAGCCCGCATTTTCTAGTACTACTGCCAATACAATGCGCGGGTTTTCGTAGGGGGCGTAAGCAATGATTAATGCATTATCGCGCAAGTGTTCGGCAATTTTATCAGCGTCATACTTTTGGTCTTTAGCGACACTGAATACCTGTGCGGTACCTGTTTTCATTGCGGCGGTATATGTGGCGTCAGTAAAACGAGATTTATCTGCCGTTTGGCGCATAGCCTCATTGATAATGTCCCAATTACGTTCATTTTTAAGCACAATTGGGGATTGTTCATCAATGGGAGTGTCTATTTTTACGGTATTGTTTTTAAAAGACTTTAATAAATGTGGAGTGAAACGCTTGCCTTTGTTTGCCATAATAGCAGCGGCATTTGCCAGTTGTAATGGGGTTGTCGTCCAATAACCTTGGCCTATCCCAACAGAAATGGTGTCGCCATTGTACCAGGGCTGATTGTAACGCATGCGTTTCCAATCTCGCGATGGCATTACACCGTCGGACTCTTCAAATATATCAATTCCGGTACTTTTACCAAATCCAAATGGTTCCATAAAGACGGCCATCTTGTCGATACCCACTTTATATACCAGGTCATAAAAGTAGATGTCGCACGAATCTACAATGGCATGATAAATATCAACCCAGCCGTGGCCCCATTTTTTCCAGTCGCGCCATTTACGGTCAACTCCAGGCATTTGCCAATATCCAGGGTCCCAAACTCTTGTGCGTTCGTTAATGATTTTCTCTTCTAAACCGAGCAAGGCAACATGTGGCTTAACGGTGGAGGCTGGCGAGTATTGACCCTGAGTTGAGCGATTAATCAACGGGCGTGATTTATCATTTAATAAATCGGCATAGGCTTTTCCGCTAATGCCATGCACAAACGGATTTGGGTCATAAGATGGGCTAGATACCATGGCCAATACTCCGCCATCCCGGGGGTCGAGTGCTACCACTGAACCACGACGGCCAGCGAGTAACTCCATCGCTTTTTGTTGTAGTTTTAAGTCTAGAGTTAAATAAATATCTTGGCCAGGAAGTGGCGGTGTCACTTTTAAGGTGCGAATGACGCGGCCGCGGTTATTGACTTCTTCTTCAAGATGACCAGGAATACCATGAAGCAACCCTTCATAATATTTTTCAATGCCTTGTTTACCAATGTCTTTGGTGGCGGCGTAATTTTTCCATTGCTGGCTTTTTTCAAGCTGGGCTTTATCGCGGGTGTTAATTTTTCCAACATAACCAAGTACATGGGTCATGAGTTCGTTATATGGATAATGACGTTTTAAGCCCGCTTCTACATATAACCCCGGGAATTTATATTGGTTAACACTGAAGGTCGCCACTTGCTCTTCTGTCAGTTTGTTTTTGATGGTTAATGGCTTAAACCGGCGATGGAATTTAAGTAATTCGTTTATGTTTTCACGTTCTTCAGGAGTGATTGATATTAGTGTGTTTAACTCATCGAGCGTAGCATCGATGTCGTTTACTTTCTCTGGAATTAACTCGAGCGAATAATAGGGTTGGTTTTCAGCAAGTAATACTCCGTGGCGGTCATAAATTAACCCTCGACTTGGTGCCGTTGGTACAACACGGATCCTATTATCATTTGAACGTGTTTCGTAGTCTTTATAAGACACTACCTGTAAATGATATAGATTGGAAAATAGCACGCTTAGCAGAACAAACACGCAAATAAACGTAAATAATGCACGGCGTTTAAATAGCGCTGCTTCTGCGGCGTGATCATGCATGGTAATGCGCTTTTTTGGCGGCACTTATGCTATCCCCGTCGTTATCAAATGGAAGGTTGAATAAAAAAAATCACTGTATCAGTTGATGAATATGAAAAAAAGAGTTACATGATAATCATTACCAATTAGCTTAATTATCGATGACACCTATTTATTCTCTGTGATACGGGTGGTTGTTGTTAATGCTCCAAGCACGATAGAGGCTTTCGGCGACAATAACCCTAACCAATGGGTGAGGTAAGGTGAGGGCTGATAAACACCAGCTTTGGTTGGCCGCCTCTTTACAAGCAGGTGAGAGTCCTTCTGGGCCACCAATGAGTAAGCTGACATCTCTTCCGTCTAATTGCCATTTTGTCATTTGTTCAGCAAGATCTGGTGTTGTCCAGTTTTTGCCGGGTAAATCTAGGCTGACAATATGATTACCTTTGGCTACCGCCGCTAGCATTAATTCGCCTTCCTTATGTAAAATTCGGGCGATGTCTGCGTTTTTTCCGCGTTTACCCGCAGGGATTTCGACAAGTTCCAAGGCCATGTCTCTCGGGAAACGGCGTTGATATTCTTCGAAACCTCGGGTAACCCAGTCAGGCATTTTTGTGCCAACGGCAATAAGCTGTAGCTTCATTAGGCGCTATGTTCAGACCACAGTTTTTCAAGCTCGTAGTAGTCACGAGTTTGCTCTTGCATTACGTGCAAAATAACTGAACCCAAATCAACCAGTACCCATTCGCTACTGTCACGACCTTCAACGCCAAGAGGCTGCTCGCCAGCTTCTTTAGCAGATACGATAACGTGCTCTGCGATTGAACGAACGTGAGTTTTAGACGTTCCTGTACAGATGATCATTGTGTCTGTGATGGTTGACTGTTTAGTGACATCTAAAACAGTAATGTTTTTTGCTTTTAAATCATCAATTTTATCGATGACAAAATCTTTTAGCTCGGTGCCTTGCACGCGAAGTACCTCATTAGTAAAAATTAACGGAGTATTATACTCAAATTCACTACTAATGCGCAATTAAGCTTATTTAATCAGAGGCAAATTAATCTTTAGCGTTAACGGTAAAGTTGATGTTGTTCTATATAGGCTCGCGTAGAAGGGTGTAATACTGATTGTGTATCTGTATGTTGATGTAATCTTTGACGTATTTCTGTTGATGAAATATCAATGAGCTGACTATCTATACGGTATATTTTACCGTGTTTGCTTTGGTCGTTATCGCTAACATAAGCTTGCCTAAGTAACAGTTGTTTAGCCATTTCACTGTGTGTGTCTATCGTCCAGCCAGGGCGCTGACACAAGGCGATATGACAAAGTGAAAACAGTGACTGCCATTGATACCACAAGGGTAACTGAATAAAGGAGTCCATGCCCATAATAAAAAAGAATTCATATTGTGGGTATTGTTGAGTCAATAAGGTCAGTGTGGTGACACTATAGGACGTGGTGTCACGGTTGATTTCGATGTCGCACAATTGGAATTCAGGGTAATGCTCACACACCAGTTTAACCATCTCAAGGCGATGTAAGCTGCTTACCATAGTGGTATTTTTATGTGGTGGAATATGGTTTGGCATTAACCATACTTGATCTAAGTTTAATTGTTGTTTGACGTCTAGGGCTGGATTGATGTGTCCTAGGTGAATGGGATCAAAAGTACCACCCAATATACCAATTCGCATGTGAAGTCCTTTATCTTGGAGCAAATCTAGTCGGTTAATTCTATATGAGCCAATCTATTATGGGCGCGTGGATCAAATAAAATGCAAAAATGGCTTATGCCAATCCAGTCTTCAATGCCTTTTTGTTTTAGATTTAATTCAAGCTTTGAGGCAAAGGCTAGCATGTGCTCAATTTGATCTAGGTCTAGACGTGTCAGTGCCGCTTGATAAAGGGGCTTGCGCTTGTCCCAGATACGATGCTTTGCCCAGAGTTGATTTAAATGTTCGCCATTGAGCTGAGCAAGTTTTAGTGTTAGCAGCAGATTAATTTCTTTGAATAATGCCCACATCAATATTGGCATTGCTGTGCCCTCTGCTTGTAATTGTGCCAACATGTGTTGAGCTTGCTTTTGATGGTTAGCCAGTATGGCATCACAAAGTTGGAACACGCTAAAACGCGATTGATCTTCAAAATAGTCGTTGAGTTGTTCTGGCGTGATTTGTTGCTTGGGACTCAATAGTTGCAACATTTGCATGGCTTGTTCTGCAGCTAATAGATTACCTTCGAACAAGGTAAACAGCATGGCTTTGGCATCGTGGTTTACGCTAAGGCTATAGTGATTAATTCTGCTGTCGAGCCAACGCTCAAATTGTTTGCCTTCGGGCGTGGTGCAGGGTAAGTAGATCCCTTTAGCGTCAAGAGACTTAAACCACTTACTATTGGTTTGTTCTGCACTGGCTTTGGGGCCTTGTACAATTAACAACATGTCTGGATTGGGATGTTGTAACAGCATTTGAAATGCTGCTGCGCCATCTGTACCTGGCTTACCTTGTGGCAAGGTTAATTCGATGATGCGTCGACTGGCAAATAAACTCATGGCTTGCCATTCTTGGGTTAAATCGCCCCAATTGAAGCCAGTTTCTTGGCTGAGTTGCACTCGCTCTTCAAAACCTTGTTTTTTAGCTGCCGCAAGAATTTGCTGTTTGCTATTTTCAATCAACCAAGGGTCATCACCAAATAATAAAAAACAATCGGGTAAGTTTTTAAGGTGTTGTTTTAGTTGATCGGGGTACACCCGCATTATTGCGCTCCAATCGATGCCAGGGTTTGAATAATGTAGTCAGCAGCCTGGACACGCATCTCTTTTACTAGCAGTTCCATCTCACGGCTTTTGGCCAAAGCTGTTCGTGGATCGTCTTGATAGTCGCGACGAATTTCGGTGTCAAATTCTTGTGCTTCTTCGCCTGGAAAACTCACAGAATAGTGAACTAAATAGATTAATTCGTATTCTGCTACGTTACCTGTAGGGTAGAGTGATAATGTGGCTCGTTCTAGTGAGTCGTTAATTAGCCTTAATGTTGGTGTTTTTTCAGTGGCATCAACAAGGCTGATACGGTTGATACGTAATCTGTCGCGTACTAAGCGGGTTAATTCGCTGTACTCATCATTGCTACTTAAATGTAACTCGGCTAATTCTGCAGGAATTGAGTAACTGCGTTGCAGTTTAAAGCCGCAGCCGGCACTTGTGAATAACACCATTGTCATTATGGCTAAACAGATTTTTTTGGCTAGCATAGTGAGGGGCGGCATCCTTATGTATTGACGTGGTTAACATAAATAACTTATCGCCCTTGGATGAGTTATTTTATTGCTAATAATATTATCCCCTGTGAGAGTGACTCACTCCCACAGGGGATTGCCGTTGTGGTAACGACTAGTTAGCCACAATGCTTAACAGTTTGCCTGGCACGTAAATCACTTTACGTATGTTTAAGCCTTCAGTGTGCTTTTGTACATGCTCATCGCTCATGCCGAGTGCTTCAACATCTTCTTTTGACGCATCAGCAGCTACGGTGATTTTTGCACGCACTTTACCGTTAACTTGAACCACAATCAGTTTACTGTCTTCAACTAATGCAGACTCGTCAACTTCAGGCCAGCGGCTGTCTTCGATGTTGCTTTGGTTACCGAGCTCTTTCCACACGGTAAAGGCAATGTGCGGAACGATTGGGTAAAGTAGGCGAGTCACTGCTGACAGCGCTTCAGCAAGTAATGCACGGTCTTGTGCGCTTTCTTGTGGTGCTTTTAATAAGTGATTCATCAATTCCATTATCGATGCCACAGCAGTGTTAAACATTTGGCGGCGGCTAATGTCATCACTGACTTTCGCAATCGTTTTGTGTAGTTCACGGCGCAGTGCTTTTTGATCAGCATTTAATTTGCTGGCATCAAGTGCTTCTGTTGGGCCTGCAGCAACATGGTCGCTGGCCAGTTTCCAGAAACGTTTAATAAAACGATGTGCCCCTTCAACGCCAGACTCTTGCCACTCAAGTGTTAGTTCTGGTGGTGATGCAAACATCATAAATAAACGGACGGTGTCAGCACCGTATTTTTCAACCATGACTTGTGGGTCGATACCGTTATTTTTTGACTTAGACATCTTGCTCATACCGGTGTAAACCAGTTCGTTGCCTTGATTGTCTACCGCTTTAAGGATACGGCCTTTATCGTCTTTTTCTTGTACGGTTACGTCTAAAGGTGATACCCATACACGGGCACCTTTGTCGTTGGTGTAGTAGTAAGCATCGGCTAATACCATGCCTTGTGTTAATAGCTGTTTAGCCGGCTCGTTACTGTTTACTAAACCAGCATCACGCAATAACTTGTGGAAGAAACGGAAGTAAAGCAAATGCATACACGCGTGTTCAATACCACCAATGTATTGATCGACAGGTAGCCAGTAGTTTGCTTTAGCCGGATCTAACATTTCATCTGCATGCGGGCTACAGTAACGCGCATAATACCAAGACGATTCCATAAAGGTATCAAAGGTATCGGTTTCGCGCAGTGCGGCCTGACCATTGACAGTGGTTTCTGCCCAAGCTTTATCGGCTTTGATTGGGCTTTGGATACCGTCCATTACCACATCTTCTGGCAGAATTACGGGTAATTGATCTTCAGGTGTAGGGATAACAGTGCCGTCAGCTAAGGTTACCATTGGGATAGGTGCACCCCAGTAACGTTGACGAGACACCCCCCAATCACGCAGGCGGTAATTCACCTGACGTTTACCTTTTCCTTCAGCGGTTAAACGAGCGTCGATTGCGTCAAACGCCGCTTGAAACGCTAGGCCGTCTAATTCTGGGAACGCATCGCCAGAGTTAAATACCACCCCTTTGTCGGTGAACGCTTCTTTGCTGATGTCTAACTCGCCGTCAAGTGGCTTAATAACCGCTTCAATGGCTAAATTATATTTAGTGGCAAATTCATAATCGCGTTGATCATGTGCAGGAACCGACATTACGGCACCAGTGCCATAATTCATCAATACAAAGTTAGCAACCCAAATTGGCACCAGTTTGCCGGTAATAGGGTGTACGGCGTTTAAGCCTGTTGCAACGCCTTTTTTCTCCATCGAAGCCATGGCGGCTTCGGTGGTGTCAGCGTTTTTACATTCTTCTAAAAACTCAGCTAATTGCGGGTTGTCTTGCGCAGCTTGTATTGCCAGCGGGTGACCGGCTGCAATGGCAACATAGGTCACACCCATTAAGGTATCAGGGCGCGTGGTATAGATATCAAAGCTTGCATCACTGTCTGCTACCGCAAAGGTCATTTCGATACCTTCGCTACGGCCAATCCAGTTACGTTGCATGGCTTTAACCTGTTCAGGCCAGCCATCTAATGTATCGATGTCGTTAAGCAGTTCTTCAGCGTAGTCAGTAATTTTAATGAACCACTGTGGAATTTCTTTTTGTACCACTTCAGTGTCACAACGCCAGCAACAACCGTCTTGAACTTGCTCGTTTGCCAGTACGGTTTCGTCGTTTGGACACCAGTTTACTGATGAGGTTTTTTTGTACACTAAGCCTTTTTCATATAGCTTAGTGAAAAACCATTGCTCCCAACGATAATACTCAGGGGTACAGGTGGCAATTTCACGGCTCCAATCATAACCAAAACCTAATAATTTAAGCTGGTTTTTCATGTAGTTGATATTTTCGTATGTCCACGGTGCTGGAGAGGTCTTGTTATTGATCGCGGCATTCTCTGCAGGCAGACCAAAAGAGTCCCAACCAATCGGTTGCAACACATTTTTACCTTGCAAACGTTGATATCGTGCCACAACATCACCTATGGTGTAGTTACGGACGTGGCCCATGTGAAGACGGCCTGAAGGATACGGGAACATAGAAAGACAATAGAATTTTTCTTTGCTTTCATCTTCAGTGACTTCAAAGGTTTTATGTTCTTGCCAGTGCTTTTGCACTAAGGCTTCAATTTCTGAGGGATTATATTGCTCTTGCATCAATCTATTTCCGGCCATGCCGCCTATTGTTTGATCTAACGCTCAACAGCGCGATTTATAACTGCATAGAATAAACCAGAAGTGATCTATTAAAAAGGTGCGTATTAAGGAGTATTACCTATGAGTGGAAAAAGTTCAGCACTATTAGCCTTATATCAATCACTATTTGAACAGGTGAAAACCAAGTTCGATGAAGATAACTCATTGACTGCTAAAAGTTTGTTTAAGTCTGTTACCCAAGGGAAAGCCTATTTACAACTTAAATCAAATGCCGATGAAGAAGAATTAGCCTTAGTAGAAGAATTTTTAAAGCGAGACATTGCAGCCTTTTTAAGTGAACAAAACGCAGATAATTTGAGTCTCAGCCCAACGGTTATTGGTATTGAGAACACATTATGGCAATGGCTTAGTGAAATAACAGACCGTAGCCAAGTTGAATGGCATGAACTTTTACAAGATTTCAAGCATCATGGCGTTTATAAGTCTGGGGAAATCATTAACCAAGGTAAATTGACGTGCAATAAGTGTGGTCATCAAATGCAAATCGATTTTCCTGGAGTCATCCCCGACTGTCCTAAATGCGATTATGATGAGTTTTCACGCGAGCCATTGACACCATAAACACTAATAGTTCACTTAAAACTCGACTCGGTAACGGCAATGCTTTGTGCTGCTGTTACCGATCATTTCATCGTAAGCGGTTTGTATCTCTATTATTGCGTAATGTATTCCATGTTGCTTAAGCAACGCTTCAGCCTGTGTAATCGAGTTCAGGCTCATTAACTTACCCGCTTTATCGCGAGCACTTTTAAAATTACCTTGCTCATCTTCTATTCCAAGTAAGTAATGATTTGAATCGGCGTAACTGATAATGGTTGGATGTTGACTGTGTTGGTTAATGGCTGACTTTATTTCTGATAATTGCATGATCGCCTCCGTTGCTGAGTAAGATATATTACGGTGGCCAGGTCGTTATAGTTCAATATTTAATCAACAATTCATGTGAAGGGTAAAAAAATAGGTTACCTCAATAAGATAACCTATTTATCGTAGCTGTTTATTTTTGTTGATTACTTGCGCAGATAATTGACTACGCCCATCAATAACAGTAAGCCACACAATATCAGTAGTGGCAATTGACCTATTTTTCTAAACCAGGTTTCGCCTTTGTAAAGCGCGACGTTTGCCACGAGTACACCGGTTTCAAATTGTGCAATGGCATCGGTTATACGCCCATGTGGATCGACAACTGCGGTGACGCCGTTATTAGTGCCGCGCAGCAGTGGTTTACCCATCTCAATTGCTCGCATCTGAGCAATTTCCATGTGCTGCAATGGCCCGTTTGATGCGCCAAACCAAGCGTCGTTAGACACCGTAAGCAGCATGTCTGTTTGATTGGTCACACTGGCTCTAACCTGCTCAGGAAAGACTATTTCGTAACAAATAGCTGGTGCAATATGGTAACCCACCGCCGCGAGATTTTTTTGCGTGTAATCGCCACGTTGAAATGATGACATGGGCAAATTAAAAAATGGTGCAATGGGGCGCAGTAAGTCACCAAATGGCACAAATTCACCTATAGGTAACAAATGATGCTTTTTAAATTCATTTGTGCCATTACCAAGGTAATCAGCACCTTGTTGCTGCTTTTGATTATGGTTGCCTAATACAATCAGTGAATTATAGAAGTCATCTTGCTGGTGGCTAATAATGCCAGTAATGATGGCCATATTATTGATGTTGGCAACTTGGTTCGCATTGGCTAAAAAGTCTTCTACCATGGCTTCTGGTGCAGGAATTGCAGCTTCTGGCCAAATGACTATATCAACGCTGGAAGTTTCATCAAACTGAGCACGAGTGAGATCCATGTATTTGAGCATGGTTGGCCATAATGCATCGGGCTCCCATTTCATACTTTGGGGAATATTGCCTTGTACCAAAGCAACTTTAACTGATTTTCCACTTGGTGCGATAGGGTTTAACTGTGGTGCTGCCCATGCACTTAACGCCAGTATTGGGATAATGATTAACACTGGCAAAATGCGCTTTTGCGTCAATAACAGTAACGCACCTGCGACCAGTGCCACAATAAAGCTAAGCCCAAGTGCACCAATAAAACTGGCTAATTCACTTAATGGCCCTACGGTTTGGCTGTAACCTGCCCATAGCCACGGAAACCCTGTAAGTATCCAGCCCCTTAACCACTCTGTGAGTACCCATAACGCAGGGAACAAGCCCAAGTAGACCAAGTAAGGTGATAAGGGATGTTTACGTGTTTGGGATAACTTATTAAGCAAATAACCACATATAGCAGGGTAAATGGCCAAATAAAGTGCCAAAATGGCCATGAGAGCCATAGACACAAAAATAGGCATTCCGCCAAAAGTATCTATGCTGACATGCACCCAACTAATGCCGACAACAAAGCAACCAAAGCCAAAACTAAGCCAATAAAGTAGGCTCTGTTTTGCATTCAATGTTTGGCTTTGCCATAGTGCAAATGCGAGTGCTAATGGGAAGGCCGCCCAGATTTCATAGGGCGCAAAAGATAATGCCGTACTGGCGCCAGCAATAAATGCTGTCACCAGACTGACAATACTCATGGTTGAGTATATAGATTGTTTTGTTAACACGATTTAGTCGTCGAATTCTTCGCTGATGTTAGGGTCAGGTAGCTTAACACGAAGTTGCACTAATCTGCGGTTATCTGCATTGATGACTTTAAATTCAATATTGTCGATGACAATACTCTCATTTCGCTCTGGTAAGTGACCAAATGCGTGTGATACCAAGCCACCGACTGTGTCGAATTCTTCGTCACTAAAGTGGGTGCCACATGCTTCGTTAAAGTCGTCAATTTCAGTTAAGGCTTTTACCATAAACACGGTATTACTGAGTTTTTTGATTTCAGTGTCTTCTACCGAGTTGTGGTCAAATTCGTCTTCAATTTCGCCAACGATTTCTTCCAAAATATCTTCAATGGTGACTAAGCCTGATACGCCACCGTATTCATCAACAACAATCGCCATGTGGTAGCGTTGCGAACGGAATTCTTTAAGCAGTACATCAACCCGTTTGCTTTCAGGTACCACAACCGCCGGGCGGATCACTTGAGTCAGTGTGAAGGGTTCCTCTGAATGCTTGAAGCCGTATTTAATCAAATCTTTGGCAAGTAAAATGCCTTCGATATGATCTTTATCTTCATTGACAACAGGAAAACGAGAATGACCAGAATCGATAACTGTTTCTAACAGTTGCTCGACACTGCAGTCGATTTGAATGGTTACTATTTGTGACCGCGGGATCATAATGTCGCGCACACGCAGGTCTGAAACCTCTAATACACCTTTAATCATTTCGCGAGTGTCTTCGGTTATCAGGTCGCGCATTTCTGCACCTGCAATGACGTCGACTAGGTCTTCGCGATTTTGAGGTTCGCCCTGAAATAATTGGTTGATTTTATCGAACCAGCTTCTCTTATGGGCGTTTGTACTCGGGGGGATATCGTCACTCATAATATTTTTCTAAACACAGCTATCTATCAGATTTACCGTGTTTATTTATGCTTCCTTATAGGGGTCTGAAAAACCTAAGCCTTCAACAAGTTGGGTCTCTAATGACTCCATCTCATCGGCTTCCTCATCGATAATATGGTCATAGCCCAGCAAATGCAAGCAGCCGTGAATGACCATGTGTGCCCAATGGGCATTTAACGGTTTATTTTGTTCAATTGCCTCTTGTTCAACCACGCTTGCACAAATGACTAAATCACCTAAAAGTGGTAGTTCAACTTCAGGTGGCGCTTCAAACGGAAACGATAAAACATTTGTGGGTTTGTCTTTGCCGCGATAAGTCTTGTTCAGTTGTTGGCTTTCAGCAACATCAACCACTCGTATGGTGAGCTCAACCTCAGGCATGGTTTGGCCAATGGCTGTGCGTACCCAGGTTTCAAACTCTGCTTGTGATGGCAAGTTTGGGGCTTGGATTGCAATTTGCAGATCGAGATCTAATTTGATTGCTTGGCTCATTGGGCCGGGTCCTGTGTTTCTTGCTGAAGACGTTTTTGCTCACGTTCGCGGTAGGCTTGTTCTTTTGCTGCCTTTTCGATTTGCTCTTGCTGCTCAAATGCTTCATACGCCTCAACAATACGGGCAACCACAGGGTGACGTACCACATCTTGTGCGATAAAGAAGTTAAAGCTGATTTCTGGGACTTCACTTAGGACTTCAATTGCATGGCGAAGCCCTGATTTTTGGCTGCGAGGTAAATCGATTTGGGTGATGTCACCTGTGATCACCGCGCGTGAATTAAAACCAATACGAGTTAAGAACATTTTCATTTGTTCTACTGTGGTGTTTTGGCTTTCATCCAAAATAATAAATGCATCATTGAGTGTGCGGCCGCGCATATAAGCAAGTGGGGCCACTTCAATGACGCTACGTTCAATCAGTTTTTCAACTTTCTCAAAGCCCATCATTTCGAACAATGCATCGTAAAGCGGGCGTAAATAAGGGTCGACTTTTTGGCTTAAATCCCCTGGTAAAAAACCCAGTTTTTCACCGGCTTCAACCGCAGGGCGGGTCAGTAAAATACGGCGTACTTCTTGGCGTTCATAAGCATCTACTGCGGCTGCAACGGCAAGGTAGGTTTTACCGGTACCGGCAGGCCCAATACCAAAGCTGATGTCGTGGCGGGTAATATTGTGCATGTATACGCTTTGATTTGGTGTGCGCGGCTTTATCACACCACGCTTGGTTTTAATGTGTACACTGCTGTCATCGTTGTCTTGTTCAGCTTCAAGATTGATGGCTTCTTGAATAGCCAAATGAACCACTTCGGGTTCTAAATCTGGAGTACTGCCTTTGACGGTTTGAGTTTCTATGTATAACTGACGTAACAAGTTATTGGCATTTAGTGCGTTGCGGGGCAAGCCTACAATGGTAAAGTGATTATTTTTATGGATAATTTCAACGCCTAAACGACGTTCTAGTTGCTTGATGTTGTCATCAAATGGGCCACATAGTGAGGCTAAACGGCGAGTATCTGACGGTTCTAGATACAAGTTCATGGTGGTGACTTTAGTGGTCAAATAAGGCTCCAGTGTTGAGTCGGTAACAACAATAAATTCAAAAACAGGACGTCATGTCCACAGTTTACGAGTGTCTTTATTGAATTACCATAATATGACCTATTTTAGGCAAAATTAAAGGCGGACTAGCCGCCTTTAACGTACACTCAAACTCGAGTCATTTATGGTGTGTATTGTGTTACACCCAAAACATCATCTTGTTTACGTTTAGCTAAAATGTCAGACGGACGTAAGCTGCGGCGTAGATCCATTTCATTTTCACCACGAATAAATTCGCCGCGTAATGAGTTGGTATATACGTCAACAATTTTCACATCAACAAAACTGCCAATATGAGTGTGTGGTGCTTCAAAGTTCACCACGCGATTGTTTTCAGTACGACCGCGAAGCTCCATTGGATTCTTAACCGACGGACCTTCTACTAAAATACGTTGTACTGTGCCTAACATTTGGCGGCTATAACGCATGGCTTGTTGGGTAATACGGTCTTGTAAAATAGCTAAACGCTGTTTCTTTTCGTCGTCGCTCACATCATCTGGCAAATCAGCCGCAGGCGTGCCAGGACGGGCGCTGTAAATAAAGCTAAAGCTGTGATCAAAGGCGACATCTTCAATTAGTTTCATGGTGTCGGCAAAATCTTCTGCCGTTTCACCTGGAAAGCCGATGATAAAGTCGGAGCTAATTTGAATATCTGGACGCGCTTTGCGTAAACGACGAATAATTGACTTATATTCAATCGCCATATGGCCACGCTTCATTTGGGTTAAAATACGATCAGAACCGGATTGAACCGGTAAATGCAAGAAGCTGACTAATTCAGGCGTATCTTCATATACATCGATAATATCTTGAGTGAATTCAATCGGATGGCTGGTGGTAAAGCGCAAACGATCGATACCGTCGATTGAGGCGATTAAGCGCAACAATTCTGCAAAGGTACATATTTGGTCATCGTGGGTTGCACCACGGTAAGCATTAACGTTTTGGCCGAGTAAATTGACTTCACGTACGCCTTGCTCTGCTAGTTGGGCAACTTCAAGAATAATGTCATCTAATGGACGGCTGACTTCTTCACCGCGAGTGTATGGCACGACACAAAAAGAACAGTATTTGCTGCAGCCTTCCATAATCGATACAAATGCCGTAGGACCGTCAGCACGCGGTTCTGGTAAACGGTCAAATTTTTCAATTTCAGGGAAACTGATATCGATAACGGCTTTTTCGCCACGCTGGATCTGCTCGATCATATCCGGTAGGCGATGTAAGGTTTGTGGGCCAAAAATAATGTCAACGCATTGCGCGCGATCTTTAATGGCTTTACCTTCTTGCGAAGCCACACAACCACCCACACCAATAATCAAATTTGGATTTTTGTCTTTTAAAGTTTTCCAACGCCCTAGTTGATGGAAAACCTTCTCCTGCGCTTTTTCACGAATAGAGCAAGTATTGAGCAGCAGTACGTCTGCTTCGCTTGCATCTTCGGTCAAGGTATACCCTTGATAGTCGTCTAATAAATCAGCCATCTTAGATGAGTCGTACTCATTCATTTGACAGCCCCAGGTTTTAATATGAAGTTTTTTACTCATCAGTGCTCGCCGGTAAACAACAGTAAAAATAGCGCGATATTTTACCTGTTGTCGGACGCTCTGGCTAGCACTAGTGCAAGTTTCGCTCGTTTTCTATGAAAGTTTTTTATACCCATAAAATATGTAGTGTTTTAAGCACCTCGGTAAAACATTCTGATTATACTGATAAATAGCGTTATGTAATCGTTCTATTTGGGCGTTATTGTGGGGGAATTAACCGCATGCTTATGGGCTAAATCACGATTAATGCAGCGCAGCCTTTCCGTGATTTAAAGATATAGGGCATAATCAAACGCATTTGTAGATGGGTGGCCTAAGCCTGCGACATAATTTTATATCCTTATTGAGTTTGCCACGCTTTAGCGGTCAGGTTATTTATATGATAGGCAGCAAAATAAACGGCTGACAGCCCAAGTCATTTACATCGTCGGCATTATGCCACTCAGTTACTTTTTATGGATATTGACACCATGCAAGACATTCCAGACACAATGGATACTCAATCTTCAACAGCTTACGATGCCGTGATTGTCGGTGGTGGCATGGTGGGCGCTGCTGCCGCCATTGGACTTGGGCAGCTTGGGTTAAAGATCGCCGTGATTGAAGCCCGTGCACCACAAGACTATGACCCTTTGCAGCAATTAGATGTGCGGGTTTCTGCCATTAGTGTGGCATCTGAGCAGCTGCTTATGCGTTTAGGCGCTATGGAAGCGTTATTAACCATGCGCCATGCGCCGTATGATGGTTTAGAAACTTGGGAAATGGATGGCTGTTTAACCGCTTTTACCGCTGAGCAAGTGGGGCAATCACATCTTGGTTATTTTTTTGAGAATCGTCTTATCCAGTTGAGCCTTTGGCTACAAATACGCGGTATGGCAAATATAGACCTTTTGTGCCCAAACAAGGTCAGTCAATTAACTCGTCGTGCTGAGTTGAATTCCATTGAGGTGACGTTAGAGGATGGCAGTCAACTGTCTACGCGCCTACTCGTTGGTGCTGACGGTGCTCATTCGCAAGTGCGCCAATGGGCTGGTATAGGGGTGACGGGGTGGGATTATGCTCAATCAGCAATGTTAATCAATATCCACACCCAAACAGAGCAGCAATCTGTTACTTGGCAACAGTTTACCCCTGCTGGCCCAAGAAGTTTATTACCGCTGCCCGGCAATCATGCATCACTGGTGTGGTATGACGACGCCAATCGCATAAAGCAGTTATCGCAATTAACCCCGTTGCAGTTAGCCGAACAAATTAGACAACACTTTCCATCAAGGTTAGACCCCAATTTTAGCGTACAACATAGTGGCAGTTTTACCTTGACCCGTCGTCATGCGCAGCGTTATTACCAAGACAATTTGGTGATTATTGGTGATGCAGCCCACACCATCAACCCCCTCGCAGGTCAGGGGGTTAATATTGGTTTTAAAGATGTTGATGTGCTGGTGGCTCAGGTAGCCAATGCCATGGGCCGTGGAGAAACATGGTGGGACACCCGAGTGTTAAAGCGCTATCAACAAGCACGTTATTACGACAATCAACTGATGATGACGGCAATGGATGCCTTTTATGCCAGCTTTAGTAATGACCTATTGCCACTGAAGTTGTTGCGAAATGGCGCATTAAAACTGGCTAATATCGACTCACCGATAAAACGTAAAGTGCTAAAGTATGCTCTTGGGTTAAATTAAGTAACCTCAGCCCTGGATAATAAATGCATTTTAAACAGTTGTTTATACCGATAACCTTGATAACTTTACTGGTAACAAAAACGCTATTACGCGTAAATTTGCCTAGTTATCAGCGCAAATTTCAAGTTTGAATGTATCGTATGGGTTATTGGTAGAATCAAGGTTATTTATTCATCTCATAACAATCAAATATAACGAGCTAAACTTGTGGTTTGTTGACAAGCCATTTGAGTGCTAAAATGCCGCGTTTTGCACCATATGTATCTTCATAGCCTTTTAACAAGCCGTTTCGATAACCATGTGGAACACTGGCAAATAAACTGATTAGGTCGTAATGAGTAACATTAAATTGATTGTTGGGTTAGCAAACCCGGGTGCCGAATATGCTCAAACTCGCCATAATGCGGGAGCGTGGTATGTGCAAGAACTCGCGCGTATTTGTAATACCCCTTTGGTTGCTGAGAGTAAATATTTTGGTGTCACAGCGCGCGCTATTTTGCACGGCAGAGACGTTCGATTATTAATCCCAACAACATTCATGAATTTAAGCGGCAAGTCTGTTGCTGCATTAGCTAATTTTTTCCGTATTTTGCCTGAAGAAATTTTAGTGGCCCATGATGAATTAGACATGGAACCTGGGGTTGCCAAATTTAAATTAGGCGGCGGGCATGGCGGGCACAATGGTTTAAAAGACATTATCGCCAGTTTAGGTAATGATAAAAATTTCCATCGCTTGCGTATTGGCATTGGTCATCCGGGCGATAAAAATAAAGTCAGTGGCTATGTATTGGGCAAAGCTCCTTTGGTTGAGCAAGAGCGTATAAATGCTGCGATTGATGAAGCCGTTCGTTCAACCGAAATTTTATTTAAACAAGACATGGTGAAAGCCATGCACAGATTACATTCGTTTAAAGCAGAATAAGCACAGCAAATTTTGTTTTAACACCTTATTCGACATCATTATCCAGTGGGATAATTCTACATACATAAAGGTAAGCATATGGGTTTTAAATGCGGCATTGTTGGTCTGCCAAACGTAGGTAAATCAACGTTGTTTAATGCGTTAACACAAGCGGGTATTGAAGCGGCAAACTTTCCGTTTTGTACTATTGAGCCAAACACTGGTGTGGTACCTGTACCAGACTCTCGTCTTGACGCGTTAGCTGAAATCGTAAAACCACAGCGCATATTGCCTACCTCAATGGAGTTCGTTGACATTGCAGGTTTAGTGGCAGGTGCCTCTAAAGGCGAAGGGTTAGGTAACAAGTTTTTAGCTAACATTCGTGAAACTGATGCCATTGGTCACGTAGTGCGTTGTTTTGAAGACCCAAATATCGTTCACGTTGCAAACAAGATTGACCCAGCAGGCGATATCGAAGTGATTAACACTGAACTGGCACTAGCCGATTTAGACTCTTGCGAGCGTGCTATTTTACGCCAAGCCAAGCGCGCGAAAGGTGGCGATGCAGACGCCAAGTTTGAAGTGAGCGTACTTGAAAAAATGCGCCCAATTTTAGATGAAGGCAAAATGTTACGCTCAATGGACTTAACCAAAGAAGAGAAAGCGGCAGTTGCTTATTTAAACTTCTTAACCATGAAGCCAACAATGTATATCGCCAACGTTGCAGAAGATGGGTTTGAAAATAACCCTCATCTTGATGTGGTACGCAACATTGCTGCTACCGAAAACGCAATTGTTGTGCCTGTTTGTGCCGCTATTGAGTCGGAACTTGCAGAAATGGATGTTGAAGAACGTGCCGAATTTATGGCAGATTTAGGTTTAGAAGAATCTGGTTTAGATAGAGTGATCCGTGCCGGTTACCAACTACTCAACTTGCAAACTTACTTCACTGCGGGCGTCAAAGAAGTACGTGCTTGGACTGTTCCTGTTGGGGCATCGGCACCACAGGCTGCTGGGGTGATTCACACCGACTTTGAACGCGGCTTTATTCGTGCTCAAGTTATGGCGTACAATGATTTTATTACCTACAAAGGCGAGGCTGGCGCAAAAGAAGCGGGCAAGTTGCGTGTTGAAGGTAAAACTTATATCGTTAAAGACGGCGATGTGATGCATTTCTTATTTAACGTGTAAGCGTTTTTGATGAAATGAAGGGGTGTAAGGTTTATTTAGTCGGATTAATTGGGATTTTTTGTCGATTCGGTATCCAGTTTGGTGAAGTTATAGCCGAACAATACGAATTGATGAAAATAGCGAAAAAAACCAGTTGACCTCGATAAGCTGAATAAGCATAATACGCCCCGTTCCTCACCAAGAGGGATTGCAAAAAGTAGTGGCAATATAGCTCAGTTGGTTAGAGCACAGCACTCATAATGCTGGGGTCGCAGGTTCAAGTCCCGCTATTGCTACCATTACTTTGCTCATCTTACTCAAGATGTAAAACTAGAGCGTAGTGCGGGAATGGTGAAATTGGTAGACACGCCAGATTTAGGTTCTGGTGCCGCAAGGTGTGAGAGTTCAAGTCTCTCTTCCCGTACCATTTATTCGAAAGGCTGGCTTCATTAAGCGGGAATTTCAACAAGTTTGATTGGGATATCGCCAAGCGGTAAGGCACCGGGTTTTGATCTCGGCATTCCAAGGTTCGAATCCTTGTATCCCAGCCAATTATTAGTTAGAAAAAGATTATTGGGATATCGCCAAGCGGTAAGGCACCGGGTTTTGATCTCGGCATTCCAAGGTTCGAATCCTTGTATCCCAGCCATCTTTGGCAATATAGCTCAGTTGGTTAGAGCACAGCACTCATAATGCTGGGGTCGCAGGTTCAAGTCCCGCTATTGCTACCATTTTTACAGGTAGAGCAGGGCTAAACAAAAGTGACAGTCTATTGCTTGTAAGAAGTCAAAGTTTACTGTTGAAAAAAATAGAGTATACTCAAAGTTAAAATTTGATGCGGGAATGGTGAAATTGGTAGACACGCCAGATTTAGGTTCTGGTGCCGCAAGGTGTGAGAGTTCAAGTCTCTCTTCCCGTACCATCAAATTTAGTCAAATAGTGTTATCTTCTGATTTACAATAAAAAATTCAATTGGGGTATCGCCAAGCGGTAAGGCACCGGGTTTTGATCTCGGCATCCCCAGGTTCGAATCCTGGTACCCCAGCCATATTTAAAAAGCCTGTCATGATGACGGGCTTTTTGCTTGTTATTATACCATTCCATCTGGTTATTCAGCTGGCGTTCTGTACCTTCTAGGCTTGCAGACATAATAGCTCTATCTTCAGTGTCCATGCCGTTATCGGTTAAACCAATTTGCATAAAAATGTGCTCTTTTAGCGAGAATTATCAAGTGGTATTTTGTTAGTCTTTCTTTACCTAGTGCACTGTAACTAAATGCGCTGTAACCAAATGCATTTTGCTCTCAAAAGGCTGCCTCGAATACCTCACTGATCGCTTATGTATCCTGATTGGGATGAGTTAGAAAGCACATTTTAACGCGCAATGGTATTTTTCTATTAACACGATTGATTCTATCCATTATCTATCTTTGCAACAGTTCTTTAGACTTGTCTTATTCAGTCCTTTATCAAGTTTCAGGTTAATATGAACAGCCAAGCCACAACGCCATTCATCTCTTCTGTGCAAACATCACAGCCCATGACAGCCTTAATTGCTGAAGGTGGTGGGCAGCGTGGTATTTTTACTGCTGGGGTACTTGATGCGTGGCTAGAGGCTAAATTTGACCCATTTGATTTATTTATTGGCACCTCTGCCGGATCGCAAAATCTCACCAGCTTTTTAGCCAGACAAAAAGGCTATGCAAAACGTTTAATCCGCGGCTTGTCGCGTCACAAACGTTTTTATCAGCTTGGCCGAGGTTTAGTAGGAGGCCATGTGGTGGATTTAGATTGGTACTTTGAAAAAACCACTCGCGGCAGCTTCGCATTAGACTTTGAAACTGCCACTAAAACCCTCGGGCAGCGACAATTGTTAATTACTGCAACCAATGCAAGAGATCGCCAAGGCTACTTTTTAAGCCCTAGCGACGATAACAACCACTGGCGTGAGCTGTTAAAGGCATCAAGTGCATTACCGTTTCTTTATAAGCAAGGTGTTAAGTTAACGCCCTGGTTGGCATCAGATGCAGCTAATCAATCAGCAGAGCAGACTTCTTCATTACAAGAAGATTTCTTTTTAGACGGTGGCTTGGCAGCGCCATTACCGGTGCGGGAGGCCTATCAGCGTGGTGCGCGCAAAATTGTGGTGATCCGCACGGTAAACGCTGATTTTCAAGCGCAATCTGCTTGGGTGCATAAGCTTAAATCGTGGATTTGTGTGTCGGGTTATTGTCCTAAAACGATTGATTATCTTGTTCAGCACGAGCAAGCGTATCAAGAGGAATTAGCCTTTATCGCTAACCCGCCCGATGACGTAGAAATTACTCAAATTTTTGCTGATGAGCTTTTACAAAGTAAATTGCTCGGCAGTACTGACGCTAATTTACTGCATGATTACCATGTTGGTTTATCCGCCGGTAAAGGTTTTTTGCAGCAAGCAGACACCTATATTGCGCCTGTTTCGCTTAAACCCAATTTTGCACATCAAGCAATGTCTGCTTAGCCTAGTAGAAACAAAAAACGCACTCAATGAGTGCGTTTTGGTATGCAACTAAGTTTAAAGCAAATAATTAGTGGCGGAACATCGCAGAGATTGATTCTTCATTGCTCACACGACGAATGGCTTCAGCAAGTACTGCTGACATCGTTAATTGAGTGACTTTAGCGACTTTAAGCATTTCTGGGCTTAACGGGACTGTGTCGGTCACAATAACTTCATCAATCACTGAGTTTGCTATGTTTTCTGCCGCGTTACCAGAAAATACTGGGTGAGTGGCATACGCGAATACGCGGTTAGCACCATGCTCTTTTAAGGCTTCAGCTGCTTTACATAATGTGCCGCCAGTATCGATCATGTCATCAACGATAATGCAGTCACGACCTTGTACGTCACCAATAATGTGCATCACTTGGGCTACGTTTGCTTGTGGACGACGTTTATCGATAATCGCAAGATCTGAATCATCTAATAACTTAGCAACCGCACGGGCACGTACTACACCGCCAATGTCTGGCGAAACCACGACAGGGTTTTCAAGCTTTTTAGCCAGCATGTCTTCGAGTAACACTGGGCTACCGAATACGTTATCTACTGGTACGTCGAAGAATCCTTGGATTTGCTCTGCGTGGAGATCGCACGTTAATACACGATCAACGCCAACGCTAGATAAGAAGTCTGCAACCACTTTCGCGGTAATAGGTACACGGGCACTGCGAACGCGACGGTCTTGACGAGCATAACCAAAATACGGGATAACGGCAGTAATACGACCAGCAGATGCACGACGAAGGGCATCAACCATTACAATAAGCTCCATGAGGTTATCGTTAGTTGGTGCGCAAGTAGATTGAATGATGAATACATCCGCACCACGTACATTTTCGTTGATTTGAACACTGATTTCACCGTCGCTGAAACGGCCTACAACTGCGTCGCCAAGTTTACAAAATAAACGTTCTGCAATCTTATTGGCAAGATTTGGGGTAGCGTTACCAGCAAAGAGCTTGATGTCGGGCACTTTATGAACCTCAGGTGTTTGCTTTACTATTAAAGGCTAGATCAATTTTACGTGTTGTCACTCAAAACTGACCCAGAAGAAAAATATGTTGTTAGAGTTGCTCAAGCCGCGTTAATAACGGTGACTTATTCATCCCTTTTGCGACAAACCCTTGCATATTGGCCGGTAATTGGGCTAATGCATCTAGGGCTTGCTGCGAATGTGTAAATTCCCCGAACACGCATGCGCCTGTCCCAGTCATTCTCGACGGCGCATATTCTACCAGCCAGCTTAAGGCATTGGCAACTTGAGGGTACTTGGTTGTGACGAGTTTTTGACAATCATTTGTCCATTTTTGTGTCAATAAACTGTTCATGTCTAATTTAGGGGTGTTACGAGGTAAGTCAGGATCTTGGAAGATGTCTTTGGTCGACACATGCACATTGGGCACAATAACAAGATACCAAGGCTCATGAGGTTGAACAGGAATGAGCTGCTCGCCAACGCCTTCGGCAAATGCAGATAAACCATTAATAAAAACAGGTACATCCGCACCTAACGCTAGGCCTATTTCTGCCAGCTTTGCACGTGACACATTGGTGTTCCAAAGTGCATTTAATGCCACTAATGTCGTTGCAGCATCAGATGAGCCGCCCCCTAATCCGCCGCCCATAGGCAGTAGTTTGTTTAACCAAATATGGGCTCCACCGCTATATTGAGTGTAACGTTTTAATGATTTTGCGGCTTTTAGAATTAAGTTATCGCTGTCAGCGACAGCATCACCCAGATTAGAATGTAAGACTAAATCCGGAGATTCAGTGACATGGAAATCGAGATAATCACAATGGTCAATGAACTGAAATAACGTTTGCAAGTCGTGATAACCATTAGAGCGCTGACCTGTAATATGTAAAAACAAATTAAGTTTTGCAGGTGCAGGCCAACTTTTAGAAGCAACAGAATTAAGTGAGCTGACTGATTTCATGGTTTTACTTCCTTGTTAAACGGTCATTTACCTGCATTAGTTGTGGCTGATTTTGACCGCTGTCCATTGATTAGTTTGAAGTTTTATTTGAACATCATCACGTTCAATTTTTAATAACTTGGGCACCAAGGCACCACCTTGTTGCTGCCAGCTCATAAACGTGACATGCCAATCTGCTTGCGAGTCGTGGCTCAGTAACTGTTTTACCGTACCATCAGAATGATAGCTCACCACGTGATCATTTACGCCAATTTGACCTGTAATCCACAGTGGTAAGCTGTCTAATGGAATTGACCAGCCACTGATACCGGTTAACAGGTCTTGGGCGCTGCGGTCATGATAGGTCTTACCGTCAACCTCTAGTGTGGCAAGCCCTTCATTTGTTGTTAATAGCAAAACAGTGGTACCTAATACCGTGGTTAAGCGTAAATCATTGGCTTGTTGCTGATGTAGCCAATATAAATTGGTGCTGAATTTGTCGTCTGCTGTTTTAACGGCAATTTTACCTTGCAGTTCCCACGCTTGAGCTTGTGCAGCTTGGCTAACCTTGATAGGTGTGATCTGCTCTGAAGGCGTGATAGTACAGCCAGTTAATAATAGCAGAGTAATTATGGTGGCACAGTGGAGTACGGATAAACGCAATGGCTTGCCTAACAGTTGTTTAAGATAGCGTTATGATACTGGGCTTAGGGGGGGATGTAAAAAAGCTTTTCCAAAATTAATGTGATTTAATCGAATGAATAAGGCAATGCGTTTATATCTAAGAAATAAAAAATTAGACATTTATTCGGTTTTGTTAAGCCAATTGTGTTTTTAGTTGGTTCAATTCAGTAGAATAGCCTAATTAACGTCACCGAAAAGAACTTGATACAGTCACATGAGCCTAGTAGCAATCGGGATAAACCATAAAACTGCCACGGTAGATCTACGCGAAAAAGTCGCTTTCTCTCCAGACCGCATTCATGATGCCATGAAAAGCTTGGCGAGCCGCACTCGTTCGGGTGAGGCTGTTATTGTGTCTACCTGTAACCGCACAGAACTTTACTGTAATAATGCTGATAAAAAAGACATTATAGAGTGGCTAGAAGACTATCATCAGCTCAATCACGATGATTTAATACCGTGCATTTATGCTTATGAAGATCAAGTTGCAGTGAAGCATTTAATGCGCGTCGCTTCAGGGTTGGACTCATTAGTGTTGGGTGAACCACAAATTTTAGGTCAAGTTAAGCAAGCTTTTGTAAAAGCAAAAGAGGCCGGAACAACAGCAGCAACAATCGATCGCTTATTTCAAAACACGTTTTCGGTGGCTAAAAAAGTTCGAACCGATACCGAGATTGGCGCTGCTGCTGTGTCGGTAGCATTTGCAGCTGTCAGTATGGCGAAGCATATTTTCTCGTCGTTAAGCACAACTAAGGTGCTGCTAATTGGTGCTGGTGAAACCATAGAGCTGGTTGCTAAACATCTAAAAGACAATGGCGTGGCGGCAATGGTGGTGGCAAACAGAACCATTGAGCGCGCTCAAGCGATGTGTGAGGAATTTAATGCGACTGCAATTACCTTACAACAAATACCAGATTTTCTCGCTAAAGCTGATATCGTGATATCCTCTACTGCAAGTCCTTTACCCATTTTAGGTAAAGGAATGGTTGAAAAAGCGTTAAAACAACGTCGTCACCAACCGATGTTGTTAGTTGATATTGCAGTTCCGAGAGATATTGAAGCAGAAGTCGGTGAGTTAGACGACGCATTCCTTTATACTGTCGATGATCTGCATAGCATAATTGAACAGAATATGGCTTCACGTAAGGAAGCCGCCGAGCAAGCAGAATTAATTACTGAAGAGCAATCGCACTTATTTATGGAGTGGATCCGTTCTTTAGAGTCAGTCGACAGTATTCGCGAATATCGCAGCCAGAGCTTGGCGATTAAAGATGAGTTAGTTGAACGAGCCTTGAACAAGTTGTCTCAAGGCGGTAATAGTGAGGAAGTCATCGTTGAGTTAGCCAATAGGCTAACTAACCGCTTAATTCACTCTCCTACGCAATCACTAACTGCTGCTAGTCGTCAAGGCGATTTGAATACGTTGGGCTTATTAAGAACTGCGCTTGGTTTAGATAAAAACTAAGGTTAGCGAGCTAAATGAAAGAATCCGTTATCCGCAAGCTAGAAGGCTTGCTTGAGCGTAATGAAGAAGTATTAGCGTTACTCAGTGATGCTAGCGTGATTGCGGATCAAGACCGCTTCCGTGCGTTATCAAAAGAATACTCACAACTTGAAGACGTTGTCAGTAGTTTTAAGGCATTTCAACAAGCGCAGAAAGATTTTGAGTACGCCAAAGAGATGCTTGAAGAAGACGATGCTGACATGCGCGAAATGGCGCAAGAAGAGTATAAACAGTCAAAGCAAACGCTAGAAAAGCTTGAAGAAGAGTTACAAATTTTATTATTGCCAAAAGATCCTAACGACGATACTAACGCGTTTCTTGAGATCCGTGCCGGTGCTGGTGGCGATGAAGCCGCTATTTTTGCTGGCGATTTATACCGTATGTATTCGCGCTTTTGTGAAGCTAACCGTTGGCAAATGGAAGTGATGAACCTCAATGAAGGTGAGCATGGCGGTTTTAAAGAAATTATTGTTAAAGTCAGTGGCGATGGTGCTTACGGTAAACTAAAATTTGAGTCAGGCGGACACAGGGTACAACGTGTACCAGAAACCGAATCACAAGGCCGTGTTCATACATCAGCATGTACTGTGGTTGTGCTACATGAAGTGCCAGAAGCTGAAGCGATTTCAATCAACCCAGCAGATCTTAAAGTCGATACTTTCCGTGCGTCAGGTGCGGGTGGTCAGCACGTAAACAAAACCGACTCTGCCATTCGTATTACCCATATTCCTTCAGGGATTATTGTTGAGTGTCAGGATCAACGTTCACAGCATAAAAACCGTGCTCAAGCGATGAGTGTATTGGCCGCGCGTATTCAAGCAGTTGAAGATGAAAAACGTCGTAGTGCAGAAGAATCAACGCGCCGCAGCCTAGTTGCTAGTGGTGATCGTTCAGAGCGCATCAGAACGTATAACTACCCGCAAGGTCGTGTGAGTGATCATCGTATTAACTTAACCTTATATCGCTTAAACGAAGTGATGGAAGGTGACTTAAATGCGTTGCTTGACCCTATCATGCAAGAACACCAAGCTGACATGCTTGCAGCCCTTGCTGACGAATAAGGAGTGACTTTGCCTCAGTCTTCGTATTCAACTATCGCTGAAGCCCTGCAATGGGCTTACTCGCAATTAGCGGCCACCTCAGAATCTGCACACGTAGATGCTGAGGTGTTGTTATTGCATTGTTTGAATAAAAACCGCAGCTTTTTATATACCTGGCCTGAAAGGCAACTCACAAGTGAACAGTTTAAAGCGTTCAGCCAAATGGTGTCTAAGCGTCAATCTGGCTTGCCAGTGGCGCACATTATCGGTGAGCGCGAATTCTGGTCATTACCTTTTATCGTTAATGATTCGACACTTATTCCCAGGCCTGACACTGAAATTTTAGTCGAAACGGCGCTGAATTTAACCTTGCGTCATAATGCTAAAGTATTGGACTTGGGAACAGGGACAGGCGCAATTGCCTTATCTTTGGCGTCAGAGCGACCAAAGTGGCGCATTACTGCGATTGATAAAGTGCCTGGCGCGGTTGAATTGGCTAAAGCCAATAGAGCGAATTTAAACCTCCCCGATGTTGAGATTATTCAATCTGACTGGTTTTCTGCTGTTGAACACCGTGACTTTGACTTAATTGTCTCAAATCCACCTTACATCGATGAAACCGATGAACACCTTAATATGGGTGATGTCCGCTTTGAACCACAAAGCGCGTTAACTGCTGCAGATGAAGGTTATGCGGATTTATTTCACATCGCCGACAGTGCACGTTCGCACTTACTCGCTGGTGGGTACTTATTGCTAGAACATGGTTATCAGCAAGCTATTAAAGTAAGAGAAAAGCTCATTGAGTTGGGTTACCAAAACGTGGCAACCGTGCGTGATTTTGGCAGTAACGACCGTTGCACCTTAGGTCAATGGATCGATTGATTATCAACATTTGCGGTAAACTCTCCCCACACACCTTTAACCACCATGATATTGGTATACGTTAAGCTGTTCGAGTACACTAGCCGCCTTTTTATTATTTATCTTAAGAGACTTAGTAATGGAAACATTTTACAGTTTATATCCAGCGTTAAAACACACTCACATGTTGTTCGTCGCGTTAAGTGTGACATTTTTTATTGTGCGTTTTGTGCTGCATTTACGTCAGTCTCCGATTATGGAGAAAAAGTTTGTTAAAGTGGCGCCTCACGTTATTGATACTTTTTTACTACTGTCTGGCTTCACGCTTTGCTTTATGATCAAGCAGTATCCGTTTGTTGACCCGTGGATGACCGAAAAAATCATCTGTGTGGTGGCATACATTGCTTTAGGGATTATGGCACTCAAATCTAATCGTAATAAGCTGTTTAAGTTTTTTGCATTTATCGGCGCAATTGGTTGGGTAGTGTTAGCGGCCAAGCTGGCTCATTTTAAACAAGTCGTCTTAATGGGTTAATTGGTTTTAATGGCAAAATATCTTCTTAATGATGCAGTTTCTATTCCAGAAACTGCATTTGAACTTTCTGAACACCTTGGTTTTTCAGCATCCAAGCCTGCAATGTGGGCATGGTACGAAATGGCCGGGGCAGTACTTAGCCATTATGTGGTTGACCAACAAGCGCGTTTACAAGGCCTGTTTAATTGGTTTTATAACGACTTAGGTTTTTGTGCCCGAGATAATTATTTTAGCATTGAAGCTGCTGATTTAAGTTATTGCGTCTTAAAGCGTCAAGGCAATAGCACCACATTGTCAATATTGCTGATTTTATTAGCAAAGCAACTCGATTTAACGCTTGAGGCCATCTTACTTCCAGGTAATACCGTACTGAAAAGTCAGGTTAATGGTGTCGTTAAGTATCACGATCCTTTAACGGGTAGCGAACTCAATCGCCACCAATTACACGCCCTAGTGCGCGGCGAAATGGGCAATGCGGCCAAGTTAAAGCCAAGCCATTTAAAACCCGCCACTTTAAAGCGCCTAATTAGTCGTATGCTGCATGAGCTTAAAGCGGGTTGCATTGTTAACCAAAAGTTTGAGTCGGCAATGGAGTGTTGTAATTTGTTGCTGCAATGGCATCCAGATGATGTGCACTTAAATCGCGAACGGGCATTTATTGCCCAGCAATTAGGTTGCATTAAAGTGGCTATTTCGGATTTACAGCATTTTATTGATTTAAGCCCACATGATCCTGTGATTGAGCTGGTTAAGATTCAATTAAAAGAATTAAGTCAACATACACAGGTATACCATTAAGTTTACAAGGCGCTGTTTTACGTAAGTTAAGCAGCGAAACAATATAATAGGCTGTAAAAGCCAGTTTGAGTCCGCACCTATAACTATTATAAATATTGCATTTGCAAGGGAGAATACTGCATGACCACGTCAGCAATGGTGAGCAACGATGCCACCGCACTGGGTTTACTCGCCATTATTTTAGGTTTTGTGTTTTATACCAGTTCATCGCCACATCCATTTTGGCAAAAGTTTTATAAATACATTCCTGCGTTACTATTGTGCTATTTCTTACCTTCATTACTGAACACCTTCGGTGTGATTGATGGTCATGCATCACAATTATACTATGTTGCGTCACGTTATTTATTGCCAGCCTGTTTAGTTTTACTGATTTTAAGTGTCGATTTAAAAGCCATTTTAGGCCTAGGGCCTAAAGCCGTGATCATGTTTTTAACTGGCACGCTTGGTATTGTTATTGGCGGCCCTATTGCTTTATTGCTGGTGTCGATGATTGACCCAAGCTTAATTGGTAATAATGGCCCTGATGCGGTTTGGCGTGGAATGACAACGCTTGCTGGTAGCTGGATTGGCGGAGGAGCAAACCAAGCCGCCATGAAAGAGATTTATGAAGTAGGCGGCGAGATTTTCTCAGTGATGGTTACAGTTGATGTGATTGTGGCCAATATTTGGATGGCAGTGTTGCTGTTTATGGCTTCAAAAGCCAAAGAGATTGATGCCAAAACGGGTGCCGACACCAGTGCGATTGAATCGCTAAAACAAAAAGTAGAAAAATACCACGCTGAAAACTCACGTATTCCGTCGCTACGCGACATTATGATGATTGTGGCGGTGGGTTTTGGGGTTACCGGTTTTGCTCATTTTGCTGCCGATTTCTTAGGGCCGTTTTTCGAAGCCAATTATCCATGGACCGAGGATTACAGCTTAACCTCAAAATTTTTCTGGTTAGTGGTGATAGTGACTACGGTAGGATTAGGTTTATCGTTTAGCCCAATTCGTCATTTAGAGGCTGCTGGCGCGTCTAAAATAGCTTCAGCATTTTTATACATTTTAGTGGCAACGATTGGCTTACACATGGATGTATCTAAAATTATGGATACCCCGATTTATTTCCTCGTCGGTATTGTGTGGATGATAGTGCATGCCGGGTTAATGTTGCTTGTGGCTAAACTGATTAAAGCGCCATTGTTTTATATGGCGGTGGGCAGTCAGGCTAACGTTGGTGGTGCAGCTTCGGCTCCTGTTGTGGCAGCTGCATTCCACCCAGCCCTTGCGCCAGTTGGGGTGTTGTTGGCCGTATTTGGTTATGCATTAGGTACTTACATGGCTTGGCTATGTGGTCAGTTATTACAAGTTGTCGCAGGTTAATGCGCAAAGAGGTTCCAATGGATCAAAAAATTATTCAGTTAGCTAACAATATTAACGTGGCCAATGATAAGCCTTTCGTGCTGTTTGGTGGTATGAACGTGCTTGAGTCTCGCGACTTAGCCATGTCAATTGCAGAACACTATGTAGAAGTGACCCAAAAGTTGGGTATTCCCTATGTATTTAAAGCATCATTTGATAAAGCCAACCGATCGTCTGTTAACTCGTACCGTGGTCCTGGTATGGAAGAAGGATTGCGTATTTTCGAAGAGATAAAATCTACCTTCAACGTGCCTTTAATTACCGACGTGCATGAGGTTCATCAATGTGCGCCTGTGGCCGAAGTTGTTGATGTGATTCAGTTGCCAGCCTTTTTAGCCCGCCAAACTGACTTGGTTGTGGCCATGGCAAAAACGGGCGCTGTCATTAATGTGAAAAAACCACAATTTTTAGCGCCACACGAAATGCGTCACATCGTGACTAAGTTTAATGAGGCGGGTAACGACAATATTATTTTATGTGAGCGTGGCAGTTGTTTTGGTTATAACAACCTTGTGGTCGACATGCTTGGCATGGACGAGATGAAGCAAAGTGGTTATCCCGTCATTTTTGATGCGACTCATGCACTGCAACGCCCTGGTGGACGTACTGACTCGGCTGGTGGTCGACGCGCTCAAGCAACTGAACTTGCCCGCAGCGGGATGGCATTAGGTTTAGCAGGCTTGTTTATCGAAGCTCACCCCGATCCTGATAATGCTAAATGTGATGGCCCATGTGCGTTACCACTTCACTTGCTAGAAAAGTATTTAACCCAAATGAAAGCTGTCGATGAGTTGGTTAAGTCATTTGAGTTTATTGATACCAGTAAGTAAACATGGCGTGATTAGATGCCAAATGGCAGGTAAGTTGATTTTTAATCAATTTGCCACACAATCAGTGTCTTTTATTTATCGGAAACAGTAATCTGGTTATCCCTTGTGTATAAGCCCTGACTTTTTACAAAGTCGGGGCTTTGTATTTCTGGATGTAGCAATGTGGATTTTATTTACCTTTCTCGCGGCTTTTATGCAGGCATGGCGCAATGCGTTTCAAAGTAAACTGAGTAAAGAGGTCAGCGTTGCAGGCGTTACCCTAGCACGGTTTATTTGGGCGGGCCCAATCGCAGCGCTGTATTTATTCAGTTTATATCAATACCAACCAACCGCTTTACCGCAATTTAGTGCCTCTTTTTGGGGATTTGTGATTGGCGCATCATCAATGCAAATCTTAGCCACAGGTTTAATGGTTAAATTATTCAAAATGCAAAATTTTGCTATAGGCGCAGGGCTGGCAAAAAGTGAAGCGCTTGTGGCTGCTATTTTAGGGGTGTTTTTTTTCGGTACACAATTGTCACTATTAGGCTGGGTGGGGGTTGTGGTTGGCGGTATCGCCGTCATGCTGTTAAGCAGTAAACAAGGTTTTAAGCAATTATCGATAAAAACCGTGTTATTAGGCTTGGCGTGTGGCAGTGCATTTGCGCTAACCTCATTGTGGGTACGTGAGGCCAGTTTAACCCTGGACGGACCATTTACTCACCGTGCAGCCTGGGTTTTGTTGTGGGTTATTAGTCTTCAGACTGCGGTGCTGATCACCTACCTAATGGCAAAAGATAAGCCTACTTTGCAAGCTTTGTGGCAACGTCCAAAATTAACCTTAGCCATTAGCGTCACCAGTTGTATTGGGTCTATTGGCTGGTTTAGCGCAATGTCACTGCAAGCCGTGCCTTATGTTAAAACATTAGGCCAAGTTGAAGTGTTTTTTACGCTGGTTATTGCAGCGTTTTGGCTTAAAGAGAAAGTTAAAATAAACGATGTTGCTGGCTTAGTATTAATTGCAGTCGCTGCAATTTTAGTGATGTGGAGTTAGTTAACCTGAGCTCGGGATAATAAATGCCTTTCAAACAGTCCTTTGCTCTGCTCACTGCGTTGAATCGACTTACAATAGGCTAACTATTAACGCGTCAATTCGCCTTGTTAGCAGAACAAATGACAAGCTTGAAAGTGAGAATGGGTAACATGTTGATTTTAAAGAGTATAAGTTCATCCCTTATCCCGAGATCAGGTTAGTTAGGCTAGCGTGCAGTTTAATGCCGCAACTGCTGCGGCAAGTGATTGGTTGATGGGGGCATTTAGATTGTGATGTTGAGCTCGCTGGCAAATATAGCCATTAATGTAATCGATTTCGGTCGCTCTATGATGAACAACATCTTGATACATCGAAGAGAAATTGGCTGATGTCAATTCAATCACTTTGTATACTCTCGTGCTGAGTAATTTGGGGTCTAGCTTAATCCCATCGTATTGCGCAACAGTCACAATTTCCTGAATAATCATCTTAATTTGTTCCCGATACTTGCCAGCCGCTAATTGGCCATTGTTACATTGATGCAATGCCGTTAATGGATTGATGACCGCATTTACCGCCAATTTTTGCCACAACACCGCTAATACTGGCTGATGCCATTCAAGCGGTTGCTCTTGGCGATGCATTGCCTGAATCGATGCCTGTAAATTTGGGGCTAATTGATGACCACAATAATATCCGAGCTGCGTGACACCAAGCCCTGTGTGCTTAATATGCCACTGGTTGATTTTTAAGGCCGCTTGAGAGGTTGTGCCAAGAGTTAAACCTTGCTCTGGATGGATCTCAATGGCTTTAGATACCGGCAAATGTGGGCCTAAACCATTATGTAACAGCACAATATGGCATTGGGGTGAGAGTTGACTTAACAGCGGTAGCAGGGCGGTTTCAACTTGATAAGCCTTTACACACACCAGTAATAATTGAATCTTAGCAAGACGAGTATCTGTGGTTGCCAATATTAATGCGTTAGTGTTGTGAGTGAGACCGCAATGGTCCGTAAACTGTAATGGTTGTAACTGAGTGTGGTTTTGACGCCCGATTAAGGCTATCGCATGCTTCGCTTGAGCTTGGTTTGCATGGCAAAGTTGGTGGTACATTAATTGCCCTATTGCGCCAGCACCAAGTATGGCGATGTGGGGCAAGTAGGCTGAGGTGGCTAATGTATTTTCCATTGGTAGCAAGCCTTATTTTGAGGCGTCATTAAGGTTTGTTTTTTAATTTTCGATACTGCAATATTGAAAAATTAAGGAGGTAAAATAATGCAATACCAGCAAAGTCTGCCGCGACATCGGCAACAGATGCACTGCGATAAGGTAAGCGAGATTGCACAAGCTCAATCAAAATGGCATAGCTTCCTAATGCCGCACATAAAAAATACCACTTTGGCTTAAAGGCATAATGAGCAAGATATGACAGAGCAAAGAAGCTCCCCAAGTGGCCCACTTTATCCATGTGAGAAAAAGTTTGTGGGTAGTTAGGTTTAGAGAAAACTAAATAGCTAGTCACAAGTACCGCGACAACTAACGCAAGTTTAAACATATTTTTGTAAGTGATCACGAGCGTTACATCAGCCTTGTGAAACGAGAATATGCTTAATAATAAGAAACCTGTTTGATATTGTCACGAATAAACCTCTAAGCGAGTTCATAATTGTTCATTTACCGTGTTTTTTGGGCTTAAGACTGGCTAGCTACGGTTAGTCAAATCCAAAGATACTGGGCTTTAATGATAGTTTTGTGGCAAAAACATCCACTTAGTTATTTTTTGTTAATCAAGTAAATCTTTGCCACAGTTTTGCAACTGTAAACCGCTGAGATTAGTGCTTTACTATCCCGTTAAACCTACCTAACCTGAGCTCGGGATAAGGGATGAACTTATACTATTTAAAATCAACATGTTACCTATTCTCACTTTCAAGCTTGTCATTTGTTCTGCTAACAAGGCGAATTGACGCGTCAATAGCTAGCCTATTGTAAGTCGATTCAACGCAGTGAGCAGGGCAAAGGACAAGCTTGAAAGGCATTTATTATCCCGAGCTCAGGTTACTTAGTGTAAAATAGGCTTAAACGAATAGCGCTTGGGTGAACAGCCCGTGAAGTATCGAAGAGGAAAGCAACATGCCATCTATGGATATCGTGTCAGAAATCAATGAAGAAGAGCTACGCAACGCGGTAGAAAATTCTCGTCGCGAGGTGTCGAGCCGGTTTGATTTACGTGGTAAAGACATTGAAATTGACTTGAAAGATAATGTTGTCACTTTAAAAGCGGAAGATGACTTTATTTGTAAGCAGTTAGTTGACATATTGCGCATGCAACTGAGTAAGCGCAATGTCGACCCATCTGCTATGGAGGTTGACGACAAGTCGGTACACAGTGGTAAAACCTTCAGTTTAAAAGTGAGCTTTAAGCAAGGGATTGATGCCTTAGTGGCTAAAAAACTGGTTAAAGCCATTAAAGACAGTAAGCTAAAAGTGCAGTCAGCGATTCAAGGCGACAAAGTTCGCGTCACCGGAAAAAAACGCGATGATTTGCAAGCGGTGATGAGATTAGCTAGAGAGTCAGATCTAGGCCAGCCTTTTCAGTTTGATAACTTTAAAGACTAATCTTTAATGCGACACAGGCCTTATTATTAAACCGCGACATAAAAAACCGACAGGGGAAAATCTTGTCGGTTTTTGTCTTTTAGGTCACTGAAAATCTTGCGGTGTAGCACTTTTTATATTTAGAGTGGCGGCTTTCCTTCATCCATTGCGTTGTCTGTTGTGGTCATATTGGCAACCATCAAAGGCTTTTGTGATCGATTGACCAATACAACTAACAGCAATACCGGAAAGCCGATGACACTGGCCGCGACAAAAAAGTTGATATAGCCAAATGCATCAACATACAAGCCTGAGAACCCGGCAATAAACTTTGGGAACAGTAACATAATGGATGACAACAATGCATATTGTGTCGCGCTGTAGCCGTTGCTAGTTAAGCTGGACAAATAAGCGATAAATGCAGCGGTCGCAATCCCCGCGCTGAAGTTGTCGACTGAAATGGCAAAGGTTAAAAAGGGCACGTTATAGCCAATGTAAGCCTGCCATGCGAATAATAAGTTGGTTATTGCAACCAACAAAGCGCCCAAAAATAAGATTTTCATGGTGCCATAACGCATCAACAATACGCCACCAAAAGCTGCGCCTACTAATGTCATGATTAAGCCATAGACTTTGCTAATAAACGCGATTTCTTCTTTGTTAAAGCCCATATCAACGTAAAACACGTTAGCCATAATGCCCATAACAATGTCTGAGATCCGGTAACAGGAAATGAGTAGTAAAATTAAAATGGCACTTTTACCATAACGCTTAAAAAAATCGATAAAGGGTAAGACACTGGCGCTATACAACCAAGCCATTGTGTTGGCAATGTTCTTTGGGTATTTAGCGGCAAAGTCATCCCGTAGTTGGCGCTCTTTTTTGTCAGCATCTTTTGTATCGACTTGTGGTTCTTGGCTTAATAGGGTCGTTAAAATACCAACACCCATTAATAGCGCCATCACAAAATAAGCCGTTTGCCATGCTTCGAGATGGTAAGTATCGTCTCCTGGTGACACCCATGCTGCAATGGTTAATGCACCAGCTGTCGCAATAATCATGGCACTGCGATAGCCCACTTGATATGCCGCAGCCAGCGCCGCCTGCATTTTTTCGGGAGCAGATTCAATTCGAAATGCGTCGATTACAATATCCTGAGTTGCAGACGCGAATGCCAGCAATAAAGCACATAATGCTAAGCGCTCAAGATTAACCACAGGATCGCTGATTGACATGCCCAAAATAGCCCCGACCAAACAAAGCTGTGCAAATAACATCCAGCCTCGTCGTCGCCCCAAAAAGCGCGTAAATAAAGGCAGTGACATGCGGTCAACTAATGGTGACCATGCCCATTTAAAGGCATAGGTAAGGGCAATCCAGCTAAAATATCCAATGGCGGCACGGTCAACGCCAGCTTCACGAAGCCAAAAGCTTAATGTTGAAAAGACCAACATAAGCGGTAAGCCGGCAGAAAATCCCAGCAAGAGTAAAATGAATACACGTTTGTGGTAGTAAACCGACAAGGCTTCACGGATTTGAGAAATGAAAACCGGCATAAGACAACAGGGTAAAGGAGAATGGCTCTAGCTTATGTTGCAAGGGGCTTTGGTTCAAGCCATTCTGGTAGTTTATTCAATGAGTTTGGCTTAAAAAGGGTTAAGGTCGTATGCCAATACAGCTTTGAGGGATATTGCCGCCGATATTGATGTAATCGCAACAGTCATGTATTTGTTGGCGAAGATACTGGTTGCCTTTAATGGCCCAGCCTGACCAATGATCAAAACAATAGAGTAAATGCCAAAATACTTTTTCAGTATCACTTGGCTGATCGTCAAGTTGCTTGCCTGATACACCTTGCCACTCTTCTAACACGTCCCACATATAAAGTTGAATCTCTTTATAATCAAGCTGATTATCTAAGAAAGCTTTACCGTAGTAAGCAAGTTGCGGCGCCTTGGTTTCGATAAAATCATTTGCTGTCATAAAAGAATGTCCTTGATGATGAATGCCCGATGAAACAGCGTCTACACTGATTAAAATTAGAGTATAGACCCAAATTTTAGCCATGACATGAAATATGACAAAATTAATTTATGTTAAATTTTTAAATAATTAACAATAAAATCAATTTGTTGAGATTTTTTTAGTATAAGTGGATGCTAATGCTATAAACAAAATAGCGTTAAGTGTTCAGAAAATAAACACCCGGCCGATAACGCGCTTAATTGTGAATGCTGTTTAAGCGCGTTAAGGGTGGGTTAACGAGGTAATAGTGTCGCTTTTTTTAGCAGCACCGTTTTCACTGGCACGTCTGGCCAATTTAATGTGCTGTTGTGTTCGGTTTCTACCAGTGAGATGGCTTCAAGTACATCCATACCTTGGGTAACTTCGCCAAACACAGTGTATCCCCAGCGTCGTTTTGAAGGGTCCAATTTTTTGTTGTCAGCCACATTAAAATAAAATTGTCTTGTGGCCGAGTGAGGGTCGTTATCTCGCGCCATGGCAATCGTGCCCATGGCATTAGACAGCCCATTACCAGACTCGTTTACGATAGGCGCCATTGATGGGCGTTCTTCTAGTTTGGTGGTTAATCCACCGCCTTGAACCACAAACTCAGCAATCACGCGATGAAAAATGGTATTGTCATATTCACCTTTAACCACATAAGTTAAAAAGTTATCGATGGTGATTGGCGCACGGGTTCGATCTAATTCAACCACGATTTTCCCCATTGAGGTATCGAACTCAACTTGTGGGTAAAGGGTATCTTTTTGAATATCAACAGCAGCTGTGGTTGTGAAACTGGTGATAATAAACAAACTAGTGATGATCCATTTGAGCATGTTAAGCATCCTTCTGCTGAGCTTAAATTAGGTAGTGCATTCTACTAAAAAGTAATTTGTGTTGGTTAGGGCTGTTGATTTTTCAAGGTTGTTTTTGTAGCGAATTGTTGGCCATCACTTAAATATGGGCTTTAAGGCAGAGACGTTGAGGTGTGGTTATTCTACATAAAACGTCGATAATCCAGTAAAAATAGCCAACAAATGCTGCCTGAAAGGTTCGGCTAAAAACGCGTTACTCCTTGTTGAACAAGGCTTAGTAAATAAAGCGCTGCTTAGATGATTCGGCATCAATCTATTCGCCTCGATTCACACGTTTTTAACTCGAACAACATTCAACCAGCAAAGATCAACATGCCCAGTTAACGTTGAATAAACTGATGCAGCTCATCATCGTTAAGGATTTCGGTTGTAAGCTTATCTATTAACTGGTTAATGTCTAACTCTAGCGTTGCAAAATCAGGGCTTAATGAGCCTTTAAGATAGCCATTGGCGCTGTACGATTTAGTAAATTGTTGTTGAGCATTTTTTGCAAGCACGTTAATGACTAAACGCGTTTTAGATTCAAAACTGAATGTAGTGTCAGTGACATCAGCTAGTAAGTAATTGAGCTGAAATTGGATTGAATTTCTTGCCGCAGGGTCAACAACATAGCCTGCTCTAATCATGCCGTTGCGAAATAATTTATCGAGCTGTTGGCGAACAGGCTCTGTGGTGCCTATCAATTTTGGCGCTTTGTCGTCTTCAGTTATGCGTAAAACAAAGCTCGCTTCGCGGGTGTCAATGGTGTCGACTTGTACAGGCAAATCTGACTCGGTTTGCAAGTTAACTGGTCCAAGTGTTGGATTTAACCCAATTTGAGTAGGTTCATAACTGGCACAAGCCGTGAGTAATAATGATGACAGTAAAACAGAAATGAGTGACTTCATAAGGCAATAATCTTTAACTAAAGGTAGCTAAAGGATACCAGAAATTGTTCACCATTCCAGTGCTATAGGGTATGGTTTAAACAATTATGCTAAGTGCTGATTGCTCAAATACACTCTGCAAGCGATTGTTCTGGTGTTAGTTTACGTGTTGACTTGAAGCCGCCATTCATTCAGTTTAGTTTGGTTAAATACTATTTCATTGAATATTGTCGTCGTAGCAGGAAAACCAATGCAACATGCTCAATTACAATTAGCCCCACAAAAATTGATCTCCACAGATGGGCAACCTGTCTTTGGTGTTTTTGATGGTATTGTTGATTCATTTAATGTAAAGCAATTTGCTTATTACAATGACATGGATAACCCTGCATCTGCACTGTCGAAACACTTCCATTTTAAACAGTTTCAATTTGTTAGCATTATTACGCCACATTATATTATTGGGCTGGCTATTGCCGATATTCGCTATGTTGCCAATGGCTTTTGTTACCTTTACGACATTAAATCCAATAAGCTCAGCCAAACTCAGTGGCTGACACCATTAGGAATAGGTTGCCAGTTAAGTGATTCCCCTAAGCAGGGGCGAGCCGCAATAGGCAGTAAACGAAAAGGTGTCGTGATTGATATTGTCGACGGTCACTGGCATGTAGCAATAAATTTGGCAGATATTCAGGCTAATTTACACATTCAGCCAGCGCCATTAAGTTTACCCATCAGTATGTGTACGCCAACCGGCTATAACGGCTGGACTTATACGCAAAAACATAATGGTTTAGCAGTCACTGGGCAATTAACCATTCGTGATGAACCACAACCCCTACAATATGCACTAGCTGGTTATGATTTTTCTGCGGGGTTTATGCGCCGTGAAACAAGTTGGCGCTGGGCCTCTATTAATGCCCAAACAGAGGCGGGCATTATTGGGCTTAACCTTGCCGCAGGGGTTAATGAAACGGGGCAAACTGAAAATGTGATGTGGATTAACGGAGAACGGCATTTATTGGGCGGTGCGCAGTTTGATTTTAATCGCCATTCACAACAACATTTGTGGCACATTACCACGAATGATGGTCAAGTTGATTTGTACTTTAGGCCGCTTAATCAGCGCAGTGAAAAGCTTAACTTAGTTTGGCTGAAAAATAACTTTAGGCAGTATATTGGTTATTTTAGTGGTGTAATCTGCGATAACAATGGTCATTCATATCGCCTGCATAACCAGCTTGGATTAACAGAAGATCATTTTGCTAAATGGTGATCAACCAAGCAATATAACGTGTTCAATATAATAATAAATGGATAATAATCAAATGGATAGATTGATTGATCACCCTGAGTGGCTATTGCTGGTATTAGCCCCAATTTTTTTCTGCTGCATGTTGTTGGAGTGGTGGTTTGGTGTGCGCACCAGGCGCTTGCCTGCAAGTGCTCAGTATCGTCCTGTTGAAGTGGTGTGTAATTTTGTGTTGGCTGCTATGCATCAAGTGGCCGACATTATTGCAGGTGTATTGATTGCTAAAATTTATTTGCACTTTTTTGGTTGGCGCTTGTTTGACATTGACATGAGGTTATTCACATTTGGTTTATTACTGATTGCTCAAGATTTTTGTTATTACTGGTTTCATCGTGCTAGTCATCGTATTCGTTGGATGTGGGCTGCCCATGTGGTGCATCACAGCTCAGAAAACATGAATTTTACAACAGCCTTTAGACAAAGCTTAATGTACCCATTGGCAGGCATGTGGTTATTTTGGTTACCGTTAGTGGTGGTCGGTTTTGACCCTAACTGGGTGGTGTTTGCGGTATTGCTTAATTTAGGCTTACAATTTTTTGTACATACTCAAGCGATTAAATCGTTAGGGCCCTTTGAATGGATTTTTAACACGCCTTCTCACCATCGTGTGCACCATGGACGTAATCGGCAGTACATAGACAAAAACTATGCCGGTGTATTGATCATTTGGGATAAAATGTTTGGCACCTTTGAGCCTGAAATTGAAACCGTGCAATACGGCATTACTCAACCCGTAAACAGCTTTAATCCGTTAGTGGTGACATTTAGCGAATGGCGCGAGATGTGGTGTGATGCCACTAAACCTCAATTGCCGTTAAAACAACGCATAAAAATACTATTTTCACCGCCTAAAACTCATCAATAGTTAACAGGCCCTAGCGTGTATGGAGTAAATCAGCGGGATAGGGTGATTATTATGTATAAGCTGATACCCTTTCCCGTTAACAAACTCTAACCCTTCAATACAGTTATATGGGCTATATTGATGTTCGTTAAATTTTAGTATCGTTAATCCGGCAGATATAAGTGCGCTAATGACTTCGCTTATGGGATGCGGCCAGGTTGCGACCTTTGTGAGTTGGTTATTGTGGTTTTCAGTGTAAGTCACTTCATCTTCAACATCGGGTTGTGCCTGTGCAAAGTATCCATAACCTGTCAACACGTCATTAAACGGGTGAAACTCCACTAAATGAAATTCACCGCCAGGACGTAAAGCACCCGCAATGGTTTGTGCCCAGCGAGTTAAATCGGGTAACCAAGCAAGTACCCCGTATGAGGTAAAGACAATGTCATATTGTGTTGTGTTGTTTTCACCAAAATGATAGATGTCAGAATTGATGAAGGTTGCCGGTAAATGTAACTGTTTAGCCAGTTTTTTTGCAGCTGTTATAGACTCGCTTGATAAGTCTACGCCGGTTACTGCGGCGCCAAGCCGTGCCCAAGATAAGCTGTCTTGACCAAAGTGACATTGTAGGTGCAACAGGTTTTTGCCTTGTACATTGCCGACTTGTGCAAGTTCAATGGGATTTAAAGATGACTTACCATCGATAAATGGTTGTAGTTCATAAAATAACGACTTGAGATGAAGGCGAGTTCGCTGATCCCATGCGTGTTTATTGGTGGCTAAGTAATCCATTTTGTTGGTGTCTTGTTATTGGAATGGTATAGCTAATGATATTATAGGGTGATAAGCAAGTATGCGAGTCGGGACTAGATTAAACAGGCTTGCTAACGCAATGCAAACAAGCCTGTTTACGTTTTAGCTGGATATTACGACTTGGGTTTTACCGGTTCTATCTTTCCGCCTAACCATAATGAGATTAGGGCGAGTGGCACCAATGCCGCTCCTAAAATAAAGAAGGCAGTATAGTCGCCGCCTTGAGTCATCATTGGCACTAATTGAATGGTAATGATGACACTTAACACCGCCGATGTGCCGCTAATACCTGCTAGCGTACCGACGGTTTTACCCGAAAAGTAATCACTTGGTAAGGTTTGCACATTGCCAATCGCAGTTTGAAAGCCAAATAAAATGATTGCGATTAATCCCATTGCTAGCCAAGGTGTGGCCGCCTGTGAGGTTAATAACAGTGAGGGCAGCATTACAAGACATCCTAGTACAATCGCGCTACGGCGAGCTTTATTCACTGTCCAACCACGGTTTAATAAATGGCCACTAAACCAACCACCAAATAAGGCACCAATTGCCGCGCCTACATATGGAAGCCATGCAAAGGCACCGATTTCTTTAACATCAAAACCAAACTTTTCATTTAAGTACAGTGGTAGCCAAGCAACGAATAGCCACCAAATAGGGTCGATAAAAAATCGTGCGGCAATTACGCCCCAGGCTTGACGATGGCGCAGTAGTTGACCTGTCGAGGGTACATATTCTTTTGCTTGTTGCTCTTGTGTTGAGCACTTTTGCCCCGTGAGAATATATTGACGTTCGGTGTCGGTGATCCATGGGTGAGCATCAGGAGCCGATTTGTAAATAATCATCCAAGGGATAATCCAGATAATCCCGAGGGCACCAATTACGATAAAGGTGGCTTGCCAGCCTAAAAACGCATATAAAAAAGCGATGAGTGGCGGGGCAATAATAGAGCCCAGTGAGGCTCCCGAGTTAAAAATACCCTGAGCTAAGGCGCGCTCTTTAATTGGAAACCACTCGGCATTGGCCTTGGTTGCCCCAGGCCAGTTACCTGCTTCACCAAGGCCTAAAATGGCTCGGAATATGGCAAATGACATGGCTGTAGCAGCAATAGCGTGTAACGCAATGGATACCGACCACACAACAATTGACAGTAAAAAGCCTAGGCGAGTGCCTATGGCATCAAATATTTTGCCAAATAACGATTGACCGATCGCATAAGAAATCATGAATACGGTAATAATATTAGCGTAATCGCTTTTATCTAAGCCTAAGTCTTCTGCAATGCCAGGCCACATAATGGCCAGAGCAGAGCGGTCGATATAGTTTATGACTGTTGCAATCGCAACTAAACTAACCACTAACCAGCGAAGATGGTTTAGTTTGAAAGGGCTGGTTTTCATGCTAAGTCCTCAACAAAGTCTTCACGTGGTGGGCTAAAGGTGTCAATTAAAATGCCGCCAGTTGGGCACACTGCACCGTGGTCTACATGAGGCGGAACAAAGAAGCTGTCGCCCGCATGCAAAATTTGAATAACGCCGTCGACATTAACATGAAACTCGCCTTCTACCACATAAGATACTTGTGAGTGACGGTGGGCATGCACGTATCCTTCTGCGCCTTTATCAAACCATATTTTTACGGCCATGAGTTCGTGGTTGTATCCGAGCATTTGGCGCTTTAGTCCGCCGCCGATATCTACGATCTCTGTTTTATTACCAAATCCAAAGTGTTGATTCTGTTTCATTGTGTCGCTCCTAATTTATTTTGAATTGTTGGATTCATTAGTCTGGATAGTACTGATTGGCCCAAATAGCTGTGCTCGACCATTAAATTGATATTGTTGACCATTAATGTTGATGACACTCTGGGTCCGTTCTGTGACCGTGTCACTGCTGTGGTTAATTGCTAATAGGTATTGCTGATCATCGCTGAAACGAATCTCTATTGCTTCTAACTCAGCTTGTTGGTGATGTGTCAGTTCAGCAACCATGCTGGTGGCTCCGAGGGTGTACTCTTTTGACGGGTTATATTCACCATGAGGTTCTATTACGCTGACAAAGGTGTGGTTTGTGGCGCTAACGCGATGAATGAACGCTTGTTGTTGGCGTAAATTCATATTGGGATCGTTGGCGCCTAATTGGGTGAATAGCATTTTCTCGCGACTGTTTTGCACTGAGTTAGCGTTGACTAACGTGCTTAATGTGTAAAAGCGGCCATTGTCATTAAGCCAGGTGACTTTTGCCAGTGGATTTACTGTATTGAGCGTTGCCAAGTTAGCGGTTGCTAACAACCATAGGTGTTGGTAACCGTTGTGCTGACCTAGGGCCGACAGTTGATTGAGTGACGCTTGTCTTTCAAAGTTAGTGTCGATCAATTGTCCTTGATAATGCACTGGCAAATCATATTGGTGTGGTTTGTTGGCGCTCACCCGCATAATATCAATACCAATAACGGCATTACGCTGTTTAATATTCACTAACGCCAATGTGCGTGCAAACGCTACATCGTCATAGGCGGTATCAATAGAGGCAGACGCGATGGTTAAGTCTTGCTGTGAAGCATAAAAAGCCAGTTTAGGATGATGTTGATTAGCGGTTTTTAGCTTACCGTTAAAATGGCTTTGCTCATCAACTACCAACGTATTATGAGCAATGGTTTGTTTGGCCCATGAGTTATTTTCGGGAAGGTAGCCGCCCCCAAATTTCGCTTCAATATTCAAAAAGCGCGCTGCACCGTAGTCCGATACAATTTCATTGCCTTTGTCGTAAAACTGCCAGGTGAGTTTGTCAAAATGACCGTGACCTAAGCCCTGTGCTGTAGCTTTAAATACCATGGCCTGATCGGTTTTTCCGCCTTGACGCATTACCACCAAAGCACCGTGATCACCTTGTTGACCATCACGATACACAGACGACACAAACGGGTAGGGTTGTCGTAATTGTTTATCTAAGCCTTGTGCGACTTTAAGACCATCTCCGGTGAGTAAAATGTTGTCTTGCTGCTGCGCAATATCCAATAAACGGGGATCGGGATTTTGACCGTAAGCAATGGCAATACCGTGGACCAGTTCAATGGTGTCAATGCCCTTGCTGTTAATTGCATCGTTTAGCGGGAAAAGAAGCTTGTTGTAACTTAATTCAACCGAACTAGTAATGGCTTTGAGTAAGATACCATCTCGATACTGAAATATTTTACGTTGTGGCTCGTTTTGTTCAATGGCTTTTGCAAAGGTGACAAACGGCATTAAGGCGTAGCGTTGGTAATACGGTCCTTCGTTGTAATAACCGTCAGGGGAAAACAGCTCGTCTAATTGGCGCATAAAGCCGCCTTTTTTAGCGAGGTTTAGGTCGTACAATGCACGTTCTACCCACAATGGTTTGTCTAACACATATCCGCTCATACCAACCGCGGCAGTAGCCCAGGTACCGTGGTTATGAACCTTGTTAAAGGTCCGCGGCGATTGTTCAGATAAAAACAACGCCACGGGTATTATCGCGCCCGTTTCAATGCTGTTACGTTCTGCCGGGGTGAGGGCATTATAAATAAAATCATATGCTTGAATGGTGTGAACTAGCCACACCGCCTCGTTAAGACCTTGCCAAAACAGTTTACCTTCGTTACTGCTTTTTCGTTTTGGATGCAGCGGCAGTGTTGGGTAAAGCTTGGCGTATTGCAGCAGCATATTTTTAACGTATTGGGCATATTTTTGCTCACCCGTCAGCTGATAAATAATACCTGTGTCGTACATTTGCTGATAATTGCTTTTATGTTTTTCGTGGGTATAACCGCCGCCGGCATCTTGTGGAACAGGCACTTCAATAGTTTGAGTTAACCCTTGGTCCACTCGCTTTAATGTGGCGTTAAAAGCATCTTGAAATGCACCAGGTTGCGCTATGGCTTGCTTCATATCGGCAACATCTTGCTGATTAATAACAAGGTTTGGATGTTTTGCCGCCATTGCTGGTAATGACATACTCCAGGCAATTACAGCCAGTAATGTGATGTTAGCAATACGGTTAATCCGTGAATTAACCGCGCTGTACACTGTGCGTGTTTGTTGCCAGAAGCCTGTTTTGTGCTTAATGTTGTTCATAGTGACTGCACTTTATTATTGTTGATTATCGCGGTTTGTTTGCCCACAGCCACAAGCTCAGTGACAACGGGCTGGGCTGTATTATTAAGTAGATTATTAGCAATGCGTGTTTGCGGCTCTCCTACGGTATGTTCAACAATAATCGGCGCGCTTTGGTTAAATTGATTGAGCTCAATTGTGCTGACTTGAACGCCATGTAATTTAAACACGCCACCTGTGAGATTGTTTTTACCTAGGCTGACCCGTGTAAATTGATTGTTGTTCACTGATACGTGAGGCCCAAATGTACTTTCATCAGTTCCGCCACGGTAAACTGTGGCAATTACACCTTCTATATCGATAAATTGATTGTGATTTAAGATCAGGTACTCGGCGTTGTAGATCCCTATGTCGTCGGTTTCTTTGTCCAGACGGAATAGGGCACCTGTGATATGACGAAATTGACTGTGGCTCACTGTAATGGCATCAGCAAATGCGCGATCGCCGGAGTCAAAAAAGTTAAATGCTTGATTGACGTTGAGCTGCTCAACAATGCTGTTTGTCATGTCAAATCGATAATTAGTTAACATTCCCCATTTACGAGTTCTTACCACGCTATTGCCTGCAGCATCAGGGCTGTTTGAGCCATTGATGACTAAGCCGTCTAGCTGTAAATTTCCGTCATTTTGAATTTCAAATAGGGTTGGGCGCTCAAACCGAATAATGGCTTTGTGCGGATTTACGGCTTTAAAGGTTAATGTTTTATTGATGTTGAGTATGTGTGTAACGTTATATTTGCCATCGCTGAGCAAGATGGTGTCGCCCGATTTTGCTTGTTCAACGGCGTTTGCTAATTCATCATCGGTTGCCCCTACATTAATGGTGCTACCCGATTGAAAGGCGACAGTGGGCTCTGATTTTGGATACCAAGCTACGCCAGTGTCTTGCTTTAATGTAGGTGATAGCATGCTGTTAGCACCGTATTTTGCAAGTGTGACATCACTTGGATACAACAAGCCATTCGCGGCTCGTGTCAGGGTGATGTGTTTGGCGTTAATCCCTTTTTTAAGTTCGGGGTTAAGCTCTGTTGTAAAGTTGCTTAGATTATCGGTAAATGAAAGACCACTAACATCATCATATAAAGTAAATGGCGGCGTTGAACCAATAAATAAGTTTTGGCTTAAATGACTATCAAGTGGCACAGCAGTTCGTTCTTGGTCGCTGCCGGCAGCTAATTCAATATGGGCAAGGTTAATAAAGCTATTGTGTTTTATGTTGGCGTTAACGACCTGATGGTAACGATTGATAGCTGAGTTTGGCACGCCATTCATAATGGTAAAACCACTGCCAAAGCGGCTTCCCGTTAACCCTTCTAGATAGTTATTTGTGATGGTTTGATCGCGGTTAATGACTCTGATCCCGCCTGTATGTTCAACGCCATTACCTAAAAATACATTGCTGTCGATAAGATTGCCGTTGCCATGCCTTAGCGTTAATGTACCTCTTGACTCATAAAAGACGTTATTTTGTATACGGTTTTTACCTGATTTAACCGAAATAATTTCAACTTCACCATCGCAGCGATCGAAGTAATTATTTTCGATTACCGTAAATGAGTCTGTTAGCGAATACTTGCTGGTGCCAATTCTGATCGTTTCGCCACCGTTAGAGCCTAAAATAGGGCGTGGACCAAAGTAGTTGTGGTCAATTTGATGGTGGTTTTGTTGGCTTTTTTTGCCCTCTAAACGAACCGCAACGGTTACACCCGCGTTGCGTTTCCCGATAAAATGGTTGTGATCCAGTCGGTTATTTTGCCCGTAAAGGCCTACCCAGTTGTCTGCTTCTTGTCTGTCTGGATTACTAAAATTGTCGATAACCACTTCGGTGACGCGAGAGTGGTTGGCCAATTGCTTTTGCCCTTTTTTAAAGACGATGACTTCGTTTGTTGGGGTGTAGCCATTTTTAAACACCAGTCCTGAAACCTGCAAATATTCACCTGCCAGTTGTAGGTTCGATTGGCCTGATAAAATCACTTTTCCTTTGGTTTCTGCGGTGAGTTCGATAGGCGCATCAGCAGTGCCATTTGCCACAAACACTATTTCAAAGTTATTCCAAATACCATTTTTTAAAATAATTTTATCGCCAGGTTTAACCTGCTCTAATGCTTTTTTATATTCAGCTTGAGTCGCCACCAGACGATCTGCCGCTTGTGCATAAATAGATGGAGTGGAAAGTATTATTAAGACTAACAACTGCTTGAACAACCAATGCCTTGATGGCGAATTGGTATAGGATTTATTCATCTAGTCTCTCGATTCTTACAAGGTTAATAATAACCCCGCAACGGCATTAAATGCGGTTGCGGGGCGGTCGGGTAAAACTTCACTTTCGCACTTAAGAAATAATTAGCGCCTGAACGTGAATAATCAGCAACGGTAGTGTTATTACCACGCATCATGATTTGTGGCTCGTTCAACAGATCCAAGGCTTTTAGAGAAACCGATAGGTAATCGGTGACTGTAACGTTAGCCGAGAAATCGAGGTGATCATTGTCTTGCACATAGCGATTAGAACGATCTGGGAACGGTAAGCCATTGGGCTGGAAGTCGCTTTCACGGTGCTTATACAGTAAGTGCAACTTCGCCCAGTCGCCTTCCCAATAAATTGAGGCTGAGGCGACTTGAGGTGAAAATCCAAATAAATTTGCATCAGAAACAATCTCCGGGCTACCCGGCTCTGCGGTAACAAACATGGAGTCTGCGTAGTTGTAGGTTAACGAGACGGCGGCATTTTTGCTTGGGTACCACTCTAGCGAGAGATCGTAATTGTTCGACAGGTTCGGGTCCGTGTGATTACCACTGGCACTGACATTTGCAATGACTCTGCCTAAGTCAGTGTTTGTGCTCAGTTCATAATCTCCGTTGTCACCTTCGTCACACAATGAGTACTCAACCCCTGAAGACATGGCATGCATTTGGAAGCGTGAAATGGCTTTATAAGTTGCAACACCTAAATACCATTCAGGAGCCAATACGAAAGTATTTAAACTTGGCCGGTATTCTGTGTAGCTTGAGTCTAGATTAACTGCTTCAATTTTACCTGTGACCTTGATATCAGCACTGAAGGTGCCATCATCGTTGGTGGTGATATAAATCTTGTCACCCCAACTATCAGAGAGAGTCTTTGTTTTAACCATACGCACACCCAAATGGCCAAAAACAGGTAAGCCTGCGACTTCGCTATTAATGTCTGCCATGATGTAGGCAGCTAAGATGTCTTCTGTAAGGTCAACATCACTACCAGAGCGGCCATCGACTCTTTCACCAATCTCATAAAAGCTGGTATCTCGGCTGTGACTTGGAATTTGCCCCAACATTTGACCAATAAAACATTCGGAGTCATAGGTGGCAAACTGCCCAGAACCGCCGCCAGCATCTTCGAATAAATTGCCGTTATTATGGTCATTAATACAGTTATCGATAATGCCTGAGGTGAGTGCTTGATGCGCCGCCTTATCATCATAAGAGTGGCATACTCCAGAGGCTTCAACGGTGGTTTGGCTTTTGCCAAAATCGACGGGTTTTAATGAACTGACATCGATGGTACCGGATGTTCCGCCTTCAACTAAGTTTGCCTGTTGTGATTTATCAATCACCCTTTTATCGACCAGTTCGGATGGGCATTTTTTGAAGTTAACAGCACGGCTTGGGCCTGCGTTAATAATGTTACGGCCGTTGAGTGTAGAGTATCCCCAGTATGATCCTAAACCGCGAATGGATATCTCATTTTGGCTGCCTTTGAGTCTATGACCTGTGGCATCTGAAATATTTTCGATTAAATTAGAAACGGACAAGCCTGATAGCTCACCAAAATCGACTGTAGCGATACCGTCTGTAATGGCGGTGGTATTTTTATTCTCGTTCAATGAACGGGACATCGCTCCGCGTAATCCACCCACTTTAATGATTTCCATTGGCGGGGACTGTAGCGGCATTGCTGTCATTCTCCAGTTGTTTAGTCGTGTTGATGTGTTCGTTTTGTAATCTTGTTTCAGTTTCTTCTTGTGCGTACACACTTGTACTTAACAGTAATACGAGTGCCGAGCAGTAAATTGCTGACTTAGGTTGCCATTTTAGGTCTATTAACCTCAAAGCGTTGCTGATTTTGTTAAGTTTCACGTTAATCTCCCCAGATTAATTGATTTCCTTCTCTTAACGTAAACACAACGTTTAAATTTTTATTTTAAAGACTGTTTTGTGTCAGCATAGAAACTAACCAACTATTAACGTAGTGTCAACCAAATTGCTTTACCAATTTAATTATGTATATTTTATTTGTTATTACCAATGCTTTTAATGGTATGACAATGTGCTATTATTTTTGTAATGTGAGTGGCATGTCGTGTTATTTAGTTGTTTGCTGCCACGGTTTTAACCGATAATATGTCAGTATTAAACCACTAAATTGGTTTTACTTTTCGAAGGAAGGTATATGAAAAACCGTCGTTTATTTTGGCGAATAGTCGATACGATTGAAGCCGCCATCGCCTGTGGCGAGTATCCGGTAGGCAGTCGTTTACCCCCAGAGCGTGAGCTTGCAGAGAAGTTTGAAGTGAGCAGGCCGACCATTCGCGAAGCGATTATTGCGCTAGAAGTACGTGAAAAAGTAGAGGTGAAAACAGGCTCTGGTGTGTATGTAGTGAACAACCAAAAGCAAAGCGTTAACGCAAGTAGCGTAAATGCCTTTGAGTTGACTCAAGCCCGTGCACTGGTTGAAGGCGAAATCGCTGCACTTGCGGCTAAGACCATTACCACAGAAGAGCTTGAAAGGCTGCATGGCACATTAGTGATGATGAAAGACATGGAAAATGTCGAAGAAGCGGATGAGCTATTCCATCAAATTATTGCTCATTCTACACGAAATGGTGCGCTGATTAATTTGTTTGAGAATATGTGGGCATTGCGCTCATCAAGTAACGAAATCATTGAAGATTACAATATTGTTTGTAGTACCGACAATAATAAAACATTGGCTGAACACACGGCGATTTATGAGGCATTATCTGCCCATGATGCAGCTGAAGCTCGTTTAGCAATGCATAAGCACTTTAATAGATTAATCAATGTGTTATTTGACAAATTAGAGCAGCAAGCTCTAGAGGAAGTGCGCCGTAAAAATAGCGCCAACCGTGATTTATACTCGATTGAAAACTTAGTAAAAATTAAAGGATGATTTTTTAAAAAATCTCATTTCAGCTAAAACTATCTAAGCGCACTGACAGCCATGTCAGTGCGTTTTTTTTGCAAAAAAAAAAGACCCCAAAGAAAGCTAAGGGGCCGACTAGTGGTATGAGACAGAGGAGCTCAACCTTAATACAAGCGACTTCCATGTCGAGTGTTGTCATAGATAAAATAAGTGACATAACCATAAGCCAAACAGGATAAATTTCAGCTCACAAAACTTAACAAACGCAATAAAAGCTAATGTAAATAGGTTTTAACATCGCTTTAGGGCTTAAGTGTTATCCTGTTTTAGTCAATAAATTGATTTTATGCTTTGGTTATAAGTCATGTCAACCAATTTATTTTATTGGTCAGTCCAATTTTGTGATGTTTAAGATCGCCTGTATTGTGGTTGTTTTGACACTCAATATTGTCATGGGGGTGCCCAAGTAGTCATCACACTTGGGCACAAAAGCGATGAAAGGGATTATTTCTTGGCTTGTAAAATAACAAACTTACCGTTAGACGCAATCGTCGTACAGTTATTAAAAATACGTTTTACTTTAATATGATAGGCTAAATGTCTATTGCCAACGATATGCAATATACCGCCGGTTTTTAACCGTTTATACGCGTCAACAAACATTTGCCATGCGATATGATCGGTAATGGCTTCTCCTTGGTGAAACGGTGGATTACAAAGTATAAGGTCCGGACTGATATGATCTGGAAGGTGTGTCAAACAATCATCCCAATAAAAGTGTCCTTGGGGTGCTTTAAAATCTGGGTTGTCTAGCGCATTGTGCTGCCAGTTGTATTGCGCTGACGCTATTGCCATGTCTGAATCGTCAACAAAGTGGATATGCGCTTGTGGGTAACATTGTTTCGCATGAAGTCCTAAAATGCCGTTGCCACAGCCAAGGTCAACTATTTGCGAAAAGTCGCCTTTAGGCATGTTGTCGAGCATAAACCTTGCTCCAATATCTAACTTATTGGCAGCGAACACATTTGCCAAATTAGTGATATTTAACCCCAATCCTTCAACCTTCCAGTTTACTGGGGCTGCCGTTGGGCGTGGTTTTCCGTCGCTGATACAGGTGATAACGCGCGTTTTTTTCCAGGTTAAACTGGCGCTAGCTGGACCCAAATGCTTGTTAATAAGGCTGAGCAGTGCGGCGTTGATTGATTTGGCTTTAGCCCCAATTAATACTTGAGTTTCTGCGGGCAACACGGCTGATAAACGAGCGAGTTGTTGCGCAAAATAATGTAGGTTTTTAGGGAGCTTCATCAACACAAGTTGAGGATGTTGAGGCAGAGGATCACGACTATTGATAATGTGCAAAGACGATGGTGCTAATTGATTGTGTTGCTGATTGTGTTGCTGATTGTGTTGGCAGCCGAGCAAACTGGTTTTTGCATCGGTTTCAAGCGTTATTGGCCATTGAGGATCAATTGATATCAAGGCGCAAGATAAAGCGCCAAAGCTGTCGTTGAGTATGACTGTCGGTTTTGCAGTTTGTTGTGAGTCAATGATGTGCTGAATTAAATGCTCATCAGCTGCGTCCCATGCTTGTAAATTTGATGCTTGTTGGGTGGGGTAACGAAAAAGCTCAAGTTCAATGCCTGCGCAAGCAAATTGGGTGGTCATGGGTGAGTTACCTAACTATAAATTGTGATCAATTGCCAAGAGGGAATGTATGCACTTAATGTGGATCAATAAATACTTCAGTATTATACCATTGCGCATTAATAAGTGACCACCCAGAATGTTTGCTGCCGTGTTTGATTAAGGCGTCGTTATGTCGTGGCTGCTTATTTCCTTTCAAATTAGTGCACTATGTTAAGAAAGGCTTACAAAGAAGGCCACGCTGATAAATTCGCTCTTGGCAGTAGCGTCACAACCCCCATTACAGCTTTAAATGACGTTGATGTAGATGACGACACCTCGGTCATTTTGATTGTACTGGGTCTAGTGATGCAGCCTGAAATAGATCACCTTCTAGTAAGGATGGGTATTACTTTAATGCGCGGTGGTATTCGCTCTGATATCTCGCTACAGCGAGATGGGCAAAGATTGCTATTCACTAAGCGGTTGAGTAAATTGTCAATATCAAAAAATATTTCGAAGGGATCGTGATGAAAGGTGCTGGTGGAACAAGCGGCGGTGTAGGGCAATTTTTTATTGGCTTAGCCATGATGTGTGGTGGTTTTTATATGTTACTTAATGCCATTAAAGTCACCAGTTCATTTGGCTTTGGCAGTCATTTATATCAATTTGGCGGCTTTGGATTGACCAGCGGCATGGTGATGATCCCCTTTATTTTTGGTGTGGGATTAATGTTTTACAATGGGAAAAACCCTCTAGGTTGGTTATTGACTTTTGGATCAACTGTGGCGCTTATTTTTGGGGTGATAAGTTCAATTAATTTTAGATTTTCGAATATGAGTGCCTTCGACTTAATTGTTATTCTAGTGCTGAGTATGGGTGGCTTGGGCTTGTTTTTACGCTCGTTAAAAGCGATTGATAGCCGCTATCCAGATGCCTAATGCCAATTAGGATAAATAAGTCATCAGAGATTTCGTAGGAAAAAGCGCTTAGAAAAGATGAATGTTTAGTTAAGCTGTTGTTTTTTAGGTGGTATATTTAACAATGCCTTCAATAAAACGATAAGCGGTGTTAACCAGTAAGCATGATCATATTTTTGTGCTGATTGGTATAAACTAACCAGCAGTTAACAACCGCTGGTTTGAACATCAATAACAGGCCTTGCAGTGCTTGATGTGGCCTGCCTGTAACGCAAATAACATTGTGCAACGCCAGCATCTTCATTTATCACGCCATGCCAATAAACCCAGGCTCCGCTGTACACACTGGCTCGCTTTTGCCAGTCGCCTTGAGGTACATCCATTAACATTGCAATCCCTGCGGCGGTTCCGTTGGGATAACCATAGGCCAAGCTTACCGTAGTTCCATCAATATTGAGGGTTGTGCTTGCCAGTTTTTCTACTCCAGCAATGGTGGCTTTTGAGTAAGTTAACGTCGCCGCTGATTGCATAGCGGTTTCCATCCCTTCCATTGTCGATACAATGGCATTTTTGCGTAAGCTAATTAATTTGCCACTGGCAACAATCGCTAGAATGGCTAATACAATGATGACCACGACGAGTTCTACCAAGGTAAATCCTGTCGGTTTATTTAGCGTATTTTGCATAATCGGTTTCTTGTTGTTATGTGTTCTGGGCGTCGGTGTTTTGAACGGCTGAGCTGATAATACCATTGCGGATTAATAATGATGACTCAGCGAGTATTAAACAAGGCATCTACAATCCTCTGTTTTGTTGTTACTATCAGTTTATCCTAGTTTTATTTGCTGGTTAATACTGTGACCAATTTACCGACAACGCCATCTTCTGTTACTGAGACATCTAACTCGACCGCTAATATAACAAACTCACCTCGTGTTTTACCCTGGATTGTGCACTTTTTATCCCTTTATAAATGCAAGGTTGTTGCTGCCATTGTGTTTCTGTTTATTGGCTCGCTTGCCTGGTTATCCCTAGGGCAGGGGGTAAAAATGATGGTTGATGAAGGATTTATTGCCGACAATGCTGCCCGGCTCAATGAGATTATGTTAATGATTGTTGGTATTACCGCAATCAGCGGCGCGGCAGTTTTTTGTCGATTTTATTTAATGACCTGGCTAGGAGAGCGAGTGAGTGCGGATATTCGTTTGCAGGTTTATCAGCATCTGTTGTCGTTATCGCCAGGCTTTTTTGCGACTCAACGAACGGGTGAGGTGATTTCTCGATTTACTGCAGACAGCACGCTGATCCAAAGTGTCGTGGGGTCGAGTTTATCAATGGCATTAAGATCAGGTGTTACCGTGTTGGGCGGTATTGCGATGATGGGGTTTACCAGCATAAAACTAACTGCATTAGTGCTGTTAGCTGTGCCTTTGGTGTTGGGACCTGTGACTTTTTTTGGCAGAAAAGTAAGGCTGTTGTCGCGTAAAAGCCAAGATAGGGTGGGGGATTTAGGAGCATATATCGATGAAACCCTGCACGAAATTCATACCGTTCAAGCGTATACCCATGAAACCAAAGATCGCCAATTATTTGCCGAACGTGTCGAGGCTGTGATGGCGGTGGCCAAGGGACGGATTAAATATAGAGCGTTATTGATTTCGACTGTGATGTTTTTAAGTATTGGCGCCATTGCTTTTGTTACCTGGGTTGGGGCTAAAGATGTCATGAGCGGCAATATTTCAGGTGGAGAGCTATCTGCATTTATGTTTTATGCCGTCATGGTTGCTGGGTCTGTGGCAACGATTAGCGAGGTATTCAGTGAAATACAGCGTGCATCAGGGGCCGCTGAGCGTTTAATGGAGTTGGTTGATACGCCGGTTGATATTTTGCAACTGGCGCAACCAAACCAATTAACTTTACCGGTAAAGGGGGCATTATTGTTTGATAATGTCGTGTTTGCATATCCTTCAGACAGTGAGCAACACGTAATTAGGCAGTTGTCGTTAGCCATTAAACCTGGTGAGCGTGTTGCGCTCGTTGGGCCAAGCGGTGCGGGTAAAAGCACATTGTTTGAATTAATGATGCGGTTTTATCAGCCTAAAGCGGGCCGAATTTTGTTAGATGATGTGGATATTTCGACATTATCATTAACGGATTTACGCCAACAGTATGCCTTGGTTCCACAAGAGTCGGTAATTTTTGCGATGAATGTGTTTGATAATGTTCGCTATGGCCGCTTAGATGCAAGCAACGATGAAGTGATCCAGGCTTGTATTGCAGCAAAAGCGGATGAGTTTATTAGGGAGTTTGCAGAAGGTTATTCAACGTATTTAGGCGAGCGTGGGGTAAGGTTGTCGGGCGGGCAAAAACAGCGCATTGCCATTGCTCGAGCTATTCTCGCCGACAGGCCGATACTGTTGCTTGATGAAGCAACCAGCGCTTTAGATGCGGTGAGCGAAGTAAAAGTCAAGCAAGCACTTGACTCATTAATGGCGGATCGAACCACAGTGATTATTGCCCATCGTCTTGCGACGGTAATTAATGCTGATCGGATTTTTGTAATGGATAAGGGGCAACTGGTCGCTTGTGGAACGCACAGTGAACTAATGGAAAGTAATGATTTGTATCGCGAATTTGCTAGCCTTCAGTTATACCATTGCGCGTTAGCAAGTGATCTCTCAGCGAGAATTTAAAAGGGCTTAAACAAGGCGAATGACTGAATGAATAGATTCTCTTTCGAAGTCATGCAACGCAGTATAAGCCCTTTTAAAACTCGCCAAAAAGGAATGCCCCAGCGGCTTTTGCTTTACGTTCTCGCTATTTGAAAGGGAACAACCATTACTGCATAGCGACGCCTTAATCAAAAAACGCTGGACGCATTCGCAGTGGTCACTTATTAACCTGAGTTCGGGGTAAGGGATGAACTTATACTATTTAAAATCAACATGTTACCCATTCTCACTTTCAAGCTTGTCATTTGTTCTGCTAACAAGGCGAATTGACGCGTCAATAGCTAGCCTATTGTAAGTCGATTCAGCGCAGTGAGCAGGGCAAAGGACTGTTTGAAAGGCATTTATTATCCCGAGCTCAGGTTTATTAATGCGAATGGTATTATTAATGGAGAACGATACTGTGTTGACTGAGTAAAAAAAAAGATGCCTCGGCATCTTTTTTGTATCAATTGCAGTGCAATTTTGTGTTTATTTGCGCAACTCTCTGCGTAAAATTTTACCTACAGTACTTTTAGGAAGCTGCGCTGTAAATTCAATAATCCGTGGCACCTTGTATGCGGTCAGTTGGCTTCGGCAATAATCATTAATCGCTTGTTGAGTTGCTTCGATGTCTGTTGAGGGCTGTTTTAATACGATAACGGCTTTTACGGCTTCACCTGTCCGCTCATCGTCAACTCCAACAACCGCACATTCAAGGACCAGCTCATTGGTTGAAAGCACATCTTCGACCTCATTTGGGTAAACATTAAACCCCGACACAATAATCATATCTTTTTTACGATCAACTATGGTGTGGTAACCGTCTTCGCTAGCAATGCCAATGTCACCGGTTTTAAAGAAGCCATCTTGTGTCATGACTTTGGCTGTTTCTTCTGGTTTATTCCAATAGCCTTGCATAACTTGTGGCCCACGAACCGCTAACTCTCCTGCTTGGCCGGTAGCAACCTCTTTATCATCCATATCAAGCACTTTAACCTCTGTGCCTAATACGGGTTTGCCAATGGTACCTAAGCGTTGGTAGCCTGGGGAGTTTAGGCTCACTACTGGTGATGTTTCAGATAAACCATATCCTTCTGAAATCATACAACCTGTGGTTTGTTGCCATAAATTTGCCGCAGCACTGGTCAGTGCCGTGCCGCCTGAAATTGTAATGGTCATCTTGCTGAAATCTAAAGCTTTAAACTCCGGCTGGTGACAAAGCCCAACAAATAAAGTGTTTAAGCCTGCAAACCCAGTAAAGGGGTATGCTTTCATGGTGTTAATTAATCCAGAAATGTCACGTGGATTAGGGATCAGCACAGAGCAACTTCCTGATTCGAAATACAGCACTAAATTCACCATAAAAGCGTAAATATGATAAATCGGTAAAGGAGCAACAAATACGTCATGCCCAGGATTCATTGTGCTTGCTATGCGTGATTTGACTTGAGCTGAGTTAGCTAAAAGGTTGCCATGATTGAGCATGGCACCCTTTGATAAACCTGTTGTACCGCCGGTGTATTGTAAGGCGATTAAATCATTATGTGTCGGCTTAACAGCAAGATAAGGGTGCTTTGCTCCTTCGTTTAACACGGCTAAAAATGTCACTGTGGCAAACGGTGTGTCTGGCTGGGGTTGTGGCTGAATGAGATCCATGGCATGAGTTGAAATAACGAGCTCAACCCCCGTGTTGTTGACCACATTAACTAATGTAGGTAACAAATCAGATAACACGACTAATGCTTTTGCACCCGAATCATTAAATTGGTGTGTCAGTTCCCGTTCGGTGTACATAGGGTTGGTGTTAACTAACACCATGCCTGCTCTAATGATGCCATAGGCGGCAATAACAAACTGGGTAATGTTGGGTAACTGTAGCGCAACTTTGTCGCCTGGTTGCAGGTCTGTGCAATGTTGGAGGTAGGCGGCAAAATGGCGAGAGTCTTGTTCTATTTCCTTGAAGGTGGTGTTTTTTCCTAGGCAGGCATATGCGGTGTTATCTGCAAACTTGTGACAAGACTTTTCAATAAGATCGACGATGGAAGTGTATTGCTGTAAATCGAGTGTTGAATCTGCATCATAAGCCATGCTTATCCCCTTTAAATTTTGGGCTGTTATTGTGATTAAATCAAACGTCCGTTTAGATTGTTTAACTAACCTACACGGGTAAAGATTAATTGGCAAAGGTTGAGTTTAAAATTGATTTTGATTAATCGCAGCTGGGCTTAATGAGAATAAAAAAGAGTGTGTTTAAAACGTAAATTAATGTTTACGCATGATTTTTTTGGTTGTTTTATCAGCAAAAGCTAGATTGATGAAAAAAATGAGTGTTGTGATGAATGTCTCATTAAATCAGCGTATTAAGATATTTTTCACCTATTTATTGTTTAGTTGATGCTTAATTGTGTCAGAAAGTGTTAGCAATTGTGTTTTGGTTGTTATAAAAATGTATCTGAGATAGGGATTATTTCAACCGGAAGGAACTGTTTTTGGGACTGAATCACCCAAAAAACAAGTTGAAAATACAATAATAAGTAGTTGGGAAGAAAATAATGATGCAATCAAAAAAAACTAAGTTTGGTGTGAGCTCATTGAGTTTAGCCATTTCATTTGCACTTGCCGGAACAGCAATGAGCTCTCAAGCTTTTGCTGCTGACGAAGAGGCAGTGAAAGAAAATGTCGAAAAAATTGCTGTAGTCGGTTCTCGTGCAGCTCCTCGTTCAATTGGTGACTCGCCAGTTCCAGTTGATATTATCAGCAGCGATGATTTAAAGAAAAACGGTTCAACTGACATGATTGACATGTTAGTGACTTCAGTGCCGTCTTTTAACTCGCGTGCACAACCTATTAGTGATGCTGCAACACTTGTTCGTCCTGTAAACTTACGTGGTTTGCCGTCAGACAGTACGCTTATTTTAGTTAACGGTAAGCGTCGCCACCGTGCATCGGTTATTGCATTCCAAGGTGGTGGTATTAACGACGGTGCTCAAGGCCCAGATATTTCAGTTATTCCTGGTGTTGCGTTAAAGCAAGTTGAAGTTTTACGTGACGGTGCTGCCGCGCAGTACGGTTCGGACGCCATTGCCGGTGTGATGAACTTTGTTTTAAAAGATGACTCAGATGGCGGCTCGATTACCGTTAGCCAAGGTGAGTACTACGAAGGTGACGGCGCGGCAACAACCATCGACGGTAACCTTGGTTTACCTTTGTCTGATGATGGTTTTGTTAATATCAGTGCGCAATATAAAACTGCGGATGCAACCAGTCGTAGTGTACAGCGTCCAGATGCCGCTGCCATTGCTGCTGCGGGTAATGAATTCATTCAAGACCCTGCACAAACCTGGGGTAACCCAGAGATTAACGATGATTTTACCGTGTTTGTAAACTCAGGGTATGACCTAAACGACAACACCCAATTGTACGCATTTGGTAACGTTTCATCACGCGAAGCAACAGGTGGTTTCTATTACCGTAACCCGCACAATCGTGGCAACGTTTATTCAAATGACGGTGGTGAAACGTTATTAGTTGGTGCGGTAAATGGCGATCAATCAACTTGTAGCATTGTGCCTGCAAACGTTGATAACGTGCTTGATACACCTGAATACTTAGCTATGGTGGCTGATCCAAACTGTTTCTCTATGAACCAAATTCGTCCGGGCGGCTATACACCTCAGTTTACTGGTAAAATTGAAGACATGTCTTTCTTTGCTGGTATTAAAGGTGAGTCAGGCGAGTGGATGTATGATGTAAGTGCTGGTACTGGTAGCAACAAAGCCAGCTTCGGTTTAAAAAATTCACTTAACCCATCTTTGGGTTTAGAGACTCCAACCGACTTCGATACAGGTTCTTATGAGCAAGTAGAGACAACCTTCAACGTTGATATGAATCGTTTTGTGACTATCGGTGGTTTAGAAGACATTAGCTTTGCTACTGGTTTTGAATGGCGTGAAGAGTCGTTTGAAATTGGTCAAGGTGAAGAAGCTTCTTGGATTGCAGGCCCATATGCAGACCAAGGCTTTAACATTGGTTCACACGGTTTTAAAGGGTTTGGTCCAGAATCGGCAGGTAAAAACAAGCGTAACAATATCGGTGTTTATACCGATGTTGAAGCATATTTGACCGATGAGTTCTTGGTTGGGGTTGCATTGCGTTATGAAAACTTCTCAACCTTTGGTGATACGCTAAACTACAAGTTAACCGCTCAGTACATGGCTACTGACGAGTTGTCGTTCCGTGCTTCTCACAGCACGGGTTTTCGCGCACCAACGGTTGGTCAAGAAAACGTAGTAAACACTCAAACATCGATTGTTAACGGTGATTTGATCCAGACCTTTATCGCGCCACCAACTAACCCATTGTCAGCTTTCTATGGTGGTGAAACGTTAAAACCTGAAGAGTCTGTCAGTTATGCCGCAGGTTTTGTGTATGAATACGAGAACCTATTCTTAACGGTTGATTACTACAATATTGAAGTAACAGGTCGTATTGCTCAATCTAGTCAAATTACGGTTGAAGAAAGTGACTATGATGCATTAAGAGCGGCTGGAGTTGAGTTTCCGGAGTTAATTTCTGCGGTAACTTATTACACCAATGACTTTGATACAACCACTCAAGGTGTTGATATCGTCGGTTCTTACAGCATGGACCTGTTTTCTGGTGATGCTAAATTTAGTTTAGCTTATGGCTGGACTGACACTAACGTTGATAAATACGATGAGACAACAACTGATGCGGGCAAAGTGCGTCGTTTAGAAGACGGTATTCCTGCGCACCGTGCTACATTGACATGGGGACAAAGCTGGGATGACCTAAGTATGTCTGTTCGTGGTAACTACTTTGGTGAATACTACGCAACTCATGCTGATGACACTTCTGATTGGGGTTCTGAAATGGCAGGTTCTGCTGTAACGGTTGACCTTGAAGTGAGCTACGCAGTAATGGATAACTTAACCGTGTCTGTTGGTGCCAACAACATCTTCGATCAAGAAGCTGAGAAGCTAAAAGACGGTACTCTAGGTGTGTTAGGTGCAGTGTACTACGAAAGTGGTCCATTTGATTACAACGGCGGTTTCTACTATGGCCGTGTAAACTATCGTTTCTAGAACGTGATGAAATAGCATTGAAAAAAGACTGCTTCGGCAGTCTTTTTTATTTGTGTGACCTAGGGCCTGTTGATCTTTGCTGGTTGAGTTTTGTTCGAGTTAAAAACGTGTTAATCGAGGCGAATGGATTGTAGCCTAGTCACTTAAGTAACCTCAACTCTGGATAAGAGATTTATTGATAACGATATAAATCAATAGATTGACTAAAATCCACTGTCAAGCTTGTGATTTGTTTTGCTAACAAGGCGAATTAACGCGTCAATAGCTAGCCTATTGCAAGTTAATTCAACGCAGTGAGGAAGGCAAAGGACTGCTTGAAAGGCGTTTGTTATCCAGAGCTGAGGTTAAGTAACTCTTTATTTATAAAGAATCGTTCAACAAAGAGTAAAACGTTTTTAGCCGAACCCTGTGGGCAGCGTTTGTTGGTCATTTTTACTGCGTTATCGACTTTTTATGTAGCATAACTACATCTCAAAGTCTCCGCCGCGCACTTGTATATGAGTCATGGCCAACAATTCGCTGCAAAAACATCCTTGAAAGGTCAACAGGCCCTAGATATTAATACCATTGCGCATTACTAAATGACCACTTTGAATGCGTCTAGCGGTTTTTGATTAAGGCGTCGCTATGTCGTCATGGTTGTTTCTTTTCAAATAGCGAGAATGCAACACAAAGCGTCGAGGGCACTGCGTTGCATGACTTAGAAGGAGAACCACTTTTCATTCAGCCATCTGCCTTAAGCCCTGTAAACTTTAATCACTTATTAACGCGCAATGGTATTATTCACTAAAGCTAAAGCTTTTGGTATGTCATCAATCATCAGTGCTTTTGGCAGTTCTATGCCTTGTGGGTACCCTGGTCCATAAACTTTATTAAATGGTGTACCGGCAACGGCTTGCTGGCCCATATAACGTTCAATAACCTCATCTGATTGAGTCCAATTGCCTTGCATTAATATAATATGTGCTTGGTTAAGTTGGTTTACCACCTGCTCGCGATGCAATACATTGGCCTTATTGGTTTGGCAGGGGACACACCAATCGGCAGTAATATCGACAAACACTGTGTGACCTTGGGATACATATTGTGTAATTTTATCAGGCTCTAGTGCCTGCCAGCGTAACGTTTGATGAGCTAAGTAATTTTCGCCTTTATTAACAAATGCAATGACTCCAGCAAAACACAGGCCCATGAATGCAAGCATAATAATCACAAGTGTTGGGATTGCCTTACCTTTTGTTTTAGCCCAAATGAGACCCACAACAGCAGTAAATAATACCGCCAGTAATATCATCATTAAAATTGTCATATAGTCTGTTATTTATGAGAGTGCAAAGTAAGGTAACATTAGCAGCGCTCGCTTAACTGGCGGTTAAAATTCAACATAAAAAAGAGGTGTTATGACGTTTAGTGCTTGGTTAGGATTGTTGGCAATTTGTTGTTTGGGGGCGATGTCGCCCGGCCCGAGTTTAGCCATGGTAGTAAGACACACATTAAGTGGCGGGAGACTGCATGGTGTGGTTTGCGCATGGGCACATTCTATTGGAATTGGTATTTATGCATTAGTGACCTTATTAGGCTTAGCGGTTGTGCTTAAGGCTTCGCCAGTGATTTTTAATGCCATAGCCTTAATAGGGGCGCTATATTTGGCTTGGATTGGCATACAAGCATTACAGTCTAAAGGGGGAACGCAGCAAACCTTAGCGGCTGGAAAACCAAGTAGCTTATGGGAAGCGGCACGTGATGGTCTTGCTATTTCATTATTTAACCCAAAGATTTTACTATTTTTTTTGGCATTGTTTAGTCAGTTTGTGCTTGCGGCGCAAACTCCTGTCGGGCAAGGCTTGATTGTACTTACCCCATTAGTGATTGATGGATTATGGTATACCATTATTGCTTTTGTGTTATCGCATTCTGCGGTGTTACCTAAGTTACGGGAAAAGTCACAATTGATAGATAGATTATCTGGGGTGGTGTTAATTTTGTTGGCAATAAGAGTTATTTACTCACTATTTTAAGCAATTAAGCCATCAAAGTTGATGGCTTAATTTTTACCGATAAGGCATATCGTTATTCTGATTTAAAGATTTCGACGGCTTCATCTGTTGGTTTTTGCACAGGGATAGGCGGGTTAACAATGTGGTCGTCTAAATTTTCATTGAGCATCGCTTTAAATTCATTTGAAAACCACTCTAGGGCATTGTCTTTTTCAGCGGCTAAATCAGTAGACTTAATTGCAGCTTCAAACGCGTTATAGCGAGCGGCGGCAAATCTCATTGCGGTGCCTACTTTACCAATGTCGTTTTCTTGTTGGCTCAGTTGATTAGCAAGTGCGATAAATTGATCGGCAATTTGGTACATGGTGAGTTCGGTTTTTTGTTCAGACATCAGATCCACTTTGTCGGTGAGTAAGTTTCCCTTGAGTGTAACGATTTCTATTGAAAATATCAGGTAATAAATTGGCGATTGAGATCTCAAGCTATATTGTATTGTTGCTAGTTAGGAACAATGTTAACTCAAAAGTGCTTGTTAACCCCGTTGAAAATAGGCTTGATTTTTTGATGTTGGCTCGTGTTTCTCGTTTTGCCATGGCATCATATTTTTAGGGCCTGTTTATTCAAAGAGGAAGTCACATGGTGACTAGCTGGCAAACTTTCTTAGCACAGCAATCGTGTCAATTCTATTTTCAGCAGCTACAACAATGTATCGCGTCTCAACGCGGGCAGGGAAAAGTGATTTACCCGCCAGAAAATGAGGTGTTTACAGCATTTGATTTAACGCCACTAAATGAGGTTAAAGTGGTTGTGCTAGGGCAAGACCCATATCATGGCCCTAATCAAGCGCATGGACTGTCATTTTCAGTTAAAAAGGGAGTCAAGCCGCCTCCGTCATTAGCAAATATGTACAAGGAGCTCAGTAATGATATTGAAGGCTTTTGTATTCCAAATCATGGAGACTTGTCGGCGTGGGCTAGGCAAGGTGTATTGTTACTCAATACTGTGCTGACAGTTGAGCAAGGGGTCGCTCACTCTCATGCTAAATTGGGCTGGGAAACATTCACTGATGACGTTTTAAGCCTGCTCAATCAGCAGGAACGGCCCATTGTATTCGTGTTTTGGGGTAATCATGCGATAAAAAAAGGTCGTTTAATTACCGCATCACAGCATACCGTATTAACGGGCCCGCATCCGTCACCATTGTCTGCATATCGTGGTTTTTTTGGGTGTGGCCATTTCTCTACCATCAATAAAATATTAGTCGAGCAAGGCGACAGCCAAATTGACTGGCAGGTTTAACGTGGTTGTTAGGATTGGTATTCGCTAGAGAAAAACCACGCAGCGGCAGTTGTCGTCAACGGTATGGGCACAGCAGTTGTTGTCTAACGCACTGTGCCCTCATGGCTGTCGCAAAACCGCACTAATCATTTTGTTAACAGCTTTTTGCTAATGCGGATAGGCACAAGTGCGTTATTGAGGTTAGTTATTACGATTAACTGATAAATGCGCTAACGAAATCAAAGCTTGTTTATAATCACTGTCCGGGAAAATGGCTAACGCATCGATGGCTTTTTGTGCTTCGATTTGGGCCTTTTCTTGGGTATACAATAACGCACCTGATTCATGTAAAGCTGACAATATTTCGTCGATGGCTTTGGTTCCATCACTTTGTTCAATTGCTTCTCTTATCAGTTTTTTTGCTGTTTCAGAACCATGCTCCATGGCATAGATCAATGGCAAGGTGGGTTTACCTTCTGCTAAGTCGTCACCGATGTTTTTGCCCAGTTCGTCGGCATTAGCGGTGTAATCGAGTAAGTCGTCAGTGAGCTGAAATGCTGTGCCTAAAAATTTACCGTAATCACCAAGGGCTTGTTCTTGTTCAGCACTGACATCGGCCAATACGCCTGCAAGTTGTGTTGCGGCTTCAAATAACTTGGCGGTTTTACAGTAAATTACCCGCATGTAGTTTTCTTCGCTGGTATTAGGATCATTACAGTTCATTAACTGTAAAACCTCACCTTCAGCCAGCACGTTGGTTGTATGTGCTAACACTTTAAGCACTTTCATGCTGTCAAGTTCGGTCATCATTTGAAATGAGCGCGTATATAAGAAATCGCCAACCAACACACTCGCGCTATTTCCAAAAAGGGCGTTGGCTGTTTCACGGCCGCGGCGTAATGTTGACTCGTCCACCACGTCGTCGTGTAATAATGAGGCTGTGTGAATAAACTCGATAATGGCTGCAAGTTTGAGGTGATGTTCACCTTTATAGCCAACCGTTTTGGCTGCCAGTACTGATAATAACGGACGTAAGCGCTTACCACCGCCATTGATGATGTAATAACCAAGTTGATTAATCAGGGCTACATCAGATTCAAGTTGTTTATATATCAGCTGATTGACTGCTTGCATATCAGTGTCAGCCAGTTGACGAATGGCGTTTAAATCCATAATAGTCTCTGGTTGTTGGGCGACAGGGTTTGCACCCTTTATTTATTATATCGAATTTGAGCGCATATCTTACAGGATATCGACGCTGTTTTTCAAAGTAAGTATTGTATTAAATAAGTATTTCACAATGCATATTGAGTTACTGCTACCTGTGGCTTATTGCGTTTACTGTTGCCGTGGTTTAACCGTTAAGTTCAACCACAGGGCGAGCCATTAACCTGTGACAGTATTTAGTTAATGACTTTAAGCGTGTCGATAAGCCGGTAATATGGTAGCTAATTTTTAGCAAACGCACATTATCTATTGGTGAATAGTGTGCAGTTATGTGCTCTTTTTTATTTGAATGTGAATTAGGGCTTGCCTGATGATAAATCTTCGCGTAGAATCCGCGCCCATTGTCATTAAAAGTTTTTTAGCACCTAGTCTCGTCAATTATATGAGTTAGTGTGTTAGTCATTTGGAGTAAAATAGCTATGTACGCTGTTTTTCAAAGTGGCGGAAAGCAACACCGTGTTGCTGAAGGTCATACAGTTCGTTTAGAAAAATTAGAAGTTGCTACTGGTGAAACCGTAGAATTCGATCAAGTTTTATTGATTGCTGACGGTGAAACAGTACATGTTGGTGCTCCTTTAGTTGCTGGCGGTAAAGTCGTAGCTGAAGTTGTTGGCCACGGTCGCGGCGATAAAGTTACTATCGTTAAGTTCCGTCGTCGTAAGCACCACGACAAAAAGATGGGCCACCGTCAGTGGTTCACTGAAGTTAAAATCACTGCGATTAACGCATAATTTAGGAGTCTAACTCATGGCACATAAAAAAGCTGGCGGTTCTACTCGTAACGGCCGCGATTCAGAAAGTAAACGTCTTGGTGTTAAGCGCTTTGGCGGCGAATCAGTTCTAGCTGGTAACATTATCGTTCGTCAACGTGGTACTAAATTCCACGCTGGTGTAAATGTGGGTGTTGGTCGTGACCATACTCTGTTTGCATTAACAGACGGTAAAGTAAAGTTTGAAGTTAAAGGTCCTAATAACCGTAAGTTTATTAGCATCGAAGCTTAATTCTTTACTAAGCTAGATCTCGAAAGCCCTGCCTATGGTGGGGCTTTTGTGTTTTTTATATCATTAAACTTCAGTTGATAGTTTAATGATTTTGTTTGTATGCAGTAGGCGATATCGTGATGAATGCTATCTTCAGCGCTTTCCTGCAAATCCCATTCATTTGGGGTTATAATTACAGAATAAGTGGCGTCAGGAGTCAGTATGAAGTTTGTTGATGAAGCGAATATTCGCGTAGAAGCGGGTGACGGCGGTAGCGGTTGCGTAAGTTTTAGACGCGAAAAATATGTTCCAGATGGTGGTCCAGATGGTGGTGATGGTGGCGATGGCGGTAGTGTATATCTACAGGCTAACGAAAACCTAAACACGCTGATTGATTATCGTTTTACTCGTTTCCATATGGCTGAACGAGGATCAAATGGTCGTGGTCGTGATTGTACGGGCCAAGGCGGCGCAGATTTGATTCTTCAAGTGCCTGTGGGTACGCGTGCTATTGATCAAGAAACTGAAGAATCACTTGGTGATTTAACTACCCACGGACAAAAACTGCTTGTTGCTAAAGGTGGTTTCCACGGCTTAGGTAATACGCGATTTAAAAGCAGTACAAATCGTGCACCACGTCAAAAAACACTGGGTACACCGGGTGAAGTTCGTTCACTTAAACTTGAGTTATTGTTGCTTGCTGATGTGGGTTTATTAGGTATGCCTAATGCCGGTAAGTCGACATTTATTCGTGCGGTGTCACGCGCAACGCCTAAAGTGGCAGATTATCCATTTACTACGCTCGTGCCTAATTTAGGGGTTGTTAATCCTCGTCCTGGTCAAAGTTTTGTTATTGCCGATATTCCGGGTCTTATTGAGGGCGCTGCAGAAGGTGCGGGTTTAGGGATTCGTTTCCTTAAGCATCTTGAGCGTTGTCGTATGTTGTTACACATCATCGATATTGAGCCGATCGATGGCAGCGACCCTGTGCATTCAGCTCGCGCTATTGTGGGTGAATTAGAAAAATACTCACCTAAATTAGCCGCGAAACCTCGTTGGTTAGTATTTAACAAAACCGACTTGTTGCTTGAAGAAGAGTTACAAGAAAAAGTAGATGCTATTGTTAAAGCCCTTGATTGGCAGGGTGATGTATATACCATGTCTGCTTATAACCGTACAGGTACTGAAGAGCTAAGTATCAAGATGCTTGATTACATTAAAAGCATTCCTGTGGTTGAAGAAGAAGTTATTGCTGATGAAGACGTTGAGTTTAAATGGGATAACTATCATCAAGGTGCCGACGATGCCTTTAATGAAGATTATGATGACGACTTTGATGATGATTTCGACGATGATGATTATGATGTCGAAGTTATTTACCAACGTTAATTTATTCATTTGAGGACATTGTGTACGCAGATAGCCAAAATGATATAACCCGTCTTGTTGTACGCTGCGCACAGTTACTGTTAGCCTATGGTGCTGAGTCTGATCTTGTTGAAGAGATCAGCCAGCGCCTTGGTAAAGCGTTAGGGCTTGCCAGTATTGAGTTATCGATTTCCTCAAATGCCTTGGTGTTAACAAGCCTTGTACATGGGCGTTGCATCACAACGACTCGGCGTATTCGTGCTCACGGCATTAATATGATGGTCATTTGTGAACTTCAACGCATTTGTATCTTAGCTGAAAAAGGGATTTATGGCGCAAACGAAGTACGACGTCGTTTAGCCCATATAAAACCTAACACTTACCCCGCCATTGCTGTTGTTCCTATGATTGGCCTCTCTTGTGCCAGTTTTTGTCATTTGTTTGATGGTGATCTGATCGCCTGCATCCTAACTTTTTTTGCTTCTTCTATTGGCATGATGGTTAGGTTATTTTTTGCATCTAAGCACTTTAATCTTTTAGTGAATTTTTCAATCACTGCTTTTGTGATTACTGCTATTGCGCAAATTGGCTATGTTTGGCCAATAACAACGACTCCGCAAGCGACGATGGCTGCCAGTGTATTGATGTTAGTTCCTGGTTTCCCATTGATAAATGCCATTTCTGATATGGTTAAAGGCCACATGAATGTTGGTATTTCTCGGTGGGGCCATGCCTCTTTGTTAACTTTGGCGTCGGTGATTGGTATTACGATTGCGATGCAAATGGGCGGAATCTTTTGATGCTGGATTTGTTAAGTGTCTTACTACATGACGCCTTTTTTTCTGCAATACCTGCTGTTGGGTTTGCAATGGTGTTTAATGTTCCTAAGCGGTATTTAATTTATTGTGCAATAGCAGGTGCGATAGGTCATAGCTTTAGAACATTATTGCTGCAATTTTCTATGCCAATAGAGTGGGCAACTTTTGTTGCCGCTGCATTGGTGGGTGTCATCACCATACAGTTTGCAAAACGTCATCTTGCACCACCATTAATGTATGCTGTTGCTGCAATTATTCCTATGGTACCAGGAACCTATGCCTTCAATACTGTGATTGCGCTTATTCAATTAACTGCGCAAAGCCAAGTCAGTCCAGAATTAACTGCCCAGGTGATTCTTAACGGTTTAAAAACGGTGTTTATTTTAGGTGCGCTTGCAGTAGGGCTCGCTTTACCAAGTTTATTGTATTACCGCACTCGACCGATTATTTAATCTGGGGTTGATTCGCTGCATCAAGTTAGTTAAGCAGACAAATGCTAAGGCACAACCGTTAACAATATCTTTGCTCAATGAACTTAATCATTGCAGAGTAAGTTATTAACCCCTTTGACGCTGTCATTGTGGTTATCAGCTCATTTGCCTAAAGCCATTTTACATAAGGATTTTTACAATGCGTATCGCGATGATTGCCGCCATGGCAAATAATAGAGTGATTGGTAAAGACAATAAGATGCCATGGCATTTACCTGAAGATTTACGCCATTTCAAAGCCATGACATTGTCTAAACCTGTGATTATGGGACGTAAAACCTATGAGTCTATTGGACGTCCATTGCCCGGTCGGCATAATATTGTGATCAGTCGTGATAGTCGGTTAGCTATTGATGGGGTGACGTGTGTGACAAGCTTTGAACAAGCCCTTGTATCAGCCGGTGATTGCGACGAAGTTGTTGTCATTGGTGGTGGTCAACTTTACGCACAATTACTGCCTAAAGCCGACGTGTTATATCTGACCATGATAGCGTTAGACGTTGAAGGGGATACCGTTTTTCCTGAGTGGGATGATGGTTCGTGGAAAATTGAGAACTCAGAAACTGCAACAAACGACAAAGGATTGCAATATAGCTTTAACACCTTCGTAAAAAAGTGTTAAATTAATCACGTTTATACCCTGAAATTAATATGCAACTGTAAACTTTACTGTCTACAGTATGTATAGCTATATAACTATAAAGATAAAGGAGTGTCAGATGCGTCTATTGCCTGTGGCTATTGCGGCCCTGATTGCAGCATCTTCTGTGTCAGCCCCTGCTGTTGCCAATACAGATCAATTAGTAGCGAATATTTGTGATTATGTTAAATCTGATGACAAAAATCGTTTGCGTAAAAAGATGAAAGAAAGCCGTGTCAAATTACGTAACCTTTATTCAGGCATTTCTTGTGATGGCAGCAGTTTATTGCGTACTGCCTACAATGCAAATGCGAATGATGTCGGAGAGTTTATCGCAAAACGTATGCCATCGTCTGACCTAGCTGCGCCAGAAGCAGATGGTAAAACCATTCTCGATTGGGCTTCGGCTAATGGCCATGACGGCAGCCCTATAACCGGTGCGATAAAAGGTCGTATTGGTGGTGCTGGCGGTGAAGACGAGTAATCGTTTAAATGATTAAAATGTAGTAAAGATAAAAATACCGATAAGCAATTATCGGTATTTTTTTATGTGTTTTAAAAGACGCTAATGAGCTTTGTATAGCAATCATAATACTATTGACCATTAATTGGTGACCACTCAGAATGCGCTGAGCGCCTTTTGATTAAGGCGCCGCTATATTGTTATGGATATTCCCTTTAAAAAGCGAGAACCTAGCGCAGAAGCTGCTAGGTTCTCATTTTAACTCTCGCAAGTCATCTTATTAACGTGTAATAGTATTACACTTTAAACTCACTTACCGAAGCTTGTAGCTCTTCAGCAAGCATTGCAACTTGATGGCTAGATTGTGCTGTTTGATCGGCTCCGGTGGCTGTCTCTTCTGAAATAGATGCTATATGTTCAAGTTTTTCAGATACCTGTTGGCTCACAATGTTTTGTTCTTGTGCTGCTTGCGCAATATGGTTACCTGAATCGTACGCTCTATGAACTGATTTGCTGATAGTTTCAAGGGCGATGTTAGCTTGTTCATTTTTCTCAACACAGCTATTGGCTTGAGTACGGCCAAGTTCCATTACCGCTACGGCTTCTTGAGTGCCGACCTGAAGCACTTCAATCATTTGTTGAATTTCGCTGGTCGAATGTTGAGTACGCGAGGCGAGGTTTCGTACTTCGACGGCTACAACCGCAAAGCCTCGGCCTTGTTCGCCAGCCCTAGCAGCTTCAATGGCTGCGTTTAGTGCAAGTAGATTAGTTTGATCAGCAATACCACGAATAACATCCAGAATAGAGCCAATTGAGGCGCTGTCTGAGTGAACCTTATTAATTACAATCCCCGCTTTAGCGACTTCTTCAGCCAATGCCAATATGGTGTTTTTACTTTCTTGTGCCAGTGAGCGCATGTGTTGTGCTTCTTGATCGGCTTGTTTGATTTCATTTAAGGCTTGATCCGCACTCATTGAAACCTGTTGTGCACTTGAACTGAGCTCGGTAGTTGCAGTCGCGACCTGATCGACTTGGCTCTTTTGCTCTTGAATTCCAATGGTGGTTTGCGAGGTAATGGCAGAGGTTTGTTCGGCCGCCGCAGCAAGCTGATTGGCTCTGTCCACAATACCCACAATTAGGCTTCGCAAGCTGTCTACGAGGCGATTACAGTTTTTGGCTAACTCAGCAAATTCGTCATAGCCAGAATCATCTAATTTATGAGTTAAATCACCAGAGGCTAATACGTTTAATGCTTGGTTTACTTTCTCTAACGATTTGGTCAATGGGGTGATAACGGCAATGCTGACCACAATGGCAACCACGATAGCAAAAAGCACGACACCAAGGGTTTTATAAAATGCTGAATCAATGATGTTGAGCGCTTCATTGCTGATATCGCCAGCAAAAGTGTCAATCGATTTGGCTAATACGGTCATCTTTGCGTTGACATCTTTTGCCGCAGTTTGAGTATCATTTAATTGCTTGGTTGCAGCAAATTCATGATTAAGCTGTTGCTGTTTTAGGGCAATAATTGAGTTGTTGCCACTGAGTAATTCAAATACCTTGGTGCTTTCGGCTAACAGATCTTCCAAAATAGAACTACTGACCACGCCAGTGCCTTGGCGATTAATGTAGTCGATTTTAGTTCTTGCTTCGCTGACCATGTAATCTAATTCTTTAATGATAAGGTCAAACTTGCTCTGCTCGGTGGCAGCCACTAAATCGTAAATCGTGGTAATAATATTAATCAGGGTGCCATCAACTAAACTGGCTGACGCGGCGAGGCTGCGCTCAGTATCATCTTCGCTGGTTTCTAAGTCGATGACGTCTAAAAGAATGGATGAAGAATCATCAGCGGCATTTTCTAAATTGCTGCGCATTGTTAAGAGTTTTTCTTGCAAGCTAAGTGCACTTTCTCTTTCGTTTAGCATGGTATTTGCGCTAGCTTCGTACACGTTATAACTTTTGGTTAAGCCGTCTAAGGGGGCCGAAAGTAGGGCCTGTTGGCTGACTAAATTACCTAAATTGGCCAAATCTTTTTTAAAACGACTGTCGAGATCGGTCAGTTTTTTCTCGATAGCAGGGATTTTAGATGAATGAGTACTGTAGTAAGCGAGTACCGCTTCGATTTGTTGAGTGCTGAGGTTCTCACTTAAAATGCTGGTTGCCTCTAACGCTGGTAAGCTGACCGTTTTAAGGATGGTTGTGCCGTCCTTGATACTGTTGTTGCTAAAAAGAGTGACAAACCCGAGGACCACAAGTAACAGTGTTACAACGGTAAAACCGCCAATAACTCTGGTCGCTACATTAATTTTCATACAATACTCCGGCTATTATTATTTGATCCTGGTTTTCTTATTAGTCAAATTGAGTGGATTAACAAATGTATGTTTCTCAGGCAAATTTCGTTAATTCTCATATTTTTATCAATCACTTTGTTGTGTCGTAGCCTGCCAGAAGGCTTGGCTGGCTTACACGGACAGTGTTTATTGAAGCTTCACTTTTATTTATAGGGTAGTTTGAGCTTTGCAGCATGACCAGATAATCAATACGAATGGTAATACTATCGGCAAATTGCTACGTTAGTTTAACGTTAAATTAACCTTTTTTGGGTAATTTTTTCATCCTTTTCGAGATGCCACAAAGTGAGATGCTCACCCCAACAGCAACCGGTATCAAGTGCGATAAAATGAGGCTGGTTCGTGTGCCCCATCAGTGCAGCCCAATGGCCAAATATCAGTGTGTTTTGTGGTGCACAACGTGATGGGAATTCAAACCAGGGTTTAAGCTCTGAGGTGGTTTGCTGCTGTGGCGGTGTTTTGCATTTAAAGTCGAGGCGGCCATCTAAGTGTAAAAAACGCATTCTAGTTAAGGCATTGATGCAGTAACGTAAGCGATTAATGCCTTGTAGCTCAGGTGACCACTTAGCAGAATCTTCGGTATACATTTTTGCAATGACTGCGGTTAAATAATCAGGACGTTGCAGTGCTATGCTGACCTGCTTGGCTTCTTGTAATAAGGTGGCCATATCCCATTGCGGCGGAACGCCTGCATGGGTCATGATGATATTGTGTTCAGGCAATGTGCGAACTAATGGTTGTTGTCTTATCCAATCAATTAACACATCGATATCAGGAGCGTTAAGTAATTCGTTAAGATTATCTTGCGGGTGAGGCTTTTTTAATTTGCCATGAAGTGCCAATAAATGCAGATCATGGTTGCCAAGCACCACTTTGGCAGCGTTTTGCAATGATGCAAAAAACCTTAATGTTGCCAACGACTCAGTACCTCTTGCGACTAAATCACCCACTGCCCATAGCTCATCTCTCGATGGACAAAAGTCGACCTTTTGCAAAAGAAAGTTCAACTCAGTAAAGCAGCCTTGGATGTCACCAACAAAATAGTGCGCCATGATTTACTGTAAAATACCTGGTACTGCCAATCTAAATGCTGGAATAGAGGCTAAAAAGCGTTTGCCTTGTGCGTCTTCCATTCCGTAAAAGCCATGCATAAAGCCAACCGGTGTCTCCATCACTGTACCACTGGAATACTGATAGGCTGTATTTGGGCTAATCGTTGGGGTTTCTCCTACAACACCGGGACCTTTTACTTCGCTTTCTTTGCCGTTGGCGTCTGTAATTATCCAATGACGATCTTTGAGTGTGACATTGGTGTCGCCTAAATTGATGATGGTGATGGTATAACTAAAAAGGTATTTATTGTCTGCGGCATCAGATTGTTGTTCTAGGTATTGAGTGTCGACTTTTATTTTTATCGGTGATTCGCTTTGGCTCATTTCACATCCTGTACTAAAACAAAAGGGCATGCTCGTATCGGCATGCCCTTATTATTACTTTTTGTTGTCACACAGTAAATTAGCCATAGCGACATATTGCGGGACACTGATTTGCTCTGGCCGCATGCTGGAGTCAATATTTAATGAGGCAAAATCATCATCAGACAGCATGGCTTTTAAGTTATTACGTAATGTTTTACGGCGCATGCTAAATGCTGCAGAACATAAATGGCGTAACACTGAAACATCTTTACACGGCCAAGGTTTAACTTCATACGGTAACAAACGCACTACTGCTGAATCCACTTTTGGGGGCGGAGTAAAGCAATGTGGGGGCACTTCAAGTACCGGCACAACTTGGCAAAAGTATTGCGCCATAACGGTTAAACGACCATAAGCCTTAGAACCAGGGCTTGCAGAAAGACGTAATACCACTTCTTTTTGCAGCATAAAATGCATTGTTTCTATTTGCTCGGCAAACTCGAACAAATGGAACATCAGTGGCGTTGAAATGTTATAGGGTAAATTACCAAACACTTTCATTTTTTTGCCAGGTTGTTGCAGTGTTGAAAAATCAAATTGCAGCGCATCGCCCTGGTGAATTGTCAGCTTATCTTTAAGGATCGGGTGTTGTTGTAAACGTTCAACTAGGTCACGGTCTAACTCTACCACTGTCAGATTATCAATGGTGTCAGCCACAGGTTCAGTTAATGCACCAAGACCGGGTCCAATTTCAATCATGACGTGATCATTATCAGGCGTAATTGCCCCTACGATACTGCTGATCACACCCTCATCGGTAAGGAAGTTTTGTCCAAAACGTTTTCTGGCCGTGTGGCCTAAGTGTACTTTATTGCTCATTAAAATGGGTTACTTACTTTTTGAAGCCAATTCGATGGCTTTGTTTAATGCACAGGTAAAACTGCCGCTATCCGCTTTGCCGGTACCAGCAAGTTCAAGTGCCGTACCATGGTCAACTGATGTGCGAATATAAGGTAAACCTAAGGTGATATTGACCGACTTGCCAAATCCTAATGATTTAAGCACAGGTAATCCTTGGTCATGATACATGGCCAGCACCACGTCTGCTTGTTCAAGATACTTAGGCTGAAATAGCGTGTCTGCTGGCAATGGGCCAACAATATCCATTCCTTGCTCGCGTAACTCGTTAAGCGCGGGGATCATGGTATCAATTTCTTCACGACCTAAGTGGCCGTCTTCTCCAGCATGTGGGTTTAAGCCACATACATAAATTTTAGGTGAGCCTAAGCCAAATTTACTGACTAGTTCACGGTGTAAAATACTGATGATGTGGTGCAGTCTGTCGCGGGTAATCGCTTTAGAAACATAGGCCAATGGTATGTGGGTTGTCATTAAAGCGACTTGTAAACCAGGCGTTGCTAGCATCATCACTACGTCTGCACAGTTTGCTTGCAGTGCAAAAAACTCAGTATGGCCACTAAATGGAATACCGGCTTGATTAATGATGCCTTTATGAACCGGCCCTGTGACAACGGCATCGAATTCATTAGACATGTTTTTTTCGCCGGCATAGCGAAGTGTATCAACAACATAGGCACTGTTAGCCTCGTTTAATACACCGCATTGGGCAGGCTCAGCGAGGGCAAAGGGGACGATGGTTAATGTGCCAGCGGCTTGAGGTTTTGGTGCTTGTGACGGTTGATAAGGTTTGAGTTGTAATGGCAAGCCAAGCAATTTGGCTCTGCTCATTAGCAAATCAGGGTCGGCACAAACAACTAACTCAGCAGGCCAAGCCTGCTGAGCGAGTTTGATGACTAAGTCAGGACCAATGCTTGCTGGTTCACCTGGAGTAATGGCAATACGTTTAGTCATTGAGCTTGCTTAACCTCGTTGCGTATCTATTGGTTCAATAATTTCGATATAAGCTTCTGAGCGCATTTCATCTAACCAGTTTTGCAATTCTTCGTTAAATTTACGACGGAAAATTAACTGATGAGCGCGGTTACTGTTGAACTGAGCGGTAGCATCGGTTTTGCGTCGTGACTCAAGTTGCACAATATGCCATCCGTGAGTGGTTCTGAAAGGCTCACTGATTTGACCTTCATCTAAGTTAGCAAGAGTTTGCGAAAACTCAGGTACGTATACGTTAGGATCTGCCCAACCTAACTCACCACCTTTAGCACCCGAACCAGGATCTTCTGAATATTGTTTCGCCAACGTAGCAAAGTCGGCTTCGCCACTGCGTAATTGAACTAAGAAGTTATCCAGCATCGCTTTGGCGCGTTCTTCAGATAAAATGGGTGACGGTTTTAACAGAATATGGCGAGACTTCACTTCAGATAATTCTTGAGTTTGAAGGCCACGGGTGTCCATCACTTTAATGATATGAAAACCAGACCCTGACTTGATTGGGCCAATAATGTCACCTTTTTTCGCGCCGCTGACTACTTCAGCAAACAAGGTTGGCATTTCATTGATGTTCATGTAATCCCAAATACCGCCTTCTAGCGCTTTAGGGCCTGACGATGAGGCAATTGCTGTACTGCGGAAATCATCTCCGGCATTTAAGCGTTTTAAAACGATGTCAGCTCGACGGCTAGCGTTTTCTAATTGCTCACTGTTTGGCTCGCTGGGGATTTCAATTAAGATGTGGCCAATTTGGAATTCAACATCTTTTAAGCCTTGCTCTTCAATAAGCTTGACTAGGCCATTGATTTCTTGAGGTGAGACTTGAATTCGGCGTTGTACTTGAATACGTTGAATTTCACCAAGGGTGATTTCTTGACGTAATTGCTCACGGTATTGGCTAAAACTCGTGCCTTCACTTTCGATAGCCTGTTGCATTTGCGCTACCGTCATTTTCTGTTCTTTAGCGATATTTTCTATTGTTTGGTCTAATTGTAAATCACCAATTTGTAACCCAATGCGTTCAGCCATTTGCATTTGTAAATGGGTTAGAATAAGGCGTTCAATTACCTGGGTGCGAAGTGCTTGCTCCGAAGGTAATGTTTGGTTAGCGGCTTTAGCGTTAGCTCTCACAGTGGTAATCATATTGTTGATTTCACTTTCGAGCACAATGCCATCGTTGATTTGCACTGATACTCTGTCTAATGGCACTGGGGCTGCAATACTGTTTTGGCTCATGGCCAATGCAAGTAACGCAAAAATCATTTTTTTACTGTGTTTCATCCACAAAATCCTTGGCACATTCAATTCAATATAAACTGGCAATATATCGCCAAAATAAGGTTACTACTTCATACTCAACAGCATGTTTGTTGTTATTGGACTATGAGTTTATCGCTAGGTTCAGCAATCTATCATAAAAGATAACTAATTCCTCAAGTAAAGTGGCTTACGGTAGTTAAATAAGCCTTCATTTAGCATGTCTGCTACGCCTAACGGACCTGAACCGCCCAGTCCTTTTATCACAAAGTTTAGGTAAACACCGCTTTCAAATTCTTCACTGTTATCTTCAGTGCTCGACAAATCATCGTCATAATTGGTTCTGATACGGTAGTGATAACTGAGGCGAACAGCCCAGCAGCATGACTCGTATTGCACACCTGTATAGGTTTCAATATTGCGAGATTCATTGAGGTCATAATAATAATTACCCACAAAATACAAGCTGTCGCTTAGTGGCCAAGAGGTTCGTAGCCCCGCTTGGGAGATATCGACTTGGTCATTGGTATTGGTATTCAACAGATCAGGCACGTAACGATAACTTAACTGCAATAATTTGTCATTGCTTGGTCTAAAATCTAAGGTAACTTCATTTTTTTTGTTTTCACCGGTTTCGGTGTCATGTTGAACCGAACCGCTGATAAACCAATCGTTATATAACTGTGCATCTAGTTCAGCTGCAAGGACTGATGTAGACGGCGATGTTTCTTCGTATGTTGTATCTAAAGCGACTTTTGATGACTCTAAATACATGATTTGACCAACACTAAACTTAAATTTCTCGCGATTATTTGTGTCAAATAACCGAGTTGTAAACCCAAGGGTAAATTGATTGGCATCAGCAATACGGTCTAAACCAGAGTATTGACGGTCGCGGAACAAACCATAGTAATCTTCTTGAAGTTCAGCGGTGTCGTAAATCCCAATATTAGATTGGTCGTCGTACCCGACATATAGGTATTGAATCTGAGGCTCTAATGTCTGGCGATACTGGCTGTCAAACAGCTGCGCAGCGCGCTCAAAATTGACTTGACCATGTAGGCGCGCCTGAGGAATAGTACGGCTCACCGTGTCGTCTAACGAGCTATCTTCCTCCAGATTTTGTTGCCAGTATTGTGTTTGCATGACTTTGACTTCGCTGGTAAATGACCCAGCAGGGCCTTGAATTGGCCAAATTAAGCTTGGCACTAAATGCAAACGGGTTGCGGTATTGTATTCGTTATCTTGATGGCTGAAATTAGTCAGTTCAGAATTAAACTTAAAATCGATAGAATCAATAAAATCTGCAGTGCGATAGTTAAAGTTAAGCTGTGGCATCACTTGATATGGCTTTTCGTCCTCACCAAGCACTTTAATATCTTGAACACGCATGTTGAAATCCCAGTTACGTTCAAAGTAACTGGCTTCACCAATTCGTGATAACTGGTTATCTGTAGACTGGTTAACATCTGAGTCTAAATCATTGAAGTAATTATTATCAGACACGTCAGTGTAATCTGATCTTACTCGCCAATTTTTGTTAATCGCGCCCTGGTGACTCCAGTGGTATAGGTAACGGTTGGCATTGGTGTCTGAATTATCGTCACTGCCTAGGTATTCCACATTAAACTGGCCGTTTTGCTGCTCACCAGCCAGATAGCGAAATTCTGTTTTGGTATACAAACCACGTGAAGACATAAAGTTGGGAGTAAAAGTTAAATCATATTCTGGCGCGATGTTCCAGTAATAAGGAGTAATGACCTCGATACCGTTAGTGGTACTTGTGCTGAAACTTGGAAACAAAAAACCACTTTTACGTTTGTCCGAAACAGGAACGGTCATGTAAGGAATGTAAAGCACTGGCACATCGGCAATTCTTAATTTTGCATTCCAAATTTCTCCCCACTCTTCAGTGCTGTCGATTTTGATCATGTCGGCTTCAAGTAGCCATGATTCGTCACCGGGCGGGCAGGTTGTAAAGTTAGTTTTGGTTAACAGTAAATTGTTTTCAGAAGTAATTTGTAATTTGCTGGCATCACCATGAACTTGCTGGCCATGAAGCCAGTATTTTGTATTTTGTAGCGTGGCACTGTTGGTGCTCATTTGCGCTTCAAGAGAATCGGCAGTGACAGTGAATAATTCGTCTTTAAAAATTAAGTTGCCATCGGCATTTAAGCGTTGATTTTTTTGATCCAAAATCGCACTGTCGGCTGCAATATGGCGCTGTCCCTGACTAAAACTGACATCACCAATAAATTGTGCTTTGTTGTTAAATGCAGCGTTTGAATAGTCGCTGATAATTACGATTTGCTCGTCATCAATACCCGTTAATGCCGCTCTGTCTTCAAATGAACGAGATACTGGGGGCGTAACAACGCATTGCGATGTCGGCAGCTCGGTCGTTTCTGCTTCTTCAGCAAGAACGATATTGGGGAGTAGGCATAACGCCAGAAAATAACGGATCTGCATTGTTGTCAATAATTTATGATTTCATATTCAGAAAGATTTTTGGAGAGAAAAAGATACTCAGCTAAACAAAACATTCCATTCTTTAGCTGTTTCCAAATGTTATGCTGGCTATAATAAAGCAATTTTTCGTTAAGAGCCATTGAGATGAGTTTAACTGACCCAAGATTTATCGCCTTAAGCCACTGGTTAAATCAATATTTTGCCGAACAAGTGACTCCATACTTGATTTGCGGTGATGCCAGTTTTCGTCGTTACTTTCGCATTGAGCATTTGGGTGAGCATTACATAGTGTCAGACTCACCCATTAACTTAGTGCCAATCGCGCCATTTGTGGCAATGGCAAAGGCATATAAAACCGCGGGGTTATGCGTGCCAGAGGTATTAGCCACTGACGATGAACAAGGGTTTGTTTTACAAACGGATGTGGGCGAAAAACAGCTATTGTCAGTATTAAATCAACACAATGTTGTCGATTATTATCAACAAGCACTCAATTTATTACCGACCATTGCCGGAGTAACGGTCACTGAATTAGGGCCGTTGGCTGACTACGATGGGGCATTTGTACAGCGTGAGTTGGCGATATTTGTTGATTGGTTAGTCAATACACACTTAGGTTACCGGCTGTCGAACAATGAACAGCAAATGATAACCAGTACTTTTGAGGTGTTAACGCAAAGTGCTTTATCTCAACCTAAAGTTGGGATGCACCGTGATTACCATAGCCGTAATTTATTATTGAATGCAAATGCGCTTGCCGTGATTGATTTTCAAGATGCAGTGCTTGGGCCTGTGACTTACGATGCGGTGTCCTTGCTGCGGGATTGTTATGTACGCTGGCCAGATCAACAAGTTGATGAGTTAATGCATTATCACTACGGGTTACTTAAATCGCATCAGTTAATCGACGATACCCTTGACTTTGTGACTTATCGACAATGGTTTGATTTAATGGGAATACAGCGTCACATCAAGGCTGCCGGTATTTTTGCTCGCTTATATCACCGCGATGCCAAGAGTGGGTATTTGGCTGATATTCCATTAACCTTGCAATATATCGTTGATATTGGCAGCCACTACTCGCAAATTACCGCCTTCAGCTCTTGGGTTGAACGCATTATTGTGCCACTGGTTAAACAGCAGTCTGATGCAGGAAATACACTATGAAAGCGATGATTTTGGCTGCTGGGCGAGGTGAGCGCTTGCGACCACTTACCGATACCTTACCTAAGCCATTGGTGAGCGTAGCGGGTAACCCCTTAATAGTGTACCACCTTGAAAAACTGGCAGAGATAGGCGTTAAAGATGTGGTGATTAATCATGCCTGGTTAGGACATAAGTTACCTGAAATGCTCGGCGATGGGCATCAATGGGGGCTCAATATTCAATACAGTGAAGAAGGCGACGCGCTAGAGACCGCAGGCGGTATTAAACGTGCATTACCTTTACTGGGTACTGCACCTTTTTTAGTCATCAATGGTGATATTTACCTTGATAACTTGCCCAATGATCTTCATCGCGCTTACGAGCACATTGTTCAAGGTCATGGGGAGGCATTTTTGTGGTTAGTTGACAATCCTGAGCACCATCCTCAAGGCGATTTTGCAATAGACACAGCAGCACGACTGAGTTTGAAAGAGAATGAAAAACTGACCTTTTCGGGTGTCGGTATTTATCACCCTCAATTTTTTCATGCTGTACCAGAAGGCAAACAAGCGCTTGGGCCTTTGCTAAGAGAGGCTATAACAAACCAACAAGTTATGGGTGCGTATTTAGATACTTATTGGTGCGATGTGGGCACGATAACAAGACTTGAGCAACTCGAAGCTCGGTTACAAGCGTAAATTTAGGCCAGCAAGTTGCGTCTAATATGTTGCAATACAAGAATGAACATTAAACAAAGCGGAAGGTACAATGCGCATTTGGGGTAAAGTTTTTGGGTTTATTATCGGCTTTATGTTTGGTCGGTTTTTTGGTGCCCTTTTAGGATTATGGTTAGGGCATGCTTACGATAAACGTCAGGGGCTGACGTCATTATTGCGTAAAGGCAGCGAACGTCAGGCGATGTTTTTTAATGCAACCTTTGCGGTAATGGGCCATGTGGCTAAAGCGTCTGGTCGTGTGACTGAAAATGATATTCGTATTGCCACCATGCTTATGGATCAGATGAAGCTATCGGGCCAATCGCGCATTGATGCTCAAGATGCTTTTAGGCATGGGCGTCAAGCTGATTTTGATTTGCTCAAGCAGTTAGAGCAATTTCGCCATGTTATTCAAGGACGCGCCGAATTAGCACAAATGTTTTTGGAAATTCAAATTCAGACGGCCCTGTCTGACGGTGAGTTGCATGCCAAAGAGAAACAAATATTGTCGGTTATCGCCAATAAACTAGGCCTAGCAGCACAGCTTGATGCCTTGTTGGCACGATGGCAAGCTGAGTTTAGCCATCATCAATCACCACAAGGCAATAAAATGCCGCTGAACGATGCCTATGTGATGTTAGGTGTGGCCGAGTCTGCTAGCGACCAAGAGATTAAACGCGCTTACCGTAAATTAATGAACGAGCATCATCCAGATAAGCTCGTGGCTAAAGGGTTACCAGAAGAAATGATGGCCTTAGCCAAAACCAAAGCACAGGATATTCAAGCCGCTTATGAGCGTATTAAAACCTCACGCGCAATGCGTTAGCGTTTTGTTTAACAGGGAGTGAACCTAAGATGAAAATAGTGGTTTTAGACGGTTACACACTAAACCCAGGGGATTTAGATTGGCAAGCACTGCAAGCCATAGGTGAAAGTGAGATTTACGAGCATACATTACCCTCTGAAGTGGTAGCACGTTGTGCAGAAGCACAAATAGTGTTGACCAATAAAACCGTGTTAACTGCACACACTCTAAGCCATCTACCGCAACTTAACTATATTGGCGTATTAGCAACAGGTACCAATGTTGTTGATATTCAATATGCTACAGAACACGGCATTTGTGTGACTAATATTCCTGCATACGGCCCTGATGCTGTCGCCCAAATGGTGTTTGCACATGTATTGCACCATTATCAACAGGTGGCCTTACATGATCAGGCCGTAAAATCCGGTCAATGGGTGTCACAGCGAGACTTTTGTTTTACCTTAAGTCCGCTAACCTCGTTAAAGGGGTTAACCTTGGGTGTGGTTGGGTATGGTGATATTGGCCAGCAGGTGGCTAATCTGGGTGTGGCGTTTGGCATGCGAGTGTTAATCACAAGTGGTAAACCTAAAGCCGATTTACCTGGGGCGATAACCTGGTGTGAGCGCGATACCCTGTTTCAGCAAGCTGACATTATTTCACTGCATTGCCCACTTAATATCGCCACTAAGCACATGATAAACAGTAACAGTTTGCGCTTGTTAAAGCCTGGATGTTTATTAGTCAACACTGCCCGCGGCGATTTAATTAACGAAGCCGATTTAGCGCAATGGCTCAATCAACATAAGGGGTTTGCGGCCGTCGATGTATTATCAACAGAACCACCAAGCCCAGACAACCCATTGCTAAGTGCGATTAATATTACCCTAACGCCGCACATTGCTTGGGCAACCTTGCAAGCAAGACAAAATTTACTCAACATTGCTGTAAATAACATAAAGCAGTTCCTGCAAGGGGATGTGGTTAATTGTGTAAACGGCTAAAAGATGTTTGAGGGTTAAGCAACAAAAAGCCGCAATAATTTACGGCTTTTGTTGTATGTATTAAGCGATGTTCGGCAGTTTACGCCTGTATAGGTTAAAACAATACCTTGATGTTGCTGGCGACCTTTGTGGCTTTTTCAATGGCGTTTTCTATGGATGTGTCACGTGCAAGGGCAACACCTAACCGGCGGCGACCATTAATATCAGGTTTACCGAATAAGCGTAATTGTGTATCAGCAGGCGCTAGGGCTTGTGCCATACCTTGGAAACGAATATTGGTTGAGGTGCCCTCGGCTAAAATCACCGCAGAGGCGCTGGGCCCATGTTGAGTAATACTGCTGATGGGCAGACCTAAAATAGCACGCACATGCAAAGCAAATTCTGATAGATCTTGACTAATAAGTGTCACTAAACCGGTATCGTGTGGCCTTGGTGATACTTCTGAGAAATACACATCATCACCTTTTACAAACAACTCAACACCAAATAAGCCAAAGCCGCCTAGGGCTTCAACCACTTTTTTGCTTACGGCTTGGGCTTTTTGTAACACAAGCTCCGACATCTGTTGAGGCTGCCAGGATTCGCGGTAATCACCGTCCTCTTGTCTGTGACCGATTGGGGCGCAAAAGTGAATACCATTAATCGCGCTAATGGTGAGTAGGGTGATTTCATAATCAAATGGAATAAAGGCCTCTACTATTACTCTGCCTTGTCCTGCACGACCGCCTTCTTGAGCATAAGCCCATGCTTTGGCAATGGTATCGCTAGACTTAATGACACTTTGGCCTTTACCCGATGAACTCATTACTGGCTTCACAACACACGGAATGCCAATGTTAGCGACCGCTTGCTCAAACTCTAATTGGCTATCGCAAAAGGCATAGTGTGATGTTGGTAGGGCTAAGGTTTCAGCGGCTAAGCGGCGAATACCTTCGCGGTCCATAGTGAGCTTGGCAGCGTTAGCCGTTGGTACAACATGCAATCCCTGTCCCTCTAATTCGACTAAGGTTTGTGTTGCGATGGCTTCAATTTCTGGGATAACGAGATCTGGTTTTTCTAATTCGATAACCGCTTTGAGCGCCTGGGCATCGAGCATATTAATCACATGAAAGCGATGTGCCACTTGCATTGCTGGCGCGTTTGGGTAACGGTCTACGCCGATAACTTCAATGCCGTAACGTTGTAGCTCAATGGCGACTTCTTTACCGAGTTCGCCACAACCTAACAGCATTGCCTTTATCGTACCTGGGGTGTTTGCTGTACCGAATGTTGTAGGGATTGACATAATGATTAACAGCCTTTGTATAGGGATATTTTTATTTGGCGAACAGTGTAGCGAGATGCGCGCTTAAAAATCCAATACAAAAAGCATTAAATGATGATTTTATTGTATCTTTGGTCACTTTTTGTGATGTCAGATTGTGTTTAATAGCAATAAGTGAGCGATGAGAGGCGCTAAGGTTAGCTGATGTTTGCTATCATAAAACGCCAGCAACCTCCTGTTGCTGGCTCAATGTATCGCAATGACTTAATGATAAACTAGTTAACCAGTAATTCTGCAGCCGTTAAAATTAACTCAGGAGCAGGGCGCACTTTGTAGTTTGGATTAACATATTGAAAGTGAATTAAGCCATTTTTATCGGCCAGATAAACTGCCGGAACAGGTAACACTAGGCGTTTATCACCTTCTGGCGTGGTGAATAGCTCGTTGGTAACAGCAAGACTTGCTGTGTACTTTTGAGTGATATCTGCACTGGTGTAATAGGCCAAACCAAAGGCTTGTGATGCTGCCATTGCGGTGTCAGACAGCAATAAGTAATCGAGTTTTTGATCGTTTATTGACGCCCGCATTTTTTCAGGTGTATCGGGAGAAATCCCCACTAGCTGAAAACCCATTTCAATCAGTTTAGGTTCAATTGCCTTTAATTGACCCATTTGTGAGTTACAAAATGGACACCAACCGCCACGATAAAAGAAGAAAATGGTTGGCTTTTGTGCCACAAGTTTGTCCAGTGCAACCGCTTTGCCATTAACATCTTGTAAGGTGATGGCTGGTATTTGATGGCCATTGAGCAGTGGCATGACATTGTTTTCGTCAATAGCAATAGGTTTAGCGATACTGGCAACGCTGGCTAACAATAACGAGGTGGTGATAAGCAGTTTTTTAAACATGGTAAGTCCTTGTGTTGTTGTCCTGAAGAATTCGATGTCACAAAAGTACGTATAAGTTACAAAACCAGACCTGCCAATGACAGTAATAATTTCATTCAAGAGCAAAAAAGGCGCCGAAGCGCCTTTTTGTTTGCCGACCCTTTATCGTGGGTAGGTAAAATATATCGAACTGAGGTTACTTAATTTTTTTGTATTTAACAGCGCTGGTCGTTTTACCCACTTTCACACGACGACCGTCCATGTTTTTCTCTGCAATCATCTGTGCGCCAACATTGTCGCTACGTTGTTGTTTTTTGGCAAAGCTACGACGTTTTTCAATTTGTTTAAGCAACATCTCACGACTACCTACCTCATAACCTGGTACGGTAATGCGGCGAATTTTTTGACCTATGAGTTTTTCAATATCTGCCAGTGTGCGCTCTTCTTCACGGCTAACAAACGAGATCGCCACGCCTGTTTTCCCCGCTCGACCTGTGCGGCCTATACGATGCACATAATCTTCAGCCAAGAACGGTAAATCGTAGTTAACCACGTATTCAAGGTTTTGAATATCAAGGCCGCGAGCAGCAACTTCGGTGGCGACCAATACCCGCAATTTACCTTCGACAAACTCACGTAAAGCGCGACGACGGCTACCTTGTGCTTTTTCGCCGTGAACTACGCCAGAGGTAATTCCGTCTAGGTTTAGCTCCTTTACTAAGGTGTCAGCGGCATCGCGCGTGGCAGTAAATACCAATACTTGGCGCCAGTTTTTAGTGCCAATCAGTTCAGACAGTAATTCACGTTTGCGGCGTTGTTCAACCGGGTAAATAACTTGGCTGATTGTTGCTGCGGTGGTGTTTTGTTTATCTACCGTGATCACTTTAGGTCTATCGAGCATGTCATTAGCTAACTTTTTCACTTCGTTTGAGAAAGTTGCAGAAAACAGCATATTTTGACGTTTTTTGTTTACCGCTTGAAGGATTTTTTGAATGTCGGCGCTAAAGCCCATGTCAAGCATGCGGTCAGCTTCATCAAGCACTAAAAACTCGACGTTAGATAAACTTAAATTACAAGCAACAATATGCTCAAGTAAACGACCAGGAGTGGCAACAATCACGTCTGCTCCGCGTTTGAGCTTTTGTGACTGGCTGTCCATTTTCACCCCCCCATAAATGGTTAATACCGTCACATTGAGGTGTTTACTGTAAGCGCTGATGTTGTCGGCAACTTGTGCGGCCAGTTCACGTGTCGGCGTTAAAATAAGAGTGCGAGTATTAGACGGTAAGGTGTCTTTTGGGTTTTCGCACATTTTTTGCAATATGGGTAAAGCAAAGGCTGCGGTTTTGCCTGTACCGGTCTGGGCGCTTGCTAAGACATCTTCACCACGGCGTATGGCCGGTATCGCTTGTTTTTGCACGGGGGTCATTGATTGATAACCGCACTCAGCGATCGCGCGTAATATTTCTGGGGCGAAGCTAAAAGATTCGAATTTCATGGTGCGGTTCCTGTATGTACATCAAAACAAAGCGATTTAGTTGCGTCTAGCGTGCTAGCTGAACAAGGTAAATCTGGATAATTTAGGTCGTTAGCGTGATTGAATTGGCTAAACTCATGCTTAACAGTGTTGTTAACTTATTTAGGATAGTTGAAAAACGTTAAGCTTGAATGAGATACCCTATTGGGGCGCCATCAATAAGCGGTCGCGGAGTATAACAAACTTTTGTTTAAATCCTGAACTTTATCTGTGTTTGTTGATAAGTTTTTTTCGATACAGTAAACCCAGTCAAACAAGTCGCTGCCAGGATAATTTGGTATGCACATGACAACGCTTGGGTTGAGGCTGTATAAAGGATTATTGCTATACTCGCTCAATATTATCGTGCTTATTTTACCCTAGAATCCCTAACTTAAGTGCGCGTTACCTCATCAACAGCAGTTATCTATATTAGCCTTTGTATCAACCTTCAATTTAATTGCTTGTGGTTACCTGTAAATTTGATACTTAACCTGAGCGCGGGATAAGGGATGAACTTATGCTATTTAAAATCAACATGTTACCCATTCTCACTTTCAAGCTTGTCATGTGTTCTGCTAACAAGGCGAATTGACGCGTCAATAGCTAGCCTATTGTAAGTCGATTCAACGCAGTGAGCAGGGCAAAGGACTGTTTGAAAGGCATTTATTATCCCGCGCTCAGGTTACTTAGTATCAAGTCTGTTTTTCCACGTCGTTACTGGGCTTTGCGTTCTCGCTATTTGAAAGGGAACAACCATGACGACATAGCGACGCCTTAATCAACAACCGCTGGACGCATTCTGCATAGTCACTGATTAACCTCAACTCTGGATAAGAGATGTATTGATAACGATATAAATCAATAGATTGACTAAAATCCACAGTCAAGCTTGTGATTTGTTTTGCTAACAAGGCGAATTAACGCGTCAATAGCTAGCCTATTGCAAGTTAATTCAACGCAGTGAGGAAGGCAAAGGACTGCTTGAAAGGCGTTTGTTATCCAGAGCTGAGGTTTATTAATGCGCAATGGAATAAGAGTGGGCGCTTTGGCATTCAATTCAGCGTGTGGAGCCTAATTCAAACCGCTTGTTTTTTACACTTCCCCCCTTTTTTAAACCAGTCACCCCTCAAAAAAGCCTGTTTACAGCAGTATTTTTTGCACGCTTTGGGTATCAGTTTTATTGATACTACACCTAAAAAAGACTCAATATTATTTTTGCTTGGCTGGGGATATGCTCAATATGTAGTGATTTATGTCATAAACAAATTCAAGGAGTTACCTATGTATATAGCTACTGGATATTCCTCTTATTATGTTATCTGCAATACGATGAGGATGACATTATGAGAGCGCCTTACATTCAAGAGGCACCTCATCATCATGGGCCTTGTCGGTCAATAAACCACCTTACGGTAGTTGAAACACCTTTACCGATGAGCTCATTTGACAAAGCGGCCAACTATGGCGAAACCAAAGTCACGAAAAATGTTGCGCAATCATTTGGATTATCGGTTTTTGCAGGGGCTTTTATCGCGTTAGCATTTGTATTTTACCTTACTGTCACCACAGGTTCGGCTCAACACTCATGGGGCTTAGTGAGGTTTAGTGGTGGTGTGGCCTTCAGCTTAGGTTTGATCCTCGTCGTGGTGCTAGGTGGAGAGCTTTTTACCAGTACCGTATTAAGTGCCATTGCCTGGGCACAAAACAAGGTCACTACTAAGCAGTTATTAAGCTGTTGGATACGTGTGTATTTAGGCAACTTATGTGGCGCCATGTTGATATTGCTATTGGTGATGCTGTCAAAAATGTATGGCTTAGATGGTAATGAGTGGGGGCTCAATGCGCTACACCTGGCCCAGCATAAAATTCACCATGACTGGAGCCAAGCTTTTGCTTTAGGCACCTTATGCAACTTATTAGTGTGTTTGGGTGTTTGGATGACTTTTAGCTGTAAAGAGGTTTTGGCCAAATCTTTATTGTTGATTTTGCCCGTGGCTATGTTTGTCTCAAGCGGCTTTGAGCACAGTATTGCCAATTTGTTTATGGTGCCTTTAGGCATTGCCATTCAGCATTTTGCAGGCAGTGAGTATTTTGTTGCTTTAGGTGTGGTACCACAAGTATTTGCAGACTTAACGATCAGTAATTTTGTTGTACATAACTTGATCCCTGTGACACTGGGTAATATTTTGGGTGGCGCTGTATTTGTCGGTTTAGGTTATTACTGGATTGATAATAAAGGCACTTATGCTAATCAAACCGCGACATCGCTGCATGTTAGTCCTTTTAGCGACGCCCATATCCACACATCTGTACATGTTCACACGCCTAGTGTTCAGCAAGGCCCGCCTGATTTTGATCCATTGCAACAAACTTACAGTGCTTTACACACTCAACATCCACACAGTAAAGAGTACATCGCCATGAAAAATAAAATCCAAAAACTTATCGTCAGTGAATTGATGGACACTAAACCTGCCACACTTTCAATTGATATGTCTATCTATGACGCGTTGACATTGCTTGCTCGTAATAATGTGCCTAGTGCGCCAGTGATCGATAGTGATAATCAGTTGTTAGGTTTTGTTTCTGAACAAGATTTAATGCGTTTACTTTGGTCTGAGGAGTTTTCAGCTAAATTACCGATTTCTGTTAAAGACATTATGCAAACTAACATACTTACCGTGTCGCCCAACGACAATCTTGCTCAGTTACTTGAGTTTATGGTGGTTGATAAAAACAAGCTCTTCCCTGTGAGCGACAATGGAATGTACATCAGTGGAGGGTATCAAAGCTACGAAGCACGTTTACGTGGTGCGTCAGCGGCAGTGCCAAGCGTTTATCCTGTGGTTGAACAGGGGCGATTATGCGGTGTGATCCGCCGCGAAGCATTGTTAAAAATGTTCTCAAACTATTATAGCCCCAAGCAGGATGGCAGTTGCTCGCCAACGGAGCAATCGGTTGCGTAATCTTGTGTGAGCATCTTGTGCAGTCATTTGTTAATTGGCTCCCTCAACTCAACCATGCTTAAGTTGAGGGGCGTACTTGCTCATTCTGTGAGGTGTTGCACATCTCACTTGCTTGGTCATCTGCATTACAAGCCCATATCACGCTCGTTAAATTGTGTTGTACTGTTGTTTGATATTCATACAAAGCCAATCTAAAATAAATCTGATAAAGCTGTCGATTTTATCAAACAGTGCTGCCTTTTACGGCTATTATAGGTATGTCCCCATTATGCTTTTTTTACTGTCACGAGTTAATTGATGAATGCAGTTCAGCGCTCTTGTTTATTATTAACCCTCCTTATTACAGGGGGAATGATGCTTGCCTCTACCTGCCATTCAGAAGACCAATTTGTGATTAATCGCTCTGAATCAGAATTAGACAGTCGCTACCAATATACCTATGACCTATTGGCATTGGTGATTGAGGCAACTCATGCTGATTTTGGCGAGGGGAGTTTAGTGGTTGCAGATACTAGAATGAGCCGAAATCGTATTTTTAGATCATTAAAGGGCGGCGAAGGCGTTAATGTTATTGCCGAAGCGCCACAGCTTGAGTGGAACCAAGAGCTTATTCCGATAAAAATCCCTATACGCAAGGGCATTCAGGGCTTTCGATTATTTATTATTAAAAAAGACAATATAAGGACGCTTGCTAATGTCAGCACTCTGGCGCAGTTAATGGTGCTTAAAACCGGCTCAGGTAGCCAGTGGTCGACAAAATTTGCCATGACAAAAGCAGGTTTTGATGTTGTTGAAAGCACCCAGTATGAAACTTTATTTAATATGCTGTCTAAAGACCGCTTTATCACTTTTGGGCGGGGAGTTAATGAGGTTTTTCAAGAGTTGTCGCTCTTTAAGCCCTTGTATCCGGAATTAGTGGTTGATGAGCATGTGTTACTGCACATTCCTCTGGCAACTTACTATTATGTATCGCCAAACAAACCTCGGCTTGCTCAGAGAATTGAGGTTGGCTTAAAGCGGATTATTGCCAATGGCCAATTTGATCAATTGTTTTACCAACATCACTGCGAGTTTTTGCTCAATGCAAAATTATATAACAGATTAATTTTCAAAATTGATAATCCTTATATTTCAGAAGCTGAAATCACCTCAGTTGTCGGTAAAGACTTTTTACTGGACCCCAAAGATGACTTTGAAGCGTTGTGCCTGCAATATCAATAACTTGTTTCGCTTGCCATTGGCGACAAGTTAGCACCTGTTAACGCATTTTATGCTTTTTCCTCAATACTGACATTCAACTTTCCTAATGCCAATGTGAGCTCGATCCCGCTTTAGCAATAGCTAACAGTATTTGCGTTTTTTATGCACAATTTCTGCACGTTAAGGCGCTATTGTACAGCCAGGTTGTAAAGCATTAATACGCCAGGTGCAGAGGATTAGGAATGAAAATTCAAACTAAGTTAACCCAAGTTAGCATGCTTGTAATGCTACTGATAATGGGTGGGTGTGGTAGCTCATCTTCAGATGAAACGACAGAGCTTGCTGTAACGGATGGAACTTCAGAAACGATAGAAGGTGAGGATGCAGCAACGGTATATTCTTATGCCATTGCCGATTCTGCCCAAAGCCTGTGTTATGACAATAATATCGAGCTAGCTTGCCCTGCATCATTAGAAGATTTTTATGGTCAAGATGGTCAAACCGTCAATGGCAGTGAGCAAAGTTACACCACCAATGTAACTGATGATGGCGACATTACGGTCACCGATAATGTCACAGGAATTATCTGGACCCAAAGCCCAGAAATGAACAATGATGGTGAAATTACCAGTGATGACAAGCTAAGCTCTAGTGCAGCGGCAAGTTATTGTGAAGCATTAGATTACGCAGGCCAAACCGATTGGCAACTGCCTAATGTAAAACAGCTTTACTCATTGATGAACTTTCAAGGAACCGATCCAACGTCTGACGATCTTACTTACCTACAACCGTTTATCGATTGGAACTATTTTGCTTTTGCCTACGGCAGCACCGACAATGAACGAATCATCGATTCTCAATATGCAACAACTTCAACGTTTACTAATGGTGAAGGTACTTCGATGATGTTTGGGGTGAATTTTGCTGATGGACGTATTAAAGGTTACGAAGAAGAGTTCTTTAATGGCGACAAAACCTATTTTGTCATGTGTATGCGTGGCAATACCAGTTATGCGACCAACGATTTTATCGACAACGGTGATCATACTATTACCGACAATGCCACTAACTTAATGTGGGCGCAATCTGACAGTGGTGCAGATTATGATGAAACAACGGGCACTGTGACAGAGTCGGCAGGGTTTGATTACACCAAACTTGATTGGACCGACGCCGATGGCAATGGCTTGATCATTGCCGATGACACAGATTTGGCTGGTGCAATGTTATGGCAAGATGCCTTTGCTTACGTTAAAGCCATGAATGCGGCTAATTATTTAGGTTACAGCGATTGGCGTTTACCGAACATAAAAGAGTTACATAGCCTAGTTGAATACACCGAAAAACTCGCTGATACCGATTATGCTGTGATTGACGATGTGTTTAACATTACCACGATTACCGACGAAAATGGGGAAGCTGATTATGGCCTATATTGGAGCAGCACAACCCATGCAACAGACGGTGCTTATTCTGATGATACGGAGTTAAATACAACCTATGGTAATGCAGCCTCTTATGTCGCCTTTGGTAAAGCGCTTGGCTACGACAGTGATGCCGGACGTTGGGTCGATGTGCATGGTGCCGGTGCGCAACGCAGCGACCCAAAAGTATGGGATGGTGAAGACTACTCTGGTGGCTATGGCCCTCAATACGATAGCGTTCGCATTTACAACTATGTTCGTTTAGTACGTGATGTAAACTAAATTTTTGACCTAACATAACCTCAGCTCTGGATAACAAACGCCTTTCAAGCAGTCCTTTGCCTTCCTCACTGCGTTGAATTAACTTGCAATAGGCTAGCTATTGACGCGTTAATTCGCCTTGTTAGCAAAACAAATCACAAGCTTGACAGTGGATTTTAGTCAATCTATTGATTTATATCGTTATCAATACATCTCTTATCCAGAGTTGAGGTTAACATAATAAAAACGCAGGCTTGTAAGTGCCTGCGTTTTTTATTGTTAATATGCCAGGTTTGGCTCGATAAACAACACAACAATACTCATTGGTATAGTGGCAATCACACCGCAGATAATCCCCCTGCATTATTATGTTGATCCGCTTTAGGGTAGTTGCTTAAGGTGATGAGTTTGAGGCTAAGATAACCATAACCATAACCATAACCATAACCATAACCATAACCACAAAGAGCCCCCTTCAATAATGGCATCGATAATGATCCACTTTATCGGTTAGACCATTGCGCTACCCAAAGCAGATAGCGTGTTTTCTATCACTGCCATACCTTTTGACTTTGATTCGTTGTAAAAAAAGGCTTAGAAGATTAACTCACTCTAAGCCTTTATCTTGTTATGCTTTAACCACTATTTTAAATGACCTCAGTGACTTTATTTAACCAGGCTAGCTCGTCGCCTTGCATTAATGGCGCAAGGGTTTGACGTACTTTTTGTTGGTATTGATTAAACCAATTTACTTCAAAATCAGTTAATAATGACTTGTCTATTAAGCGGGCATCCATTGGGATGTGAGTTAATGCGTCAAACTCATACATTTCACGTTCAGCCCCTTGTAGGGCTTGGCACGGCTGCACCGCCACAAGGTTTTCGATACGAATACCAAAACCGTCGGCGCGGTAATAGCCTGGCTCGTTTGACAATACCATGCCAGGTAACAGCGCAACGCCATTAACGTTTTTACCAATACGCTGTGGGCCTTCGTGCACACTCAAAAAGTGGCCAACGCCATGGCCGGTACCGTGGTCATAATCAAAACCGTGTTGCCATAAATACTGGCGGGCAAAAGCGTCGAGTTGTTGGCCCGAAGTGCCCTTAGGAAAGCGTGCTGTATCTAATGCAATATGGCCTTTTAGTACTAAGGTGACCATTTTTTTCTGCTCGTCAGTAACTTTACCAATGGCGATAGTGCGGGTGACATCGGTGGTGCCATCAATATATTGCGCACCAGAGTCAACCAGATAAATACTGTCCATGGTCATGGTGCTTGGGGTGCCATTATTGTGGTTGTAATGACACATGGCGGCATTGGCACCGGTGGCTGAGATAGTGTCAAAACTTGGTTCACGGTAGAGAGGGTCTTGCAGTCTAAAGCTTTCTAATTTATCTGCCAATTGTGCTTCATCGTGCATGATGTGCTGTTCAACTTGGCTGTCTAACCAGGCTAAAAAGCGGCTAACAGCAACGCCATCACGAATATGGCAGGCGCGCATACCAGCAAGCTCTGCGCTATTTTTTTGCGCTTTAGGTATTGCGACAGGATCTGTACCGGCAATCAGTTTAGCACCGCCTTTTTGCGCCAATAATTGTGAGTATGCATTGGCTGAATGTGGGTCGGCTAATAACTTAACGCCTTCCATTTTAGCTAAAACGCATGCTAATTCAGACTCTTCTTTAAAGCTCACACCAGCGCCTACATGCTCAGCAATGTTGTTAGGCACTTTGGCTAAATCGGTAAAAAAGGTCATGTCGCCATTGGCCGATAATAAACCGCAGCCCAGTATGACCGGGAAGCGTGGCACGTCATTACCACGGATGTTTAACAGCCAACAGCATGAATCTAATGCCGCGATAAGTGCCACATCGGCACCTTGTTTTTTTACAAGTGCTCCAATTTGTTGGCGTTTTTCAACACTATTACGCCCAGCACCTTCATGGCTAAATAAGGTCATGGTTGATGCTGATGGCGCGGGGCGATCTAGCCAGCTCACATCAATGGGGTTGTCATTCACTTCAACCAAATTGATTTGGGCCTTATCAAATTGGGCTTTGGTTTGTTGATACCAAGCAAGGGTATGTAATCGGCTGTCGATACCCACGCTAGCTCCTGCGGGTAATGTATCGATTAACCAGTCAATTTGTGGGTCGTCATACAGGCTTAAGTATTCAAATAAACTGCCATCAACTTGTTGGCGCACCTGCACTGTGTAACGGCCGTCGGTAAAAATAGCGGCGCGGTCTTTTAATACAATCGCCATACCTGCTGAGCCGGTAAAGCCGGTGGCCCAGTGTAAGCGCTCATTTCGCGCAGGTACGTATTCACCTAAATATTCATCGGCACGGGGAATAATAAAAGCATCGATTTGGTTAACTTCAAGTTGCTGGCGAATGGCATTAAGGCGGGTGGCAATATTATTAGACATGGTTTCTCCGTTGGAGGCGACTGATGAACTCAGCTCTGTAAATGAGGCTCAATTATCGCAAGGGCAACAGCAGCCTTGCAAGTAAAGTCGCTAACAATAGCGTGGCTTAAATTGTAAACTTATATTGTATACAATGGTCACTCTGCATTGTAAGCGCTATTCTTGTTAGCGTTTATCTGACAATAACAATAATAAAGGACTCGTGATGACAATCGGCGTTGGTGGTGTTAGCCCGCAGCAGGCTTTAGCTAAATTATGTAAAATGACAGACGGTGTAGCAGCAATAAGCGAGGATGAATTTCATCAACGCATACAGCGTGCACAGCAGTTAATGGCACAACATGGCTTAGATGCTATTTATGTAAATGCGGGGACGAACTTATATTATTTTACTGGTACGCGCTGGTATTCAAGCGAGCGTATGGTTGGGGCGATTATTCCTGCTGTGGGGGCCATGCAATATATTGCTCCTGCATTTGAACTCGATACCTTGCAAGGGTATATGGCCATTCAAGGTCAGGTTAATACCTGGCATGAAGACCAAAGTCCATACCAATTATTTGCCAATGTGCTCGACAACATGGGCCTAACGCAAGGCCAAATTGGTATTGATGAGTCCACCCCGTTTTTTATAAGCAACGGCATTGCTCAAGCTGCGCCTCAACATTGCTTTACCAGCGCTACAACCGTAACAGCAGGTTGTCGTATGATTAAATCTGCTGCCGAAATTGCGTTAATGCAACGAGCAAAAGACATGACGCTTGAGGTGCATAAAGCGGCTGCAAGTATATTGCTTGAAGGCATTACTACTGCGGAGGTTGAAGACTTTATCGACCAGGCACATTATGCGGTAGGAGCACCGAACGGGTCGTACTTTTGCATTGTATTATTTGGCGAAGATACCGCTTATCCCCATGGCGTTAAGTCGCCAAAGTCGTTAGCGATTAACGACACAGTGCTGATTGATACCGGCTGTCAGTTGCACGGTTATAACTCTGATATTACTCGCACTTATGTGTTTGGTGAGCCCAGTGAACGTCAACGCCAGTTATGGCAGTTAGAGCAAGATGCACAACTTGCGGCATTTGCTGCTGCACAAATTGGTACGCCTTGTTGTGAGGTTGATGTTGCCGCACGCAAAGTATTACAAGATGCAGGATTTGGCCCTGGTTACAAAGTACCAGGTTTACCGCATCGAACAGGTCATGGCATAGGTTTAGATATTCATGAATGGCCGTATTTAGTCGGCAATGATTCAACTTTACTGGCCAGTGGCATGTGTTTTAGTAACGAGCCCATGTTGTGCGTGCCAGGTGAGTTTGGTATTCGTCATGAAGACCACTTTTACATGACGCCTCAAGGGCCTAAATGGTTTACTCCGCCAGCTAAATCAATTGACGACCCGTTTTACCTAGGCTGATTTTAAGCGTTAAATTGTCATCGCACATGCGTTGAAAAATGAAAAGCCTCCGTCTTTGGAGGCTTTTCATTTTTATGTTCGATTATCTTGCGTTGTAATTAGTTAATCTCAAATAACTCAACATCAAATATCAGTACCGAGCCACCAACAATTTTGCCGGTTGAGCGGTTACCGTAGGCGAGTTGGCTTGGAATATAAAAGCGAAACTTGTCGCCCACTGTCATTAATTGTACGCCTTCTGTCCAGCCTTTAATCACCTGGTTTAAGCCAAAGCTAATGGTTTCACCGCGATCAACCGAACTGTCAAATACAGTACCGTTGATTAATGTGCCATGGTAATGCACTGTTACTTTACTATTGGCTTTAGGGTTTTCGGTGTTATCGCTTTTGGTGAGGATTTCATACTGCAAACCAGACAAGGTTTGTATGACACCTTCGCGTTTAGCGTTTTCGGCTAAAAATAGTTTCCCTTTTTCGATGTTTTCTTTTGCTGCTTTTGAGTTATTAGCTTGAGTAAAAAAGTAAAATATTACTCCAGCAATTACCACGACGGCCAAAATCATACGCATAGTCATTCTCTAAATATTGGTTTTTGTTGCTTGAGTTTACCGTAAAACCACTTAGGCTTACACAGCTTGTCATTCTAAATATGGCGGTACCACAGGCGCGGCCTTATTGTATTGTTGCCGACGAATAATACCAATAACTGGCCACACTCACGAGCATCGTATTGGTCAATATGCAGCACCATAAAATACGAATAAACGATGTTTTTTGCGTTTTATGGCGAAAGTAATGTTGCCCGAGCAGCGCCGCTGGCCAGCCACCGAGTACAGCTGCAATATGCAAGGTTTTCTCGCTGATGCGTGATGCGTTTTTTATCGATGCGCGTTTATCGATAAAATACAACCCAAGAGTGAGTAAATTCAGTAACAAAAAACCTGCACCCAACCAAGGCTGGATAAGGGTTAAACTGAGGGAAAATACTAGGAGTAGCCAAGAAAATGTATTCATATCATTGAGTGTATTATTTAACCTGAGTTCGGGATAATAAACGCCTTTCAAACAGTCCTTTGCCCTGTTAATTGCGTTGAATCGACTTGCAATAGGTTAGCTATTGACGCGTCAATTCGCCTTGTTAGCAGAACAAATGACAAGCTTGAAAGTGATAAAAGGTAACATGTTGATTTAAAATAGCATAAGTTCATCCCTCATCCCGAACTCAGGTTATTTAACAGTAAAAGATTATTGTTTTAGAAATTCTGCATAAATTTCAAGTTGTACCTCATCACCAACTAAAGGGATGTAACTTGCCATATCAAATTCAGAACGCGTTATATTGCCTGTTGCACTAAATCCTAATGTGTATTTACCTGTCATCCAGTTATCGGCACCACCATGAAAACGAGCAATAAAACTGGCTGGGCGTGTTACGCCATGTAGGGTTAATTGGCCATAAAATTCAAATTGATCATCTGCTAATGGTTTTACACCTTGGCTGACAAATTTGGCTTGAGGAAATTGTTGGCTGTCAAACCAGTCACTGCCCTGCAAGGTGTCAGCCAAGTCGGCATTGTTGACATCAATTGAACGAATATCGACTAGCGCTTGTAAGCTCGCAGTACTGATATTTTGCGGGTCAAAATTTAAGCTGGCATCAAATTGATTAAAACGACCTACATAAGTTGATAAGCCTAAATGTTGAATTTTAAATAGTAATGCAGCATGGTTTGGGTCGAGTTTATATTGTCCAGACTCGAGTGTAACCAGATTCGTGTTCACCGATGGTGCAAGCCAACTAACACAGCTACTGACTGTAAAACACAAGGCTAATCCCAGAGCTAAAGAGAGCGATTTTGCTTTCATTGTACTGCTTCCTTAATGTTGCGTTTACGGTTATTTATGCACACTTTGATACCAAATAACGCCATAGTTTTTCTAACGGCCCCTGGTTAAAGTAGCGTAAATACACATGTGCCAACCCTAGTTGCACCATGCTATAAATCATCGCGATAAAGAAATAACCAATACGGTCGAGCTCTTGCTGCCATTGAGGTGCAAAGTAGCGCAACAATACAATCCCGACAATGGACTGTAGAATATATAAACTGAATGCTAGCTTCCCGACGTTTTGCAGCGCGCTTAAACGCTGTGGGCTGTTGTTACACACGAGGCAAATAATATGGATGTACACTAACGCACACGCTAAAGCACTGAGCAGTAAAATCACATCAGATAAACTCATCAATATGCTGTTGCCGCTAAAACTGAGCACGCAATCAATTAGCGATAACATGATAGCCCAAAAGGTAAACTGCTTAACTGATGGAGTATCAAATCCCTCGCTAAATACATGACGTTTGTACATGGCCATGCCAATAAGCATCAATCCGGCGATATACCACATTAAGGTTAATGGAATAACCATGACCATGTAACCAACCAACATAAGATGCATGAGCAGTTGTTCTGTATAAGTACCAGTCCAGGCTGATAATTGCTCAGTAAATAACGCTGAGTCACGCAGATACACTTGGTCATCTGGGCTAAGGGAAATGAGTGCAATAGGAATAAGCGACAAAAAAATAAACCATTTAGCCCGTTTAATTAACGCATCTGCATCGAGGTAGCGATATTTAAACGCCAGTAATCCACTGATCCCATATGACAGTAAAATATCACCCGGGAAGATAAAAATCCCATGAATAATACCAAAGATGATCAGCCAGTATAAACGCCACTTTTGTTGTTTGAGGAACTGATGTGATGATGGTTGTGTTAACGCTAATTGGTATTTTTGAAACTGAATTAACATACCCGCGCCAAAAATGATCGCAAATAAACTAAAAAAGCGTCCTTCTAAAAAGAAGTTACTCAACAGCTCGATGGCAATGTCACTATAAGGCTGCACTGCGTGTGGGGCATAACCATAAAAACTGTTGCCCATAAAGTAAATATTGAGGAAAAATATCCCTAATACGCCAACACCACGAATCGCATCGAGGTTGGCTAAACGGGGTGGGTGAGTTTGTTGGCAATGTTCATCCATGGAGGTTGCACTGTTAATTACAGTATTCCTTTTGTAATGTGTGACCGATAAAAGCCATCATTAATGAATCGAGCATGCCAGTCAATATGACTCTTTTTAAAATAAAAAAAAAGAACCAAGCACTTAGCTTGGTTCTGTTAGGTTTATCGTTTAAGGATTTAATTGTGTTATTTGTTTTTTTGCACTTCTAAAAACGGAATAGTACCCGTTGGCAACATAGTCGATGGGAGTTTACCGTCCCATCTTTCTGCTTTAGTCAGTTCTACTAAATTTTGATTTTGCGCTAGGGCTTCAGCACGCATTTTAATGGCTGATGCTTCGGCATTACCTTTAATGCGGATACTTTCGGCTTCGGCAATCGCGCGGGCTAATTGTGAGTCTGCTTCAGCTTGTGCTTGAGTCACCGCAATTTGCGCACTTACACGTTCTTTTTCAAGATTTTGCAATTGGGTTTGAACTTCGACTTCGGCGCGCATTCTGTCTTCTACCGATTTCTCATAAGCATTAGAGAAGTCGATGTTTTCAATTTGTACTGAGGTAATGGTTACCGGACCTTTAATTGATTTAGTGATTGCCTCGGTTACATCAATACCAAACTTAATACGTTCTTGCACCGCAGAAATCGCAGTATATTTACCAAAAATGTTTTCAACTTGAGTGGGTACCTGGCGATCGAGTAAGCGCGAAACCATAGAGTCGATACCTTTAAACTTGGCGTAGACTTCTTCAACACGATCAGGCGGCACACTAAACGTCACTGACGCGCGTAAGGTGGCAGGTTGCTGATCGCGGCTATAGGCTTGCAATGCTTGGTAGCTTGCGGTGTGCGTTTGAGTTGAGATTTTTACCACAGTGTCCATTAATGGAATTTTAAATCCAAGCCCAGGCTCTGCAGTGTCGATGATTTTACCATTGCGTAATACCACACCACGCTCACCTTGGTCGACGGTATACCAACTGCCATACAGACTAATCAGCAATAGCAGTAATATAGAAACTGGAATGATTTTACCTAAATGATTAGTACTCACTCTTGATAGATCGTTTTTTAACATTGTGCTTCCTTAGCGGTTGTTGACTTTTCAAGGTTGTTTTTGCAGCGAATTGTTGACCATTACTCATATACAAGTGCGCGTCAGAGACGTAAAGGTGTCGTTATTCTACATAAAAAGTCGATAACGCAGTAAAAATGGCCAACAAACGCTGCCTTAAAGGTTCGGCTAAACACGTGTTTAACTCGAACCAAATTAAACCAGCAAAGATTAGCAGTCCCTTACAAAAATAAAATGAGTATGATGATAGTATGATTTTTGTAACTATTTTTTTGGTTTTTCTGAAATCCACAGTTTAATGTGGCCTTGAACAACTACCACACCATTTGTGTCATAGGCTTTTACGTCAACTAACATATCACCGACTTGCCATTGTTCTGGTGTTACCTCTGCTACACACAAAATATCAGTTCCTGCTTTGGCGGTATAGTCGACCGACATGCCTTTTGGGATCCAACGTAAATGAGCTGGTATAGAGGCTTCGGCCATGGTGCCCATTGCCATTTCTAAACCATTACAAATTGCAATCACATGTACAGTACCTATGTGGTTTTGCACTTTTTTGCGTTTTTTGATTAGGCATTCGCAACGATTGACTGTTAAGTCAGTAATGTAAGGGTGAATCGTGCCAAAATAAGGTGCCATGCGGGCAACCATTTTAGAAAAAATATGTTTACCAAAAGGGTATGAGGTCACTTTTTTATACAGTGACATGACTTTGTTGGGTTTAGTTAGTGTCATATAAAGAACTCTATTATTGTGAAAAAGCAATCTGGTCGGACGAGGTTAACATTGTTGTAACCTTGGGTGAAGAGATGGCAACTCTTTTTCATCGCTCATTTGCTTGGTGACAGGTATAATTTTATCAGTGCTGAACAGTTAAGGATAAATTGTGAAATCGAACTTGTTGTTGAATTATATCAAAGGTATGGCCATGGGCGCGGCGGATGTGGTTCCGGGGGTGTCAGGCGGAACCATTGCATTTATTACCGGAATATTAGACCCACTTTTAGAAGGCATCCGTAAAATTAATTTTTCTTTGTTTGGTATTATTAAGCAGCAAGGGATTAACGCGGCGTTTATGCACATTAATGGGCCATTTTTGTTGTGTGTGTTTGGCGGCATCTTAACCAGTATTTTCACTTTAGCTAAGTTGATTTCGTGGCTGTTGGCTACGCATCCCATCCCAGTATGGTCGTTCTTTTTTGGCTTAATTATTTACTCTGTGGTGCACATGGTTAAACAGGTCGATAGATACAGCGCCATGCGCATCTTGATGTTTATTTTCGGGGTCGCTTTTGCTTGGGCTATCACGGTATTGCACCCAATAGAGATGCAGATTACTTATCTCAACTTCTTCTTTTGTGGCGCCATTGCAATATGCGCCATGATTTTACCTGGGATTTCTGGCAGTTTTATTTTGCTGCTACTGGGCATGTATCCCGCGGTACTGGCTGCGGCAAAAGGGGTCGATATTGTTTACTTGGCGTGTTTTGCCGCGGGGGCGGCGATTGGTTTACTCAGTTTTAGTCATGTGCTGTCGGCACTGCTGCGTCAGTTTCACGACGCTACTGTGTTGTTTTTAACCGGGTTGATGCTAGGTACATTAGGTAAAATTTGGCCGTGGAAAGAAGTGATCAGCTGGCGCGAAAACAGCAAGGGGGAACAAGTGCCATTACTGGAGCAAAATTTGTCACCATGGCAATTTGAGCAGGTTACAGGTGAACCTTCGCAAATAATGATTGCTGTTGTCTGTGCTTGTATTGGCATAGGTTTAGTATGGGGGCTTGAGTACGTAGGGAGTAAAGCCAAGTCCCGGGTAGGCTAAACCCTTTTTAATAAAAAAGCAGGACTCAGGTTCTGCTTTTTTTATCATTTTTTGATGCTGTGCCATGTTGTGATAATGATACCTACTGACTATAGTGAGTAGTGAGTCAATTTATAGTGAAAACGTTTATAAATAATGAACTTAATTGAATTTCTTCTCGTATAAACAGTAATAATAACTTGTTAACGAAGTCGAAATGGCAATATGCGCTGTCGAATGCGGCCTTAGTCAATCACGCATCGCTTTACATTAGAACAAAATATATTCAGAAACGTCAAACAAGCCATTGTTATAATCATTTAATGAGTTGTCGATTACAGACAATATGTCCTACGGTCCAGGAGTGTAATACATGCCAAATACAGCCACATTTGTGCCAGAAAAAATTCAGATTGGCATCAGCAGCTGCCTATTGGGTAACCAAGTTCGTTTTGACGGTGGTCATAAAAATTCTTATTACTGCAAACAAGAAATTGAACCTTTTTTTGAATACACCACAGTGTGTCCTGAAATGGCAATAGGCATGGGCGCGCCGCGTAAAAGTGTCCGTCAAGTGAGGGATGGCGATATTGTGTATATTCGCAGTGCCGACGGGTCGTTAGATGTGACCGACAAACTGAATGAATATTCTAAAAGCAAAGTGGAAGAGCTTGATTACTTGGGCGGTTATATCCTTTGTGCCAAGTCACCCACTTGCGGTATGGAGCGGGTCACAGAGTATAAGATAGGCACTAACAATGGCAGTAAAACAGGCGTTGGGGTGTTTGCTAAGGCGTTAATGGAGCGGTATCCTTTTTTACCCGTTGAGGAAGAAGGGCGTTTGCATGATTTGCCATTACGAGAAAACTTTTTTACTCGGGTTTTTGCTTATAACGATTGGCAAAAAATGAAGCAGTCTGGCCTCACAAAGCATAAGTTGATGCAGTTTCATTCGCGTTATAAATACTTATTAATGGCGCATAGCCCTAAATGGTATCGCGAGTTAGGGCCAATGTTGGCCGACATAAACGATCTTGAACACACCGCGCAGGTCTATTTTGAGGGCTTTATGACAGCACTTAAAATTATTGCCACCCGTAAAAATCACACCAGTACACTGCAACATATTCAAGGTTATTTTAAAAAGAAACTCAATGCCCAGCAAAAAGAAGAATTGAGCGAATCGATTCTAAAATATCGTCAGGGTTTATTGCCTTTGTTAGTACCAATCACCTTGATTAACCACTATTTGCGTGAGTTTCCAACACCGTATATTGAAGAGCAAGTGTATTTGAATCCACACCCTGAAGCATTAAAGCTTCGTTATGCTTATTAGGTCCTGCATTGATGAGTACCCAAAATAGTTTGATGTGGTTTAGACAGGATTTACGCGTTGCCGATAACCCTGCTTTAGTGGCCGCGTGTGAGTATGCTAAACAACATCACAGTCATGTTAGAGCGTTATACATAGTGTCGCCATTGCAGTGGGCGCAGCATGATGTTGCGCCAATTCAAATTGATTTTATTGAACGGCATGTCAATTTGTTAGCACAGTCACTGGCTGCGTTAGGTATTGCTCTGGATGTGCTGCACTTACAGTGGTTTAGTGATATCCCAGCAGCGTTAGATGCGTATTTACAGCAGCACAATATTCACGCGGTGTTTGCTGGCAGCGAGCCAGAAATTAATGAGCGCCGCCGTGATAAGCTGCTAATCGAGCAGGGAATACCACTGCGATTATTCGATCAAGATTGTGTGCTTGCGGCTGGTGATGTGGTCAATTTGTCGGGTGACATGTACAAGGTATTTACGCCATTTGCCAAAAAGTGGAAAAGTGTCGCCAGTCAAAAAGCCATTATTCCTATAGCCGCACCTGCACCGGTCGCTGCAGCATTAGCGCAGCCTGAGGTGATCACGTTTGATTGCGTTAAACGCAGCAGCGAACTGTGGCCAGCAGGAGAGGGCGCAGCAAAGCGTCTATTAGATCAGTTTTTAGCAAATCATGTAACTGATTACCACAATGAACGCGACTTTCCCGCGCTTGACGGAACCAGTCGGTTATCGCCATTTTTAGCTCTTGGGGTGATAAGTTCGCGTCAATGTGTTGCGGCTGTTTTAGCGCGCTACCCGGAAGCATTAGTGGATGATACATGCCCAGCGAAAACCTGGCTTAACGAGCTTATTTGGCGAGAGTTTTATCGTCATTTGCTGGTGGCATTTCCACGATTGTCGATGGCGCATAACTTTAATGAGTTAGGTGAGGGCATTGTGTGGCGCAATAATCTTGAAGAGTTTCAAGCCTGGTGTGAAGGTAAAACCGGCTACCCGATAGTTGACGCAGCAATGCGCCAGTTAAATCAAACCGGCTGGATGCATAACCGTTTACGCATGGTGGTGGCGAGCTTTTTAACCAAGCATTTGCTCGTCGATTGGCGTTGGGGTGAACGTTATTTTAGGCAGCAACTTATTGATGGTGATTTAGCGGCTAACAATGGCGGCTGGCAATGGTCTGCAGGTACGGGGTGTGATGCGCAGCCATACTTTAGGGTTTTTAACCCTATGACCCAAAGTAGCAAGTTTGACCCTGATGCGAGTTTTATTAAACGCTACATTCCTGAAATAGCTCGTTGGCCGCTAAAAGATATCCATGAGCCTAAATCGGTTAACCTGCATGATTTATTTGCCTCTTCAAATAATCAGGCTTACCCCAAGCCAATAGTTGAACACAAAATGGCACGCTTAAGAGCCGTTGAAGTGTTAAGTGCGTTAAAGCGCGGTTAGTTTCGTCATTAATCCACGTTGTTACTGCTTTACAAAAAAAGCCAACACTCTTCGGTGTTGGCTTTTTTGCGTTAGATCACAGTATGGCCAGTATAGATTACGTTAGCAAAGGGTAATGATTGAAGTAATGTCATGGGCAGCATACAATAGCGCCAATTAAAGATTTATTTGTTATACATGTTTAAATCTTGCTGCTTTTAACTCACAAATGAGTGTACTGCTTATGATAAATATCGATGATCCTGCTGAAATTGATAACACCCCTGCAATTTGGCGTTTGGGCTTTAGACCATTTTTTCTTGGTGGTGCAGTGGTAGCTGCATTGTATATTCCATTGTGGTTGATGGGCTGGTTTACGCCACAATACAGCTTATTTAACAGTGAGTTTTGGGCCAATGTGGTGCCGTTATGGTGGCATCCACATGAGATGTTGTTTGGTTTTGCTATGGCTATCGTATGTGGTTTTTTACTCACAGCAGTGCAAGCCTGGACCAATCAATCCACCATTAAAGGCCGCAGTTTGATTGTTACATTTGCCTGTTGGCTTATTGCTCGATTAACCCTGTTATTGCCTATGAACATTCCGCTAGTGGTACCTGCGTTATTTGACAGTTTATTTCTAGGCTTTAGTGCTTTTGCCTTGTGGCGCTGTATTTACCCAGTAAAACAGTGGCGCAATATCGGCTTTCCGTTGCTACTTGTGGTGGCATTAGTTGTCAATCTTGCAAGTTACTATGCGCTACAACAACGTGACTTTTCACTTTCTACTCAGTTATGGCAAGGAATGATTTGGTGGTTAGCCCTTGTGATTACCATTGTAGGAGGCCGAGTTATTCCATTTTTTACCGCCATGCGTATTCAACAACCCAAGCCAGATCCCATTAGTGTATTAGAAAATACATTATTATTACTCATGGGTTTGATGTTTATACAAGCTATCACCCATTGGCTGCCTAAAGGTGTTGAGCAAGTCTTATTAGCTGTTGCGGGCGGGTTACATTTTATCCGCTTTACTCGCTGGCAAGCACATAAAACGTTAAAAGAGCCTATGTTATGGTCTTTGCATCTGGCCTATGTCTCATTGCCCATCACACTTATCTTGATGGCAATAAACATAGAAAATGAATACGCCTATCGCACCTTGCTACACCTTTTTGCGGTCGGAGGCATTGCGGCCTTGTGTTTATCGATGATCTCTCGCGTGTCGCTTGGCCACACTAGCCGTAATATTTATCAAGGCCCTAATATGGCATTTGCGTTTTTAAGCATTGCGCTCGCGGCAATATTTCGAGCCATTATGCCACTGCTCATGCCTGAGCACACCCAAATGTGGTTATGGATTGCTGGGATGTTTTGGTTTATTGGCTTTGGTTTGTTCGTGTGGTTTTATGCGCCTATTTTAACCCGCCCAAGACTTGATGGTCGTCCTGGCTAATGGGTATTTAATATCGATGATTACTAGTAAAAGGCAAACGGTATGATTAATTTATTAGTCGAAGTGATGATGAAAGTCTCTCGACCATTGCGCAGTAAAACTGGAGTGACCATACTGATGGCCGGGCTGGCATTGCTGACTCTTGCATCCTGGTCTTTACAAAGTGCAGAGGTCGATCAAAATCAGCTGAAATTTCCGAAACAGTTTGAGTCTTGGCAGGCCACAGTAGAGCAGCAAGAAAGTGAGGACATGTTGGCGCACTATCCTGCCAGCATTATTTTATGGGCGGGCTCTTCTTTTGCGAAAGAATACCGCAGCCCTCGAGGACATCAATTTGCGGTTGCCGATGTCATCCATACTTTGCGCACCGGCGGCGCTGTGGCAAAAGGTGATAAAGGGTTATCTGCGAGTTGTTGGACCTGTAAAACCCCAGATGCGCCGAGACTGATGAAGGAAAGGGGTATAGAGGGGTATTCGGGGGCTAATTTTGTTGATTTAGGCCGTGAGATTAAATCGGTAGTGTATTGCAGTGACTGCCATGTTGACGGCAGTGAAAAACTGGCTTTACCGCGTCCACATGCGCAAGATGCAATGGCAAAAATTAAGCAGCCTTTTGATAAGCAAGACCCCACGATGCAAGGCGCGCAAGTTTGTGGTCAATGTCATGTGACCTACTATTTCCAGCCAGAAAAAAGCAACAAGGTGAATATCCCGTGGATTTTTGGTAGCACTGCCGATGCAATTGAAAAATATTATGACACTCGCCGCTTTTATGAATGGATCCACCCTATTTCGAAAACCCCGATATTAAAAGCGCGTCACCCTGAGTTTGAACATTGGAGCCGTTCTACTCATGCTAAAAAAGGGGTGACTTGTATTACTTGCCATATGCCAAAAACAAATGATGAGCAAGGCCATGCATTTACCGATCATAAAGTGGCAACTGCCATGGAACATTTTGATCAAGTTTGTTCTAGTTGCCACGGTAGCCAAGCTGCCATGGTTAAAAAACTCGATAAAACTAAAGCCACTATAGACGCTAAAGCGCGAAACCTAGAATCATTATTAGTCAACGCTCACTATGAAGCTAAGGCTGCTTGGGACGCGGGGGCAACATGGCCACAAATGAACGATTCAATTATGGCGATTCGTCATGCACAGTGGCGTTGGGATTTTGCCATGGCTTCTCACGGTTTATATGCTCACAACCCTAAAGAAGGAATTGAGTTACTTGATAAAGCAACCGAGCAAATTACTTATGGCCGTGAAGCATTAGCACGAATTTTGAATCATTTATCGGTCGACAACGTTGATTATCCAGATATTTCAAGCAAACAATCTGCTCATGCCGCGATTGGATTTATTGAAGCTGACGCAGTTAAAGCAAAACAAACTTTTATCAAAGAAGAAGTGGATAAACATTGGCATCCGGTGGCAAAAACCGGTTATTAATTTGTTTTGTTGACCATTTAAATGAAACGCCCTGCTGGGCGTTTTGTTTTTTACCTACGACTGTGATCTGCATTTTCCCTTATCTCGTATTAACTCTTGATTGAAAAGTCTGAATTTAAAGGCATGAAACACTTTTATCTTATTGTGATATAGGGCATTGTTGTTTTTATGCTCACAACAGTTGACACAAGAGGAGTGAGTTAATGCAAGGCGCTAAATCGGTAGTTGATACTTCTGAACCATCAAAGAGCGTAAATATAATGTCTAGCCATGGCTATCCTGCTGTTATAGATGCTTTTATTGATATGTATCAAAAGCTTAATAAAGATAATTTGCATTTACTACGCCAAGTATATCGTGACGATATTGGCTTTCGCGATCCTATGCATCAGGTTAATGGCATTGATGATCTCACGCGTTACTTTGCCAATATGTACCTTAACGTCACCCACATCGAATTTGACATTAAAGAAGTTGTCGTTAATCACAATAATACCCAAGCTGCTTTGTACTGGACTATGATGTATTGTCATCCTAAGTTAAAAAAAGGCCAATTAATTCATGTTGATGGTATGTCACAACTTAAGTTCGATGACAAAATTTACGCACATCGAGATTATTTTGACCTAGGGCAAATGTTGTATGAACAAGTGCCATTTTTAGGTGGCTTAATTGGGTTATTAAAAAACAGGGCATCTCAATAATGTCGACTCAAGCAGCAAAATCAACCGCCGTATTGATCACAGGTGCGAGTTCAGGGATAGGGCTTGCGTTGGCCCAGTACTACGTAAATAAGGGCTTTGCTGTGATAGCTTGTGGCCGAAATGCAAAGGCTTTACAAAGCATTATTGGTGCCACGCCGCTCTCGTTTGATATTACTGACAACGCTCAAGTCAAAGCGGCAGCAGAACAACTTAGCCAATTACTGCGGCAACATGATTGGCAATTACAGCAGGTGATACTCAATGCTGGTAGTTGTGAGTATATAGACAATGCGCTGCGTTTTGACTCGGCGTTATTTGCCAGGGTGATTAACACCAACGTGGTTGCTATGGGCTATTGCCTAGAACATTTTTTGCCCTTAGTAGGACAAGGTGGTCAACTCGGACTTATGAGTTCAAGTGCAACCTATTTACCGTTTCCGCGGGCAGAGGCTTACGGGGCATCTAAAGCGGCGATTAGTTATTTAGGTCGCAGTTTACGGGTTGACCTAGCCCAGCATGACATTGGGGTGAGTGTGATTTGCCCCGGGTTTGTTAAAACCCCATTAACGGACAAAAACGATTTTGCCATGCCTATGCAAATTACTGCTCAGCAAGCTGCTGTGGCTATTTTTAAGGGCATGCAGACTCAACGAAAAGAAATTCACTTTCCGGGTAAATTTACCTGGTTGCTTAAATTAGCCTCGCTATTACCAGAGTCGCTGCTGGTGTCTTTGTTGGCAAAAAAATAATACACAACAATAATGTTGCACCAAGGATTATTAAATGAAAAATATCGCCGTAATTGGAACTGGCATTTCGGGTTTAACTTGCGCACATTTACTTAGCCGCGAACATAAGGTGACTGTGTTTGAGGCTAACGATTACATTGGTGGACACACTGCCACGGTTGACGTCGAGGTTGCGGGCAAGCAATATGCTATCGACACTGGTTTTATTGTATTTAATGACCGCACATACCCACGTTTTGAAAAATTAATGGCGCAACTTAACGTCAAATCACTGCCGACCGAAATGAGCTTTAGCGTGCACAACGCGCTGACTGGACTTGAATATAACGGCCACAATTTATGGAGTTTATTTGCCCAGCGCCGTAATTTATTACGCCCTAATTTTTATCTGTTTTTAGGGGAGATTGTTCGTTTTAATAATGGTTGTAAAGCCATTTTCGAAGCCGACAACTACCCAAACGCCACGCTAGGTGAATACCTAGATCAAAATGACTTTTCTGCCTTTTTTTGTGAGCATTATATTTTGCCTATGGGCGCGGCAATTTGGTCTGCCAGTATTAATGACATGCGCGGTTTTTCGTTGCGTTTCTTTATTCGCTTTTTTCAACACCATGGCCTGCTTAACATTAATGATCGCCCACAATGGTATGTGCTAGAGGGTGGTTCTCGCAGTTACATTCCGGGATTAACTGCACCGTTCAAAGAGCGTATTTACCTAAACTCACCAGTGACAGGCATTAAACGTAATGACGAAGGTGTTTTGCTCCAAGTGTCGCAAGGTGAATGGCAACAATTTGACGATGTGGTGTTAACTTGTCATAGCGATCAAGCTCTTGCGATGCTTACCGATGCAAGTAAAAACGAGCGTGATATTTTAGGCGCAATGGCCTATCAAAATAATGAGGTGGTGTTACATACCGACATCAGTTTGTTGCCAAAACGTAAAGCCGCTTGGGCGAGTTGGAATTATCGTCTAGACGGTGAGAATGAGCTAGATATTGCTCAGCGCCCTGCGAGCGTGACCTACAATATGAACATTTTGCAACGCTTACCTAAAGACGCCCCCACATTTTGTGTGACCTTAAATCAAACAGAGTTAATTGACGAATCGAAGATATTGCGTAAGTTTAAGTATGCACACCCTGTGTTTAATGACGCCAGCATGAAGTCTCAAGCTCAAAAAGCACTGATTAACGGTAAGCGTCACACCTATTTTGCTGGAGCGTATTGGCACAATGGTTTCCATGAAGATGGGGTTCGAAGCGCTGTAGATGTGTGTAATTTATTTGGCATCACTTTATGATCTTAACAACATCGCAAACTGAGCAGTTAAACAGCGGCATTTATACTGGCACCGTCAGTCATCGTCGTCACGTGCCTAAAGTGCACAGTTTTGGCTATAAATTGGCGATGATGGCGATAGATTTGGATGAAGTTGATGCAATATGTGCAACCAGCAAATTGTTTTCTACAGACAGGGTAACGCCACTTAAATTTAAGCCCAGTGACTATTTAAATGCATTGGACCAGCAGTTTGGTGAGGCATTAATGCTATCTCAAGCGTGTTATGGCGATGATGCTGCTGCATTAAAGCAACGTGTATTGGCAACGATTGCGCATTTAGGTGTTAGTGAACAATGTGACAGAATTGTTTTTTCTGGGCAAATTCGCCATTGTGGTTTTTACTTTAGCCCAGTCAATTTTTACTTTTGTTATCAACAAGACGCAATGCTTTATATGCTGGCAGAAGTGAGCAACACCCCCTGGAACGAGCGCCATTGTTATCTTGTTGATATGGCCAATACTACCCATACCGACAAAGTGTTTCATGTGTCGCCGTTTATGAATTTAGACATGCATTATTTATGGCGGATTACTGCACCCGCCAAGTATTTAAAGGTCAGTATTGAAAATCGTAATGCCAATAACGACAAATTATTTGATGCAGGAGTGGTACTTAAGCGCCAAGCCATTAGTGCTAGCAATATGCGTCGCTTTATGTTGAGTTTTCCGTTAATGACCACAAAGATAATGTTGGGTATTTATTGGCAAGCGCTTAAATTATTTATTAAACGTATTCCTTTTGTGAGTAAACAGCCAACAAAGGCGATTTAAAGCAATTGTAAACCAAATGGACTGACTGAGCGTATTAACTGTCAATAAGGTATATAGCCGACAGCCGCGATGAACTGGAGACAAAATATGGAAAATACAGCCACAGAAAGTAGCATGGCTCAAGCTGGTTTATCAGACAGTATTGCAAGAAAAATTCTGTTACGTGCCCTTTCACATCTTGCAGAAGGTCATTTAACCATTGTTGATGGCACCCAAAGCGCCTCTTTTGGTGACACTAAGAGCGATGTTCATGCTGTGATGCAAGTCAGGCATCCCAATTTTTATCGTCAGGTAGTGTTTGGTGGTTCAATTGGTGCAGGTGAAGCCTACATACAAGGCCACTGGTGTAGCCCTGATTTAACCAAAGTTGTTCAAGTTTTTGCGCGTAACTTAGCGTTACTCGACAACATTGAGCGTTATTTTTCGTGGTTAAGTAATGGTGTTAGCCGTATTAAGCATGTGTTGAATCGTAATTCTCAAGCGGGGTCTAAACGTAATATTTTAGCCCATTATGATCTGGGTAATGATATGTATAAGCAGTTTTTAGACCCAGAAATGATGTATTCAAGTGCATTGTATCCTAGCGATGACAGCAGTTTAAACCAAGCTCAAATTCATAAGCTTCATACTATTTGCGAGCGTCTAGACCTAACCCCAGGGCAGACGCTACTTGAAGTTGGCACAGGCTGGGGCGCGTTAGCCATATATGCTGCTAAGCATTTTGGCGTTAATGTCACCACGACTACAATTTCAGATGCACAATACGATTATGCCGTCGCACGCGTGAAGCAAGAGGGGTTAGAAGACAAGATCACCTTGCTTAAACAAGATTACCGTTTGCTCACTGGCGAGTACGATCGTGTAGTGTCAATTGAAATGATTGAGGCTGTTGGCCATGAGTATTTAGGCGGATTTTTTGAAAAATTACAGCATTTACTCAAGCCAAATGGCCTTATGCTAATTCAAGCAATTACCATTGCTGACCAACGGTACGACAGTTACCGCAAAGGTGTTGATTTTATTCAACGTTATATTTTTCCGGGTGGTTGTCTGCCGTCGATCAGTGAAATGACGAAACATATCGCGAAAAAAACCGATATGGTTACCTGGTCTGTGAGTGACATGGGTAAAGACTATGCTCGCACTTTAAAACACTGGCATGAAAATTTTGATGCCGCTTACGACAAAATCAAAGCCTTAAATTATGGAGATGACTTTATCAGAATGTGGAAGTTTTACTTAAGCTACTGTGAGGGTGGTTTTTTAGAGCGCACCACAAGCACAGTCCACTTGGTTGCAGTTAGACCTCAATACCGTTTGAAGTAGTCTACTTATGGCTTGCTCGCAGTGTGTGAGCAAGCTTGCATGACGAGGTGGTTATGCCTAATCCAAAGCTATTTATTATTTTAAATGCCTTGTCTTTTCAGTTGGTATGGTGGGCGGGTGTGCTTGCTGGTAACCAGCTACTTTTATTGTCTATTTTATTAATTATAGGCCATTTTCTTTTATCACAATCTCCCTCGCAAGATGCAAATATAATGTGTTTGTGTGCCTTGCTCGGCATGACAGTCGATACATTACTCACCTGGAGTGGCCTGTTCGTGTTTGCGCAAACACCTTACTGGTTGGCCCTGTTGTGGCTGATTTTTTCATTGAGTTTGAAATACAGTTTAGTGTTTTTTCAGCGAATTCATATTATTGGACAGGCACTGTTTGGCGGTATATTTGGAACCTTGAGCTATATTGCTGGTGCTGAATTTGGCGCTGTTGATTTACCGTATGGACTCTGGGTGACAGTGGGCGTGTTAGCTGTGATCTGGAGTGTACTGTTTCCCGTATTACTGTTTGTTAGTCGTGGTGATTATGCCACCTTTTTTGTGCAGGGGACCCGGCAATGAAATCAGTAAATGAGATGCTTAATGTGGGCCGTCATGGCTATCAATGGCTAGTTGATTTACTTTTTGGTGTCGTCGGTGCGGTTTTGGTTATGCTCATTTTTATCTTGAGTATAAGCGATACATTAGCGAGCGAAACGACCGATACACCTCAACCGGCATCAGCGCCTCACGCGTTGGTTCAAGTGGGGTCTGCGAGCATGAGCATGATGTGGTTAGATATTTACAGTGCCACCTTGTATTCCGCTGATGGTCAATATCAACCAAACCAGCTACCACTAAAGCTAGCAATAGAATACCACCGCGATATTGATGCTGAAGATCTTATCGATGCCACTGTCGATCAGTGGCAACACCTAGGGTTACCAGAGCAAAAGATAAACCAGTACCGCGAGCAGTTAGTGCAAGCCTGGCCCGATGTAAAGCAAGGTGACAGGCTGACTTTTATGGTCAGTTCAGCCAGCCAGGCTGAGTTTTTATTTAATGATAAGCCTTATTTTACGGTAACGGATCTGGCTTTTCCTGCCGACTTTTTGGCGATTTGGTTATCTGAAAATACCAGCCGACCTAAATTACGCCAACAACTTATTGGCATGAATTAATTGCCTAAGGTGAGATTATGTTTCCTAGAACGACAGCGTTTTTCCTCATCCACATTTGGCACAACACTTTGCGTCATGGGGCTGTGTTTGTTTTATGCTGTTTTGCGGTAATGTCTTGCTCGTCGGCATCGATTGATGATTATGCTGGCACCAATCCTAAACTTGACTTAGCCGAGTTTTTTAATGGCAAATTAACTGCAGCTGGTGTGGTACAGGATTTTTCAGGTAAGGTGACCCGCAAGTTTACCGTGACAATGCAAGCCCACTGGAATGATACGCCTCAAGGTAAGCAAGGTGTTATTAACGAGTGGTTTGTATACGACGATGGCGAAAAACAAACCAGAGTGTGGACCATTACCGATAAAGGCAACGGCAAGTACCAAGGCACGGCCAATGATATTTTAGGCATTGCACATGGTGAAGCTCAGGGCAGTGCGCTGCGTTGGCGTTACGATATGATTTTGCCGGTCGATGGTAGCGAATACCAAGTCCATTTTGACGACTGGATGTTTTTAGTTGACCAAAACACCATTATTAATAAAAGCGATATTATTAAGTTTGGCCTTACTGTAGCGCAGGTCACTTTGGTGATATCAAAGCAGTCTTAATGACTTTGGTGAATAAAAAATGGACTCAATTGAGTCCATTTTTTATGGCATTACCCTTTCAATTTGGACGTGTCATGTTGTTTTTTATCATAGTATTCAAACGGGAATTGATTACGAATTTGTTGAGTTAAATTGTCACCAACATTGGCAGAAACATGCAAGCGCACATCGCCCGACTTTTCAGCACGTACGGTACAAGTCAGTTTATTTGACTTGGCTATAGCACGGCATTCTCGTTGAAAACGCTCAGGGATCTTACCTTTGTGGCTAATCAATTTGCCATCTTTAAAATGCATTTCAAAAATGGTTAGCCCACGACTGCCGCTAAAAATGAGTTTATAGGCTAAAAAAATCAAGCCAACAATCACCAGAATTTTAATGATGGTATCTACCATGCTAAGCTCCTTTGTAGCATTTGTATTATTGTTATACTTTCAAGACCAAGATACTCTGCTCATTTTGGTATGCAATGCTATTTTGTTGAAATAGTTGAGCCAGATCGACTATTAGCAAAAACAGCTTACTTAATAACCACGCTGTGCTATGTTTATTGAAAGTCAAAGCTGGTTGATACGGACGTTATACTCAATTTAAGGATAAAATTATGCCCATCTCTAACGCTGCTCGCTGGACCGAAATTTGTGAAATTCAAACCAAATTAATGCGTGAGCTTGCCAACCAATTTCCACAACGTAGCCAACAATTAAACCACATTGCCGATGGCTGGCAAGGTGTAAAGAAACAAGCGCAAAATAATGGCGTACCTGCGAGATAATCTTATTGCAAATCAATCTCTTACCTAGGGCTTGTTGACCTTTCAAGGTTGTTTTTGCAGCGAATTGTTGGCCATTACTCATATACAAGTGCGCGGCAGAGACTTTGAGGTGTAGTTATGCTACATAAAAAGTCGATAACGCAGTAAAAATGACCAACAAACGCTGCCCACAGGGTTCGGCTAAAAACGTTTTACTCTTTGTTGAACGATGCTTTACAAATAAAGAGTTGC
>NZ_JAKILA010000012.1 GCF_023283885.1 Shewanella basaltis
CAGTCGGTAGAGCAGTTGGCTTTTAACCAATTGGTCGAAGGTTCGAATCCTTCACGACCCACCACTTTTTTGAATCGTGGTTAAAGAATTTAAACGTAATACTAGATGGGTCGTTAGATCAGCGGGTCTTGAAACATAGACAGTTGGCTTTTGCTCCAGTAAGCGATAAAGCTTATAAAACCAGAATGGGTCGTTAGTTCAGTCGGTCTTGAAACGTAGACAGTTGGCTTTTGCTCCAGTAAGCGATAAAGCTTATAAAACCAGATGGGTCGTTAGCTCAGCGGGTCTTGAAACATAGACAGTTGGCTTTTGTTCCAGTAAGTGATGAAGCTTATAAAACCAGAATGGGTCGTTAGCTCAGTCGGTAGAGCAGTTGGCTTTTAACCAATTGGTCGAAGGTTCGAATCCTTCACGACCCACCACTTTTTTAAATCGTGGTTAAAGAATTTAAAGGTTGTATCAGATGGGTCATTAGCTCAGCGGGTCTTGAAACATAGACAGTTTGCTTTTTCTCCAGTAAGCGATAAAGCTTATAAAACCAGAATGGGTCGTTAGCTCAGTCGGTCTTGAAACATAGACAGTTGGCTTTTGCTCCAGTAAGCGATAAAGCTTATAAAACTAAAATGGGTCGTTAGCTCAGTCGGTCTTGAAACATAGACAGTTGGCTTTTGATCCAGTAAGCGATAAAGCTTATAAAACTAAAATGGGTCGTTAGCTCAGTCGGTCTTGAAACATAGACAGTTGGCTTTTGATCCAGTAAGCGATAAAGCTTATAAAACCAGAATGGGTCGTTAGCTCAGTCGGTAGAGCAGTTGGCTTTTAACCAATTGGTCGAAGGTTCGAATCCTTCACGACCCACCACTTCTTGATATCCCTTCTTCAATATTCATGAAATACCTACTTAATAGTTTAAAATAAAATCAGACCTGTTCTGCGTCAGCTAATATTTTAAAATACATATAATTTGTATTATTCAACGTTTAATTTATACCTAAAAATCCAAATGGGTCGTTAGCTCAGTGGTTTTGGTTTACTGTTATTTGGATTTAAATCAACAACTGCATTTGGCTTTTTATCCATTGATCTAAGATTTTTATTTTAGTCTCTTCATCGTTTTGCAACGTGTATCTTCACTGACCTAGGCAGTTTGCCTCCACTGGTATTTTCTCCTTAATGGCAGGCATTCACTTTTGCTTGTCTACTTTTGTCTCATAGACTTATTGCTAATGTTACTTGATTGTTAATTCAACGATATTGCATAGGATTAGAATAAAATCAACAAGGGAGAAAATAATGAAACAAGCAAAATTAAGTTTGTATATTGCAAGCGCGTTATTGGTTATGAGTGGGGGAGCTCAAGCTGAAACCGATATGACATTTGGTGGGTATATTAAAGCTGATGTGATGTTCAGTGATTATGGCAATGGGGCGCCAGAGTCGGGAGCACTTTCACGTCAATTTTATGTACCTGGTACGATTTATGGCACAGAAGGAAATGGCGAACAGGTAGTCGATTTTCATGCGAGAGAGTCTCGTTTTAACTTTAAAACGGTTACTGATGTAGATGGTCATAAATTAACTGGTTTTATTGAGTTAGATTTTATGACCCATACCGACGGTAATGAACGTGTGTCGAACAGTTATTCGCCTAGAATACGACATGCATTTGTGAGCTATGATGAGTGGACAGTTGGCCAAACTTGGACAACGTTTCAAAACCCTGGTGCATTACCCGAAAATTTAGATTTTGTCGGTGCAGCAGATGGAACGCCTTTTGTGAGGCAATCGCTGATCCGTTATAGCAGTGGAAATTGGCAGTTTGCAGTTGAAAATCCAGAAACGACAGTCACTCCGTTTGGCGGCGGGGCTCGTATTACCAGTGGTAGTGGCGTCGTCCCTGATGTTATTGGACGTTATAATTTCAGCACGTCTAATGGCTCATCATTTTCAGCAGCAGCCATCCTTAGGCAGCTCAATGTTGAGCAAGTCATAGGTGGAACTACTTATGATTCGTCTGAGATGGGATATGGTGTCAGTTTTGCCGGTGTGATACCCGTCGGAAAAGATGATTTTAGATTTACTGCAACATACGGTGAAGGGCTAGGCCGATATATGGCGTTAAATTATGTCAATGCAGGTGTGATTGATGCCGACGGTGATATTCAGGCGATTAAGTCATTTGGGGGATTTGTCTCTTATCGTCATTGGTGGAATGATCAATGGCGGTCAAGTGTGACTTTCTCTGGTTTTTCAGCTGACAACGATGTTGCGTTGACCGGTGAAGCGGTGAACAAGTCAGCCTATTCAGCTTACGTTAATTTGTTGTACTCTCCCTCTAAACCCGTCACTTTTGGTGTGGAATTTATGCATGCACTTAATGAGCTTGAAAATGGCTTTGAAGGTGACTTAAATCGAATCATTTTCTCAGCTAAATACGTTTTGTAGATACTGTAATAAAGCAAAAGGCAACCTAGTTGCCTTTTGCTTATCGTATGGGTTCTAGTTTAGTAAGTTGTTCTGACGAACATAAGCTTCAAAATCAGTGCAACCACCAATTGGCTTCTCGTCAATAAAGATTTGCGGCACAGTTTCTACTGTTTTACCTACACTTTTTGACAGGTCAGCTTTAGTAATTCCTTCCGCATGAATATCAACGTATTTAAACTTAAAGTCTTCTCTTTGAGCTGCAAGTTTTTCAGACAGTTCAACAGCACGAACACAATATGGGCAGCCTGGACGGCCAAAAATAACTACAAACATGGTAACTCCTGTTTAGTGATATGAGCATTTTATACCACATGAGCTTTTTAATTCATAATCCGTAGCAATTAATTTTGTTTAACTCATGTCGATTTTATATTTGCCTTGATAGTCAAAAAAGGACTCAATTAAATCCCAGCGCTGTTTATTTTTTTTTAGCAATAATAGGTCTGGTTTTCTAAAACGGGCTTTATCGGCTAATACATCGTTGGCATGATTATATTGTGGATGTACTAAGCCTGGGGTGCGAGTGTGATTTAACACAAACACAGCATAAAATGCGCGGCGTTGCGCTGGCGTGGAAAATTGAAATACTTGCTTGAAGTCGTTACCTTCAATGTCAATGTATTGAATAACTAGCTTTTCATCTTGGCAAAGTAACAACATCTCTTGGCATTTAAATAAATGATGATGTTGGGCGTTTAATACTTGTTTGAGGCGTTTGTCAGGGTCAATCAATGTTGACTGACAAGTTTGGCAAATACGCGCAGCTATGTCATTGTCAGCGCCGCAGTCAGGGCAAGATTTTGAACGAAAGCGAAAGTCACATTGTACTGCGTCATCAATCAGTCCTTGGCAGCGTCTTCCAAAGTGTTCGATGATGTCGCCATCTGCATCAACGAGCCCCCAAAATGTATTGGCAAAGTGACAAACCGGGCAATGCACTTGTACCGGGACTGATTTGCTATTGGGCTTAGCTTGGCCTACTTCGGGGTAAAATAAATCATAACCATTGGCAGCATAATCGATAATGAGGCAATCAGCTTTGTTATTAGCTAATCGCAAGCCACGCCCCACCATTTGTTGGAATAAACTTATTGATGCGGTGGGCCTAAGAATCGCTATCAGGTCAATATGTGGGGCATCAAACCCCGTTGTGAGTACTGCAACATTGACTATAAATTTAAGTTGCTTGTGTTTAAATCGTTCAATAATGTCATCACGCTCTGCATGGGGGGTATTTGCGGTGATGAGTGCTGCATCGTCATCCATTAGTGCCATGATTTCATCAGCATGACGCACGGTTGCTGCAAAAATAAGTACTCCTTGGCGTTGTTGGGCTAACTGTTTTACTTGCTTAATAATGGCGGTGGTGGCTCGTCCCTGGTAGTTCAGTAAGTTGTCAATTTCTGTTGGCGGATATTCATGGGTTTCTGGTGCTGTTAAGCGACTAAAATCGTATTGAGCGCTGAGACCATCAAAGACGATTGGTTGTGTTAAATACCCTTTTTTTATCAATGGCCGCATTGGTAACTCAAAAATGCATTTTTCAAATACTGGTTTATCTGTGTTACCGACTTTACCGTGATAATGGTGTCGGTATATCCATCCTAGCCCCAATCGATAAGGTGTTGCTGTTAGCCCCAATAGTTTTATTTGTGGGTTTGTTGTTCGTAAATGAGTGAGGATCTGTTGATACTGACTGCTTGTATCTGTGCTGACTCGGTGGCATTCATCAATAATGACTAGAGAGAATGCTTGGTTAAATTGTTCCAGTGCTCGGGACGCCGACTGGACACTGGCAACAACCGTTTTGCCATTGGCTTTTTTTTGTTTAAGACCTGCGGAATAAATATTGGCATCTTGTGTCAATAAGCCTACTTTTTCAGCATTTTGTGCAACTAACTCTTTTACATGAGTGAGCACTAATACATTACCATTTGCGATCCTTGCTAGTTCAGCGATGACAATGCTCTTTCCTGCGCCTGTTGGTAAAACTAATACCGCAGATAAGCTACTTTGCTTAAAGTGCGTGACAGCGGCATCTACAGCTTGCTGTTGATATTCTCGCAACTGGATTGTCGTTGTTGTTTGGGCTTGGTCTTTCAAAATGAGTATTAAGCTTAAATTGAGTTGTTAATTGAGAAACAAAGAGCTTAAGAGGATAAAGCCGACTTGGCAATCTTTAACCACGTGACGGTTGAAAATGCCGTTTGCTTTGACGAGTAAATCACTTTTATTTTTCTAGGGTTAGTGTAGATTTATGATTAGTGTTCAAGCGTAATTATTATAATAACAATAACTTCTCAAGGGGGCTTTATGCGCTATGTATTAGCATTCACATTGTTGATAATGAGTCATGTTGTTATGGCAGAGCAGGGGCTAGTTGTTGAAATATCAATTGAAGAAAGTGCAAAGCATTCACTGGATGTGACAGCCTCAATGTCAAAAATTTTAATGGGATTAAACGAAACCGTATCGGTGGATGTTGAAGGTGATTATGGTGTCACTATCGTTTCTAAACAGCTGCAAGGTAAGAGAGTGAATTTACTTGTGAGTTTGCACGATCAATCCAATGGCGCCCCACAACTTATCGGTGATAAAACGTTGAAATTAACTGTAGGTCGTTCAAGCCATTACAAGTTAACGTCTAATGATCATGTATATCGAGTCAATGTTGATACTCGTTATGGTGAATTAGAGACAGATAACGCAGAAAAGTGATGGAGAATGATTATCTTTGAGGGCTATTTGTCCGAGTTAATCATGGGTCACGCTATATTTAGCGTTTTTACGGCGTTATCGACTTTTATAGCAATAACAACATTTCAATATCGTGAGTTATGTAGCTGACTCGAGGCCGGTTTGTAACAACATGCCGTTAGCATAAGTCAGATCTTAAATTAACCTCAACTCTGGATAATAGATGTATTGATAACGATATAAATCAATAGATTGACTAAAATCCACTGTCAAGCTTGTGATTTGTTTTGCTAACAAGGCGAATTAACGCGTCAATAGCTAGCCTATTGCAAGTTAATTCAACGCAGTGAGGAAGGCAAAGGACTGCTTGAAAGGCGTTTGTTATCCAGAGCTGAGGTTAAATTAGGCTGTCGCGAGATAAAAAAGGCCCCTCATTGAGGGGCCAAGAGAGAAATTGGTCAAGATTTCTCAGGGTGGAATGGTTATTCGGTTTTGTTTAAACGCGTTTCAATAAGGCTGTCAATAACGGCTGGATCTGCCAGTGTTGAAGAGTCCCCTAAATTAGTCACTTCGTTTGCGGCTATTTTACGTAAGAAACGACGCATGATTTTTCCAGAGCGTGTTTTAGGTAGACCACTTGCCCATTGAATTAAATCTGGAGTCGCCAATGCGCCAATTTCTTTTCGTACCCATTGGCGTAACTCTTGACGAAGTTCTTCAGTTGGCTCTATACCACGAGTCAAGGTCACGTAAGCATAGATACCTTGGCCTTTAATATCATGTGGGTAGCCTACAACAGCGGCCTCAGCAACTAGCTCATGGGCAACTAACGCGCTTTCGACTTCTGCAGTACCTAGGCGGTGGCCCGACACGTTAATGACGTCATCAACACGACCAGTAATCCAGTAATAACCGTCTTCGTCACGACGTGCGCCATCACCTGTAAAGTACATTCCGCGGAACGTTTTAAAGTAGGTTAGGGCGAATCTGTCATGGTCTCCGTATACTGTGCGCATTTGGCCTGGCCATGAGTCAAGAATCACTAGGTTACCTTCTGTTGCGCCTTCAACAATATTGCCCATATTGTCCACTAGCGCTGGTTGAACGCCAAAAAATGGTCGAGTAGCTGAGCCAGGTTTCGTGTCTGTTGCGCCAGGCAGCGGACTAATTAAAATACCGCCGGTTTCGGTTTGCCACCATGTGTCGACGATAGGGCAATTTTCATGACCGATCACCTCATGGTACCAACGCCAAGCTTCTGGGTTAATGGGTTCGCCAACTGAACCCATTATGCGTAATGAGTCACCTTTATAATTGCTAAATTGTTCTTTACCTTCAGCCATTAATGCACGGATTAACGTCGGTGCAGTGTATAAAATATTCACTTTATGGCGGTCAATCATTTCACCAAGGCGCGCAGGAGTTGGGTGGTTGGGTACGCCTTCATGAATTAGCACGGTCGCAGCGTTGGCAAGCGGGCCATAGACCATATAAGAGTGGCCGGTAATCCATCCTACATCGGCAGTACACCAGTAGACTTCATCTGCCTTGTAATCAAATACATATTCGTGTGTCATTGAGGCATAAACCATGTAACCGCCAGTGGTGTGTAATACACCTTTGGGATTACCTGTTGAGCCTGAGGTATACAGTAAAAATAGTGGATCTTCTGCGTTCATTTCAACGGGGGTGCAATACTCTGATGCTACTTCCATTAATGAATGCCACCACACATCGCGACCTTCAACCCAGTCAATGTCGCCACCGGTACGTTTTAATACAATGACTTTTTCGACACAATCGACATCAGGGTGTGAAAGTGCTTCATCAATGCTGCGTTTTAGTGGAATTTTACGCCCGCCGCGTACACCTTCGTCTGCTGTAATTAACACTCTTGATTTACCATCAATGACACGTGAGGCAATAGAATCAGGAGAGAATCCGCCAAACACGACAGAATGAATGGCACCGATACGAGCACAGGCTAACATTGCAACAGCTGCTTCTGGCACCATAGGCATGTAGATAGTGACGACATCACCTTTACCAACACCTTGACTGCGAAGGGCATTGGCAAATTTACAGACGTCGGCATGCAATTGAGCATACGTGATTTTACGCTGCTCATTGGCGTTATCGCCTTCCCAAATAATCGCTATTTTGTCTGCGTGTACTTCAAGATGGCGGTCTAGACAATTGGCTGACGCATTCAGCGTGCCGTCATAAAACCAGTTAATCGATAAATTGTGATCATCAAATGAGGTCTTTTTGATCTTAGTATAAGGTTTAATCCAATCGATACGTTTGCCGTGTTCTCTCCAAAAACCTTCTGGATTAACGATGGACTCCTGGTACATTTTCTTATATTGATCATTATTAACCAGTGCGTTATCTGCAATGTCACTAGGAACTTTGTAAAGAGACTGCGAGCTCATAGGGGCTTCCCTTTCTAAAAATGGCGTGGGTAAAGTATCATCTGCAACTGACTACTAACACTATTAGACCTTGGTCTAGTTTTAAAATGTCCTTTATATTTAGTCTGTTGCACGTGTTACAGTGCTAAGGTTTAGGGGCGAATTATGAGCAAATAACGCCGTTTTACCTTGTTTGGCTTGTTTTATGCTAATTGCACGAGATGTTGATTGAAATAAAATGGCTTGTTAATCGCCTTACTTTTATCGCCCAGATAATAATAAAATGATAGCGGATGTCTGATGAATTTAACTCTTATCGTTGCCGTAATTGCGGTGTGTTATGTGTCGTTGCTGTTTATTCTAGCATGGGGCGCAGAGCGCTGGTTTAGTAAAATAAGCCAAAAAATTCAGGTGTGGATTTACGGCCTTAGCCTTGCTGTATATTGTTCATCGTGGAGTTTTTTAGGTACCGTTGGCCAGTCAGCCCAAGATTTATGGTCATTTTTACCCATTTTTATCGGCCCTATTTTAATATTTACCCTTGGTTTTGGCATGCTACGTAAAATGGTGGTGGTGTCTAAAGCGCAAAATATCACCTCAGTGGCCGATTTTATTGCCGCCCGTTATGGTAAATCACAATTACTCGCCGCAATTGTCACGCTCATCGCACTGTTTGGCATTATGCCGTATATCGCGTTGCAACTTAAAGCAATGGTATTCAGTCTTAATTTGTTTCAACCTGACGACAATCCTCTCAGCCCTGTTGTGGTGCCGTTGTTGATCACCTTGTTGTTGGCCGTTTTTGCCATTTTATTCGGTACTCGAAAATTAGATGCTACAGAGCATAACCCGGGGATGATGGTTGCGATTGCATTTGAGTCTTTAGTGAAATTGGCAGCCTTTATTATTGTTGGAGGGGTGATAAGTTTTGGTTTTTTTGATGGCTTTGGCGATATTTGGCGACAAGCATCGGCAAAAGGATTGATTGAGAGCAGCCACTTGCGTCTTGAATCATTTTTGCCTGAGTTATTTGTTGGTATGGCAGCATTTTTATGCATGCCACGCCAGTTTCACGTGATGGTGGTTGAATGCGGCGGAGAACATATTTTACAAAAGTCCCGCTGGATTTTTCCTATTTATTTGGTTTTGTTTGGGCTATTTGTCGCACCATTGGCCTTGGCTGGTAAGGTTTTATTGGGAGATGCGGTTGCGGCAGACACTTATGTTATTAATTTGCCTCTCGCCCTTGAACATCCTTTTTTAGCCGTCATAGCCCTGCTGGGAACGCTCTCAGCCGCGACGGGGATGGTCATTGTGGCCGTAGTGACTATCAGTGTTATGGTCAGTAATGAGTGGTTAGTGCCATTTTTGTTACGCACAGGGCAAATTAGAGAAAAGAATTTTAGTCAGTTTTCACAGTTGTTACTCAATGTGCGTCGTCTTGCCATTGTGCTGATTTTGGGTTTGGGATACTTAAGTTATCTTACTTTAGTTGACAGTGATTCGTTGTCGCATCTGGGCATGTTGTCATTTGGCGCGTTTTCTCAACTTGCCCCTGCGTTGGTTGGGGGGCTGTACTGGAAACATGGCAATAGAGCAGGGGTTTATTTCGGGCTTGCCGTTGGTTTTGGGTTGTGGTGTTTTATTTTATTACAGAGTGCAATTAGCTCACATTTGCTTGATGGTGAGCTCAATTTACTCAATTCGATTACCCCAGATGTCAGTGATACTTTGGTTGCGCTGGTGGCAAATGTTATTTGTTACATATTGGGATCTATTTGGTTTCGAGCCGGCGTAGCTGAACGTATTCAAGCCAGTCATTTTGTTAAGCCATGGTCGTTAAAGCAAGATGCAAATAAGCGCCAAGGCCCAATATCTCAACAAGATTTGTTGATTTTGGCGAGTCGATTTGTCAGTCCCACCCGTGCCTATGAAAGTTTTAGCCGTTTTTCACCTGATGCGGTAAAAACGGACAGCTGGTATAAAGCTGCGCCAGAAGAGTTGATTGCACATACCGAGCACATGCTATCTGGTGTGTTAGGGGCTTCGAGTGCGTCTCTTGTAATGGACTCTGTTCTGCAAGGACGCGATTTAGCATTAGATGAAGTGTTTAGTTTGGTTGATGAAGCATCATCTAAAATCATGCTAAGTCAGGACATGTTGCGCGGCGCAATTGAACATGCCTATGAAGGAATGAGCGTGGTCGATAAAGACCTGAATTTAGTTGCATGGAATTATCGATATGCTGATTTATACCAATATCCAGACGGATTTTTACAGCAAGGCATGCCAATTGCTGATGTGATCCGCTTCAATGCGTCACGTGGATTTTGTGGTAAAGGTGATATAGAAGAGCAAGTTGCGGTGAGAGTGCAACACATGCGTAACGGTACTCCCCATACTTCTGAGCGAGAACGCCGTGACGGAAAAGTGATTAAAATTCAGGGTAATCCTATGCCCGATGGCGGTTTTGTGATGACATTTACTGACATTACCCAATACCGATTACAAGAAAAAGCTTTGCTTGAGGCAAATGAAACCCTGGAGAGCCGAGTTCAAGAACGTACTTACGAATTGGCGATGCTCAACAGCGAATTACTTGAAGCCAAAGCGCAAGAAGAGCTTGCTAATGCATCTAAAACCCGTTTTTTAGCGGCGGTAGGGCACGATTTAATGCAACCCCTTAATGCCGCGAGGTTGTTTACCGCCTCTTTATCACAATATCCTAACTTGGATCTTGAGGCACAGACGACGTTAACCCACGTAAATAGTTCTTTAAAAACAGCAGGTGAACTACTCACTGACTTACTTGATATTTCAAAGCTTGATTCTGGCTTGGTTGATGTTAATCGGCGTGATTTTGCGATCTCAGAAATTATTAACGGACTGTCTGTTGAGTTTGATGCAATGGCTGCAGATAACCAAATTTCATTTTCGATGGTGCCATGCTCAGCCACAGTAAACTCTGATCCCTCTTTATTGAGGCGTATTTTACAAAACTTTTTAACCAATGCTTATCGTTATGCCCGTGGGGGCAGGGTGTTATTGGGATGTCGCCATCGTGGTGATTTTATCGAAATTCAAGTACTTGATACTGGGTGCGGTATTGATGAACACGAAACCCAAGAAATATTTAAAGAATTTAAACGCTTAAATCATCCAAGTAGTCGTAATGTGAGTGGTTTGGGGCTTGGCTTAGCCATTGCTGATAGGATCAGCAAAGTGCTCGACCATCCTATTCAAGTCCGCTCATCACTTGGTGAAGGTTCCATGTTTTCTATTGTTGTGCCGTTAGGGCAAACGGTGAGTCAAGTCGTGACAAAACCTATCCCGTCATTAATGCAGCCTTTAGCAGGCGTTAAAGTACTATGTATTGACAACGAAGAGGCGATTTTAGCGGGGCTGGATTCCCTTTTAAGCCGCTGGCAATGCGAGGTGATTTGTGCAACTGATATTGCGGATGCGCGAATCAAGTTAGGCCTTAAAGGTGTCGCTCCAGACATTATTTTGGCCGACTACCATTTAGATGACGATCAAAATGGCGTTGATGCCATGGATGATATTCGTTCACGTTATGGTGCGCATGTCCCCGGTATTTTAATTACCGCTAATACCAATAAAGACCTTGTTGATGATATTGAACGACGTGGGTATCACTATATGGCAAAAATGGTTAAACCTGCTGCATTACGGGCATTAATCTCAAGTTTAGTTAAAAAATAATTGTCGAAATAGGAGCTGAAATAACATGATAAAAGCTTATGGTGACAGCGTGTCGGGCAACTGCTACAAAGTGCAATTGGTGCTTAATCTCCTGAAGATTGAGCATCAATGGATAGAAATGAGCATCATCGATGGTGATACACAGACCGCGGCTTATTTAGCTAAAAACCCGACAGGAAAAATACCGCTAATAGAACTTGATGATGGCCGCATGTTATCTGAATCAAATGCCATTATGGGCTATCTTGCGGCTAATTCTGTGCTTATTCCTGACGATGACTTTTGTATAGCAAAAATGTATCAATGGCTGTTTTTTGAACAATACAGTCATGAGCCTTATATTGCCGTGGCCCGTTATATTCAACTGTATTTAGGTTTACCAGATGAACGTTTAGCCGAGTATCATTCTTTACATGCTAAAGGCTATAAAGCACTGAGTGTTATGGAGTCTACACTGTCACAGCAGCCGTTTTTGTGTGGCGATCAATTTACCTTAGCCGATATTGCGCTTTATGCTTATACCCATGTGGCGCATGAAGGTGGTTTTGATTTAAAAAATTATCCTTTTATTTTACAGTGGCTTGAAAGAGTAAGTTTGCAACCAGGTTATGTTTCTATGTTGTTATAAGGTTGTCCGTTTACTCAGGTGTATCTGTATAAAATCACTGAAACCATTAAATATTAACCGCCCCAAATATAACAAGGGAATGAAGATTTTACATCAACGTCATTAAAAGAGCGTAAGCGACTAATAGCATAATCGCGCCGACTAAAGCATCGACTACTCGTTGTATTTGAGGCTTTCCTAACAAGGGGGACAATTTGGCGGCACCAAAAGCAAGGCTGTAAAACCATAACACTGATGCTAAGACTGTGCCTATGGCAAAGGCCAGTTTTTCGTTACCGGCAAATGTGCCGCCGACACTGCCTAAAATCATCACGGTATCGAGGTAAACGTGGGGGTTTAATAAGGTAACGGCAAAGGTGGTACCGATAATTTTTTTACGGCTATTGGCAGTAGCAACATGTGTGGTAACAGTATATTGATTTGCGTATACACTTTTAAATGACATCAGAGCGTACACGACTAAAAAAGAGACGCCGCCCCAACCGATAAATAACATTAGCCATTCACTGCTGGCAATTAATTTCCCGCCACCAAAAATGCCAATACCTATCAATAAAACATCACATAGCATACAAATAGTGGCCGCTAAAAAATGATGATTGCGTTTTATGCCCTGGCTTAAAAGGTATGAGTTTTGTGCGCCGATAGGAATAATCATCCCTAAACCAAGGACCAGCCCTTGAAATAATGCCGAAGTTGTCATGAGGTTGTCAGTTACCTGTAATGTTAAGTATTGCTAAAGTAGCAGGGATATATTTATAAGTTAAATTAATAAACTTTCTATGGCATAAGAAAAATTAATGAAGCAGTGGCCTTTTCCCATTAGTATTAGAGTCAACATGGCCAAAAGGCAGGAGGTTGCAGTGAGTCAACTCGATTATAAATTATTGCACGCACTGAGTTGTGTGATTAAAGAGCAAAGCTTTGAACGTGCAGCAGATGTGTTGTGTTTATCGCAATCGGCAGTATCGCAACGGATTAAACAGTTAGAACAACAGTTTGCCCAGCCTGTTTTGATAAGAAGCCAGCCGATCCAGGCTACCGATTTAGGCAAGCAGTTATTAAAACATTATTACCAGGTCGTGCAGCTAGAGGCCGATTTACTCCCCAGCGCTATGCCGCATTCGCCTCAAATTCCTTTAACCTTACACATTGCCAGCAATGCAGATACTTTAGCGACTTGGCTTATACCGGCTATAGCACCAGTGGTTAAGTCACATTTAGTCGAGGTCAACCTACTGATTGATGGTGAGGAACATACCATTAATCGATTGAAAGATGGACAAGCCTTTGGGGCAATTTCATTGCAGTCAACAGCCATAAAGGGCTGCCAACTTACTCGATTAGGCAATGTAGACTATCTGCTTGTGGCATCCCCAGCCTTTAGCCGCCATTATTTTTCCGACGGAATTAGTGCCCAAAGTCTTAAAAAGGCACCCGGTATTGCCTTTGATCATAAGGACAACATGCACACTAGGTACATACAGCAGCATTTTGGTTTAAGCCAGGGTGAATACCCATTACATACCGTGCGCTCATCTGAAGCTTTTGTGACTATGGCGAAACATGGTGCGGCGTATTGTTTAGTGCCTAGGACGCAAATTATATCAGAGTTGGCATCTGGTGAATTAGTACACATCTGCAAACAACATATCATTACTGAAACGCTTTACTGGCACCATTGGATATTACTTAAAGGTGTCTATAAAGCTGTTTCAGACGCCATTATAGCCCATGCTCAATCAGTATTAGATTAGGCCAATGGGCTGTTATGGACTATCCGTGGCTTATCATGGTGTTGTCGCTTTGCGAAGAGGCGATAGTGTCCGCAACCATTAACATTGCAGAGGTTAACTGGGTTAACTGTTGTGCGCTAATAGTGTAAGGCGGCATGATGTAGATATAACGGCTAAAAGGCCTGACCCACACACCTAATTCAACAAAGGCTTTTTGTAAGGCAGAAGTGTTTACTGGAGAATGCATTTCAATGATGCCGACACTGCCAAGTACTCGAACATCTTTGACTTGTTTTGACTTGATTGCAGCCGGTAAGGTCTGTAACAGGTGCGTTTCAATATCTTTGACTTGTTGTAACCAATCGCCAGTGAGTAATAAATCTAAGCTGGCGGTTGCTGCTGCACAGGCCAAAGGGTTACCCATAAACGTTGGGCCATGCATAAACACGCCTGCAGGTGAGTCGCTAATACCATTGGCTACTTCATCACTGCACAGGGTTGCGGCTAAACTAATGTAACCGCCAGTCAGCGCCTTACCCACACATAAAATATCAGCCTCAATATTGGCATGCTCATAAGCGAAGAGGGTGCCAGTACGACCAAATCCAGTCGCAATTTCATCTAATATCAATAGCACATTGTATTGGTCGCAAAGTTGGCGCAGTTTGACTAAATAAGCTGGCGAGTAAAAACGCATGGCACCAGCACCTTGCATGATGGGTTCAATAATCACCGCGGCAATATTGTGGTGATGTTGGCTAAATGCATTTTCTAAAGCAGTGATATCTGTCTGATTGAGCGGTTCATCAAATTTTGATGTGGGGGCGGGGATAAACACTTGTTTAGTGACATTATTGCCAAACATAGTGTGCATGCCGCCGTCTGGGTCACACACGCTCATAGCGGCAAAAGTATCGCCGTGGTAACCACTTTTTACCGTCATAATCCGCTGTTTCTGTGGTTTATTGCGTCCTTGCCAATACTGCAACGCCATTTTTAGGGCCACCTCAACGGCAATCGATCCTGAGTCGGCTAAAAATACTTTGGTTAAATTGGCGCTGGTCATTTGCACTAAGCGTTTTGAAACCTCAATGGCTGGCTGGTGGGTAATACCACCAAACATCACATGGCTCAGTTGGGTTAACTGCTTTTGCATGGCCGTTAAAATGGTCGGATGACTGTAACCATGAACACATGACCACCAAGAACTGGTGCCATCGACCAACACTTTTCCATTATCTAACGTCAGTTCACACCCCTGGGCAGAAACCACACCATACACAGGCAGGGCCTGGGTCATAGAGGTGTAAGGGTGCCAAATATGCTGTGCATCAAATGCATAATCGATAGGGGCATTTGTGTTTAAAAGTGCCATAATTATAGTTGCTCTTTTTTTGACCGCTTGTAAAGCGTGAAATAGTCGCTGCGTTGACAGTTTACGGGCTCAGGGTATCCTAGCCAACAGAAAATCAAAATAAAGGAAAGATCCATGTCGTTAGCTGAAATTCGTCACGATTGGCAAAAAGCAGAAATCGAAGCGTTGTTTGCATTGCCGATGAATGATTTATTGTTTAAAGCCCACAGTATTCATCGTGAAACGTTTGATCCTAACGAAGTACAGATCAGTCGTCTTTTATCGATTAAAACCGGCGCATGCCCAGAAGATTGTAAATATTGTCCGCAAAGCGCGCGTTATGACACCGGGCTTGAGAAAGAACGTTTACTTGAAATTGAAAAAGTATTAACAGAGGCCAAAAGTGCCAAAGCTGCTGGCGCATCGCGTTTTTGCATGGGGGCCGCTTGGCGCAACCCGCGCGATAAAGACATGCCGTATTTAACCCAAATGGTCAAAGATGTGCGTGCTTTAGGCATGGAGACCTGCATGACATTAGGGATGTTGTCATCTGAGCAAGCAGAGCAACTCGCTGATGCAGGCTTAGACTATTACAACCACAACCTAGATACCTCGCCTGAATACTATGGCGATGTCATTACCACCCGCACTTATCAAAACCGTTTAGATACATTATCAAACGTTCGTGCCTCTGGCATGAAAGTCTGTTCTGGTGGGATTGTCGGTATGGGCGAAAAAGCCACAGACCGCGCCGGTTTACTGCAACAGTTAGCCAATTTAGAGCATCACCCAGATTCAGTGCCTATCAACATGTTAGTGAAAGTGGCAGGCACACCGTTTGAAAAGTTAGATGATCTCGACCCACTTGAATTTGTGCGCACCATTGCGGTTGCGCGTATTTTAATGCCTAAGTCGCGGGTGCGTTTATCTGCGGGGCGTGAAAACATGAGCGATGAATTGCAATCTATGTGTTTCTTTGCAGGTGCTAATTCGATTTTCTACGGCTGTAAGCTACTGACGACGCCAAATCCTGAAGAAAATGATGACATGAGCCTGTTCCGTCGTTTGGGCTTACATCCAGAGCAAGGACCTCAAGCTAATATTGAGTCCGACAGTGCATTACTTGCCAAAGCGAGCGCCAAGCAAGATAAGTCGACCAAGCAGTTTTACGATGCTGCGGCACTGTAATTAGTTATGGCAACATCAGAGCCGTCAGTAACGGATAACCATCCTCTCGCTCAGCGGATAAAAACTACCCTTGAGCAATTACACACGACGGGTCTTTTACGTCAAAGGCGGGTTAACGGGCTTGTATCGCCAAGCAAGGTTATTGATTTTAGCCACAATGATTACTTAGGGTTATCTCAAGAACCGGCCTTAGCTCAAGCCCTTTTCCAAGGGGCGCAAGCCTACGGCGTAGGCAGTAGAGCATCGCCGTTAGTCAGTGGTTACAGTATTGCACATCAACAGCTTGAACAGCGCTTGTGTGAATTAACAGGCCATGAAGCGTGTATGCTATTCAGTTCTGGCTTTAGCGCCAATAGCGCGCTAATGAAAACCTTATTTAATGCGACTGACACAGTGATTGCAGACAAACTCGTCCATGCGTCAGTAATTGATGGCTTAAAAGACAGCCAATGCAAAATTAGCCGTTTTTTACATAATGATCTTACCAGTGCCGCGCGTATTATTGAGCGCCATCCTGGCTGTGCTGTGGTCACTGAAAGTGTGTTTAGTATGGATGGCGATACCGCCCCCATCACTGAGCTGGCACGTTTATGTCGCGAGCATCAATGTTGGTTGATTGTTGATGATGCCCACGGCTTTGGTGTGTTACCAAACGGGTTTGTTAATGCAGACAAGGTCGATATTCAAGTTGTCACCTTTGGCAAAGCATTAGGTTGCCAAGGCGCGGCGATTTTAGCTTCCCAAGACGTGATTGATTTTTTAGTGGCGACAACGCGGGAATACATATACTCAACTGCGTTATCTCCTGCTAATGCTCATTTGGCGTTAGCAGCGATTAATTGGCAGCATTCGCATCCGCAACTGTTAACCCAGCTGCTGGCCAATATCGCGTTGTTTAGGCAGGTCGCAACACAACATCAATTAACGCTAACCGAATCGAAAACGGCGATTCAACCCATCATGATTGGTGATAATCAACGTGTAATGGATATTGCTAAGCAGTTAACTCAACAAGGTTTTTTGGTGGGTGCAATACGCTCACCTACAGTGCCTAAGGGGCAAGCTCGCTTGCGGATCACCCTCAATGCTCAGCATCAGGCTGACGATATTCGCGCTCTGGTTGCTGCGGTTGCATCATTGCTGAATAATTCGGGCACAAACACATCAGTAGCTTTACAGACATTGTAATGACATCAATTTGGATCAATGAGAAACCTCATGACGTTAGATAATCCACTGGCCAATAAGTTTTCATGTGCTGCAAGCCATTACAAACAGCATGATGTATTGCAACGTTTAAGTGCTCATCAGTTATTACAACACGCAAATTTATACGGCACCTTATTAGACGTAGGGGCTGGGCCAGGCACCGATTTTGGTGCGTTTAACGCTGTTAATCAGGTTGTTGCTGTCGATATCGCTCAGGGTATGCTTACTGAGTTAACGCAACAATTTACAGATTATTTGCCATTGTGCACTGATGCCCAAGCTTTAGGGTTACAGACTGCATCAGTTGACAGTATTTATTCTAATTTAGCATTACAGTGGTGCCCCCAATTGCCTCAAGCATTTTGCGAATTTCAGCGCGTGTTACGCCCTAATGGCGAGTGTCACGTGAGTATTGTGGCAGATGGCAGTTTAGCGGAACTGAAAACACTCGGTTTTCATGTCAATCAATTTCATTCTGTTTCGGCGTTAAAACAAGCATTTATGTCATCTCAACTCCAGGGTGATACATGGGAAAGTATTGATATCAAACTTGAAAGCATTCAAGTGTATTTTGATGATTTACGAAGCTTGCTGTATTCCATTAAAGGGGTTGGGGCGTCATTTGCTCAGCATCAGCATAACTCAAACCGGCCGTTGCTAAAAAAGCAGCAATGGCAACAACGAGTTGAATTAGCCAACACGCTGCGCACAGAAAAAGGCATTCCCTTAACGTATCAAATCGCGTTTATCCGCGCTAAACGGGGCTAACACTATGTTGTATTTTGTCACTGGAACCGACACTGATAGCGGTAAAACCTTAATATCCTCAGCATTATTGGCGAAAGCACAAGGGCAAAAATGCGGTTTTAAACCTATTGCCTCAGGTTGTGAGATGAGTGAAAGTGGGTTGCGCAACAGTGATGCATTGATGTTAATGGCGCAATCGAACATGGGCTTAGCTTATCAAAACGTCAACCCTATTAGTTTTCAGCCGGCAATTGCGCCTCATATTGCAGCCTCGCAGGTTCATATCGCGTTAAGCGCACAAGGGGTGCTTGATGCAATGTTCCATCCGGCAATGGTCAATGCCGATTTTGCTTTAATTGAAGGTGCTGGTGGTTGGCGTTTACCGTTAGGCAATGGCGAGTATTTATCTGATACGGTTAAGTTATTGCAAGCAAAGCTTCAGCAGTATACCTCTTCTAAAAGCCTGGGCTATGATGAAACGAAAAGGGCTAATTACAATGGGACAATTGACGTTATTCTTGTTGTTGGGATGAAACTGGGGTGCTTAAATCATGCGTTGTTAACGCAAGAAGCGCTACTAGCCGATGGTTTGAGTATTGCAGGTTGGGTGGCCAATCAGGTTGATGCCGACATGGCCTTTATTGAAGACAATTTGCAAAGTTTACAACAGATGATGCAAGCGCCTTTTTTAGGCTATGTGCCGCATCTTGCCAATCCAAGTGCTGAAAATGCGGCAGCTTATGTGCAATTACCATAGTTATCATCATTAACCAATTAAAACTCAACCGGCTGAAGGCTTAGGTTGAGTTTTATGGTTTGTTGATTAGAAAAATTATCCGGAGATAGGCATCACTCGGTTACGTCCGAGGCGCTTTGCCTCGTACAAGAGCTTGTCTGTAGCTTCAATGAGTTGCCCCACATTTTGTTTAGGTTTCCACTCTGCCACACCAAATGATGCAGTAATAGAATCAATGACTTTATCACTGCGACGATCTTTAACACTGAGTTTTTCCAGTGCTCTTCGGATCCCTTCAGCCAGTTGCCGTGCGACACGTAATTGGCTATTAGGAACAATAATGGCAAATTCTTCGCCTCCAAAACGATATAGCTTTATGCCATCACGACAGGCTTCTTGAATGCGTTTAGCAACGGTTTTTAATACTAAGTCCCCTAGCTGGTGGCCAAAAGTGTCGTTGAAGTTTTTAAAGTGATCAATATCAATTAAAATCAGGCAAGTGCCCGCAGGCGATAAGTCAATTTGTGCATCAATATCATCATTAAAAGCACGTCGGTTTAGCACATTGGTTAGCGCATCAAATAACATGTCTTTTTCAGACTCAGCCAATTTCGATTTTAAGGTATCAATTTCAGACTGGGCTTTTTGTAATTGCTCGGTAAAGCTAACGGTGCTTGAACGAATACTGGTTGATTCTTTTACAATACTTCTAACAACACCGATGACTTGTTCAAGTGAAAATCCTTTAGTTTCTAATTCACTTAATTTTTTAAAGTCTTTGTCTATTTGCGCCTGAAACGTTTCTGTGTCTAAGTTGGTATCTCGTAACGACTGTGACAACTCGCAAACCATTGCATCAAGGTTTTTTCGCATTTCGCGCACATCTAGCTCGACAGGATCGGCCACATGTTTTCGGTATAACAATTCACTGGTAACCGGAGAGCATGTTTGATTTTGTTTTATTGCGGTATCAAGTTCTTGATTTAATGCTGGGTTTTGCTCTCCGACATAGGCATACCATAAGGCATAATTAGTCGGAGTTGTGGGTATTTTGTACTTAAGCATTAACGGTACCGCTTTTTTTAAGTTAGCAGCAGCGGTTTGTAATAAAGTGTTAGACATTAAGTACCTCAAGAATAGGACGATAAAAAAACATTAAGGCGATTAATAATGATAGAAATTATTGTAGGACATTATCATTTTCCCGATCACAAAAAAAGCATCCTAAGATGCTTAATGCTAAGATAATTTGGGTGGTTAGAAGGCGTAAGATACGGCAAACATCGGGCCGGTAAAGCTGTAACTAATATTATGGTCGAAAGTTCTTAATTGATTGTTGTTCATTTTACGTTGCTTTTCTATCGTGATATCAACATCGTAATAATTATAAGCCAATTTTAACGACCAGTTGTCGCAGATTTTTGTTTCGACACCTAAGCGGATATCAATTAATGATCCATCAACATCGTCATAATTGATGGCAAAATATTGCCCGTGAGCCGAAAAATTCCAACCATGGTAAAACTCATAAGCGGCATAAATGCCGAGATTAGGTAATGGGGCAGTAAAGGTATCATCAACGACTTCTGGGGTGGCAACCACATTGTTACATAAGCTGGTCAGAGAGGAGTCGGGTATGCAAGTGCCTATCGTGCCTTTAAATACGGTTTCAACAAACATGGTGTGCACACCAAGAGAGAAACCAACGGCATAATTGGTACCTTGCCAAACATCGTATCCATAACCAATACGTAAAATGTCGATATTTAATTCGGTATTGAGTTTAGCACCCACTTCAATTAGGTAATCTTTTCCGTCGATGTCTTCTAAAATGAAATCTTGGCTTACCGCATTATTATCGGCTTTACGGTCGAGTGACTTCCAGTCGATGAAGATATTATGACGTTGATTAAAAGCGTAAGTCAGTTCGAAATAGGGGAGATATTGTTCATCAGCGAGTAAAAATTCATCTTCAAAATCAATAGGAAACAAGCCTCCCGTTTTGGGGCTTGTTACTGCGATATTGGAATCTGAGTTAGCATAAAACACGCCGATATCGAGGGCGAATTTGTCTGTGACTGACGATGGATTGCTATTATGGTGACTCGCTGCGAAGGCAGTTTGAGTGCTAAATAGCATCACGACAATATAAAAAAGCTGCCTAATCATTGAAACTCCGCATTTATTATTATTTATAGTGTTACAAGATATGCGTCTTCATATGATGCTGTTGTCGTATTTGAGATTGAGTATATTGAGCGTCGAGTATAATTAACACGGGTTGTTAACAACGTCGATTAACACGTTCAAGCAAAAAACAAGACAAACTGTTCAGCAAGCACATTAGCAGTTTGTAACTAAATGTGAAGTATTTGTATGTAAAAGTTGCGCAAAATCAAGTTTTCGCCGTTAGTTTGAACTTAATGGCTTAGAATTAACATTTTTCAGCTGCAAAGCTGATGTCGTAAAGAGAGTAGAGCCGTGGGTAGACGTATGGGGGGATAACTTTTTTTTAAAAATACCATAAAGTAGAGCGGTAAAAGCACTCTACTTTATGTGGTATGTTGCTAAGATGTTAATTTTTTATGCGTCCGAAATTTAGGTTATTCAGACTCATCGGTGTCAGTACTATCATCTTCAACATCATCAAATTCGATTTCCACTTTGGTACTCGCGGGAGTATGAATTGTGCCGACAACGGCGTAAAAAGGTTTCCCTTTTGCTAAGCGGCAATACTTAGCCCAAAGTAATTCCATTGCCGTGGTGGCTGGCAATATACCTTGAGCAACTTTAACAAATTGGTCTTCGTCAACATTGCACGGCAGTTGGCTACCGTCAGCTAAATTTTTCATTGCCTGGCCATGTTGTTCAAGCAAGTCCGCTTCCTTGCTGGTAAAATCACCACAGCGCTTAAAACCTTTTGGAAAGTTAGCGTCATCATAGAAGCGTTTAGTTGAGCGAAAACTGTCATTTGAGCCATTGGCGTGAGATTCAATACCTTGTGTCGCATTGACAAATGATTGCTGAGACATAACAAATACCTTCTAGATTATGAGATATAAAGATTTTCAATTGGAGTATTGGCTAGTATTATCTTTTTTTAAATCAAAATATTTTGTCCTTTATGGTAAAGAATTTTTATGGATACAGATTTATTAAAAACGTTTTTAGAAGTTTCGCGAACACGTCACTTTGGTAAAGCGGCTGAAAATCTTTACTTAACTCGCAGCGCTGTGAGTTTTAGAATTAAGCAACTGGAAGGCATTCTAGGGATCGAGCTGTTTGAACGTTTACGTAATAATATCCAACCCACTCCTGCGGGAGAACGAATGCTTGGCCATGCCGAAGCAGTATTAAATGCTTGGGAAAGGGCAAAGCAAGATATTATTTTAAATCAGAAACACAGCATTCAATTAACTGTGTCTGCCGGACATAACATTTGGGATGCTTATCTACAACCACTGTTACAGCCATTGCACCATGGGCTTGAAGGCGTGTCATTGCGAACAGATGTGTTGTCGGGCTCCGTGATGACACGCCAACTAATAGAGCGTAGTTTAGACATCGCCATCACTTTTGACCCGCCTAAATTGGATGAGCTTGAGTTGGTTAAGCTGGCACAAATTAATTTAGTATTGGTGACAAAACAACCGGCAATAACGCTTGAGCAAGCAACGACAATTCCTTACATTAAAGTCGATTGGGGCACAGCATTTAACATTACTCATGCACAAGATTACACTATGCTGCCATTGCCGATTCTGCATACCAGCTCGGCTAGAATGGCATTAGATTTTGTGCTTAATAATGGGGGCTGTGCATTTTTACCAGAAGTGCTAATCAAACCCTACTTAGCGAATTCGACGTTATTTGTTGTCGAAGATGCCCGTTGTATTACCCGTAATGTATACGGTGCTTACTGGGTAGATAATGAAAGGCTTGCCTATATTCAACAAGCGATAAGCATATTGTCTGGCCCTAGCACATTAACCGATGACGTAAAATGAAGATAAATCTCCCTTGTTATAGCCGAGCTGAGTAACATACAACATCACGCCACGGTTTTATATCAGGGGGATAAGTACAATCGCCCAAGTGATTGCACACAATGCTAAGCTGATAAACACTGCTGCTGACGCAATGTCTTTTGCCTGACCACTTAACGGGTGTATTTCATCACCGACACGGTCGACAACGGCTTCTATCGCAGAATTAAGCAGTTCAACAATTAGCACTATTAATAGTGTCATAACCATTAAAATACGTTCAGTTGTGCTGACATCCACAATAAGGGCAATTGGTAGCATGATTATTGCTAATATGGCTTCTTGTCTGAATGCCGCTTCATTTTGCCATGCGGATTTTAAGCCTTTTATTGAAAACCCAGTTGCTCTAAATACGCGTTTAAGGCCATGATTATTTGCTGGTTTCATTTGTTATGTCTTTTTCTGCACTATGGCTCGATTGTAACATTCATGCTCATCACTGCCAGTTGTTTTAGTTAAATATGCATAATTAATGGTGTTGTACTAGGCTTTGTTTTTGATGAAATCCAGCCACATTGCAAGGATCGCTTATGTTTCGTGCCGCTAATTTGATGATTTTTATCCTATGCACCATAACCTGTACATCTAGTTATAGTGACGTTTTACCTAAACCCAAGATTCAGCTTGCCAGTCATTTTGATGCAAACCTTGAGGTGAGCGATTATCTTGTAAGTGAAAAACTTGACGGCGTAAGAGGCTACTGGACAGGAAAACAAATGTTAACTCGTAGTGGCCGCTTAGTGAGCCTGCCAACCTCTTTCACACAAGGTTTTCCAGATTATCCTATCGATGGCGAGCTATGGTTGGGGCGGGGGCAATTTGAACAAATATCCGCTTTAGTTAGGCGCCAGCAAACCTTGGCGCAAGAATGGCAAACCGTCCGGTTTATGATGTTTGATTTGCCAGAGCATCCCGGCACCTTTGAGCAAAGGTATCAGGCGATGCAACAATTGGCGCAAAGTGTGGATTCGTTTCATCTGCAAGTGATACCTCAATTACAGTTTGCTGATAATAGCGCACTTTTTACTGAGCTTGATAATGTCGTGGCAGCGGGCGGTGAAGGGTTAATGTTGCATTATCGACAAGCTGTTTATACTGTCGGGCGTAGTCAGTTTATTTTAAAACTTAAACCCAAATACGATGCCGAGGCAGTTGTGATTGGCCACACTGCGGGTAAAGGTAAATACACTGGAATGCTTGGGGCGCTGACGGTAAAAACACCTCAAGGCGTGGTATTTAATATTGGCAGTGGTTTTACAGATAAACAAAGGCAGCATCCTCCTGCAATTGGAACCATCATTACTTATCAATATTTAGGTTTCACTCAAAAGGGCACGCCTCGGTTTGCGACATTTTTACGACAACGTCCAGCCCAATAGCAATAAGATAGCCAATGAGAAATCGCTTGTATTGATATACATTACAATTCTTTTTTATGATGAACAGAGGTAGGTTGTTTAATGAACCCTAAACAGAAGTTAGCTCAGGTATCGTCGGTGTTATTTGTGTGCATGGGCAATATATGCCGCTCGCCAACCGCTGAAGCGGTATTTAGAAAACAAGCTCAATTACAGGGGTTATCGTTACGAATTGATTCTGCTGGTACGATTGCCTACCACCAAGGCAACCAGCCAGATAGCCGCAGTATGGCCGCTGGGTATCTGCGTGGTTTAGATTTATCGGCGATAAGGGCCAGACAAGTGACTGAAGATGATTTTACCGAGTTTGATTTGATCCTTGCCGCGGATAACGCAAATTTAAGTGACTTATACGCTCGTTGTCCTGTGCAATATCGGCATAAACTGGATTTAATTTTAGCATTTGCCAAAAACGATCATGGCGTGCGCGAAGTCCCAGATCCTTATTACGGCGGTCAAGATGGATTTGAGTTGGTGATTGATTTACTTGAAAACAGTTTGACTGAGTTAGCAAGGCAAATAGCAGATGCAAAACAGGGGTAAACACTTACCCCTGTGTTAATTGTGCTACAACAGGCAATAAACGGTTAATCGTTATACCTTTTTCCCGAACGTTTTAATTTTTCTTGCTCAATTTTTTGTTGTTTGAGCGCTTCTTTTTCTGCTAACACACGTGCGACTTCGATTTTTTCAGCTTCAGCCATTTCAGGTGTTTCTAAACTTAACAATCCAATGCGACCAGAGCGGTAATCGTGTAGCAACAACTCTGAAACTTTGTGGTAATCAATACGTCCGCCAGGACGAAGTGCTCCGCGAGAACCTGCAATGGCTTCTAGCAATTCGATATCAGAACCAGGTAGTGAACTCAGTTTATAACGCTCACAGATAGCCTCAGGGTAAGCCTGTAAAAAGTATTCTGCTGCAAACATGGCAACATCTTCGTATTCCATGGCGGTGTCTTTTATTGCACCGGTAACGGCAAGACGATAACTGCTGGCTTCGTTATCGACCTTTGGCCATAAAATGCCTGGAGTGTCAGAAAGTACAATGCCGTTGCGTAAATTAATGCGTTGTTGAGTTTTGGTGACCGCAGGTTCGTTGCCGGTTTTGGCGATTGTACGTCCCGCCAAGGTATTGATGATGGTGGATTTTCCTACGTTAGGAATACCCATAATCATGGTGCGAATGTCTTTTTCAATGACATCACGATGGGGCACCAATTTACGACAAATATCGGGAATACTTTTTACCATACCCGGTTGCAAGGTGGTTATTGCTGAGGCCTTAACACCTTGTTCACGTTCAAGGTATTCGATCCAACGCTCTGTAACGGCTGGGTCGGCTAAATCCGATTTATTAAGCAATTTAATGCAAGGTTTGTCACCACGAAGTTGTGACACCATCGGGTTTTCACTGCTGTAGGGAATGCGCGCATCGAGCACTTCAATAACAAGATCCACTTGAGGCATTGCCTCTTCGATCTCTTTACGTGCTTTGTGCATGTGTCCTGGATACCACTGAATTGCCATGATGTTGCCTTATAACCGAATGCTAAAACGAAGAAATATAAAAGCGCTATTGTACCTTGTTAGCTTACTAAAAGCATAAAAAAAGCGCCCTAAGGCGCTTAGTCACTACGATAATGGGTTTAAATAACCCCTAATTCGCGTAGTCTTTCCATTAGGTAGCTGTCGGCTGTATAACGCTCTGACAGCACGACATCAGGATTTGGGTGTAAAAATAAGGGCAATGAAATTCTAGATTTCGTTTTGTCTAACCCTTCTGGATTGATCACACGATGAGAAGTCGATGGGAAATAGCCCCCAGACGCCTCTTGAAGCATATCACCGATATTAATAATGATGCTGCCAAAATCACTTGGTACATCAATCCATTCGCCGGTTTTGGCTTTAACTTGTAAACCAGGTTCATTTGCTGCAGGTAACAAGGTGATTAAGTTAATATCTTCGTGAGCGGCTGCGCGGATGGCGCCCATCTCTTCATCGCCTTTCATTGGGGGGTAGTGCAAAATACGCAATAATGTTTTTTGACTTTCGGCAATCATATCGGGTAGCGGAATTGAAAACTTAGCAGCAACCTCTGGCGGTGTGTATTGTTCAATCCAACCCAATAATTCTGATGCTAATGCATTGGCATTTTCATAGTAGGCAAGGATGTTTTTTCTGAGCGAGTCAGGAATACGGCCCCAAGGATACACATGATAATATTCTTTGATATCTTTTACTGTGTTGCCCTTGGCTGTTTCTGACACTGAAGATGGAAAGAAACCATCGTGGGTTTCTGGTTTAAACAAGTAGTCATGTTTTTGTTCAGACTGAAAAAACGCGTACCATTCTTGGTAAATTTCTTCGACAAGTTGTTTTTGTATTGGGTGATTAGATAATACTCCAAATCCCGTTTCTCGCAGAGACTCTACAAAACGCTCGGCACTGTCAGGTGCTAAATAATCAATTGTTTTAAGTTTCATTATATATTTCTTATTAGTGTGTTGACCCACGCTAATGGTAACCTTAGTCTCACTTTGTCGCAATTCTTTGCGTGTTTTCACACAGTTTTGGTTGAACTGATACTTAAAAACACGCGTACTTATTGTCAATGGGCAATCATCTGTGAGAGCAACCAATGAATAACTTAACCGAATTTGAAAAATACGTGATTGAACAAAAGGGCACAGAGCGTCCTTTTAGTGGTAAATTCGTCGATCATAATGCTCGTGGCGTTTATTGTTGTAAAAAATGTGGCGCGGCCCTATACAAAAGCGAAGATAAATTTAATGCACATTGTGGCTGGCCGGCATTTGATGATGAAATTGCTGGTGCTGTAGCACGATCAATTGATGCTGATGGGCGCCGTGTTGAAATTACCTGTCAGCAATGTGGCGGGCATTTAGGTCATGTATTTGAAGGTGAGATGCTGACAGATAAAAACGTTCGCCATTGTGTTAACTCTGTGTCTATGGTGTTTAAACCCGTGGATGAGCTAAACCAAGTTGCTAGTCAGACCCGCACCCAGAAAGCGACTTTTGGTGCAGGTTGCTTTTGGTGTGTCGAAGCTATTTTTGCACAACTTGAAGGCGTGTTGAGTGTTAAGTCAGGTTATTGTGGTGGCGAGGCTAAGGATGCAAATTATGATGCAGTTTGCTCAGGTCGTACTGGTCATGCTGAAGTGGTCCACATTGAATTTGACCCGGCAGTGATAGATTTTGAGACATTATTAACGGTGTTATTTGAAAGCCATGATCCAACAACACTAAACCAGCAAGGTAATGATAAAGGCCCGCAATATCGCTCGGTCATATTTGCCCACAACAGTGATCAGGTTGATTTAGCCAATGCCTACATTAATCGGCTAACTGAACAAGGTGTTTGGCAACACCCTATCGTGACTCAGATCTGTGCTTTTGATACTTTTTATCCAGCTGAAAATTATCACGATGACTATTTTGCTAAACATGGTGAACAACCGTATTGCCAGTTAGTGGTGAAACCTAAATTTGATAAAGTGATGAGCAAATTTGCGGATAAACGCAAAAAAGACTAATCCAGAATGGGAGGGAGGTTGACAATCAACCTCCTTTTTTATTGTGTTGAATTAACCTTTTAAACGGCCTTGATAACCTAGCTGACCTTGACACAAGCTTGTTATGGGGCAATAACGCTGACAGTGACAGTGTTGGCTATAGTGATGTTATGCTAGGCATAATCCATTTGGCCGTCAGTATTGAACTGGTGTCAGGTATTTGGGTATAACCAATTAACTCTAGCCCAATAAAAAAGCCATGCTTAGCATGGCTTTTTGGGTTAAGAGATGATGGCCTCACTTGCGGTATTAATTACCAGGGCGCGCCATATCAGATGATGCACTATTACCCACAGCCACTTTAGGTGCGCTGGTTTCTGCCTGTGCTTCATAAGCTCGACCTTGTGGTACGGCTTGTTGTTCACGTACTTCAACGGTTGGCTTAGTCATCGCTGAAGACACCATTGAGCCAAAACGACTGCCTTTTACTGGCGCTTTTGCTGTAACTTCTGCGGGTGTAACAACCACTTCGGTTTTTGTTTCAGTGGCCACGTCGGTTTTAGCTTGACGCACAATCGCAGCAGGTTTTGCCATTGGCGCTGAAGCATTAGATGTCAAGGCTTTGTCGCGAGTGGTACTTGCAACAGTGTTAACCTGTTGAGTTGCTATTTCAGTTTTTTCAGCGACTTCAGGTTTAACCGTTTCAGTTTTAACTGCTTCCGGTTCAACGGCTTCAGGTTTTACAAGAGCAGCACTGACGGCTTCTGCCGTTGTGGCTGAAACAGGGGCAGCAACCTCGACTTGTTCAGCTTTTGACTCTTCCGCTTTGGCAGTATCTACGCTAGTGTGTGTATCGCTTGCAACAGTCTGTGTGGTTTGAGTGTCAACCACCGCCTCAAGGTTAGGTGTATCAACAGCTGCAGGCGTCACACTTGGTGTGTCGACTGATGTTGCTACGACGGGTGTATCAGCTGCCGGCTTTTCTGCTGTTTCAACGTTTGCAGCAACTGTGTCACTGGCTTGCGTTGCTGCGATTTTGTCTTGAGATTGTTCGGCATCTAATTGCTTTTCTAACTCATCGACAGGAGTAAATACAGCCTGCTGTGCAGTATCGCTGTCATCGCGACGACGACGTTGGCCTGCGGCTCTAAGATGACGTGGACTGCGGCGACTACGACGTTGTCCATCGCGGCCTTCTGTCTTGCTATCTTCAGAACCGTCAGCATCTTTGTTGTCAGTTACCGCTTCATTTGACACGCTGTTAGCTTCAACATTGGTTTGATTACCTGAGTCTTCAGCAACGTTGTTATCAGTAACAGCGATTGATTGAGCACTATCAGCAACAGCTTGTTTAACGTCTTCGCTCACCACTTCTTTTACTGAAGGTTGCACTGTTTCAGCTGCGGCTTCTTCAGGCTTGTCAGTCACAACATTGGTGTCGTTTTTAGCTTGTGCGTCTGATGACTCACTTCTTTCTTTACGCGGTTGACGACGGCTGCGAGGTGCTTTTGCATCGGCTTTATTCTCGCTTGCTTTAGGCTCAGAGGCTTTAGCATCTGTGGCTAGGTTAGCGTCTGCCACTTTGTCGTTAGCAGTCTCTGCCACTTTTGCTACTACTTCTTCGTTTTGTTCGTTTTCAATGCGAACTTTACGGCGCATATTACGGCGTTGACGACGCTCACGTGCAGCTTCTTGCTTAGGTGATTTCTCTGTATTGCTTTGAGCCGTTACAGATTTGTTGTCGTTTGATTGCGCTTGTGGCTTGTCGACTTTCTCGTTGCGTTGTTTATTTTTTGCGTTATCGTCTTGCGCATTATTTTTGCTATTACGATCATTGCGCTTGTTACGAGTACGCGGTTCTGCGGCCTCTTTGGGTTTATCGCTGTCATTGCGCTGACGACGGTTGTCGTTACGGCTAGTATTGCGATTACCATTTTCGTTGCGATTGTCATTACGACGTGGGCGACGATTATTCGTTTGCGCAGTATCTTTTGCAGGAGTGGCAGCTTTTGTTTCTTTGTTTTCGTCATCGTTAGTTGAAAACAGTGCGCTAATTGCAGACACAATACGGCTGAAGAAACCTTGTTGAGGTGCAGACGAGGTTGCCGGTGCATGTTGAGCTGGGGCTGTTGCCTCTGCTGTGGCTGCTTTTTGTGGTGCTGCAAAGCCTTTTAAAGCTGGTTCTGCAGAGGCTGCTCGTTCAAGTTTACGAGGCTCATACAACTGCGATGCTGGTTTTTCAACACGTTTGTAGCTAGATTCACTGACTTCATCATCACTTTTACGACGAACGACACGGTAGTCTGGCGTTTGCATGTGCGCATCAGGGATGACATACACTTCAACTTCATGACGCTCTTCAGTAATGCGGATGGCTTTACGTTTTTCGTTTAATAAAAATGCCGCTACATCAACCGGTACAATCGCTTCGATTTGGGTGGTGTTTTCTTTAATGGCTTCTTCTTCCATTAAACGTAATATCGATAGTGCGAGTGACTCAGTGCTACGAATAGTACCTTGGCCATGACAACGTGGGCACAAATGTGCTGCAGATTCTTCTAGAGAAGGGCGTAAACGTTGGCGTGACATTTCCATTAAACCAAATCGAGAAATACGGCCTAATTGAACACGTGCACGGTCATGATGTACGGCATCACGTAAGCGATTTTCAACTTCACGTTGATGACGTACTGGCGTCATGTCAATAAAGTCGATAACCACTAAACCGCCTAAATCGCGAAGACGTAATTGACGCGCAATTTCATCAGCAGCTTCTAGGTTAGTATTGAGGGCGGTTTCTTCAATGTCACCGCCTTTTGTGGCGCGTGCCGAGTTGATATCAATTGATGTTAGCGCTTCAGTTGGGTCAATAACAATTGAACCACCAGAAGGTAAGCGTACTTCACGTTGGAATGCAGATTCAATTTGCGATTCTATTTGGAAGTGAGTAAATAAGGGTACTTCCGACTCGTACAGTTTTACACGCTCAACAAAATCAGGGCGCACTAAGCCAATGTGCAGTTTCGCTTCTTCATAAATACGTGGATGGTCGATAAGAATTTCACCTACATCACGACGTAAGTAGTCTCGAATTGCACGGACAATGACGTTACTTTCTTGATGAATTAAGAATGGCGCAGCTTTGCTTTGAGCGGCTTCTTGAATGGCATCCCAGTGGTGTTGAAGAACTTTTAAGTCCCATTTTAATTCGGTTGATTCTTTACCTACACCCGCAGTACGCACGATTAAGCCCATGCCGTTTGGCACTTCAAGCTCTGACATTGCTTCTTTTAATTCTGTACGTTCATCGCCTTCAATACGACGAGAAATACCGCCAGCACGAGGGTTATTTGGCATCAGTACAAGGTAAGAACCGGCTAAACTAATAAAGGTTGTCAGTGCAGCCCCTTTGTTGCCGCGCTCTTCTTTATCAATTTGTACTATGACTTCTTGGCCTTCTTGCACCACTTCTTTGATGTTAGGACGACCTTGGAAAGAATAACCTTTCGGGAAGTATTCGCGGGCAATTTCTTTGAGCGGTAAGAAACCATGGCGATCGGCGCCATAATCCACAAACGCGGCTTCGAGTGAAGGTTCTACGCGGGTAATTTTACCTTTGTAAATATTTGATTTTTTTTGTTCGTGACCAGGACTTTCAATGTCTAGATCATACAGTTGTTGCCCGTCTACAAGGGCAACACGCAACTCTTCTGATTGAGTTGCATTAATTAACATACGTTTCATGATGACGTGATTCTTCTAAATGAGGTCATCAAACAACACGATTTTCTGCATTACGGGCCTGAATTAATCGGTATAACCTCACGGTTAGTTTCAGGCAATTAGGTGCTCATCACTGTAAAACGCAGTCGCTGCGTGTCGCATCCTATTTATGGCTTATTTTCTAATGTTTACAAAAACAAGGAATTCGTTGACTAACAACCAACCCCATAAATTATGGTAATTTAATCCGTTAATGCCCAAGTCGAATCGGTTTGTTTGATAACAAGCTAAAATTTTGTTCGAATTTGGGGGCGATTTACTGCAGCTAAATTGAAATATTAACTGAATACTTACGGTTTAATTGTCGAAACGTTTTTTGTCGTTTTTTATTTATATACAATTTGCAAATCAATGACTTGCTACCGATAAAGCTCATTTTCTTAATTGCAGTTCTTTCGCATTTGGTGAAAGTTGTGAACACTTTATCCACTGTTTACTCTCAACCTGAGCGCAAATATAGCAACAAACACTATTTTCATCAATCAAAAGCCCATAATCTTTCGTGTATTTATTTCAAGTCGGCCATGGTCATAGCCAATCATTTGCAAGATAAGGTACACTATTGCGGTTACTACTATATGGCGCATCATGAATACTGAAATTACCCCCCAAGTTGAATACGTGACTATCGATGACGATAATGTTGAACAACGAATCGATAATTTTCTACTGACTAAATTAAAAGGCGTACCTAAAAGCATGATCTATCGGATTGTGCGAAAGGGTGAAGTGCGCGTGAACAAAAAGCGCATCAAGCCTGAATATAAATTACAACACGGTGACATCGTTCGAGTTCCACCTGTGCGCGTAGCCGAAAAAGATAATCGTACAGCACCGTCGGCGAATTTATCTCGAGTATCACAGCTTGAGGACCGAATTATCCACGAAGATAATCATTTAATCGTGATGAACAAACCCGCGGGTATTGCCGTGCATGGTGGTAGTGGGGTGGATTATGGTGTCATTGAGGGATTACGCTCACTGCGACCACAACAAAAGTTTTTAGAGTTGGTTCATCGTTTAGATAAAGACACCTCAGGTGTGTTACTGGTTGCTAAAAAGCGCAGTGCGTTAAAGCATTTGCACGAGCAGTTGCGCAGTAAAACCATGCAAAAAGATTATTTGGCATTAGTGCGTGGCGAATGGCAGGCAAGTGACAAGGTGGTTAAAGCCCCATTGTTAAAAATCACCTTAAAATCTGGCGAACGAATTGTACGCGTCAATAAAGAAGGTAAAGAGTCAGAAACGCGCTATAAAATTATGCAACGGTATCAGGGTTGTACATTAGTTAAAGCCAGTCCTGTCACCGGGCGTACCCATCAAATTCGTGTACATTGTCAATATGCTGGCCATGCGATCGCATGCGATGATAAATACAGTGAGCAGCAATTTGACGACAGTATGCGAGCCCTCGGGTTAGACCGTTTGTTTTTACACGCTGCGGAACTTAAATTTACCCATCCTGAAAACAACGAAATCATGCAGGTCAAAGCGCCACTGGACGAAGTATTACTCAATACATTGGAAAAGCTTAAACGCACTTAAGCAAGGTTGTTGCTGTGTTAAATCAATAAAGTAAGGCATAACGTGAAGAGTCAAGACAGAGCATTTGATTTAGTCATTTTTGATTGGGATGGTACCTTGATGGACACTGTGGGTAAGATAGTGTCTTGCATGCAAAGCGTAGCGCAAGAGCTGGCGTTAACTGTACCGACTGAACAACAAGTGAGAGATGTGATTGGATTGTCTTTGCCTACCATCATGCCGATTTTGTTTAGCGAGCATCAAAATCACCAACAGATTATTGATTGCTATCGTCGCCATCATTTTGCGAGCGATTACCCAACGCCGTTATTTGATGGCGTTGAAGTCTTGATTAAACAGTTGCATGAAGCTGGTTATCAACTGGCTATCGCTACAGGTAAAGCGCGGGAAGGCTTAGACAGAGTGCTCGAGCTAACGGGTCTTGGGCAGTACTTTCATGCATCGCGTTGTGCCAGCGACTCGCAAAGTAAGCCGCATCCAGAAATGCTTCATGCTTTGTTAAGTCATTTTGCGGTGAGTGCCGATAAGGCGATAATGATTGGTGATTCTGTCCATGATTTAACCATGGCCAACAATGCTAATATGGCCAGCATTGGGGTAAGTTATGGTGCCCATGATGAGGCTCGGCTTAAAGGGCTTGCTCCTTTGGCCATTGTGAATACTCCTGCTGCAATCCGTCAATATTTATAATACGCAACGCTATAAAACGATGGGCTTGTAGACGATTGTGTACAAACCCTTCATTTTATAGCCTGCTTTTATCATCAATGTTGACTCAGTACATCCATACCCTGTTGTTCTAATAGCTCAATAAGCTTAATCAATGGCAACCCAATTAATGTATTGGGATCATCTCCTTCTAATTTGCTAAATAGGGCAATTCCGAGTCCTTCGCTTTTAAAACTGCCGGCACACCATAATGGTTGTTCTGTTTCGACGTAATAACGGATCTGTGCGTGTGTTAATGTTTTAAAATGAACGGTAAAAGGTTCGATGCACGATAACATCTGCTGAGTTGTGTTGTGGTAGACGGCAAGCCCGGTATAAAAGGTGATGGCTTGTCCTGATGCCGCAGAAAGCTGTGCGATAGCATTATCTATGGTATGAGGTTTACCAATAATCTGGCCATTAATAACCGCCACTTGATCTGAACCTATCACCAATTGTGGTTTATCGGTTTTTGATGCCAGTTGCGCTCCAGCGAGGGCTTTTTGTTCTGCTAAGCGTTGGACTAATGCTGGTGCGGTTTCATTTTGCAGAGGTGTTTCGTCTATATCTGGACTAACACAATCAAATGGCAACATGAGTTTTTGCAGTAAGTGTTGACGAAACGGCGAGGTTGATGCGAGTACAAGTTTGAAATTCATCGATTAATTGCCAGTAATTTTTAGTTGGTCATCATTTATCTGTGAGTTTACTGTATTCATTGGGTCAAATGGAGTATTTTTCACCGAGTAATGCTTGTGTGAGAGGGCTTGGTTCGGTAAAATTTGGCAACTTTCAAATTCAATGCCAGATAAAAGAATACCTAATTAGTCAGTGTTAGGTGAGGTTACCGTATTTTTACGGAAATTTTCTTTGACTCTAGCGTTTTCAAACTATAATATGCGCGCCTTATGCAAACAGTAAAGATACCGGTTTCAATTGATCCTATACGCGCTGCCTCTAGTGGTCTTCGTTATGAAGGTTACGTACCAGGTAAGCAACTAAAGCGATTAAGCGAGTTATGTACCGGCGACTGTTCCGACGTAGTTGTGTCGTTGGAATGTGGCGTCGACTTACAGGGGATAGTCTACCTTCGCGGGAAGGCTGTGACGGAGCTCACTCTGCTATGTCAACGTTGCATGACACAATATACTACTGAGGTTACGGTCGACTTTTGTTTTAGTCCTTGTCGGACTGAGGCAGAAATCGATGAGCTCCCGGATGCGTATGACCCAATTGAGTGTAATGAGATTGGTGAAATACGTCTGCATCAATTGATTGAAGATGAATTGATAGTCGCTATGCCTATCATCCCAATGCATGAAGACACTGATTGTAATTTGGGATCGAAAGATATAGTTGTAGGCGAGATCGAACCCGCTCATGAGGAGCGTCCAAATCCGTTTGCAGTGTTAGAAAAACTGAAGAGCAAGTAATCTAGGAGACAGGTCAAATGGCTGTACAACAGAATAAAAAATCACGTTCAAAGCGCGGCATGCGTCGTTCACATGATTCATTGGGCACTGCTCAATTATCAGTAGACGCAACTAGCGGTGAATTACATCTACGTCACAACGTGACTGCTGATGGTTTCTACCGCGGTAAAAAGGTAATCAACAAGTAATTTGTTGATTATCTGATGACAAATCTGACGCTTGCGTTAGATGCGATGGGGGGCGATCACGGTCCCCACGTGACAGTGCCTGCAGCGATGCAGGCATTGAAATTTCATACAAACCTAAAAATTATTTTGGTTGGTAATCAAACCGAAATTCAACAGTATTTACCCTCAGCACCTTCTGCCGATTTAGACCGCATCGAAATCATTCATACCACTGAAGTTGTCACCATGTGTGATAGGCCCGTTCATGCTTTGCGTTCACGTAAAAATAGCTCAATGAGAGTTGCGCTTGAATTAGTACGTGACGGAAAAGCGGCCGCTTGCGTTAGTGCGGGTAACACGGGTGCGTTGATGGCCATGGCTAAAGTGTTATTAAAAACCTTACCTGGTATTGATAGGCCAGCATTAGTGTCTTGTTTACCTGCAGTGACAGGTAAGCCGGTTTATTTGCTGGACTTAGGCGCAAATGTGTCTTGTGATTCAGAAGCGTTATTTCAATTTGCCATTATGGGCTCAGTATTATGTGAGGCAGTCCATAAAAAAGCCCGCCCTAAAGTGGCATTATTAAACGTGGGTATTGAAGAAGTAAAAGGTAACGACCAAGTCCAACAAGCTGGGCAATTATTACAGCACACTGACCAAGTCAATTACATCGGCTTTGTCGAAGGCGATGAAATCTATACCGGTAACGTAGATGTCATAGTTTGTGACGGTTTTGTGGGTAATATTACCCTTAAAGCCTCAGAAGGTATTGCCAAGCTCTTAGTACATCAATTAAAGCGTGGTTTAAAAGACGGCTTTTTTGTACGTTTACTCTCCAAACTCATCGCTCCACACATACAAGCAGTACTCAGCAAGATGAACCCCGACCACTATAATGGTGCAAGTCTGATAGGATTGCGCGGAATAGTAGTAAAGAGTCATGGTAACGCTGATGAAGCTGCATTTTTACAAGCATTAAATTTAGCAGCAACAGAAGCAAAACGTCGTCTTCCTGAAATGATTAAAGATCGTTTGGAGTCGATTCTTTTAGACATCAATAGCTGATCTCATATATGCACACAAAAATTCTCGGAACAGGCAGCTATCTGCCTGTGCAAGTACGCAGCAATCAAGATCTCGAAAAAATGGTTGAAACCAGTGACCAATGGATTGTTGATAGAACCGGTATTTCTGAGCGGCGCATTGCTGCAACAGATGAGTCGGTGTCAACAATGGGCTATCAGGCTGCATTAAAAGCGCTTGAAATGGCCGGCATTGAAGCCAGCGAGCTCGATATGATTGTTTGCGGTACAACCAGTGCAACGAATGCATTCCCCGCAGCAGCCTGCGAAATTCAAGCTCTACTCGGTGTGAGTAATATTCCTGCGTTTGATATTGCCGCTGCCTGCTCAGGCTTTGTCTATGCCTTATCAGTTGCAGACCAATTTGTTAAAACCGGTGCAGCCAAAAAAGTATTGGTCATCGGTGCTGATGTGCTGTCACGTCTATGTGATCCAAGCGACCGTACAACAGTAATTTTGTTTGGTGACGGTGCAGGCGCTGCAGTAATAGGTGCCAGCGATACCCCAGGTATTATTGCGACTCATATTTATGCCGATGGCAGCCAAGGTGATTTACTTAAATGCGCTTTTCCTCCGCGCTCAGGTGAAAGCTCTGAAGCCGTCAGCTTTATGACCATGAAGGGCAATGACGTATTTAAAGTGGCGGTGACTCAATTATCTAATGTGGTCACTGAAACACTAAGGTTAAATAATGTCGATAAGTCTGAAATTGATTGGTTAGTGCCGCATCAAGCCAACTTCCGCATTATTAATGCTACCGCGAAAAAACTCAGCATGAGTTTAGATAAAGTGGTGCTTACCCTTGCCAAGCATGGTAATACCTCTGCCGCGTCAGTGCCTATTGCGCTCGATGAAGCGGTGCGTGATGGCCGCATTCAACGAGGCCAATTGTTATTACTCGAAGCCTTTGGTGGTGGTTTTGCCTGGGGCAGTGCATTAATTCGTTTTTAATTTTTACAATATTTATACAGGTAAGCGTTTATGGAAAATGTTGCTTTTGTATTTCCTGGTCAAGGTTCTCAGGCCGTAGGAATGTTAGCTGAACTGGCACAATCTCATGAAATTATTGGCCAAACTTTTGCCGAGGCGAGTGAGGCTTTAGGCTACGATTTATGGGATCTGGTGGCAAATGGGCCTGCCGAAACCTTAAACGAAACAGATAAAACCCAGCCAGCACTGCTTGCAGCAAGTGTGGCTATTTGGCGTGCTTATCAAGCGTCTAACAAACCAATGCCTTCATTACTCGCAGGCCACAGCCTAGGCGAATATTCGGCATTAGTATGTGCGGGTGTGATTGAGTTTACTGATGCGGTTAAATTAGTTGAACTACGTGGTAAATTAATGCAACAAGCGGTACCGGCAGGCTCAGGCGCGATGTTTGCTATTATTGGTCTTGATGATGATGCCATAGCCAAAGCCTGTGCAGAATCAGCACAAGGGGATGTTGTCAGTCCGGTTAATTACAACAGTCCTGGGCAGGTTGTGATAGCAGGCGAGAAAGCGGCTGTTGAACGTGCCGCTGCTGCATGTAAAGCCGCTGGCGCTAAAATGGCTGTTGCCTTGCCTGTTAGCGTGCCATCTCATTGCGCTTTAATGAAACCCGCTGCCGATGAATTAGCCAAAGCATTAGTTAACGTTACTTTTTCTGCACCAAACATTAATGTGGTTAATAACGTTGATGTGGCAATGCCAACAGATGCCGATGCAATTAAAGATGCATTAGTGCGTCAATTATATTGCCCAGTGCGTTGGAGTGAGACAGTTGAGTTTATGGCGACACAAGGTGTTACAAATTTAGTTGAGTGTGGTCCTGGTAAAGTGTTAACCGGTTTAACTAAAAGAATTAATAAATCGATATCCGCTCAAGCGGTAAATGATGTTGCTTCATTTGCAGCATTAACCGAATAAAGGAGTTTTTATGAGCTTTAACATCAGTCTAGACGGCAAGGTAGCACTCGTTACCGGCGCCAGTCGTGGCATTGGCCGTGCAATTGCTGAGTCGCTACAACAAGCGGGAGCGCTTGTGATTGGTACCGCAACAAGCGAAAAGGGTGCGGCAGCAATTCAACAATACCTAGGTGACAAAGGCTTTGGGATGGTGTTAAATGTCACTGATACTCAGTCTGTTACAGATTTATATAGCCAGATCAAAGAAAAGGCTGGCGATGTAGATATACTTGTGAACAATGCTGGTATCACTCGCGACAATTTATTGATGCGTATGAAAGACGATGAATGGCAAGATATTATTGACACTAATCTGACGTCATTATTTAAATTGTCTAAACCTGTAATGCGATCTATGATGAAAAAACGTTTCGGACGTATTATCAGTATCGGTTCAGTAGTAGGTACAATGGGCAATGCTGGTCAAGTAAATTACTCGGCAGCAAAAGCTGGTTTGATAGGATTTACAAAATCTCTTGCAAGAGAGGTTGCATCTCGTCAAATAACAGTGAATGCTATTGCACCTGGATTTATTCAGACAGACATGACAGATGAGCTGACACCTGAGCAGCAACAAGCTATTATGTCGCAAGTTCCGATGGAACGTTTAGGGCAAGCACAAGAAATTGCCAATGCAGTATTGTTTTTGGCCTCAGATTCAGCCGCTTACATCACAGGTGAGACATTGCATGTGAATGGCGGTATGTACATGGTTTAAGGGCGATAGGTAGGAAACTACCTTCATTTGAGTCAGTGTTAGTGACAATTCAATGTTAATTTTTGTGGTTAGACCACAAAATCTAAGCTTGCATTGTTATCTAATTCGAATAAACTACTCGCAATCTTACGCAAGTGCGTAATTTGAATAGGAAAGAAAACTAATGAGCAACATCGAAGAACGTGTAAAGAAAATCATCATCGAGCAACTTGGCGTTAAAGAAGAAGACGTTAAATCAGCTGCTTCTTTTGTAGACGATTTAGGCGCAGATTCTCTAGACACTGTTGAATTGGTTATGGCTCTAGAAGAAGAGTTTGATACCGAGATCCCTGACGAAGAAGCTGAAAAGATCACTACTGTTCAAGCAGCGATCGATTACGTTTCTAAGAATCAGTAATCAAGAATTCACAAAAACAGGCGGCATTTATGCCGCCTGTTTTTGTTTAAAGCATTTGTAAACGCTCGTTCCATTTAATTGCATGACAACACTCCTCCTGATCCTGCTTACGTTATATCGCAATAATGGCATCGTAGCTGACTGTATTAAAAGGTGAATAGCATGTCTAAACGTCGTGTCGTCATCACAGGCCTTGGCCTTGTGACTCCTGTAGGTAATGATGTCGAGTCTTCTTGGAATGCCTTATTGGCAGGTAAGAGCGGTATTGCCCCTATTACTAAGTTTGATGCCAGTGAATTTGGGACTCGCTTTAGTGGTTCGGTAAAAGATTTTGACATCGAACAATATTTATCAAAAAAAGATGCCCGTAAAATGGACTTATTTATCCAATACGGTATGGCAGCGGGCATTCAAGCCTTAACAGATTCTGGCTTAGATATGAGCCAAGAGAACCCCGCTAGAGTCGGAACCGCAATTGGTGCGGGTATGGGCGGTATGTGGTTAATTGAGCAAGGCCATTCAGCGTTACTGAATGGTGGGCCGCGTAAAGTATCACCATTTTTTGTACCGAGCACGATTATTAACATGATTGCCGGACATTTATCGATTATGTATGGCATGACAGGTCCTAATTTTGCGGTGACAACAGCCTGTACCACAGGCGTGCACAATATTGGTTTTGCTGCTCGTACAATTGCTTACGGTGATGCAGATGTCATGGTGGCCGGTGGTGCAGAAGATGTGACCTGTCCGTTAGGCGTTGCAGGTTTTAGTGCTGCAAAAGCATTGTCGACACGAAATGATGATCCAACAGCCGCAAGCCGTCCTTGGGACAAAGACCGCGACGGATTTGTTATTGGTGATGGTGCGGGTGTGATTGTGATGGAAGAATATGAGCATGCCAAAGCCCGTGGTGCTAAAATTTATGGTGAGCTCGTTGGTTTTGGCATGAGTGGTGACGCATTTCACATGACATCACCACCAAGCGATGGTGCGGGTGCCGCTGCAGCGATGCTTAACGCCATCAATGATGCACAAATTCAAAAAGAGCAAGTGGGTTACATTAACGCTCACGGCACCTCAACCCATGCGGGCGATAAAGCAGAAGCCGCTGCAGTTAAAGCCGTGTTTGGGCCTCATGCTTATGATTTGTTAGTCAGCTCAACTAAATCAATGACAGGCCATTTGCTTGGCGCCGCGGGTGCTATTGAAGCCATTATTACTTTGCTTGCACTGCGCGACCAACATGTGCCGCCAACGATTAACCTAGATAACCCAGATGAAGGTTGCGACTTAGATTTTGTTGCTCACACTTCACGTCGTCATCAGTTTGATTATGCCTTATGTAATTCATTTGGTTTTGGTGGTACAAACGGTTCGTTATTGTTTAAAAAAGTAGTTTAATATTGTTCACTATAAAAAGCGCCTAGTGCGCTTTTTTTGTATTGGTACAAGGTGTATCGTTGGAACATCATCGAATGACTTGGAGGCTTTATGGCCGGTAAAGATAGACAGCTTACATTACGTTTTTTAGCCGAACCTGCAGATGTTAATTTTGGCGGTAAGGTGCACGGTGGTGCGGTAATGAAATGGATCGATTTGGCCGCTTATGCCGCAGCAGCAGGCTGGAGCGGTAAATATTGTATTACTGTTTATGCTGGCGGTATTCGTTTTGTTAAACCCATTCATGTGGGCAATATTGTCGAGGTTACAGGTAAAGTCATTTATACCGGCACAACGTCAATGCATATCGCAATAGATGTAAAAGCTGGCGATCCTAAAGAATCTGAACGCCATTTGACGACACATTGTATTGTGATCATGGTTGCTGTGGACGATGAGGGCAAACCTGCATCAGTACCAGAGTGGATCCCAACAACTGCTGATGATATTCGCTTACGCGATAGTGCATTAAGGTTAATGGATATGCGCAAACGTATTGGTGCTGAAATGGAAGCACACGTAAAACCTTCTGTAGAATAAAATAAGGAAAAATCATGGCCAAGGTCGCATTTATTGGTTTAGGTGTAATGGGATACCCGATGGCCGGGCACTTAGTTAAGCATGGCCATGAGGTCACTGTTTATAATCGTACTGGTACTAAATCCGCTCAATGGGTTGAACAATTTGGTGGTCAATCTGCTTTAACACCAAAAGATGCCGCTCAAGGTCAAGATATTGTGTTTACCTGTGTAGGTAATGATGATGATTTGCGCCAAGTGGTATTAGGCGAGCACGGTGTGGTGCATGGCATGCATTCAGGTGCAACCTTGGTTGACCATACTACGGCTTCTGCAGATGTCGCCCGTGACATTGCCGCGTATTTAGCCCCATTAAATATTGCATTTCTCGACGCACCTGTGTCGGGTGGTCAAGCGGGTGCCGAAAATGGTGTGTTAACCGTGATGATGGGTGGCGAGCAGGCTCATTTTGATGCTGTTAAACCTGTTATAGCAGCTTACAGTCGCTGTGCTGAGTTGTTAGGGCCTGTGGGGGCGGGGCAGTTAACCAAAATGGTCAATCAGATCTGTATCGCTGGTGTGGTTCAAGGATTAGCGGAAGGGCTTCACTTTGCTAAAAGTGCTGGTTTAGACGGTTTGAAAGTGATTGAGGTGATTAGTAAAGGCGCTGCACAAAGTTGGCAAATGGAAAATCGTTATCAAACCATGTGGCAAGGTAAGTATGACTTTGGTTTTGCAATCGATTGGATGCGTAAAGATTTAGGCATTGCATTAGATGAGGCTCGTCGCAATGGCAGTCATCTGCCGGTCGCCGCTTTGGTTGATCAATTTTATTCAGAAGTGCAAGCCATGAAAGGTAACCGTTGGGATACCTCGAGTTTACTTGCGCGATTAGAAAAAACACGCAGTTAATGCGTCATTAATAAAAAAAGCCCCCTAATAGTTGGACACCAATTATTGGGGGGCTTTTTTATAGGTGATTAAATTTCAATATCAACGGAAAACCATCGAGTTACATGATGTAGCGCACATATTGAAACAACTAACACTGCTATTATTTGTTCATCTAAATTAATTTTGCTTAAACTGAATAGGTTAACTTTTAGGTTGTGTATCAATTTGAATGGTTGTGGATTTCACATTTAAATGATTGCCAATGTAAATAGTTTATTAATGGTTGAGTAAAGTGTCGTGCTTCGGTGTAGGACCCGCATCAGATAAAAAAGAATGCGGGCATACACTAAATTGGAGGAATGAATAATGAGCAACAAACTAGTAAGTGCACTGTTTGCGGCAGGTTTTGCGGTAATGATGATGTCTTCTACATCATTTGCAGCAGATGAAACCCTCGCAGAGTTTCACGTAGAAATGGGTGGCTGTGAAAATTGCCATGCTAATGAAGAGCCATCTGCAGATGGCGCATACGAATTTGAACAATGTCAAAGTTGCCATGGTTCACTAGCAGAAATGGATGATAACCATAAGCCGCATGATGGCGTGTTAACATGCGCTGACTGCCACTCACCCCATGAAGCAAAAGTGGGTGAAAAACCAACTTGCGACACATGCCATGATGATGGTCGTGTAGCAAAATAAGTTGCTCATCTTTGTGAAAATACCGACATTATTGTCGGTATTTTTGTTTTTAACCATTCACTCAACGCAAGAGGTATACCTCTTTTTAGGTATTTAATTTCTTTTGTTTTCAAGTAGATGCGCACTTTAACTGTGCTGCCTTGCACTTATGTTGCGCAATTGTAATGTAGTTTTAGCGTCTAAATTTTCGATTTATTCATTAAATCAGTAAGTTAATTTTTTGGCACAGCTTTCGCAGTATTCATTTCATGAAATGATTAACACGAAAGGGTCAATGTATGTCAACAATCCAATCTAGTTGTGCTTATTGTGGTGTAGGATGCGGCGTTAGTGTGTCCTCAACTCAAGCTGATTGGGATCATACTGACGTGTCTTCATTAACCTTAGTTGGCGATAATCAACATCCTGCTAATCATGGTCATTTATGCGCAAAAGGCGAGCGGCTGCTCGACAGCTTAGTTCAGCCCAATGTATTACGTTATCCTGTTTTGCGCTCAGGTAAACCGATTAATTGGGACGAAGCCAGCTCGTTTATTGCAGATAAATTTGCACAAACTATTGCCCAGCACGGTCCTAATTCTGTTGCCTTGTATCTTTCTGGGCAATTACTTACCGAAGATTATTATGTCGCGAATAAATTTGCTAAAGGCTATCTGAAAACGGCGAATGTCGACACTAACTCGCGTCTATGTATGTCATCGGCAGTGAGTGCGATGCAACGTGCTTTTGGTGAAGATGTCGTGCCAGGTTGTTATGACGATATTGAACAAGCCGAGGTCATCGTTTTAATCGGCGCCAATACTGCCTGGACTCACCCGGTATTATTTCAACGCATGTTAGCTGCAAAAAGAGCCAACAACACAAAAATCGTGGTGGTCGATCCTGTGGCAACCGCAACAGCAAAACAAGCGGATATGCATATCGCTATTACGCCTGGCGCTGATTTAGCGTTGTTTCATGGTTTATTAGGCTATCTGGCGCACAATAACCATGTCGATAAGGACTATATTGCCGCTCATACAGAAGGTTTTGTTGAAACTGTCGTCCATGCTAAGCAGTTAAGTGAAGATATAAATCAGCTGGCTAAGCAAGTGGGGGTTTCTGCAACAACACTCAATCAATTTTACCAACTATTTATACAGCATAAACATGTGCTTACAGCATCATGTCAGGGCGTTAATCAGTCTGTTATTGGCACAGACACAACGAATGCCATCATTAATTGTCATTTAGCCTTAGGTCATGTGGGTAAAACAGGGAGTGGATTTTTTTCCTTAACAGGTCAGCCAAATGCGATGGGGGGCCGTGAAGTGGGTGGCTTAGCCACTCAGCTTGCTTGCCATATGGGATTTGCCGATGGCGAGCGTGAGCTGTTAGCAAACTTTTGGTGTGTTGATTCGGTTGCGGATAAAAAAGGGCTTGCTGCGGTCGATATGTTTGATGCTGTTGCCGACGGACGAATAAAAGCCATTTGGATAATGGGCACCAATCCTGTGGTGTCGTTGCCAAACAGTAGTAAAGTTGCCAAAGCTCTGGCTGATTGCCCCTTTGTGGTGGTGTCAGAAATCACCCCAGATTCAGATACCGCAAAACTTGCTGATGTTTTATTGCCTGCACAAGGCTGGTCGGAAAAATGTGGCACAGTAACCAATAGTGAACGGACCATCACTCGTCAGCGCGGTTTTATCGCCGCGAAGGGGCAAAGTAAAGCCGATTGGTGGGCGATAAGCCAGGTGGCACAAAAAATGGGATTTGCTGGTTTTGATTTTGCTAACAGTGCCAGTGTGTTTCGTGAGTTTGCTGCGTTATCGGCAAAGGTGAAGCAGGCTTTTCCGCATAAAGTATTTGATTTGAGTGGCTTACAACATTTAAGCGACAGCGAGTACGACCATCTCGCCCCGACTCAGTGGCCCATTGCAACTGCTGAGCAAATTGGCCAGCGAGGAGGGCGGCAGTTTACCCGTGGGGTGTTTGCAACGCCAACAGGTAAGGCGCAGTTTATCAGGCCCGCATTGGCAAAAACAAATGAAGCCTCATCACCCCACGTTCAGGTCATCGTGAACAGTGGTCGCAGTCGAGATCAATGGCATACCATGACGCGTACAGGCCATATTGCCAGTTTACGTGCGAGCATTCCTGAGCCAGTGATTCGCTTACACCCCAACATGCTTGCCACCTTTTCGGTGTCTGATGGTGATCTTGTTACCCTTGAGTCAGATGTTCACACTGCAGCAAGCCCCGTTGCACTTGCCCGTGTGGTAACCGATCCTGATTTACTACCGCACATGGCATTTATGTCGATGCATTGGTCGAAGCAATTTTCGTTAGGCATGGGGGTAAACCAGTTCCTTGATAACCGAGTTGATCCTGTGTCGTTACAACCAGGATTTAAATTTCAAACGGCAGTCATTAAGCCTATTCATTTGGCGTTGCAAGGTGTTGTGTTTGGCCATCACGATCCTGCGGCTCAAGGGTTATGTTGGCAAGTTGCGCAAACATTAACAAGCGGGATCTGTCATCACATTGGTTTTCGGTCCGCACAGGATGGCTTTGCGTTTCAGGCCTCTGCTCATTCGCTTTTATGGTCTGCTAACGTTAATGGCCAGCGAGTTCATGTGCAATGCAACATGGAAAAAGGCATCGCCATTGCCATTAAAATATTGTCTAGCGCGAGGGTAGATCTGGCGCTAGAGCCAATGAATGCGTTTATTGGTCAGTCAGTCGATAAGTCATTTATAAAAAAGCTACATCAGCAAATTAATGCCGGCAATAGTCCATTGATTTGTGCTTGTACTGGTGTGACAGATGCACAAATTGCCGACGAGATGAATGCACAATTTGATCAACAAAGTTTTCATGATGGCAAGCAACATGTGCAGTTTGATAAAGCATTAGATGCCATGCAATCAAGCCTTGGTTGTGGTCGTCAATGCGGCAGTTGCCATAGTGAAGTTACCCAATGTGCGCAACAACATTGGCAGCAAGCGTTAACCTATATCGATGCAGAATACTCAACAGAAGAGGATGTCGCCTAATGCAAACGCTAAATGAATTTATTCAAGGTGTTAATTTAACTCATGCAGGTCATGATGCTGCCTTGCAAGCTGGTGAGGTCGCGATTGTCGGTGCGGGGTGTGGCCAATTAGAGTTAATGACCATCAAAGCTGCTCGTATTGTGGCTCAGGCTGACGCTCTTGTGTTTGACAGTCTTGTCAGTAGTGACATTTTAACCTTGGTGTCATCAGCTTGTCAGCGTCATTTTGTTGGTAAGCGTTGTGGTCAACCCAGCACAAAACAAGAGGATATCAACCAGTTATTGTTAACCTTGGCGCAGCAAGGTTTAAAAGTTGTACGTTTAAAAGGTGGTGATCCGCATATTTTTGGCCGTGGTTCAGAAGAGGCGCTTTATCTTGCCCAGCATGGTATCCGTTCACAGTTTATTGCCGGTGTTACCGCGGCGTTAGGGTGTGCGTCCAGTACTGGAATTCCGCTTACTTTTAGAGGTATGGCCCGCAGTGTCACTTTGATTACCGGCACAAAAATGTCTAATGCTGATAGTGCCGTTGCACCGGCACAATGGCAAGCATTGTTAGCAGCTCAGTCGACATTGGTGTTTTATATGGGTAAGGAGCAAGCAAATCGTATTGCTCTTGGCTTACTTGACGCGCAATGCGCGGCAGATTTACCTGTCGCATTTGTTACCAATGGTGGCAGACCAAACCAAATTGTGACTTATGCCACCGTCATGACCATGTCTGATGCCGCCTTAACAATTAAAGACTCTGGACCGACATTGATTATCATTGGGGAAGTGGTTGGCGTTGGACAGCAATTGGCCTCTTTGCTCGCCGATATCGATATTGCTGCAACTATGCCTCATAACCAATATGAGGCTCTGTATGCCTAATATCGGTGAGTTAACGTTGGCGCCAGCACAGGAGTTTGACTTTAGGCTGTTAATCAAAGCTTTAGGCAAGGGCGAAAAGGGCTCGCGTTCGTTAACATTTGCAGAGGCTCGCCTACTTCTTGAAGGGTTTGCATCAGGACACGCGACTCGTGTGCAAATGGCTAGCGCAATGATGTTAATGCGAGTTCGTGGTGAAACCCTTGAGGAGGTCGCAGGCATGGTCTCAGGTTTACGCCGCAGTGTAGCAAAAGGCTGGCAATCATTAACAGTCGACATTGATTGGCCAGTTTATGCCGGTAAACGTGAGCAGCTTCCTTGGTTATTACTGGTGGCAAAATTGCTTGCCAGCCAGGGCGTTCGAGTGATGTTGCACGGTGATAGTAAAGCCTTACCTCACCGTCGCCATGTTGAGTCATGTATTGCTGCATTAAATATTCGTTGTTGTTCTACACCGCAAAGTGCTCAAGAGGCATTGAATGTTGACCACATAGTGTATGTGTGTGCCGGTGACTTAGCCCCTGTGCTAGATGAGTGCCGTCAATTGCACCAAGAACTTGGTTTGCGCAGCTTAATTCAAACGGCGGCAAGGTGCATTAATCCCTGTAATGCGCCGTTAAGTTTGCGCAGTTACTTTCATCCCGGTCTAGATAATTTGCATCAGCAATTATGCGAAACCTTATTGGCAAACGGTGATTATCCAGCAGGGCATGTTGCTATTTTTAAAGGTTTACAAGGCGAGACAGAGTTTAATCCTCGCGTGGCTACAAACGTGACGGTTGTCGGCAACCCACTTGGATATGTTGAGGTGTCAAGTTTTACTTTACCGACATTATTAGAAGGCTTTTCTGGTGCAAAAGTTGGCCAGGCTGAACTCTCTAGTGAGATCCTTGCGCTGTTATGGCGCGAACCGCAGCCATTTTTATCAACAGAGCTGAATCGGCTTATGTCACGCACCATGATTGAGCAAGCCCTTAGTAGCGTCAATGCCACTTTAGCAGCGGTACTACTGTTACTGGATCAACATGCCAAAATGGCCACCAATGTAGCGCAAGCACTGAATGTAGAGCGAGCGATTCAACTAGGCCAAGAATGTTGGCAACATCGTTTTTGTACATCAAATCATCCATTAGTCCGTTGGCACAATAAGGAGAGGTTATGCGTAGTTTAATTTTTTGCGACCCAAGTTTTGCAGCTGTGCCAGTGGTTGATTGTGACATAGTGCAATATCAGGCTTGTTTAGCCGCATTTGGTCATGTCAGTGTATTAACCTCTATTAGTCAGGTTGAACAACGCTTACATCAGCAGCAGTTTGACACCTTGCTAGTGTTAACCGACCGATTACATTGTCATATTCAGGGGTTAATTCAACGGACATTATCGAGTAAACCTATGGTGATTATTGTGAACGCTAAAACATGGGAGCAGAGTGTGTTATCACAATTACTTGATTGTGGCCGAATCACTTTTATCCCCGATATGTTAACGGTTAATCGCTTAACGAGTGTGATCAGCTTGGCTCAAATTCGCTTTAATGCAGCCAGCAAAACCCTTGCAGAATTTAAAAAGTTAGACGATGAAATTCGCAGTATTAAATTACTCAGTCAGGCCAAACTTATCGTGATGCAGCAAGGTTTTGATGAAGCGAAAGCCCACCAAATTATTCAACAACAAGCTATGCAAAAAGGCGTGTCCTTAGCACAAATGTCAGCGCAAATTATTGCTGTAATGAGCCAGTCTAAACAGCCTGCTCAGGCTAATAATGTGTGTTGAGCCGTAACGGTGCGCCTCATCTTGGTGCGCCTGTGCCTAAGTTGAGCAAGGGGTGATGATAATACAAAAGCTTTTTAGATTTAAATAGATGTATATCAAATAGTTATGGTTTTAATTTTGTTGGCATAGAGTCTGCAACAACATATAACACTGAACAAAATTAACGGTGTTAAACCGTTAGGTTTGAAGCAGTAAAAATTAAAAATTCGGGATGGTAACTGGCAATGGCGCCCACTCTTTAAATGGAGTTGGCGCCTTTTTGTTTTTTTACGGTCTGTGGCATGAAGGAGTAGGATATGACAATCTCAAAACCCACATTAGTGGTGGTCGGTAATGGCATGGTAGGTCATCACTTTATTGAGCAGCTATGTAGTTTAGGGCTTAATAAAACGTATGACGTGCACGTATTTGGTGAAGAGCCTCGTCCTGCTTATGACCGAGTGCAATTGTCTAAATACTTTGAAACAGGTAGTGCTGACCCCTTGATGCTAACCAGTGCACAGGATTATCAAGATTGGGGAATTACACTTCATTTAAACACGCCTATCACTGCAATTGATATTGCAGCCAAAACGGTGACCAGTGCCCAAGGTGAGTGTTACAGCTACAGCCGTTTAGTATTGGCAACGGGCTCGTTTCCCTTTGTGCCGCCGATACAAGGCAATGATCGTTCTCAATGTTTAGTTTACCGTACCATTGAAGATCTTGAAGCCATTCAACTTGCGGCCAAAAACAGCCAAGTGGGAGTGGTCGTCGGTGGTGGTTTATTAGGGTTAGAAGCCGCCAATGCCATGATGCAATTGGGGGTTAAAACCCATGTGGTTGAATTTGCGCCACAACTGATGCCTGTTCAGTTAAATGACAAAGCAGGTGAATTACTTTGCAGTAAAATTGAGCAACTTGGGGTGAGTGTTCACACTTCAAAAGCGACCACTGCCATTATTGATGGCGAATCAGCGCTTCACCGTATGACCTTTAAAGATGAGTCTTATCTTGAAACGGACATGATTGTTTTTTCGGCGGGTATTCGGCCACAAGACACGTTAGCTCGTGTGTCTAACATTCGTATTGGTGAGCGTGGCGGTATTGAAATTAATGATGATTGTTTAACATCTGCGCCCGATGTTTATGCCATTGGTGAATGTGCACTGTGGCAACAAAAAATATTTGGCTTAGTCGCACCTGGTTATCAAATGGCGCGAGTTGCTGCATCTCATATTGCCTCTTTATCGTCAAACGTGCCCAGCCTATCATTTACTGGTGCAGATATGAGTACCAAGCTTAAGCTTTTAGGCGTCGATGTGGCAGCAATTGGTGCCAGCAGGGGCTTTGATAATGCCCAATTTGTCGAGTTATCTGATAACCAAGCGGGTATATATAAAAAACTATGGCTTGATGACAGCGGCAAGTTTTTAAAGGGTGCTGTGCTTATCGGTGACAATGGCGACTATAGCCGTTTGCTTGATATGTATTTGTCACAAGATGAAATACAGGGCTCTGCTGTTGAGTTGTTACTTGCTGGTGCAGAGAACGAAGCGGATTTAAAAGACACTTCTATTGTGTGTTCGTGTCATCAGGTCACCAAAGGTGACATTGTCGCGGCCGTCACCGCAGGCAACCATAAAATGGCCGAGATCAAGTCATGCACTCGTGCAGCTTCTGGTTGTGGTGGTTGTGCTCCCTTGGTACAAAAAATCATTGATCAAACTTTGCAAGCCGCTGGGTTGGACTTTAATGCGGGTATTTGTGCGCATTTTGACCATGACAGACAAGCCCTTTATCACATTTGCCAAGTTGAAGGCATTAGTGACTTTACAACCTTAATCACTCAGCATGGTAAACCGTCTGCAAATGGTCTTCATTATGGCTGTGATATCTGTAAACCCGCGGCGGCCTCTATTTTTGCTAGCTTAAAAAACCAATATGTACTTAATCAAGACAATGGTCATGTGCAACTGCAAGACACCAATGACGCGTACTTAGGCAATATTCAAAAAGACGGTACTTACTCGATTGTACCTCGTGTCGCTGGCGGTGAAATTACGCCTACCAAATTGATTGCGATGGGGCAAATTGCCCAAGAATATGACCTTTATACCAAAATTACAGGCGGACAGCGTATTGATATGTTTGGCGCGAAGTTGTCGCAACTACCTGAAATTTGGAAAAAACTCATCGATGCAGGTTTTGAGACCGGTCATGCTTATGGCAAGTCTTTACGCACGGTTAAATCTTGTGTGGGCAGTACCTGGTGTCGTTATGGGGTGCAAGACTCTGTGGGTTTTGCCATCGATTTAGAAAACCGCTACAAAGGCTTACGCAGTCCGCATAAATTAAAATTTGCCGTTTCTGGCTGTACCCGCGAGTGTGCCGAAGCGCAAAGTAAAGACATTGGCGTCATTGCAACAGATAAAGGTTGGAACTTATATGTTGCCGGTAATGGCGGCATGCGACCTCGTCATGGCGACTTATTTGCCACCGACCTATCGACAGATGAGTTGTATCAATACATCGATCGCATTTTAATGTTTTACGTTAAAACCGCAGACAAGCTACAGCGGACTTCAACCTGGATGGAGTCGTTAGACGGTGGTCTAGCATACTTAAAATCTGTGGTGATTGATGATGCACTTGGCATTAATGCCGCACTAGAGCAGCAAATGAACCACATCGTGGCCACCTATCAATGTGAGTGGAAAACCAGCCTAGAAAAACCAGAATTTTTGGCACGATTTAATGAATTTGTGAATCCAAATGAGGCACCTATGTCAGATGCCAACGCATATCAGCGTGTGCGTGAACAGCGCTTCCCTAACATAAAAGATGCAGGGGCGGGCACCATTGCGATTAAAGATATCACTGAGCAACAAACAACTGCAGATGAGGTAGTAGCATGAGTTGGATAAATGTATGTGAAGAAACACGTTTACCAATAGGCACTGGGGTGGCTGCTTGGGTCGCGGGTAAAGCGGTGGCAATTTTTAATTTAGGTCAAGATGGTTTATATGCGATTGATAATGTCGATCCTGCTACCGGTGTTAGTGTGTTAGCCCGGGGGTTAATTTGTGAAATGGACGGTGAGTTGTGTGTCGCATCGCCATTATATAAACAACACTATCGATTAAAAACAGGTGTGTGCATTGAGGATACAAGCTTGATTGCCAGTCCTTTTGATATTAAAACCGAGCAGGGACAAGTCCTTGTATTAGCTAAGGTATAAGGAATATCACTATGAGTGCAGAAAAATTTAATCTGTTTTCATTTAGCGGCAAAATGAAAATTATGCATTTAAGCTGGATGGCTTTTTTTATCACTTTTGTCGTGTGGTTTAACGCCGCCCCGTTAGTGAGTGTGATTGCCGACAGTTTAGGCCTGACCACAGCACAAATTAAAACCCTATTGATTCTCAACGTGGCGCTAACCATTCCTGCTCGGATTATTATCGGCATGGTGACTGATAAATATGGCCCGCGGATCACCTATTCTGCTTTGTTGGGCATATGTTCTATTCCGTGTTTTATGTTCGCGGTTGCTGACAGCTTTGAACAATTAGCATTAGCGCGTTTTTTGATTGGCTTTATTGGTGCTGGTTTTGTGATTGGTATACGTATGGTCAGTGAATGGTTTCCGGCAAAAGAGTTAGGCACTGCTGAGGGCATTTACGGTGGTTGGGGTAACTTTGGCTCAGCTGCAGCAGCCTTTACCTTGCCTGCCGTCGCACTGGCATTTGGTGGTGCTGATGGCTGGCGCTATGCGATTGGTATTACGGGCTTAATGAGCTTGTTGTTTGCATTTGTGTATTATTTTAATGTCACCGACACACCAAAAGGCTCAACCTACTTTAAGCCAAAAAAAGGCGGCGGATTAGAAGTCACCAGCAAAAATGATTTGATTTTACTGCTGGTCATGAAAGTGCCAATGTATGCCACATTAGCCTTACTCGCCTGGAAGCTTTCGCCAGCGGGCGTCAGTATGTTTACCCAAGATGTGACAAATTTGATTTATGCAGGCTTGGTTGTTGTTTTTTTAGTCGACCTGTACCAAACCTATCAGGTCAATAAGCATTTGTTTTCTGTTGAAGTACCTGAGTTTGAACGTTATGAGTTCAAGCAGGTGGCCGTGTTAAACGTGTTGTATTTTACAACCTTTGGTTCAGAACTGGCGGTTGTGTCTATGTTGCCATTGTTTTTTGCCGAAACCTTTGCATTAGGTATGGCGCAAGCGGGTATGGTGGCCTCAAGTTACGCCTTCATGAATTTAATGTCTCGTCCTGGCGGTGGTTGGTTAAGTGACAAGTTTGGGCGTAAAACCACGTTATTAATTTTAACGGCAGGCTTGGCGATAGGGTATTTGTCTGTTGCGCAAATAGACTCAAGTTGGTCATTACCCCTTGCTGTCGTTGTTGTGATGGCATGTTCTTTCTTTGTTCAGGGCGGTGAAGGCGCCGTGTTTGCTGCTGTACCACTGATTAAACGTCGTTTAACAGGCCAAATAGCGGGCATGACAGGGGCTTATGGTAACGTTGGCGCGGTATTTTTCTTGACCGTATATTCGATGGTGTCTACGCAAACTTTCTTCTATGTTATTGCTGTGAGTGCAGTGTTTGGTTTTGTGACTTTATTTTTTATGAATGAACCTAAAGGTCATATTGCCGAAGTTAATGAAGATGGCGAAGTGACGTTAATTAGCGTGAGTTAACTAGAGGGCCTGTTGAACTTTTCTGGTTGAATTTTACTCGAGTTAAAAACCTGTCAATCGAGGCGAATGGATTGTTGCCTTGTAAAAATGGCCAACAATTTGCAGTAAAAACAACGTTGAAAGATTAACAGGCGCTTGCATTTATAACAGGAAATCTATGCCAGCTAAGTTGGATACACAGTTAAACCCGATAGTCGACGATGCATTGCCATTTGCTGCCAGTTTGCAATTGGCTGTTGGGCAAGCGTCAGACAAAGGGCATAAATCGCAAAATGAAGATGCGATAGGGATCCGTATTCCAAGTGGCGTGGCATTGATGACCAAAGGGATTGTGAGTGTTATCAGTGATGGTGTCAGTACGGCAGAGGGAGGAGCACAAGCTTCGGCTATTAGTGTGAGTAATTTTTTGGCTGATTATTATTCCACTCCAGAAAGTTGGAGCGTACAAACCTCAAGTGCCAAAGTGTTGTCGGCATTAAATCGCTGGTTATATGGTTTAGGTCAAGACTATCGCGATGCACGGCGAGGTTTTGTGTGTACCTTCAGCGCGTTGGTGTTTAAATCGTGTACCGTGCACATGTTACACGTGGGGGACTCACGTATTTATCGTTTTCGTCGTGGAGAGTTAACGCAATTAACCTATGACCACAGCACAAAAATCAATGCCTCACATCAGTATCTTACTCGCGCTTTAGGCATGGATGTGAAATTAGATGTCGATTATAAAGCCTTAACCCTTGAGCAAGATGATCTGTATTTACTGACCACTGACGGTATTCATGATCAATTTACTGAGTATGAATTGCTGAAAAAAATAACGCATTTTTACCAGCAGCATTCACAATTAAATGATGACTTATGTGAGCAGTTTTGTCAGTTACTCATAAAAAAAGCGCTTGCACTAGGCAGCAAAGACAATTTGAGTGCTCAATTATTGTGTGTCACTCAGTTACCCAAACAAGCAATAGATGATGTGTATCACAGTTTGTCTCAGCGACCATTTCCACCGCCGATGAGTGTCGCAATGAAACTTGATGGGTATCAAGTGACTCATATTATTCATCAATCGCAGCGCAGCCAGGTTTATCGAGTAGTTAACGAGCAAGGGCAAGCTTTTTGTATGAAAACCCCGTCAGTAAACTACATCGACGATGCGGCATACATAGAACGATTTATGCTAGAAAGTTGGATTGGGCAACGCATTAACAGTGCTCATGTTGTTAAAGTGGTTGAGCAACATAAAATAAAATCAGCATTGTATTACCTAACTGAATTTTTATCGGGAATGAGCCTTGCTCAATGGTTAAGCCAGCATAAAAAAGCCCCCGTTGAAGATGTGTTACAACTGGTAAAGCAAATTGAATTAGGCATTAGAGCATTTCATCGGCGTGAGACACTGCACCAAGATCTTAAACCAGACAATATTTTTATTACTCGCGAAGGCGTGGTGAAAATTATCGATTTTGGTTCTTGTTATATTAAAGGGGTGGCAGAAATTAGCAGTCCGTTAACCCGGGATAATATTTTAGGCACGGCGGATTACACCGCACCTGAAGTCATTTTGGGGTATCAAGCAGACAGTCGAGCTGATTTGTTTTCATTAGCAGTCATCGCCTATGAAATGTTGGCAGGTGAATTGCCTTTTAAAGGCAAGCTTGCAAAATGCAATACTCGACAAGCTTTTTCGCGTTTAGAGTATGTAAATGTTCATCACCTCAACCCTATGGTACCGACTTGGATAGACCAAGCACTTAAAAAAGCGTTGTCCATAGAACCCAATCTGCGCCAGGCTGATACCTGTGAGCTTATTCACCAATTAACGACCGCAAGTGCTAAGCAAGGCCCACAGCATTTTGTTCCCCTTATTAGCCGTAACCCGGTGAGGTTTTGGCAAATCACTTCAATCGTGTTGTTTTTAGCATTAATGACAAGCTTATTGATGTAATCGCGAAGGGTCTGTTGCTCTTTGCTGGGTGCATGTTGTTCCAGTTAAAAACCTGTCAACCAAGACGTTGGATGATACCTAATCGCCTAAGCAAACTCTTTATTTACAAAGTGGATTCAGTCAAGAGGAAAACGTTGTTAGCCAAGCGCTACGGGCAGCGTTTGTTATCCACTTTTACTGCGTTCTCGACTTTCTATGCACAATAACAACACCTCAACGTCTCTGCAGCGCAGTTGTAGATAGCAGTTGTATATGTGAGCAATGGCCAAGCATTTGCTGCAAAAACAAGCTTGAAAGATCAACAAGCACTAAAATGATCTACTATTAATACCATTGCGCGTGAGTAAATGATCTCTTCGCGAGAATTTAACAGGAAACAAGCATTACTGCATAGCGACACCTTATCAAAAACCGCTAAACGCATTCAAAGTGGTCACTTATGCATGCGCAATGGTATAGGTTATTAGTTTGTATTAATACTAAAGTGTTGGTTTGTTGTGGCCATTGCTCTTTTGGCTTATTTGCACCAGTAGCGTAGATTGATAATATTGACGTGTTTTATTATTGATTGGCATTGAAGTCGTTTAGTTAGTTCACATGGAGTGTTTGGGATGTTTAAAGTTGTAAATTGGATGATTGTTTCACGATCTCAATTACTAGTTGATTTACTTGATTGCCGTTGGCCTCAGGAGTTTTTAGTTAAGTTAACTAAAGCCCAACCAAACAATATGGCCAAAATGCTCATTGAAGATCCTATTTCTATCGTATTTTTTGACTTGTCGACGATTGATATTCAACAGGCATACCAATTACAACGCCTTATAGAACGTGAATATTGCGCCATTCATACTGTGTTTATTAATTTTCCTAAGCAGCTTGATACCCGCTTTCTTATTCACCCTGCGACTACTCTAGGGGTGTTTTACGCTGAAACCAGTTTGACCGATATTAGCCTTGGATTGAATGACATCATGAAAGGGCGCAGCGTCATGCCGCCAGAGCTATTAGATTCGATGATGAATGATGATAACGAGGCTGAAAGTGATCAACTCACTATTCGTGAACGCGAAGTGTTACATGCGTTACTGTCTGGTAGTACCAATCTTGATATTGCCAATCAATTGTTTGTGAGTGAATCGACGATTAAAACTCATTTGTACCGAGCATTTAGAAAGATAGGCGTTTCCAGTAGAGGCCAAGCGATTGCTTGGGCACAAACTCATATGCACGAGGTTAGAGTATAAATCGGCTAATGTTTGCAGGTATTGACAAAAATGGGTATCAGTTGATACCCATTTTTGTGTCTGTTTGCCGTGGTTATTCAATAAACCACGGCGAATTAACCTAACGTTAATTCAACCACAGTGCCGTTTTACTGGTGTCGCTAATGGTTAATGAAACAGTGTCGGCTTCTGCTTCACAAATCGGTAATTGCCCTTGCATAAGCTCGTCACGTCTAAACCAATGTAGATTGAGTTTTTGTCCTAGGTTGTAGCTTTGCAGTTGTTGTTCAAACTGCGCATTCACCTGTAAATTATCTGCGGCAATCAGTAAATCTCCCGCGCTTAATCCCGCTTGATGTGCAGGGCTGTTTTGGCTAACCGTTAACACTTTTAACCCCAAGGATTCAGGTTTTGTTTTTGCACCAAAGGCAATTTTATAGCCTTTAGCCTCTCCACCACCTAGATCATTGGCTCCTTCACTTGATCGCACAGTCATGTTTACGCCGACCTGTTCAAGTAAGCTGCTTAATGGCAAGTCTTGGGTGTTGTCTAAATAAGCAAAAATATCATCGCAGGGGCGATTTAGCAGGTTTTCAACAATCTGTTGGTGACTCATGTTATGAGTGCCAATGTCTTGCAGGCCATATTGTTGCCATAACGCGCGCATCACGTCATCAAGGCTGTGCTTGCCCTGGGTTTCTATACGTATGGTTAAGTCTAGGTACAAGGCAAACAGTGCACCTTTGGTGTAATAGCTGACAATGGCATTCGCGGCATTTTCATCTTGTTTATAAAACTTAGTCCAAGCATTAAAACTTGACTGTTTTAAGGTTTGTTTAAAGCGCCCCTCGCCGCGATACACACGCGTCATGATTTGGCTCAGCAGAGTTAAATAGCCTTTTTCATCAATACATTTTGACTTAAAGGTAATTAAATCATCGTAGTACGAGGTAATCCCCTCATAAGCCCATAACTGCTCCGTGTACGACTCTTTTGATAAATCAAATGGGGTAAACTCGGCTGGTTTAATGCGTTTGACGTTCCATGAATGGAAGTATTCGTGGCTGCAAAGTGACAAATAGGTGCGATAGCCTTTATCAACCGGCGCATCGAGCGACAATGGGAGGTCAGTGCGCGAACACATTAACGCCGTTGAGGCTTTGTGTTCTAACCCGCCAAAACCGTTATCTAAAACCGTGGTCATAAACACATAACGCTCAAACGGTGCTGGTGTGCCAAATAAGTTAATTTGATATTCGCAAATGGCGGTTAAATCCTTAGCCAGGCGAGCCATATTGGCGCGGTGTTTACCACTGAGTACGATGTCATGTGGCACGCCTGCGGCGTAAAATGTTTCAATGCTCAGCTCGCCCATTTCAACGGGATGATCGATTAAGTCGTCGTAGTTTGGGGCGTTAAAATCGCCAAAGCCAAATGGCTCACCTGCGGTTCTGTGCATGCTGGTGGCTAATGTCCAGTGGCTTAACTCGGCTAAAGCGGGTTTGGCAATGGTCACTTGGTGCGGTTGTGACTCAAGCCCTTTGGCGGCTAAAAACACGCTACTGCCATTAAAGAAACCGTGGTTGGTATCAAGGTGGGCGGTACGTACCGATAAATCCCAGGCATATATTTGATAGCATAATACGACATGGCTACCCTGGTTATTTAGCTGCCAGGTTTGCTTGTCCAGTTGGGTGACCGTTAACGCTTGCTGATTTTCTTTGGCGTCGATTTCGATAATGTTTTTCGCAAAGTCACGGATCATGTAGCTGCCAGGTAACCAAGCCGGTAAATAAAAAATGTGTGATGGTGAGGCTTGGGTAACGGTGAGGGTGACTTCAAATAAGTGGGCTTTAGGATCGATCGCATGGATATGATAATGCATAAAGAATTCCAAATAGTAGGGACGTAGCAATCAAAAGGATTGAGCTATAATCGACAATGCTGCCAAAAATGACTCAGTTAAGCAAACGAATCCCATTTTCTGCAAAAGATAGCTGATTAATTGCGTTTTTTCTGGAGTCGGAGATCAAAGGCTTGATACTATATCATTCACAAAATGCTGTTATTCATTAAGGATCCTAAAATGGCCGAAGAAACCATATTCAGTAAAATCATTCGTCGTGAAATTCCAGCCGATATCTTATATCAAGATGAACTTGTCACTGCATTTCGTGATATTGCTCCACAAGCGCCAACGCACATACTGATTATTCCTAACCATTTAATTGCGACGGCAAATGATGTCAAAGCATCAGATGAAAAAGCATTAGGCCGTATGATGACTGTTGCGGCTAAATTAGCTGATGAAGCAGGCATTGCAGACGATGGTTATCGGTTAATTATGAATTGCAATAAACACGGCGGCCAAGAGGTTTACCATATTCATTTGCACCTTGTAGGCGGTAAGCCTTTAGGCCCTATGTTGAGCCGCGACTCATGAAAATAAACAGTGATTTTTTCCCATTAACTGAAGTGGCCACTCGTTTTGTTAACCAATTAGCTCAGTGTCGCCGCCTAGGGTTAAGTGTTAAAGAAGCCAGTGAGCATCACGTACTCATTGAGCTGCCTTACAGCCAAAATATTATTGGTTACCCCGACACGGGGGTGATCCATGGCGGGGTGATTACCACCCTAATAGACACGGCTTGTGGCACTGCGGTGGTTTGTGCCATTTTAAAAAAATATCAATCGCTTGAGTTATCACCCACATTAGATTTACGAGTCGATTACATGAAGCCTGCTGAGCCGCACAAGCCGGTCTATGCCTTTGCCGAGTGTTATCGGTTATCGTCAAGTGTCGCCTTTACCCGTGCGATTGCTTATCAAGACAGTATCGACGAGCCTATTGCCCATGCCGTTGGCTCGTTTATGCGTATTAGCCCTGAAATGGTTGGCGAAGCGTTTCGTCAGGCGTTAATGGGAAACTTGCCGGAGAGTCAGCATGACTGAGCAAACAACCCCAGTAGCATCAAGTGAGTTGGATGTTCAAGATGTGGTAAAACGTGCCATTGAGTTAAATGACTACAGTTATTTACTCGAAAAAGTGCCGTATTCACAATTTATAGGCATGTCGGTTGCCCGTTTTGGCGACGAGATGGTGTTTAAGTTGCCAGCAAAAGATGACAATATCGGTAATCCGATTTTGCCGGCAATTCATGGCGGCGTGATTGCTGGTTTTATGGAAATGTCGGCCATTGTGCAATTAATGGTGTTCATGCAAGCCAAAAAGGTGCCTAAAATCGTCGATTTTTCAATTGACTATTTACGTGCTGGGTTACATCAAGACAGCTTTGCAGAATGTAAAATTACTCGCCAGGGGCGTCGTGTGGCCAATGTCAGTATCAATTGCTGGCAAACAAATCGTAAGCAATTAATTGCCACCGCGAGGGCGCATTTTTTGTTAGATTAATAACCCAATACCGCCAGTAACATTTAAGGAAAGATTATGAAACTTGCATCACTTTTTGTACTCGCATCAGCATTGTTACTCGGTGCTTGCGCCCACAATACTGCGGGTATTGCCGTTGACTCTAACGGACAGGTAAGGGTAGACAGCTCATCATTTGCAAGTGACATTAATGTAACGGATATTAGCTCAATGATGGTGGCTGACTTAGTTAAAGCGTCGGCGCTCATTCAGAGTAAATCGAGCTCAGACTTACGGGTACAATACAAATTTACCTGGTTTGACGCCAACGGCGACACCATTGAAGATGAAGCTACAAGTTGGAAGTCGGTTAAATTACATGGCATGCAACAACGGCAAGTCAGCGCGGTTGCACCAAATACTCAAGCCACTGGTTTTGAAATATACGTGCGCGAAACCTATTCTCATTAAGATTTTGTCGCCCTTTTAGACGATGCGTTATATGGCTCATTTGCAAGTACTCGCTCATTAATAAAGCCCAGGTGTTGGCAAAATGAGTTTTGTGTTATCAAATTGTATGACGGATCGTGTAATCATTTTTTAGATAGTTTATACTCGTGGCCGCCAAGGGGTGTTCAGCAATACTGAACTGAGATGTCTTAAGACGAACCCTTAGAACCTGATCCGGCTTATACCGGCGTAGGAATGGGCCACACTATCTATAAGTGCACCTCTTATTCGCTACTCTTGCCGGATCTCAAAATCACTATTTGAGGTCCTATGTTCACGAAAAAATCTATCGGGTTATCCCACTCGCCAATTGCTTTAGCGGTTATCGCAGCATTCAGTTCACCTATCGTTATGGCTAAAACTGCAGATGTTGAGCGCGTGACGCCAGAATATGAAAAAATGGAAGTCATCGTTGTTAACGCTGACTTTAGTAATATCAGCCTAGATAAAATGCCATCAAGCGTTACGGTAATTGATGCACAGCAATTAGAAGATGAAGGTGCACAGCATTTTGAAGATGTGCTGAACTCCATCGCTAACTTTAACTGGTCTGGTGGTAGTTCACGGCCTAAATATTTCCAAATTCGTGGTGTTGGTGAACAAGAGCAATACCAGGGTGCACCCAATTCATCAGTTGGTTTTGTGGTCGATGATATTGACTTGTCAGGGCTTGGCATGGTGTCGAGCATGTATGACATGCAGCAAGTTGAAGTGCTGCGTGGACCACAAGGGACCCAATATGGCGCTAATGCATTAGCTGGGTTAATTTACCTAAAAAGTAATGACCCAACCGAGTCATTTGAGCACGGCGCCAAAGTGAGTGTAGGTGACGATGATTTGCGTACTTTTTCTGGCTTTAGTTCAGGGCCATTAAATGACTCAGGTAAATTACTGTACCGGGTGTCTGTAGAGCAACATAATCAAAATGGTTACCGTGATAATTTATACTTAAACCGCGACGACACCAACGAGCGTGACGAGCTAAGCGCTCGCGCTAAATTACGTTGGTATGCCACAGACGACTTGCAAATTGATTTGACCTTATTACATGCCAATTTTGATAACGGCTATGACGCCTGGACACTCGACAATAACACCAGTAATACCTTAACGGATAAACCCGGCATGGATGCACAAGAAACCACAGGTGCAGGGCTTAAATTTATTTACACTGGTGCAAGCGCATTTGACTTTACCTCGCTCTCATCTATTGCCAAAACCGATCACCGCCACGCGTATGATGGTGACTGGGCAAATCCAGATTACTGGGCAAGCAAACAATGCACCGCCTATGACGATGATTACAATGTTATCGGCAGCGAACCCTGTGTGTACGACTACATCTGGGATAAAAAAGGCGATAGGCAAACGCTCACCCAGGAGTTTCGTTTATCGTCTAAAGAGGCGGGGCGAATTTTTGCAGGCAGCACAGATTGGTTAGTGGGCGTATACACCATGAACCTCAACGAAGATAACGACTTATATTCTGAATACAACACATGGCCTGATGAAGTGTTGCAATCTAGCTACGAAGCCACCAATTATGCGGTGTTTGCTCAATTAGACACTCACCTTGGCCAAGATTATTTATTGTCTAGCGGTTTACGTATAGAGCGTCGTGACAGCGAGTACCGCGACAGTAATAATGATAATTTTGACCCGTCAGAAAACATGTGGGGCGGTCATATTGCACTTTCTAAAGCCATTAGTCGCAACCATAACGCATACGCTCGCATAGCCCGCGGCTATAAAGCGGGTGGCTTTAACATGACGTTGCCCACTGAATTAGCCAACAAAAAAGAGTTTGATACCGAGATTTTATATAACTATGAAATGGGTATGAAATCCACATGGTTAGATGGCAAGGTTGACTCTACCTTAGCAATATTCTTTATGGACCGCGACGATCAGCAGGTTGCTGCGTCTTTACAAGATCCCGACAACCCTCAACGATTTGTGCTATTTACCGAAAATGCCGGTAGTTCGCAAAATTACGGCGCAGAGTTAGATGCTAAATGGTACTTAACCGAAAACATCGAGTTTTATGGTAGCGTCGGTTGGCTTGAGACTGAATATGGCCAATATGAATACAGTGACAAGTACGGCTCGATTATTGACTTGTCTGGTCGTGATCTTGCCCATTCACCTCAATTTACCTACAGTGCCGGTATGACTTATGTCGCCGATTCGGGCTGGTTTGCTAATATTAATGCCAGTGGCAAAAGCGATTTTTATTACTCAGACAGCAACGAGTCAACATCAGACGCTTACACCATTTATAACGCACGCCTAGGTTATGAAACCGCAACCTGGTCTGCCTATTTATGGGGCCGTAATTTATTTGATAAAGAATACGGTGTGCGCGGTTTCTATTTTGGCAATGAGCCAGATTTAGATTGGGCCGACAAACAGTACATTCGCTATGGCGATCCACGTCAAGTGGGTGTGACATTCGACTATAAATTTATGTAACGACTCTCAACTCGGATAATAAAGGCAACGACACACTTAGTTGCCTTGCTAAATCCTAATATTCATCCGAGTTGATGCTGTTAATGCTACTGGCAAAAGGCAGTTAAGATTTGCCCTTTTACCAGAACACATTAACAGCACCATAGATTATGGCATCCTAGGTGCTGCAACTTTTAAGGATATTCGTAATGAAATTAACGGCAGAAATCAGTATGTATCCACTACACGAAAACTATCTTGATCCCATTAAGTGGTTTATTGATCGTGTTGACCGTTATGACAATATTGAACGTGTTACCAATGCCATGGCCACACAAGTGTGTGGCGAGTACAGCGATGTGATGTCAATGTTAGCCACCGAAATGCAAGCCGCACATGAAAAGTGGGGCAAAGCCGTATTTGTGTGTAAGTTTATTGGCGGCGAACTTAACCTAAGCCATAGCGAATAACCGCCATGAATGAAGTGATGTTAGCCATTCAACAAGCGTTTACCGAGGCGTCGGTGATGACATTTTGGGAAGCTATCGCGGTCATGCTTGCGCTGGCTTACCTAATTTTGGCAATGCGCACTAATATTTGGTGTTGGTCGGCTGCTTTTTTAAGCACCGCAATTTATACCATATTGTTTTGGAATGTATCGCTACTCATGGAGTCGGTACTCAATATTTATTATATGGGGATGGCCGTTTATGGTTATTGGTTGTGGCTGCAGGTACCGCCGGAGCAGCAATCGCAGCAACATGACGTCAGCTCTCAGCTGAGTATCACCAGTTGGACATGGCATACCCACGCCATTTTGATTACTGTCACTGCGTTGGTGTCAGTTGCGGTGGGTTACGCTATGGCAACTTACACTTCTGCAGCCTTTCCCTATATTGATGCGGCAACCACCTGTTTTGCGGTTGTGACCACCTATTTAGTGGCAAAAAAAGTGCTCGAGAATTGGCTGTATTGGGTGATCATTGACTTGGTTTCCATTTACCTTTACTTCCAAAAAGGGCTTATGTTGACCTCTGGGTTGTTTATTTTATACGTGGCAATGGCGGTGGCTGGTTATCTAATGTGGCGTAAAAAATATCAACATAATGTTGTAGATCAAGATAAGATTTCTCAGCAAATAATTAGTGTATAATCGCCACATTATCATACTGTTAATGCGGTAAAACTATGTCTTCACCCTTTCTCAATTTGCCCTTATCGTTAACTAATGCGTTGCAGCAGGCTATGCCTGCTGCACTGTATCAAACCTTATTAACACAATGCACCGCAGTTACCTTATTAAATCAGGGATTAAGTAATCAAAATTACCTATTGTCTTGCGTTGCTGGGGATAAAGTTCTTAGGGTTAACCATCATAATGATTGGTGCGATAGGGCGCTTGAGGTTGAGTGTTGGCGCTGTGCAATAGCAGCCAATATAGCGCCTAAGCTCGAATGGGTAAGTCAAGACAAACAATTTTATCTAAGTGATTTTATTGACCAACCACAAGGCGAGTGGGGCCTGCTTGCATCAATGTTTGGTCACTTAACCGCTCGGTCACCTTTAGCAGCAACACATATCAATGCAGATAAAGTCTCTTTGTTAGTGCATTTGTTTACCTCACTGAGTCAGTTACCCGTGCCGTCTAAAACTATTACTATAACCGAGCAGTGGCAGCAATATGCCAAGCAATTGCATGGTTTAAGTCATCAACAACATTCGGCGAGCTGGCAACAAGGTTGGCAAACATTGCAAAATATGAATGTTCGTATTAGGCATTGGTTATCACAATTAGAGTCGTGTGTGCTTTTACCTATTTTTTGTCATCGCGATTTGAGCCCGCATAACCTACTATTGCATACTCAACCCCATTGCGAAGGTGATGCACAAGCTAAACTGTATTGTATTGATTACGAATATGCTGTTGCAAGTCACCCATTATTTGATTTGGCCAGTGCAATAGCGACTCATCAACTAACGCAGCAACAAGTCGATACATTAACTCACAAGGTGATTGTGCAATATTGCCAAAGCGCGAGTCTAACAGATGTGGCGGCCGCAAAAGCGGCAATGCCTGCCGCGATTAACTGTTTTTGGTTATTTTCAGCTATGTGGGCATTGCTTATGGCCGCGACAGCGCCAGATGAGGACACATTAACCATGTCTAAATACATTAAGTTTTACAATCAATACTTGGCTTTGATCCATTAATCGACGTATAGATAAGTTCACTTAATTTTGAGGGATCAATCGTGACCAAAAAACTGCTGTTATTACTGTGCTGTACCATTTTCTTTGTTGGTTGTTCAACCAAGGTGAGTTATTTTTTTCTTGATTGGGCCATAGAGTGGGAAGTTGAAGAATACGTTGATTTAAACCGTGATCAGCAAAACAAGTTTGATCAAGTGGTTGAACGGTTTTTAGTATGGCATCGGCAGGAAGAGCTACCCCGTTATCGTGACCAGTTGAGCCTATTATCAACCCAGGCCAATGACTTTTCATTAACGCCTGAATTGTGGCAACAACAAGTGACTATGGCCAAAGCGCACTGGTATCGTATTTTTAACTTTGTCATGCCAGATCTGTTGCCCATTATTGCCAGTTTTGATGATAAGCAAGTACAACAAGTGTTAGCTCAATTAAAAAAAGAACAAAAAGAGCTCATTGAAGAATACGCCGGTAAAGACCAAGCTGAGTTAATAAAAGACTCAGATAAACGCATCGAAAAACAATTAACAGAATGGACTGGCAGTGTGAGCGATGCGCAAAAACACATCATTCATCAAGCAAACACAGAGCGGCTAGCCACATTGGATATGTGGCTTGAATATCGTCATGAATGGTTAAGGCAATTTGAGCAAGCCTTGTTACGCCGACACGAGGCCGATTACTTCTCGGCACAAATGACCCGTTTGCTTACCGCGCCAGATGAGCTCAAATCGTCAATTTACCGAGACAATGTTGACATAAATACCCACAAATTTGGCGTAATGTTAATTGCCTTAAACCAAACCTTTAGTGATAAACAGCGTAAACATTTTAATGATAAATTAACTCAATTAGTCAACGACTTAACTGAGCTGCATTTAGATAAATAACCTTACAAGTACAGCTTGTTCTATATTAAGCTGTGTAAATTGAAACTTTTTGCCGCCAGAGCAGGTCTTTTTATTGACTACACATTGAGGACTTATTATTTATGCAAAGGTTAATCCGGTTATATCAAACATTTTTACAAGGGCTTACACATTCAGAAGGCCTTGCTGCTTTAGCGTTAAGGCTTTATCTGGCGCCGGTATTAATGCAAGCCGGATATAATAAGTTGTCTCATTTTGACGACACAGCTGCCTGGTTTGGTAACCCAGATTGGGGCTTGGGCTTACCTATGCCTGAGCTGATGACGGCATTGGCCGCTGGCACCGAGCTGTTTGGTGGGGCACTATTATTAATTGGTCTTGCGACAAGATTAGTGGCTTTACCTATGATGATCACCATGCTGGTGGCTGCGTTTGCGGTGCATTTACCTAATGGATGGCTTGCTATTGCAGACGCCAGCTCATGGCTTGCTAACGAAAACGTGATGGCATCTGCAGAAAAGTTAGCCGCGGCAAAATCTATATTACAACAACATGGTAATTACGAATGGTTGACCAGCTCAGGCAATTTTGTGATTTTAAATAACGGTATCGAATTTGCCATAACTTACTTATTTATGTTGCTAGCATTACTGGTGATTGGCGGTGGTCGCTATACCAGTGTTGACTATTTTATTAGCCGTCGCTTATTAAAGTAGTGTTGTTCACTCGGTAGATGAAACCCATTTAATTAATCCCACCAAATTGGTGGGATTTTTGTTAATATCATCTGCAAAATATTTCTTGAAAGGATTGCATCTTGGACGCTAAACAACTGTTATTGACTCGCCAATCAACACCCCGTCTTGTGGCCCCAGCGCCTAACGATGAACAATTGACCTTTTTACTCGACGCCGCAGCCAGAGTACCCGATCATGGTGCCTTAACACCGTGGGAATTTATTATTGCCGTTGACGATGGCCTAGCTAAGTTAGCTGACATTTTTGTTGCAGCGGCAAAAGCACAAGGAGCCGATGACGCCATGATAACCAAGGCCGGCAACATGCCGTATCGTGCTCCCATGGTCATAACCGTTGTTGCCAAAACACAACAGCATGACAAAGTGCCAGCCATAGAACAGCATATCGCAGCCGGTTGCGCCACTATGGCCATGCAACAAGCCGCATTTGCAATAGGGTTAGGTGCAGTTTGGCGCAGTGGTGATTTCGCCTTCAACGCCGATGTCAATAACGCATTAGGGTTAGCCGCAGACGATCAAATTGTGGGCTTTTTATATGTCGGCACCCCAGCTGTCGTCGCACCCATAAAACCGCTTAAAAGTGGCCAACAATTTGCGCGTTATTTGTAAGCAATGTAAGGTCATTACCGCTCGACGTTAGGAGCCTTGGCCATCTTCATGTTGATGGCCTGCGGCCAATAACGTCGTGGCGCTTCGTCTCGGTTCAAACAGCATCTTAACTGGCTATAAATGTCGAGTAGATATCCTGTTGCGGCTAGGTCTCCCACTTTTACGCAGTTATAAATCCTTTGTGTAAAAAAGCCAGTCTTGGTCTCGTTATGTCATCACCAAAATTCTCGCTTTTATCCCAAGAACAAACTTAGTTTATTGAATTGGTTTATTTTTGTTCGAAAGTCATCTTTACATAAAAAGACCCAATCGTTCTCGGTTATTAAAATTCTCGGTTTTACCTAGCCAAAAGGGTGATTGATTCATGAAGGGTAAACTGATAAGTTGCTAAAATTATTAATAATTAAAGTCGTATGGATGTAGGGTTTTGTTGAACACCTCAGGATGTTTATCTGGATTCTCGCTAATACGCTTTATACATCCTAGGGACGTGGTTGTGCTAATTCGAGCGATAAATAGTCAAAGAAAATTAAAACCTTACTTTTACTCGCAGTCTGCAAAGATTGGTGGCGTTGGTTGTCTGGTTGGGTTTTCGGTTGCATACCCATTGTTCTTTGTCATAGCTTCAAGCTTTGGGGTTCAGTCAGATGTACCAATTCGTAGCTATGATGGTGGTACAGTATTGATGATGTTCACTGTGTGTTTATTAGTTCTTTGCTTTTTTTATATGTATTTTGTGCTCTATTTGCTTTCATTTTCTATGGCATAAAATTCAAAAAAGGACATATCGATAAGCAAGAACTTATCAATATCGCTTTTAAAGGCATCTATCCAAAGCGATGGCAGCGCGGACTTTAATTCGGATGTATAACAATGCCATATGGGACGCAAAATGCTTGGCAGCGCTCCTTCGTCGCAAAGTATAGCCAAGCATTATCGCGCCCCATATGGCGGCGTTGGCAACGGAAATTATGCGTAAGAATCTAATTAAGTCGATCATTTCAGGTTCAATTTTAGGAATAGCCATTGGGCTATCAAGTATTAATACTTCTATTGTAGGCTTAATTTTTTCTCTTTTTCTTTGTGCCTTATTTGGTTTATTTACTGTTCTTCATTTTACTAATAAAGCTAATCTTTATTCCTTGGTAGTCACTGTGACATCCAGTTTTTATATCTGCTTTAGTTACGGTATTGATGATGGTTTAATTTATACAGCAGGTGTTGCTATAGTTTATTGCATTATTTCTGTGCAGTTAATTCAAGCTGGTATAAATGCATCTAGTAAACTACTTAATAAAGAGGCTGAATAACATGGCCACCCATTCAAGCTGGCTAAATATTCAACACTGAACTAGGCTTTATTTACCCTTTCCAAATGGTACTTGAAGATGGCCAGACCAAGACAGACAATCGTTAGCCTGGAAGATACGCCTGCTCTTGTAAATAGAAAGTTATCACTGCTGTTCTCGTGTGGTGCGTAAGGCATTTCTTGTGCGGAATTGATAATTCAACAGGTGAGAACTTTGAGCATCGACGCGAGTGGGTCGATTCACGCATTCTTGAATTAGCGACCATCTTTGCTATTGATATTTGTGCTTATGCATTCTTTGTAATGAACAGGGAGTAACCACTTGCATGTGGTGTTAAAAGTCGATGCTGACAAAGCGAAGCAGTGGTCAGATAAAGAAGTGCTCATTCAATGGCACAAGGGCTTTAAAGGTACGTTACTCACGCACAAGTACCTTAAAGAGGAAGACCTTAACTCATTTGAGCTACAAACGGTTAATGAGTGCATTACCGAATACCGTAAACGCTTAATTGATATCAGTTGGTTTATGCGCTCACTCAGTGAGCCCATCGCCAGAATGGCCAACAAAGAAGATAAGTGCACTGGTCGTTTCTATTCGCTGCCATCCATGGCGCTCACCCTTCGGGCCAGCTAAAGCTGTTCAAATTGATTCCCAATAAATTTGTGGGAAGGCAGGTTTAAATCCCAGGCACTACTCGATGAAGCTGCAGTATTAGCCTGTATGGCCTATGTAGATTACTCTTTATTTAATAGAAAGTCCTATCCGCGCCAAGATGGCCACAACCCCTGAAACCTCAGATTACACCAGTATTCAGCGCCGAATAAATTCAGCGATAAAAGGCGAGCAACCACGAGAGCTGTTACCGTTTGTGGGAAATGAAAGACTCAATATTCCTAACGGACTCATGTTCAGCGTAAAAGATTACATTGTACTGGTTGAAGATACCGGTCGAATTATTCGAGAAGATAAGCGTGGTGCCATTAGCTCAAGCAGTCAGGACATACTGAATAGGCTAAACATCCCCGCAGAGAATTGGCTTAAAATCACTACAGAGTTTGGTGCATTATTTAAAGGTGCAGTCGGAGCATTACCTGCCTTAACTGAATACTGTGAGCATTTAGAGCGAAAACGACGACAAGGCGCGGCAAATTGTCAGCGTTGGCTGTGCGCGTAAGTCATCATCCCCAATCAAATTACAATTCTTCTTATGCTTGATAGCTATCAATGTTCTCTGCTGTGCTAAATTTCTTAGATGACACATAAATCACTCATTTAACGATAATATTTTAGTCATATCGATAAAAATTGATGAGCTGAGCACATCGTTCGTAACCCACGCCAAAGCCATGAAAACGAGTTATGTTATTTGTTCAAGAAATGGGTGGCTTAATTTTCAACAAAAGGGCATGTTAAGTAATAATCTAAAAACGACTAAACGATTGCATCAAAATATAAGCTCAGATATGGTTTATTCATTAATCAACATGAGTTAAAACGAGTGTTTCTACAGGCTCGTTAGCTGGTAAATCATAAACATGGATATTAGGGTCACCTAAGCACAAAGGATGCGTAAAATGAGCAAAGTGATTAAGTCAACACATGCGACCATACAAAATGGTGCGGCAAAATCAGATGGGAAGCTAACTCTTTCAGAGACGCATATCAGCTTCGAGCCATACAATAAACAACTTGGTCTCGGCCCATACTGCTATGAGCGCTCTCAAATCTTGAGTGTTAAAAAGTCTAAGGCGAAGGGGGCGGGGATCTTACCTTTGTCTTCTGACGCTATTGAGATTCAATACAAAGATAACCAAAGCCAAACGTTTATTTTGGCAAGTAAGGATGAGTGGTTGGCTCTATTGAGCGTAGCCAGCTAACAAGCGTATCAAGTCGCTACCCTGAAAAGCGGGGCGCTGGGACATAAAATACGCGTTGATTAGTTTTGGTGCTTCGCCAAGTTTAAACCAATCGCCGCTACGATTTGCTGCCCCTGATGCGGGCGTTGGTATGTATGTATAAATAATGGGTGGCAAATATTTCCTTGTTATGCGCTCCAATAAGGTGTCATTGTTGGTAAAATCAAGTGCAGGCGATGTAGCTTAAATAGTATTTGTCATACTGATGATGGTGATAAGTCATTGCTTCATTAGCTATATCATTCACGGTCATGCTCGCTTCTCTTTTTAATAAGCATCTGGTTAGACGTTCAACTCACCTAATTACGCGACTTATCCTTTTAAGAAACGTTGTTCATCAAACACCGTTTTGTTCTTCAGCATGAAATAGACTCAGCGACCAAGCTTATGGGCCAGTGCAGACAATTATTCTTTTTTGTAATCGATTAAGGTAGTTACGTGCTTTTTAATATAATGGTTGGTCAGGTCTCCTTTAAGATTTTTCTGGATAGATGAAAGGGGCAGTGTTCAGTTGCACTGGCTCAGACTTATGTTTGGCGCTTAATACGCTGCCTGTACTGGCTTGGGGTCATCCCGTACCATTTAATGTAGCTTCGGGTGAAAGCACTTTGGTTACTGTAGCCAAGTAATGCAGATATGTCGTTTAAACTGTAGTGGGTGCTGTGTAAATATTGATTTGCATGATGCAGTTTAATGGCTTCAAGTGTGTCACTAAATGATATAGAAGCGTGTTTTAAGCGTCGACGAAATGTTGCAGTGGAGTACCCCATAGCCTTCGCAATTGTACTCAAGTTAGTGGTGCTACTGGCCAAATATAACGGCAAGATTGCCTCTAATTGTGCTTTTAAAGAGGGTTCAGGCTTGCGCTCTATCATCAGGTTTGGTGCTTCAACCTGCACATCTTTTATGTTGACCTTGAGAATATCACTGCTAAATACTAAGCGTATGGAATCTGAACCAAATGCCACGGGGCAGCCAAAAAACTCGATGTGTTTCTTTTGTAACTTGGCATCATGTTCTTCTCGGGTAAAGTAACAACCTCGTATGGGAAATCTACCAACCATTAAGTTTCTGATTATCGATACGCAACTGGCGAGCAAGTAATTTTGAAATTGTTGCCTATGTATTAATTGCGGCATTTCAACGTGAAAAATCAGCTCTAATAGCGCCGAACTCGTTCTCACTTCAATATGTAAACCAGAGGTAATGATGTCGAAATAGTTAAGTATTCGATGCAGGGCTTCGCCAAAGGTGTTACATCCTTCTAAAAGCATAAATACCGGCCCGAGTGTATCAATTGACTGTCTCGCCGCGAGCTCAAAGGCAATTTCAGGGTAATTAAATTGGTTTGCTGCTTCTTCTAACAAACGGATGAATTTGTCGAATGCGATTAATTTGTTTTTTTGTGTGACGTCCTCAACGGGCAGTTCAACTGCTTGACAAAGCGCAGTGAGATCACCTCCATGTAACTGAACTAATTTAGGAAACTCGTGCAGAAAGCTGTTTAACAAATACGGACTGTTATGAAGTTTACGCATACTTTACTCACTAAGCTGTCGTGCATGTGGCTAACACGATGAGTGAACACAAATGGTAAAAGTGTGAACACAAATGGTAAATATAGCAGGTTATTTATTGTTAGTCTTACTGTCACTCGACTTATTAACCACTTGTTAACATTGAGGGCAGCCTAATGACGGAAACCAAACATGTATTATGCGCAACCTGTGATATCTCTTGCCAACTTGTTGCCACAAGAAAAGCGGGCGAGGCTAACTTTAAGTTAACTGGAGACTACGACAATCCTATGGCTCCGGGGGCTATTTGTGCAAAAGGCAGTTTGGCACAGACAACGTTTGAGCATCCTAACCGTCTGCTTAAGCCCCTTAAACGTGTAGGCCAAAGAGGTGAAGGTAAATGGCAAGAAGTGAGCTGGGACCAAGCGCTTGATGAGATAGCGGATAAACTGAAAAAAGTGATTGCACAATATGGCCCAGAAGCCTTTGTGGTAACCAGTGGCCCTTGGAATAGTTCAACCGAATCGGGCATGACACGAAGGTTTATGAACTTGTTGGGTACACCTAATTATCTTTCTCCTGTTGCACTTTGCCTTGGTAATACCGCCGCGGTCAACAGGCTCACCTATGGTTGGATGCCGCTTCCTGATTTTGAAAACACTCAGTGTGTGGTGGTTATGGGCCATAATACCAACAGCCAAAGTTGGGTATGGGAATACATTAGGCTGAAATTGGCAGAAAAACGCGGTGCAAAATTGATTGTTTTTGATCCCAGACTCAGTGCTCAAGCACAAAGGGCTGATATTCATTTGCCCGTGAAACCCGGCACAGATGTGGCAATGTGCATGGGGTGGATTAACGTGATTATTTCTGAAAAGCTTTACGATAAACAATTTGTTGAACAGTGGTGCATCGGCTTTGATGCACTAGAAAAAAGAGTGAAGCAAGATTTTTCACTGGAGACTGTTTCGCAAATCACTGGAGTCTCTGTCGCGCTTATTCGCGAGTCCGCACGCATGTATGCTCAAGCAAATGGTGCCATTATTCCTTGGTCACCTATTACTGATCAACATGTCAGTAGCACTTCTGCCATTCGTGCGATTTCAATATTGCGAGCGATTACAGGCAATCTTGATAAACCAGGCGGTGAAATGTTGATGGGGTCACATTCTGACGTGATCCCAGAATCTCAGCTTGAGCTCACAGAGCTATTGCCAGAAGCACAAAAGAAAAAGCAGTTAGGGTATGACAAGCATCCGGTGTTTACATTTAAGGCTGCTGATTTACTCAAACAATACAGTGAAAAAGTTTTTGGCGAGGCGTACCCAAACTTGGTAAAAGGCACGCATATGGCTGTACCATCGCCAACGTTTAGTGCAATGGCCTACGGCGACCCGTACCCGGTAAAAGCATTTTTTGCGATCGCCAATAACGCCTTGATGGGATATGGCAACCAACATTTAATAAAAAAAGCGATGCTCAACCAAGATATAAACGTGTGTTTTGAGCAATTTATGACGCCGACAGCCAATTTATGTGACTACGTATTACCTGGCGACTCGTGGATGGAGCGCCCTAATTTGATGGATACCTACAACTGGGCCACGATGATGATGACCTCTAATCAATTGTATAAGCCGCCAGGAGAGTGCCGTAATGTCTATGATTTTTGGCATGGTTTGGCGCATAGAATGGGCTTGGGTGAGTATTTCCCTTGGCAGTCGATTAATGAGTTATTTGATTACCGATTAACCCCGATGGGGATGGATTTTGAGTCGTTCAAAAACAAGTATAAGCTCAAACTTGAGGGCTATAAATACTATCGCTATCGTGACACAGGCTTTGCAACACCCAGTGGCAAAGTAGAGCTTTATTCGTCGGTTTTAGAAACACTAGGATGCGATCCTTTGCCTTACTACCGAAATATTGAGGTGTGTGATGAGTACCCACTGAAACTGTTTGTTGGGCTGCGTGAGCCACAGTTTTTTCAATCTGGGCAGCGTCATAATCGAGTGCTAAGAAGGCGAAATAAGTTTCCTAGAACATTTATGCACCCTAATGATGCCAAAAAGTATGGGCTAAAAGAAAATGACTGGGCAACCATTGAAACAATTGTGGGTAAAATCCACATGTTAGTGACCTTTAGAGACGAATTTCCCGAAGGTCTGATCCGTGTGCCCCATGGCTGGTGGCTGCCAGAAGAAAAGGATCTTGGCGCATTTGAGCATAACGATGCCATTATTATCCCTGATTCCGATGATTATCTCGACAAGGAGCAGGGCATTCCGCATCTCAAAGGTGTCCCCTGCAAGATTTACTTACGTAAAGATAAGCGTGAATACATTAATCTGGAGGGCGTGCAATGAAGCAGAGGTTGAATGTCTTTAAGGCTGAGATGATGATGAAAGTGGCTGGTTTTATTTGCCAAAATCACACAAACCCCGTCATGAATAGGATTGCTAAAACGCTAGGCTGGTTTAACAGAAAAAGATATGGGGCTCATGCCCTAGACTTTCTGGTCAGCGAGGATTCAATTGACCTGATAAGTGACGATAAATATGAGTAAAAGTGTTATCTCGTTGACTCATTACATGGCCATATATCGTTTGATTTGATCTTAAAAAATGCTGACCAGCAAAAATCGCCCTTTGTTCCCATGCCTGTGTTTTTTATGTTCAGTTGCAGAACGTAACGAAACTCAGGCAAATCAGGCTAAGCCGTGTACTCATCAGCATAATGGGCTTGTTGACATCGTTGTGCTTATGAAAACGGGTTAAAGACCATACCAATGAGTTAATGGTATAAGAGTCGGATTGGTATAATACCAATTCGACTAACTATCTGATCACTCAGCGGGAATTCTGTGCCTTCTAGGCAAGTAATAGTATTGTAGGCATAGTTGCTCTCGACAACTGCTCCTGCGTTGTTCTACCTCCTGCGTCCATGCAGTCGTACGTCAAAATGCTATTAAGCAGCATAGAGGGCATAGAAACCCGCCTTGCAGGAGAGACTCAGACTGTCCAGTTCTTTGTTGCATTGCCTTAAAAGGGAATAACCATTATTTCAACAATGCGCCTCAAACTGAACAATCTGAGTCGCTCTGATTGACCACATAATTAGTGGAATTGGTATTAAACCTGAATGCTTTGTTGCAAGCTATTCGTAAAACTCAAGTGGAATAAGGTTTTGGTAAATATAATAACCTAGTGGGCCCATTAATAAACTGAGCATTGACCAGACGATTCGTTGGGAGTTTTTGATGTGTGCTTTTGAGGTAAAAGCGCGATAGCAAAAGTGAATATGCAACATCAATAATGCGATAAGCATAAAGACTAAGGTAATATCCATATTGTTCATGTCATGTTCCTTTGCATGCTAGCAATGACGTTAATTAAGCGTACAGGTCAATTTTGCAGAATAAACAACCATTGTTACGTGTTTACATCTCTTCTTCATCCTATCGGTATAATTTACTGTAAAACTAAACAGAATAATAGTCAGTAAATCATTAAATATTCATAATTTTTTCATTTTTACACAAAGGTATGATTTTTACATTTTGTTGTTGCGATTGTTTGAGCTGCATCATACTTCTTTCGGGTAACCACAATGAGTACTTATGCATGACGGCTTGAAATAGCGAACTGTTGACTAAAAGAGTTAACCAGCGATAGACATGGGGGTAGGGTAAAGCGTTAAACCAAACGGGTTCGACATTCGCAAACTGACGAATAAACGGAAAAATTGCAAAATCCGCCATGGTTGGGCTATCTGCACATAAAAATGCTTGTTGGGCTAATTTATCTTCTAATAATTGCAAAAATATTTCTGCCTGTTGGCGATACCAATTTTGGCTCTGTTCGGGAAACCTATCTGCGTATTTGTATTTATCTAACCAGGGTTTAAAGTCATTGTCATTGGCATTTATCCAGATCATCGTTTGTGGTTTTGACAGCCAATCGAGCAGTGTTTGGTATGCATCGGGTGTTAGCCAGGGAGAACTCAGGTCTGGGTATTGAGCCAATGAAAACTGCATTATTTCAATACTTTCAGCAATCACCTGTTGCTCAGAGGTGATTAACACTGGCACGGTTCCTTTTGCTGATACATTGAGCATCTCTTGCGGTTTATTTTTAAGTTCAATCTCACGCACGGTAGGGTTTAACTGGCTTAAGTGCAAACCAATACGGGCACGCATGGCATAGGGGCATCGACGAAACGTGTACAAAATTGCTGAATTCATAAAGCTGACTTCTTTTGGGCGTGTTGAAATACTGACTAAAACCTTGAGGTAACAGAGTATGTGGTTACACAGTCTAAAGCTAATTTGAGTAGAAATCGAATTTATGAGTGTGTTTTCACTATGATTTGGGTATACTTTCGGCCGTTTTTTTGACTTAGCGCATGGTGCGCAGTCTTTATATATGCACTGGAAATTAAGTTCCAGCCAGCGGAGTTGTAATAGTATGCAAGACATTAATGTAGACCCAACATCCCCAGTTCAAGTCGTTGTATGTGCCCTTTATAAGTTTGTTGCTTTGCCTCATTTTGAGTCTATTCGTCAGCCGTTATTGGCTGTAATGGAGCAAAACGAGGTGAAAGGCACATTGTTACTGGCACAAGAAGGTATTAACGGTACCGTTGCCAGCTCACAGCAGGGGATCGATAACCTACTTAGTTGGTTAGACCAGCAACCGGGCCTGGATAATATTGTGACTAAGCTGTCTTTTGACGATGAAATGCCGTTTTATCGCACCAAAGTAAAGCTGAAAAAAGAAATTGTGACCATGGGCGTTGAAGGAATTGACCCGCGTAAAGTGGTGGGGACATACGTTAAGCCTAAAGACTGGAATGCACTGATTTCAGATCCTGATGTGGTCTTGGTTGATACCCGTAACGATTACGAAGTGAAAATCGGCACCTTTAAAAATGCGGTTAACCCCGTTACCGAAACCTTTCGTGAGTTTCCTCAGTACGTAAAACAAAATCTTGATCCTGCTAAACATAAAAAAGTGGCAATGTTTTGTACGGGTGGTATTCGCTGTGAAAAATCAACCGCATACCTAAAAGAACAGGGCTTTGAAGAGGTGTATCACCTTGAAGGCGGTATTTTAAAGTATCTTGAAGAAGTAGACCAAGAGCAAAGCATGTGGGAAGGCGAGTGTTTTGTGTTTGATAATCGCGTAGCCGTTAATCACAGCCTAGAAAAAGGCCAATACGATCAATGTAATGCTTGCCGTATGCCGATAACCGAAGAAGAAAAGCTGACCGAAGCGTATGTACAAGGTGTGAGTTGTCCGCATTGTATTGACAAAATTCCTGCTGAGCAGCGCCAACGTTTTATTGAGCGTGAACGCCAAGTGCAACTGGCTAAACAACGTGGTGAAGCGCATATCGGCAGCGATGTAAACCAAGTGATTGAAGCGCGCCGTAAGCAAAAAGAAGCGCTGCGTAAAGCGCAAGAAGCGTCAACGAGTAAATAGATTTAGTTTACCTTGCTAACGCGTTAATGTTATCAGCCCAGTGCACACTGGGCTGAGTTAAAAACGCAAACTGATGCCTAATAACGCCAGCTTTTTTTGCTCCTGGGCTAAATCTCGGCAAAGCAAATGATTTTGTAAACGTTGATCATCAACTAGTGATACCGTCACGGTTTGCTCATCTACTGTAATGGTAATCGGTTCAATACTGTTACTTATTCTCCCCAAGTTCATCACCATTGCCAGTCTAAAAATCACTAACAAACGTATCAATAGCGTTTGTTCGTCGTCGTTGAGTTCATTAATTGCGTCAATATTGATCCGCTTGCGTTGGTTTGCGACCAACAGTGCCAGCAAGTGTTGTTGTAATTGGTTAAATCCAGGTAAATCACTGTTTTGAATAATATAGCCGCCATGCCTTTGGTGAGCACGAGAATTAATTTGAATACCGATTTCATGCAGCATTGCGGCGTCGTGCAGTAGCCATTGATAGTGGCTAATGTTCCACTGAGTGGCCACTTGTGAAAATAAGTGGTCGATGGTGGATGTTACATTGGCAGCCTGAACAGGGTCGATATGATAAAGTTGTGCCAGGCTGCTCACTGTGCGTTGTTTAACCCCGTCAAGTTGCTCTATTTGCGACAGTTCATAGAGCACGCCCTCACGTAATGCACCCTGGGCGACTTGCATTTCTTTGATGGATAATCGCTTAAAAAAGCTTATCAAAATGCTCAGACCAGGTGCCAATAGTGGGATTCGTTTAGGGTCGAGATTGTCGAGCTTAATATTATTGGTATGACCCACATCGATAAGATAGTGCTTTAAGGTTTTTAAATTTTCCAAGGTTAAGATGTTTCCCGAACCTGTTAAGCACTGTAAGGCTTCTGATATGGCCTTAACTGTGCCAGAACTGCCTAATACCAGTTGCCATGAAGCTTTAAAATAGGCATTGCTGAGTTGAGAAAACTGCTTGTCAGCGGCACTTTGAGCCGCTTTAAAATTGTCTTTGCTTAGGGTGCCGTCGTCAAAAAAGCGTTGTTGATAACTCACACAACCACATTTTAAACTGGCTAAATGAGAGGTTGATGCCGCTTGACCAACAATGACTTCTGTTGAACCACCGCCAATATCAATAACAAGGTTTTGTTCAGTTAAGGTTTGGCTGTGCATAATGCCATTGTATATTAAGCGTGCTTCTTCGTGCCCTGAAACTATCTCGATAGGATAAGGAATGATATTAAGCGCCGCTTTAATAAATTTATGCCGATTTGTTGCCACACGCAAAGTGTGGGTGGCCACCAACCTAACTCGGGTTTGTTCTAAATCTGAAAAGCGCTGACTAAACTCGGTTAAGCAAGCCAGACCACGATCGATAGCATCATCATCTAAGGTGCCGTCAGGCTGTAAACCCTTAGCTAATTGAACTTGACGTTTTTCTTTGTGCAGTATTTGAATGCTACCATGTTGCTCACGCGCAATAACCAAATGAAAGCTATTTGATCCCATATCAATGGCGACAAAATGTAATGATTGTTCAGGAGTGGTCACGTGATATTAAGCCTTTTTCTGTAAAGGTTGCTCAAGCCATTCAGGTTCAACGTCTGCTAAGTTATCAGCAACTTTCTGGCTAATGCGTTGCGCTTGTTTGATTTCATATTGGGTCAAATAATGATGAATAGCAATCTGGCTTCGCACTTTTCGTTTATTGCCTCTGGGTTTATAGTGGTTTTGTTGCAAAGGTTCAATAATGCGGGCCTTGGTATTGTCATTAAATTGGATGTGCAAAATATCAGTGATCATTTGTTTCAGTTCAATATCATAAATCGGTGTGCACACTTCAATACGTTCATCGAGGTTTCGTGTCATCCAATCTGAAGAACCGATATAGAGTTTTTCTGCGCCGTTGGCATAAAATTGCATAACGCGGGAATGCTCTAAAAAGCGGTCAACAATACTTAATACTTCAATGTTGTCGCTCATGCCTTTCACTTGTGGCAATAAACTGCACATACCGCGGATCAGCAGTTTTATTTTTACACCTGCTTGTGATGCCTCATAGAGCTTATTAACCATGTTATCGTCAACAAGGTTGTTAATTTTTAGCGTGATTGCGGCGGGTTTATTTTGCCTTGCTGCGCTGATTTCATCATCGATGAGCGTTAACCAACGCTGACGAGAGTTAAATGGCGACACAATAAGGTGTTCAAAGTTGTCTTTGTGGTAAGGGCGTTTTAATAGGTCAAATACCTGTTTTACTTCTTGGGTTATTTTTTGATCGGCAGTGAATAATGAGAAGTCTGTGTAAAAACGTGCAGTGCCTTCGTTAAAGTTACCAGAACCGATATGGGCATACAGTACCGTTTCATTGCCTTCTTTGCGGCTGATAAGGCAAAGCTTTGAGTGGACTTTTAAGCTAGGTATTCCATGATGCACTTTAACCCCCGCCTCGGTTAGGCGTACGGTCCAGTCGATATTGGATTGCTCATCAAAGCGCGCAAGCAGTTCGATAACGGCTGTGACACGTTTACCGTTTTTAACCGCATCGATTAACGATTGCATAATGTGACTATTTTTAGCAACACGGTATAAATTGATTTTTATTGCAGTGACTGCTGGATCATAGGCCGCTTGACGGACTAACTCTGTAAAATGTGAAAACTTATGATACGGATAATTCAATAAAATATCGTGCTCACCAATAGCTTCAAAACTGTTGGCGCCCGCGTTAAATTTTGCACTGCTCAATGCGGGGATTTTATCGTTTTGCAGCTTCTTTCGCCCAAGATTAGGGAAGTTAATAAAGTCTTTAAAGCTATGGTAGCGCCCACCAGGAATGAGGCATTCTGTGGAGCTTATGTTTAATTGTTTCTTTAACGTATTGAGCATATGCTCTGGCATTTCACGGTCAAATACTAGCCTAACTGGTTGTGCTCTTAAGCGTTTTTTCAGGCCGTTAGACATTTGTTCTAATTGGGTTTTGTCTAACTCAACTGAAATATCAAATTCAGCATCACGAGTCATTTTCATTGAAAACACTTCAAGTTCAGTATATTCAAAAAACGGCTTAAATAACTGGTCAATACAATGACGGATAATATTGTCCAGTAAAATGAGGTATTTAACCTTGGTTTTGTGTTGTGATGGCAGCTCAATAAAACGAGGGATGTTTGCTGTTGGAACTTCAACAAAGGCATATTGCTTGTCATCCCCTTGATGTAAGCACACACATAAATACGTGGCATCGTCGTTGATGTTTTTGATTAATTCACTGTGTTTTGTTAGCACAAAAGGAGCAATATGACGCATGAGGTTGTCATTAAAATATTTATGTAACCAATGCCGATGAAAGTCATTAAGCTGTAACTCATTGACTAAAAATATATTGCAACGCACCAGCTCTTTCATCAGCTCTAGGTAGATGGCATCAAAGCGTTCTTGTAAATCAATCACTTTTTGCTGGATCTGTTCTAATAATTCGCGGCTAGTGCAGGGCGTGTCAGACAAACTAGACAGTAGGGTTGCTCGGCGTACCGAGGCCACCCTGACTTTAAAAAATTCATCCATATTGCTAGAAAAAATACCCAAAAAGCGTACTCGTTCAATTAATGGCACATGTTTGTCATAGGCTTCTTGCAGCACTCGCTCATTAAAAGATAACCATGACAATTCTTTTGGGATAAATAGCGCATTCTTAGCAGGTGACATTGCTTGTCCTATCAACGTACTAGGCTGTAACAGATCCAGGTTCAGCCCCGTTTAAGTATTATCTCGTTTGAGACACATGTAAGTTACAGATCATGTTATGTGATTTTTATGACAGATTTATTTACAGGCATGAGCAAAGCTGCAATAAAACGCGTATAAATGGTTTAGCAAGTGCCATAAGTATGTTATTTTGAGCGCTTTTTTCGATTAGACGACTGAAGGTAAGCCAATGTTTATTGGATTTGATTATGGCAGTGCCAACTGTGCAGTAGGGGTAATGATTGACGGTGCGGTAACCTTACTGCCATTATCCGCCAATTCTGATTTTATGCCTTCAACCTTATATGCCATGGACCGCGAGCTCATTGCTGAAGCGGTGTACCAAGGATTACCAGAAAGCTTTAAAGCTGAATATTCTCACCTTCGCAGCTCGCAATTAATGCGTGCTAAGCAAATGCGCCACGAGCTAGATTTGCTGCCTAATGAGCAAGCTGTGTTTGTGGGGCAAGCGGCTATTGATGCATACCTTGAAATGCCCGAAGAGGGATTTTATGTCCGTTCGCCAAAATCATTTTTAGGCGCTAATGGTCTGCGCCCAGATCAAATAGGCTTGTTTGAAGACATTGTCACCTTAATGATGCAACACGTGAAAACCCTGACCGATAAGGCACTGCAGCAAAAGTCGTTGCCAGTGGCAACTCATGCGGTGATTGGCCGGCCGGTAAACTTTCAAGGCATAGGTGGTGAAGACAGTAACCAACAAGCTGAAACCATTTTACGTCTAGCGGCCTCGCGCGCAGGCTTTACTGAAGTGACATTTTTGTTTGAGCCATTAGCCGCAGGGATGGACTTTGAGTCAACCCTAGATAGCGATAATACGGTATTGGTGGTCGACGTTGGCGGCGGTACAACGGATTGTTCAGTAGTCACGATGGGACCTTCGCACAGTAACAATACCGATCGTACTCAAGATTGTTTAGGCCATTCTGGCCAACGTATTGGTGGCAACGATTTAGACATCGCGCTAGCGATGACAGGCTTAATGCCGAGTTTTGGCGCAGATAGCGTAATGACTAACGGTAAACCTATGCCAAGAGCGCCATTTTGGAATGCTGTGTCGGTGAACGACATTAGCGCCCAGCGCGATTTTGTCAGTTTAGCGTCGCGTAAATTGGTCGAGTCAATAATAAAAGAGGCGGAGCAGCCACAACTACTCAAACGCTTACAAACGGTGCAAAAAAATCAAATGAGTTACCAAGTGGTACGCCAGGCTGAAACGGCTAAAATCAGTTTGTCTGATGTTGACACAACTGAGTGTTCACTTGATTTTATTGAAAAAGACTTGTTTGTCACTCTCACTGCCGCTCAGTTTCAACAAGCGATTAGCGATCCATTAGCTAAAGTTGAAGCCTTAATGAAGCAAGCCATGCAAACGGCAATGACAGTTGCTCAACAACAAGATTGCGCGATGCCAAGCTGTCCTGATATTGTTTATGTAACTGGTGGTACGGCGCGTAGCCCTGCGATATACCAAAAAATTGCCAGTGTTTATCCATCTGCAAAAGTGGTGGTTGGCGATCACTTTGGTTCGGTGACAGCAGGGTTAACCCGTTGTGCACAAAATGCGTTTAACTAAAAGAGTCAATAATATGTCGACGACAAAAAACAAGTACAGTGCCATACAAAGTAAAAGGGTTTCGTTTATGGTGGCTGCGTGCCTTAGCGCGGGGTTACTAGCCGGTTGTGGTGACGATGTGGGCAAAGTCAGCTTAGGTTTGTTTACCACCAAAGATGTGATTATTGACGCAAAACACGATCCTAAAATACCTGGTGTGACTTGCCATATTAGCCGTATTGAGGCCAATTTGGATTTAGCTGACCCGTCTGATATGAGCATCAGTTGCCGTCAAACCGGCCCGATTAGCCAGGCCGATCTCGCCAGCATTGACATGGGTAAAAATGGTGAAGTGGTGTTTAAGGAGTCTTTGAGCATTTTATTTAAAAGCCTAAAAGTGCGTCGTATTTTTGATGCTGAAAATCAAACCTTATTATATTTGTCGTATTCAACCAAAGAAACCAATGGCAGCCATAAACATGCCTTGTCTACCGTGCCGCTATATGGCACTGCAGCTTGGCAAAAACCATTAACCACAAAATAAACGCATAATAAAAAAGGCAATCAAAATAGATTGCCTTTTTAATGATGAGCTGGCGGTTATACCCGTGCCGCACGTTTTAATATCCATAACCACACTACGGGTAATAGGGTGATATAGAAAAACATGGCAGTAGCGCCGATATCGCCCGACAACAAAGTGCTAAAAATAAACCTGACAATGCCCATCGGGTCCCACGGCATGTAATGCAGATTACCGTGTAATAACATGGTTGCTAATATTACAATGGTCACCGCTAACCATTGTTTGCTTGGCTCATAACTTTTAATCACAAATGCCGGAATAAACGCCACTAAACCTATCCCTACAACGTTTTGAGCTAAATGGGTGATGGTGGGGTAGCCACTTAGGTTAAACCACCAAAGTACATTGCCCGCAGCAGACTGTCCTATCGCTGCGATGCTTAACGCGAAATAAGTGACCCCAATACATAAGCTGAGTATGATTAATCGGATAAAGTTCATTTGTGTCCTTTTAAATGATTGATAAAAAGCTTATACCAATTCCACTAACTATCTGATCACTCAGCGGGAATTCTGTGCCTTCTAGGCAAGTAATAGTATTGTAGGCATAGTTGCTCTACGTCAAAATGCTATTAAGCAGCATAGAGGGCACAGAAACCCGCCTTGCAGGAGAGACTCAGACTGTCCATTTCTTTGTTGCATTGCCTTAAAAGGGAATAACCATTATTTCAACAATGCGCCTCAAACTGAACAATCTGAGTCGCTCTGATTGACCACATAATTAGTGGAATTGGTATTACTTATTTAACACGGCATTGTAACGTTCAAAAGCCGCATCAAGATCGGCAATTAAGTCATCGGTATCTTCTAATCCTATGTGTAATCGAATCAACGGTTTGCTGCTATCCCATTGGGTTGCTGTGCGGATATTATTAATGCCAAATACGCCTAAAATTAAGCTTTCAAAGCCGCCCCATGAAAAACCCATTTTAAAATGTGCCATGTTTTCAACAAATGCGGTAACAGAGGCTAAGTCACCTTGTTTTAATACAAAAGAAAATAGACCATTGCCACTCGTAAAGTCGCGTTTAAAGAACTCGTGGCCTGGGCAGGTTTCAAACGCTGGGTGGCGAACGTGATCAACTTCTGGGCGGCTTGCTAACCAGTTTGCCACAATAAGGGCATTTTTATTATGTTGCGCCATACGCACACCTAAAGTACGTAAACCTCGGGCTGCTAAATATACGTCGTCTGGTGAGGTGGTTTGCCCCATTAAATAACTGTTTTCGCGCAGTTGTTCCCAGCATTTTTCATTGGCGGTTGCGGTGCCCATCATGACATCTGAATGGCCAACAATGTACTTGGTTGCGGCTTGAATCGATACATCAACACCCATGTCAAATGGGCGCGAGTTAATCGGTGATGCCCAGGTATTATCGAGCATGACAATCATGTCGTGCTCGTGAGCGATGCGGCTTAACGTTGGTACATCTTGCACTTCCATGGTGATGGAACCAGGAGATTCTAAAAACAGCACCTTGGTATTGGGGCGAATCAGTTCTCGAATGCCTTCACCTATCATTGGGTCGTAGTAGGTGGTTTCGATACCAAATCCGGCGAGCATTTTATTACATAAATCGCGCGTGGGTTCATAGGCTGTGTCGACCATGAGTAAATGGTCGCCACTTTTTAAAAACGATAATAATGCACTACTGATTGCCCCTGCGCCTGATGGGTATAACGCCGTGCCCACACCGCCTTCAAGTTCACTGATGGCTTGTTGAAATGAAAAGTGGGTTGGGGTGCCGCGGCGGCCGTAAAACATTTCGCCGTTGGTTTTGTTTTTAATCGCAAACCGCATGTCATCCATGGTGTCGAATACCACGGTAGAGGCTCTAAATACGGGGGGATTAATCACACCTTTGGTGAATTTTTTCTCGCGGCCGACACTGACAATTTGGGTGGCGAGTTTGTCGTTTTTGCTCATGTGTTCACTTCCATATTCAGCCGTTTAGCGCTGACTTTGCATATCAAAAAATAAAATCTGGGTGTCATCCTAGCACCTACAAGCGTAAATAAAAGCGCCTAAGTGCTGTGGTTGACTATTTTTCATCAATTAAAGGCAGTGTCAGACAGATTTCGACACCTTCGATGTTATCTTCTAAAAGGTTAGTGGCTTTAATTTTGCCATGATGAAAATCGGTCACTAGGCGAGCAATATATAAGCCTAGCCCTAAGTGGGGTTTACCATTAACACCTTGTGGACGAATAGACACCATGGACTCAAAAATTTGGCTGTCCATGTCTTTAGGCAGTAAAGGGCCAATATTACTGACCTTTAAAATGGCTTGCTTGTGAAGTTGTGTCAGGCTAACCGTAATAGCGCTGCCTTTATCGCTGAACTCAATGGCGTTATTAATCAGTTTATCCATTAGTTGGGCGATGTATTCGGGCACGCCCTGACATGGCATGGCTTTGTCTTCAATGTGCACATTAAAGGACTGCTCTGGGTAGGTTATTTGGTATCCCTGCATGCAGCCGCTAATGACTTTTTTAAGCGAAAACCGACAGCTTTCTGCTTGGGTTAAGCTGGCTTCTAATCGTGTTGCTTCACTCAAATTATTTAAGATTAGGTGCAGACGATTAACGCCTTCTTGAGCGCGATTAACGTATTTTTGCGATGGCTCGTCAAGTTGCTGTAAGCCTAAATGTTCAAGCGAGCTGCGCACAACCGCGACTGGGGTGCGTAACTCGTGAGACAAGCGTGAAGACATGTTTTCTAGGTAATGAGTGTATTGCCCTAAACGACTGACAATACTTGAAAAACTGCGTGATAAGTCGCCAATTTCATCCCGATTTTTAGACGCCACAATTTGTTGGCGAACCCGGCCCTGACTGTCGATGGCCAATTCGGCTTGGTCGCGCAAACGGCGGATACGGCTCGAGATGCTCGAGGCAAAAATAAACAGCGCCAGTGTGCCCATGCTCATAATGGTTAAAATCACGTTGAACAGCTTTTCGAGCGCGCGGTTACGTAAACTGCGAATACCATGGGTGGTTTCTTCGGCAATCACTACTCCCATCACTTTATCGTCAATCCAAATGGGGCTGGCTGCGGCCAATACAACGGCTTTATTGTCTGGGGTTAAGCGCCAGGTGGAACCTTGCTTGCCGCTTAAGGCTTTTTCTATGTGGCTGCCAGTCAGTTCGGTTGAGTCTTGCAAAGAGTCAATAAAATCTTGTGGGGGCCGGGTGAGTATTTTGTAGTACATGGGTAATAAATATTGTTGCTGAAAACGTTGCCAAAATGAATTGGGTTGACTCACATTCAAGTCGTCAGCCCAGGTATTGGACGAGGTGCGAATATCGCCCGACTTAGCTAACACGCGGCCATGATTATCGACCACCCAAATGCGTGAGCTGTTGTGGCTCATGCCTTTAATAATGCTTTCGATTTCAGGCGAGGGCACTAATACCGTGCCTAAACTGGCAACGGAGTCGGTGGCTGAGGTGCCAATCACATTAACCAATTGACGATTATTGGTATCGTTAACGTTATGAATGGCAAATCCCAATTTGCTGCCCACCATGGTGAGTGGCAGCCTAAACTCGATATTATACCCCTGATCTGTTTTGAGCCACTGTCCCTGTATACGCGATTCAGGCTCAACAGGTGTCGATTGAGTGGGGTCGGCGGGCAGTTCAAATGCACTTAACCAACCGCTTTTGGTATTGGCAATAATATAACGCCTAAATTGACCATCTGGCGACTGGGTGGCCATCACTAAATGATCGTTTCTGTCGACCCGTAAACTTTTACGGCTACGAAACACCACTTGTGGATCGTTTACCTCGAAATAGCCATATAAGTAACCGCCATATTTACCCACCATGTGGGTGAAGCTGATATTGGTGGGTTCGGATTCATTACGTCGATAAATGAGATGGTTATCGGCATAATTTAACGTGCGGTGTTGGTATAGGTCCCAGTCAGCTAATTTGCCGTCTAATTGAATTGGGCCAGCAATGGGATAGGCGTATAAATCGCGACCTTTTTCTACCTGATTTAAAAAACTGGCCTGATTATCAAACAGTTTTGGCCGCTCGTGTAATGCAGTGGCTAATGCTTGGGTGGTGCCCTCAAGGGTTTTTTCTTGACCATGACGCAGGTATTTTTCCATCTCCCATACGTACTCGTACCCAAGCCAAGGCAGGCAGAGTAAAAATAATGACAAGATAACGACTTTGGCTCGCAGCCCTAACGGTAAATACATAAATTAAATATTGTCCCAGCGGTAGCCCATGCCATAAACCGTGTCGATACAATCAAATTCATTATCGATGGCAATAAACTTTTTACGAATGCGTTTTACGTGGGAGGTAATGGTACTGTCGTCGACGTAGATTTTGGCTTCTTGCATTAAATCTTGACGGCTGCGCACATGCCCCGGGTGTTTGGCCATCGCATGGACCATCCAAAACTCAGTAACGGTAAGCTCAATAGGCTGGCTTTTCCAGTACACCTGAATACGGTTGCCGTCGATGGTTAAATGGCCGCGATCGAGTAGATTGTCTTCAATTGGGCTTGAGCCAATCAGCTCTGAGCGGCGAAACAATGCGGCAATCCGTGCGAGTAAATGCGGAAAACTCACATCTTTAGTTAAATAATCATCTGCGCCTAAACGCAAGCCGCAAACCGTGTCGAAATCACTGTCACGGGCGGTTAAAAAGATAATCGGCAAGCTGCTCGACATGGCCCGAAGAGCTTGGCACAGGGTAAATCCACCGTCTATTTCATGTTCAAGACCAATATCAATAATGGCTAAGTCGGGCAGGCGTGCATTAAAGGCCAACATCGCAGCTGGGCGATTCGGATAAGCTTGGACACTGTAACCTTGTTGTTGCAGTACATCTTTGTAGTTTTCGCGGATAGCCGCTTCGTCTTCAACAATGGCAATTCGTTTCATGGTATGACTTCAATTCATCGGGATATAAATGGATACCCTGCTGACTATACAGGATTTTATCCACCAAAAAAGCCGTCACAGCCAATTGCCATATTGTTGCCACATTTGATCGCAACATTGCCATTTTTGCTCCCCAATAAAGCCATTTATATTTTGTTTAATAACGGCATAAAGTTATTTGGTTGCACGTTAACTCAATGACTTTCACTTTACACATTATTGCTAAAAGGGACTCATTATGAAAAAGCAACTTATCGCCGCCACTGTTATTAGCGCAATCTTATTACCACACACCGCATGGGCAACTGCCGTTGAGCCACAACATGAACGTGAACATACTGAAGAGTTGGTTGGTTTAAGCTCGGGGATATTACTTGGTGCCGTTATTGCTGGTCCTGTTGGCGCAATCATTGGCGCCTTTACAGGCACTATGATAGGGAAATCTGTAGGCGATGAAGCTGAGATTGCTAATAAAAATCAACAGTTAGTAAAGCAAGAGCACGCATTGGTTGAAACCCAGCAGCAACTCATTGCCATGGATCTGCAACAACAAGAGTTAGTGCAGGTGTCTGAGAAGTATTATGAGTTACAAACGAACCTTGCTGAACTCAATGCCAATCAACAACAAACGCTTAATGAACTCACCATAGGCATGAATGTGCAATTTAAAACTGGTTCAAGCCAAATAGAGCCTTTATTTAAGCAGCAATTAGACAATGTGGCGTACATGATGACCTTATCGCCAGAATTGACAATAGATTTAACCGGTTATGCTGACCGCCGTGGGGATGACCAATATAACCAGGCGTTGTCGGAGCAACGCTTGGCTGAGGTGATCAAATACCTTGTCTTGCAGGGGATAGACAGCCAGCGTCTACAAGGTAGAGCTTACGGTGCCTCATCGCCCCTGCATACTGAGCAAAACCATGAGAATGACTTTTTCGATCGTAGGGTGACGCTGACATTAATGACTCCTGGTGCAGCGCTAGCATCAAACTAATTTATTGTAATTATTATATTTTTTAAATTGACTCTATTACCCAATGTCTAGGGGCTGCGGGTAATGGGGTAAGGAGCTGTTATGTATTGGTTAGGTCGAGAGTCAGGTTTAGTGATGCAATTAGGTTATTACAAATGGGTTATAAGCCTGTTGTTGGTAATTTTCACCGCGACAGTACAAGCGTCACCGTCGGGTGCAACAGACGATGACATTACTCAAGGTACGTTGGTTTACTTTGCTAAAGATCAAGTAATACAAGCGTTAGCGATGGACACGCAAGTGAGTATGGATGTGTCTGGCTTACTTAATCGTGTCACGGTTAAGCAAGTGTTTATTAATGATTCAGACCAGTGGCTTAATGGTCGTTATGTGTTTCCGTTACCTGAAAATGCCGCGGTAGATAGTATGCAACTGCGTATTGGTGACAAGATAATTGCAGGGCAAATTCAACCTAAAAAGCAAGCAGAGCAGACGTTTGAAACGGCGAAAAAACAGGGTAAGCAAGCCAGTTTATTACAACAGCAGCGCCGCAATATTTTTACCTCTGAAGTGGCCAACTTAGGCCCACATGATAAATTAGTGGTGGAGTTAAGTTACCAGCAAACGGTTGAGTTTAATGATGGCCTGTTTAGTCTGCGCTTTCCCATGGCTATTACTCCGCGTTATCACCCTGAGCAAAGCAGTGACAAAGATAAACAAGCGTTGGAGGTGGCGTATATCGATCCGACTATTATCCCCAATCAACTGAGTGAAATCAGCAGTGCTCAAGGGATTAAGGTCAGCATGAAAGTGAATATCGATGCGGGCTTTGCTCTCAATTCACTTGACAGTTTATATCACCCCATTAAGCAAAGTGTGAATGGCCAGCGGTACACCGTAAGCTTTGACGGTAAGCAAATCGCCGACCGCGACTTTGTATTGCAATGGCAGGCAGATGTAGGCGCATTGCCACAAGCGGCGACCTTTTATCAAACCGGTAAAACCCATAGTGTAGCGGGTCATTCAGATGACAATATCGCCACCAACGCGGTTGATCAAAGCGTGTACTCATTAGTGATGTTAATGCCGCCTAGTGTTGAAGTGAGCGAGCAGCATTTAATTGGCCGTGAGTTGATTTTAGTGATTGATACCTCAGGCTCTATGTCTGGCCAATCGATTGTGCAAGCCAAGCAAGCATTGCAATTTGCCATTGCCGGGCTTCGTGATATCGACACGTTTAATATTATTGAATTTAACCAACATACAAGCATGTTATCGCCAGTGCCATTAACTGCCACCAGTCGTAACCTGGGCTTAGCGAATCGTTATATTGCCTCACTTGAGGCAAATGGTGGCACCGAAATGGCGCCAGCGATCACCGCCGCTTTGGTTGATACCCTTCAACCAGATGCAGTTAATGTGCGTGGTGAGTCTATGTTACGCCAGGTGATATTTATGACCGATGGCGCGGTAGGCAATGAGCAACAATTGTATCAATTAATTAGCGATCAACTAGGCGATAGCAGATTATTTACGGTAGGGATTGGCTCTGCGCCTAATTCAGACTTTATGCGCCGAGCCGCGACCATGGGCCGTGGCACTTTTACCTATATCGGTAAACAAACAGAGGTGAAACAAAAGATAACGCAGTTGCTGACTAAAATAGAGCAACCTGTACTGACCAATATTGGCTTGTACTATCTCGATGGCAGTGTGCCTGATTACTGGCCATCAACCATTAGTGATTTATACCAAAACGAGCCGTTATGGGTCAGCATTAAATCGCCTAGCCAGCTGTTACAACCTATCATAGTGTCTGGCAATATTAATGGTCAGTATTGGCAGCAACAACTTGATTTTACTGATAACCAACCCGCTAGAGGCATCGATTTATTGTGGGCAAATGCGCAAATTACTGCACTGGAGCTATATAAAAATGCGGCGAGTGGTCCAAGAGTCAATAAACAAGTTGAAGCATTAGGCATGCAATACCATTTGGTCACCAGCCAAACCAGTTTAGTTGCCGTTGATGTGACTCCCGTAAACCCAATGAGCGACACCACCATTGATGCCAAAGTGCAATCGCATTTACCCCATGGCTTGCAGGTGGGCAATCAGGCACAAGTGTTACCACAAACCGCAACGTCAAGTCGCTTGTGGTTATTGATTGGATTTAGCTTACTGGGCTTGGGTATCTTGCACTATTTATGGTTACGCCAACGTTTACCTGGGCAAGTATTGGTGCTTGAAACCAATGCCTAAGGAGCGAAGTAATGAAGCCATCTAATACCACAACCCATTTATGGATTATGGCACTGATAATATTGCTGGGCCTTGGGCTCATTGTTCAAGGAGGATATATGCAAGCTAAAGCCCATTTTGCTCAGTTTTTAATTGAGCGCGCTTTTGAACAAACGCTGGTGGATAATCAGCCTCACAAGCCTTGGTCGTGGGCCGATACGCACCCGGTCGCCAAAATGCGTTTGTTGCAACACAATGCCCAAGGCACACAAGCATTAGGCCCCGATTTATATGTATTGGCTGGCGCATCGGGTCGTAATTTAGCCTTTGGGCCGAGCTTGATGTTAGCTGGTGCAGGTGTCGGCGAGCAGGGGAATACGATTATTGCAGGACACCGCGACAGCCATTTTATGCGCTTGCAATACGTTAATGTTGGCGACATGATTGAGCTATACAGTGCTACAGGAGAGTTACAGGTATATCAAATCACTGCCACGCAAGTGGTGCATGAAACGGCAACCGAGGTGCTCGATCAAACCGAAAACAGCCAACTCACCTTAATTACCTGCTATCCATTTGATCAGCTTAGTGGTAATGCCGAATACCGATATATCGTTGAGGCCAAGCCCATGGTGTAACAGCCAATCCGTATCTTTTATGGCAAGCGTTAAAGGACTTGTAACGGGTTGCATGACTGCAAAGGATAACCACTATTCATCTAGCCATGCGTGTTATTTAAGTTCCTGTAAACTTTTACTCAGTCATCATTTACTCAGTCATGACTGATTTAACCCACAATAGTAAAAGGTTCAAAACAAAAAACGCCCGATACGTTCGGGCGCTTTAATCAGATTAGGGCTTGTTGATTTTTGCTGGCCCTTACTGTCTTGTTGCTTATGTTTAGGTCATGGCCAAAAATTAATGCAACAATAACCTTAAAACATTAGCAGGCCCTAGTGAATATTAATTTTACTGATGTCAGTTTCATCATGAACTTGGCGCTGCAGTAAAATGTGTGCCCTAGAGGAAACACTAAAAACAGGCGCGTCTGCAATTTTAAAATAATAAATAGCGTGTGAGTCACCAGTTAGCAGGTCCAGTTTCTCAATATGCAACTTCTCTTGGCTTATTGGAACGTAATACAGTGCCCCCTGTTTAACTTGCCACATCCCGATATTAGTATTGGCTTCGACGCCTAAAAAATCTAGCTGTTGAGTACGTAAGTTATAACGAGCAAAGTCTTGGCTGTTGTTTTGGGTAAAATAGACTAAATCATCTACGACATCAAAACTGGTGGCCGCTAATGGCAGATTTATGCTGCTTTGAGCGCCACTCATTACGTCAATAATCACTAGTTCGTCAGTGTTAGTGTGACTTAAAATGGCTAGTTCATGGTTATTCAACCAGCGTATTTGATGAACCTGATTAATATTAATTGTTTGCACATTATCATTTGCAAAAGAATAAACCCAAATTGCATTTAAGGTGGCGATGGCTAGTTTTGAGTCGTCTGGCGACCATTGTAATGGCTTAATTTGCAAATCTTGTTTTGGTAATGGAATTCTTTTTACATCGCCACTAGCATGGTTGAGCCATATTTCGTCACGACCAGTTCGGTTACTAAAAAACACAAACTGCTCTGAATGATGAGAATAAGTGGGCATGTATTCATCTTTTGATGACGGAGCAATGAGTGTCTCTTTACCTTCAGAATTGAGATTAACTAAATTTTCCCGAGTTAATCCATGGCTAACAAATACATTACCACTGTTAATACTGGTTAACTGAGTAATATTGGTTAAATCAGACATGAGTTCTGTATGTTTATTCCCCGCGTTGTCGGTGATAAATAATTTACCAGCAGATAGCCACATCAAATCGCCGTTGTCGAGGTACTGCACTGCAGAAATATTGATACCCGGCATAACTATTGTGTGTTGAGTGACTAAGGTTGATGCATCTAAAAAGTGTAAGTGAGTTTGATTATTAAGGGTGTTGCGACTTAATAACGCAATTTGTTGTCCATTAGGGGAAAACTGCACGCTAATAAAACGTAATCGCTCATCTGTAAAAGCAACGCTCATCGTTGGTGAAGGGTGTTGTTTGTGTAAATCGAGCTCAAAGGTTGTTAAGCCTTGCCCTTCAGTGGCTGTGACAATTTGTATTTTTGTATTTGTTTTCCAACGTTGATTCACCACATTTGCGATGCCGCAAGCGTATTGTTTAAGTTGTTCAGTAGTCTGTAGTCGGTAGATATTTAATTGGCATTTACGCAGCCCTAATGCTTCATTTTTACGTAAAAAAACACTCATTAAGTCAACGTTAGGAGATAATTTGGGATGCCTTATTGTATCGGATGTATGGTAAATATTACGCTGCTTATCACTGTCTAAGTGCCGTGCAACAACATTAAATACAGTCTCTTTTTTATTGATATACACTAACCAATCTCGTGTTGAGCTTGCATCAAACTCAGCGCCTGGGTCATAGGTGACTGTTTCACTTTCAACATTTTTTAATCGTGGTTCTGCCTTTGACAATAAAGGCGACGATTGAAACATTAATAATCCAAACGTGATGACAGACAACAGCAATAGTGAAAGTTGTAATGCTCTTGATTGATATTTATGGGCTGTTATCGATGTTGGTTTTTCATCGTTTATAGGATTTTTTGTTTGTAAATTAACTGGATTACTAACAGGGTCTTTTACAGCTTGATTAACCTCAAGAGATGACGCAGTAGTAAGGCTATTGAGTGTCGGCGCTATGCTGGTTGTATCTGTTTGAGGTATTGCATTTATGGTGTCTAAAGCTATCACGGCTACAGATAAGCGATAACCAGCCCGAGGTAAAGTTTGGATATATTCCTTTTCGGGATCTAATTGTGCAATGACTGCGCGTAGTTGAGATACCGCACGATTAATGGCATTGTCACTGACAATTCTATTTTGCCAAACATGGGTGATTAACTCTTCTCTGTTTACAATTCTGTGTTGGTTTGTACAAAAATAGTACAGAAGCTGGAATGATTGGGGCTTTAGTTGAACAATTTGTTCAGTGTTTAATGCTAAGGTCTGTGTTGCAAAATCTAATGTTAATGCACTTATTTTATAGTTTTTATGTGTGAGTAGCATATCCAATCCGTTGCTATTTTTTAATATCAATCCGTTGAGAAATAGAACAATATCAGCAATAAATCACTTTTTGCTCATTTCATCACTCGAAAAGTTTGTTAATCTTGTTACATCAACAATAGATAAACAAAATAATCGAACTGTTCCATCTTTATTGTTGTACCTGGATTTTTTAAGCGAGCCTTGTGCTCGCTTTTTTTTATTACCACTTAACAACATCAGTTTGCGCGATAATACTAAATTTATAACAAAAGTCACCTAATATCACATCACAATCACTAACAAATCACCAACAAATCACTTGTCAATTGTTGTTTGTTACATGTCATTAACAGATGCTCTGCACTAACCAATCATTACCGATTGGAACAAAAACAATTAAAATAGAAACGGCTTTTAGGGAGCAGTGATTAGATGAAAAAAACACAAATGGTGCTAGCGATTAATGCAGCATTACTGGGTGTCTCGGTTGTGTCTTCAGGCATAGTTTTTGCTGCAGATACAGAAGAAGGTGCCAACAAAGTGGAGCGTATTGCGGTAACGGGTTCTCGTATTAAACGTACCGATTTAGAAACGGCGCAACCACTATTAAATATCAGCCGTGATGATATTGACCGTTCAGGTTTAAGCAGTTTATCTAATTTATTAAAAGAAATAGCCACCAATGGTGCGTCTCTGGGTTTACAAACTAACAATGGTAATACTGGCGGTTCAGCTACTGTTAGCTTACGTAACTGTGGTTCTGCCAGAACATTAGTGTTAATCAATGGCCGTCGTTGGATCCCTCAACTTGGTGGCAACGTTGACGTTTCAACGATTCCTTTAGCCGCAGTAGAGCGCATTGAAGTACTTAAAGATGGTGCTTCAACTATTTATGGTACAGATGCAATTTGTGGTGTTGTAAACGTTATTACACGTAATGATTTTGAAGGCGCTGAATTTTCAGGCTCAATGGGTGGATATGAGCAAGGTGATGGCGAGCAAGAAACCGCGTCGATCACTTTTGGCAGTGCAGGAGAGAAAACCTCACTATTAATGAACGTTGCTTATACTAAGCAAGAATCAATTTTAGGTGGTGATCGCGATATTTCATCTGTTCCTATTTACAACTTACCCGCTAACATTTCTGGCTCTGGTGGTCGTGCAAGTCCAACAACCCCATACGGTCAATACACTGCAACGGTAGACGGTGTAAAAGGTTCGTACACATTAGATCAATCGAAAACAGGTTGTGTTGCTAATCAAGAGTGTACAAGTGTTGGTGACTTTAAGTTATATGATCGCTTAACTGACGGTTATAACTTTGCGCCAGTAAACTACATTCAGCAACCTTCTGAAACGACGAGTTTATACTTACAAGTAGCCCATCAACTAAATGATTCGATTACCGCTAAATCAGATGTGATGTATTCACAAAGAACTTCTGAAGCGCAATTAGCGGCTCAACCAATGGGCGGATTAGCAATCTCTAAAGATTCGGTTTATAACCCATTTAATCAAGACATCACAGGTGGTTCGTTCCGTCCTATCGTGGCTCCACGTTCATTTGCTGCCGACGTTGATACCTGGCGCGTCAGTGGTAGTCTTGAAGGTGATTTTGAATTAGCAAAACGCTCATTCTATTGGGACGCATTTGCGGCTTTCTCTGAAACAAATTCGGTGTTCTTAAAAAATGGTTTCTTTGATTCTAACAAGGTAAAAGCAGCCTTAGGTGCGTCTAGTATTACCAATGGCGTAGCAACCTGTGACGGCAACGCAACATGTGTACCATTAAACATTTTTGGTGGACCAGATGGCGTTACTCAAGAAATGTTAGATTACATTTCAGTATCGCCACGTAATTTAGCATCGCAAACATTACATAACTACGGCGCTAGTATTGGGGGTGATGTTGTTGAATTACCAGCAGGGATGTTAGCGTTTGTTGCAGGTGTTGAATATCAACGCCATGCGGGTTACGACTCGCCTGATCCATTAACCGTTGCTGGCCAGGTATTAGGTGATAACGCTTCACAACCGACAGAAGGTAGTTTCTCGGTATCTGAAGCATTTGCTGAAACAGTCATTCCATTACTCGCTGATTTACCTTATGTTAAAAAAGTTGAGTTCAATGCCGCTGTGCGCGTGTCTGACTATTCAAACTTTGGTAATACAACCAACCCAAGTTTTAAGTTAACTTACGCGCCAGTTGATGACGTGATGTTCCGTGCAAGTATTAGTGATGGTTTCCGCGCGCCATCGTTAACAGAACTATACAGTGGCCAAAACGATGCTCGCCCTGCGGCGACAGATCCATGTGATATTAAATCGGTTGCTTATACCAGTTCAGCACAAACACGTGCTAATTGTTTAGCAGCGGGTGTGAGCACATCGTTTGAACAAAAAGATCCACAGTTCCGTTCAAAAATTGGTGGTAATCCAGATTTACAACCAGAAACATCAACATCAAAAATTGTTGGTGTTGTATACAACCCAAGCCAAATCGAAGGATTGGGGTTAACACTAGACTGGTTTAATGTACAAATTGAAAACTTGATTGGTACCAATACCGCTCAAACAATTGCTAACCGTTGTTATATTCAAGGGATCTCTCAATACTGTAGTTTGATTACCCGTGATATGACCGGCGCATTAAACAGTAACCCTGGTGAGATTTCTAACTTATTGGCATTGTCACAAAACTTTGTTGGTGGTTATGAAACCCAAGGATATGACTTAAATGTGACGTATAATTTCACCACATCAGTGGGCGATTGGCAGGTTAACTGGGACTCAACTTACGTTGATTATGCCGGTGACATAGGTCAGCCTGATCGTGGTGATGTAAACGTGGACGGTAATATTTCTGGCGGTAACAGCGTAGGCAAACTTACCCCTGGTGCGTCAGGCGGTGGTAGCGAGTTTAGATTGAAATCTAATCTAACCGTTGGCTGGAGTAATGATGAGTATTTTGCATCTGTTACCGCTCAGTTCTTATCTAAGCAGATTGAGAATTGTTCTAACGTGATTACAGTCGCAACCGGTGTGGGTCAACCTGAACTACGTGATTTATGTAGTAACCCTGACAATATGGCTATGAGCTATGCATTTACACCTGGTACAACCGAGGTGGTAGCAACTGAAGTCTCTGCACCTGAAAACAAATTGTCTCCAACAGTGTATTTTGATGCGCAAGCAGGTTGGAATACGTCATGGGACAGCACTGTATCAGTCGGCATACGTAACTTGTTTGATAAAGAGCCTCCGATTGCTTACTCTGCGTTTGCTAACAGTTATGATCCTGCGTACCGTATTCCAGGTCGTTACTTATATGCATCGTTTAAACAACGTTTCTAATCATTAGCATTCTGTACAAAAAAGACCCTATTTAGGGTCTTTTTTTATCAGTATTATTTATCCCAATAGGGCGGGTTGCCATAATAATTGGAAAAGTAATCGATAAATGCTCTCACTTTGGGGGCTAACAACCGCGAGCTTGGGTAAACCGCCCAAATGGCAGCTTCGTCAATTAATGGGTAATCCTCAAGCACTTGCACCATTTCACCACGTTTTAAATGCTCGTAAGCTATCCATGTGGCACATTTTGCAATGCCCATTCCATTGGCACAGGCATCGCGCACTGCTTCTCCGTGGTCAATACGAATTGAGCCTTTTATTTTCATGCTTAAGGGGCCATCAGGTGTGCTAAATACCCAGTTTTCAAGCCCTGCTTGATTAATACATTGATGATGATGTAAATCTTGCGGGGTTTCGGGTTTGCCATATTGGGCAACATATTCAGCTGAGGCACACATTATGCGTTTATCAACGGCCAACTTTTTGGCAATTAAGCTTGAATCTTGTAATTGTGCGTTACGAATAGCCACATCAAAGCCACCTTCAACGAGGTCGACAATAGAATCGGTTAAGCGAATATCGATATACAGCGCAGGATATTGGGCGACAAATGCCTTAAACGCCGGCATTAAATGCATACGGCCAAAAGACGCCGGTGCCGTGATCCTTAATGTCCCCTGAGGCTGGGCATCGCCACTACCGACTGCCGCTCGGGCAACCACAACGCTTTGAATGATTTCTTCTGCATGGGGTAAAAAAGCCATGCCTTCTTCGGTTAATGAGACCTTGCGCGTGGTACGGTGAATTAGGCGCACCCCTAGGCTTTCTTCTAAGCGATTGATGTGCATGCTGGCAACCGGAGGCGACAAGCCTAATTCTTCTCCTGCTTGGCTGATGTTGTGGGTTGACGCGACTCGGACAAACAGTTTTAGGTGTTCAAAATTCATCTTATTAGCCTGTATTAAGATAACGTCATGGCATATTAGGCGTTTGCAACACAAGGCTGCGCATGATCTAGGGTGCTTTTTAGGTAATTTTTAAGCTTAAACCATGCAAAGGTGCCTGCCAACATATTCGCGATTGTGGCGCCAATGAGGGTGTAAAACATATCACCTGTTGCAGTGCCAATCGCAATGGCAGGAATATACAAAACAAACAGTCTTGCAAATGACACCATTAATGCTGTTTTTGGGGTGCCTAACGCATTTAATACCGATACCACCACCATGCATACTCCCAATGGCCCGTAACTGATGGGCATTATCCACAGTGCGGCGGTTAACCAATTATTTAATGGCGGCTCTAGGGGAATAAGTGTCAATATTAAATCTGTGCTCAAGGCAAATAACACTGCACTTATGGCGGTAAAACCAAGCAACAGTTTTGCCGCAGCGCTTAATAATGTGTCGATGGCATGATATTGCTGCGCACCAAAATACTGGCCAATCATAGGTGGCATCGACATGGTTAGCGCTAAAGTAAATACCAGTAAAAAACTTTCAATACGCGCCAATAAGCTCCAAAACGCAATAGCATCTGTGCCCAGTTTTGCAATGAACATCATGGCTAAAAATGCGCTAGCAGCGGGTAAAAATTGGTTGGTAATGGTCGCTGAGGTCATTTTTATCAGTTCTAAACAATAGTTAAGGGTGCCGACATGTCGCGATAATCTAATAAACCACCGTCTTGGTTTGAGATCAAACAGTACATAGATGGTGGCAATACCATAACCCAGGGTTGAGGCAATGGCGGCCCCTTTGATGCCCATATCAAAATAGAAAATCAGCAAAGGATCGAATATTAGGTTGATAATGCTGGCTGTGACAAACATCAAACCAGTGGTTTTGGTGTCGCCATGGGCTCGGTAAACACTGGTGAGTAGGTAAAGTACCGCCACGCTTAAGGCGCTAAATAACCAATATGGCCAGTAAGTGATAAATAAATTAACTAACAGAACATAATGCGGGTTATCGGCATTGGGGTGGATAAATACTCGCAATATCTGCGTGTCGAGTTGCCATAAAAGTAAACAAACCAATGACATCAATATGATGCCACCGTTAACCGATAACGTGGCAATCGCGCGGGCTTTGTACAGGGTTTGAGCGCCAATTGCCTGAGACATAATTGCTGTTGCGCCTACGCCAATACCCACCTGAATACCAATTAACAATGTTTGAAAGGGTAATGTCATGCCGTGCACGGCAAGTTGGTTAACGCCTAATAAACCGATAAAAACGGAATCAACTAATTGCACCGACATGATGGCAAACAAACCAATGCATACAGGCAGTGTTTTATTGATAAGGCTACGAAGAGGCGAAGATACCGCAAGCATATACTTTTCCGTGCAAATATGAGGGATAAATTAGCGGGTTACGCCATCGTACACATGGCTTAATCTCGGCTGAAAAAGGAAATATGTTGTAAAGTCAGGGCTCACATAAGCAATGTGAGCCCTAAAGTGGTTTAGTTAATATCAATAACCACTTTACCAATGACCTTGCCGCTAGCTAAATGTTGATGTGCGGCAGTCACTTGCTCTAGGCTAAAGCGCTGTTCATCAACAACAGGCACTAATGCGCCAGCTTCAACAATCTTAGCCAGTTCAGCTAAAATGTTGCCATGTACTTCACGGCCTATGTTGTGCATCATTGGGATTAACATAAAGACCACATGCAATGATAAGCCTTTCATGTGTACCATTGATAAATCTAATTCAATGAACGATAAGGTTGTGGCGATTTGACCGTTTAGTTTAGCGGCTTCAATAGAATTGGTGAGGTTTGCACCGCCAACAGTATCTAAAATAATGTCAAAGCCAGCACCGTCAGTGTGTTTGGTAACGTAATCGGCAACCGTTTCTGTTTTAAAGTTAATGGCTTTTGCGCCTAACTGTTCAATTAACGCTGCTTGAGACCCATCTGCACCGGTTGCAAAAACTTCAGCACCAAAATGTTTTGCAAGTTGTACCGCAACGTGGCCCACACCACCGGCGCCACCATGCACAAGTACGCTTTTACCTTCAGTAATGCCTGCGCGAGTTAAGCCCTCGTATGCGGTAATCCCCACCAATGGTAATGCTGCGGCTTCACGCATAGAGAGGTTTTTAGGCTTGTGGGCAATAAGCTTAGCGTCAGCTAACATGTACTGAGCAAGTGTGCCTGGTAAATCACCTAAACCGCCTGCACAGCCATAAATTTCATCGCCAACGCTAAAACCAGTCACACCTTCACCGACCGCTTCAATGGTACCCGCAAAGTCCATGCCTAATACTGCAGGGGCTTTAGGCGAGAAAGGCAATGCTTCGCCCATTTCACGGATCATCATGTCAATGGTATTAACACTGGTTGCTGCTAGGCGAACCAAAACATTACCGGCGCTTACTGTTGGCTTAAGAATGTCTGCCGACTCGAAAACATCTGCAGCACCAAATTCGCGAATAATCATAGCTTTCATTGTGTAAAACCTCGTTGTGTTTGTGTGAGGCTAGTATAGGCGCTTGAGTGTTAATGATAATGGCCTTTGCACAACAATGTGTTTTAAGTTTTTATTAATAATCGGTATTGTTTTGAATGAAAAATAGCCAAATTAAGTTGGGATTATTAATAAGAAATTAGCTTAAGAACATTTAATACCATGTATTATTAATAATTAGTTAAAACTATTTATGCTGTAACGACAATTATCAAATGAAAGAGTCCTTGTTAATCTGATTAACGAAATGTACACATTTGCTCATCGCCAAGAAGTAATAACGAATAAATAACAAGGAACAATCCAATGAAATATCAAGGTTATACAACATTTAAAGCAAGCCAAGAGGGCGCTATTTTAACGGTTACATTTGATTTTGGGACTGTTAATGTACAAGGCCAAGAGATGCTAGCGGATTTAAATGGCTTAGCCATGTGACTTGAACGTGATCGCGACGTTAAAGTGGTAGTGTTTCAATCTGCCAACCCTGAGATTTGGGTTGCGCACTACGACACTAATCTTTTAAAAGACATGTCAACAGAAGCTGTGTCTCGTGAAGATGTAAAGCTACTTGATTTACAGGTTGTGCTAGAACGAATTAGTAAGTTACCACAGGCGACCATTGCTAAATTAGAAGGTTTTGCGCGTGGCGGCGGGCATGAGTTTGCTTTAGCGTGTGACATGCGTTTTGCTGCTCGCGGTAAATATAAGTTTATGCAAATGGAAGTAGGCATGGGCATTTTACCTTGTGGTGGCGGAGCATCACGTATGGCACGTCAAACTGGGTTAGGCCGTGCATTAGAAATTATTTTAAGTGCACGTGACTTTACAGCCGATGAAGCTGAAGCGTACGGCACCATTAATAAAGCATTAGACCCAGACGAAATTGGTCCTTATGTTGATGCCTTAGCGCAGCGCATTGCTCAATTTCCTGCTGAATCAATTAATGCCTGTAAACAAGCGGTATACGAATCTATCGACAAGCCTATTGAAGAAGCATTAAAAGCCGAAGCCTATTGGTTGTATCAAGCAACCAGCAAAACGCCTGCCATTAAACGTTTTACCATTGCCGATGAGCAAGGGCTGGAGCACGACATCGACAATCAGCGTCATTGGAATGAGCTCGTGATGAAAGTGCAAGAAATCAACTAACCTTTATCGCGTGCCATGATCAACGCTGATGCAGTTTGTCGGCGTTGCTCACCCTCTCAATGAAACGAGACGATACCACTATGAAAAAAATTATTTTAGTCACAGGTGCCACCGACGGTATTGGCTTAGCCACAGCCAAAATGTTGGTTGCAGAAGGGCATCACGTCCTTATTCACGGGCGTAATGCCCAAAAACTGAGTCAGGTTGAGGCCGAGCTAAACGCCATACCAGGTGCCGGCGACATACAAAGCTACCGCGCTGATTTATCGAGCCTACATGAAACGGCAGCATTGGCTGATGCCATAAGTGCTCAGCACAATACGCTTGATGTGATTATCAATAACGCCGGTGTATACAAAGTGGGGCAAATTACCAGTGTTGATAATTTAGATGTGCGTTTTGTGGTCAATGCCATTGCGCCTTACTTATTAACGCAGCGATTAATGCCATTACTAGGCAATACTGGCCGAGTGGTTAACTTGTCTTCTGCAGCGCAAGCTAGCGTTAATTTAGCCGCCTTAGCCAGCGCAAATGCAGGACCAGCTGATGGCGCGGTTTATGCGCAAAGCAAACTGGCTATCACTATGTGGTCAGTGCATTTAGCAACAACATTACAACATAGTGGACCGGCTTTTATTGCCGTTAACCCTGCGTCATTTTTGGGCAGTAAATTAGTTAAAGAAGCCTACGGCATGGCTGGTGCTGATTTAAATATTGGCGCGGATATTTTATGTCGTGCGGCACTGTCTGATGAATTTGCACATGCATCAGGGCGTTATTTTGATAATGACCAGAGACAATTTACTGCGCCCCATGCCGATGCATTAAATCCGGTTAAAAATCAACAGTTAGTGGCGGCAATTGAATCAATTATTGCCCAAGTCAATTTAGGATAAAGAGGTTGTTATGTTAGGTGAAAACCATTGTTTAGTGCTCGAGTTTCCAACATTTGTTAAAAAAATTAACGAGCTAAGTGCCAGTGACAGTCAATTTGCGGCTGATGCAAACCAGTATCACGCGCTTGATCAAGAAATCCGCACATTAGAGCTTGCTGGTGCGCCGATTAACGACGATGCGATGCATCAGCTAAAACATAAACGATCAGTTTTAAAAGATTCGTTATACCAACGTATTCATCAAGGCCATTAACATTTATGCGTGTTTGCTGCTTATTGTGTTAGGCAATGAGCAGTGTCACTGCAACCTAATGTCGAGCCGCACTGTTACCAGTAAAGCAGCCATTATGGATTTTTTTAGGAAGCACCATGAAAAAGATATTGATCAACTTTGCCCATCCAGCCAAGGGGCGTTCTAACATTAATTCACAACTTAGGGCGGCAGTCGAAAATCTTGACGGTGTGACTATTAATGATTTGTACGCCAATTATCCTGATTTTTTAATTGATGTCGCTCGAGAACAAACGCTGTGCGAAAGTCATGATGTGATTATCTTTCAGCACCCTTTTTATTGGTATTCAACACCGGCAATAGTGAAAGAGTGGTTAGATTTAGTGCTAGAGCACGGTTGGGCCTATGGCAAAACCGGCACGGCATTAAAGGGGAAGTGGTTTTTTCAGGCAATCACGGCAGGTGGTGATGCAACAACATACCATGCACAAGGGGCCAACCAGTTTACGCTTGGCGAGTTAACCTCACCTATGCGTGCCACCGCTCATTTGTGTTTAATGGACTGGTTACCGCCATTTGCTGTAATGGGCGTGCATCGTGGATTACCTCTCGCGCAAGTCACGAACCACGCTGAAGATTATCGACGTGTGGTTATGGCGATTCGTGATGATTTATTCAATAAAGACAAGGCTCAACAAAACGAATTTTTAAATTCACATTTAGATGAGACTATTTTAAGGCCATAAAAATGGAATACTTTTTACTGCAGTTATTTATTTTCCTCGCCGCGTCAGCTATTGCCGTCCCTGTGGCTAAGCGTTTAGGCCTAGGTTCGGTGCTCGGTTACCTTATTGCTGGGATGATCATTGGTCCGTTTGGGATTTCACTGATTGGTGATGTTGAAGAGGTCATGCATTTAACTGAATTTGGTGTTGTGATGATGCTATTTTTAGTGGGCTTAGAGTTAAGGCCTTCTATGCTATGGCAAATGCGTACACCCATTTTAGGCATGGGCGGGATGCAAGTGGTGTTGTCGAGTATTGTCATGGCGGCCATCGCATTGTGGGCTTTACCCTGGCAACAAGCTCTTGCTGTTGGGTTGATTTTGTCATTATCTTCAACTGCCATTGTGCTACAAACGCTTAAAGAAAAAGCGTTAATGAATACCGCGCCTGGGCGTTCGGTATTTTCGGTGTTGTTGTTTCAAGATTTAGCCGTTATCCCTATGTTGGCATTTATGCCATTGCTGGCAACACTAGCCCTAGGGGAGGGTGATCATCATGGTTCAGTATTGTTTGATATTAATACCTTGCCAGCTTATTTGCAGGTGATTGCCACCGTGCTAGCCGTGGTATCAATTTTAGTGCTAGGCCGTTATGGCAGTAGACCGATTTTTAGGGCCATTGCAGCAACAGGGGTAAGAGAGATTTTTGTCGCGGCGGCATTAGCGCTGGTGGTTGGGATTTCATTATTAATGAATGTTGTAGGCTTGTCGCCTGCATTAGGCACATTTTTGGCTGGCGTGGTGTTAGCAGACAGTGAATACCGTCATGAGCTTGAAAGCGATATTGAACCCTTTAAAGGGTTATTGCTTGGGGTGTTTTTTATTTCAATTGGCGCCAGTCTTAATTTCACGTTAATTGGCGATAACCTGGCGCTCATTGCTGGCTTGACCGCAGGCTTAATTGTGATTAAGTGGCTGATATTAATCGTGGTGGGTAAGTTATTTAAGGTGGTTAAAAAAGACAGGGCATTATTTGCCGTTGCTTTAGCACAAGGTGGTGAATTTGCCTTTGTGTTATTTCAATTTGCCAAGGTTAATGGTGTGCTGGGCGCCGATACTGTCGAGCCGTTAATCTCTGCGGTAGCCATATCAATGTTTTTAACCCCATTAATGTTTATGGCCTATGAAAAACGTGCCATATCCAAAGATGAAACCCAAATAAATGCGCGTGAAGCTGACATCATCAGCCACAGTGGTCATGAGGTTATTTTGGCCGGTTTTGGGCGTTTAGGTACTGATTTAGGCAGGTTTTTAATTTCTGCAGGCGTTAAACCTGTGATAATTGACCATGACGCAACCAACGTTGATGTGCTGCGCAAGCTTGGCTATGAAGTGTATTATGGTGACATTACCCGTTTAGACTTGCTTGAAGCAGCTGGTGCCAAAGAAGCTAAATTATTAGTGATAACCATTGGTGATATTACTAAGTCCACCATGTTGATCGAATTGGTTAAAAAGCACTATCCACACCTTAAGATAGTGGTAAATGCGCATGACCGTCATGCCTGTTTTAAATTGATGGAATTGAACATTGATCATATTCGCCGTGAAACCTTTGGCAGTGCTTTGGCGTTAGGCCAAGATGCGTTGCAACAATTAGGTGTTGACCCTTATGAAGCTTACCGTTTAGCGCGGATTTTCCGTAAAAAAGATGGCGAGATGATGCCAGAGCTGTACCAATGGCATTGCGAAGAAGAGCATTATATTTCTCATTATCAGCAAAAGCATGCAGAGTTAGAAACCTTAATGACGCGCGACTTATTGGCTGACAATGATGAGCTAGACAAAGCCTGGACTGCTAAAAATCCGGCATTATGAATTACCCATAAAAAACGCCTAGACTTTAAGGTGCTAGGCGGTTTTTTAATGGTTTGAGTTTGACTATTATGCGCGCATTGATTTTTCACCGCGAGCTAAGCCAACGACACCCGAGCGAGAAATTTCGATCACTTTAGTGCTGTCACCAAGAGAGTGAATAAAGGCGTCAATTTTTTCGCTAGTGCCGACCATCTGAATGGTATATAAATTAGCTGTCACATCGACAATCTGGCCTCTAAAAATATCAGCCGTTCGCTTCACTTCTTCGCGCTGATCACCTTGTGCTTTAACCTTCACTAGCGCGATTTCGCGTTCAATATGGGCCGACTCTGTGATATTGGCTACTTTTAAAATGTCGATTAACTTGTGCAGTTGTTTTTCAATTTGTTCTAATACCGACTCATCTGCAATAACCGTAATGTTGAGTCTTGACAGCGTAGTGTCTTCGGTCGGTGCTACCGTTAAACTTTCAATGTTATAACCGCGCTGTGAAAACAGACCAACAACTCGTGACAATGCGCCTGGTTGGTTTTCAAGTAATACAGAAATAATACGACGCATTAGCTTTTCTCCGTTTTGCTTAACCACATTTCGTTCATTGCACCGCCGCGGATCAGCATTGGGTAAACGTGTTCGGTTTCATCTACGCTAATATCCACAAAGACAAGTTTGTCTTTCATGGCTAATGCTTCTGCCAGTTTAGACTCAAGTTCGTCAGGGTGAGTGATGTTCATACCAACATGGCCATAAGCTTCGGCAATTTTGGCAAAATTAGGCACTGAGTCCATGTAAGATTGTGAATGGCGGCCAGAGTAAATCATGTCTTGCCATTGCTTAACCATTCCAAGAAAACGATTGTTTAAGTTAATAATTTTAACTGGCGTGTCATATTGTAAAGCCGTTGATAGCTCTTGAATGTTCATCTGAATCGAACCGTCACCCGTGACACAAACCACGGTTTCATCAGGAAATGCCATCTTAACACCCATGGCCGCTGGTAAACCAAATCCCATGGTGCCCAGTCCACCAGAGTTAATCCAGCGACGCGGTTTATCAAATGGGTAGTACAGTGCGGCAAACATTTGGTGCTGGCCAACGTCAGAGGCAACATAGGCATCACCATTAGTTAGCTTATGCAAGGTTTCAATGACTTGCTGTGGTTTAATGCGGTTGCTTGTGCGGTCAAACTCTAAACTTTTACGTGAACGCCAGATGTCAATTTCACGCCACCATGTTGATAACGCCTCATTATCATTTGTCTCGTTAGTTTCATCTAACAGTTCTAACATGCTGTCTAGAATGTTGTCTGCAGAACCTACAATCGGGATATCGACACGAACGGTTTTTGAAATAGATGAAGGATCGATATCGATGTGTAAAATTGTCGCGTTAGGGCAGTATTTTTCTACATTATTGGTGGTTCGGTCGTCAAAACGAACCCCAATACCAAAAATTAAATCGGTATTGTGCATGGCCATGTTGGCTTCGTAACAGCCGTGCATACCAAGCATACCTAAACTTTGCTTGTGCGAACCCGGAAATGCGCCAAGGCCCATAAGTGTACTAATTACCGGAATATTCAACCGTTCGGCAAGTTTAAGAATTTGTGCATCACAACCTGATATAACAGCCCCGCCACCTACATACAACACAGGTTTTTTGGCTGCTAATAAGGCTTGCAAACCTCGACGAATTTGGCCTTTATGGCCTGTTGTGGTGGGGTTGTATGAGCGCATTTTAACGCTGTCAGGATACACATAGTCGTGAAGAATATCTGGACTTAAACAATCTTTAGGGATGTCGATAACCACGGGGCCAGGGCGGCCTGTTGATGCAATAAAAAAGGCTTTTTTGACAATTTCAGGGATGTCTTTTGCGTCTTTCACTAAAAAGCTGTGTTTAACCACAGGGCGAGAGATACCAATCATGTCACATTCTTGGAATGCGTCATTACCAATTAGGTTACTTGGTACCTGGCCTGATAATACAACTAATGGTATTGAATCCATGTAGGCTGTGGCAATACCGGTAATGGCGTTAGTTGCCCCCGGGCCAGATGTCACTAGCACAACACCGACCTTACCCGTTGCACGTGCGTAACCGTCAGCCATGTGAACGGCTGCTTGTTCGTGACGAACAAGAATATGTTCAACGCCTGCTATTTTATGAAGAGAATCATAGATGTCTAAAACAGAACCACCGGGATAACCGAAGATGTGGCTAACGCCCTCGTCGATTAAAGATCGTACGATCATGCTCGCACCAGAAAGCTTTTCCATGAAATGAGTCCTTTTTAAGTTACCGTATGGTAAACAGTATCTTGTTATACAACGACGGTAATCGCTTTAAAAATAAGTTTGAAGGGTAATTCAAACTCGACAATTGAAACTAACAGTAGTTAATTTCAACGACTTGTTCATTAAGTGACTCCGTGAATCACTTGAGTACATAGTATGTAAATTAAAATTTACTTCAACCCTTTTAGTTAAATATATTTCCAGCTTGAATTTAATTCATGGTTGTGATTTGTTGCGGGTGTTGAATGATGGCGTTAAGCAAAGAGCGGTTTAATAACCAATAACAACATTAAGGCCATCAACTAGGATGGCCTTAATGGTAAATTGACGATGCATGTAACGCACAATATTAGGTTAACTGCCCATTGAATAAGATTATGTTTAACTTCTAGGGCCTGTTGATCTTTGCTGGTTGAATTTTGTTCGAGTTAAAAACGTGTTAATCGAGGCGAATGGATTGTAGCCTAGTCACCTAAGCAACTCTTTATTTGTAAAGCATCGTTTAACAAAGAGTAAAACGTTTTTAGCCGAACCCTGTGGGCAGCGTTTGTTGGTCATTTTTACTGCGTTATCGACTTTTTATGTAGAATAACTACACCTCAAAGCCTCCGCCGCGCACTTGTATATGAGTAATGGCCAACAATTCGCTGCAAAAACAACCTTGAAATGTCAACAGGCCCTGGCTAAACGGCTTTGTAAAAATTGACACACACCAACAAGAAACACCGCCCCTAGCATTAATGCCGAAAAGGGCAGTGCACTTCCGTCATAAAAAAAGGCCAGTAATGGCCCTGCAGCAGCGCCAAAACCAAAACGTAATGTGCCTATAACAGCTGTTGCCGTGCCAGTTTCTTGCTTAAATTTTAAGAGAACAATGGCATCAGCATTAACCGACATAATCCCAAGCGATCCCATTAATGGGATTAACATGAGCACAGTATAGTGATAACTCAAATCAAGCAGGTTCACCATTAACAGACCAACCGCCGAAATTAACCCAAATACTGTCGCCACATGTAGCATACGTTTTGAACCATATCGGCTCACAATACGTGAATTGACAATATTAGCTAACATGAGCGCACCCACATTGGTGCTAAATAAAATAGCGAATAATGATTTATCTAAATTAAACACTTCCATGTACACAAAGGGCGATGCTGTTAAGTAGCAAAAAAACGCAAATGAGGTCAAAACGCCACTTGTGATGTTGAATTTTACGCCATCTCTTGAAAACACTGTGTAGTAAGCGCGTAAAAACGACTGTTGACTTCGGCTGTTGTTATCTTTATCGCTGGGCATTTTTAATTTAAACAGCACCAGTGCCAACAAGGTAATGGCATAACAACTTTGACTTAAAAAGATTAAGTGCCAGTCGCCCAATTCCATAATAAGGCTACCTAATGTTGGAGCAAGTAAGGGGGCCAACATCATGATTAAGCTGACATAAGACATGCCTTTAGCGGTGTTATCGCCGTACACTTCTTTAATATATCCGGGAACCACAACGGTCGCGGCCGCACCAATAAAGGCTTGAGCAAACCGCAACAGTAAAAATTGTTCAATACTGATGCTTAATGCAATCAGTAAGCTGATGACGGTAAAACCTGATAATCCAAAAATCACTAATGGCCGTCTACCGATTTTGTCTGCTAATGGCCCAAACGTGAGCATGCCTACTGCATAACCGGCTAAATAAATGCTTAATGATTGCTGCACTGTGGTGATGTCGGCATCAAACCCCAAGGCCAAAACTGACATGGCAGGCAAATACATGTCGATGGCTAAAGGCGTGATCGCTACAATCGCTGCCAACATTGGGATCAACATTGCCAAATGAGGAATGCTTGTTACGTTAGGGGATGATGTTGATTTGATTGGCGATACCACAAAAACCTCTGGGAGAAGATAAACCTAAAACGCATTGTACGCAAAAGAGGCAACAGTCTAGCATGCAATGGTGCTGTTTGAGTTGGCTTTTTGTAAGCAAATTTAGGGCTTGCTGTTCTTTGCTAGGTGTATGTTGTTGAAGTTAAAACGTGTCAATTGAAGCAAATGAATTGATGCCTAGTCAACTTCGCAACTCGTTATTCGTAGTGGGTTATTCACTTAGAGTAAGACGTTTTTAGCCGAATCTTTTAAGCAGCGTTTGTTGGCCATTTTTACAGCGTTATCAACTTTTTGTGCAGCATGACGATACTTCAACGTGTCTGTCTTGTCGCTCATATTTAATTAATGGCCAACAATTGGCTGCAAAACATCCTTGAATGATGAACAGACCCTCGTTAGGGGAGCGATTTTTGCGCTTTATTGCGGCCTTTTTGCGCAATATACCCACCGTAAGATTGGGTGCTGAGGCATAAAATGAGCTGGGTTTTACATTGCGACGTGATTTCATCATACCTCTACATAAGAGATATATTTAACCTGAATTCGGGATAAGGGATGAACTTATACTATTTAAAATCAACATGTTACCCATTGTCACTTTCAAGCTTGTCATTTGTTCTGCTAACAAGGCGAATTGACGCGTCAATAGCTAGCCTATTGTAAGTCGATTCAACGCAGTGAGCAGGGCAAAGGACTATTTGAAAGGCATTTATTATCCCGAGCTCAGGTTATTTACCATTGTTAACAAAAATTTACCTGTTTTGTTCGATTGATTATGTCGTAATTAATTTGAAATAAAACTATGATAAGTATCAAAGTAATTGCGGTGGAGTCGTTGTGATTTTAAGTCGATTGTATGCGTTTATGCCTGGTTTAGAAACCTTTGCCCGATATGAAAAAAGTTGGCTTAAAGACGATGTAACCGCTGCGTTATCGGTTGCTGCCGTTGCGTTACCCGTTGCCATTGCCTATGCACAACTTACAGGGGTTAATGCCGCTGTTGGCTTGTATTCTTGTGTACTCCCTATGCTGGTTTATGCCTTGTTTGGAACATCAAGACAGCTTATTGTTGGCCCAGATGCGGCAACCTGTGCCGTTATTGCTGCGGTGGTGACGCCATTAGCTGCTGGCGATAGCCTAATGCATTGGCAATTAGTGATGACCATGACGGTGATGACGGGTTTTTGGTGTTTAATTGCCAGCCGATTTAAATTAGGCGTGTTAGCAGACTTTTTGTCTAAACCGATTTTAATGGGGCTATTAAACGGTGTTGCTATTACGATTATTGTTGGACAATTCTCAAAGATTTTTGGCTTTACCTTTGATGAAAAGTACTTATTAGAACGTTTAGGTGGTGCGCCTAGTTACCTTTCTCAAACCCATATTCCTACGTTTTTAATGGCCATTCTTACGGTCATTGTTTATTTTGTCATGAAACGGATTAAACCCGCCTGGCCAGCGTCTATGTTTGCCATTGCTGTGGGTGCATTGTTGGTGTGGTTATTCAAGCTCACTGAGTATGATATCGCTGTAATTGGTTCCGTTGCCGGCGGCCTCCCTTCATTTCAAACGCCTGCATTTAATATAGGTATTGCTCGAGAGTTAGTGATGCCAGCACTGAACTTAGCGATGGTCAGCTTTGTTAGCATGATGCTTACTGCACGCAGTTTTGCTGCCAAAAATGGTTATGATATTGATGCAGATAAAGAGTTTAAAGCTTTAGGATTAGCCAATATTGCCTCTGCCTTGTCACAAGGATTTGCCGTAAGTGGTGCAGACTCTCGTACAGCCGTTAACGACGCAAATGGCGGTAAAACCCAGTTAGTGTCTGTGATTGCGGCAGTATTAATTGCCATTGTGGCGGTGTTTTTAACGGCACCGCTTGAATACATTCCAAGTGCTGCATTGGGCGTTGTGTTGGTTATTGCCTCAGTACACCTTATCGATTTTAAAGCCATTTGGGTATTACGCCTGCGTGATCGTCAAGCATTTTACTTAGCCTTAACCACATTATTTGCGGTGCTATTTATTGGGGTTATCCCAGGGATTACGTTAGCGGTATTATTGGGGCTTTTTCAGTTTTTACGAACCGTTATGCGCCCGACAGATCAAGTGCTAGGGCTGGACTCTAAAGGCATTATTCGCAGCATAGACGGAAGCGATAAAGCAACTGCAGTACCTGGAGTATTTATTTATCGTTTTAATTCACCACTCACTTACTTTAACTCAACCTACTTTAAACGCAGATTACTTGAACGTTTTGCAAGGCAAAATCAGCTTGAACCCGTTGATTGTGTGATGATTGATGCTGTGCCGTGTTTTACCCATTTAGATCTTTCTGTGATGGCAATGCTCACTGATATTGAGGCGCTTTTGCGTAAACGAGGTGTGAGCTTGGTGTTAGCTGGCAGAAAACGACAACTGCTCAGTTGGTTTGAACAAACCGATATGGTCTCTGGTGAAGAGGGAATTGTCATCAGATCGGATTTATATTTAGCATTGAAGTTACACCAAAGCCATTTAGCCGCAACCACAGAGTTGACAGATGATAGCCCAGAGAAGGCTGAAGAAAATCAGTCGGTACTGGCCCATAGTCAACTATAAGGCTAAGTGTAAGGTGCTGTTTTTAAATGAATTAAAATTTGTTGTTTAGTGTGGTTTTATTCTATAAAATCGCCCTAAATAACTGAGGTATGGCAATCATACCTTGTAACGACGCCCCCTCGAAAATCAGGCTCTTAACCTCTTTTATGAGTCCTTGAGTAAAGTATAAAGCGTAGTCTTTCTGTTGGATGTAGCATGTATGGTTTCGCAAGTAAGTGAAGCAATGCTGGATGTGATCGCAGATGCGTTAGTCGATAAAGGATACATTCTTTTATCTGACATCATTCCTGATTATGTAAGCTTAGCCTTGCTTGAAAAAATGCAAGCAGAGCAAGATATTAATTTTAAAAAAGCCGCTATTGGTCGAGGTATTGAACAGCAAATCAATACCGAAATTCGCTCGGATAAAATTAGCTGGTTAGATAATCAAGATCATACTGATCGTGAGTATTTATCTATTATGGAACAGTTAAAAGAAGGGTTAAATCGCCGCTTGTTTATGGGGTTATTTGACTTTGAGAGCCATTATGCTGTGTATGAGCCTGGTGCGTTTTATAAAAAACATGTCGATGCCTTGCACGGTAGCCAAAATCGTATTTTATCGACGGTGTTTTTTTTAAATCCAGAATGGCAAGAAAGTGATGGCGGCGAATTAGTTATTTATGATGAGCTTGATCAAACCTTAGACATAGTAACCCCACAAATTGGCACACTAGTATTGTTTTTAAGTGAACGCTTTCCTCACGAAGTTCGCCCAACATTTAAAACACGTAATAGTATTGCGGGTTGGTTTCGGGTTAGCAATGCCAACCACGGTTTTTAAACCTAACGCTTAGCATTACCAACGGCACAGATAACATACGCTATCATTGCAATGGTTATCTGTGTCTATTTGTTTTTGCCACTCTTTTCCCTTTTATCTTCGTCTGTATTTTATTGTCAATACATTGATACTTTTCAATTTAGCCACGATTGATATACGATGTGCTCATGTGTAATTTATACAAGGTAAATAAGACAATGTTTAAACCCGCAACGTGGATTTTTGCATCGGTATGTGTGTGTATTAGCGCTACAGCTTGTGCAGAAGATGCAGCAGAAAAAGCCTTTACCGACGAATTAATTGAGTGCGCCGCATACTACCAAATTAGCTCCGAAGCCATTGGCGCAATGAATGCGCCGCAAATGAAGGCGGTAGGGGAGCGTTTAACTGCTTCTGCGCGTGATACCATTACTCTTGCCGGAAAGTACCGTAGTCCAGAGCAAGTCGACAAAGATCTGATTAGTGCAAAACAAAAACAAATTGAAAAATTAGCGGGATCCAATAACTTAGGTGGATTAATGGCGCAATATAAAGATTCGTGTAAAGCGCTTGTTGATGACCCACAAAAACGCTTAGATTATTGGACCATGGCCACCATGTAATGAGTCTTTTTTATCATGTATTTGTGCCGTTTACTTTGTTATCCATAGGCCTTGTGGTGTTTGTATAAGGTGTCCTGTTTCGGCAACTTCTATGGCTTTTTGGGCGGCTAGTTTGGCCACGGTTTCAATTTTTATATGGTTACGCTGCGCAATCGCTTGATAATGTGCTTTGCGTTTAGCGTTAACCGACAATACCAAGGCTTGCACTTCTTGTGTATCAATCACTATGCCTAAATAGCCATTCGTTTGTTCGCCTACCCATCCCGACGATTTGGCCTGTTGCAATGTTAAAGCCCAGGCATTTGAACACCATAATAAGCTGGTGACACAAAGTAGTGTCACTATTTTTGATAATGATTTCATTGAGTTTCCAGCCTAAAATAATTCGTCATTTTCAATCAAGGTGTCCAGTTCTTTATCGACTTTTATTTTGATTTCATGTTCTATTTTGACATTGAGATTGATAACAATGGGTTTGTCAGGCGGATCAATTTTTACTGTTGGCGTGCAAGCTGACATCAATAAAGACGTCAATATAATTGAAATTCTGACACTGTATGTCGACAAATAATTCACGTAGATTTCCTTTTAGGGCCTAGGGTCTGTTGATCTTTGCTGGTTGAATTTTGTTCGAGTTAAAAACGTTTTAATCGAGGCGAATGGATTAAAGCCTAGCCACCTAAGCAAAATCTGTTCAACAAAGAGTAAAACGTTTTTAGCCGAACCCTGTGGGCAGCGTTTGTTGGTCATTTTTACTGCGTTATCGACTTTTTATGTAGAATACTACACCTCAAAGTCTCTGCCTTATACAAATGGCCAACAATTCGCTGCAAAAACAACCTTGAAAGATCAACAGACCCTAAGCTTATGTTACTGAACTTTAGTCTCAATTTTATTTTGTAATTGATTACCAATCTGAGTGCTTTTGTACAGTTGAATTAAATTTTCTTGGTGGTTGTAGTTGAGATGAACGGGGCGCTCAACATCACGGCTTTTGCCTTTAACACCCACATGAATAAATGCATCGCCATTAGGGTTCATATCAAAAGTGCTCGACAATTCAGTGTAGTTAAGGTGCTCAAGGGCTGTAAAGACTAATTCTAAATAAGGCTGCGATAATTGCAGTTGATCCATTGCAGGATTTCCTGCCACTTCAATTAATCCACCAGGTGAACGGGCGGCAAGCTTACCGCCTGCTATGGTGACTTTACCGTCGACCACTTCGGCTGGGAGTACGCCATCAAATATGCCGCTGGCTTTGACTCCTACTTGAGGCTGTTCTTCTAAGAATGTAGCCAAACTGAGTTCTTGCAGTAATAAATACCCATGGGATTTTTCATGTAATTTGAGCACAAATTCAGGAAGTAAAAAACGACCGTCTAGCATGTCGCCCCTGGCTGTTAAACTGACGTTGGTTTCACTTAACCCCGTAATTTGTTGCAGCCAGTTTTCGGGGTCTTTATTCCCGTCTTTGGTTAATTCGATGTTGGCTTGCATATTCAGATTGGTCATTAACAGACCGACATTGGCTTTTTGTACACTGATTGCGGTTTGAGGGCACACTAACTTACTTTGGGCAAAGTGTTGCTCTGCCACTGGTGTGTTTGGTTTGTCATGTAGCTGTTGCCAGTTAAATTGACACTGTGCAAACACATCACCGCCAATAAAAGCGTTGCCTGCTAAGCGACCTGATAATGATGAAAGTTGTTGCTGAATTTTCATTTCAAATTGGCTGCTGTTATTTAGCTCACTCAGCGCAAAACCTGCCACTAAGTGACTGTGGCCTTGCAGGTTGAAGTTCTCTGGTAATGGCTGTACTTTTTTAAGTGTGTTAAGTGCTTTTTCGATATCGCTGTCAAATGTCCATTGGCCTGCTAAAGCAAGCGGGCTTTTGCTGTCTGCAAATTTCAATAAATGATAGCTGCTTAATGTTAGGGTATCTAATTGCCACTGTTCGCGGCCTACTAATAAGCCTTTTGATAAATTGAGCTGTTGTTGCACATTAATGTTGTTCAATGCAACTAAGGGTTGGCGACGACTCTTGCCTATTTGTTTCACGGCATCAAGTTGCTTGATACGCCAAATCAGGTGATTTTCTGCCGCAGTTTGTAGCCATTGCGTCATGGCTTGCTCGATGTTTTGATCATCTTTTAAGGCAAAGCTCACCGCGCGTTGCACATCTATACTTGCCTGATTGACTGTGGCATAAGTTGTGATTGTTTTGGCATTTTGCTGACGGACAATGTGCTGGCCAATAAATTGTTTTGCCGTGACACTAAAGGGCGCCAACTGAATATCGAGTTGCTGGCTTTTACGAATGGTAGATGTTTCGGATAAGTTTAGTGCTAAAGAAGCAAGTTGTGCAGCGCTATTTGTTTGAATGCTATGTTTGGTTTTATCACCATCTTGGTGCGCTACGTTCACAGCAGTTAATGTCATAGCTGAACTTGGGTGTAACGCTAGGCTGATATCATCCGTATGTAGACTTTCTATGGTGCCGCTGAGCTTAATCGATGCCGCCTCAAAGCTAAGCTGCTCTATGTCGACTTCTGGTAATATTGCTTTTATGTCAATAGTTTGGGGTTGTTTTGTTGTGGGATTTGACTCTCCCAGTGTCGTCTCCCATTGGATATCACTACGCCATTGTTGTTGGCTATTGGCTTGAAGATGGCTTAATGACAATTGAGTCTGTAGGCGAGACCCTGTAAGGCTTAATCTGATGTCTGGAATGCTGACTTGTGCGCTAGCAGTGTCGTCCAGTGGGATTGTCACTTCAATAGCTTGTGACATGGTCATGGCTATTTGGGGGTGCTCAGAAGATGGGGCAAAGTATTGTACAAGTTGGCTCAGGCTTTGCCGACGTTTGGGATCTGCTATCAATAATTCGATTAATTGATTGATGTCGGCGTCACTCGGGCTCGTGTGATAATGGATAGGTGCAATGGCTAATTTTAGCGCTAAAGTGTCGATAGGGTGATGTGTTTCAGGTTGCTTAAATGGGTCATTTAGCGGATACGTGCCTATGTCTAGGGTAAAATGGATCGGTTGTTTTGGCGTAAAAAACACACTTGGCCAGCGTGCAGAATGTAACGATAAATCGCTGATGGATTGCTGGCTATTTAGCTCACCCGTGAGCAAATTGAGTGTGGTGTGTGTTGTCCATTGACCTTGCAAAGAGACTTGCTGCTGGCTTATTGGATCGAGTGCTTGTGTCAGTTTTGTGTGTAAGCTGCTTAATAGATTATTGCTGTGAAGATCGGCCTTAAATTGTTTTTCATGCAGTAAGGTTAAGTATTGTTGTAATGACAGAAGTCCTTGATAACTTGAGCCTAAATCGACCAAGGTGTCAAACTGCCAATGTTGTTTATTTAACGTGGCATCAACACTAAATAGCGGAAACTCATCAAAGTACCACTTGGTGTTGAGTTTTCCTGTTTCTGACAGCGTCAGCTTCTCCATGCTTAAGCGATGTTCAATTGTCTGTGCGTTATCTAAAATCGGCAAATTAATGTCGATATTGCCTAAATTAATCATTGGCAGTTTGGTTAGGGGCAGTTGTAAGGTGGCAGGTGAGTCTTCGGTTTGTTGTGCTTGTCTAATAAAAAAGCTTTCACCTAAGTCGACATACACGCTTTGAGTGTTGATACTGACAATATCATCAGCATTAAGTTGTTGGTTTTTTAGGATTTGAAAACTGTCGCGCAGCTCGAGAGTAAACTCTTGTACTGCAATGTGGCTGTCTTCAATTTTTAGGATCAGCCTGGGAATATAAAGATGATTTAATGAAACGTATTCAGCATCAAAGTTAAGGACTTCAATGTGGCTTTCTGCCAGTAAGTTGTTGAGTAGTTTTACTGTTAGTGGCTTAGCATTCTCGACAATGGCCCATACTAATCCTACTGTGCATAGCAGTAAAAAAATGAAAATCCGTTTTATCGTAAATATGCGCAATAGTGACTCACTCGTAGCTTTTGTCTAGGGTTTCATTGCGTAGTTAAGTGATGCATAAAGTCATTTAATCCTGTTTAAGACTAGCATGTTAATGGTTTGATTGGATGTCCTATAAATGATAATTAATCAGTATGGATTAAATAAAAAAGGCGCAACTAGGCGCCTTTTAGAGATGCTGCCGCACAGTTAAGCCGGCATGGGCTCGACAACAATGTGCTCTAATTCAATGGCTGCAATTGCATGTAGCGCATCCATAGCGGCACCGACAAGGCTAATTTTTCCTTCAGATGACTCAATCAATACCGCACGTTTAATTTCGCTGTATTGACGGTTGTGTCTAATTAAGTTCGATAACGCCATTTGCATTGGTTGCATTGACGGGTTAAATGCCGCGTTCTCGGCATATCTACCACAAAATGTTGCGCCATCATTGGTTTCAAGCACGACTGCGGCGTTGCTGTTTGTGTAAGGCGCGTAGCTTAAACCTGCTTGATCTAACGCTTCAATAATCATTGGGTCGTCAGAATTTAGGCTAAATTCTTTTTCACGCTTGCACAATAAAGGTTGAGTAACATCTAAATCAGCCGGACCAAATGCATAAGGCAAGTAGTGAGATAGTGGCTTTGTTTCTTGCTTAGGTAGATGAATATTAATTTTGCTGCTATTGACTAACTCATTGATAAATTGGCGACAATGTCCACATGGGCTAAAGTTAACAATAATATCAACAATTTCTGTTTCGCCACTTAACCAAGCATGACTAATGGCACTTTGTTCTGCATGCACACTGTGAAACAGTGCTTCTCCAGGAAGCTCTAAGTTTGCACCCATGTAAAGGTCGCCACTGGCGCCTTTAGCAATAGCGCCTACATAAAACTCACTGATAGGTGGGTTAGCAAGTGCGGCGGCAATTGGCAATAAATCCATTAATACTTGTTCTTCTGGCTTGCCACTGGCGGCAACTAACATAGCAAATTGACTGGCATCTATATGACCGCAAAATTGGTCATGAAGTAATGGTGCAAGTGCTGTTGCTAATGGTTTGTCTAGTTGAGTAATGCTGTCTAAAAATCGATTTTGCATTCCCTTAATCCTTAAATGAAATAAATCGGGCAAAGTGATAATTCACTATAATGACTGTAAGTATTGATATAGGGCTTTAAGTAACTTTTGTTTGGATTCATTCTCGCTGGTTTCTTCGACCAAGTTTTCGAGATTAATCACATAATCGGTATCCGAAAGTCGTTGTTGGCAAAAATCGCGCCAGCGTCGAGCTTCATTATCGGACAAAGTTTCTGGATAGTTACGTGCCCGGAAACGAAATAGCATTTCATCAATGCGCGGATCATCAAATTGCAATGCTAACGCCGCAAGATTACGCGGCTCGGTATGGCAAATAATGTCCATTTTGGTTTTATCAGCAGGGCTGAAAAAACCACCACTGTATAACATTAAATCGGGGTCGGTAATTGGCTGACGATCCGACTCTAACTCAAATACTTGATTAAGCTTTTCTCGTATTTCTGGATGATTTTTTAAGCGCTTATACTGTTCACGAGCAAAGTCTTTATCAAACTGTAATTTTGCAGCCACCTCGTCGTCAAGTAATTTTGGTGAACCAATAAAGGGACATTTGTTAAGGTGGACTTGTTTTATGGGAATTGGCAGCTCAGTTTCACCTAATTCATGCCTTGGGGTGTACATTCTGTCGCTGATTTCTTGTGCTGACAATTCGAGCAATGGTGAAACATCCATGGCGAGATTAATACAAATAACAGCATTTTTATTGGTCGGGTGGTAAGCAACCGGTGCAATAAGAGTTGTGCAACCATGTAAGGCACTTATTTTTGAGCTTACATGCACTAATGGATTCATTTTTAATACGTCAATATGTTCGGCAACGGCTTGTTTACGACGTAAATTAAAATAATACTCATATAATTTAGGCTGTTTTTCTTTGATAAGTTTTGCCATGGCGATGGTGGCATACACATCACTCATTGCATCATGGGCCTTTTCATGGCTAAGGCCATTGGCTTGCGTTAATAGCTCTAATTTAAAGCTAGGTGTTCCATCTTCTTTTAAAGGCCAATTAATTCCATCAGGTCTAAAGGCGTAACAGGCTCTGACTAAATCGATAATGTCCCAGCGAGAATTACCGTTTTGCCACTCTCGTCCGTAGGGGTCAATAAAGTTACGGTAAAAACCATAACGGGTGACTTCGTCGTCAAAGCGTAATGAATTATAACCGACAACACAGGTATTAGGTTGGCTAAATAATGAATGGATCCGGCGCATAAATTCAGCTTCTGGTATGCCTTTCATGTTTGCCAACTGTGGGGTGATCCCAGTAATGAGAATGGCTTCGGGTGCCGGTAAATAATCAGGTGATTGTTTGCAATAAAATGTTTCTGGTTCACCGATAATGTTCAGGTCAAGGTCGGTTCTGATCCCTGCAAATTGCGATGGACGGTCTTTGGCCGGGTTAGCGCCAAAGGTTTCATAATCGTGCCAGAATAGGGTGGGTTGAATTGCATTTACCATAATAAAAATAAGATCCTTTTCGCGGTTGCAGGCATATTAACATTGATAAGCATCAAATTGATAATAGCGTTAAATTTCGATTTTTATTAGGATCGCTGTCGGTTTGCTAGTTTATCGTTAATAAGTAAGATAAATTATACAAGTAGCGTCGTTTAAAACAGGATATTAAATGCACCAACATATATTTACTCAGCCTATTGTCAGTGAAATCAAACAACCCACGTTGTTAACGATTCGCTTGTTAGACTCTGTAAGTGACTTGTTAGTGCTATCGGCAATGACCAATCCCATCGCTGAATTTGTCGTAAGCCAAGTTAGCGCCCTAGAAGCCACATTGATTGTGCGTCATCAACCTTTTGTTGAACTGTGTTATCACAATACACATCATGTTGCTGACAAATATGATCAGATGCGCTCGCTCGGACAAGGCGCACGTTTGTATCCGATGATGGGGATTGCACCAAGAGTGTGTATTGAGCAACTCAGAGAAGGTATTACGGTTAATATCCAAGCCGATGAACATGTTTACTTTAGCCTAGGTTCTTGTACTCGCTTTGAATTAATCTCCCTTGAACAAGACTTACGTATTTTAAGTGAACCTCAAGCTTTAGTGATGGCCAAAGCGATTTTAGGGCGAAAATTTGATTACGATGAACCGTCATCAATGCTGGCTGTGCATATCAGTGAAGTTGAACAAGTTAGACGTGATTTGCGCGAATACTTAAAAGGTGAGTCGGGTAAAATTCATCCAGGTGTATCAACTGAGCTGTTAAAGCTTGATCATTTATTGCAAAATAAACACCAGTGGTTGCTCAGAACATACCATCAATCTTTAGAGCGGCCCAATTTAGGTCGTTCGTCTAATGAGCAACTGAGTAATATTGAGCAATTGCAGCGAAAGCTAGATTGTTTTGAGTTACTCGCACCCAAAGACGTGTCAGATATGGTGAATAAATTGTCTGATGACGGAATGTAATATTACCTTTTGAGCCTACCCATGCCCTATATTTGTCCTATTTGTTCAGCACCGTTAACCTTATTCGATAAAAGTTGGGTATGTCCCCAACGGCATCAATTTGATAATGCAAAAGAAGGTTACGTAAATTTATTGCCTGTGCAAAAGAAAAAAACCAAAGACCCAGGTGATAACAAAGAGATGATGATCGCCAGGCGAGAATTTCTCAATAAAGGGTTTTATCAACCGCTGAGTGACAAAGTGAATCAATTGGCTGTTCAATATCACCCACAGGCAGAAACGCTGTTAGATATTGGTTGTGGTGAAGGCTATTACAGTCATCGTTTATTTGAAACCATACAAAAAACATCTGCTGGGCAGTGTCAGTTATTTGGTCTAGATATCTCTAAATCGGCGATTAAGTCGGCTGCCAAGCGCTATAGTGACTTACAATTTTGTGTCGCAAGTGTTTTTGAAATGCCATTTGCAGATAACAGTATAGACTTAGCGATTAGAATTTATGCCCCATCAAAAGTAGAAGAACTGCAGCGGGTCATGAAACCGGGCAGTATACTCATTACTGTTTCGCCAGGCCCGATGCACCATTACGCATTGAAACAAAAGATCTACAGCCAACCAAGATTACATCCGCAAGAATCGCTGGTACTAGAAGGGTTTCATTATCTTTCACATGAATCATTGTCTTATCAGCTAACGTTATCGCAAACAGATGATATTCAGCACTTCTTGAGTATGACGCCTTACGCATGGAAGTTAAGTGACATGCAAAAACGGCAAATAATAGAGCAAGGGCTCGAATGTGAAATCGATTTTAAAATCGAAATTCACCAGCGCGAACAATCAGCAACTGATTAAATCAGACAAATAACTAATTGATGCTCATAGATAAACCGTTCGGTTTAAACATCAAAAAAATATTGACCTTTCCTTGATGTTTGTTGACTTATTCTGAGAATGGTTTATAGTCTAGTTAGCTTGAAGGTTGGGCTTATATTTATGTGTTTCAATACGACCAGTTTCGTCCTGTGAACATAAGTAATACCGGCATTTTCCAGCTTTACCGCCGTTAAGGCTTTAATTATATATTTTACAGGATTTATATCATGTCTCAAGTTACTGGTGTTGTTAAGTGGTTCAACTCTGACAAAGGTTTCGGATTTATCGAGCAAGAGTCTGGTCCAGACGTATTCGTTCACTTCCGTGCTATCAACTCTGACGGTTTCAAAACTCTAGACGAAGGTCAGAAAGTATCTTTCACTGTGACTCAAGGTCAGAAAGGTCCTCAAGCTGAAAACGTTTCAGTAGTTGGCTAATATTTCTATCTAGTTTCGGCTAGATATTAATAATAAGACTGTAGCATTTATGCTGCAGTTTTTTTTTGCTTTTTTCATACTTGTAATAACGGAACTAGTGTGTTTTATACTGGGTCGCTAATCGCTAATCGCTAATCGCTAATCGCTAATCGCTAATCGCTAATCGCTAATCGCTAATCGCTAATCGCTAATCGCTAATCGCTAATCGCTAATCGCTAATCGCTA
>NZ_JAKILA010000013.1 GCF_023283885.1 Shewanella basaltis
TCGCTAATCGCTAATCGCTAATCGCTAATCGCTAATCGCTAATCGCTAATCGCTAATCGCTAATCGCTAATCGCTAATCGCTAATCGCTAATCGCTAATCGCTAATCGCTATTCATACCAACCCTATTGGAATGTGATCTATTTTAGGCTGCGTCATTAGACCCAATACAATGAAAATCACCGTCGGTGTAGTCATCTACAATAAAGTCATTTAAAGCAATAATGGGTGGGGTAACGCTGGCTCGAAGGGTGATTTATTAGCCCTTTTTAACCTACGACACCATGGACGCAGTAGGCACAACAACTCAGGAGTTGTTATCGATAGCACTATGTCCTCAAAAGGCTACCTCGACTACTTCACTGATAACTTTCGCTAAAAGAACACATTTTAATGCGGATTGACATAAGCAATAATAGAGGCTTGTAGCGCTGGCTCGAAGGGTGATTTATTAGCTTTTTTAACGTACGACAGCATGGAAGTTGTAGGCACAACACAGGAGTTGTTATCGACAATACTATGCCCGTAAAGGCTTCCGCGAACACCGCACTGATTGCTATCGCTAAAAGAGCATATTCTAATGCGCAATAGTATTAATCGAGTAAATAGGTGAATAAAAGGCCCATGAATTGGGCCTTTGTGTTGATTATTTAAGAGAATAAGGTTTCTTCTAACGTTCTGCCTTTGAGTATGGCTTTGTATTGCCATTGTTGTTCGTTAAATAATGCCAGTAATTGATTTTCTAATTCGAAACTACTTTGCTTATGGTATTCAATGACATATTGTTCGTCACCGCTACGCTTGACTTCAATGACATGACTTAAGCCGAGTAATTGTTGATGCAGCTTGTCCATGTCGCAGCTTTGCATTGTGAGGGTAATGAAATCGGTTGCTTGGCTGGCTTTAATCGACACTGACTGTTGTAATTGGCCATTTTCAAGGTAAATAACATGATCGCAAAGCTTTTCAAGCTCATCTAGATTATGAGAGCTGATGATAAACGTTGTTTCGCCAGCTAAATGTTTAACAATTTGCCTAATTTTTTTGGCATTAGCTGGATCAAGCCCTGCAGTGGGTTCATCTAATAGTACAATTTTGGGATTGCCGATGAGGGCTTGTGCAATTGACACCCGTTTGCTCATTCCATGGCTTAAACTTTTTGGTTTTGCTTGCGCCGAATCACTAAGCTCAACCAGTTTTAATACACGTATGACTTCTTGTTTGGCATCGGTTTTGTTAAATCCTTGCAGCTGAGCAAAAAATTGCAGTTGTGAAGCAATGGTAAAGTGTGGATCTAAGGCTGCATCTTGCGGCAATGCAGATAATACGCCTTGCAACGCCTTGCTGCCTGGTGCATGACCTAAAATACTAATGCTGCCTTGAGTCGGTTTAATATAACCACATAATAAGCTAAACAATGTGGTTTTACCTGCGCCATTGGGGCCAACTAATGCCACAGGTGCCCCAGCCTGTAGACTGACACTTACATTATCAAGAGCTAATTTATTGAGGTATTGTTTAGATAAGTTATCGCATTGAATAAAGGTCATAGGGCACTCCGTTTCATTAATAGATTACCCAAAGTTAATATTACAATGGTTTGCAGTATTGGTACTGGAGCAAAGACAAATGACCCTAGGCCTTGTGTATTAATCATGCTAGAGATTTGCGAACCAGGAAGAATCATACTTAAGCCAGTCAGTTGTGGAAATTTCGCATTGATGACAGCAATGATAATCGACACAATCGCCCACAGAATGATTGCAAAGATACTGGCTTGCCTAGCCGAATTTGCATACAAAGAAAGCACGGCCATCGCCGCTGTGTAGGGAAGCAATACTATCACAAGGTTAATCATCACTATGACACAGGTTATTAGTGACGGTACAAACAAACTGATATCGCGACTGGTGACCATTATAATGGTGGCCAACAGGGTAAACACTATTAGTGCAAGTTGAATCAACATGTGACCTAAGAATCGACCAAAAAACAAGCTGCTGCGGCTCACCCTGAGTGTCAGAAAGCGTAAGCTACCGCGTTGTTTATCTGAACTAAACTGGTCAGCAGCGATAAAAATACTAAACATAGGAAACAAATACAGAGCCGCGAGCCAAAATACGGCAAGCTCAGGTACTGGCCATTCAAATAAATGTTGTAAGCTACCTGGTCCAAAGAGTGCTTCGGTTAATTCTTTAAAGCTTGGCTGCATGATAAATTCTGAAGCACTTTTTATGGGGTAAAGTAATAAAATCCCCCAAATTAACATGAAAGCGATTAATGCCACCATGCCACTTTTGTTTGTAAAACGCTTGCTGAGTTCGTATTTGGCTAATAACCAAATATGTGACAGTCCCGATGGGGGCGTGACGTGTTGCATAGTATTAATCCTTGGATGTAACACATTAATTTTAATCGCAGACATGATGCACTAGTGGCGATCCATTTTGTCTACAAACATGCTGATAGGTTAACTGAGTAACGATTCAAGTTGAGCCATTTTTTGCTCGAGTACGGTAATTCTTTCTGTTAATTCAATGATGCGTGTTTCTTGGGCCAAACTGTGTTGAGTTTGTGTCGAAATTTGAATGCTGTCACCACTATTGACTTGATGTTCATCAATATTGCCACTAAAACACTCTAAGAAACGGCAATCTCGTTTATTTGGTTCACGAGCAAGTTGTACAACGAGTGGTTTTTCGCGTTGGCTTAACCCCAATAAAGTCGCTTCTACCTGGCTTACGTTGCTAAATTCATGCAAACGAGGTGTGCGGGTTTTTAGTTCGCCTGGTGTTTGTGGTCCACGTAATAGCAGTACACATATTAATGCGACTTCGGCGCTGTTAAGTTGTAATTCACTAAATTCGGTATTACAAAAACGATGTTTGTATTTAACCACACGGCTTCCAAAGCCAGATTGTTCACTAATTAATCGTTTTTTGCTCAGTTCATCAATAATGTGTTGTACATCGGATTCGCTCAATGACAGAACGGGTTCACGGCTGCTTTTTTGATTACATGCGAGGGTTAGGGCGTTAAGGGAGAGAGGATATTGATCGGGTGTGGTGAGTTCTTTTTCGAGTAAACACCCAATCACTCGGGCTTCTAATGGCGTCAATTCCATACACTATCCTTATTTTATTGGCTCATATTTTTGTTTATATCAGAAACGCTCATTGATACCCATCAAATAGCGAAACAAACCAGGGGGTGATTGTTGCTCGTTGAAAGCGTGCCACCTTATTGCTATTTCGATGGTGCGGCGTATTTATTCAGCGCCGTTTAAATGATAAGTGAACACTACACTCATCATTTAAACGAAAAAGGCCATTGAATTACATGGTGAGGCGAATACCGTCGCTGTCGATACTGATGTCACCCGCTTTAAATAAACCGCCAATCGATTTTTTGAAGGCTTTTTTACTCATGCCTAGTTGATCATAGATGACGTCAGCATCGGTTTTATCATGCAAAGGTAAAAAGCCATTAGCGCTACGCAATTTATTAATGATCAGGCGGGCGTTTTTGTCTAACTCTTCTTTACCGCTTTTTTGTAACACCAAATCAATTTTGCCATCACTGCGCATGGTTTTTATAAAGCCGGTGAGTTTTTGGCCAAAACGCAGTTTTTGGAAAACCTCATTAGTGTAAATTACGCCCCAATGCTTATGGTTAATAATGGCCTTGTAACCTAAATCTGTGCTGCCACCTATGATTAAGTTAACTTGTTCGCCGGGGGTGTAGTGTGCTTCTGTTTTGTCGACAAATTTATCCACTTTAGATGACGCCATAATGCGTTCATCGGCATGGTTTGCATGGACATACACTAAATATGAGCGGCCTTCTTCGGCAGGTTTATGCTGTTCACCAAATGGCAGTAATAAATCTTTGTCTAGGCCCCAATCTAAAAACGCACCATAAGGGCCTGTAGCGACCACTTTTAAGTAGGCAAACTCACCGACTTGGGCAAGCGCTTTTTGGGTGGTGGCAATCACAATATCTTCAGAATCTAAGTAAAGAAAGACGTCGACCATATCACCGACATTACAACCGGTAGGGACAAATTTATTAGGAAGCAAGACCTGTCCTAGCTCTTGAGCATTTAAGTAAACCCCAAAGTTCACTTGCTTTACCACTTCTAATGAATAACGTTTACCGATTTGTATCATGAATGACTCTACTTAATAAAAGATGAAAAGGTGATTTAATCAAAATCGGTTAATTATACACGTAAATCATCACTAAGTTGTGGCAATTACCCTGTGCAGTACTGATTTTTTGTGTGGCAAGAATATTGAACTCTCGATAGACCATTAAATCTGACTTTTTATAGTAATTAATGGGTAATTTACTTGCATTAGGCTGGATTGCAGGTTTTAATTGCGCCGTTTTTACTAAGGCGAGTATCTGCAAAATTTCAGTGCAGTAAAGTGATCTTATGTTCACTTTTTTGAGTAAAACACTGAACATAATGACACACTGATGTTTCGCCCACAAATTTGCAAGCCATGCTAATGTAAGACTAAGATGTATTTACTAAAAGCGAAAACACAGCGAAAAGGATAACTGCTTTTACGCTTGTTTTTTCAATGGTGGTTTGCAACATAAAGCGTGTTGTTTAGCTGGGATTCTCCTCGCATTAACTATGACAACGATACTGAGACAATGCTAAAAATTGTCTGGATTTTAACAAGCAGTAGTTTTATCTGCTTACTTTGATACAAATACGGAAAATAATTATGTCTGATTGGTCTATCGAAGATGCTCGCGCGGGTTATAACGTGACTCACTGGAGCCAAGGTTTTTACGGTATTCGTGAAGATGGCGAAGTGACAGTGTCACCAGATCCACAAAACCCTGATCATAAAATTGGTTTAAATGAATTAGCCAAAAATATGGTGCAAGCGGGCGTTTCGTTACCGGTACTTGTGCGTTTCCCACAAATTTTGCACCACAGAGTGGAAAGTTTATGTGAAGCTTTTAATGATGCTATTACTAAGTACGACTATCAAAATGATTATTTGTTAGTTTATCCAATTAAAGTAAACCAACAACAAACCGTTGTTGAAGAGATCCTCGCTAGCCAAAAATCTAAAGAAGTGCCCCAACTAGGCCTAGAAGCGGGTAGTAAGCCTGAGCTTATGGCAGTATTGGCCATGGCACAAAAAGCAAGCTCAGTCATTGTGTGTAATGGTTACAAAGACAAAGAATATATTCGCCTAGCACTTATTGGTGAAAAGCTCGGCCATAAAGTGTACATCGTGCTTGAAAAGATGTCAGAACTGAAAATGGTACTCGAAGAAGCGTCTAAACTCGGTGTTACGCCTCGTTTAGGTCTTCGCGTTCGTTTAGCGTTCCAAGGCAAAGGTAAATGGCAAGCAAGTGGCGGCGAAAAGTCAAAGTTTGGTTTGTCGGCGGCTCAAGTATTGAAAGTGGTTGCAGAATTAAAAAGCGCTAACATGCTTGATTCTCTGCAGCTTTTGCACTTCCACTTAGGTTCGCAAATTGCCAACATTCGTGATATCCGCCAAGGTGTGGGTGAAGCGGGGCGTTTTTATTGTGAGTTGCGTCAACTAGGCGCCAACATTAAGTGCTTTGACGTTGGTGGTGGTTTAGCGGTTGACTACGATGGTACACGCAGTCAAAGTAATAATTCGATGAACTACGGTTTAAATGAATATGCTAATAATATCGTCAATGTGTTAACTGACTTATGTAATGAATACGAACAGCCAATGCCACGTATCATTTCTGAATCTGGTCGCCACTTAACAGCGCACCATGCGGTGTTGATTACCGATGTTATTGGCACAGAAGCCTACATGCCGGAAGTGATTGAAGCGCCAGCAGAAGATGCTCCGCAACTATTACACAACATGTGGCAGTCGTGGGAAGAAATCAGTGGTGGACAGGATCAACGTGCCATTATTGAGATTTATCACGATACTCAAAGTGATATCGCTGAAGCACATTCGTTATTTGCCGTTGGCCAATTTAGCCTAGCGCACCGTGCATGGGCTGAACAAACACACTTGCGTGTCTGTCATGAAGTGAAAGGTTTGCTGAGCAATAATAACCGTTACCATCGTCCTATTATTGATGAATTAAACGAAAAGTTAGCGGATAAGTTTTTTGTTAACTTCTCTTTGTTCCAGTCATTACCAGATGCATGGGGTATTGATCAGGTGTTCCCTGTTTTACCATTGTCTGGCCTAGATAAAGCGCCTGAGCGCCGTGCCGTAATGCTAGACATTACCTGTGACTCAGACGGTATTGTTGACCAATACGTTGACGGACAGGGTATTGAAACTACATTACCTGTGCCAGCGTGGAGCGAAGAAAGCCCTTACTTAATCGGCTTCTTTATGGTGGGTGCATACCAGGAAATCTTGGGTGATATGCATAACCTATTTGGTGACACTAACTCGGCTGTTGTGCGTCTTGATGCCGATGGTGCTGCCAATATTGAGTCGGTATTGCAAGGTGACACTGTTGCTGATGTATTACGTTATGTTAACTTAGATGCTCAAGAGTTTATGCGCACCTTTGAAGAGCTCGTGACGCAACATATTGTTGAAGACGAAAGAGCGAGCATTTTAGAAGAGCTACAAGTGGGTCTTGATGGCTACACTTACCTAGAAGATTTTTAATCTTTTAGGGTTAATGAGTGTCAAAAGAGGCTTAGTTATGAGTAATAACTAAGCCTTTATTTATTGTTTAAGTTTCAGATAACAGAAATGAGAGTAAGCTGCGCAGATGTTTTTTGAAGGAACAGAAAAGAAATTTGAATTAATTGCTCAGCCAACGAGTTGCTCGTTTCGCTCGTTTGACCAAATGTTCTGGAAAGACATCGTTGCGTTAGCTAAAGCAGAGATTATTTCGGTTATCAGTAATGAGCAATGTGATGCGTATTTATTGAGTGAGTCGAGTTTATTTGTTTGGGATAAGCGCGTTGTCGTTATTACCTGTGGCCTATCAACCTTAATAGACAGTTTGTTGGCGCTCATCGATAGAATCGGTGTAGTGAATGTCTCGTTTGTGTGTTACCAACGTAAAAATGAATATTTAGCTCACTTACAGGCTTCAACTTTTGTGGACGACATTGCCAGATTACGCCAGGTGGTTCCCGGTAATGCTTGCCGTATAGGCCATTTAGACAGTCATCATCATTTTATTTTTACAACGGATGGTTGCGGTCAGCCTGAGTTAATCGAGCCCACCAGTGAATTATTGATGTATCATATCAGCGGCGAGTTTGCCCAATATTTACTGTCTCAAAACCAATCAAAAGAGCAAATTATACACTGGTTACAACTGGATATATTTTTTCCAGGTTTTCTTTATGATTGCCATTTATTCAGCCCATTAGGTTTTTCGGTTAATGGGATAAAAGGTGATCGTTATTTTACTATCCACATCACTCCTCAAGAGCAAAGCTCTTATGTCAGTGTAGAAACCAATATCGATTTAACCTGCAATCACAGTGATATTGCGGCCAATTATTTAGCCATGTTAAAACCCATCAGTTGGGATTTTATTGGTTTTAATTGTACGTTACCTTTGGTGACGACACCGGACAATATTTGTTTAGCCCATTGTACTTATGCCATAGGTCGCGATACGCATGTGAATGTTAGTCACTTTCAGCAAGTCAGCTCAGAGTGTCTTAGCCCTGAAATTTTGTAATGCTGACTCACATAATTGCTCTGATACGTTTTACTGTGCATGTGATGGTCTAAAAATCGGGTATGATCAAGATAATTTATATTGTAATTAAAATGCGATTGCCAACGCACAGGCGTTGGCTTTTTTGTGGGTGGTCAGCGTAAAATAGCGTGAAGTAGGCTAAACAAGGAAACGCAAATGAGTGATTTAAGTGATATTCGCCGTGAGTACACTCAAGGTGGGTTGAGACGGGCTGACTTGCCCACCAATCCAATGGATTTATTTGAGAAGTGGATGCAACAGGCAAAAGATGCTCAGTTAACTGATCCTACCGCGATGTGTGTAGCGACTGTCGATGCCACAGGCCAACCATTTCAGCGCATAGTATTGCTCAAACGTTTTGACGACAATGGCTTTGTGTTTTTTACTAACCTTGAAAGTCGAAAAGCATCGCAAATTGCACTAAACAGTAAAATTAGCTTGTTATTTCCCTGGCATCCGTTAGAAAGGCAGGTTGCCGTTATTGGACAGGCAGAACCCTTATCGATGATTGATGTGGCCAAATATTTTATGAGCCGCCCCAAAGACAGTCAAATTGCGGCCTGGGTGTCTAAACAATCGAGTAAAATCACGGCAAGACAGGCTTTGGAAACTAAATTTGCTGAAATGAAAGCGAAATATGCTCAAGGTGAAGTCCCTTTACCTAAGTTTTGGGGCGGCTATTTAGTTCGGCCCAACAGCATTGAGTTTTGGCAAGGTGGCGAGCATCGTCTGCATGACAGATTTATTTACAGTAAGACAGACAGCGATTGGCAAATAGATCGTTTAGCACCTTAATCTGTGTTAATAAATAGGAGCATTATCGCGTGATAAGCAATAAAATTTGGGTTGATGCAGACGCGTGCCCAAATGCCGTTAAAGAGATGCTATTTAGAGCGTCAGAACGAAAATCTATTCAGCTAATGTTAGTGGCAAATCAATTGGTAAAAGTGCCTGTTTCGCCACTCATTAAAACGATCCGTGTCAGCTCTGGATTTGATGAAGCAGATAATTATATCGTTGAGCAGTTAAGTTCTGGTGATTTAGTGATTACTGCTGATATTCCATTAGCGGCAGAGGCAATAGACAAAGGTGCCTTGGTGTTAAATCCGCGAGGCACTGTATACACAACTGAAAATATTAAACAAATTTTAACGATGCGTGATTTTATGGAAGAAATGAGAAGCAGTGGCGTGCATACAGGTGGCCCCAGTAGTTTCTCACAAGCCGATAAGCACACGTTTGCTCAAGCACTCGATAAATGGTTGGCTAAAGTAAAGTAATGGTGAGTACAACATTGGTTGAAGCGTCATCTATACTTACTTTTTAAGTGAACTGTTGCGTAATGAATAACCAAAGGACGTCATGATGAAAATAGCATTTTCTCTGTTGGCTGCTAGCTTACTCAGTTTTCAAGCTATGGCTGGTGATTGGCAAGTGAATCAAGATCATTCTCGCATCAGCTTTATATCCGTTAAGAAAAACGATATTGCTGAAGTACACCACTTTAAACAAGTTTCTGGTCAGTTAACCGATAGCGGTGCTTTCTCATTGTCCATAAACTTGAACTCGGTTGATACCGGTATTCAAATTCGTGATGAGCGTATGCAAACTATTTTGTTTGAGGTGGCACAATTCCCTCAGTTAAAAGTTAATGCGACCATTAACCCTCAACTTTTGTTGGGAATGAAAGCTGGAGATACATTAACCACCCAAGTTAATGCCACAGTAGAATTACACGGGAAAAAGCAAGCGAAGACGATAGATGTTCTCGTGGCTAAGTTGTCTGATAACAAACTTGTTATCAGTAGTTTTGCGCCAATACTTGTGCAAGCTGATGAGTTTAATTTGGTTGCAGGTGTTGAAAAGTTAAGAGAAATCGCAGGCTTACCTAGTATCAGTTTAGCTGTACCTGTGTCGTTTGTGCTCACGTTAGCACAATAAAGATTAACGCGTTGAATAGTGGCTTCGGTAAAAAGTGAAGCCACTTTATTATATAGAGTAGTGGATAAAGGTGAATAACATGGTTACCGATAAAGACGGATATATGCATTTAATTCAGTATTTGACTGAACATTTAGGCTTGTTTGAAGCGCCTGATACCAATGCCGCCGCAACGGAAACTGTGATGGAGTTGTTTGAAGAGCAGTTATCCGCTCAAATTATCATGGTTTGTGGTCAAAACCCGCAATTGTCATTTGCTCAACGAAATATGGTGATCCGCGAAATTGATGCAATTGTCTATGATTTAGAAGAAATTTTAGCTTCAGTTGCTAATCAAAAAGCCACACCAGAACAAAGCATTTTTATTACTGAATTTTCTGGTTTGATTAAAAATCTATTCGATCAAGAAATTGATAATCTTTTACGTTAAACGCAAAATGCAACAAATTTTAGGTTACATGTTTGAACTCTTTGGGATTGATGATGTTTAGAAGTATTGTGTTTTCTGCTTTGTTATGTTGTTTCGTTTCAGTATCTGTTTTTGCAAGTGATCAAGTTACTCTTTTACGTCAAATTGAGTCAATGACAGTAGGCAATTCTGGATTAATCTTTAAAGCACGCATAGATACCGGTGCAGTAAACACCTCTTTGCATGCTGTTGATTTACATATTGTTGGTGGTGCCTCAGACCAGATGAAACAAAATGTGGGCAAAATGATTGAGTTCACCACAGAAAATGAGCAAGGAAAAAAACAGCGCATGCAGGCTGAGATTGTGAGCACTTCTAAAGTCAAAAATGCCTTAGGTATCGAAAGGCGTTATATGGTGAAACTTGGTGTGGGCTTTCCTGATAATTTGCATAATGTTTATGTCAATTTACGTGATAGAAGCCATATGAACTATAAGCTGCTAATTGGGCGTAACTTTCTGAAAAAAGGTTATATTGTTGATGTAGCACACAATAAAACCATTGGTCCTGTAGCGACGCTGAGTATTAAGCAAACAGGGCTGTTATTTGACACAAGGATTGACACTGGTGCAGGGCAAAATTCATTACACGCTGTGAATATCCATGTTGAAAACGAAGATACAGACGACATTACTAATAACATTGGCAAAATCATTACATTTACTACCGAAAATGAAAAAGGTGAGAAAGTCGAAGTTAGCACCAAAATACGTAGCACCGCGTTAATTCGTAACGCTCAAGGTACTGAAGCTCGTTATACGGTAAGGCTGAATGTCGGTAAACCTGGAGAAGAGTATTTAGTCGATGTGAATTTAACGGATCGCACTAAAATGGGTTATAAATTATTAATTGGTCGAAATTGGCTTCAAGGCCATTATGTTGTTGATGTAAATAAAGAATCTTAACAATTATCGGTGTTTGTGAAAACCGCTCATATTGAGCGTTTTTTTTATGTGTTATGAAACACTTTTGCAACATGGTTGCAACCAGTATGTCACTCCATGAGGATATAGTTGCCCTCGCTTTACTGATAGTTATTCAATAAATCTTAAATAGACATGTCAGATACAAGCAATTTATTACACAAATGAATCGTAATAGGGGTCAATTATGTTAAGCACTAAAACCTTGCTTGCAGTGTCCATATCTTCAATGATGGCATTTCAAACCAACTCACAAGAGCTACTCATAAGCGAATATGTTGAGGGTAGCAGCAACAATAAAGCCATCGAATTATATAACCCAACGGCTAATACCATTGATTTAAGTGATTATGTTTTATCATTTTATTTTAACGGTAGTACGTCTGCGGCAACCAACATTAGCTTAATTGGTCGTGTCGCTTCGAATACAACTTTTGTGGTTGCCGATAACGATGCATCTGCAGATATTTTGGCTTTAGCTCAGCAGACAAGTAATGCCAGTTTTTTTAATGGAGACGACGCCATAGTGTTAACTCACAATGGTAACGTTGTGGATTCACTCGGGCAAGTTGGTGTCGATCCCGGTGCTGAGTGGGGCAGTGGAGACTTGTCTACACAAAATAATACCCTACGCCGTAATGTGGATAATTTAACCCCAGATATCATTATTGATAATGACGTATCATTGGCTGGTTGGCAGGGATTTGCTCAAGATGATATCACCGATTTAGGTTCGTTCTCTGCAAGTGGAGCAACGGACCCGACTGATCCTATTGAACCCGTTGAACTGGTTTGCGGTGAAACGGCAGTCGCAATCCATCAAATACAAGGTAATGCTCAAGCCAGTAACATGATTGGTGACACAGTCGAGGTTGAGGCGATTGTTACCAGCGATCAACAGGCTGGGCTTTCAGGGATTTTTATCCAGATGGCAGATGCCGATGTCGACTCTGACATTGCTACTTCTGAAGGGATCTTTGTTTACACAGGTAACCAAACGTTACAGGTCAACTCAGGCGATCGTATTCGTATTACTGCTAAGGTGTCTGAATATAATGGCACCACTCAGTTATCGGCAGTTAGCCAGTTTGCACTTTGTCAAACTCAGCAAGCATTGCCCACAGTCGTTAACGTGACATTACCCATAGATGACGATCAACAACTTGAGCGCGTTGAAGGTATGCGGGTTAAGTTTGATCAAGCACTGATTGTCAACGATGTATATAGTTTGGGCCGCTACGGAGAAGTATTATTAGGCAGTCGCCGCCACTTTATCGGCACACAAGTTGCCACTCCTGGAGAGCAAGCGCTTGCTGTTACCCAAGCTAACAGTAAAGACAGTATTATTTTAGACGATGGCTCGACCAGCCAAAACCCTGACGTTATTGCTTATCCTGCACCGGGATTATCGGCAGTAAACACGCTGCGGGTCGGTGACAGTGTGACTGAGCTTGAAGGTGTCATGCATTATGGATTTAACCAGTATCGTATTATGCCAACCAGTTTAGTTAATGTCGTTCAAACAAATCCAAGACAAGAGATGCCAGAGGTTGTAATTGACGCTGACCTTCGCATAGCCAGTTTTAATGTGCTTAATTATTTTAATGGCGATGGTGTTGGTGCGGGCTTCCCTACAGAGCGAGGTGCGGATTCTGTTAGCGAATTTGAGCGTCAACGAGCCAAAATTATCAGCGCAATGCAAACGATCAATGCCGATGTGTTTGGTTTAATGGAAATCGAAAATGATGGTTACGGCGATGAGTCAGCGATTAATGACTTGGTGACAGGTTTAAATGCGGCACTGGGGCAACCCCTCTATGATTTTGTTGCCCCAAACATGGCAACATTAGGTACAGATGCTATCAGTGTAGGTATGATATATCGTACTGATAAATTGAGTCTTTCTGGCGCTGCGCGTATATTATCGTCCAGTAACTCACCTGTTGATGACAGTGGAACGTTGCTATTTGATGACGGTAAAAATCGCCCTATGTTAGCACAGGCGTTTAAGGTGATCGGCAGCGATGAAAGTGTCGTTGTTGCAGTCAATCATCTGAAGTCAAAAGGCAGCGATTGTAATAGCGCCAATGATCCTGACATGCTTGATGGCCAAGGTAACTGTAATATGACTCGAACTCGAGCTACAGATGCAATAGGTCAATGGTTAGCAGAACAATACCCAGACAGTAAAGTGTTGGTTATTGGTGATTTAAATGCATACGCCAAGGAAGATCCGTTAACCATGTTAGCAAGTCACGGCTACCATGAGCTAAGCGATTACCTGAGCATACCATCACCTTACTCTTATGTGTTTGCAGGAGAGTCGGGGCAACTTGATCATGCTTTAGCGAACAAGGCCCTGCTTGACGATGTAGTGGGAATAAGTCAGTGGCACATTAATGCTGATGAACCCATTGTGCTTGATTATAATGAAGAATATAAATCTGACATGCAGGTACAAGCGCTATATCAAGATGATGCGTTTCGTTCTTCAGATCACGACCCCGTGATTATTTCACTTAAATTTCCTCCTGTTAACCTTGCGCCTGTCGCGGGTTTTGATAAACAGTTAATAGGCAGCAAATTGCAGGTGTTGTCTACCTCAACAGACAGTGATGGCGAGATTGTGGCGTTGCAATGGGACTTTGGTGATGGTGTGATGGCAACGGGTACAAGTGCGTCGCATCAGTACCAGCAATCGGGTGACTATCACGTGACGTTAACCGTTACAGATAATCAAGGCGAGGTGGCAAGCACATCACAAACCGTGAGCGTTATCCTTGAACCCGAAAATGTCGCACCAGTTGCACAAATAACACAAATAAACCTTTGGTTTATCAAGCTGTTTATTTCAAGCAGCTATGATCCAGACGGGTTTATTAAACATCATCAATGGCTATTTAATAATGGTCGTAAAGCCACTGGACCAATCACATACAGTTTGAGTCGGCGTGAAAAAAACGTTGAACTGACAGTGCAAGATAACTTAGGCGAGAAAGGCTCAACATCATTAGCTTTTTAATGCCTGATAATGCAAATAGGCATCGTTATGCTAAAAGGCACCTTGGTGCCTTTTATTTTTTAGTGCCATCCTTTGAATGATGCTCTTTATACCAATGCTTATTAGAATATGATCTATGTTAGGTTGCCTTGACTAGCTCACTGATCATTTTCGCTAAAAGAGTACATTTTAATGCGATTGGTATAACAACAGCTTGTGAGCTATTTACCGCAGCGTCATCAGATTCAGTTTAGTGAAAATAGCACTGGTGTCGTTATCTCGCGCAACGTTATTTTAAGTATCTGATGACTAAAAGGCCCTAGAGGCTGCAGTCAATGTAAGATGATTAACATGCCAGATAAGCCAACAAAACGAAATAGCAGGGAAATACAGCTATTTGCCATTAAAAAGTCCAATAATGACTAGTAAATTGGTGGTTGCTCACGTAAAATTTCACTCTTTTATTTTAACACTAGCTTGGCTCTTAGTGTCACAAAACAAGAGTTAAACTATCGCGTCTGGACTATTTTTGTTAGTCGAATGGGACGCCCAATCGCATTGATATGCACAAATGCAGTGGATGATAACATGCAGCAGTTAACCGAGATCGTACAACAAGCCTTAGAGGTCATTGACAAGGCCAGTGATCTAAAGACATTGGATGACATCCGTGTCGATTACCTTGGTAAAAAAGGTAAAATCACTGACATGATGAAAATGATGGGTTCATTAAGTGCAGAAGAAAAACCTGCCTTTGGTCAAGCCGTCAACCAAGCTAAACAAGCCGTTCAGCAAAAGTTGTCTGAGCGTATCGATGGATTAAAAGCCTCGGAATTAGAAGCAAAATTAATTGCAGAAAAAATCGATGTGACTTTACCCGGTCGTACCTTAGAAATCGGTGGCTTACATCCGGTAACGCGTACAATTGAACGTATTGAAACCTTCTTTGGTGAGCTAGGCTTTGTGGTTAAGCAAGGTCCTGAAATCGAAGATGACTTTCATAATTTTGATGCGCTAAACATTTCTGAGCACCATCCTGCTCGTGCCGATCACGATACCTTTTACTTTAATCCAAAAGTGATGTTGCGTACCCAAACATCGGGCGTGCAAATTCGCACCATGGAACATGAAAAGCCCCCGCTGCGCATTATTTCTCCAGGCCGTGTTTACCGTAACGATTACGACCAAACTCATACGCCAATGTTCCACCAAGTGGAAGGACTAATGGTTGCCGAAAACGTCAACTTTGCTGAGCTCAAAGGGATTTTGCACGACTTTTTACGTAACTTCTTTGAAGAAGATTTACAAGTGCGTTTCCGTCCATCTTACTTCCCCTTCACAGAGCCTTCCGCTGAAGTAGACGTTATGGGCAAAAACGGAAAATGGTTAGAGGTTTTAGGCTGCGGTATGGTGCACCCCAATGTGCTTCGCAGTGTGGGTATTGACCCTGAAAAATACTCTGGTTTTGCTTTTGGTATGGGCGTAGAGCGTTTAACCATGTTGCGCTACGGCGTGAATGATTTACGTGCCTTCTTCGAAAACGATTTACGTTTTCTTAAGCAATTCAAATAACGGAGCAATAATTAGATGAAATTCAGTGAATCTTGGCTTCGTGAGTGGGTTAATCCATCAGTAAGTCGTGACGAGTTATCACACCAAATCACTATGGCCGGTCTTGAGGTCGATGGCGTAGATCCTGTCGCTGCCGATTTTAGCGGCGTGATCATTGGTGAAGTGGTCGAATGCGGTCAGCATCCTGATGCGGACAAATTACGTGTAACCAAAATCAATGTCGGTGGCGACGAGCTTATCGACATCGTCTGTGGCGCGCCTAACTGCCGTTTAGGCTTAAAAGTTGCTGTGGCTATGGTCGGGGCAGTTTTGCCTGGCGATTTTAAAATTAAAAAAGCCAAATTACGCGGTCAGCCTTCAATGGGCATGCTTTGTTCATACAGTGAATTAGGTATCGACATCGAAAGTGATGGCATTATTGAGCTACCACAAGATGCACCATTAGGCGTTAATGTACGTGAATTTTTGCAACTTGATGATGCCATCATTGACGTTGATTTAACCGCCAACCGTGCTGATTGTTTAGGTATGGTTGGTCTTGCGCGCGAAGTGGGCGTGTTAAACCGTCTGGCCGTCACCGAGCCGACTTGGCAAGCTGTAAACGCCACCATTGACGCGCCATTTAGCATCAATGTTGTTGCGCCAGACTTATGCCCGCGTTACTTAGGCCGTGTGGTTAAAAATATTAATGTTAAAGCTGCAACCCCTTTGTGGATGCAAGAAAAATTGCGCCGTAGTGGTATTCGTTCAATCGACCCGATTGTGGATATTACCAACTACGTGTTGATTGAATTTGGTCAACCAATGCACGCATTTGACTTAAACACCCTAAACGGCGGCATTACTGTGCGTTTAGCCGATGGCATTGAAAAACTAACCTTGCTCGACGGTAACGAAATTACCGTACCAAACGACACCTTAGTGATTGCTGACGACAAACAAGCTGTCGCACTTGCAGGTGTGTTTGGCGGCGAAAGCACTGGCGTTAATGACAACACCCAAGACATCTTATTAGAATGCGCATTTTTTGCCCCTCTGGCCATTATGGGTAAATCGCGTCGCTTAGGCTTACACACAGATGCCTCACACCGTTTTGAGCGTGGCGTTGACCCTGAGCTGCAGCATAAAGTCATGGATCGTGCTACGCGTCTTGTGCTTGATATTTGTGGTGGTGAAGCAGGGCAAGTGATTGAAGCCGTATCTGCTGAGCATTTACCCAAAGCGGCTAAAATCACGCTACGTCGTAACAAGTTAGATAAAACATTAGGTCACCCTATTCCTGATGCTGATGTCGTTGAGATTTTACAGCGTTTAGGCTTTAGCGTTGAATCGGCCAATGATACATGGCTAGTGACGACGGCAACCTACCGTTTTGATATGGCGATTGAAGAAGATTTAATCGAAGAAGTGGCACGCATATACGGCTACAACAATATCCCTAACACAGCGCCACAAGCAGCGCTTACCATGCCAGATCACAAAGAAGCGGATATTTCGCTTAAGCGTGTTCGTAGTATGTTTGTTGCACGTGGTTTCCAAGAAGCGGTGACTTACAGCTTTGTTGACCCTAAAATGCAAAACTTAGTACACCCAGGCCAAGAGGCCATGGTGCTACCCAACCCCATTTCAATTGAAATGTCGGCAATGCGTTTGTCTATGTTCACTGGGTTATTAACTGCAGTGGGCTATAATCAAAGTCGTCAACAAGGTCGCGTAAGATTATTTGAAACCGGATTACGCTTTGTTCCTGATGCACAAGCAGATTCTGGCGTTCGCCAACAAGCTATGCTGGGCGCGGTGATTTCGGGTGTGCAAAACGAAGAACATTGGTCAATGGAATCGAAAACAGTCGACTTCTTTGATTTAAAAGGTGATTTAGAAGCAATTCTTGGCTTGACAGTTGCCGCTTCTGAATTTAGTTTTAAAGGGGCAACACATCCTGCGCTGCATCCAGGACAATGTGCTGAAATATTAAGAAATAATCGAGTCATTGGTTACATTGGTGCTATCCATCCTAGCTTGGAAAAGCCCTTTGGACTTAATGGCAAAACAATTGTTTTTGAGTTAGAACTGGATGCATTACTGCATGCCCGTTTGCCGCTAGCCCAAGCTGTATCTAAGTTTCCTGCTAACCGTCGCGACATCGCGCTCGTAGTAGATGAAACCGTTTCTGCCGCTGATGTTATGAATTTGATAAGAAAAGTTGGCGAAAATCAGTTGGTTGGCTTAAACTTGTTCGATGTATACCAAGGTAAAGGTGTTGAGCCTGGCAAAAAGAGCCTCGCTATCGCACTTACATTACAAGACACTACTCGTACACTTGAAGAAAAAGATATCACTGAAACTATGGATTTAGTGTTATCGGCTCTTAAGACCGAGTTCAACGCATCGTTGAGGGATTAAAGTATGGCACTTACCAAAGCCGAAATGGCAGAACATCTTTTTGAAACGTTAGGCATAAATAAACGTGTAGCCAAAGAGATGGTTGAGTCTTTTTTTGAAGAAATTCGTGAAGCACTCGAAAATGGTGAGCAGGTCAAGTTATCTGGCTTTGGCAACTTTGACCTTAGGGACAAGAATCAAAGACCGGGAAGGAACCCGAAAACTGGTGAAGATATTCCCATTTCTGCACGTCGTGTTGTAACTTTCCGTCCTGGACAGAAGTTAAAATCACGCGTTGAAGCGGCAAACTCGGGTAAAAAATAACTCACTAGCGAACACGCCAATCCAGTTATTGGATCTGTAATACTAAGAGCCACTCTTGATTGAGTGGCTCTTTTGTTTTTGAGTTTCCCAAAGCCTTGGTATAATAAGATTTTACCGAACAATAACATTGAGATGTTTTTTGTTCGTACACGTTTAATTGGAGCGTTCTTTTGTCTCGAGAAGCAAAACATTTTGATACCCGCTTTAAAATGGCATTGTTGCACCCTCGTTATTGGCCTACCTGGCTAGCGATTGCTGTGTTGTTTTTATTTGGCATTTTACCTGCTCGTGTGCGTGATCCTATTGCAAAATTGTTAGCCCATTTTGTGATGAAAATAGCCAAAAAGCCCATTAATATCGCCAGAATTAACATCAGTCATTGCTTTCCTGAAAAGTCAGAAACCGAAGTTGAAACGTTAGTTAAGCAAAATGTGAAGATGTTTGTGCTGGTATTGTTGTCACAATCTGAGTTGCTATTTAGGTCAAGTGCGCATTTAAAACGCCGTATACAGCTTAATGGTTTTGAGCATGTTAAAGCGGCAAGAGATGCCGGTCAGCCGATCATTTTTATCATGCCTCATGTATGGCCGATGGAATATGCAGGTTTGCGTATTAATATGGAAATCCCATTAGTGACCATGGCTAAAGCACATCGTAACGCCTTGTTTAACTGGTTTAGCAATCGTATGCGTAGCAGTCAAAATGGCCGGGTATACATGCGTGAAGCTGGGATCCGAGCTTTACTTGCTGAGCTAAAACAAGATAACAGCTTTTTTTATTTACCCGATGAAGATTTAGGGCCTGATAAAAGCGTATTCACGCCTTTTTTGGGTACCGTTAAAGCAACATTACCTGTGGTCGGCCGCCTTGCACAAGCCGGTAATGCCCAAGTGATGCCAGTTAAGATTGGCTATAATGAGCAAAGCCGACAGTTTATCATGACCGTGATGCCTGCTATAGATCCGCAAGACATGGCAGGTAAAGAAAACGAGGCATTAGCGCTAAACAAAGTCGTCGAGCAAGTGATTAATGCCTATCCAGAGCAATATATGTGGTTTTTGAAATTACTGAAAACCCGTCCTCCAGGTGAGAAGCGTTTTTATTAATATTTATTGAGCGATAGACTATAAATTAAACTCATCGAAGTCATAATAATAAGAGGTTTATATGGATTTTAACGAATTGTTATCTGCTTTATCGTTTGTGGTGTTCACTTATGATGCTAGGCCAATCACCTTGCTACAATTGCTTCAGGTGCCGTTATACATTTTGTTGGCGTGGTTTATTATTACCCGTGCAGGTCGACTCATTGTTAAAGCGTTAAAACGACGCAATGTGAGTGCCGACGCAATTCATTTATTTACCCGCATGTATTTTATTATCACTATTGCTGTATTGGTATTCACCAGTATGGAAATATTGAATATCCCATTAACCGCCTTTGCATTTGTGTCGGGTGCGATTGCCATTGGTGTTGGTTTTGGTGCGCAAAACATCATTAACAACTTTATTAGTGGTTGGATTTTGATGTGGGAGCGCCCAATCCGTATTGGCGACTTTTTAGAGGTAGGTGAGGCCCGCGGCGTGGTTGAATGCATTAATACCCGCTCAACCTTAATTCGTCGTAATGATGGTGTGCACATGTTAGTGCCCAACAGTCAGTTACTTGAAAACACGGTAACTAACTGGACGTTAATTGACAAAAATGCCCGTACCTTTATTCGTGTTGGGGTGGCGTATGGCTCTGATGTTGTTAAAGTGCGCGAGTTAATTTACCAGGTGATTGGCGAGCGTGACGATATTTTACCGCAGCCAAAACCCTTAGTGCTATTTGAAGACTTTGGCGATAACGCGCTGATATTTGATTTAATCTTTTGGGTGAGCGCGGTATCAGAAACCGATATTCGCCGTCGTCGCAGTGAAATTCGCTTTAGAATGTATGAGCTGTTTAACGAGCATCAGGTGGTCATTGCCTACCCACAACGTGATTTGCATGTGGACGGTAATCTAACCATTACTCAAAGCCATAAAAACTAACGGTTGACCATTTTTAGAAGAATAAAAAAGACGCCGCGGCGTCTTTTTTGTGTTTATTTAGCAGCATGGCTAAATGGATATTATTTGCTGGCTTTAGTGTGACGGTCCAATAAATTTTTATTGATATCGGCCATCGATAACCCTTGATCTTCAAGAAGCACAATTAAGTGATACATGAGATCAGAGGCTTCATTGACCAGCTCTTCTTTATCGTGAGTCGCCGCAGCGAGTGCGGTTTCTAAGCCTTCTTCTCCCACTTTTTGTGCAATGCGCTTAGTGCCGCGTTCAAATAATGACGCGGTATAGCTTGAGTCGGCGCTTTGGCCTTTGCGTGAAATAATCAAGTTTGTCAGATTATCAATAAAAGGGTGCGCGTTGCCGTCTTTCCAGCAGCTTTCTGTGCCAGTGTGGCAGGTTGGGCCATTTGGAATGACTTGCACTAAAAAGCTGTCATTGTCGCAATCTTTATCGATTGCAATTAAATCTAAGGTATTACCTGAGGTTTCGCCTTTGGTCCATAAACGCTGTTTAGAGCGGCTAAAAAAAGTGACTTGCTTAGTGGTAAGGGTTTTTTCTAGCGCGGCCTGGTTCATGTAACCGAGCATGAGCACTTTACCCGTAAGGTGATGTTGAACAACAGCAGGGATAAGCCCCTGTTGTTTGTCCCAATCTACGCTTGTGCTGTCAAATACGATATCAGTCATTGAGGTTCTCTTTTTTTGGCAACGTTATAAACGAATGGCGATGTGATTAGCGTGTAAGTATTGTTTTAACTCGCCAATATCGATAATGCCTTTGTGAAATACGCTTGCAGCTAATGCGGCGTCGACTTTAGCCAGTTCAAACACGTCTTTAAAGTGTGCCATGGTACCCGCGCCACCTGAAGCAATTAATGGTACGTCACAAATCGCTCGTACCATACTGAGTTGCTTTATGTCGTAACCACCGCGAACGCCGTCCTGGTTCATCACGTTTAGCACAATTTCTCCACAACCGCGTTTTTGCACTTCTTCCACCCAGTCTTGAGTATACCATTGGGTGTCTTTGGTGGCGGCTTCATCGCCGGTAAACTGTTTGACTTTGTAGCTGTCTGACACCGCGTCGTAGTATGAGTCAATCCCAATCACAATACACTGGCGACCAAACTCATCTTGCAAGCGCGAGATTAAACTTGGATCGGTTAATGCTGGCGAGTTAATCGAGATTTTATCGGCACCAAAAGCCAGTTTTTCCCGTGCTTGCTCAATGGTTTTAATGCCACCGGCTACACAAAAGGGAATATCAATTTGCTCTGCAACACGGCTTACCCAGGATTTATCGATAACCCGGTCGTGGGCACTGGCAGTAATGTCATAAAACACCAGCTCATCAGCACCTTCTTCGGCATAACGGGCGGCGAGGGGAACGATGTCACCGACAATTTCATGGTTGCGAAATTGCACGCCTTTAACGACTTTACCGTCACGGACATCAAGACACGGAACTATGCGTTTGGCCAGCATTGTATTGCCTCCTCAACGGTAAATTGATTAATCAGTAAGGCTTTGCCAATAATAATGCCCGACGCTTTACTGTCACGCACTGCTGCAACGTTATCTAGGGTGGCGATACCGCCTGAGGCTTGCCATAAAATATGAGGATAAGCTGATGCCAGTTCAGTATAGAGCTCGGTATTCGCGCCTGTTAAGGTGCCATCACGGCTAATGTCGGTAACTAAAGCATGCTTAAGGCCAACACTTTCAAACTCGGCGACTAACGATTCTAGTGACTTACCGCCACCTGATTGCCAACCTGAAACCGCCACTATTTTTTCGCCAGCCTCGTTGATGTTAACATCAAGGGCTAGGCAGATGGCATCGCTGCCGTATTTTACAAACCAGCTTTTAACCAGTTCAGGTTCTTTGACGGCAAGGGAGCCAATCACCACTCGTTTAACGCCAATATTAAGCAGCTCTGCAACTTGCTCTTCGCTGCGAATACCGCCGCCAACTTGAATATCGACATTAAGCCCTGCGGCTAATTCGCTGATCAGCTGGGTTTGACGTTTGTTGGGATCTTTTGCCCCAGTGAGGTCAACAATATGCAGTAACTTAGCCCCTTGTGCTTGATACGACTGTAATTGTGCTAGCGGGCTTAAGTCGAAGGTGGTTTGTTTGTCGTAGTCGCCTTGGTATAAGCGCACCACTTGGCCGTCAATTAAATCAATGGCAGGAATAATCACTGTGGTGTCCCCATGTTTAAAAAGTTTTGTAAAATTTGTGCACCCACTTTTGCGCTCTTTTCTGGGTGAAATTGCACCCCGAAAAAGTTATCTTTGCCAATGGCAGCACTAAATGATTCGCCATAAGTGCTGCTAGCTAAGGTGTATTCACTGATGGGCGCGCGGTAGCTATGCACAAAGTACACATAACTGCCATTTTCAATCCCGCTAAATAACGGGTGGTCGCCAACCTCTATTTGGTTCCAACCCATGTGCGGCAAGGGCAAGCCTTTGCTGTCAAGATCGCCAATCTCAGTGGGCACAAGGCCTAAACAGGTAATATCTTGCTCGCTACGTCCGCCATGCTCGTTAGATAAGCTGGCGAGCATTTGCATGCCAAGACACACGCCCATCACTGGTTGAGTTAAACTTTTAATCAACGCGATTAAGTTTTTTTGCTTTAGTGCATCCATTGCCGCACCAGCGGTGCCAACGCCAGGTAGAACAACGCGCGCGGCACTGCGAATCACATCAAAGTCAGCACTGACAACGACATTGGCGTTAAGACGTTCAAACGCAAAGCGTACCGAGCTTAAATTGGCGCAGCCTGTGTCGATTATCACAGTTAAGTCATTGGCATTGTTTGAAGAAACAGTTTGTTGTGTCACGTTAACTCCTTACAGTACGCCTTTGCTTGATGGCAGTATGTCGCCTTCGACTTTCACCGCTTGGCGAAGTGTGCGGCCTAACACTTTAAACAATGCTTCCACTTTGTGGTGATCGTTATCGCCTGTTGAGCCAATGTGCAATGTGCAACGAAGGCCGTCAGCAAATGAGCGGAAGAAATGCGGCACCATTTCAGTGGCCATTTCGCCCACCATTTCACGGTCAAAATCAGCACTGAATTTAATAAATGGTCGCCCTGAGATATCCATTAAACATTCACCGCTGGCTTCATCCATTGGTAAGCTAAAACCAAAGCGCGCAATACCGCGTTTGTCACCTAGTGCTTGGCGAATTGCATCACCAATGGCGAGGGCGGTGTCTTCAACACTGTGGTGATCGTCAATTTCTAAGTCGCCGTCGACGTGGACATCCATTTTGAAATTGCCGTGGGTTTGAATTTGATCAAGCATGTGGTCAAAAAATCCAATGCCAGTTTCGATTGACCCTTTGGTTTGACTGTCTAGGTCGATGGTCACTTTAATGTCGGTTTCTTTGGTTGTGCGCACTACCGTGGCGATACGGCCTTTGCTCAATAGGGCATTGGCGATGTCGTCCCAGTTAAGGCTTTGACGGTCATATTTAAAGCTTTTAATGCCCATGGCATTAGCCAGTTCTACGTCAGTGTCACGATCGCCAATCACCGCAGAGGTGGTAAAGTCGATTTTACCTTGAGTTAAGTAGTCTTTCACCAGGCCAAGTTTTGGCTTGCGACAGCTGCAGTTTTCGTCATTAAAGTGTGGGCAAATGACCACATCGTCAAATTTAACACCTTGGCTGGCAAAGATTTGCATCATCATATTGTGTGGTGCGTCAAAGTCTTCTTTTGGAAATGAAGGTGTGCCTAAGCCATCTTGATTACTCACCATCACCAACCGAAATCCAGCCTTTTGCAGCTTGAGTAGAGCAGGAATGACTTGTGGTTCGAAAACCAGTTTTTCTAAGCGGTCTAATTGCTTGTCGATAGCAGGCTCTTCTACTAATGTGCCATCGCGGTCGATGAATAATATGTTTTGTTTCATGGGACTACCTTAACAATAGGGTGTAATTTTATAGTTAACTTTTATGTATTAATGTGGTTTATGCCGCCGAGCCGTTAAACAACGCAATAATGGCATTGGTTTGCTGCTCGTTGGTAAAGCTAAAGCGGATAGCATCGGCTAAGCGAGGATCTTTGTATGCACGGGCAACAATGCCTGCCTCACGTAAGCGCTCAGCTACGCTGGCAACATCATCGAATTTAGCTAACACGTAGTTACCGTTTGCTGGCAGTACTTGAGCGCCAAAAGCACTTAATGCCGTACTTAATCGCTGGCCTTGTTCGACTAAAGTGGCCACCTGAGTTTGCATGGTATCAAGACCTTGGGCACTTAAGGCTTTAGTGGCTAATTCAGACACCGGCAGTGGCACGGGATAAGGTGCAATCACTAACATGACTAAATCGATAATGGCATCATTGGCTAACATAAAGCCACAACGTGCGCCGGCCAATGCAAATGCTTTTGATAAGGTGCGCAGTACCACAAGGTTAGGGTAGGTGCTAAGCAAATCTGCCACGCTGTATTGGGGGCAAAACTCAATGTAGGCCTCGTCTACCACCACAATGGCATTGGGCGCAGCTTGAATGGCTTGCTCAATATCTTCTTTAGCGATAACCGTACCCGTAGGGTTATTTGGGTTACAAATAAACACGATTTTGGCATTGCCGATTTGCGCAGGCCATGCAGCGGGTAGCTGATAGTTTTCGGTTAAACTTAACGCAGTGACACTGACATTAAATGTGGCAGCGCTAATGGCGTACATGCCATAAGTTGGCCCAAAACAAGCAATACTGTCGACACCTGGTATGCAAAACGTGCGGATTAATAATTCAATCGCTTCATCTGCGCCGCGACTGGCAATAATGTTACTGGCCTTTACGCCGGAATACTGGCTGTATGCATTAATCAGCTCTGGGGGTTGGCATTCTGGGTAACGGTTCACTTTATCTAACTCACTGTTGTTAAACGGTGACTCGTTAGCGTTAATCCAAATGTCACCACGGCCACCAATGCGTCTGGCACTTTGGTACGGGGTTAACGAGAGTAATTCTGGTCGGGCCAACTGTTTAGGGTCAAATGGCGCTGCTGTTTTTGGGCTCATGGCTATGTTCTCTAATTCACTAAACTATCATTGTTGTAGGCTGGCTAAACGAATTGCGATGGCATTTTTATGGGCATCTAGCAGCTCATTTTCAGCCAGTACCATGACACTTTGACCTAAGGTTTGTAAGCCAGCTTGACTGAGCTCTTGCACGGTAAAGCGGCGGCTGAAATCAGCGAGCGATAAACTTGAAACCGAGCGACTGTAACCATAGGTGGGTAATACATGGTTGGTGCCGCTTGCGTAATCGCCAACAGATTCAGGGGTATAAGCCCCTAAGAATACTGAACCTGCACCGCGAATGTGCTTTAATACGTCTCGAGGTGCAGCTGTTTGAATAATCAAATGCTCTGGGCCATATAAGTTAGATACTTTTGCGGCTTGGGACATATCGCAGACAACAATACTGCGGCTACATTCTAATGCGGTGGCGGCAATGTCTTTACGGCTCAATTTGGCAAGTTGTTCAGTTAACGCTTGGTTGACCGCGTTTGCTAAATCAACTGAGTCAGTGACTAACATCACTTGTGAATCAACCCCATGTTCTGCCTGTGACAGTAAATCTGAGGCGACAAATGCTGGGTTTGCGTCTTTGTCGGCTATCACTAACACTTCAGACGGGCCTGCTGGCATATCAATTGACACACTGACACGACTGTCTTGCGACACTAAACGTTTGGCTTCAGTGACGTAACGATTACCAGGGCCAAAAATTTTGTCTACATTAGGCACAGATTCGGTACCAAATGCGAGTGCTGCAATGGCTTGGGCACCACCCACTTGAAAAATGTCGGTAATGCCACACACATTGGCAGCATAGACAATGGCATCATTAATGGGTGGTGGGCTTACTAATACACGTTTTTCACAGCCGGCGATTTTGGCGGGTAATGCAAGCATCATCACGGTAGAGATTAGTGGCGCAGTACCGCCGGGTATATATAAACCAACACGCTCGATTGGCTCGCTTCGAAGCTCACAACGCACTCCCGCTTGGGTTTCAATATCCACACCATTAAACACTTGGGCTTTATGGAATGCTTCAATGTTAGCCACTGCTTGAGCTACAGCTTGTTTAACATCGTCACTCACACGATCACATGCGGCACTAATTTGTTCTGCGGTTAATGCCAGCTTGGTGAGTTCAACACCATCAAAACGTTTGTTAAAGCTAATTAACGCCGCGTCACCTTGGCTGTTTACTTGTTCAATAATATCGCGTACACCTTGCTCAACACTGGCGTCACCGATGAGAGGTGAGCGGGTTAATGCTTGTTGTTGCTCGGCTTTAGACAAAGACGCCCAATCGAGAATTTGCATGTGTTACCCCATCATTTTTTCAATTGGCATAACAAGAATTGAACTTGCACCTAAGGCGGTTAATTCTTCCATTGTGTCCCAGAATAAGTCTTCACTGCTAACAGCATGAATGGCCACTCGATTTGTATCGTCATTTAATGGCAATACCGTTGGGTTTTCAGCGCCTGGCAATAGGGCCACGATTTGATCTAAGGTTTCGGTTGGTGCGTGCAATAAGATGTACTTACTTTCGCGAGCACGTATTACCCCATTCATGCGTGATAAAATTTTGTCGATTAGTGCTTGTTTCTCTGGTGTTTGATCTTCGTTTGATTGAATGATGCAGGCCATTGAGCGGTAGATGACTTCGGTTTCATATAAGCCGTTAGCTTCGAGTGTGGCACCGGTTGAAACCAGATCACATATACCGTCAGATAAGCCAGCGCGTGGGGCAACTTCTACTGAACCTTTTAGCATACAGTCACTGTAGTTGATGCCTTTTTCTTGCATAAAACGGCGTAAAAGATTTGGGTATGAGGTGGCAATGCGAAGACCTTCTAAAGAGGTTGCATCTTTGTATTCAAACTCATTAGGCACAGCTAAAGATAAGCGACAAGCACCAAAATCTAACTCACGTAACTTGGTGCAGGCTGAAGGTTTGTTGAGGGTCTGACGTTCGATTTGTTCTTCTTCTAGTACGTTTTCACCAATGATGCCTAAGTCAACTACGCCGTCCATTACTAGGCCTGGAATATCGTCATCACGTACGCGTAATAAATCAATTGGCATATTGTCAGCGTGGGCAATTAGGCGCTGTTCATTTACGTTAAATTTAACACCACAGCTTTTAAGCAGTTGCTGCGATTCTTTTGATAAGCGGCCTGATTTTTGAATGGCGATACGTAAACGTTTTGATTGACTCATGTGATACTTCCTCAATAGATTAAATATAAAATGTTGTAAATTTAAAAGCTTAAAAAATAATTCTGTAGAAAACAAAAAACCCCTGAAATTCCTTCCAGGGGTTTATGTGAAAATATGTTCACCACCAGAAGGATAACGTCCTCCGGCAGTAAGCATCCGAAGGCTACCGCATATGGTGATGATGATGGATTGTAGTCACTTGGATGTTCATAGTTGTTCTCTTAATTCTGTATTAAATAGTCGTTTTTTGTGAGGGTTTATTCACACATAACTTGTCGTGCAAATCGACTTGCATTTAACTTAACCGTATTTATGTTTGTTTGCAATAGTGGATAAAGCATTAATGTCATTTAATGACAAGATTTTTTGCATAAGTTATGCGTTATGACTCATACGTGATTAAAAAGGGCCTCGACCATGAAATATGCTCATCTTTTTTGCAAGCGGGGTGTTACACATTGAGCCACAGCGCTTGAACTTAGCTAGTGTTATTACGGATAAATAATATTCGATGAGCTGAGTTGCAACTCTATTTGACTGCTTATATCAGCTTTTTGACTGGCGGTTAATTGTGCCGAACTGTCAATAGCACTCAATGCGGCTCGTTTATCAAAACTACTCCATATATTTACCGTATTCACGATAGATTCCTCACGTGCGGCTGCATCGTTAATTCTTTGGGCAATATTAAATGCTTGTTGCGGATCGCTTTGGCTGAGCTGGTTTGCTCGCTGACGATAGGCAACGTCTTTATTGTCATCTGAAAGCTGCTCAACCACTTGTAAAAATCGTGATTCAGAATGATCGGCCAGAGCATAACTGGCATTAATAATGATATCTCGCTGCACATTGGTGTCGTAATTATCAATTCGAGCAAGCATGATATTGGGCTCTACACTGGCAATTTCTGCTAGCGCACTATTAAAGTAGTCTTGATTTAAATCGTATATTTGTTTTTGGTTGTTTAAAAAGGCTAGGGCCGCTTCGGGGTCAGTTTCGGCCATTTTACGAGAAATAATAAATACCCCACTGGCACGTTGCTCTGTTGAAATGCCATCTAACCAGTCCACCGCATCTTGGATGTTTTTTTCGACTAATTGATAAACCATTGAGGTAATGAGGTAGTTTGTGGATTCATTTAAAGGCAGTGATGAAATTAAACTAGCTGCCTCATTTGGTGATTGTTCAATATAGTAATACATCGTATTTAAATACATTTTTAGGGTTGATTGGTTTTCAGGTTGTTGCTTTAACCATTCAAATACGCCAAGTGCATCGGTGCTGGCCCATGAGTCAACAATTGACATCACAATTGCCGATCTCATTGGTTCTACCGCTAACAGTTCAACATCACTTAATGCCTGTTGAGGGTTCACTGACGCTAAACCGCGCAAATAACTGTCGAGTAGCGATTCAAATTGTTCAGTATTTTTTTGTTGTTCAAGCCATGAAATTACATTTGAAAATTGTTTTTTTCCGGCAATCTCTAAGATAAAGCCGTATAGATCTTGGTGTTGTGTTTCTTGAGCAACGAGTAGTGCTTCTAAAGGGTCTTGTTCGGCGAGCTGCATGATTTTAAAAATTGACATATATGGTGTTTCATCGTTATTTAGCGATGCTTTTAGCAGGCCTTGGTCACGCTGTTGCGCGGTCAACTGAGAATGTGTTGCCGCTGTAGAGCTTGATGATGCCGTCAATAAATTATTTACGCCGTTGCTTGGCTGTGAAACATGCGAGCTGTTTGCGGTATTGTGTGCCTTGTTCGGCCAAATCAGTGGGTAACTGACAAACCCGATACACCAACTGATCACGACCACAATTAACCATTTCATTATTGCTTTTCCTTAAGCCACATATTACTTATTTATTCACCTAAATTTTGGGTGGACGATATATTTCATTAACAATCTACCAAACCTTAGGCGGTAGTTAATTCAATGCAGTGATAATACCATTGCGCGTGAGTAAATGATCGCTTCGCGAGAATTTAAAAGGGCTTAAACAAGGCGAATGAATAGTGATGCTCTTTCAACGTCATGCAACGCAGTGTAAGCCCTTTTAAACGAGGGTTTAGGTTTATTCGGTTTACGGTATTATGACGCAATTAAGATTGCAATGAAATGTTGAAATCCCGCAGGCTAATACCGCGATGCAGGCGAGATGAGGCGACTAACGGCACATTATGCGTAAAACAGATAAAAAAATAGACAATAGGCTCAGGCAATTACTGACAGAAGTGTGTGATTTTGCAATGGACACGTATTGTGGCTTTGCATGGTTAACTCACATAGTTGATTACAATGCATTTCCTAAAAGTTTGCGCATTGTATGTGTGTTTGATACTGAACCACAACTGAGGCAATTCACTCTAGATGGTCATCAGCTTGAGTTAATGAACTTGATTAAACGCACGTTGGCAAAAGACGGAATTGCCCTTGGCAATATTGAGCAACATGTTCTGTTTGATACGGAAACTGCGTGTCAACAGCAACATAATGGCAACTGGGCATTACGCCTTAGCAGCCCATTAATGGGTGTGGGTTTAAAGAGAGGGAGTGCTGCGGCTCGGTATCATTAATTATCCAGCATTTGGATTAATTAACCTCAACTCTGGATAAGAGATGTATTGATAACGATATAAATCAATAGATTGACTAAAATCCACTGTCAAGCTTGTGATTTGTTTTGCTAACAAGGCGAATTAACGCGTCAATAGCTAGCCTATTGCAAGTTAATTCAACGCAGTGAGGAAGGCAAAGGACTGCTTGAAAGGCGTTTGTTATCCAGAGCTGAGGTTAATTAGCATCATACTGGGTTACTCAATGGTTTAAAGCTGTCTAGGTGATTATAAAAATGCAAAATATGCGCAAGCTCATATTCTTGTTTAGTCAGTTCACCGTAAGCAAAATGCGGTGCTAGTTGGCCTTGGTATTGCGAAAAGTCAGTTAATGATGTGACTAATCGCGCCAGGGCTTGATGGGCATCAGCGTTTGGTTCAAGTACTGGCGCTGCTGGAATGGCCTCGGTAAGGTTATGTGTCATTGCCCCTTTTATGGCAAAAGCAGAAAAGGCTAATGTCCCTATTGTTTGTTTAAATACGGCCGATTTGTGCTGGGGATATCCACTCATGGAAAACTCAACGCTTTGAGCACAATGGGTAAAAATTTGCGCCGCATTCCATTGGCCTATGCTCAAGTTTGCAAGTGCTTCAGCTGGTAAGCTGGCAAACATGTGTAACCTTGAGAATAATGCGTCAAGAGTGAGGGATTTTGGATCGTTGCCTTGTGCTAACCAAACCGCACTTGCACCACTAAGCCCGATCACTGAGCTGGCGAGGCCGATTTTTAAAAACTGTCTGCGTTGCATTAATTTGCCTTATTTTTGTCTTTGAGGCGAGTAAACTTAATGTTAACGCCTTTACTGTGTTGGCCGCTTAACTTCACAATGAGATGATCATGGTCGATAAAATCATACTCAATTTTATTTGGAAAGTCGTGTGCGCTATTTTCAAATACCAGTCTTGTTTGCTCACATTGGGTTAGTTTAAATGCTACTGGCAAAGGATTATGTGCCACTGTCGCCACATAAAAAATCCCTTCAGGCATACTCAATAAATGCAAAGACTCATTGTGTTTCCATTGTTCGGTAAAGGTTTCACCGCTGCCTTCAAAAGTATTGCCACTCACTTGTTGCCATTGCTCTTGCACAATGCGCTGTTTGTGCACACTTTGCCAAACGCCTAATAAGCCTTGCAAAACGGAGATGTTTTCACATTGTGTTGCTAAGGCACTGTGTGACAATAATGTCAGTAGCCCAAATAGGATTAATTTCATTCACGACCTTTTATGTGTTTTCTGGCATAGACTAATTCAAATATGGGGGTCGCCATAAACGTAGTCACAATCGCCATCACTACCATTATCGAAAATAACCCTTGCTCAATAATGCCATGTTGCAGGGCAATATTGATGATAATGAGCTCCATTAGCCCGCGAGCATTCATTAACGCGCCAATAGCCATTGCGGTAGGGTTGTCTGCTCCACTTAACCTTGCTGCCGCCCAACATGCAAGGCCTTTCGCCAATATAGAGGCCAATAAAATTAATAGTGTAATACCGAGTAAATCCCAAGATGCTAATAAGGTTAATTCTGTCTTTAAACCAGAGTATGTAAAAAACATAGGTAACAAAATGACTAGGGTAATGGTATGTAGTCTTGAGGTGAGTATGTCTGTTAGTTGCCCTCTAGGCATCGCAACACCTAATAAAAAGCCGCCAAACACAGCATGTAAACCAACCCATTCCATTGCGTAAGCTGACAAGCCGAACAAGATTAAAATGAATACAAATGTACCATGCGATAATTTGCCTGTTATTTGAGCATTATTAGCAAGTGGTTGAAGCCACATTGTGGCTTTGGTTAGCATAATGTAGGCATAAAGCCCACCGCCGAACAACGCTTTAAGCGCTAATAATACTCCGCCGCCATAACTTCCTAACACTATGGCTAAAATAAACCATGCGGCAGCATCGTCTATTGCGCCAGCCGCTAATGCTAAGGTACCTAAAGCGGTACCGGCTAATCCACGTTCATAGACGATTCTGGCAAGCATTGGGAATGCGGTGATTGCAATTGCGGCGCCCATAAATAATGACGCGTGGCTAAAACTGATATTTTCTGTAAATAAACCAGGAACGTCCATTAGCCAAATACACAACAACATGGCCACTGCAAAAGGGGCTAACATGCCAGCTAACGATACCGATATAGCTGATTTCAGTTGGTTTTTAAATAAATCCGTATTGAATTCTAAGCCTACTAGAAACATGTATAAGCCAACACCCAATTGTGCGCCCAGATATAACCAGGATTGCGTCTGTTCAATAAACACACTTTGTTGCCATTGTGGCCATATAAAACCAAGAAGTGAGGGGCCTAACATCACGCCGGCTATCATCTCGCCAACAACTTTAGGTTGGCCAATAAATTTGGCTAAATACCCCATAACTTGCGAAGCAATAATGATGATAAGTAATTGCAATGAAAAGGCAAAAATGAGTTCAATTGTGTTCATATAACCTTAATAGGGGTGAGTATCGATTGCAGCATGGCAATGTGCCTGTAACAAGGATGCTAACTATTCAATAGAGTCTACTTTGGGTCAAGGGGGGAATGTTAAAATAGTGTGTCTTTGATTTATCGTTATTATAGGTTGGAAGATGTGACGGTTATAAGCATAATACTGCACACAATTAGCCAGTCATCATTTTATCATTTGAGGATACTTTGAGCTCTAGACTCACTAAAACGGTTGTTCACGAATTTAGCGGCCATGGTGCATTGGCTAAACATGTACACAACTACCATCATCGTCAAAGTCAAACCGATATGGCTGTCGCTGTGAGTGAGGCCATTAGCCAACAACATAACCTGATCCTCGAGGCCGGTACCGGTGTAGGTAAAACCTTTGCTTATTTAATCCCTGCATTACTTAGTGGTAAGCAAGTGGTTATCAGTACGGGTAGTAAAAACTTGCAAGAGCAGTTGTTTTTAAAAGATTTGCCCGCCTTACTTGCAATGCTATCTGTGTATGTACCTATTGCATTATTAAAGGGGCGCAATAACTATTTGTGTCAGTTGCGACTGGAAAAGCTTATGCAAAACGCGAGTCAATTTGCTGATGATTACATTGATGATTTACTGAAAATTAATCAGTGGGCGCATTTAACAAAAGACGGCGATATCGGTAATTTAACCTCAGTTGCAGAGCATTCTGAGGTAATTCCAAGCGTGGTAAGCACCAAAGAAACCTGCACAGGTAAGCAATGCCAACATTACGATGTGTGCTTTACTCGAAAAGCGCGGGTAAGGGCGATGGATGCTAAAGTTGTTGTCGTTAATCATCATTTGTTTTTTGCCGATAGACTGCTTAAAGATACCGGTTTTGCTGAATTACTGCCCGATCCTGATGTCGTGATTTTTGATGAAGCCCATTTGGTGCCAGATATTTGCATTAATTATTTTGGAAGTCATATCTCCAGCCGAGAAATAGACTCCCTGCTAAATAACATTATTAAGCTGCACAAAACGGTTATTCGCGACAGTATTCAAATAGAACAGTTGGCGCAGCGAGCATTAATAGGATTAAGTGATTGGCATAATGCAATGTTTGATGCGCAAGTATCAGATTGGCGCAAAGTATTAGCGAATAAACATTTAGCCAACCTATCGTGGACATTACAGCAAGCCTTGGCCGATCTTGCTAACGTGATGACTTATCATCTAGGCCGAGATGATCAGCTTGACCTTGCGTTTGAACAACTTCACGAGCTTGCGCAAAAGTTACAAGATTATTTTGAATGCAAAGATATGCAATCTGCGTACAGTGTCGAATTAGGCGCTAGGTTTATCATGTTAAGGCTTAGCCCGATTAATGTGGCCAAACAATGCCAGCAACTTTTTGATGGTAATACGCAGTGGATTTTTACCTCTGCAACCTTGCAAGTAAATAGAAGTTTAGCCCATTTTGCGACTGAGTTAGGTTTAGGATCTGCTAAGCAGATTATTTTAGACAGTCCATTTGATTATCCAAATCAAGCCATATTTTGTGTACCAAGACACCTTGGCAAAGTAGGTCAGTCTCAACATTCAGTAAAACAAGTGGTTGATGTTTGTATCCCAGCCATCAATGCGGCACAAGGCCGAACATTTATTTTATTTACCAGCCATCAAATGCTTGAGCAGGTTGCCAGTTCCTTACAGGGTAGAACAGCCTACCCATTATTGGTACAAGGGCAGGCGAGCAAACAGAGTTTACTGAATAAGTTTAGGCAATTAGGTCATGCGGTATTACTGGGTACTAGCAGTTTTTGGGAAGGTGTAGATGTGAGAGGCAAATTATTAAGTTGTGTCATCATCGATAAATTACCTTTTGTGTCACCTGATGATGCGCTGTATAAAGCCCGTGCCGCCAATGCTGAACGTCAGGGAATGGATCCATTTAATCATATCTCCTTGCCCCAAGCTGTGATTAGTTTAAAGCAGGGGGTTGGGCGACTTATCCGTGATGAGAAAGATCGAGGCGTGCTGATTTTATTAGACAACCGCATTGTTAACCGTGCTTATGGACAAGCATTTATTAATTCATTACCACCAATGAAACGCACACGAGATTTAGACAGTGCATTGCAATTTTTAAAACAGATCCCATAAGCTTTTTAAAACGGCATGTATCAGTTATCATATTGGGCTAATTTGATGCTTTATTTATTGGGTAATTTTCCATTATGTTACAGCCGTTAACCATACTTGCGCTTGATACCTGCACTGAAACCTGTTCTGCTGCGCTCACTGTCAATGGCAAGCTGTTTGCCCAAATTGCCGACGCCCCTCGTGAACATAGCCAACGGTTATTACCTATGGTTGATGACATTTTAGCACAAGCAAAAGTGACGTTAGGTGAGGTTGACTTAATTGCTTATGGCAGAGGGCCGGGAAGTTTTACCGGTATTAGAATATGTACCAGCATGACTCAAGGGCTTGCACTTGGTTTAGCGTTACCTGTGATAGGTATTTCGACCTTAGCAGCAATGGCCCAAGCGGCGATTACAGAGCACGGAGCCACTCAGGTTTTTTGCAGTATTGATGCTCGTATGGATGAAGTTTATTGGGGCCAATTTGTTGCCAAAGATGGCATTGCAACATTAGTGGGTGAAGAACATGTCAGCGCACCAGAAGCGGTTGAGATGTTACTGAAAAGCGAGCAAGCTATTCATGCCTGTGGTACTGGTTTTGCCGCTTATCCTCAACTGTTGGCATTGGCGCCAGACACCACTTTATGCAGTGACGTTACTTACCCTGACGCAAAATACATGCTGTTGTTAGCACAACAAGGCTATCAACAGGGCTTACACACCAGTGTTGATGAACTTGCCCCAGTTTACTTGCGTGATACTGTCACGTGGCAAAAACTTCCTGGTCGAGAATAGCCATTGCACGTAAATTGACATATTATTTAATCAACACTTCACATAATACTGAGACAGTCAGTTACGCTTATGACGATGAATGCAGCATTATCTTTGGCAAATAATCAATCAGGCGCTGTCAGCCTGAGCCAAGCTGTTGCCGGCAATCGGCCCATTACTCCTGCGCGTGAAGCGATTATTGTCAATCCTGTTACTGTCGATGCTGAGCAACAAGGGGCGCAGAGTCATAGCGTTGAAATTGTTGATGATGTCACCCTATCTGCTAAACGCCAAGCACGTGTCGAGTACGACCGTGAAACCAGTAGCCAACGTGGTGCAATTGCTCAGTATTTATCAACTCAACATTCAGCAAAACGTGAAGAAATTCAACAAATGGTCGGTATAGACTTGTATGCCTAATGGCTTATCTGCAACGCCTAGTCGCAGCCGATTTATGCTTGAACTGCTGGTGGCATTTTTACTCACTCGCTTACCTTATATCTCTATTCCATTTAAATGGTTAGAAAGCTATTTTCATGAGTTATCTCATGGTATTGCAACTATCTTAACCGGTGGGATGGTGAGTCATATTCAGTTATTTCCTAATGGTGCTGGCTTTTGTTTTAGTCAGGGTGGTAGCAGCATAGTCATTGCCTATGCTGGCTATTTGGGCGCTGCATTATGGGGTTATGTTATTTTTTTGTTAGCCACTAAAAAAAGCATTATTCGTTTTACCCTAAGCTTATTAGGGTTGACCGTTGCGTCATCATTAGTGTTTTGGGCGCGTGATATTCTTACCATTGCAATTTTACTTGTGCTTGCAATTGTTTTTTTGTTACCACTTAAATTAAAAAACAGTAGTCTGTTAAACACCTTACTGCGTATATTAGGGCTGATGATAATTTTGAATGCCATGGCAAGCCCTATGGTGTTATTAGGATTAAGTGGCCAAGGCGATGCGGTGATGCTAGCGCAAATGACGTGGATCCCTGCATGGTTATGGGTCATAACATGGCTGATGTTCAGTTGTGTGATGCTGTGGTTATGTTGGCAAAAAGTAGAGTACACAAAGGGAGTAACTAAATGAAACGTAACATGATGTTAGGAGCCTTAATTGGCGTTTCTTGTCTTGGATTAACACCAGCTGTGTTTGCCGCACAGGCCGTGCCTGTTAAGCAAGAAGCAATGCCGCAAATTAATGCTGCATTAGTCAAAGCCGTAGCCAGTGAATTTCGTTCTTCAGAAAATAAATTACGTGACCAATATCGTCACCCAGCTGAAACGTTAGCATTTTTTGACGTCAAACCTGATCAAACTGTAATTGAGTTATGGCCTGGTGGAGGATGGTATGCTGAGATTTTGGCACCTTACTTAGCTGAAAAGGGCCAATATGTGGCAGCTAATTTTGAAACTAAACCGGCTACAGAGACTAGGCAAAGTGCTTATTATCAATCAGCAGGTTTAAAGTTTGAAAAATGGGTAAATGATAACCAAGCCACTGTAGGAAATGTGCAATTTGTCACGCTAGACCCACCTGCTAAATTTGCATTAGGTAAAGATAACTCAGCCGATCATGTGCTGACATTCCGTAATTTGCACAATTGGGCAATGAAAGGTGAATTAGAAGGCGTATTCAAAGCGGCCTATGATGTGTTAAAAGTGGGCGGTTCACTTGGCGTGGTTGAACATAGAGCCAATGTCGGTATGCCAGCAGAAAGCGGTTATATGGATCAAAACCAAATGGTCGAATTGGCCAAAAAATACGGTTTTGAATTAACGGCTAGCTCTGAAATTAACGCTAACCCGAAAGACACTAAAGATTATCCAAAAGGAGTGTGGACATTGCCACCTCGACTCGCAATGGGTGATGAGGATAAGCAAAAATACCTTGATATTGGTGAGAGCGATCGTATGACGCTTAAATTTACCAAAATAGCCACCAAGTAACGTTACCATGGGATAACTTATTATGCTCATTGATAAGTTATCCCGTTTGCTTTCCTTAAGTACTTTATCATCACTTCCAAAAATACATTCATTGTATTGTTGAATAACACCAATGATGTGTTATTGATATTATCTTTAATGAGTGTGGTATTATCCTATGTTAAACACAGGTCTTAATGTTGATGCTACTGAATTTCAGCTGACCTTGGCGCATATTAATATTGCAGTAAAGCGTTATGGTCATGCTAACAATCCAATTATTTTGGCGCTACACGGTTGGTTAGATAACGCCGACAGCTTTGCTCCCTTAGCTCATGAATTTCAACAACTAGGTTTATTTAACAGTCATCAGTTAATCTGCATAGATTGGCCAGGGCATGGCTTGTCTGAGCATAGACCGGGCAGATATCCATTACATTGGGTTGATTATATCTATGATTTACAGGCCGTTATTCAAGCAATATCAACAGATAATCAACCTATCATTCTTATCGGGCACTCTTTGGGAGGGATTATTGCCTCAGCTTACAATGCTTGCATGCCTGAGCATGTCGCAAAATTGATCCTAATCGAAGCACTTGCGCCTTTATTTGAATCAGCAGAGCACGCCAAGAGTCGGCTTCGCAACGGTTTAGTTCAACAAGCGCGTTTTAATCGTCAGTTAGCCCGGCCAACGCCAACATATTCTTCAATGGATGTGGCTATTCAAGCAAGGCATCAACTTACAGGGCTTGCTTTACCTTGGTGTGAGCTCATCACGCGGCGAAATATGCAATTGATTGATGATAAATGCGCGTGGCGAAGCGATCCAAGATTAAAGCTTGATTCATTAAATCGTTTTACCTTTGAACAAGTTGATGCATTAATGACCCGCAGTAATACCGCAACACTTTTTATTGGTGCTATAGACGGTTATAAACAACTCACATTAACTGAACAGCATGCAAATACCTGGTTTACTGATATTAAAATGGTTACATTAGCGGGTGATCATCACTTACATATGGGTAATGCTAGGCAAGTCGCAGAATCGATTGGAGCATTTATTCTAAATTAGTGGCTGTAACGGTTGAAATCGCTGTTATTTTGAATGCATTTATGTGATTATGGTCAAAAATTAAAACACTTGTATGATTTTTGTCGCGACAAATAAGCATTACAAGAAACATAAAAGCCTGCAAAAACAATATAAATGATATGCAGTTGCAATAAAATTTTACCACTGACGGGGAATGCACGTCTTAGCACAGTGGAATGATTAGGAGACACTTGTGGACCAGCCTTGGATTAATCACCTGCCTGAAAATGTTCCGGCCGAAATCGACTCATCTCAATTTAGTTCTTTAGTACACATGTTTGAAGAATCAGTGGCTAAATATGCTGATCAAGCTGCATTTATCAACATGGGCGCGACAATCACTTATCGCAAACTCGAAGAGCGTAGTCGAGCATTTGCTGCTTACTTACAAAATGAACTGCATTTAAATAAAGGTGATCGTGTCGCCATTATGATGCCAAATTTATTGCAATATCCAATTGCTTTGTTTGGTATTTTACGTGCAGGTATGGTCGTAGTTAACGTCAATCCTCTGTATACCCCTCGTGAACTAAAACATCAATTGATTGATTCTGGCGCGAAAGCCATCGTCGTGGTGTCAAATTTTGCCAACACTTTAGAAGAAGTAGTTGATCAAACTCCAGTAGAGTCAGTCATTATTACCAGTCTTGGTGATCAACTCAGTGCGCCTAAACGAACGCTTGTGAATTTTGTCGTTAAATACATTAAGCGAATGGTGCCTAAATACCATTTACCTCATGCGTTGTCATTTCGTGACGCATTAAGTAAAGGCAGAAGGCTACAGTACATTAAAGCAGATATTGATGGTGACGATCTGGCCTTTTTACAATACACCGGCGGAACAACTGGGGTTTCAAAAGGTGCAATGCTTAGCCATAAAAACGTGGTCAGTAATGTATTGCAAGCCAATGGCGCCTATTCGCCAGCACTCAACGATGGTGTTGAGTTTGTTGTCACGGCATTACCGCTTTATCATATTTTTGCCTTAACAGTTAATTGCCTGTTGTTTTTACACAAAGGCAGTAAAAACTTGTTAATTACTAACCCGCGCGATATACCTGCATTTGTCGGCGAATTGAAAAAATACCCATTTACGGCCCTAACAGGGGTGAATACCTTATTTAATGCGTTGGTCAATAGTGAAGAGTTTACCAGTTTAGACTTTTCAAAGTTGAAGTTTTCTATAGGTGGCGGCATGGCGGTTCAGCGCGCTGTGGCAGATAAATGGCAAAAAGTAACCAAAACCAGGTTGTTAGAAGGTTATGGTTTAACTGAGGCTTCACCTTTAGTAACCTGCTGTCCGTATAACTTATCTGGTTATAACGGTTCGATTGGTTTTCCTGCCCCCTCAACCATGATCCAGGTGCGTGATGATGATGGTAAGGTGTTAGCACAAGGCGAAACAGGCGAGTTGTATGCCAAAGGGCCACAGATCATGCAAGGTTACTGGCAACGTCCTGAAGAAACCTCAAAAGTTATCGATAAAGACGGCTGGTTAGCCACAGGTGATATCGGTTACATGGACGAAAAGGGTTTCTTTTATATTGTTGATCGTAAAAAAGACATGATTTTGGTGTCAGGTTTTAATGTGTTCCCGAATGAAATTGAAGAAGTTGTGGCCATGCACCCTAAAGTGATAGAAGTGGCCGCAGTGGGTGTACCTAACGAAGCCAGTGGTGAATTGGTTAAAATATTTGTGGTTGCCAAAGATAAATCGCTTACACAAGAAGAGCTAATTAAGCACTGTAAACATCATTTAACGGGATATAAAGTGCCTAAGCTGGTAGAATTTAGGGACGAATTACCAAAAACGAATGTGGGTAAAATTTTACGCCGACAACTTCGAGACGAAGTTAAAAAAGCATAAAATAATAAGCCGGCAATTAAGCCGGCTTTTTATTGATTAATTTTTTACAGGCCATATTATCGACACGCAATTGGAGCGGGGCTTATTTTGTTAACGTTTGAATATATCAGTGATGATGCCAGTCTTTTATCATTAGTTGAACAGTACCAACACAGCACGTTATTGGTGCTTGATACTGAGTTTGTTCGTACACGCACTTATTACGCAAAACTCGGCCTTATACAAGCTTATGACGGTCAAACATTGGCGTTAATAGATCCCATTGCCATTTCAGATCTTGGGCCATTTTGGCAGCTACTCACTAATCCTAATATCGTTAAATTAGTGCATTCATGTAGTGAAGATCTTGAAGTATTTGCGCATTACGGTAACTGTCAGCCAAGTCCTCTTTTTGATAGCCAAATAGCAGCAAGTTTTGCTGGAATGGGACATGGTTTAGGTTATGCAAAGTTGGTTGAAGCATGCCTTGAAGTGGAAATTGATAAAGGTGAGTCCAGAACCGATTGGATGAAACGGCCATTAACCGATGCTCAACTGCAATACGCGGCAAATGATGTGTATTATTTGTATCAGTTATACCCACAATTGCAGCAAAAGTTGGCCGATAAAAATCGAGAAGCCTGGTTGTTTGAAGAAGGTCAACGCATGACCGAAGGCAGAATGACTTTACCAGATGGCGACAGTATTTATCTTAAAGTGAAAAATGCGTTTCAGCTTAATGGCCAACAACTGGCTTATTTGAAAGTATTGGCAAAGTGGCGTTTAAATAAAGCGGTTAGTCGCAATTTAGCCCTCGGTTTTGTGGTAAAAGATCATGCTTTAATCGCACTTGCTAAAAAGCAACCTAACAGTCTTGCTCAATTGAGCCGATTAACAGAATTGACAGAACAAGAAAAGCGGATCCACGGTAAAGAATTATTAGCAGTGATGGCTAGCGCGGATTTGAATAATCTACCTGAAGAAGTCGATATAGTGGCGCTAAAATCTGGCTATAAGTCTTCATTTAAAGACATAAAAAACCGCTTGTCTGCCCTGTGTGAGCAAGAAAATGTGCCGCTAGAATTTATTGGTTCAAAGCGCCATATCCATGAGTTCTTGTTATGGCTTTACAATAACAAACAAACGCCGACACCTATACTCATGTGTGGTTGGCGAGGGCAGCTTGTAGGTGATTTACTCGCTGATATTCAATTTAGTTAGCCTCAACTCATATCAAATAAAAAATATGCCAAAGTGGATACTCTTGCGACAAGAGTATCCACTTTATTCACAGTGCCGTAATAACCCACAAGGTGAGTTGAGTTATTTTGAGTCAGGCAATGTTACATTCAGTTCTAATACAGATAAGTTATCATCGTTTTGATCTAGCTGAACAGACACCTGGTCGTCTGATATCTGCACATATTTGCGGATCACTTCAATAATTTCTTGCTTCATCTTTGGAAAGTAATCAGGCGCACCACGCTCCCCACGTTGATGCGCGACGATAATTTGTAATCTTTCTTTTGCCAAGGATGCGGTATTAGGTTTTTTATTGCTTCTGAAATAATCAAGTATCGACATAGTTAGCTACCAAAAATCCTTTTAAGGAATCCCTTTTTCTCTTCTGTGATAAATCGAACGGGTACATCTTCACCTAATAAGCGCGCAACGGTGTCGCTGTAGGCTAAGCCTGCATCACTCTCTTGATCTATAATCACGGGAATACCAGAGTTTGAGGCTTTTAGTACCGATTGTGACTCAGGAATAACCCCAAGCAGCTCGATGGCTAAAATTTCTTTTACATCTTCAACGCTTAGCATTTCACCTGTTTTTACCCGTGCAGGTGAGTAGCGAGTCAGTAATAAATATTCTTTGATCGGTTCAAGGGATTGCTCAGCACGACGAGAGCGGCTTTGTAGCATACCTAAAATACGGTCTGAATCGCGTACAGAACTGACCTCAGGGTTAGTGGTAACAATAGCGATGTCGGCAAAATACAATGCCATCATTGCGCCTTGTTCAATCCCTGCTGGTGAATCACACACAATGTAATCAAAGTCCTTGGCTAAGTTATCAAGTACTCGGCCAACACCTTCTTTGGTTAATGCATCTTTATCGCGAGTTTGCGATGCGGGCAATACAAACAGTTGGTCGCAACGTTTGTCTTTAATTAATGCCTGGTTTAAATTCGCTTCACCATTAATGACATTAACAAAATCATATACGACACGGCGTTCACAGCCCATAATCAAATCAAGATTACGTAAGCCGATGTCAAAATCAATCACAACGGTCTTTTTACCTTTTAAAGCTAATCCTGTGGCAATTGCTGCACTGGATGTTGTTTTACCCACACCGCCTTTACCTGATGTGACAACAATAATTTGCGCCATTTTGTTTTATATCCTTTTATTTGCCAATTATTGAGGCAATGATTCAACTGTGAGAGACTCGCCATCAAGGCGGACACAACCTCTTTGATTAAGAGCGTATTGTTGTAGATGTTCTGTTAACCAATACTGCCCAGCAATCGACACTAATTCAGCTTCGAGTGAGTTAGCGATAATCACGCTCTGATTGTCGCCAGCGGCACCCGCCATAGCTTTACCTCGAAGCGCACCATAGATATGAATGCTACCATCAGCAATCACTTCAGCGCCATTACCAACAGCGCCAAAAATGATTAAATCAGCATTTTGTGCGTATATTTGTTGCCCAGAACGCACATTTTGTTTAACAATTTTAGTGGCTCGTTGGGGTAACTGAGCTTTAGGAGCTTGTTTGCCCGATTTGACCACCGCAATCGCCATTTCTTTTGCGTGCGCAATTTGTTCATCATTAGCATCTGTGATGCCAACGATAATTAAATTTCTATCTGTTAATAATTGTTTGAGCGCATAAAAATCAATGTGGGAATGTTTAATCGCAGCAAGATTTAAAACCAATGGGGCGCCTAGAAAAAATTGAGGTGCTTGAGCTAACTTATTATCTAGCTCAGCAGCAATTATATCGAGATTGCTCGTATTGATGTGCAATACTGACAAGGTAAAAGACGTGGCTTTTAATTCGAGATTTTGTTTAGCCATCCCGGCATCATTCTCCAAAACATCAGCTAGAAACTGATTTACAATTATTTTCTTGAGTCACCATGTTATAGTGTGCTTAGTTTACTATCAAGTTTGAACCTTTGGAAATTTACACTAAAATGATCTGTGCAGTATATAAAAGTAGTAAAAAAGTGGATACGTACCTTTTTGTCAAAAAACGTGATGTTTTTGATGATGTTCCTGCTCCGTTAATGGAAATGTTTGGTGCGCCCATGTTAGTGATGGTTGTGCCTTTGTCTAAGCGAGATCATTTAGGTATTGCTGATATTAGTAAAGTCAAAGCAGCTTTAGACGAAAAGGGCTATTATTTACAAATACCTCCACCGGCCATTAATTTGCTTGAGCAACACAAACAAGAGATAGGTTTTAAACAATAAACTGATACGTTAGGGAGTAAATAAGACCGTATGATCCTAAAAATCATGTTAAGCGCCATTATTTACTCCTTGTTGTCTTCATTGGTGATTGCCAAAAGCAACCATCAGCAATTTGAAGATTACCTCCTGACTTTACAGCAAAAATCAATTAATGCTGGTATTTCTGCCGATGTGGTTAACCGTCATATATCGGAAATCAAAATATTTAAAAAAGCCAACCGCGTTAACAAAGAATCACACACCCTCGAGACCTTCATTCCACTTACTATTCCAGAAATCACAGTCAGTACCGCAAGGGCAATGCTACAACAGCATGAATTACTACTTAATAAAATTAGCCAACGTTATCAAGTTCAACCACGATTTTTAATGGCTTTATGGGGAGTTAATTCACGATTTGGCGAAGTCCCAGGGGATTACCCAAGCTTGTCAGTTTTAGCGTCATTGGCATTTAAAGGCGATAATGAAACCTTGTATGTGAATGAGTTTATTGCAGCGCTCAAGCTGATTGAGCAAAAACACATCCCCATCACGTTATTACGTAGTTCCTCCACGGGGGCTATGGGGCAAATGCAAATGATGCCATCGAAAATTTTACAATATGCGGTCGATAGTGACCAAGATGGTCAAATTGATATTTGGAACAGTAATGAAGATGCGTTTGCAACTGCCGCCAATATGCTTTTGCAACAAGGATGGCAATTTGATTCCACTTGGGGGCGCCAAGTCAAAGCAACAATGATGTTAGATCCTAATCTGTTAGGCTTGGATCGCACTCATACGTTTTCAACGTGGCAGGCTTATGGCATAAGACGTTTTAATGGTGATGATTTACCAAGTCGAAGTGACATGAGTGTTTCTCTCATCGCGCCCGACGGAGAAAAAGGGCGTTTTTATTTAGTGTATAACAATTTTCGCTTACTTCATCAATTGACTCCTTCAATACATGACACCTTAGCCTTAACTTACCTTTCAGAAAAAATTAAGCAGTAACTCAAATCGTTTTCAGTGTAAAATATTATCAATAATGATGAACAATGATTTAATACAAAAATGACTCAGTTTTGGATAACAACTCCGCTAGATAAAATGACACCAGTACAATGGGAGTCACTCTGTGATGGCTGTGGTAAATGCTGTTTAAATAAAATTATCGATGATGAAACCGATGAACTTTATTACACCAATGCCGCCTGCCATTTACTCGATGCTGATAGTTGTAGTTGCCGAAGGTATATTGAGCGCTTTAAATATGTACCTGAATGCACCGCAATTACTCCCGACAATATCGCTCAATTAACTTGGCTGCCAAACAGTTGTGCTTATCGTCGTTTATATTTAGGTAAAGCCTTGCCCAGTTGGCACCCATTATTAACCGGCGATAAACAAGCTATGCATGCTGCGGGTATTTCGGTGCAAGGAAAAACGGTTAACGAGATGAAAGTGAAATACCTTGAAGATTGTATTGTGCTGTGGCCATTGCTCGATGTTGAATAGCTTCATCGGTAATAAAAAAGACCTATTTAGGTCTTTTTTATTTTAACAGCTAGAGGTTGCTCTTTGCAGTTTTCAAGCTTGGTACAAGCATAACAAACCAAATCAAGCCATAAATGGCAAAACATACCATCATCCATTGTGCCATACTCACTGACAGAAAGGTCCAAGGAGAGTCGCTGCACATACCTGTAGGCGAAAATACTGAAGGCAACCAAACATCTAATGGCATAAAGCTTGGGAATTCAGGATAAAAAGAACAGGTGGCGAATGGCGAAGGGTTTACTTGCATATCGTTTAGCTCATAAGACAAGCTAAATCCCCACACTGAAGATACCGCCCAGCTCAGTAAACCTATAAAGCGAAATATCCAGACCTTAGGTTGTAGCATACCTATCAACCCAGCCAATATTAGGCCAAGCACGGCAACACGCACATAGATGCACATGACGCAGGGTGACAAATCCATCACGTATTGAAAAAAGAGTGCTGCAATTTCTAATGCTACCCCTGACAGTGCGAGTAATCCCCACGATAAGCGACCATGACAAAAAAGTTGTAACCTTGACAAGTATTGCTCCTAGTGCGTTTTAAGATAAAAAAACACCCTCAATTGAGGGTGTTCAAATGGGTTGTGTGACTTTAAGACAAATTACCTCTTAAGTCCAATACACTAGTACTAATGGCCGCTCACCATACCACCCAAGTCTTTCGCTGAATGGTGAATAATTAAATGGTTATCGTACAGTATTTGTGTCATATCGGTTAAGAATCCTGTTTCAATTGCTAAAACACCAATAACAGACAACACAATAGTATATGGTAACGCCATCCACACCATACGGCCGTATGAGAGCCTAATCAGTGGGGCAATAGCTGACGTCAGCAGGAACAAAAATGCGGCCTGTCCATTAGGTGTCGCAACCGAAGGTAAGTTCGTGCCTGTATTAATCGCAACAGCAAGCAGATCGAATTGATCGCGAGTAATTTGGCCACTTAATAAGGCTGATTTGACTTCGTTAATGTAAACCGTTCCCACAAACACGTTGTCACTGACCATAGACAGTAAGCCGTTGGCAATATAGAAAATCACTAACTGCATATTGCCTTCATAACTCAATGCCCACTGGATGACTGGCGCAAACAAACCTTGGTCAATGATCACACCAACAACGGCAAAAAACACGGCTAATAACGCGGTAAAAGGCAGGGCTTCCTCAAACGCTTTACCTAATGCATGTTCATCGGTAACGCCATTAAATGCGGTCGCTAAAATAATCACAGATAAACCAATTAAACCAACAGAGGCTAAATGCAATGCTAATCCAACAATTAACCACACCCCAATTAAGGCTTGAACAACTAATTTCATTTTGTCTTGATTGGTTCTGTGCGAATCTTCATGCGCCGCATAGTCGGTTAAAATACGGTGAACAGCATCAGGTAATTGTGCGCCATAGCCAAACCATTTAAATTTTTCAACCAAAAAGCAGGTTAAAATACCTGCAACCAATACTGGCATTGTTACTGGCGACATACGTAAGAAAAACTCACCAAATTGCCAATGTGCTTGTGCGGCGATGATCAAGTTTTGTGGTTCACCCACCATGGTACACACGCCGCCTAGGGCTGTACCCACTCCAGAATGCATCAATAAATTACGCAAAAAGGCTCTAAATGCTTCTAATTCATCATTGTTTAATTGTCCTGATGATTCAGATGTGTGGTCATGGCCATCGTTGTCGCTAAAGTTCTTACCTGAGGCCACCTTGTGGTAAATAGAGTAAAACCCGACGGCAACAGCAATAATTACCGCGATTACTGTTAATGCATCTAAAAAGGCTGATAGAAAAGCGGATGCAGTGCAAAACATTAACGACACGACAATTTTGGAACGCACTTTAGTGATCATTTTGGTAAATACAAACAGCAGAAGCTGCTTCATAAAGTAAATACCCGCCACCATAAACACCAATAACAATAGTACTTCTAGGTTGGCTTCGATTTCGTGCAACACTTGAGTGGGAGATGTCATGCCAATCATTACCGCTTCAATGGCGAGCAGACCACCAGGCTGAAGGGGGTAACACTTGAGTGCCATTGCAAGTGTAAAAATAAATTCTATGACTAACACCCATCCGGCAACAAATGGACTGACGTAAAAAAACAGCAGGGGATTAATAATTAAAAATGCCAAAATGGCATATTTGTACCACTTAGGCGAATTACCTAAAAAGTTTACAAACAGCGCCTGACTTTTGGTTGCCTGCATAGCAGCCTCTCCGATATTGTAATTGTGACAGTTTGGGTACCATTTTTTTGATAGCAAACAACACATTCATATTTTTAACAAGTTTGGGAGAATAGTGGCATGTTCACTTTAAAAACTTGATGAAAATCAATATTTCATTATTTTCATTAAAACATTACTGACTATTATCGTTAAAACTGCCTACCTACTTGTTGAAAAAACTCACGTATTGATATGTTAAACAATATGTTAGCTCACAATTTTGTGTGGCAAACACGTTATGGTCTTGTATTATGGCCGCTAGTGTAGCGTAAACAGCGATAATTGTAATGCTGTAACCCTAGCGAATAATGCTACATAGCAGTAACAAACTAACTACATAAGTATATACTAAACTTGTTTGATTTTATCGACATAAATCGACATAGGTTGATGATAATAGTCAGATAATGTGAGGTTTATTCACTTAGGTATCATTGAATGATGTCGGTTTGATTAAAAAAGCAGCATTACAGATGATGTGAATAAACAATGGTTTTTATTTTCCGTCGCTCTGGTATGATCAGTAAATAGTTTCGCCATTGTTTAGCAATAGGATAAGAAGGCTAATGATCATCAATGCCAAAGGCCCAGCCAGTTTTGCCGAAAAATACATTGTTCGCTCCATTTGGGAAAACAAGTTTCCACCCGGATCAATTTTACCTGCAGAACGAGAGCTTTCTGAACTCATTGGGGTCACGCGCACAACCTTACGTGAAGTGCTGCAGCGTCTAGCCCGCGATGGTTGGTTGAAAATCCAGCACGGTAAGCCAACACAAGTGAATAACTTTTGGGAAACGTCAGGGCTCAATATTCTTGAAACCATTGCAGATCTTAATCCAGATGGCTTTCCGTTATTAGTTGATCAATTAATGTCTGCGCGTGGTAATGTGAGTAACATTTATTTCCGTGCTTCAATTCGACATAACCCTGATAAAGCCATTGAAGTATTAGCTGGCATTCATTCTTTAGAAAATGATGCCGAAGCTTATGCCGAGTTTGATTATCAACTGCACCATACATTGGCTTTTGCTTCTGGTAATCCTTTATATGTGCTGATTTTGAATGGGTTTAAAGGTTTGTATAACCGTGTTGGTCGCTTTTATTTTTCAAGCCAAGAGGCAAGAGAATTGACCATGCGTTTCTATATTAAACTTGAAAAACTGGCAAAAGATAAAAACTATGCAGATGTACCCGCACTAATGCGCACTAATGGCATAGAAAGTGGTAAGTTATGGCAAAAATTGCGTGATGATATGCCTGCAGAAATAGGCCAGGATAATAGTTAACGACATGCATACGCATTGATGCCTATGGTTAACCTGCAAAGCCAATCATGTTGATTGGCTTTGCTATTTTATGTGATTACCTCATGTGACGAGGTGGTTTGTTCTACAGTGTGTTTAGGGCAGGTTGAGATCACTTTTATCATGCCTAGTTCGTCTATTTGCTCTAATGTGACGTTAAATCCCCATAATCGGTGTAAATGTTTTAATACTTCTTCATGGTTGTCAGCCAGTGGGATGTTATCAAATGGTATGTAGCGTAAGGTAATTGATCTGTCGCCATTGACCAGGACTTGCTGAACCTGAATATTAGGTTCGATGTTAGATAAATTGTACTGCTGTGACAATGTATTACGTATATCTTGATACCCCTGTTCATCGTGAATGGCTGACACCGCTAAATGGCTTCTTTTTTCATCATCTAAAATACCAAATAATTTAAAGTCTCTGATGACTTTAGGTGACAGATACTGGCTGATAAAACTCTCATCTTTAAAGTTTTGCATTGCAAAATGCACTGTGGTTAACCAATCACTTCCTGCCATTTCTGGAAACCATATACGATCTTCTTGCGTTGGGTTTTCGCAAATGCGTTTAATATCAACAAACATCGCAAACCCTAAAGCGTAGGGATTAATTCCATTATAGTAGGGACTGTTGTATGAAGGCTGTGCCACTACTGCGGTATGGCTTTGTAAAAACTCTAGCATAAAACGGTCGCTGACTTTCCCAGTGTCGTATAGGTGATTTAAAATAGTGTAATGCCAAAATGTCGCCCATCCTTCATTCATTACTTGTGTTTGTTTTTGGGGGTAAAAGTATTGCGCCATTTTGCGAACAATTCTCACTAATTCACGCTGCCAGGGGGCCAGTAGTGGGGCGTTTTTTTCTATAAAATACAGAATGTTCTCTTGTGGCTCTGTTGGGAATATTTTGTTGTTTTCTTGAGGCGCTTTTTGCGGCGAAGTCGGTATTGTGCGCCATAAGTCATTCACTTGAGTTTGTAAGTATTCTGCTCGTTCTTTTTGGCGAGCCTGTTCTTCTTTAAACGACACTTCAGCAGGGCGTTTATAGCGATCGACACCGTAATTCATCAATGCATGACATGAGTCTAGGGTTAGCTCTACTTGATCAATACCATATTTTAACTCGCATTCTCGTATGTAATTTTTGGCAAACACGAGGTAATCAATAATGGAGCTCGCGTCTGTCCAGGTTTTAAATAAATAATTATTTTTAAAAAAACTGTTGTGACCATAACAGGCATGCGCCATGACAAGTGCCTGCATGGTAATGGTGTTTTCTTCCATTAAGTAAGCAATACATGGATCTGAATTAATCACAATCTCGTAAGCTAAGCCCATTTGTCCGCGTTTGTAGCCTTGTTCTGTCTCGATAAAACGTTTACCAAAAGACCAATGGGTGTAACCTATCGGCATGCCAATTCCTGCATAAGCGTCCATCATTTGTTCTGCGGTAATGATCTCTATTTGGTTAGGGTAGGTGTCGAGCTTAAAAAATTCTGCAGCATCAGCGATGGCTTGCTGATACTGTTGCAGTAAATCAAATGTCCACTCTGGTCCATCATCCAACGGTTTGCGTGTTGTGTTAACCATGATAGCCCCCTATACAGCCTGTTTTTTAAAGAGTTCACGAAAAACCGGATAAATATCTTCGACTTCACGAATATGTTGGACGGCGATATTGTCATATTGCTGTTGCAACGTTTGATATTGATGCCAAAGAGTTTGATGTGCACGATGAGTAATTTCTATGTAACTGAAATAACGCACTTTTGGCAAAATATGGTTTGCCAATAAATCATGGCAATGGGGCGAATCATCTGACCAATTATCGCCGTCTGACGCTTGGGCTGCATAGATGTTCCACTCATGTTCAGGATAACGAGCCTGCTGGATTTCATTCATTAACTTTAACGCACTCGACACTATGGTACCGCCGGTTTCTTGCGAGTAGAAAAATTCATGTTCGTCCACTTCTTTGGCTTGAGTATGATGGCGGATGTACACCACTTCGAGGTTTTTATAGTTGCGGGTTAAAAACAGATACAACAAGATGTAGAAACGTTTGGCGATATCTTTTGTGGCTTGATCCATTGAGCCGGACACGTCCATCAAACAAAACATAACAGCCTGACTGGATGGTTTTTCTCGTTTGGCATAATTGTTGTAGCGCAAGTCGAAGGTGTCGATAAACGGCACTTTAGCAATTTGTTTTTTGAGTCGCTCAATGTGCTCTTTTAAGGCGAGTATCTTTTCAGCCTCGGCTCCTGGCCTGTTTTGTAATTGCTCAAGCTCGGCTTGAAGTTGGATAAGTTCACGCTTTTTACTGGCAGACATCGCAATGCGCCGCGCAAGAGACGAGCGCAGTGATCGAACGATATTAATATTTGCAGGCACTCCGTCATTGGTAAAACCTGCTCGGTATGTTTGATATTCAACTAACTTGTTAAGACGGTTATTTTGCAAGTTAGGCAGTGCTAAGTCTTCAAATAGCAGTTCTAGGTACTCATCTTTTGAGAGATTAAAGACAAAATCGTCATTTCCTTCGCCGCTGTCAGAGGCTTCACCTTGTCCCGCTCCTCCTTGGCCACCTTTTGGGCGTTGTATTTGGTCGCCACGGTTAAATTGATCATTACCTGGATGAATGCGGTTTCGTTTACCGCCTTGCCCTTGTCTAAATAGCGGTTCACTGATATCACGAGTGGGTATGCTTATCTGTTCACCTTTATCTATATCGGTCACGCTACGACGTGTGACTGCATCGCTCACTGCTTTTTTGATCTGCTTTTTATAGCGTTCAATAAAGCGCTGACGATTAACCGTGCTTTTTCCTTTTGCATTAAGTCGTCTATCAATAAAATTTGCCATACGCCCCCCAAGTCAATTATCTGGCTGAGAGTGCCCAGCCAGAGTAGGGTATTGATTACGATGATTTTCGTACGCGTAAATACCATTCAGACAATAATCGGACTTGTTTTTTGGTGTAGCCTTTTTCCATCATCCTATTGACGAAGTCATCATGTTTACGCTGGTCATCATTTGAGGTTTTGGCATTAAACGAAATAACAGGCAGTAAATCTTCTGTGTTAGAAAACATTTTCTTTTCAATCACAGTGCGCAGCTTTTCGTAACTGGTCCACAATGGGTTATTACCTTCATTGTTCGCTCTAGCACGTAAAACGAAGTTAACAATTTCATTACGGAAGTCTTTTGGGTTACTGATGCCTGCGGGTTTTTCTATTTTTTCCAGTTCAGCATTTAATGCACCTCGGTCAAATAGTTGCCCCGTTTCAGGATCTCTGTATTCTTGGTCTTGGATCCAAAAGTCGGCATAGGTGACATAACGGTCGAAAATGTTTTGGCCATATTCAGAATAAGATTCAAGGTAAGCCGTTTGAATTTCTTTACCAATAAACTCCACATATTTTGGAATAAGGTAGCCTTTTAAAAACTCAAGGTATTTCTCGCCAGTTTCGCTTGGGAATTGTTCTTGCTCAATTTGTTTTTCAAGTACATAAAAAAGGTGTACTGGGTTTGCTGCAATTTCGGCACTGTCAAAGTTAAACACGCGCGATAAAATCTTAAAGGCAAAACGAGTCGATAGCCCTTGCATTCCTTCATCAACCCCTGCGTAATCACGATATTCTTGATATGATTTTGCTTTGGGGTCTGTGTCTTTTAGGCTTTCACCATTATAGACACGCATTTTAGAATAAATGGATGAGTTATCTGGGGCCTTTAAACGTGATAACACACTAAACTGCGCTAATGTTTCTAAGGTACCTGGGGCACAGGGGGCCATTGACAGTTCAGAGTTTGCCAACAGTTTTTGATAAATGGCCATTTCTTCTGAAACGCGCAAGCAATAAGGCACTTTAACAATGTATACCCGGTCTAAAAACGCTTCGTTGTTTTTGTTATTTCTAAAGGTTGACCATTCTGACTCGTTCGAGTGAGCAAGAATAATGCCGTTATACGGTAGGGCAGATAAGCCCTCGGTACCGTTATAGTTACCTTCTTGAGTGGCGGTTAATAATGGGTGGAGCACCTTAATGGGCGCCTTAAACATCTCCACAAACTCCATTAAGCCTTGATTGGCACGACAAAGGGCGCCTGAATAGGCATAAGCATCGGCATCATCTTGCGAAAAATGCTCAAGTTGTCGAATGTCCACTTTACCAACAAGGGCTGAAATGTCCTGATTGTTTTCATCCCCAGGTTCTGTTTTTGCAATACCAATTTGATCTAATACCGATGGGTATACCTTAACCACCCTAAATTTTGAGATGTCACCCCCGTATTGATGCAAGCGTTTAACCGCCCAAGGTGACATAATGGTTTTAAGGTAGCGAGGTGGAATGCCGTATTCACTTTGCAACAGCTTGCTGTCTTCTTCAGGATCAAATAAGCAAAAAGGATGATCATTAACCGGACTGCGCATACCATCAGCACTTAATATATAGATTGGTACTTGCTGCATTAATGATTTTAATTTCTCAGCTAGCGATGACTTACCGCCTCCCACAGGGCCAAGTAAGTATAAAATTTGTTTAGATTCTTCCAAACCTTGGGCCGAGTGTTTTAAATAAGCCACGATTTGCTCTATGGCATCTTCCATACCAAAAAAATCTTTAAACGCAGGATAACTGGCGATTAAACGATTTGAAAAAATGCGGCTTAATACAGGGTTTTTGGCGGTGTCGACCATTTTGGCTTCGCCAATGGCCATTAATAAGCGCTCTGCAGCAGACACATAAGCACTTTTGTCTTGTTTACAGATATCAAGAAACTGCTCTAACGTATATTCCTCGTCGAGTTTTTTTTCATAACGTTTTTGATAATGCTCGAAAATGCCCATAATAACCCCCTAAAAGCATGCCGTTGTCTTACTCAACAGTTGACATCATTACCCCGTAATGAATGCGTGAATGTGTAAACTGTATTGTCGATAAAATAGGCTTTACGACTAAAGTGTAGGACAGGCTAAAGGAGTTAGCTAAGTTTTATTATAAAATAAATTAAATAAAAACAATGACAAACAGTAGCATTTGCAATAGTTGCAAAAATACAAGCAGGAGATTTGTCGTACTTTAAGGTGATTGGAAATATAAAAAAGGAGCCAAAAGGCTCCTTAATGTATGTGTTTAACGATGCAATTAGGCAGCAAAGTTTTTGTTAACAAATTCCCAGTTAACAAGTTGCCAGAAATGCGCTAGGTACTCTGGACGAGCGTTACGGTAATCAACATAGTAAGCATGTTCCCACACGTCTACTGTTAATAGTGGTGTCACTGTGTCGTCAGTTAACGGAGTTGCTGCATTGCTAGTGTTAACGATAGCTAAAGAACCGTCAGCTTTTTTCACTAACCAGGTCCACGCGCTACCGAAGTTGTTTACCGCAGAATCTGTAAACTTAGCTTTGAATTCTTCGAAAGAACCGAAAGAAGCGTTGATAGCAGCAGCGATAGCACCAGTTGCTTCGCCGCCAGCGTTTGGTGCTAAACAGTTCCAGTAAAAAGTGTGGTTCCAAACTTGAGCTGCGTTGTTGAACATGCCGCCTGTTGAAGTTTTAACAACTTCTTCAAGGGTCTTGCCAGCAAATTCAGTTCCTTCAACTAAACCATTTAGTTTTACCACATAAGTGTTGTGGTGTTTACCATAATGGAATTCGATAGTTTCTTGTGAAATGTGCGGTTCAAGTGCGTTCTTTGCATAAGGTAATGCTGGTAGTTCGAAAGCCATTAGTATCTCTCCATGGATTCAGGTTATCGTTTTTGTTTACCAATCAGGTAACATTGCTCTACTGCTATTGTACTGATTATTTTTGTGATGTGAATCATTGTTTAGGGAATTATCGAACTGGGACACATTGATTTGGTTGTTTTTCGATTAACCTTACAAATCGTAGCATTTTGTTATTTGTTTAGGTGTCGTACAATAGGTTAACTGTGTATAGACGTCGTACTTAGGAAATCAAATGGAAACTGTAGAAAAGATTAAACAGCAAATTAGCGAAAACCCGATTATTGTGTACATGAAAGGGTCACCTAAATTACCAAGCTGTGGATTTTCATCTCAGGTTGCTCAAGTGATGATCAACTGTGGTGAACAATTTGCATTCGTTGATATTTTACAGCACCCAGATATCCGTGCTGAATTACCAAAATATGCTAACTGGCCAACGTTCCCACAATTGTGGGTTGAAGGTGAGTTGATTGGTGGGTGTGACATCATCACTGAAATGTACCAAAAAGGTGAGCTTCAGCCTATCATTAAAGCGACTGCAGACAAGTTTCGTAAAGCAGAATCAGCAGAGTAAAATAGAGTAAATGACTCATAAAAAGCCCCAACAGCATTTGCTTTGGGGCTTTTTTATTGGACAACATCACTCAATCACGAAGCTTATTCTTTATGCTGGGTTGCTGTCACTGGTAAAATTAAGTTCATTATAATGGCAACAATACCGCACAAGCTGATGCCCGTTAAGCTAAACGAACCAATTCCAAAGGCCATGCCGCCAATACCAAAGACTAACGTGACACCAACAATACTTAGATTGCGTGGTTCAGATAAATCCACTTGATGCCGAATGAGTGTATTTAAACCAACAGCAGCAATCGACCCAAATAATAAGCACATGATACCGCCCATGACCGGTACTGGTATGGTTTGCATTAATGCACCAAGTTTACCAACAAAGGCTAATGTTATCGCGGTGATAGCGGTCCAGGTCATAATGCGCGGGTCAAAGCTTTTGGTTAAGGTCACCGCGCCTGTGACTTCGCTGTATGTGGTGTTTGGTGGACCACCCAATGCCGATGCGGCAATGGTGGCGATACCGTCGCCGGTTAAGGTGCGATGCAAGCCCGGTTTTTTAAGGTAATCTTTGCCTGTGACATTGGATATCGCAAGAATATCGCCAATATGTTCGACCGCAGGGGCAATGGCCACAGGGATCATGAATAAAATGGCGTGCCAATTAAATTCTGGGGCAACAAAATTGGGCATTGCTAGCCAAGCGGCTTGAGTGACAGGAGTAAAGTCAACAATGCCAAAGGCTAAACTTGCAGCATAACCAACTAAAATCCCGGCGAGTATGGGCATTAAACGCACTAAACCCTTAGCAAATATCGCAACCAATACTGTGGTGATTAATGCGGTGAGTGAAATCATCAACGCGGTATTTTGCGCCACAATTACTATGCTGCCATCGCCACTTTTTCCCAGCGCCATATTCACAGCAACTGGCGCTAAACCTAAGCCAATAATCATAATCACTGGGCCAACCACGACTGGCGGTAATAGTTTATGGATAAAGCCTGTGCCACGTAATTTGACCGATAAACCCAGTAACATGTAGACCAGACCCGCAGCCATTAATCCACCCATAGTGGCTGGGACCCCCCATGTTTGCACCCCGTATAATATGGGCGCAATAAAGGCAAAAGATGATGCTAGAAATATAGGAACTTGGCGTTTAGTCACCAGTTGGAACAGAAGGGTACCGAAACCTGCTGTAAATAGGGCAACACTGGTATCTAGGCCAGTTAATAATGGCATTAACACCAGCGCGCCAAAAGCGACAAATAACATTTGTGCGCCTTGTAGCGGAATTAACACGCGTTTCATATTTTTCTCCATAATTATCTTGGGCCGGTTGACCTTTCAAGGTTTTTTACAGCCAATTGTTGGCCATTAGTCACATATATAACTGCGCGGCAAAACGTTGAGGTATTATTATGTTACATAAAAAGTCGATAATGCCGTAAAACTGGCCATCAACCGTTGCCGAAGGGGGCGGCTAAAAACGTTCACTATTTTACGCTTTATTGAATGATGCTTCGGAATAACGAGTAGCTGATAGGAGTAAGCACCAATCCATTCCCTTGGCCTAAACATTGTTAACTCGAATAACATTCAAGCAGCATAGATCAACAAGCCCTAGAAGTGAGCGTCTGATTAAACGGCGCGAATTGTCACATAAATGCTTATGTTTTCATAATCTGTATTAGACTTGTGTTGCGATTATAGTTATTTGATATCGCTACAATACTTGGTCAAAATGACTAGGATGCTTATCTGTTGTAAAAAGAGTTTTCGTTATCCATTTTTTATTATGATATAATTTCGTCACTTTTATTTGCTGCGTTTATGTTATCAGATGCTTAAAAAACTAATTAATCTCATTGTGTTACCTTTAGTTGCATTAACCTCAATTGCCCTTGTGCAGGCCGCTGAAGTCAGCAAGCTTGAAGAGGCCGATATTGCGGTGAGTTCACGTGCAAACGATGTTAAAAATAATGCCCTGAAAGAAGCGTTAGCGGCTGTATTTTTAAAGAACTCTGGCAGCCCAAGTGTGGTATTAAATCCCTTGATTAAGGCACAGATAAACGATCCTGAAGTGATTTTGACTCAGTATGGTTATTTTGAGCAAAATGGCGAGTTAATGTTAAAAGCCAGCTTCGATCATCAGCGCGTCGTAGCCAAATTGCGTGAAGCAGGCTTACCCGTTTGGGGAAGCCAACGCCCACTTACCCTCATGTGGTTAACCGTAGATGAAAACGCAGAGCCAAGCATTTTAGCTGATGCGTCATTGTCTGATATCCGTGATGATTTAAATCAAGAGTCTGCCAATAAAGGTATTCCGATAATGTTGCCTATTATGGATCTTGATGATGTTATGGGGGTAACGGTCAATGATGTGCGCGGTGGCTTTACCGATGTAGTATTTGTTGCGTCAGCTCGTTACCAGTCTGATTATTTTGCCATTGCCAATATTGAAAACTTAGGCAACCGGGTCATGTTTTCGATTAAATTGTTTAATAAGACCAGAACAAATGGTGTGTTACAACCATTGGTTGCTCAGCAAGGTGAGGCAACAGATAATCAACAAGCGGTAAAACGTATGATGAGTATTTTAGCCGATTACCATATTAGCCAATATGCAATAGCATCAACAGGCAGTAATGTGGCCACAGAAGTCAGTTTTTCTGGGTTAAATACCATGAGTCAAATGGTGAATATAGAAGCGTATTTACGCCAACTTAGCGCCATTAAGTCAATCCGTTTGCACTCATTTAAAGGAAGCACAGCAACCTTTAACCTTGAGTTATATAGTAATGTGGATGATTTACAGCGCTTACTTGATATTGATAGTCGATTATCAAAATTAGACACTATGGGCAGTGTAGACTCATTTTATCAACAAAAATCAGAGGCTTCGCAACCACAGTTAATGTATCAATGGTTGGGCCAATAACACGGCGAAACTAGCGCTCTGTGAATACAGGGCGCTTACATGTATAATAACCCTAGTTCGTTTTTGATGTTGAGACCTATCTGAGTGACACAAAACTCACCAAGACAATTATCTTTGCCCGTTTATTTACCCGACGATGAAACCTTTCAAAGTTATTATCCTGCTTCGGGTAATGATGAGCTGATCCAGAAGCTTCAGGCTAGCGCAGAAGGTAAATTATCGTCTTCTTTGTATGTATATGGTCCAGAAAAGTCAGGCCGAACTCATTTAATGCATGCAGCTTGCGCCCATGCAAATGATTTAGAACGCCGCACACTTTATATTCCGCTTGGGATCCATGCCAGTATTTCACCAGCATTGTTTGAAGGGCTTGAATCTTTAGAACTCATCTGCATTGACGATGTTGAAGCTATTGCTGGGCATCCGGTGTGGGAGGAAGCGATATTTCATCTGTATAATCGTATTGCAGAGCAGCAAGATTGCCGTTTGATTGTCAGTGGTAATGCATCGCCATCTGAGGCGGGGTTTTCACTACCAGATTTAGTCTCGCGGATGCAATGGGGCTTAATTTACCAACTTCAACCAATGGCAGACGATGAGAAACTGGCTGCATTACAACGCCGTGCAGCAATGCGTGGCTTGCAGTTATCTGATGACGTCGGGCGTTTTTTGCTTACTCGTATGGCACGTGATTTACGTACCTTATTTGATGTGCTCGATAAGCTTGATAAAGCATCCATGGTGCATCAGCGTAAACTAACGATTCCGTTCATTAAAGAAATGCTTAGGCTATAAATCACGCTTATCCATGTCGCGAACACGCAGTCATGGATAGTAAATGACAATAAAAAACGCCAAATGAATTCATTTGGCGTTTTTTATTAAATGATCACAATCAAGTTTAACTAACCTGAGCTCGGGATAAGGGATGAACTTATACTATTTAAAATCAACATGTTACCCTTTCTCATTTTCAAGCTTGTCTTTTGTTCTGCTAACAAGGCGAATTGACGCGTCAATAGCTAGCCTATTGTAAGTCGATTCAACGCAGTGAGCAGGGCAAAGGACTGTTTGAAAGGCATTTATTATCCCGAGCTCAGGTTAACTATTCTGTTCAGATTTTTTCTTTAATCCTAGGCCCAATTCGCGGCCGCGTTTGCGGGCATAAAACGGGAAGGTCACCAATAAAATACAAATCAATACTGATTCAATGAGTGCAAAGACAAACGCGTCTGTAGTGATGTATGCCAGTGTTAAACCATGGAGTAAATATACACATAAAATAAAGCTAGCCCAGGCATAGGTGTACGGATTACCAGTAAGAATACCTTTAAGGGGAAACAGTAAAGGTATAATCCAAATTAAACTGAACCCTAGCGAATAAGTTCCATTAATACCTTGTTGGATAAACCAACCACTTAGCAGTAGGAGTAGCGCAAGATAACCAATACGGCTTAATTGAAACAAGGTCTGTGAAGTCATTATGTTACTCGTTAAAGAATGGTCAGGACATTTTCGGGCGGACGGCCAATGGCTGCTTTGTTATTAGCCAGTACGATTGGACGTTCAATTAATTTAGGTGTAGCCACCATCGAGGCGATAAGTTGTTCTTCTGTGAGTGTTGTATCATCTAAATGCTGGGCTTTGTATTCATCTTCTTTTGTGCGCATTATTTGACGGGCAGAGAGACCGAGTAAAGATAATATTGTACGAATTTCTGCGACACTAGGCGGCTGTTTTAAGTATTCAACGACAGTAATGTCTGCGCCATTTGCCTCAAGTAATGCAAGGGTCTCACGGCTTTTAGAACAGCGCGGATTATGGAAAATCGTTGTTTTAGTTTTTGTCATGGGCAACTTCCGTCATAAAAAATGGCAAACAATCAGTTTGCCATTATTCTATCAAATATTTACGACTAACGTTACTGCGTTATGATTACTTGAACTGTTCAAGATCCCTGTCTGCTTGTCTAAACTGACGGATCCTCGCCTCTATACGTGCCAGTTGTAAAGTTTGTCCTTCAGAATAACGATAGGCATAGTTTAATTGATCGATTGCGCCTTGATAGTTAGCCGTTAGCGCCATAATTTCAGCATTGCTGTAATATTCGAGCGCTTTGTTATCAAGCTTGCGATATGCATCGGCCATTATTTGATATGGCAACATGTTTTGCTTGTCGAAAAAAATGAGCTCTTCAAGCAGTGGGATGGCTTTTAAAGCTTGATCGGCTTCGACATAAATATGTGCCAAGTTGGTATTAATCACTTGCGATGTTGGCTTTAATTTACGTTGCCCTTCGAGTAAAGCAATGGCAGATGCATAGTCTTTCTTTTGGGCTAATAGGTCGGTTTTAGTGTCGAGATAAAATAAATTATTATCATCTTTTTTTAGCAGGGTATCTATGATGGCTTCAGCTTGAGCAAATTTTTCTAAACGAAATAAGGCCAAGGCTTTACCGTATAGTGCTGCGTCTTCAAAGGTGTAGTTATTCTTCTTTAACTGCTGCTCAAATAATGACAATGCACCATCGTCGCTGTAATTTGAAAAACGCACTTGAATACGCGCTTTAGCTAATTGATAGTTTAAACTGTCGGGTACAATACGCTTAGGGTATTGCGCGGCTCGGTTGCGGGCTTCGGTAATTCGAGATTCTGGCAATGGGTGAGTCAACAACATTTGTGGCGGGGTTGTCGAAAAACGATAACGCGCTGCAAGTTGGCCAAAAAATGTCGCTGCGGCATTGGGATCAAAACCGGCATCAACCAATATTTGCATACCTATGCGGTCGGCCTCTTTTTCATGCAAGCGGGTATAGTTAATTTTTGATTGGGTTGATAGTGCTTGTGTTGTTGCTAATGCTGCCATACCTGCTTGTGGCGCAGCAATAGTGAGTAAAATCGCACCTAACATACCTGCAATGGTGGCTGTTGAACTTTTTTGTTGTGCTTCAAGTGAGCGCGCTAAATGTCGCTGGGTTACGTGAGTGACTTCGTGGGCGAGTACAGAGGCTAACTCACTTTCATTTTCGGCATTTAAAAATAACCCAGTATGCACCCCAACATGGCCACCGAAAAAAGCAAATGCGTTGATTTCATCATTACGCAGTAAAAAGAAATAAAAGGGGGTTTTTACTCCAGTCGCGTTGGCCACGAGTTTGTTACCAAGCTCAGATAAATATTGGGTTAATACTGGATCATTAAGTACGGGTGCAGATGAGCGAATCACTCGCATGTAGGCATCACCGTAAACGCTTTCTTTTTCTAAACTGAATGTGTTGACTGCTGCGGTGCCCAGATCGGGAAGATCATTGTTGGCGAAGCTGTGGGCAATACTGCCAGCAAAGACAATACTAATGGCTGTAGCTGTTAATGCTTTTGAAAAGGCTGATAATGATAATTTACGCAAGCGAAACCTATAATGCTAAATGAGTCGTAAGTTCTTGGCTTAACGCACAAGTTGGTTTTGCAACATCGCTTGTGGTTTGTTGTTCAAGCTAGGATAATAGGCCTAGAATGATTAAAGCAAGCTCATAATGATTTTTATTGATTTAACACCGTATTCTTGCCCGTATCCTTTAGTTAAAGTGAAACTTTTACTTAAGGAGCTACAAGTGGGTGAAACCTTACATGTCCTTTTATCTGACCACGGTTCACGTCGAGATGTTCCCTTATTAATGAAAAAAATGGGTTTTGGTATTGAAATCATCAAAGATGAGTCGCATTGTTTGTCTATGATAATTACCAAAACAAACTAATTAGTGTTTTTTATATAAAGGTTGTTCAATGCTGGCATTTTTAACAGAGTGGTACAAAACCCGTTTTAGCGATCCCCAGGCCATTACCTTGATGTTTATTATTATCGGTATTGGGCTTGCGTTGTACTTTGGTGCTGGATTGTTAGCGCCGCTATTAGTGGCGCTAGTGTTAGCATTTTTACTTGAGTGGCCTGTTGCGCAAATGTCTCGACTAGGGATTAGTCGCACGGCTGCGGCCACGATCGTGTTGGTGGTATTTCTCGGTGTAATGTTGATTTTAATGTTGGGATTAGTGCCCAGTATTTGGCGCCAGGGGGTGTCATTAGTCACTGACTTACCGACAATGATAGACAAGGGCATGCTTATTGTTAGAGAGTTTAGTGCGGAATATCCGCAATTTGTCAGCGCTTCGCAATTGGACTCAATGATGGAAGAAGTGAACAAGATGCTTGATACTCAGCACTTGTTAGATTTAGGCAAGCAGTTGTTAGGTTATTCTGCGTCATTATTGGTGTTAATGGTGTACGCTATTTTAGTGCCATTGTTGGTATTTTTCTTTCTAAAAGATAAAGATCAGTTAATGAAAGGCAGTAAACGTTTTTTCCCTGCAAATCGTGATCTTGCCAGAACAGTATGGTTTGAGATGGACCAACAAATATTTAATTACATTCGCGGTAAAGTGATTGAAATTGTAATCGTTGGTGTGGTGAGCTATATCTTTTTTGCTGTGATGGGGCTACGTTATTCGGCTTTGTTAGGGGTACTAACAGGCTTGTCTGTGTTGATACCATACGTTGGTGCCACTTTGGTGACATTGCCGATTGCATTAGTGGCCTTTTTTCAGTGGGGTTTTAGTGCTGAATTTGGTTATTTAATGCTAGGTTACGGCATTATTCAGGCATTAGATGGCAACGTGTTAGTGCCAATATTGTTTTCAGACGCTGTGGATTTACACCCAGTGGTCATTATTGCAGCTGTGTTAGTTTTTGGCGGATTATGGGGCGTATGGGGAGTCTTTTTTGCGATTCCGTTGGCCTCGTTAGTGAAAGCGGTAATTAATGCGTGGCCTAATGCCTCTTCACCTAAAGTGGCACTTGATAACGAATAAACACGGTATCTAATAAAAAACGCTAGTCATTGTTAATGACTAGCGTTTTTTTACGCGTTAAGTTAACGATTGGGCTTATTATCGTTTTTATCTGTCTCGCTTGAATGGTGATTGGTTGCGACTTTATCTTCATCATTTGCTGTTGGTTTGCCTTTATGCTCTTTAGGATCACCAAATTGTGGCATTTTAAATTTAGCTGAATACTTTAGCACGGCGATATTGCTGGCAATAACGCCCAATACTAAAATGATGATCAGCCAGACTTCATAGCCTTCTAAGCTCATGTGTTGCTCCCCAGTGGTGGTGAATTAACACCACCTTATTATAGTTAGTTACGGGATGATAGGCTTTAGTTTGCTGCTAAAATGCGTTCGCATTTATCAATATCGCTAGGTACATCGACTTCTGGTGCGTTGTATTTGCTTATTACGACTTTAATTTTATAGCCGTTTTCTAATGCGCGTAATTGCTCTAATTTTTCAATATCTTCCAATCTACCTAACGGTAACTTAGCAAAGGTATTAATAAAACGTTTGGTATAAGCGTAAACCCCAATGTGTTTGTAAACCGGGTACTCTTTGATATCTCGGCCAAATGGAATGCGAGCACGGGAGAAGTACAGTGCATTATGGTTGTTATCAAACACCACTTTTACGTGCATGGGATCGTCTAATTCTTTTTCTTCGGTAATTTGAAAGCCTAATGTCGCCATTTCAAACTCACCTGGATGCTGTTGAAATAAACTCACCATCTGCTCTATAGCACTTGGGTCTATTAAGGGTTGATCGCCCTGTAAATTAATGACGAGGTCATCATCACTTAAGCCTAAACGTTCAATGGCATCGTTAATGCGGTCTGTACCCGAGGCGGCGTCTGGATCTGTCATTACCGCTTTACCGCCAAATCCTTCGACGGTGTTTTTTATTCTGTCGTCATCGGTGGCAACGTATATATTGTCTATTCCTGTTGCCAGTGCTGCACGTTCGTATACGCGCTGGATCATTGGTTTACCTGCAATAAGGGCAAGTGGCTTGCCAGGAAAACGGCTTGAGCCATATCGTGCTGGGATGATGAGAGTTACGTTCATTACATTCGCCCTACTGGTTGAAGACATCACACATCGAAGATAAACATTTATCCTCAATAATTTAATAGGTTATGCGTTAATCGCACTTAGGTGCCAGTGCCTTGATTACGCCAGAGAAGCCATTATATACAAGGTAATATTTAAATCTGCATCTTTATTATTATCATTGTTAATAAATAGCCTGAGCCTTAGATAATAAACCCTTTCAAATAGCCTTTTATCATCTTTTTTGTTACTCGTTTCATTAAGCCCTTTACATTATCGCTGAGCCATCAATGATTAATTAAATATTATAACGTATTGATTATTGTTAAATTATCAATGCATCAATCATCCAGAGTTTAGGTTAAATTGGGGGGGGGAGAGTTGTGAACGCTGATTTCTGAATAGGCTAACACCATTAGAGTATTTGCTAATCAAAGGCCTGCACATTAACAAAGAAGGTTAAGTGGTAATGCAGGCCATTGCGAGGAGATAAGGTGATGACTGAGTTAAGGAATGTTACGCCCGTGTACTCGGTCAATTGTCACGTCTAAATCAGTTAACAAACCATTATTGATGCCGTAAATCCAGCCATGAATGGCCACGTCTTGGCCGCGGTCCCATGCTTCTTGAATAATGTTAGTTGATACCACATTAGAGACTTGTTCCATGACGTTTAATTCGCATAAACGGTCAAATCGCTGTTGTTCTGTCATCGACTCAAGATCGGCATGATGTATACGGTGAATATCACGTAGGTGACCAAGCCAGTTATCAATTAACCCGAAACGCTGGGTGCCCATTGCTGCGCGCACACCACCACAGCCATAATGGCCAACGACCATAATGTGTTTCACTTTCAACACATCGACAGCATATTGCAGCACAGACAAACAGTTTAAATCGGTGTGAATAACCATGTTCGCGATATTACGGTGCACAAACACTTCGCCAGGTAATAGGTCAATGATTTGGTTTGAAGGGACTCGACTGTCGGAGCAACCAATCCACAAATACTCGGGATTTTGTTGTTTTGCTAGTTGCTCAAAAAACGTTGGATCTTCTTTGTTGATCCGCTCAGCCCAACGGCGATTATTGTCAAATAATGATTTTAGAAGTTTCATTGGCGCCCGGATTATTCTGTAAGATGTCGATCAATATTGACTGACATGATGTTATAAAATGACGAGTATATCAGTAATGTGACAAGATCTGGTCTATCCTTTTACTTGATTAAGTAAAATTCACTTTATTCAGAAATTCAATAACATGCTGGTTGAACAAATCGGCTTTTTCTATATTGGCTAAATGGCCTGCTTGTTCAATATGCAGTAATTGACTGCCATCTATGCTGTCGTGCATTAAATAGCTTTCTAATGCGGTGCGCAAATGGCCATCAAGACCCACCGCGACTAATGTCGGCAAGGTTAATGTCTCGACAAACTCTAATGTGTCACGTTTAAAAATTGCCATATTGGCGAATTTCAGTAAAGGGGCGATTTGTTGAGTACTGATGTGGCTTAGTTGCTGGTGAAATGCCGCTATCGCTAGAGTTAATGGTTGGTTTTGCTGGCTAAGTTCTTTGGCATTTTTACTAAAAAATAGTTCAGTTATGCTTGTCGCGAGCTCATCTGATATGGTTTGTTCATTAGCCACTTTTGCCATAAAACCTTGATATTTTATACAGTTAACTTGTGGCTCAAACCCCACAAAACTGTTTAGCATGACTAAAGCATGTACGCGTGTGGGGGCCATTAATACCATTTCGGCAGCCACAGCTCCACCACTGCCGTGGCCAATGACAGCGATATTATCAATTGCAAGTGCATCGAGTAACTGCAATACGTGTTTGGCGACATCTTGTAAATTGTTGCACTCGGCGGGGATGCTTTGGCTTTGTCCGTGCCCCCAAAAATCGATTGCAATGCAACGATACTGTGTAGATAACGCCTCTATTTGTGCTTGCCACATGTGGCCATTGGCTAATAAACCGTGACAAAACACCACCACAGGGCCACTGCCTTTATCAATATAATGCAGCGGGTGTTGGTCAATAATGATACTGGGTAATATGGTTGACATAGCTGTTGGCTCATTTATCTAGGTGACACGCGGGCGTTAAGCCGGAGAAGGCGCGACATAAAAAACATACTGATTAACTAATTCGGTTAATCGTTCAATTAGCGGCGATTGTAATGATATTTGCGCCTGAGACAACACTTTTGCTAATTCATCGACCCGAAACTGACTTAGGTAATCTGTGGCGACAGGGAAGTAGCTTAAATGCCATGGTTCTGGGCTGACACCACTTTTTTGTGCTTGATAAGGAAAATAAAAACCATATTGCTGCGCGTGATGAGTGAGCCATTGGTGCAGGGCAAAACAGGGGCCGTTTGCTTGGTATTCTGCACTGACTAATTGCAGCGACTGTTTACTTATGTGTTTGGCATCGTATACATCGATATCTGTGCCCCAATGATGCCTTGATGCGCCAGGTAAGGCGGACCAAATCAAAATAGTGTCGATAAGTTGTTGTTCATTTAGCGAGGCAAAATCGATGGGGTTTGACTCAATATCTAATAAAGATCGTTTGCCCGATGCTTTAGCATTCCAAATATGCACTTGCCGCTCAAAGGGGCGATAAGCTGAACATATTTGTAAGTCGAATCCATTTTTTGCTGCGGCAAATTGCATCTCGGCAAATGCCGCAGCGGTGCGCGGCTCAAGTAAAAACTCCCCAACAGGCATCAAATGATGGGCGTCTAAGCCATACAGTTTTTGTTGGTGCCTAGGAATATCCACAATGAGCTGCGATGTTAATTGCACAATAGTTTTTCCAAAATACGCTCATAGCAATTGGCTAATACTTCAAGATCGGACACTTTAACGCATTCATTCACTTTATGGATGGTGGCATTCACTGGGCCCAGTTCAATCACTTGTGCGCCAGTAGGAGCAATAAAGCGTCCATCTGATGTTCCGCCTGAGGTTTGCGGATCGGTATCATAGCCTGTGACTTCACGAATTGCGTCACGGGTTGCATCAAGCAGTGGGCCGTCGCCAGTTAAAAAGGGTAAGCCGTTAAAAACCCAATCAATATCGTAATCGAGTCCGTGCGCATCGAGAATGTTGACCACGCGACTGATTAACTCTTCTGCGGTTACTTCTGTTGAGTAACGGAAGTTAAACATCACCTTAAGATCCCCTGGGATCACGTTCGATGCGCCTGTGCCACCATTAATGTTGGCAATTTGAAAACTGGTCGGCGGGAAAAACTCGTTACCATTGTCCCAATGCATTTGCGCCAATTCAGCTAACGCAGGTGATGCTTTGTGAATAGGGTTGTCTGCAAGGTGAGGGTAAGCTACATGACCTTGAATTCCATTCACGGTTAGGTGGCCGGTTAAGCTACCACGACGACCATTTTTAACAACATCACCGAGTTTATGTGTTGAAGATGGCTCGCCGACTAACGCCCAAGTGATTTTTTCATTTCGCTCTTCTAGGGTGTCGATAACACGCGTGGTACCGTTGATAAATGGACCTTCTTCATCACTGGTGATGAGGTAAGCAATTGAACCATTATGATCGGGATGTTTTGCAACAAAGCGCTCGGTGGCAACAATCATGGCGGCTAATGAGCCTTTCATGTCGGCTGCGCCGCGACCATGAATATAATCATCAATTATCGTGGGTTCAAAAGGGGGGGTATGCCAACGATTTAAGTCGCCCGTTGGCACGACATCGGTATGACCTGCAAAACAAAATACTGGTTGACCCTTTCCGCGTCTGGCCCACATGTTGGTGGTATCTTCAAAAACCATAGGTTCAATATCAAAACCAATAGCTGCTAAGCGGTTAGCCATTAATGTTTGGCAGCCTTCATCGAGTGGTGTGACCGATGGGCGGGAGATGAGCTCTTTTGTTAATTCAATTACTTCATTCGTCATTACGCAAACCACGCTTGGTATTGTTCAGCTTTAAAACCGATTAGGATGTTGTTTTGTTTAACCAAGACCGGACGTTTAATTAACGTTGGATGCTCAACCATAAGAGCAATGGCTTTGTCTTGTGTTATATCGGCTTTGTCGGCGTCGTTTAGGCTGCGAAAACTTGTGCTGCGTTTATTAAATAATACTTCCCAACCCACTGTGCTAACCCATTGATTAACCATGTCAGTTGTTAGGCCATCCTCACGAAAATCATGAAAAGTGTAATCAATTTTTTCTGCTTCTAACCATTTGCGTGCTTTACGAACGGTATCGCAATTTTTAATGCCGTATAACGTCAAAGGAGCGCTCCTTTTTTATCGGTTGATGTGAACAAGGGGAACAAGACCGCTACACTGACTCTGCTGATAATATGTGAGAGGGCAGCAAATCAAATTTATAAGATCATTGTGGCATTGAGTCGCGCCTTGGACAAGGGTAATGGCGTGTTTTGAATAGAATTCATAAGATGCAAGCTAAGCTCGCTTGCATCTTAGCAGCAGACAGTCGCGTTACATTTGCACCGTAAAAATAACATCTTTGCCGGCGATGACTGAACCTTGGGCTTTGTCTAATTTAGTCACATCTTCCATGTTTGCCAGCACGACAGGCGTTAATAAACTTTCTACGTTGTCACGTAAAAAAGCCAAGTCAAACGACAAAATAGGTTGGCCAGCTTTAACTTGTTGGCCTTCTTCGGCTAAACGTTTAAAGCCATTTCCTCTAAGTTCAACCGTGCCAACCCCAAAGTGAACAAACAGCTCTAGGCCCTGTGGAGACTCAATACTGAAGGCGTGATTTGTTTCAAAAATTTTGCCGATGGTGCCATCAATTGGCGCAACGATAAATTCGCCTTTAGGATCGATAGCAATGCCATCGCCGACAATTTTTTCTGCAAAAACGACATCTGGTACTTTTTCAATAGCTACTATTTCACCCGATACAGGCGCTAAAATAGCTATTCCGCCAGACAGTTGTGGCTGGCCAGAAATGAGTCGTCGAATGCGGCTTAAAAATCCCATAAGAAAAAGCCCCTTTTATTAATATTTTTATGTGTTTAATTGTAAAGCGCCCTGCTAAATTTACCAGCTTTAATTGTCGTTAACCGCACTAATGGCTAAACAGATATCTTCAATCCGCGTTAATGTTGTAATGGTGTGTGCATGTTTGACAAAATCTTGATAACGCCCATTGACGAGGGCTGCTTTCACCTCGAGTAAATGGGTCGGGTTAATACTGATCTCGTCTAAACCTAAACCGACTAATAATCCCAATACTTGTGGATCGCTACCCAGTTCACCACACAAAGAAACGTTAACATTAGCCTGTTTACAATAAGTGATGGTCATCAATATTAATTGAATCACCGCAGGAGATAGCGCGGGATATTGTTTGGCTAAATTTGGATTCGTGCGGTCAGCAGCTAAAGTATATTGGGTTAAATCATTTGTACCAATACTGACAAAATCAAGCAATGGCAACATGCTAGGAAGGTTCAACACTGCTGCTGGCGTTTCTACCACAATGCCTAACATCAACTCGCCAAAGCCTTTTTCTTGCTCAATTAATTGTGCTTTGGCTTGCTCAATTAATGCTAGGGCGCCTTCAAGTTCTTCTATTTGGCTCACCATGGGAAACATCAATCTGATGGGACCATGATTAGCCGCGCGAAGAATAGCCTTAACTTGGGTGATAAAGGTATTTGGGTGAGCCAAGCTATAGCGAATGCCACGAATGCCCATCGCGGGGTTGTCTTCATGAGTTTGCTCAAGGCAGGGAATTTCTTTATCGGCACCGATATCAAAGGTTCTGATGGATAATATTTGTCCATGTAAACTGTGTAACGCATCGCAATACAGCTTGTATTGTTGCTGCTCATTGGGTAATGCTTTGGCGTTCATTAGTAAAAATTCGGTTCTAAATAAACCAATACCTTGAGCCCCCACATCAGTTGCATGTGAAATCTCACTTAAATTACCGACGTTGGCTAGTAACGTGACATGGTGGCCATCTATGGTGATGCTTGGTTTATCTTTGTAGGCGGTCAACGCTTGGCGTCGTTGCAACTCTTGTATGTGTTTTTGTTTAAGCTTGGCAAACAATTCTTCACAAGGAGCAATGTGCAGTTCGCCTGTCATTCCGTCGAGTACTAATTGCTCGCCGTCACTAATTGGCACCAGACGTTTAGAAAATGGATAGTTGAGTAGTGCAGGGATACCAGCAGCTCGAGCTAAAATGGCGGTGTGGCTGGTGAGTCCACCGGACTCTAATACAATGCCTTTGATGTGTTTAAGCGGTAAAATGGCAAATTCTGCAGGCGTTAAGTCGTCAGCTAATAAAATGGTGTCGTCGGTTAGGGTCGACAAGTCAGATTGTAAATGCCCATGCAGGGCACTGATTAAACGTTTTGATAAACACAATATGTCGCCACTGCGATTGGCAAGATAAGGATCGTCTAACGAGGCTAATTCAGCGGCTTGTTGATTGAAAATTCTATCAATCGCCACCGCCGCACTCACTTTAAATTGCTCAATATGTTGATGTAATTGTTGTTGAAGACCGTCATCTTCGAGCAGCATGATATCGGCGTCGATTAGCTGAAAATTATCACATTCTTGACACAAATGACGCTGGCAATGTTGTAAATGATGAATAAGCAGTTCAATGCCATGGGTTAATTGTTGCTGCTGTTGCTTGATTTGTTCTGCACTGAGCAGTTTAAAATCCAATGGCGGCGTTTGCGAGGTCATGATTAATGCCTTGCCAAATGCAATGCCTGCAGAAACTACAACTCCATTGAATGACATAAACGTTCCTGTTATGTGAGGGTGTTCAGCAAGGTGGCAATTTTATCGACAGCCGCTTGTGCTTGCTCTCCTGTAGCAAATACGGTAACCGACACGCCTTGATATAACCCTAATGTCTGTAATTTAAATAAACTTTTCGCACTTGCTTGTTTACCATTGCACTCTACCATTACGTCGCATGTAAATGTTTTGGCTTCTTTAACTAACAATGCTGCTGGGCGAGTGTGAATACCATGAGGTGCGCTAATGGTTACCGTTTTTTGATACATAGAGAAAATACTCAATAATGAATGACAACTAAATACTCATTTAATGTAATATTTCAGGTATTTACGCCATTAACCATGACGGGCGCAGTGCTTAAAGCAAATATGAAATACGACGGTATTCAATCAGAAGCACTTAATATACCTTAAAGTGTACATGGCTAAAAGTCATGCTCTGAACAAACACGCATACCACAGTGTAATACATGTTTATCAGGTATAAATGAAGATATACCATTGCGTATTAATAAGTGGCGAGTGTTAAAAGGGCTTACACAGCGTTGCATGACTTAGAAACAGAACGCTATTCATTCAGTCATTCGCCTCGTTTAAGCCCTTTTAACTTCTTACTGAGTTATCACTTATTGATGCGTAATGGTCTCAGATTTTGAATTGCCCTAAGGTTGTGCTCATGTCTTGACTGACAGTTTGTAATGACTGCGCTGCGTGTTCATGAATTTCATTGACGCGAAGTGATAACTCTGTCAGTTCTGTAATGGTTGTGACGTTTCGATTAATGTCTTCTGTTACCAGCGCTTGCTCTTCGGTCGCACTGGCTAATTGTGCGGTCATATTACTGATGTTATCAATGAGCATTAGAATTTCGGCGATTGCCTCGCTAGATTGAATGGCTTTGCGTTGCAGTTGTGCTGATTGTTGCTGTGTATGAGCATTGCTATCGATGACCGATTGGATCCCTTGTTGAATTTGACTGATGATTTTATTGATTTCATTTGTTGATGATTGGGTTCGATTGGCTAGTGCTCTCACTTCGTCTGCGACAACAGCAAAACCACGTCCATGTTCGCCCGCTCGAGCAGCTTCAATGGCCGCATTAAGTGCCAATAGGTTGGTTTGATCAGCAATGCTGCCAATCACATCCAAGATACTGCCGATTTCAGCAGAGGACTGGCTTAAGCTTAAAGACACTTTTTCTGACTGTTTTAATTCGCCAACTAAGCTCTCTGTGTGCTCTACGGTTTGTTGCATTAACTGCTGATTTTGCTCGGCTTGATGTTTGACATTATTTGCACCTTGGGCTGCGTCTTGAGTATTACGGGCCATTTCCTGGCTTGTTGACAGCATTTGATTAATGGCCGTCGCAACGCTTTGGGTTTCATTATTGACTTGATTAGCACTTTGATTTGATTGCTTCACGGTGCCAAGTAAATCGATTGCTTCGTTGTGTAAGTTTTGTCCAAGAGGCTGTAAATGGGCCACCATGTTGGCAATTTTAATCACAAATTGATTAAACCCATGGGCCATTTGAGCCACTTCATCGTTGCCTTGGGTTGATAATCGCTGAGTAAGATCGCCTTCACCTTTAGCTATTTGGTTCATGGCATGAATTGCCGCTTTTAATGGTTGAGTAATTGAATGATTGAGCAATAAAAAAAAGGCAAAAATAGGTACCGAAATCACCATCATAATGATTAAGTAATCAATAATAATACCCGTCATACTGTGATTGACATCGGCTAAACTGGCTTGAGTGATCAAGGTCCACTGATGACTTGGGAAATAAACACCCGCGGCTAAGATAGTGGCTGAATCGCGGTTGGCTTCGTTTGTTGTAAACCTGGCTTGAGCCACCGTTTGTTTTGCATCGACCAATAATTGCTTAAAGCTGATTTTATTATTATCGCGAGTAACCCCATCGGCCGATAATCCTATTGCCGATGGGGTTAAACTATTGATAAGCACTTGCGGCTGTTCATTAACAACAAGTAAGCCAACATGGTCGGGTAAACTGATTTCATTGATTATCGACAATAAATCGGTGTCAGATAATGGCTGCTTGCGTTGTAATGCCGTAAGGGTATGGCTTAATAACGAGACCTGAGCATTGAGCATTTTTTGTTTTTGTTCGACTAAATGATTGTATTGTTCTTTTACAGAAAAACTGCCAAAAACGACCGTGCCAATAGCCGCCAATAACAGCATAATAAACAGCCGCTTTAAAATGGTTAAACGTCTCAGTAAATCAATCATTTATTGCCCTAAAATTCACATCCATATTGAGTGTTCGAATTATAAACATTTTTATAGAAAACTTAACTGTTATAGGTGAATTTTGTGAGCAAATAGCAACAATTTGCATTTTTGTGTAATCTGCAAACTAGAATATAAAATATAGGTATTTCATGCGGTTAATTAGATTTGTGGTGTGTTTGATTATTAAACAAGCTAATCAACTGTTTTAATTTTGATTTTTTTACGTTTTACCCGCAAGATTAGTCTAAACAATAACAAGGTATAAAAACGATGCATTCTTCACACACTGTTAATAACGACGACATTCTGTTAAAGCTGTGCCATTCGGTCTCTCATGTCTTATCAAGCACGAGTGCCAGCCAGGTTAGCCATGCGGGTATGGTACAAAGTATTTCACGGACTCGCTTAAAACCTGATTTAGGCTGTTTTTCAATCTTTGATGGTGGCTTTTCCGGCCTGGTTGTGATCAACTTTTCAGCCGATGCAGCGATTGAAATTTATCGACGCTATATGATCAACATGGGCATGCCAGAATCTGAATTGGCTTTTTCGCATACATCAGACGATGTCAGTAACGTGATGGGTGAGTTGATGAACCAAATTTTGGGTGATTTTATTGGAAAAATATCCAAAGAGTTACAAACATCGATCAGCCAAAGCCAGCCAAAAATGTTAACAATTAATAAAGAATTAACAATATCGGTAGATACTAACCTAGATAATGCCGTGGCAAGACGGGTATCATTTAGAACCGAAAATAATCATATTTTTTATCTTGAATTTGCAATGGATAAAACTGAGTTTATTCGCTCTGCAGATTTTGAAATGGATGAAGAATTTGATGCAGATTCACTTATCGAGGCCCATGGTAAAGCCGCACACAAGCCAAAGGTGCAAACTAAAGATATGATAAACGATCCAAGTGTTAAAGGGATTGTGGCTGATGATGCCGACGATTTACTCAGTGAGCTTGGTTTGTAGCGGTAAAACCTCACTAAATAATAAAGGCGATGCAGAAAAATGACATCTAAAGCGACCTCTATTGATATCGCATACCGTGCAGGCGTGTCGCAATCTACCGTATCTCGTGCGCTACGCAATAGTCCGTTGGTGAATTTAGAAACTCGCCAACGTATTCAAGCTATTGCCAAAGAGCTCAATTATAAAGTCGACAAAAACGCCAGTAATTTACGCACCCAAAATAGCCTAACATTGGCGTTATTAATCTGTGAAGATCCCACCAATGACGATTCAATGATCAACCCCTTCTTTTTGTCTATGCTGGGGTCTATTACTCGTGCGACAGCCCGGCAAGGTTATGATTTACTTGTATCATTTCAGCAGTTATCGACAGATTGGCACGCAGATTATGAAGACAGTAACAAGGCGGACGGTATCATTTTGCTCGGCTATGGTGATTACATGGATTACGCCCATAAGCTGGAAACCTTAATCGAAAAAAATACCCATTTTGTTATTTGGGGTGCCGAGCACAACAACAAAGCCGTGTTATCAATTGGTTGTGATAATCACCAAGGTGGATTGATTGCCACCGAACATTTATTGAAGCTTGGACATCGCCATATTGCATTTTTAGGGGACGCTTCTGGTCACAGCCCTGAGTTTCGCGATCGTTATTTAGGTCATGTTGACGCCTTAACCTCTGCGGGAATTACCGCGAATAAACAACTACAACATCACGCCATTAATACCGAAGCATCGGGATATGACGCCGCGATGGCATTACTTGATGCGGGGATTACATTTGACGCTGTTTTTACTGCCAGTGATCTTATTGCAATAGGGGCAATAAGGGCATTAAAAAAACGTGGAGTATTAGTGCCTGAGCAGGTTGCCGTTGTTGGTTATGATGATATTCCGGTGGCTAGCTTTGCTAATCCTGCATTAACTACGGTTAAACAAGATACTAAATATGCGGGTGAAATTTTAGTTGAAAGCGTATTAAAGTTGATCCGCGGTGAAGAAGTTAGCCAACGTCTTATACAAACAAGTTTGGTGATACGTGGCTCATGTGGTGCCAATATTGATGAGCGGTAATCAGTATAAATACTCGCTCTTGTTTCGCTTGTAAGGTTGTTTTTGCTGTGAATGGTTGGTCATTTTTCATATATGCAACTGCGTGGCACAGACGTTGATGTGTATTATGTTGAACAAAAAGTCAATAACGCAGTAAAAATGGCCAACAAACGCTGCCTTACAGGTTCGGCTAAAACGTTTTAACTTGAACAACATTTTACCTGCAAAGATAAACAGGCCCTAACCAATAGAGAATTATTTTTAATTAAGGATACAAGCAATTATGGCTGGCGCCAGTTTATTAACCTTGTTAGACGATATCGCGACGATTCTGGATGACGTTGCGGCAATGAGTAAAGTTGCTGCACGTAAAACGGCAGGTGTTTTAGGTGATGATTTAGCATTGAATGCCCAGCAAGTGTCTGGTGTGGCATCAGAGCGTGAACTGCCTGTTGTATGGGCGGTTGCTAAAGGATCGTTTCGAAATAAACTTATTTTAGTGCCGCTTGCTTTATTAATCAGTGCTTTTATTCCTTGGGCGATCACGCCTTTGTTAATGTTTGGCGGTTTGTTTTTGTGCTACGAAGGCTTTGAAAAAGTGTATCATTCGATGACACATAAAACGTCCGCGCCTATTGACGATGAAACCATTGTTGCTAAAGCCAAAGCGGACATTGATGATTTGGCAGCATTTGAAAAAGATAAAATCAAAGGTGCTATTCGTACCGATTTTGTGCTGTCTGCTGAAATTATTGCCATTAGCCTTGGTGTTGCGGCTCACATGGATTTAATGGGGCAATTTTTAACCTTGTCTGTGATCGCTCTGATCATGACTGTTGGGGTGTATGGCCTAGTTGCGGGTATTGTTAAAATTGATGATTTAGGCTTATACCTTGCGAGGCGTAAAGCGCAAGGCTTAGGGCACAAAATTGGTTTAATGCTGGTATCTGCAGCGCCCTATTTAATGAAAATACTCACCGTTGTTGGCACCATTGCCATGTTTATGGTGGGTGGCGGCATTTTAACTCATGGTATTCATGTGGTATTTGAATGGATAGAACATGCGGCCGTGGTGGTTGAACAAATTAATGTGGTAGGTGGGGTGTTAGGGCTATTAACGCCAAGCGTACTCAACGCATTGTTTGGCGTGGTGGCTGGTGGATTAGCGGTGTTGCTCATGAATGCTGTGATGAAATTAATACCATCAAAAGGCTAACGCTGTAGCGTTAAAGCGCTTCATTGGTAAAACATGATTTAGTTTGATATGTAACCTGAGCTCGGGATAATAAATGCCTTTCAAACAGTCCTTTGCCCTGCTCACTGCGTTGAATCGACTTACAATAGGCTAGCTATTGACGCGTCAATTCGCCTTGTTAGCAGAACAAATGACAAGCTTGAAGGTGAGAAAGGGTAACATGTTGATTTTAAATAGTATAAGTTCATCCCTTATCCCGAGCTTAGGTTATGTACATTAAAGATGTAAATGAGCGATGAAAAAAAGGAGCAGGGTCATTGACCTTGCTCCTTTTTTAACGATACAAATAACTTAAGCGGTTAAATTGTCGTTATCAGTCAAAGTTGGTTGCGCTTTTGGGTTTGGGCCGTATTCGTTGTCATCTTTACTGTTAAAGCACATTACAACTAAAATAATCAGCGCGCCAAGCAGCGGGATAAGTAATAAAAATAGCCACCAACCTGAATGGTCTGTGTCATGTAAGCGGCGCACACTCACGGCAATACTTGGAATTAATACGGCTAACGAGTAAACCGTGCTCAATAAACCAGTACCGTAGATGTCATTGTACATCCCAGTGCCCATGTCTACTAATGTCAGCACCACACTGATAATTGCGCTTATTAATGCAAACATCCAATATTCTTTACGACGCGCGCGACCTGTAAAGTCGAAATATTGTTTTAATACTTTTAAATACCAATCCATTCGTTAGTCCTTAACGTTAACTATTTTTAATCTGATGTAGTTGTAACAAGATGCTATTGATTTAACAAGAGGTTATTCATATTTTAGACAAAAAAGCCGCTGCAATAAGCAACGGCGTTTAATGAAAATCTCAGCATATTATAGGCAGCGACACCTAAGTCAAATCGGTTATTTGGTCAATTTTTGCGAGACTACAGGATAAAAGTCCCATACTTGCTCATCGGTCATTGAACGGACCAACTTAACGTATTCAGCATGAGTCCACGCCAGTGGTGTGGCCGAGTTAGTGCCGTCACCCATTTTGTAATTATAGCGTGTTGGGTTACCGACGCCGTCCCATGCTTGTTCTGGCAACATTAACCCCTGATTAGCAAACGTTTCCATGCCTTGCACGTAGGTGTTAATTAATGCTTTTTTACTCTCGGGGGTTAAATTCCCGGCTGATTTTGCAAGTGCTAATTCGTAATGGCCGCGCTCGCCGGTAAAGAAGGGCCATACACGGCCGCGTTGATCTTCGGTATTGCCTTTTTCTGCATAGCTTAGGCCTGTGACAATGTCTTCACCGTAGCCGTCATTACCGTAACGGCGATAACCTGGCACTTTAGTGCCATCTTTAGCGGTAAACTCGTATTTAACCCGTAAGTTATCTTCAAGCTGTTGATTATCAATGAGCATCACGCTGTTTTTAATGACAGGGTCTTGTGCATCAACCACGCCATAGCGTACTAATTCTAAAAAACCGCCGTCTAAAATCAGTCGTTGATCTAAGCCAGGCTTACCATTGTTGTCTAAAAGTTTGTCCGCAGTGTTGGGATTACCATTAGGACTAATGCGCACATAATAAGGCGCTGCGTTACCCTCAGTATGTGCTGACTCAGTTGCACTGAGTAAGCCGCTGGTGGTGACCATAGTTGCTTCAAGCTGGCTTTGCAGTTTTTGAGCTAACTCAAGGTATGCGCTGGCATGTGCATCTTTTGCCAGTGTAGCCATGTCACTTGCGGCCACTAAACCGGCAATAATGGCAGCGGTAGTCGAAGGTGAAAAGCCTGCCTGTTCTTCCCAGCGTTCTTGTTGGGTGCTTGGCGGGCTAATGTTTGTCTCATTCCAGTCAAGTTTGACGTTACCGCCACTGACTAAAAAGTCGGCCGCAGGTTTTAGCATGTCTTGATACCACTGAGTGATTTCGGTATCGGTTAATACTCCAGCTTGCCATAACTTCCAGCCGAGCATAATGGGCATTGCGGTTTGGTCAAGCTGCACGCCAACCCATTCGATTTGGCCATCTACGTGGGTTTTTTGTAAAAACCATCCCGGTGTGCCTGCAAAACCTGGGGTTTGTTGGTTAACCTGAACTTTCTTTAAATACTCAAACGCCACTTTAGGGGTTTGAGTGTCGCCCATGGCTAAAAATGCCATAGCACATTGGTAAAAATCCCGTGGCCATACTGCTTTGTAGCCCGTACTGCCGACGTTGGCTGAAACGGTATCACCCCATGGGTTAGACAGTGATGCGATTAAGGCGCCTGCATGGGTTTTATCTTCTTGTGCTTTGAGCACTAATGCACTGGCATACAGCAGTTTGCCGTTATCTGTGGTATTGGCGCTCATGTTAGTTAATGGCGCTAAAGAGCTAAGGTAATCTTTCCAGCCGATATGCTTGTCATCACCTAAATAGGCCTGTTTTACGGCATCGTAACCAGCATCTAATGTAGCCTGAGCTGTGGCGAGGCTGCTGGCTTTGTCTTTAGCAAATCCAATGGCCAAGTTCATTGTTAAGCTGTCATTGGCTTTGGTTAACGTTGGGTATTGCGCAGTTAATGCAACATTGCCACCTTGATTGGTATCGCTGGTGGTGTGATAGTACGAGTCCAACTGGCCATTATCTTGTAAGTCGATAATGCCGTCTGATGTACCAACAAAGCCTGCACTTGCGTGCACAAAATCAACGTCGGTTTTAATGGTCATTACGGTTGAATTGGCGTCACTGGTGTGTGCCACAAGTGCTTGGCCCTCAACCGAGGCGATGTCATTGGCGCCGCTATTATCAATATGCGGATTAACGTACAAATGCGGCGTGATCCCAGCTTCAAAGGCAGTAAAAGTGACTCTCATCATTAAGCTATTTCTATCAGGATCGGTAAAAATGTGCTTTTCGATTTGGTATTTGCCTTCAATGTCTTTATTGATCAGCTTATATGCCAGCGACAATGGCCGCCCTTGTGCGTCGGTGTCGAGGTATTCAATGGTGCTAATCGTGTTATCTTTTTCTGTGTCAACAAAGCCATTACCACTAATAACAAATTGCAGCTCTTTTAATTGTGCATTATGAATCAGGCCAAACATGGTTTCGGTGAGTATGCCCTGGGCGACAGAAAACCATACTTTACTGACAGGGTTCGTCGCTTGGTCCTGATATTGCCCATTGATGTACGGCTCGTAAGAGGTGCCTATGCCTGTTTTACCCGAAAAAGCCCACGTCGGCTCAGCTCCCGGAGCCCCTGGCGCAACGGTCTGAATGGGCGAAGCACTCGCAGCCGTTTCAACCTTGGTTGCGGTGTCGCTAGGTGAGCAACCAGTTAATATGAGCCCTAATAGGCTTGCCGAAACGGCGGTTGAAATGGCGCTGCGCGGTGAGTGTAGTGTTAACATATATGTCCCCAAAATATTGTCTGTGATGATGACAGAACGCTGATATTTTTCTTTTAAGTAAATGATTTAGTTATCTTGTTTGACAAATAGCACGGCAATGCCCGACACCATCATAAAGACTCCACCTAATACCAAGGCATAGATGGGTTGACCATCAAAAAACACGGTTAATAACAAGCCCAAAATACTGGCTGCCAGTAACTGGGGGATCACAATGAAAAAGTTAAAAATCCCCAAGTACACGCCCATTTTTTTAGCCGGTAACGCTGAAGACAACATGGCGTAAGGGACTGACAAAATAGAGGCCCAGGCAAAGCCAACCCCAATCATAGGGATCCATAATTGGTTCGGGTCTTCAATAAACATAAAGCTGATTAACCCCAGCCCACCTAAAAACATATTAATGGTGTGAGTGAGTTTAATACCGACCACTTTGGCTAAAAACGGAATGATGATGGCAGCAATGGCGGCAAATCCGTTGTAGGAGGCAAATAGCATTCCCACCCAGTCGGCACCATCGTTATACGCCTGGCTGAGTACGTCGCTGGTGGCGTAATGGTGTGAGGTCACCGCTGCTGTGGTGTAAATCCACATGGCAAAGAGGGCAAACCAAGCAAAAAATTGCACCACAGCTAATTGCTGCATGGCTTTGGGCATATGAAACAAATCATCGACCACATTAAACAACATGCCATTGTTTTCACGTTTGTTTTCACAGAGGCTTGTTTGAGTCAGTTTATGCGCACAAAACAATTGCAGTGGACCAAACGCAAAAATACCAATGCTAAGGATATAAAGCTGTTTATCAAGATCTTGCGTAATAATGGCTGCGGTGAATATGGCGCCAATCACCATCCAGATAATGCCGCCAGTTTGATACTGTTTATGGGTACGATTATTGGTATTTTCTATCGATTGGCTATGTTTTGCGTGCTGTTCAAACGAGGCTAGCTCTTCTGGTGAATATTCTTTGCTGGAGATAATCGTCCAGCCCACGGCGACAAATAACACTGCGCCGCCAAAGTAGAATGAGTAGCGCACAGAGTCGGCAATATCGCCTGCTGCAGCGGTATTGGCTACATCAAACACGTTAGTCAACATATAGGGCATGGCCGAGGCGACAACTGCACCTATGCCAATAAAAAAACTTTGCATTGCGTACCCTTGGGTACGTTGGCTTTTAGGTAGATTGTCGCCAACAAAGGCACGAAATGGCTCCATGGCGATGTTGATCGATGCGTCCATAATCCACAACATGCCTGCCGCAATCCACAGGGTAGGCGAGTGAGGCATAATAAATAGTGATAACGTGGTTAGCACGGCACCAATTAAAAAATAAGGACGACGACGCCCAAGGGCGTTCCAAGTGTTGTCGCTCATGTAACCAATAATAGGCTGCACTATGAGCCCGGTAAGCGGCGCGGCAATCCATAAAATCGGAATGTCGTCGATGGCAGCACCTAAGGTTTGAAAAATACGACTGACGTTGGCATTTTGCAGAGCAAAACCAAATTGAATCCCCAAAAAACCAAAGCACATATTAAAGATTTGCCAAAAGCTCAGTTGTGGCTGTTGGGTCACTTTATGATGTTTATCCGCTGACATGTTGTATCCTTTTTATCAGTCGTTATGCTGACTTATTATTATGACTGTTAATGGTGCTATGTGGCTCTTAAGTTTGCCAGATCCACTCTTGAGACAAGGGTGTCGATAAAAAAATGGCGAATACGCATCTCCCTAAGACAGGTATTCGCCAAGACCTAAGCGTTATCGATAGATTATTGTCCTAATACGCTATCGATAAAAGCAACAGTGGTACTTAAAGCTGGTTGCCTCTACACGTGGCTTACCAGAAACGACCTAGTCCATCTCATCCTGCAATCTGAGAACGAAATAGCAGGTTTTATAGTAGCCTTGTGCCTGTTGTTGGTTCAACGTGCTACATACGTATTCATGCCATTTGAGCAACCAAACACACACACTTTTGTAACATGCTACTGTGCTTTAAAGCGAATAGCTGTACCGCCACTGGGCGCAAGTGACAGTGGCAGAGTATCGTTAGCGCTCACCATTTTGGTTTCGATAACGTAATCATACGGATTTGTTAACCAATCTGCGTTTTTACCATCACGGTATATTTGTGCTTCATAACGTTTTCCAGCGGTTAAAAAATCGAGTTTAATGCTGAATTTACGCGCATTTTCGTCAGTTAACGCACCTAAATACCAATCTTGCTCACCGCGCTGCTTACGAGCAAAAACGACATAATCACCAATGTCGCCGGCAAGGGCGATACTCTCGCTCCAGTCTGTTGGTACGTCTTGAATAAATTGAAATGCATCAAGACGTTGTACATAGTTACGCGGTAAATCGGCCGCCATTTGAATAGGGCTGTATAGCACAACGTACAGTGCCAATTGTTTTGTTAGCGTGGTTTGTACGCGGTTTTCAGCGTTTAAACCTTGTGGGGCTAAATTGAAAACCCCCGGGGTAAAATCCATTGGCCCTGCTAGCATTCGGGTATAGGGTAATATGGCTGTGTGTTCGGGGTTATTAGGTGGGCTACCCCAGGCGTTATACTCCTGGCCTCTGGCACCTTCGCGGGCAATCCAGTTAGGGTAAGTGCGGCGTAGTCCCGTATCTTTAATTGGCTCATGGGTGTTTATGCTAATGCCTCGCTTGGCCGCTTCGGTCACACTGTGTAAATACTCGTTTACCATAAACTGGCCGTCGTGCCATTCGTGTCTCACTATGCCAGTTTCATCAATGCGTTTGATGTCGCCACCATCGGCCACATAACCGGTTTTAACCTGAGTCACACCATGCTTTTTGTATAAGTCGTATGCGTCGCCCATTTGATTGCGATAGTTAGTCACTGAGCCAGATGTTTCATGGTGGCCAATTAAACGCACTCCTTTGTTTTTTCCGTATTGGCTAATCGCGTCCATATCAAAGTCTGGGTAGGCTTTAGTAAAGCTAAATACATCGCCATTATCAAACCAACTGCCGTCCCAGCCTTCGTTCCAGCCTTCAACTAACACCCCATCAAAACCATATTGCGCGGCAAAGTCCATGTAGCGTTTGGTTTCGTTGGTGGTTGCGCCATGTTTGGGGCCGCTACCCCAGGTGTTTTCGTTGAGGTGCATACCCCACCAGATCCCGACATATTTACCCGGTTGCACCCAAGATACATTGCCTAATTTATTAGGTTCGTTAAGGTTAAGGATCAAGTCTGAGTTCAGTAACCCTGGTGCATCTTTGGCTATTTGAATGGTGCGCCACGGCGTAGAAAACCCAGGTTGAGTTTTAACCCGTATACCGTCTGACCATGGGGTTAAATCTGCGCGCAGTGTGCCGTCACGGCCTTGATTTAATACCATGGCGGCATAGTCGGTGAGGGCGGCTTCATGGATGCTTAGGTGTATGCCATCAGCGGTTTTAAATGTCATAGGGGTGTGGGCACGGTCGATTTTATCGAGTGTGGTGGTGCGATATAAATACTCGTAGCGGTTCCAGCCTCGGCCAGGGATCCACCATGCTGTGGTGAGTTGCGGGTTGGGGATAGCAAATTCGGTAAGCTCATCGGTAATATTCAGCTTGGGTGTGCTGTTTAAACCGGCTTGCTTGGGGACCAGATAACGAAAGCCGATGCCGTCGTTAAAGGCTTTAAACTCAATGTCAAAATCAGCTTTACCGTTGCTAAACGTGGCCACAATTTGGTTATAATGATCGCGAACATTCTCACGTTCACCCCAGGGTTGTTGCCAGGTTTGGTCAACACTATTTTGGGTTACATGCTTAATGGTAAACTCGCTGCCAAATTCACCTAACTGCTGAAATACCAGGCCAAGTTTACTGGGGTTAATGACGGTGTTGCCATTAAATTGTACTTGGTACTCAGGGCGGCCATTGTCGTCTGTTAAACTGATGCTGATGTGGGTGTCTGGCGAGGTTACTTGCACGGTTTTGGCATTCACCATGCTCGAAAATGCCAAGCCACAAACGGCTAAAGTGCAGGTTAACCCTATGATTGATTTGTTAAATAGAGCTTGAGTGTCAACATCTGGGCATAAAGCCGTTGGCTGTAGGTATGAGGGTGTCATACGGTATCCTTGTTATTTATTATTATATTGTTATCAACAAGTAATATATGACGCTTTTAGATTTTACCGCAAAGATCTGCATACGTATTCAGCGGGCGAGTGCTGTAGCACTTAAAAAGACGCAGTTAACGTTTGCCCTTATAGCATCAAGAGCGGCATGTATGATGTACTTGATGCAGTAAAGGCAAGCCGAGGTCCAGCTGATAACTATAGTCTCATGTCTAATTCGTTATGGATCAGCACCACGCATTGGGATGCAAACAGCATTTTAGGGCCTAAATTAATGTGTTGGGTGCCAAGTCGCTTTAAGCTATTAAAGCTCTTTTTAGGCATGGGGATATGGTCGGTTAATAAAAAACACGGATTTGCTGCAAATTCAATATCGCGAACCGGAGTGCCTTTTTTCTCGAGCATATACAGCTGATACTCTTCGGCTAATTCTTGCACTAACTTTTCAAAGCTAACAGTACGTACAGTGATACCAGCCTCGACGTCTCGTAACTGTTCTTTATCCATGCCTTTAGAGACAGTTAATGCCTTGGCAATTTTATTGGTGAGGTTTTGCTCATGAAAACCACCAATATGGCCTAGTTCGCTTGAGCGAAAGCAAATTGTGCGGGAAAAATCGCTGGTGCTTTCTAGCACTAAATACACGACCACATCATCACGATGAGATTGCGCCACAAAGAGGGTGTTCATTAACGTGTGGGCTAAAATTTCTGTGTGAGCCGATTGACCAATACCCGCTAAAAATTGTTGGCTATCAACTGGAGCTGCTCTGGCTCGAACGACAAACGCGCGCATGAAAAACATCCTAAAAATGAACAATGGTAGGAAAGGCGATAACCTTGCAGGGTCACGCGATTAAATAAAATGATACCACTTCCATTAATTATGTGGCCAGTCTGAGCGTCTTATGCGAGACAGCGCTATTTGTCTTCTATGGTGTTAAATAGAATGTTGCTGAGCAACCTTTCTACAATCTTATTTCTTGCCTAGAAGGCGTAAAACGCTCGCTCAATCACCAGATAATTAGTGGTAGTGGGATTACAGCGGCATTATCCCAGTTTTATCTGTGGCTGTAACTCGAATTATTCAGCGTTTGTTGGCCATTTTTACGGTGTTATCGACTTTTATGTAGCATAACGACACATCAAGGTCACTGCCGCGCACTTGTATATGAACCAACAAATGGCTGCAAAACAATCGGCAAAGAACAACTTGCTCTAGTGATGAAATTAATACTGCAGTAGCAGTTGATGAAGGGTGAGGCGATGCTGTGTTAACACGAGGCAGTTTAAAGAGGGATTAAGAGTAACTTAATCCCTCTTTACCGTTATTGAATATGATTATTGTAATATTTACTGCTGATCAGACCTTTAACGATAGACTCCAGTTGTGTGATTGGAACCACAGATTGTGGCCTTTGTACTGTTTGCGGTGTCACAATCGTTGTTTGCGGCTCGTCGCTCCATTCGTTAATGGCGGTGAACAGTAATTGACCTTCTGCGTCTTTTTCTATTTTAGCAACATGCCACCATTCGGTGATGCCGTTAGTTGGCGGGCTAAAAATACGCTGCTGGTTATTAAAGATGATTTCGACACGAGTTGTTGATGGGTCAATATCAGGTGAACCTGAATAATTATGGACATAATAGTCATAACGCCCTTCGACCGGGAATTGAGGAATAGAAATGACTTCAGGGCCGTAACTGGTTACATCATCAACATCTAAATAGATAATCGTGTCATTAATCGTGACTCCTGAGTTGGCATAAAACACATGGTTCTGATTACCTTCAGCATCGACAATAAACAAATGTGAGTCTAAATCTCGAGGTGCTTCCCCCCAGTTCAATGTGATTTTGGTTAATGCTTCAGATAGCACTAAACATTGAGTTAAGGTAATGTCTTCAGCCTCAGTATTAATAATTGATGTTCGGCTTTGAAAACCAATTGTTGCGCCTAATAATACGGTTGAATTACTTTTTACTGGTAGGCTAAATGTGCCATTGTCGAGTGAGAATGTTACCGAACGGCCTAAATAGTTACGCCCATCTGAAATAACGCGAGCACCACTCAATCGATTACCTTCTTCGTCTTCCACACAGCCATTGACGATAATCGTGTCGTAAATCATATCAGCATTCCAGGTGGTAAAATGACTCACGCTACCTTGATAGAATGCTTCACCATTGATGGACACTAATTGCGCTTCGCCTTCTTCAACCCATAAACCTGTCGTGGTGTCGAAATAATAAAGCGGTATTGTTGCTGGTGGGTTGGTACCTGCCACGGGGATGTTAATTTGTGCAACTTTATCTGTTGCTAACTGCAGCTTATTACCTGCATCATCAACAAAACTGACGGTAATAGCGCCAAAAGATTCTATCGGGACGATTTCATTCGCACTGTTTGTTGTGAGCATATCCCCAGGCATCATTTCGATATCAATCGCGGGGTTAATAATCGTTAGCTCAGCTACAACGGCGCTAGAGACAAGATTACCGTTGAGATCGACCAAGCTATTTTGAGGCAAGTTTACAAGAACATTACCATCAACAGCGAGCTCTGAGGCTTGAGTTGCATCAAAACTAATAGATGCATGTACAGGTTGTAGTTGTAACGTGTGTACCTGTGTTAACTCATTTCTTGAAATACTCCGTGCAGCTTCAGAATAATTTGTCGCGTCAGCCACAAGCGTTAATCTGTCGCTTAATTGAGTATCTTGAATTTTTGTTGAAAACAAACCTTCTGCATTGGAGGTTGTTGTGTTTACGACTAGGTCACCGTTAGACAAACTAACGATACTTTCTGGAATCATTTCACCATTAAAATAGTTAATTGTAGAGCCGGAAATGGTATAGAAAAACTTTTCATTCAAATTAAAGTTAACTTGAATGGGGGCTACGCCATCTTCACCGCCGTCAGCAATTTGTATTGAAATATCGGTAGAGGTTGTTTCAGCAACAGAAGAGGTATAAGTGATTAAGCCAGATGGGCTAATCGTTAAGTCACTTGGTCCGTTAATGAGTTCAAAGCTAATGTCATTTTCGATATCACTATCATCAACATCAGAGACCACTAATTGGTAGGTAAATGTTGCACCAGAATCGACACTTTGTGCCGCGACAGAAGACACAGTAGGCGCATCGTTTACTGGCGTGACTGCGATTTCAAAATTCTGGACAGCAGGCTGAGCGCCGTCTTCACCACCATCGCTTACCGTGACAGTGATAATTCCAGAGGTTAATACTCCTTCAAGTGGCGTCCATGAAATGAGACCCGTATTGCTAATCGACATGCCAGTGGGTGCATTGGTTAGTGCAAAGGATAAATTTGCACCATCATTAGCATCATCAGGATCGGTCACCGTCAGTTGATAACGGTATTGAGTGTCTTCGATGGCAGTGACCACCGCACTAGAAGATATTAACGGGGCAATGTTGCTGACAGCCTCATCGTCATCATCGGAAGACCCACAACCAGTTAACGCAACAGTAAGTGCCGTAGCCACGATAGATAATCGCCACTTTTGTATTAAATCCATTTAACCACTCCATTCATTAAGGTGTTAATAAGCGCTAAATATCTGCAATATGTGAAGTATTGATGTGTAGATATTTAGCGCTAGATGATGGTGGGTTAACCATTTATTTTCAATACGCAAAAGTAATGTGTTTTTACTGCCAGACCTATACTTATGTACAGGAATGCCGTGACGATAACCATGTGGCTCAAACTGCGCAGTCTGAGCCACATTGATTGCTCACATACTTGAGGGTATTGTTAACGCGTCAACGCCAAAACGGCCGACTGAAGTGGCGCAAGTTGCACACTGATTGTAGCGTGATTGTCCTTATGCAGTACAAGCTGCTTTAATGGCTCTTTGGGGTTGAGTAAGTCTTTCAACGCCCTGTTTTCCGTGACATTCCACTGGCTGACTAATGTGTCCGGCAAGGTAAGGTTAAGTGCTTTACTGTGATGTTGGCTAAAGTTACTGACAATAATCAATTGCTGCTCTGTATTAAAGCGACTAAACGCAAAAACCTCATCATCGTAACCTGGTGTATTAAGCTGGCGCTGCAGGGTGTCTAATTCAATGTATTCGCCAGTGAGTGCTGGTGCAGTGTGGCTCAGGGTTAATAAGGTTTGATAATAAGCCCGTAATGCCTTTTCATCTTGGGTGGACTGTCCGCCATCAAACTTGCCGTTATTCATCCAGCGTTGATGTGCAGGCACGCCAACATAGTCAAAGATACTGGTGCGAGTCGGTTGGCCAAACCCAGCCATTTGCGCGCCTTGTTCGCCCACATCCTGGCCAAAATACAGCAGCGTGGGTGAGCGGCTTAATGTGGTCGACACCACCATGGCGGGCAGGGCATTGAATGCATTACCGGCAAAATCGGCGGTGTTAATACGTTGCTCGTCGTGGTTTTCTAAAAAGTGCAGCATATGTTGTTCAATGTCGCTCACTTTTGCTTGCACTGTAGCGATAACCGCTGTGCTGGCTTTTCCTTGAATAATGGCTTTTAAGCTGTCGTATAAATCCACCTTGTCGTACAGGTAATCCATTTTACCTAAATGGATATAATCACGATATAAATCAGGGTTATATACTTCGGCTAAAATAAAGGCATTGGGATTAGTGTGTTTAATATGGCTGTTAAGGTAGCTCCAAAACTCAACGGGTACCATTTCGGCCATGTCGTAACGAAACCCATCAACACCTTTAGTTAACCAGTATTGTGCTATCCGTTCAAACTTACGCCAGGAGTCGGGGATGTCATCGACCGCTTGTGCTTGCCAAAAAGCCAGATGCTCCGCGGCGGTTTTGTGAGCATATTCAAGTGGCAGTGTCGGGAAGTCATGGCTGCCATCGGGCTTTAGACCATAATTAATTTTCACGGTTTCGTACCAGTCGTTGGCATCGGGTTTGGCTAAACGCGAGCCATTACCTGTCCACTTTGCTGGTGATTCAGCAAATTTGCCGTCGCTCAGAGGGTGAAATTCGCCGCCTAGTGGTGCGTAGTCATTGGGGGCATCTGGTACGGTAAAGTCTTCACCGATAACATAATAAAAGTTGTTATGTTTACTATAAACCTGTGAGGTATCGTCATTGGCACCAAAGTCTGGTTCGCCTTGTGGGGCAGATAGCGAGTGATAGTTACGGGCGATATGGTTGGGCACAATGTCAATTATCACCTGCATACCATTGGCGTGAGTTCGAGCAATTAAGGCTTCAAATTCTGCCAAGCGATTAGTCGGATTGCTCGCTAAATCTGGGTTGACGTTGTAATAATCTTTTACCGCATAAGGTGAGCCTGCACGGCCTTTAACCACATCAGGGTCATCATTGCTAATACCAATACTGGTGTAATCGTTAATGACCGCATGGTGGGGCACTCCGGTATACCAGATATGAGTGGTGCCTAAGGATTTTATGTCTTGTAAGGCGGTATCGGTAAAGTCGCTAAATTTACCCACGCCATTGTCTGCAATGGTTCCCCAGGGTTTATTTGTGGTGTTGGTGTTGCCATACAAACGGGTGAATACTTGGTATACAACGGGTTTACCTGTTGTGGGAGATGACTTAACGTGTGCCATTGATGATGTCGATTCTCTCACATTTTCAGTTTTTTGAATGTCGGTATTAGTTGGCTTACAGCCGCTAATGCTTAAGCTTAACCCTATCACGGCTATGTAGGTGATTGGGCGCAGGTTAACGTTAATTGACACTAAAGGTAATAACATAGGGACTCTTTTATCTTGGTATCCACTTGCGGTGGTGCATAAGCGTGTGTGTTTATCGCGGCTAGGCTCATCAACAGTGGATCAGCCTAGCAATGGGTAAACTTATCGTTTTAGCGACAATATTGTTACGCCTTTTTGCTCCAGTTTAAGTGGTGCATCTAATTGATAAGATTGTTTATTAATGATATCGGTTCCGTACGTATAGCCATTAAATACGCTGCTAAAACGGTGTAAGTCGAGCGCGACACTTTGATCATTTTTGTTATAAATAATCAATAAGGTTTCATCACCATGTTGGCGGCTTTGCACGTAAATGCCATCTTTAGGTACAAAATGACGTAAGTTACCTTGCTGGATAGCCAATGAGTTTTTACGGTAATTAAGGAGGGTGCGCACAAATGATAACGCTTCTTTTTGAGTGACGCTTAACCCTTCTTCGGTGAACGCGTTAACCTTATCTTGCGGCCAACCCCCTGGAAAATCACCGCGCACCGCGCCATCGTTTCGGCCTTCACTTGGGCTTTGCATAAGCACTTCTGTGCCATAAAAAATTTGTGGAATACGGTTACTTGTGAGCACGTAGGCCATGGCGATGTTGAATAAACCAATATCGTTTTTCATTAAGCTATACAGGCGGTTGGTGTCGTGATTGCCTTCAAATAACACCAAATCTGTTGGTTTAGCGTACACTACATCGTCGGCTAAACGTTGGTACAAGTTGATTAAGCCCGTGTCCCAGCCCTCGGGTTCGGTCAAACTGGCAATTAACGTGTCATAAAGCGGAAAATCCATCATGCTAGGTGTGTATGAGGTATAACCATCGTTATTTTGTTTACCAGCCTGCCAGTAACTCACTGTAATAGGGTTGCCTGTCCACTCTTCGCCAACAATATTAAAGTTGGGATACTCGTCCATAATGGCTTTAGACCAACGGGTTAAAAATGCTTTATCAGCATAAGAGTAGGTGTCTTCGCGAATGCCACTTAAACCTGCATATTCAACCCACCAAATGCTGTTTTGAATGAGATACGTCGCCATTTTAGGATCGATTTGGTTCATGTCGGGCATGGTGTCGGTGAACCAGCCTTTGTCAAAATCAGCCCTGTCACTGGCTACAGCATAAGGGTCTTGTACTGTTGTACGGCGGTGACTGGTGTATAAAATGTCCTTGGGGTTTTGTTGCCAAGCTTGTTGACCATTTATCCAACTGTTGCTTGGAAAGTTTGCCATCCAACGGTGTCCTGAGCCCATGTGATTGACTATCACATCTTTAATGACCCCAATACCAAAACTGCGCGCTTCTTGCACAAGAGCTAAGTACTCTTCGTTGGTACCAAAACGTGGGTCTATGCGATAAAAGTCAGTTGTTGAATAGCCATGGTATGAATACTTTTCTTGGTTATTTTCAAGTAACGGATTAATCCACAGCTGCGTGACGCCTAAATCATGCAGGTAGGGCAGTGCTTTGCGGATCCCCATAATATCACCACCATGACGGCCACCATCAAAGCTGCGATCGGCTTTTTCAAGCATGCTTGGGTGATTATCGTTATCTGGATTACCGTTGACAAAACGATCAGGTGTGATGAGATAAATCACATCTTTGTTGTTAAAACCAATACGCTTGGCTGAATTGGCTTCACGTGTTAGTAACGAATAATCAAATTGGCCAATAACGTTATTTTTATCAACAATATCAAATGATAATGTTTGCGCTGGTGCGTCTTTTAACTCCAGTGTGACAAACACATGATTGGGGCTGTCTGTGGTATCGACGGCTAACAGTTTAACCTTTTTGCCTTGTTTAAGCTTAATTTGTTGCTTAGCAATACCTTCACCATAAATAAGCAACTGCAATTGGCTATTGTGCATATCTGCCCACCAAAACTCAGGCTCAACAGAAAGATGTTGTTTGGTAAAATCATTGGCATTAGCGTGCTGTACGGCAAAACTTAAACTAATACTTGCGGCAATGGCGCTGAGTTTAATAAGTGATTTCATGTTAACTCCTAATTTCTTGCTGGATCATCCACAAGATGTTAAAAACTGTTCGTGAGATGTCAGCAACGTAAGCTGCTGCCGATAAATGGCATTAAGATTGGCTAAAAATTCAAGTCGCTGTGCTTTGGTGATCATATTGGCGAGGGGGTTATAATCTTCTGGCATGATGCCTTGTCCTAACATGATCTGTAGCCATGCCTCATTAGTAAAGAGATCTTCCTGATGCCTAAATAAATTACCTGTAGCTTTAAAAAGGGCTATTTTGTGTTTAAGTGACTCTGGAATGTCCATTGCTCGGCAATCATGCCAAATATCATCGAGTTCTGAGCGAGTATTGAGGTGATAGTGCAAAATAATAACATCACGAATTTGCTCAAATTCCACTTTAGATTGACGGTTATATTCATCAATAAGTGGTTGGTTGATTTGTGCATGTGGCATTAATTTAGTTAAACGGATAATGGCAGTTTGCACCAAATGAATGCTGGTGGACTCTAACGGCTCTAAAAAGCCAGAGGAAAGCCCAATGGCAAGGCAGTTTTTAACCCATTGCTGCTGACGTCGGCCTGGGGTGAAACGAATGAGCCTAGGTTCACCAATAGCAGGCGCATCTAAGTTATCAAGCAGTAATTGCTTTGCCTCATCATCAGACATTTTATGACTGGCAAACACCAAGCCATTACCAGTATGGTGTTGCAGTGGAATACGCCATTGCCAACCATTTTTGTGGGCAATTGAGCGAGTATAAGGCACTATCGGCTCGACTTTTTCACAAGGCACAGCCCAAGCGCTATCACAAGGTAGCCAATGCTGATAACTGTCAAAGCCGACCTTAAATACGTTATCCAGTAACATGCCATGTAAGCCTGAACAGTCAATAAACAAATCGCCTTTAACTGTGTTGCCATTATCAAGGGTAAGAGAGGTGATAAACTCGCGCTCATCTTGAGTGACCTGAATCACTTTACCTTCAATGCGCTTTACCCCTTTGTCGATACTGTATTTGCGCAGCAATTTGGCATAAAGCCCGGCATCAAAGTGATAAGCATGCGTAATGCCAGCAAGCTGATTGTTGTGAATTCGCGGTGTAGGGGAAAATTTACCTTCAATAGCCGCTTGATAGTTAAAGGAGTAGTCCCATAACGATTTAGCTTCAGGTTTGTCGGCTAACCAGTAATGATGAAAGGCCGTATAACCAATATCTTTACCGAATTCGCCAAAGGCATGCATGTATTTATCGCCAACCTTGCCCCAATGTTCAAACTCAATACCCAGCTTAATAGTGGCTTTAGTTTGCTGTATAAATGCTTTTTCATCGATACCAAGCACATCGTTGAAAATTTTAAGGGGAGGGATGGTGGCTTCTCCTACGCCAATAGTGCCGATATCGTCAGACTCAATTAGGCTAACAGATAAACAGTCTTTATACAGTTTACTGAGTAATGCTGCCGTCATCCAACCTGCTGTTCCACCACCTAGAACAACAATGTGATTTACGTTAGTCGCCATAATCATCCTTAAAAAAAAGCCTCTGCAATACAGAGGCTTATTCTAAACAACAGCTAAGTGTTAGGAACAAGTCCTACAGTATTAGAACTTGTAGTTAGCACCAAGCATGAAGTTACGACCATAGTTTTGGTAGTCACGAACATGGCGAGCATCATCACCAGTGTAAGTGATAAATGGCTCATCAGTTAAGTTATTAACCTGGAATACCACTGATAAACCATATAGTGCATCAATACCACTTTCGGTAAAGTCATAACCAATTTGCGCATCGACCACGGTTTCACCTTGAACGTTTACATTTACGCGGCTTAAGCTGATTGCAGTAACTTCACCTAAGAAATCGCTACGGTAGCGAGAGCTAACACGGGCTTCAAAACCTGAGTTTTCATAGTAAATGGTGGCATTAAAGGTTTTATCAGAAAGACCTGCTAAAGCGATTGGGTCGCGGTCTGCAGTTTCTCTTACTTCAGAGTCATTGTAAGAACCGTTTAGGATTGTACCAAAACCTTCTAACGCATCTGCAAAATAACCAAAGTCCACAGAGAATGACGCTTCGATACCGGCAATATGGCCACCATCACCGTTCACTGGTGCTTCGAATGAACCTTGACCTTTTCCTGGCTCAACACCTGGAATAACGTCTTCAAAATCAAGGAAGATGGTTTCAGTATAAACAGGGTTTTCTAACTTTTTGTAGTATGCTGCAATAGCGAAATAACCTTGATCGCTAAAGTAGTTTTCGTAGCTTAAGTCAACTTGATTGGCCATCCAAGGACGAAGAGTCGGGTTACCTGAACTACCAGAGTAGTAAATCCCGCCGGCACCATTTGGATCGTAATTGAAGCTTGCAGAAGCATTCATTTTGTCCATTCGAGCACGGCTCATGGTACGGGCAGCGGCTAATACGATACGCTGGCTGTCAGTTAAACCAAGTGCAATGTTCATGCTTGGTAACCATTCTAGGTAATCATCTTCACCATAGCTATCAACGACTTCTAGAGTTCCATTGACGTTTTCAACGGCTTTAGCATTAGATGATTGGTTTGTTTGAACCGCCTGAACACCAAAGTTACCGGTTAAAGGCATATCGCCAATTTCAGTTTCAAAATCCGCTTTTACGTAGAAAGTAGATACTTTCTCTTCAACTTGCCAAGTGTTAGTTGAACGTTCAGGTTGAACGGTAGCTGCATCTAATGAGTTATAAATGCCTGCGTTATATAATGCTAACGCATTGTAAGAAAGCATATTACCCATGCCGAAGAAGGCAAGCGATGTCGGGTTTTGTAAGTATTCATTTGGCACAGCTAACATATAGTTATCACCGCTGCCGATTTCATAACCTTTAAGGGTTAAATATTCGCCATTATCGACTTTGTTCTTTTCGCGGTTTGTGTAGTTAACACCAAATTCGACGCTACGCATAAAGCCTTCATCGAAATTGTAAGTGGTGCTTAAACGCAATGTGGCTAATTCATCTTCAATTTTAGGCTTGTTAATAAAACCATCTTGCATGTTGCCATCAATTGACGGCCCCCAGCTGAATGCGCCGCCTAGTTTGATTAACTCAGGATCTGCGTAATCTAATGATGGGTCGAATAAATAACGGCCATCGCCAGTGAAGTTAAATCCTAGGTTAGGCTCTACTGCACCAACACCATTACCACGGCCAGTACCGGCATAGGTTTCGATACCAATGTCAGTACGTTCAACCTTTGACATAGCCAAGTCAGCTTCGATTTCCCAGTTATCATCGATGATATAGTTGTTGTTCCAACCGACTGAGATAGAGTCTGCATCACGAGTATTAATGTCGTTGCGCACTAATACCATTGCATCTTGGAAAGACCCTTCAGTGACTAAACCGTTCTCAACAGTCGTTGAGGTGCTACCGCTGTTAGCCCAACCGCCACCCCATTGACCAGGGATTTCGATACCACGTAAAATTTGTTCATCATAGAACTTGGTGTAAAACACATCGACTACAGAGCGGAATTGTTCATTTGGTTGAAATTCTATAACCGCCATTACCCCATCACGCTCAAGTTCAGATGAACGTACATAGGGCTTAGCACCGCCTAAAATAGCATCGCCGTTAGCATCTTCTGGGTAACCCCATGCTTGCCAGCGCTCTTCTTGGTTAGGTGATTGCATGCGAGAATAACCCAACGCGATACCGATAGTGTCGTCTGCAAATTGATCGATATAAGAAATGCTGCCTCGGTAGCCTTTATCAGTACTGCCAGCGTTTAGGGCACCAAGTGAGTTGGTTTCACCACGTAAGTTAACAACAAAGGTTTGTTCGCCGTGTTTTAGCGGGCTGATGGTTTGCATATCAACCGTACCAGCAATAGCTTGGGTCATTAACGACGCATCAGGGGTTTTGTAAACTACCACTGAGTTGAGCAATTCAGATGGGTACTGATCAAATTCAACGCCACGGTTATCGTTAATTGACGCTTGCTCACGCCCGTTTAACGTTGCTAACGAGAAATCTGGGCCTAAACCACGGATAGATACGACGTTAGCACGACCATCTAGACGTTGTGCGGCAATACCAGGTAAACGTGCAAGTGATTCAGCAATTGATACATCAGGTAGCTTACCAATGTCTTCAGCTGAAATCGCTTCAACGACAGAAGAGCTAGTCATTTTAACGGCTTGTGCTTCTTGCAAACTGCGGCGAATACCAGTGACCTGGATCACTTCGATATTTTCTTCGGCAGTCTCAGTTGTGTTGACATCATCAGCAGCGTAGGCGCTGATACTCGCACCGGCGGTGGCTAGTGCTAACGTAAGTAGGCTCGGTTTAAATAGCAACATTCATCTTTCCCCTTTTGTGAACACTTAACAGCTTGATTTAGGTCGAGTGTTAGTGTCCTTTTGAATTTTGGTTACAGTCTTTATTGTGTTTATGCTCCAGCATGCTTAATTAACTTTATAAGTGACTGCATAAGTGCTGAAGTTATGACCAAATTGTTGCACAACAGTGACGATACTACTCCCAGTACACTTTTGCCGACAATATTATGCATACGTATTCAAAGCCAGCAGCAACGCCATTTAGCTGCTGTTGTATAATTTAAACACAGAGTTGAATGTGTCTTTTTGTGTAGTAAATGTATGATTTTATTGTTTTTAAGTTGTTTTGGCCAACCTGTGAAATGTAATTGTTTCTTTGCATACGTATGCAGGTGTATTGAACCTGATTTCCTTATTCACGTATCCTCTGGGTATTAATAAAACAAGCGCGACCTGTTACTCGGTCGTAACATCAAGTTAACTTGCAGGGCAAAAATGCGTTAACTTAGTTTAAGGGGATACAATGGGTCAGGTAACCTGGTGGCGAGGTGGGGTGATATATCAAGTTTACCCACGCAGTTTGATGGATTCCAATGGTGATGGCGTTGGAGACTTACAAGGTATTATTGCTAAGCTTGACTACATTGCTAGCCTCAACGTCGATGCGATTTGGATTTCACCTTTTTTTAAATCGCCGATGAAAGATTTTGGTTACGACATTAGTGACTATCTTGAAATTGATCCTTTGTTTGGCACCATGGCGGATTTTGATCAACTTATTGAACAGGCGCATTTACGCAATATTAAGGTGGTCATTGATCAGGTGTTAAGTCACACATCAGATCAGCATGCATGGTTTGAACAAAGTCGCCAAAGTCGTGACAACGACAAAGCAGATTGGTATGTGTGGGCCGACCCTAAAGACGATGGCAGTGCACCAAATAACTGGTTAGCCATTTTTGGTGGTTGTGCCTGGGAGTGGGAGCCTCGACGCCAACAATACTATTTGCATAATTTTCTTAAAAGCCAACCTGATTTAAATTTCCATTGTCCGCAAGTACGTCAAGCTGTACTTAATAACGTAGAATTTTGGCTTAAAAAGGGCGTAGATGGCTTTCGACTTGATGCCATTACCTTTTGTTATCACGATGAGCAATTACGCGACAACCCTGCTAAACCAAAAGACAAACGCCAAGGCCGTGGTTTTAGCGAAGACAATCCTTATGCTTATCAATACCATTATTACAACAATACCCGGCCTCAAACCGTGGGTTTTATTGAAGAGTTAAGGGAATTAATTAATCGCTATCCGGGTGCCGTCACCTTGGGTGAGGTTTCATCAGAAGACTCATTAGCCACGATGGCAGAATATACTCAAGGCGATGATCGTTTACACATGGCCTACAGTTTTGAGCTATTAACCGATGATTTTAGCGCAGCCTATATTCGCCAAACCGCAGAAGAATTAGAAGCCAGCATTGGTGATGGTTGGCCATGTTGGGCAATTGGTAATCATGACGTACAACGGGTTGCATCTCGTTGGGGGAAAGCGCAAGCAAACCCGACCATGATAAAAATGCTCAATGCGATGTTATTTTCTTTGCGTGGCAGTGTATGCAGTTATCAAGGTGAAGAATTAGGCTTAACCGAGGCATCGATTGAATTTAGTCAATTACAAGATCCTTTTGGTATTGCGTTTTGGCCAATGTTTAAAGGCCGTGATGGCTGTCGTACACCTATGCCATGGATTAAAAATGACCCACATGCCGGTTTTAGTGATGTGGCCCCCTGGTTACCCGTAGCACCAGAGCATAAAAACTGCGCCGTAGATGTGCAGGATGTAGACAGTTATTCTATTTTAAACAGTTACCGGCATTTTTTAGCCTGGCGAAAACAACAGCCTTTATTGGTGCAAGGTGACATATCGTTTGTTGATGCCGACACCAATGTGTTGGCCTTTATCAGAACACTAGACTCGCAGCGAATGCTGGTTCTGTTTAATTTTTCTGGTGAACAATGTCGTTTTGACTTAGGCAAGTTAACACTAGATGAGGCTGTGCAGGGGCATGGGCTGGAGTCTGGTTATATCGCATCAGATGATACAAGTGCTGTTATTTTGCCTGGCTTTGCCAGCTTTTATGGCAAATTGAACTAGCATTTACAAACTGAAATACGAAAGGCCTTTGACCTTTGCTGGTTGAATGTTGTTCGAGTTAAACACGTTTTTAGGCTAACTTTTCAGGCAGCGTTTGTTGGCCCTGTTTACTGCGTTGTCGACTCTTTGTGCAAAATAATGACACGAAAAGTCTCTACCTCGCAGTGATATAGGTAAGTAATGGCCAACAATTCGCTGCAAAAACAACCTTGCAAGTTCAACAGGTCTTGGTGTTTCAGGTTTTTTTTCTGTCATCCATGGGCATTATTGAATGAGTAAATATGCCCCAATAAAAATTGTCACCTTGACGATAATTATCGCCAATATATAGAAGTAATATGCCAAACAACAATAACTAACGAGAAGAGACCAATTATGGCTTCAACAATGCAAAGTACAGAATACACAACAACTGACGGTGGTAATGGTAATTATCGGTTTGCGTTAGTGTCATTAACCTCGCTGTTTTTTATGTGGGGATTTATCACCTGTTTAAACGACATTTTAATTCCGCACTTAAAGGCGGTGTTTTCACTTAATTACACCGAGGCAATGCTGATCCAATTTTGCTTTTTTGGCGCTTACTTTTTGGTGTCGTTGCCCGCGGGTAAGTTAGTTAAAAAAATGGGTTATCAAAAAGGCATAGTATGTGGTTTATTAATCGCCTGCTTAGGTTGTTTGTTGTTTTACCCCGCCGCGGCGTTTGCAACATACGGATTGTTTTTAGGCGCATTGTTTGTATTAGCATCAGGCATCACCATTTTACAAGTTGCCGCGAATCCTTATGTTAACGCATTAGGCAGTGTTGAAACTGCATCGAGCCGCTTAAATCTGACCCAAGCATTCAATGCACTGGGTACCACGGTTGCCCCTTATTTTGGGGCGGTACTCATCTTGTCTGTGGCAAGTGGCGCTGCTGAAGGTTTAAGCCATGCGCAAGCCGAAGCGGAAGTGGTTAAACTGCCATACCTTATTTTGGCCGCCATGTTAGGTGTATTAGCGTTTATTTTTGCCAAACTTAACTTACCGACCATTGCTGAGCACAATGAAGTGTCTGACAACACAGGGGTTGTTACACACAACGGCAAAACCAGCGCATGGCAAAGTACCCATTTAGTGTTGGGCGCGGTGGGTATTTTTGTTTATGTGGGCGCAGAAGTATCCATTGGTAGCTTTTTAGTTAACTTTTTAGGCGAAGAACATATTGCCGGTTTACAAGAAGCCGATGCGGCTAAATACATTACCTATTATTGGGGCGGGGCGATGGTCGGTCGTTTTATTGGCTCTGCGGTAATGCAAAAAATTCCGGCGGGTACCATGCTTGCTTTTAATGCCTTAATGGCTGCTGTGCTTGTGTTAGTGGCAATGACTAGCAGTGGCGCTATTGCCATGTGGTCAATTTTAGGTGTGGGACTATTTAACTCAATTATGTTCCCAACCATTTTTAGCCTGGCATTGCGTGGCTTAGGCCCACACACCTCACAAGGCAGCGGTATTTTATGTTTAGCCATTGTGGGCGGCGCGATTGTACCGTTATTACAAGGTGTCATGGCAGATGCCATGGGCTTACAACTGGCGTTTATTTTACCGGTTGTGTGTTATGGCTTTATTTTATTTTATGGCGCTAAAGGCTCAAAAATGTAATTGGTGATCCCCAGTTTACTGGCAGACAAACTCAGCGACCTTCGGGTCGCTTTTTCTTGCTATCAGTGGCCTAAATCCCTATGATCGGCACGTTTTTACACTGATTGTTATTTTATGAGAGAGCCCATGTTAACTTACCCGCTGTCTGGCAGTTCATCTGAATTAGTATTAAACGTACTGACGATGGTGTTAACCCGAGGAAAACCACTAGATCGCGCTTATTCTGAGCATTTTTCTGGTTTATCGCTTAACCCGTCAGAGCAAGCGCGGATCACCCAAGTTACTGGCGATATTTTACGTCGGCTTAATCTGTATTGTTTTTTAGTCGATATCACCCCCGACGAGTTTGATCGCCAGGGGTCGAAACTGCTTAATGGTTGGCATGTGTTTCATGGCCTTGATTTACCTAAGATGCAGTACTCGTTACAAATCGAGCAAGCATCATTTGATGTCAATCTTGAAAAAGCCAAAGCCGATCCTGTGTTGTGGGATGGTTGTCCTGAATGGTTAAACGAATTAGGGCAAACCCAATTAGGCGATAAATGGCCGGCAGAACGTGCTGCATTAGCAGAGCAACCTAAGCGCTATTTGCGCGTTAATGAGCTTAAGTGCGATCGTGAAAAACTGATTGCTCGTTTGCAAAAAGAGGGCGTAACGGCCGTTGCATTGCCCGATGTTGCCTCTGCAGTTGAGGTAACCTCAGATTCGGCTCTGTTTCGTACCGATGCCTTTAAAGATGGTTGGTTTGAACAACAAGACGCCGGCTCGCAATTAGTGGCTGACGCCGTAGGCGCTAAACCGGGGATGCGTGTGGTTGATGCCTGCGCGGGTGCGGGGGGCAAAACGCTGCATATTGCTGCGCAAATGCAAGGTAAAGGGCGTTTATTGGCAATGGATGTTGAGCAATGGAAACTCGACAATTTAAAAGCTCGTGCTAAACGTGCTGGTGCGCATAATGTTGAAACCCGCATTATTGCCAGCTCTAAAACCATTAAACGTTTAAAGCTCAGTGCCGACCGAGTACTACTTGATGTGCCTTGTTCAGGACTTGGCGTGTTAAAGCGTAACCCAGATTCAAAATGGCGTGATACCCCTGAGCGTTTACCCGTATTGATTGATTTGCAAAAGCAGATTTTGCAAAGTTACAGCCGCATGGTCAAAGTGGGCGGTATGCTGATATACGCAACCTGTTCAATCATGCCAGAAGAAAATCGTCAGCAAGTGGACGCTTTTCTAGCTGACAACCCACAATTTCGCTTTATTGAAGATGAAAATATCTTAGTGTCAGAGCGCGGCTTTGACGGTTTTTATCTTGCCAAAATGGAACGGGTTTCTGAATAGCACGTTATTGTTGGTATCAATAGTAACAAGCTATAAACGTAACAAATACTTATCAATTTTATAACAGTGTCTTTTGGGCACTGTTTTTTTTCATGCATAATTATGCTGCTGACTTGCCAATATTTTTGAGCTTAAATGTGAATTTTACATTGATTAAAAGCATATAAATGCATAATCTTATTAACATAGTTAGTTTATGCAATTTAGCTCATTTATATACGGAGCACTATGGATATAGGACCTAATATTATCAGCACCTTGCCGGATTCGTCTCAAGATCCATACCATGAATCCAGCCTAGAGCGTTACAGCACTATTTTGAATATGGTGTTACAGGGTCAGCCTTTAGGCGAAATGCTCCACGCGTTAGTGTTGCTGATTGAGGCGCAAAAAATAGGTACTCGAGCATCGGTATTGCTCATCAGTGATGATGGCAAAAGGCTCTTATCTGGTGCTGCGCCAAATTTACCTGATACGTACAATCAGGCCATTCATGGTGTTGAAATAGGTCCCGAAGTCGGTTCATGTGGTGCTGCTGCATTTTTGTGTCAGCGGGTGATTGTTGACGATATTGATAATCATCCTAATTGGCAAAAGTACAAAGAGATCCCGCTTAAATCTGGATTAAAAGCGTGTTGGTCAGAACCCATTAAAGACAGTAACAATAACGTACTTGGTACGTTTGCCATGTATTACGATACGGTAAAGTCGCCAACGGAGCAGGACTTAATTCTCATTCAAGAAGCCGCTAGATTAGCCAGTTTGGCCATTGAGCGAAGCCGTGGAATGCATGTACAACGGTTAAGCAGTAAAATTTTTAGTAGTCTACCTATTGCGCTAGTGATCACCAGTGAAGATAACTCAGTATTATTAGCCAATCCTGTATTTAAAGCGTTAACCTCGACTTACTACGCCAACCTTAAATTATTTGATGTACAACGTTTTTTAAGTCACTCATCCCCATCAGTAACAGCCGATTTATTTGATAGTTTATCAAGAGGACACGCTTGGCAAGGGGAATTAAAGGGCTTAAAAAATGATAATGACATTATTGATATTGCCCTAACGGTCACTGTTATTCGTGACACTTTTACCCAACAAAATTGTTTCGCTTGGTTGATTAATGATATCTCGGCCAGAAAAAATGCCGAGCAGCTTATTCATTTTCAAACAAACTATGACCAATTAACTGGGTTGGTAAATCGAAAACACCTGTTCCATAGTTTGCAAAGCATGATTGAGTCGGACGATTTACATCATGAGAGTGAAAAACAGTTTAGTTTGATGTTGATAGACATAGACCATTTTAAACAAATTAACGATACCTTAGGCCATGACAAAGGCGATTTGGTGTTAAAGTTAGTGGCTAAACGCTTGTCGAGTGTGATCCCTGAAAACGTATTGTTATCGCGCATTGCAGCAGACGAGTTTGCCTTAGTATTACCGGGTAAATTATCGACAGATTCGCTCATCAACATGGTTAACGATGTCTCGGCAGTGCTCGACAATCCATTTTCAGTGGGCGGGCAACATCTTAAACTGACCATAAGTACTGGTTTAGCTCGTTACCCAGATGATGCCGAAAACGTGGAACAAATTTTAAATTGTGCCACCCAAGCCATGTATAATGCCAAATCACATGGGCGTAATTGTTTTCGTTTTTTTAATCAACAAATTCAAAAAGATGCAGAACGCAGTGCCGAATTACACATGCGTTTAAAGTCAGCCATCAGTAACAATGAATTTGCATTGTATTATCAACCTATCGTCAATCCACATAACGGTTTGATAGTCAAAGCTGAGTGTTTGTTACGTTGGCAATATGATGGACGCTTTATCTCGCCGGATGAATTTATTCCTATCGCCGAACAATCGGGCTTTATTGTCAATATTGGTGAATGGGTAAGAAATGAAGCACTTAACACGATAGCTATACTGCAACAACGTGGTTTGACTATCCCACTATCAATTAATGTGTCGACAATTGAGTTTTGGACCACAGATTTACAACAACGCTTTTTGCGTTATTTTGATGAAAAACAATCCGAGTATGATGCCGGACAATTTCCCTATTCTTTTATTACACTTGAAATTACCGAATCACTGATGATGAAACAACTTGATACCATCAATCAGTTGCTTAACGAGTTAAGACATCGTGGAATGCAAATTTCAGTTGATGACTTTGGTACGGGGTATTCGTCACTGTCTTATTTGGCCAATTTCCCAGTAGATCAAGTAAAAATTGATAAGTCGTTTATTCAAAAAATATCTATGGGGGCCCGCCATGAAGCACTCATTGAAGCCATTGTTAGTATGAGTAGAGCGCTTGATTTAACCATAGTTGCAGAAGGTGTAGAAACTCAGGCAGAGTTTGATTTTATTAAGTTGCAAGACATTGAGTCGGTGCAGGGATATTACTTTCACAAACCGATGCCACAACAAGCATTTTTTGAGCTATTAGCAAAACAGTCACAAACTACAATATAAAAATTATAGCCATAAAAAAATGCCGCATTAACTCATGCGGCATTTTTTATTACACCAAAACCTAATTAGTTAAGCATGCTTTTAGGCTCAGTAAACTCAAGGTTTAACGCTTCAGCCACTTCTTTACATACTAGTTTTCCGTGGATAACGTTTAAGCCATTTAATAAATGTTTATCATTTAATAACGCTTGTTTGTAACCCTGGTTAGCTAACTTAATGATGTAAGGAAGGGTTGCATTGTTTAATGCAAACGTTGATGTACGTGCAACAGCACCTGGCATGTTTGCCACACAGTAATGCACAACGTCATCAACAATGTAAGTTGGGTCTTGGTGAGTGGTTGCGTGTGAAGTTTCAACACAACCACCTTGGTCGATAGCAACATCAACAATCGCGCTACCAGGCTTCATGCGCTTAACCATGTCTTTAGTGATAAGTTTTGGCGCAGCAGCACCTGGTACTAATACACCACCAATGACTAAGTCTGCTTCAAGCACATGACGTTCAATCGCATCGGCTGTTGAGTAAATGGCTTTAACCGCTGAACCAAATTGAACATTTAAGCGGCGTAATGCATCAATACTACGGTCAAGTACAACGACATCAGCGCCCATACCGACCGCCATTTGTGCCGCGTTAGTTCCTACCATGCCGCCACCAATAATGACCACTTTAGCAGGCTCAACACCAGGCACTCCGCCTAACAACATGCCGCGACCACCGAGTGATTTCTCAAGCGCACGTGCGCCCGCTTGAATTGACATACGGCCGGCAACTTCAGACATAGGAGCAAGAAGGGGTAAACCACCACGATCATCGGTAACGGTTTCGTAGGCAATACACACTGCGCCGCTAGCGATGAGATCGTTCGTTTGGGCTAAATCAGGTGCTAGGTGTAAATAAGTAAATAAGATTTGGTCTTTACGCAGCATTGCGCGTTCAACAGCTAATGGCTCTTTTACTTTGACAATCATTTCCGCTTTAGCAAAGACTTCAGCAGCGGTTGTTAAAATTGAAGCTCCAGCATCTATGTAATCTTGATCAGTAAAGCCGATACCTACACCCGCATCTGACTGAACAAAAACTTCATGACCTTTAATCGTCAATTCGCGCACACTTGAAGGAACCATACCGACACGGTATTCGTGGTTTTTGATTTCTGTTGGTACACCAATAATCATTTTTGAGCCTCAATTTGCATAAAACCCACTTTAAGTGGGTATAGTTGTTATTAATTGTGACCTGAACGTGCTTATTTCAGGGAACTCTAGTATAGTGCTGGTTAAGCAGATTATGCTGCTGAAGTTCCCCTTAAAAAAGGTTTAAATATTGTTTTAAGGACAAAACAAGGTTAAAAATATGGTTAGTAATAAAAACGTTTCAATTAAAGATTTAGACCGTATCGATCGCAATATCCTGCACGAGCTACAAATTGACGGGCGGATTTCTAATGTCGAACTGTCTAAACGCGTTGGCTTAAGCCCGACGCCTTGCCTAGAAAGAGTTAAACGCCTAGAAAAACAAGGTTTTATAAACGGCTATACTGCGTTGGTTAATCCACATTTTTTAGGTGCATCGTTACTTGTGTTTGTTGAGATCACCTTAAATAGAGACACGCCAGACATTTTTGATCGCTTTAATCGCGCGGTTCAACTCCTAGATGACATTCAAGAGTGCCACTTAGTCTCTGGTGATTTTGACTACTTATTAAAGACAAGAGTGTCAGATATGTCTGCATATCGACGATTATTAGGTGAAACCTTACTGAAATTACCCTCAGTGTCAGATACTCGTACTTATGTGGTAATGGAAGAAGTAAAGCAGACTAATAAAGTGGCCTTATACAATCTAGGATAGCCTTATCTACACCACTAAGTGGTTTAACCTGTTTGCACTATTGTTACCAGCGTTTTAATGCAATCTTGATGGACTATAAAATCGCGAGCTTGACTCTCTTTTATGGCTTCATCAGAGATTGTTTGTGTCGATAAAATCGCCACTGCTTAGTCTATCTTGCACACTTTTGATTGCCTGGATTAATTCCCTATAACAATCCATTGAGCTTCATTAAATCAAGGTGCATAATCACTGCAAATACAGTGATATTCTGTTATCTTAACCCTTATTTTTCACTCTTTTATGGATGTTTTCGTTTGACTCAGGAAAATAGTCTAAAAACACTCAGCGGCTTACAACGCTTGCTTGAAGGTGGTTTAATTATTTGTTGCATGGTTGCAACCTACATTCTATTGGCGCTATCGAGTTTTAACCCCAATGATCCCGGGTGGAGTCAATCACATTATCAAGGTGAAATTCACAATTGGACTGGCGCTGTTGGCGCTTGGACGGCAGATGTGCTGTTTTATTTTTTTGGCTTTATCGCGTTTTTAATCCCCGTCATTATTGCCACCACCGGTTGGTTTATTTTTAATCGTGCCCATAGATTGTTTGAAATCGACTATTTCTCTGTCGGTCTGCGCATTATTGGATTTATGTTAATGCTGTTAGCCCTGGCTGCGTTAGTGAGTATGAACGCTGAAAACATGTTTGTGTTTTCAGCCGGTGGCGTGGCAGGCGATGTAATAGGGCAGGCGATGCTGCCTTACTTTAGTACACTTGGCACAACGTTATTATTGATGTGTTTTATTTGTGCTGGTTTTACCTTAGCAACAGGAATTAGCTGGCTAACCATCATTGAGTTAACTGGCTTTAGTGCGATTTGGTGCGTAAAACGTATTTGGACGTTACCAAGCTTGTTTAAACGCGAACGCGAAACCGAAGACACCAAAGGCTTTATGTCTTTAGTTGACAAGTTTAAACAACGCCGTGAAGAATTAGACGAACAAGAGCCAGCAGAAAAGAGCAACAATGCATTTGCTAAACCGGGTAAAGATCGCACGGTTAACAGTCACGCCATAAACGATGACGCTGATCATGAGCCCGTGATTGAGAAAAAACGCAGTTTCTTTAGTCGCAAGCCAAAAGTGACAGAAACAATCGAGCCTGTCGATATTGACGATGACGAACTTGACTTTGATGATCGTCAAGAGCCGTCTATTAAACTTGAAGATGATGAGCCCGCGTTTGCCCCGTGGGTTGCCACTAAAGACGAAGATGATGATGTCAGTTTTAGTGCAAATGATGATAGCGACATTGACGATGAATTCGCGGCCGATCCATTTGCTGATGCATTTGAAAAGCCGCATTCAAACGGGGCACTAGTCGCTCAAAAACAACCGAAAAAAGAAGCTAAAATTGTCGACGGTTTAGTGGTTATTGATGGCCAGGCACCCAAAGAAAAACGCCAAATGGATCCCTTGCCAAGTATTAGTTTACTTGATGTTCCCGATCGTAAGAAAAACCCCATCAGTGAAGAAGAATTAGATCAAGTTGCCAGACTCGTTGAAACTAAGCTGGCCGATTTTAATATTATTGCCAATGTGGTTGGCGTGTTCCCTGGTCCTGTTATCACACGTTTTGAGCTTGAACTGGCCCCTGGGGTTAAAGCCTCTAAAATTACCAACCTTGCAAAAGATTTGGCGCGCTCTTTGTTAGCCGAAAACGTGCGTGTGGTTGAGGTTATTCCGGGTAAAGCCTATGTAGGGATTGAATTACCCAACAAATTCCGCGAAACCGTGTTTATGCGTGATGTGCTAGACAGCGCCGCCTTTAATGACAGTAAATCGACGCTATCAATGGTGCTAGGTCAAGACATTGCAGGCGAACCTGTCGTCGTCGATTTGGGCAAAATGCCGCACTTATTAGTGGCCGGTACCACAGGCTCGGGTAAGTCTGTAGGGGTTAACGCGATGATCACCAGCTTACTGTATAAGTCTGGCCCAGATGATGTGCGCTTTATTATGATTGACCCTAAAATGCTTGAGCTATCGGTGTACGAAGGGATCCCTCATTTATTATGTGAAGTGGTTACCGATATGAAAGAAGCCGCCAATGCACTGCGTTGGTGTGTAGGCGAAATGGAGCGTCGTTATAAATTAATGTCAGCGTTAGGCGTGCGTAACTTAAAAGGTTACAACTATAAAATTAAAGATGCTGCCGCAAAAGGTGAATACATCCCAGATCCATTATGGAAGTCATCTGAGAGCATGTTAGATGAAGCGCCAGCGTTAGAAAAACTGCCATCAATTGTCGTGGTAGTGGATGAATTTGCCGACATGATCATGATTGTCGGTAAAAAAGTTGAAGAGCTTATTGCCCGTATTGCTCAAAAAGCCCGTGCGGCAGGTATTCACTTAATATTAGCGACTCAGCGTCCGTCGGTAGATGTAATCACAGGTTTAATTAAAGCTAACATCCCAACTCGAATCGCATTCCAAGTGTCGTCACGTATCGATTCGCGTACGATTTTAGATCAGCAAGGCGCCGAAACGTTATTAGGCATGGGCGACATGTTGTATTTACCTCCAGGCACCAGTGTGCCTAACCGGGTTCACGGTGCATTTATTGATGACCATGAAGTGCATAAAGTGGTCGCCGATTGGTGTGAGCGCGGCCAACCACAATATATTGATGAGATTTTAAATGGCGTGTCAGAAGGCGAGCAGGTGCTGCTACCGGGTGAAACGTCAGACACTGAAGAAGAATACGATGCACTCTATGATGATGCAGTGGCGTTTGTAACTGAAACCCGCCGCGGCTCCATTTCAAGTGTGCAACGCAAATTTAAGATTGGTTATAACCGCGCCGCCCGCATCATAGAGATGATGGAAGGTCAGGGAATTGTCAGCTCTCAAGGCCACAATGGTAACCGTGAGGTGTTGGCTCCGCCACCACCAAGAAACTAATAGGAATAATGATGAATAAACGTATTACAGTATTAAGCCTATTTATTACGACGAGCATGCTCACCGCCGCTGCACAGGCTGATGATGCCAAAGAATTACGCACCAAATTAGCCAAAATAGACAGCTTGCATGCCACGTTTTCTCAGCAAGTCACCGACATTAACAATAAGCCCATTCAAAGTGGTAATGGGGTATTTGCATTGGCTTTTCCCAATCAATTCTACTGGCACTTAACTGAGCCAGATGAGTCGCTGATTGTTGCTGATGGCGCTAATTTATGGGTCTTTAATCCTTTTGCTGAAGAAGTGACTGTGATGGACGTATCGCAAGCGGTAGACGCATCACCGATGGCATTGTTGGTTCATCGCGATGACGAAACATGGAACAAATACACAGTGATGAAACGTCAAAACAAAGCAAAATCGAGTTGTTTTGACATTCAGCCTAAAAAACTTAACAGCAGCGTTGTTGCCGTTAGCGTCTGTTTTAATGGTGAACAACTTACCCAATTTAATTTAACAGATGAACAAGGTAATCTAAGTCAATTTCAATTGTCAGCTCAACGCGCAGTGTCAGCAACTGAAAAAAGCTTATTCAAGTTTGCCATACCAGACAACGTTGAAATAGACGACCAGCGCCTAAAACAGGTTAATTAAAGGGTTAATGGCTAATTTAGGATTTGATTTCGCGCCTGATTTTAGGCCCTTAGCTGCACGAATGCGGCCAAGGGACATTAGCGAATATATCGGCCAGGCGCACCTGCTCGGTGAAGGGCAACCACTGCGTAAAGCGCTAGAGGCAAATCGGGCCCACTCAATGTTATTGTGGGGGCCTCCCGGTACCGGAAAAACCACCTTAGCTGAGCTGATAGCGCATTATGCAAATGCTCATGTGGAGCGTATCTCGGCGGTTACATCGGGTGTAAAAGACATTCGTGCCGCCATTGAGCAAGCCAAAGCCATTGCCCAAAGTCGTGGCCAACGCACCTTATTATTTGTAGACGAAGTGCATCGTTTTAATAAAAGTCAGCAAGATGCCTTTTTACCCTTTATTGAAGACGGCACGGTTATTTTTATTGGTGCAACCACCGAAAACCCGTCGTTTGAAATCAACAATGCCTTACTTTCTCGCGCCCGTGTTTATCTTATTAATCGATTAACGTCGGACGAAATTCAGTTAATTGTGACACAAGCACTGAATGATACTGAACGAGGCTTTGGCAAGCGACAGTTAACCCTACCAGATAGGGTGGCTAAACAACTTGCCGACATAAGTGAAGGTGATGCCCGCAAAGCACTCAATTTACTAGAGCTCATGAGCGATTTGGTTAGCGATGGCGGTGAATTTACCACAGACATGCTGACTCAGGTTGCAGGCCATCAAGCGGCAGGTTATGACAAAAATGGCGATCAGTTTTACGATTTAATTTCTGCCGTTCATAAATCTGTGCGAGGCTCAGCGCCAGATGCCGCACTTTACTGGTTTTGCCGAATTTTAGAAGGCGGTGGCGATGCGTTATATGTTGCGAGGCGTTTATTGGCTATCGCTTCAGAAGACATAGGTAATGCCGACCCCGTTGCTATGACCGTTGCGCTAAATGCCTGGGACTGTTATCACAGAGTCGGGCCCGCCGAAGGTGAGCGAGCGATTGCACAAGCGGTATTGTATCTTGCTAGCGCCCCTAAAAGTAATGCGGTTTACACCGCCTTTAAGGCTGCCCGTGAGCTTGCTAAACAAACAGGCCATGAACCAGTGCCTAATCATCTTCGAAATGCCCCCACCACACTCATGAAAGAAATCGGTTTTGGTAAAGAATACCGCTATGCTCATAACGAACCTGGTGCCTATGCACCGGGCGAAAATTACTTTCCACAGTCGTTGCAGCACAGTCAATTTTATCAACCGACCAATCGTGGTTTTGAAAAACGCATTCAAGATAAATTAGCTCAATTAAGTGATCTTGATAAGCAAAGTGAGGTCAAGCGTTATGACTAACGTGTTGCTTGTCGCGCTGGGTGGGTCAATTGGTGCAGTTTTACGCTATCTTCTGTCAATATTTATGATCCAGCTATTTGGAAGCAGTTTTCCTTTTGGTACACTGTTGGTTAATGTAATGGGATCGTTTTTAATGGGCGTTGTTTATGCACTTGGGCAATTGAGCCATGTCAGCCCCGAAATTAAAGCCCTAATCGGCGTTGGTTTATTAGGGGCGTTAACCACGTTTTCGACTTTCTCAAATGAAACCTTATTGCTGATCCAGGAAGGCCTTTGGCATAAGGCTGTTTTAAATGTGTTGTTGAATGTCACCTTATGTCTTTTTATGGTGTACATAGGTCAACAGCTTGTATTTTCTCGCGTTTAACTAAAAAGAACTGACAACATGCTAGATCCAAAATTTTTGCGTAATGAACTGGAAGTCACCGCCGAGCGTTTAGCCACTCGTGGTTTTATTCTTGATGTTGATAATTTGACCAAGCTTGAAGAAAAGCGTAAATCGCTTCAAGTAGAAACCGAAGACTTACAAGCATCGCGTAACGCGATTTCAAAGTCGATTGGTCAAGCTAAAGCTCGCGGCGAAGACACCAGTGCCATCATGGCGCAAGTGGGTGATTTAGGTACTCAGTTAGATGCTAAAAAAGCGGAATTAGCAGCGCTTTTACAACAAATCAACCTCATCGCCATGAGTGTGCCAAATTTGCCAGACGAATCGGTGCCAGTGGGTGCTGATGAAAATGACAATGTTGAAGTGCGCCGTTGGGGGGTGCCTAAAACCTTCGATTTTGAGATAAAAGATCATTTAGACCTAGGCGAAGCGTTAGGCGGATTAGACTTTAAAAGTGCTGTAAAAATTACCGGTTCACGTTTTATTATTATGCGTGGTCAAATTGCTCGCTTAAACCGTGCATTAGGTCAGTTTATGCTAGATCTGCACACCACAGAGCATGGTTACACTGAAGCCTACGTGCCATTATTAGTGAACGAAGACAGTTTATTAGGCACAGGTCAATTACCTAAGTTTGGTGAAGATTTATTCCACACAAAACCTGCCACAGAAGAAGGCCAAGGTTTATCGCTTATTCCTACCGCAGAAGTGCCACTCACCAACTACGTGCGTGACATGATTGTTGATGAAAGCGAACTGCCAATGAAAATGACAGCATTAACCTCATGTTTCAGAAGTGAAGCGGGCTCTTATGGTCGCGATACCCGAGGCTTAATTCGTCAACACCAGTTTGATAAAGTTGAGTTAGTGCAAATTGCGCACCCAGATCATTCAATGCAAGCCTTAGATGAGATCACCGCTCACGCTGAAAAAGTGTTGCAATTACTTGGTTTACCGCACCGTACTATGGTGTTGTGTACTGGCGATATGGGCTTTGGCTCAAGTAAAACCTACGATATTGAAGTATGGTTGCCAGCACAAAATACTTATCGTGAAATCTCATCTTGTTCAAACATGAGAGACTTCCAAGCGCGTAGAATGCAAGCAAGATACCGTAGTAAAGTTGACAACAAACCAGCGTTATTACACACATTAAATGGTTCAGGTTTAGCTGTTGGCCGTACACTTGTTGCCGTGCTTGAAAACTATCAAAACCAAGACGGTACCATCACAGTACCTGAAGTATTACGTCCTTACATGGGTGGTTTAAGCGTTATTGGTTAATGGGTTTTGTGTCGTGCCTTGCTTATTGAGCACGACTTATTATCTCTGTTTTTGATCTTTTCAGAGGCTAACAAGCGGTGGCTAACGGTCAACGTAATAACGGAAAATTTATATCGTCTTCAATTGGAATGTTTTTTGTTTTATTGGTGATAATGTTACTTGCTCAAGTGGCTTTACTCTTTTTAGACAATATGGTTCCAAAGTAATAACGACAAAGCCCAGTTAAGAATACTTAACTGGGCTTTTTTATAAACTACTTTACGCTACAAACACTTAGCCGGTTTAGGTAGCCCAGCAATTTTGGTAGCTTGTTTGGCTGGCCCAACAGGAAATAGGGTGTATAAATACTTAGAGTTACCTTTATCAGGGCCTAAGCTTTGGCCAATTGCCTTTACCAACACTCTTATTGCAGGACTGGTTTTGTATTCAAGATAAAAATTACGTACAAACCAAATGACTTCCCAGTGCTGCGCTGTCAGTTCAATGTTTTCCGTCGTGGCAATGATTTGTGCCATCGACTCTTGCCAATCTGCGACATTTTTCAAATAACCTTGATGATCTGTTTCTATTTGCTGACCATTAAATTCAAATGAGTTTACCAAGTGATCACCTTGTTATGTTTAAGCGATTGTTCAACAAAATTTGAATAATCAATAATATGAAATAATTGAGGTTGCATTTTAGCGGCAATATCATCAATGCGCTTCTGTAAGCCACGGGCTTGAATATCGTCTTGTAGCACCAATAAATTTACTGCAGCCAAACGTTGTTGCCACTGGGTTTGCAATAAGCAATTTACGGCATCGCCAGACAGTAAAATACTGTCATTGGGGTGAATGTACCGCAAGCAGGTGTTGAGCGCATTGTCGCAAAGCGTTGATGTTTGGATTTGATGTAAGATCAAAATACGAGTACCTCATCAACGGTTTGTAATGTTTGGGTGATAAGGTCCGCTGTCACAACTTGTGCATCAATGCTTAATTCGCTCGCATTAATACCCAATATGGCTAATGACTCAGCACACACTAATACCGTTTCAATGTCATATAATGGTAATGCCTTTAATGCAGACAAATAGTCTTTAGCACCGGCTTGCTCAGGTGTTTGGCCTGCAAGTAAATGCAATACGGCTTCATCAGTAAAAATAAGACTGACTTGTTGCTCAAAGCTTGCGCTAAGCATTGCCAAGTCTAGCCCTTCGCGGCCGCTAGTGTGACCAAAAGGGGCATGGCGAAATACAATTGCTAACGATTTCATTCTATATACCGTTAATTAGTCGAGCCTGTTTATAGTGTAAGGGCATTGTTTACTGCACAATGTTGGCCATGATGGTAAAGCAGAAATGGGTGTCTTTTAATTGACTGTCTTATGTGATTTATGCATTCGACACGACGAAAAAGGGCGAGCACGACGACATGCAACCCGCTAAGTTAACCCGCGCCTAAAAGCTGATTAACCGATCCGCTTTTTCAATTCCCACAACTAATTCACCTAAACCACCCATAGTAAAACACGCATCACTGTTCCAGTGTGATTTACCATTTTCATTTGCTTCTTGTTCAGACAGTACACCACGACGCAGAGCCGCCGATACGCAGTTGATTAACGGCACTTGATACTGTTTTGCAAAGGCTTGCCACTTAGCATGCATGTTTATCTCGTCAGATGCCGGGCAGGTAAGGGCATTACTGTTGGTTACACCATCTTGATAAAAAAACACATTAATAATGCTATGCCCATTAGCCAATACATTTTGGCAAAAAGACAATGCGCGAAAGCTTGCACTGGAGCCATAAACGCTGCCGTTTACTTGGATGATAAATTTACTCATGATAATAAAAAATGGCCCTTAATTAGGGGCCATTTTATCTTAATTTGGAGGTGAACTCTATCGGCGATTAATCGTCGTTGCCCATACCCATCAAATGTAAAAGACTCATAAACAAGTTTAAGAAGTCTAAAAACAACGAAACCGTTGCACGGATGTAATTGGTTTCACCGCCATTCACGATACGGCTGGTGTCATATAAGATAAAACCAGTCATTAACAATGCAATACCGGCATTCATTGCCATAAACATAACTGAGCTTTGTACAAATAAGTTAATGACTAAGGCGCCAATCATCACTAGCATGCCCGCAAATAAGAACCCGCCCATAAATGAGAAGTCTTTTTTAGTGGTCAGTGCATAAGCTGACAACGCCACAAAAATAACCGATGTTAAGCCAAGCGCTTGCATGATCAAACCAGGACCATTTGCCATGCCTGCGTAGTGGTTAAGAATGTAGCCCAGTGATGCGCCTTCCATACCGGTAAAAGCAAATACCCAAAAAATACCGGCAGCAGAATCAGCTTTTTTTAACGTGACAAACAGTAACACTAAACCACCTAATGACAGGCCTAGTGAGGTCCATCTACCGATTTCTAACAGCATGCTTAAGCCAGCGGTTAGCGCAGCAAAAGCAAGTGTCATAGACAGTAGCATATAAGTGTTTTTGAGCAGTTTATTGACTTCGGTAGTCGATAGACTTGGGGATAAAACTGATTGTTGACTCATTATCGTCTCCTGAGATTAACTCAATGATTTGTTCAACGTGAAAACGCACCGTTTTCACTCTGACACTCAATCCTTTTACATAGGTTAAGCAACGTACATTAAATTAAAATGAATTTGTTGTTCACGGTTGTTAGCTAACTTACCATAATCTTAAGTTTAATATAACCTTAATCTGTTCAATGGGTTAACTTAACCATTCTTTTTTTAGTTTAGGTGTTTCACCTAAGTAATCGAGCACCCATTGCATTGCTGGAGTCATATTGGCACTGTTCCATGCAAGGCAACAAGCGGTATCTTGTTTTGGGGAGGCAATTTGTTTTTCAATTAACGCCCCAGCTTTAATAAAAATATCAGCTAAATGGTAAGGCATGTAGCCAATGCCTAAGCCTTCACGAAAACAGTTTAAGGCGCGGATCCAGTCTGGTACCACAATGCGGCGTTGGTTGTTTAATAGCCAGTTTGGTCTGTGAGCGAGATTATGTGCGGTGTCTTGCAAGCAAATTGATGGATATTGTATTAACTCTTCATCCGTTAATGGGTGTTCAGCTTTCGCTAGAGGGTGATTCTTGCTCACCAAAAACGCCCATTGAATCATCCCCATATCGCGCGACTTAAACACCCCACCCACAGGGATGCTCGACGTTGCACCAATGGCGACATCGCTTTTACCGGTTGATAATGCTTCCCACACCCCGTTATACACTTCAAGGCGGATGATTAGCTCTATGTCCGTAAAGTGGCGATAAAAATCGGCGATCAGTCCACTAATTTTGTCGGCTCGAACCATATTATCAATGGCAATAGACAAAGAAGGGCGCCAACCATTGGCTACTTTTTGGGTGTCACGTTTAATGTTGTTTAATTTAGTCATGATTTCGCGCGACTGAGCAACAAAATGCTCCCCCGCTGGTGTTAAGCTAACACTGCGATGATGGCGCACAAATAATATCACCCCTAAATCATCTTCAATTTGCTTAATTGCATAACTTACCGCAGAGGGGACTTTATTTAATTTATTTGCAGCGGCGGTAAAACTGCCCACTCGGGCAACAATATCTATCATTTCGAATGCTTGTTCTGAAAGCATCTCGCTATCCTTTGCATTGGCAACGTTACTTGCAGTTAAGGTAAACATTAACCCTTATCAAATCAAGTAAAGTCGCTGTTTTCAGCAGTTTATTCGCATGTTTTCGCCAACAAAAATGTTTGCATGTTGATTCAAACTCAGCGCGGAGTGTCGTGTATTGAGATAGCGGTAAGCGGGATGACAATAGGGCTTGGCTTCTTTATTGAGACTGCGTGTAACTCGTAGGTGAAAACGGTTGGATGTTTTATCAGCAGTTGAGTGATTATTTTCAATTTTGCTCTTTACACAAAACGGTCATTATCATATTATTCGCCCGCTCGGAGGGATGGCAGAGTGGTCGAATGCACCGGTCTTGAAAACCGGCAACGGTTTACCCCGTTCTAGGGTTCAAATCCCTATCCCTCCGCCACATTCTAAAGTGAAAAAGCCATTGATAATCAATGGCTTTTTTGCTTTCTAGCATTTGAAAAATCATATTCTCAGACCCAAAACGGATGACTGAGACATATGTACCTATTTCGAGCCACAAATTGTACCTATTACACCCGCATGGTGTTGCCTGTTTATCTGCGTGATAAAGGCTTTTCTGCCGACATCAAAGTATCCCTGCTCACTAAACAGCGCTCAATCGCGATAGGCCGTAATCTTGTCGTTGCGGGTATCTTACGGCCATTAATCAGCAACTTAACACCACAATCACAGCCAGATGCGTTTAAAGCACAGGTGAATCAATTGATTAATGATGCCCGTGCAGGCTTTGTTGGGGAAACCGATACGCTTGATGATAACGCCAAGCCTGTGCGAGAAATCATTCAGTTTATTCCTACTCGGCCAACGCAATTAGCACATAATAGTGCGACATGTGACAATTATCCCTCACCAACAAACTTGGCATTCTCAAATAATTCGAGTAGTAAAAAGCAAACAAATTCAGTCGCTAACGTCACATTGTCGGATGCACTAATCAAGTTTATAGCGTCTAAACAAAAGCAGTCTGTCTCAGTCTTAACGGTAAAGCAGCTAAATCAACGTATAGGCCACTTTATTGAAAGAACCCACCTAGATGATGTATTTGACATAACCAGCGCTGAGGCGATGGAATACAAGGATTGCTTGCTCGAAGAAGGGCGAAGCCATAAAAGTAATAAAGACTACTTAGCCGCGGTGTCGCAATTCTTCAAGTGGAGCAAACTGATGCGCTACACCAGCGCCAACCCGTTTGATGAAGTGAAGCTATCAAAGCCAAGTAACCAAGCTGGGCATGATTTAGCGCGTCAGCGCTGGCAACCAGAGCAACTAAAACACGTGCTGCAATCACAAGACTTTATTGATAAACACCCTGACTTTAAATGGATAACACTATTGATGCTGTATCACGGTTTGCGACCTTCTGAAGCCTGTCAGCTACACAGCAATGATATAACCGTAATCGATGGTATCACCGTCATTCACGTGACTAATGAGGGCATGAGCCAACAACTCAAGACAACTCAGTCAAAACGAACTGTTCCGCTACATCAAAAACTCATTGAGCTTGGTTTTATTGATTTCGTTCAAACCATTAATGACCGAACATCAAAAAACAGTCAATTAACAAGCAACCCGTTATTTCATTATCAACCAAGTAGTGATGGCGTTTGGTCACACAAGTTTTGCCGAGAGTTTGGCAAGTTACTCGACCAACTTCACTTTGTTGCAGGTAAACGACCTACAGCCTATTCATTCCGTCACACCTTTATTGATGAGCTTAAGCAACTGCAAATAGAAGAATCGATGGTGGCACAGCTTGTTGGACACGTTTATCACAACATCACCTATGGACGATACGGCAAGCAATATGATGTGAAAACACTCAAACCTGTGGTGGATAAAGTCAGTTACACATTGAATCTATTTCTACCAGTATAAGAAGTGGGATTATATGAGAGGATTTTTGCTGAAAAGCTCAACCGTAGA
>NZ_JAKILA010000014.1 GCF_023283885.1 Shewanella basaltis
TAAGCGTGGTGCCATTAGCTCAAGCAGTCAGGACATACTGAATAGGCTAAACATCCCCGCAGAGAATTGGCTTAAAATCACTACAGAGTTTGGTGCATTATTTAAAGGTGCTGTCGGTGCCTTACCAGCATTAACTGAATACTGTGAGCATTTAGAGCGAAAACGACGACAAGGCGCTGCAAATTGTCAGCGCTGGCTGTGCGCTTAAGTCATCATCCCCAATCAAATTACAATTCTTCTAATACTTGATAGCTATCAAGTTTTTCTGATGTGCTAAATTTCTTAGATGACATATATATCACTCATTTAACGATAATATTTTAGCTATATCGATAAAAATTGATGAGTTGTTCACATCGACGATATCTCTCGCCAACACAATGAGAACGGGTAAAGTTATTTTTCAAATAATGGGTGGAACGGTTTTCTGTTTATCCTACCGGCGTTGCTAGCGAAATAACTCACTATGGGAGCCAATTCTAGCTAACTTTAAAGTAATACTTTCTACTTTATAAATTAAAACTAAATCTGGCTTTACATGGCAATCACGATAATTTGCCCAATTACCTGATAACGAATGATCAACATATTTCTCTGCTAACTTTTGCCCTTGCTGCAAACTAGTGATCACGTGGCCAACTTCAATTACATCAGGTATTGGTAATTTTGCTACTTTTTTAAAGTCTTTTTTAAATTGGCTAGAGTACTCTAATTTATACATTAGGCCTCATTAACTCCAAGATCTTTAAACAATTGGCTTACATTTTCCGCTTTATTACCGTTACCACTTTCTAACTCTTTTATAGCTTCAAGTGTTTGTGTGCTTGGTAATTTCGAGCGTAATTCAAATGGTATTCCGCCATAGTTAATTACGGCCTTGGCAAATAGTTTAATCGCCTGTGATGGGCTCAAACCCACCTCATCACATATATGTGTAAATGCCAATTTTGTATCATGATCTATGCGGGCGCTAAGCATTTCAGTTTTCATATAACCACCTTTTGTATTACATAGTATTACAATGGTAGCAAAAAGCACCTAAAGAGTCACTTAAGTAAGACAAGTAAAGTTTGCTCGCTTCACTGCGTTCGCTATTATAGCCAAAACTATATTTGCCTCTTAGTGAGGTGTTCGCCTATAGAAATTTTTATATAACACTCACCTCAGAGCTTGCCACTTAAAACGTTTTTGTCCAAAAACGAGCTGGTTTCTGCTTGAAAATGTCCAAATTCAACTCCGAATTTGAGGCCGTTGAAGACGTTTTATATAAAAGGGCCCGCTAGCTTTTGTGATACAGGATGTACCATCGAAAGCGTTAGCATTTTCATTCTTTACCATAAAAAGGTAGCCGAAGCATGCTACCAATGACGTCCAAAGTTGGATCAATCCCCATAGCGACCTTTTCGCAGCTGTAGCTTTTAAATAGCCAAAATGTTGCGGGGAGGCTGGGCCAATTCTTTGATGAATAGAAAGAGGGAACAGCCGTTGGTTTTCTTTTGGTCTGGTGTGGGCGAAGCGCCACGACGTTAGTGGCCGCAGTACATAAGTTCATAAGTACAAATCAAAATAACCACTTGGATCCCGGCTCAACAGCATTACCGGGACGACGAGAAGATTGCTGATGATCAATCTTGTTGTAACCCCGTCGATACATGTAAGGTTTGTTGGTTATCGATGATGATGGCTTCGTATTCAGGTAACTCATTAATTAATGCCATGCCTTGTTGTAATCCCATCACAAAAATGGCGGTGGACAGGGCATCTACGTAAGTCGGATTTTTGCCAATAATCGATACACTCACCACATTACGGGCAGAGTCGCCTGTTTTGGGGTTAATAATGTGATGGTAACGTATGCCGTCTTCGATGAAGTAACGCTCGTAGTCGCCAGATGTGGATATCGATTCGTTACTAAGAGGTAACTGCACCGCAGTTTTGTCTTCGGCGCGAGGGTGTTTAATGCCTACAAACCACGGGCGACCGATACGATCGCCTAGCAGTGTTGTGTCACCGCCTGCGCTAATAAGTGCATGCTCAATGCCGGCTTCTTTAAGAATGGCGATACAGTTTTTAACCGCATGACCTTTGGCTATACCGCCTAAATCAATTTTAACATCAGCATGAGTAAAACGGACTGAAGAGCTGGATTTATCCAATGTGACAGCCTGGTAGTTTATTGCTTTTAAAGCGTTGTTAATTGTGGTTTGATCGGGCTTTTGATGCTTGCGGTAATCGTATTGATAACCGATAGAGGCATAAGTGATATCAAACATACCGTGAGTTAACACCGCAACATTATGTGCATCTGTGAGTAAATCGAACAGTTCTTTGCTGATGATCACTGGTTTAGTGGCAGCATCACGGTTAATGGCACTCAGCTCGCTGGTGGCGATGTAAGGACTCATCGTTTGATCTATGCGCTGCATTTCCTGTTCAACGGCTAAAATCAGTTTATCTGCTGTTGCCTGTGGGACGCTATCATCTAGCCAAAACTCAACGTGGGCAAGGGTTCCCATGACCTTAAAACTCTTTTTATGCCATTGGGCTAACGCTGAGTGCGAACTTAACGTGAATAACATAATGATAATAACGGCGCTAATTTTACCCATAACTCGATTCATTCTTGTAAGACGTAACGCTGATTGTTGATGAAATGACAGCAATCGGCAACAGCTTAAATCAAAATAAGTGTTTTTAGACAAAAGACTCGCTGAGTTGTCTATATTACGGTACGTTAGCACTATTCGTGTTTACTTGAGTTTTTTGTGTTAATGCCCATTCATGCCGCTGTAAATTCATTGTATCCCTTTACAAAAAGCTACATCTACTTTGTTTCACTCAATGCACAACTGTCAGCAGCAGACTTTGATAAGGGATTAGCTCTAGCCTGGTTAAGCCCTGATGAAGCGGCAAAAGTTGCTCGTTATAAGAGTCCATCTGCGCGTAATAATGCTCTACAAGTTCGCTTGGCCTTAAGGGCTATATTGTCGCGCCACAGTGCCGTTAATCCTGCGCAATGGCAATTTACTTATGGTGAAAAGGGTAAGCCGGCATTAAGCCAAGAATGGTTTGCCAAAACGGGCCTGTATTTTAACTTAAGTCATAGCGGCCAATGGTTAATGATTGGTGTGATAACAGGCACTAAATGTAACCTTAGTACCAATTTTCAAGGCCTTGATGAGTTATTTGTTGGAGTTGATATTGAGCGTGAACGCAGCAGTACCGATATTGTGCCAATATTACATCACTATTTTACTCAGGCAGAAACCGATGCATTATTGCAGTTGCCAATTGAGTTACAACGACAACGTTTCTTTGATTTATGGGCGGTAAAAGAGTCTTACATTAAGGCGCGAGGTTTGGGGCTTGCCTTGTCGTTGAAGTCATTTTCAGTTGATTTTAGTGCGACGGTGCTCAGCAATGCCACTCTAAAACTGCCAGACAATAGCAGTAAAATGATACCTATGTTTGAGCCGGTTAAATTGTCTTTTAGCGACGCGAATGACCCCGCTGCAACCGATGTGACTTGGCAAACGTTAATGGGGCGTTTGAATGAGGGATACCGTTTTTCTATGACATTAGGAATACCCCGTAGAGTTTGCAATAGCACTGATTTGCAGTCTGGCTCGATATCCAACACCTTGACGTGCGTTCAATTAGAACTCGGTGACTTATTAAACAACAAATAAGATGGTGAAAGGCATTGATAAGTGCAAACAAAAAGGCCAATCAAGTGAGATTGGCCTTTTTAAAATGAGTCAGCGTGCACACCATTTATTGTCTTGCGAGACGGTTAGATTCTGGTGGGTTTTCAAAGTCACTGCGATACGGGTTTATGTCTAAGCCGCCACGACGAGTGTAACGCGCATATACAGTTAACTTAGTGCATTGGCAGTATTTTTTTAAATCGACAAAAATACGCTCAACGCATTGCTCGTGAAATTCATTATGCTGGCGGAAAGAAATTAAATAGCGCAGTAGTTTTTCGCGGTCAATTTTAGGACCTTGATACCGGATCATCACGCTGCCCCAATCGGGTTGTGATGTGATAAGGCAGTTTGACTTTAATAAATTTGAGTTTAATGTCTCTGCCACGTTTTTGTCTGGATCTGTGCTGTCGATTAAATGATCTGGATTGAACTCATACTCTGTGACTTCAATGTCTAAATCGTCAATGCAAGACCCCGGTAAATCAACAATACGCTCAAGGTTGAAATGTCTAGGCTCTATGACCTTAACTACAACATCACCTTCGGCACATTTTGCTAAATCACGGCTTATGGTGTCTTGTACATCTTCAACGCTATCAAACTTGGTTTGATTAAAACTATTTAAATACAGTTTAAAGGATTTTGATTCAATTAAATTGCTGCTGTTGATATCAAGTTGTACTTCTAAAAGAGCGACAACCGGCTTGCCTTTAGCATTGAGCCAAGACAATTCGTAGCCTGTCCAAATGTCAGTGCCATGGAATGGGAGATCACCACTTAATTCAATTGCATCTCGATTAAGTTTACGTGGAACCCCTTGCAGCAGTGACGCGTCATACTCAGTTTGATAAGCAGTTGCTTGACCTAAGGTTAGGCCTTTAAGTGCTTCAGCATCACTATAAGGGTCGTGATTGTGTGTCATCTAATCGGTTTCCGTGTCAAAATATGGTTTTATTATAAACTACGAGTGGCTCAAGTGTCTTGTTCATCTGCATTAGATTGCTTCATAAAAAAATATCTTAAATCTTATCAAGATACTCTTTCTGAGTTTCCGCGCTATTATCCTTTGGGCGAAGATTCAATATGTATTCAAGGAACATTTAATCCAGATATCGACGAGACAGTGTTCTGGCAGCCGATGAAGCGTGACAACCTTGCTGACTTTAGTAATGTCGAGCATGCATTAAATATTCAATTACACACAGATATTCATGCATTTTATGGTCAGTATTTTTCAGCGCCATTACAGTTTACCGCTCCATTTGGTGATGGTGAATTATTACAAGTCTGGAATCAAGATGACTTTGAAAATTTGCAACAAAATGTGATTGGTCATTTGATTATGAAACAAAAGCTTAAACAGCCTGCGACTTGGTTTATTGGTGTTTTAGGTGAAGGTGATGAAATGCTCACCGTTAACAATGACGATGGCAGTGTCTGGGTCGAAATTCCCGGTGAAATACAGCGCACTAAGCTGGCGGGATCATTGGCTGAGTTTTTAGGTCTGATTTCGCCCATGATCACACCGCCACAAAAACCAATTGAAGATGAGGTTCTTCGTGTAAATCACCCTGGTATTTGGCCGCGTATTAAAACCATGTGGGATTATTTGGCTCGTAAAAAGTAATAAGACTGAGTTAGCCTGGCTGTTTTACCTTTGTATGTGAATTAATGGCACAATGCTGACGTATTATTGATGATCCCAAGACAAGTTAGACACAATACGGCAAGGTTCACACCTAAAATGAAACATATCTACTAGTGGCTCATCTAATTTCCAATCAGTTGAGCCACAACGAGGGCAGGGACGAGCTAACTCTGCCTGTAATGATTCTCCGCCTACCCGATATAAATAATAATAAGTGGGGATCTGAGTTAAATATTCTATCCGCCCGCGTAAATCCCAACCTCGTCTAAATAAGTCGCTGTCTGCACGACTTATTTCATCTAATGCTGCAAATTCTGCTTTAGTCGCTGCGGCCATTTGTAGCTCATCACAGGCTTGCCATTCAGTTTGCCACTTTATAATTTGCTTGTGATCGCCGTTAAAAGTAGCGGGTAACTGGTAAAGCGGAATGGGTAGCAGGTTGTCACCACTGCGAAGCGGTGAGCACATGTGAACGTAACTGGTGTACAACAATTGCCATGACGGCTTGTCGGTGTTGCTGACCTCTGAGTTTATGTCTTGGCCGATAAACTTTTCTCGCGGCGCAAGCAACTTTGCTTGAGTTAAGCCTTCAAGTGCCGATTTAACCCAGGGGCTATTGAATCGTTTAGCTAAACTGGTTTTTTCGGGTAACAGTAAACGAACCCTAAACTCTCCCTCATTAAACGCAACTGCAAATTCACGCCCTAAAATTTGGCCATTAGCGCGTAATGCTTCAAGCAAGCCGTTAATGGCTTTTTCTGCCGCATCAATGGTGGTGTCGGCATAGCATTCAAAGCGAAGTTCAAAAACAAACATGAATTATTCAGCCTTTAGGTGTTGAGTTGTAGGTAAGTGTTGGCTGAGTTGTTGCTCGAGTGCTGAAACACGACCGGTCAACTGATTAATCACCTGCTGCATGGTATCAATTTGTTGCTGTAACTGCACAATAGGGCCGGCAAGTTCGTCGGTATCATGGTCTGGCGTGGGAATATCGGTCAATTCTGGCAGGTTTTGCCATTCCGATTTAGGTAAGGCTTTAAATTGTTGAAGGCCTTGGATCAGTATCGGCATTGGAAAACGGCTGCCTAAACGGCCTTTTATTAAGGCTAAACTTGGTGAATGGCCATTGATGGCGATGGACTTAGCTGCAGCTAATACTTGTTCAATAGGACTCATTATTAGTTAAATTCCTTAATTATGATAGTCAGAATCACTACCTCTACAGAATGAAAAGGGTAAAACTCTTTTAATTCAATGTTTTGTATTTTGGCACGATCCTCGCTAATAGCTGCTTACCATGCGAGTTATATTTTAACAAAAAGGATGCAACATGAAATCAAAACTTATCGCAGCAAGTGTGATGGCAGTATTATCGTTAGGGTTAAGCGGGTGTGTGATTAGCGTAGGTGATCATGAAACAGATAAAAGCCACGATTATTGGGAAAAACAGCAAGATAAAAATCGTTCACTGTTAGCGGGCTTATCTTTGTCCATGACCAGTGAGCAAGTACAAGCGTTAATGGGTACAGCAGACTTTAGTGAAGCTTACACAAAAGCAGATTCGGCGAATAATGAACAAGCCATAAAAGTGCTGTTTTATCGCACTCAATGGGCTAAAGGCGACGGGAAAACCACAAAGGATGAATGCACCCCTGTGGTATTTAAAAACAATCGTTTAGTTGGCTGGGGCGACACGGCTTTACAGCAGATATAAGCTTTAATCAGTCGAGTGCTTATGGCAAGCTAACTTCTCATCATGACGTCCAACTGGTCGATGACTTCAGACCATTGGGCGTCTTCGCTTAACGCTTCTTTTATAAATGCGCGCTGGCTCTTATTCCAGCAGTCAGCATCAATTAACAGAATATCTTTGCTTAATTTATGGTTACTGACAAAGTTGTCTATTTCTTGTTGTGTATGACCTAATCCTAACTGCTGAAATAAGTGGCTTAAATCATTTTCTGTTGTATCCATTTTATTTCACCTCGTGATGATTAATTAATCAGTTTAAGTATCAAGCCTGATGAATAAAATTGCAAAAAACTGTCCAATAAAACCATTTTATAGGCAGAAAATGTAATCAACATTTGTGGATTGTTTCAATCTTGTTAACTTGGTAAGTTAGAGGTGAGAGTGATAAAACAAGGAATAACAATAATGGATAATACGACCTTGGACAATTTGCGTGCAGTGTACTTAACTGCTGAAGACTTACGCGTGGCGGCTTCAATTCTTTATAATGCCTATCATGACGATGCTTACTTTATGGAGGCGTTGGGCCAACAAGATACTCAACAATACGAGCAAAAGCTTAGGGCTGCAATTCGTGAAGAGTTAAATGAATTGTGGCAACAAGAGCAACCGCTTATTGGATTGTTTGATCAGGCGCGTCTAATTGGCGTGGCCTGTGTTATTACCCAGCAAGTGCCGTTGGGAGAGGCACGTTATTGGCATTGGCGATTAAAAATGGTGTTAGGCACTGGGTGGAAATCAACGCAAAGTCTAATTAATAAAGAAACCCGTATTCTCGAGCATTTACCATCTAATAAGTGCGGTATCTTACAATTTATTGCTTTGTCCCCTAATGAGCAAAATAAAGGTTATGGCGCAAAATTAATTCAGGCAGTGCTAAGTTGGTGTGATGAGCAACCTAACTTAGACGGGATAGGCGTGTTTGTCAGTAACAGCAGACATCACGGTGTATTTGTGCAGCAAGGCTTTTGCAGTATTGCCCAAGTGGATATGGCTAATGTTGCCGGTGAAATTTTGTTTTACACGAAAAAATAGTTTAAATATCAAGCACATTAAGAGTCTCTCTTCATGTTAAAAAAAGGACCGTACAATGCAACCTAAACGCTATTCGTCATTTGCTGAGTTTTATCCATTTTATTTGTCGCAACATCAAGATCCCGTTTGCCGCAAGCTGCATTATGTTGGCAGCACGATTATTTTAATTATTATCGTTAATACGTTAATTAATCAGCAGTGGTGGCAGTTACTCTTGCTGCCTGTGGTGGGTTATGGCTTTGCTTGGTTAGGGCACTTTATGTTTGAGAAAAACCGGCCTGCAACCTTCACCTATCCACTCTATAGTTTGTGGGCAGACTGGGTGATGTTTGGACAAATGTTAACGCGTGTGTGGCGTAAAGTCTTGGGGGCAAAATAGAGCACTAGCGCTAACTGTCTTGTGGTTGTGTGAGCATTATCCTACATCGCTGTAAGTTATCTTACGTAAATATGTGAGCGATCATTATCAAGCTTTATTAAAAAACATTTAAAAACAGTTATTTGTAGTTTTTTGGTTGTTTTTTGATATGTGAAATATTTGTTTCAGTCGTTTTTAGTGACTTTTCATGCAGTGGTTTTTAGCTAGAATGTTTACATCGAAAGCAAATAATTAACTGGTTTTCTTAGGATGAGAAATTAAGGTTAATTGCTGATGAGATATCAGATTTTCAAGGATGATATTAGGACACGTCCAAGGACACAGGGCATAAGCTCGGTAAAAGGATAGCCGAATCAAGGATGGGTGTAGTGCAAACTACACAAGGATAAAAGGATTGGACTGCAGGATGCAGCAAGGATGACTCAACGGATTGAATGCTCAGTCGATGGATAGACTGTTCAATGGAATGACACTCATAAGACGCTGAATATTAGCTCAGCATCACGGAAATGAGAACATGGAAATGGATGCAGGATGCATGATTGCAAGGACGATGCAGGGAGCAAACTTCAGCCGGATTGCTGACAAAAGTGTTAACGGGCGCAACCTTATAACTTAAGGTTGCGCCTTTTTGTTTTTGTACTATTGCACTGTACTAAATCATTGTGCATAGCGACGCTTAGCAGTAGGTGTAGTCGGATTGAACACTTATTAATGTAGATGGGGATTATGCTTGTTGACATTGTGTTGCTTGACCAGAACAGTCTCACCATGCTCATTATGCCTAAATTAGACACGGGCACTTTTATTTATCTGGTGCGAATTGAATAGTAAGGCACTGCTGCTTTGGTTTTGAGTGGATTATGGTTACTGAACACCTTAGGTAAAACAGACCACTTGATTTCGTCCTTGCATTTTAGCTAAATACATTGCTTTGTCTGCGTTGCTTAAGCTGGTTTTAACATCTTGAGTGAAACGACTAACACCAATGCTAACAGTACAAAAAATGGGCTTGGGGGTTATGAGTGTTTTGGTCGGGGTTATTTCTATTTTGCGACATAATTGTTCAGCTCTGGTATGGGCCGTTTCAATAGTCGTAGCATGTAAAAACAGAGCAAACTCCTCTCCACCGAGTCTTGCAACCTTGTCACGAGGTTCACAAAAAGAACGCATTAACGTACTAATGTGTTTGAGTACTTCATCGCCACATGCATGACCAAATTGATCATTAATTTGTTTAAAGTGATCAATGTCTAGCAATAATATGCAGTGCTCTGTGCTGTTGAGCTTATCGCTTTTTAGCTGGGTTAAAAACGCTCTTCGGTTGGCTACTTGGGTGAGTTCATCCATTTCAGATAAACATCTTAACTGCATATTAGTGGCTTTAATGTAATTGAAAAATAGCAAAAATGACCCAAACACAATTGAGCATAACGATATGATTACTGTAGTTTTAATGACCATTAATTCTGGAGCGGGAACCGTGTAAATGGGGCTGAAAATAGTTTGTGTTTCAGCAAAAACAAGTCCTAATGTACATAATACTGCCATTCTTATGCGTGGCCATATTTGACGCCGTGAAACAAAAATGTACGTGGCAGGGATCATGCCTATTGTGTATAAATGCATACCAGAATCACTGCCAATAAAAACAACTGACAGTAGTAAAATTTGCAGTAATGAAAGCACCATTAATAATTCTTTAATTAAGTGTGCATATACAGTAAAAGATAGGGCATATAACGTGATAAAAATGGTGATAAAAATGATATCCATCAATACAATATAATAATATTCTTGATAAAAAAAGTAGCTCACAAAAACCGCATTAATACACAACAACACTAATGAAAAAATCCGGCTGGCTTGAATGCCATAATCGGCTTCATTTATCGTTAAAACATCACGTTTAAGGCTCATTGGTTTCAACTTCCTTAATATCATGTTCTGCAAATACGACACAGTTTCGACCTTGTGCTTTTGCTTGGTAGAGTGCCTTATCAGATAATTGCATAGACAAAGAGTCGTTTTGTGTTAATTGGGCAACGCCAATACTGGCTGTACAGTAAAAATGTTCTCCTTCTGTAGACGTTATATGATGTGTTGCAATTGCTTCTTTGATCTCTTCTGCGATTGCAATGGCATGTTCTTTAAAATCAGTTTGACAGAGAAGGGCAAATTCTTCACCACCTAAGCGAGCAAATAAAGTGCCCTTAGGTATGATCTGATTAATGGTATTGGCAACATGAATGAGGGCATCATCGCCGGTAGCATGCCCATATTGGTCATTGATTTTTTTAAAGTGATCTAAATCTAAAGTGAGGATAAAGTGGGTTTGTTTCGTGTTGATAGCATAGTGTTTTATTGAAGACATAAAAAAACGTCTGTTAGGTATTTGTGTTAGTTCGTCTTTTTGGCTTAACGTGGTTAATTTTGCGCGGTATTTATCGATTGCTTTATTACTCATTTCCATTGCTAAATTAAGCGTAATAACTAAAAGTATACCTTCAATAAAAATTGAGACAGTTCTATAGTCTGTTGGAAAATCAAACAATGGTTCGTAATGAAGGCCAATTTCGCTGACCGTCATACCTAACATGACAGCAACAGCGAACATGAAGTGGTGCCAACGAGAGGCGTTAGGAAGCATTAAAAATGACGCAGGAATAATGGCGATTAAAAACCACTGGAAGCCTGCATTACGATCAAAAATTACTGTTGAGTAAATCATAAAATGGGTGAAAGCGGTAATAAGGCAATGATAAGAAGCGTAGTATGCTTTGCCTATTTTTATCCAAATAAAGCTTAAACCATAGCTGATACAAAATAATGCCGTGAGTAATGCTAATGGATAATACCCCAGCATTATCCATTGGCCTATGTACAGGGCACTTCCGCTAATTAAGAATACGCAAATTAAATTAATGCTTTGAATTGATTCAAAATTAGTTGTTGAATCAGGCTTTGTTCGATAGTTAATTATTGACGTAAATGCAGCCAGAAACAGAGCCTTGAGTCCATTATTTTTTTGTTCGCTTTTAGTGATCATGCTTTAACTTTATTGTTAGCCCAATTACAAGCGTAGTTAACATTCTATCAGTGTGAAATTAAATTAGTTCAAAAAACAGCCTGTGTATAGATTTTAATGTACTTATTCGTGTAAGCGGGTTTGTAGATGGTTAGATTGAGCGTCTACAGATTGCTAATACTCACTTTTTAATGTTTTTATAAGGTTTTTTACACATCATAAATCACGATTAAACCTGACTTTAAGCGAGTGTTATGTTGCGGCCATTAGATGGTAAAGAGTTATCAGTGTTGTAGGGTAAATGTTAAATTTTAACGTTATGTTTACCGCAATTGCCTTTTGTTGTGTGAGATATATCTCACACAACATGTAAGACTAAGTACCTATTTAATTGGGATAGAATAGGTTTGGTTTATTTAGGTTTATGATATTTATGGATTTATTTTTGTGTGGTTACATTTTTTTTGCTTTATTCATTTAGAGGTATCTGTTTACGCTAAGGTAAATGAACTATTATTTATCTCGTTCCTAGGACGGAACAATACAAGGAAGTGAGTAGATCATAGATGACTCGATGTAAACGGATGTTAATGGACGAATAATAGTTTCAGGAAGAAACGCAAAACACGTTAAACGCTTTATAAAGCATGACGGGTTTTAAACATTATTAGGACGATAATGTTGCAGGACGCACAATACTCAGCAAACGATTTGCATCAGGATAAGTAAAGATTTCACGGACGATACAAGGACACGCTTAGGATGGAGCAGGCTCGGTCAATGGATAATCGAGTAAGAAGGACAGTACGTAAGTACACGGATAATCACGGAATGACCAGGGATTGAGCAGGACGCAAGTGACACGCATGGATGGTGCAGGGAGCACTGCAATAGCGGGAAAGCTTAACAAGAGATCAAAAGGCCGCGACATTTTTTGTCGCGGCCTTTCTTTTTGCGTTTTTAAAATGATGGAACTTTATCTGCATAGGTTGTCAAATTGTAAAATACATATCAAATACAAGTTCACACGGTTGAGGAGATGGCATGAAAGGGTTTCGAATTGCTCTACTGATGGGGTTTTCATTAGTTTGCTATAGCGCCAATGCACAAGTTACTGAAGAACAACAGCAATGGGTTGAGCAAGCGTTAACTGATATTAATAACAATACTGATGATACTAAGATGCTTTGGCAGTACTCTCAACAAACTATGATGCCTGATATGGCCCGAGTGGAGCATTTTAATGCTACGTTGCCACAGACCGAGCGCTGGACGTTAGTGTCTGAAAATGGCAAAAGTCCGAGTAAAAAGCGTATAGCTGAATACCGACAACATCAACGCGACCTTTATGAAAGTAAAGATGAAAAAACTCATGAGCTTAAATTCTCTGATTTAATTGATGTGTCTACTTTAGTTTTTATGGGGGAAGATGATGGCTATGTCGCCTTTCGCTTTACTCCTAATATCGATGAACTCGACAATGCTGCGTTAACTGGAGTGATTTATTTGGATAATACATCCAAGCATCTTCGTAAAATACTCATCAGTAACACCGATGAGTTAAATCCGGCTTTTTCAGTTACCTTAACTCAATTTGAATTAGCGTTAGCTTTTGATGTATTTGACGGGATGGTGATGCCTGCTCACACGTCAACGACCATTAGTGGAACGGCGGCAATTTTTAAGTCGCTCGACAGCGTACAAACTGTGACATATCGTGATTATAAGTTGCTCAACAAGCCGCAAACTTAATGTTGTGTTGCAGAAAACGCTATTTTTGCAAATAGCGTTTAGAGGTGCAATACGGATTAACAATGTTTAGGTTAATGTTGTGGGTTAATGGCACTTGCCTGAATGACAGCTTTTACTTGTACCACATCCCCCAAATTTACCGCTTGCAGTAGGCGATTCCATCCATTCTGGTTCTGGGAAAATTGGCCATTCAATCTTTTGGGCGCGGTTTGCGTGCATCACAATATGACCGCGATATTGATTGATACCGTCGGTGCTAAATTCGAACATAAATGTTGCCTTCCAGCAAATGCCGGTACTACCACCAATACTGGGGCGTGCAGACTCCATTGCAATTGCTAATAATTGCACATTTTGCTTTTTACAGGCTTGTTCAGCAAGTACACGACTCAACTCGGCCATTTGTCTAAGTTGCCAAAAAAATGCACCAATAACGACTAAAGCAACAAATAATAAAAAATCACTCATCATAGGCTGGCTGCCTTAAATAATCCGCCAATTGCGGTTGCTAATTGAACACTGCGCTCAGGGTGACGTAAATCGGATAATAATCCCTGGCGCAAGCTAGGTATCGCCACGATATCAGCAAATACTTGATTAAAGAAGTGCTGTGGCTGTTTTGCTAACGCTTCTAAATAGTCTTTGCGAGTTGCATCATCTTTTAATGCTATCCAGTTACGTGCAGCAATGGTGATTAAACCATTGTCGTTTAATAATTGCTGATCATTAAGTTGTTTAATCGCTGCCATACTTAATTGAGGCGCAGAGGCTAAAGCGGCAAGGTACATGACTTTTAAATCAGGTTCTGCTTGCGACATTTTCAGAAACAAGCGCTCAGCTAATCTTTTATCAATAGTGATATGCTCTAAACATTGACACAAGGCCGCTTGCACCTCAATAGGGGCCTGTTCAAATGCATTAATGATGTCATCAAGGTGGTCAAATTGATGTGCACGAACGCAAATATCTGCCAATCCTTGTAGACCTAATTGTTGCCATGTGTCAGCGGGAGCTTGGCCAGATAAATACTGCGCAGCAAATTCGTATTGGCTTGATGCAGCTTGGCCGAGTTGTAATCTAACTAATGCATTAAATAAAGCCAATTTTTGCTGATTTGGTTTAAAACTAAATGGATGATTGGCTAATTGCTCTTGTTGCTCATCTGTTAATGCTTGAGTGGGATCTCGACCGAGGGCTGCTAAAATCATTTTGATAAATTGGGTGCGCGGCGCTGGCGACAATAACCCTTGTTCATCCAATGGCAATTTTACAAACCAAATATAGGGTTGTTGCTGTTGCTGCCAAAATACGATGGCAAATTGCGCGTGTCCTTGTATAGGATAGGGATACGGTGCCAATAAAGAATCAATCTGGTGAAATGCCAACATATCAATGTGCTGAACACGGCGACCTAAATCATAAATTTGGAATTGGGTATTGGCTGTGCTCAGAAATTGGCTAAGTGTGGTTATTTCAGTCATGGTATCTTCACTAAATCAAACAAGTTGGATGGGTATTCAAGAAGCTAAATGATATCATAAACAAACATAGCCTCGGTATTGTCGTTCAAGTTTATGCTTTATTTAGCCAGCAAAAGTCATTTAATTACATTAGAACAACTGCTTAAACAGTGTCAGCTTTGGTCTGACACTCCGCCGAGTGCCTCGGCTTTAGCCAGCAATGCGCCATTTGCATGTGATACGATGACATTTGAACAATGGCTGCAGTTTATTTTTATTCCTAAAATGACTGAATTGATCTATCGACAACACCCATTGCCTTCTTCAATGGCCATTGCACCAATGGCAGAACAACTCTGGCAAGGCATGGCTCAGCGCCAGAGTGTGATTAATCATCTGCGGGCATTTGATGCCTTATTGAATCAGCAATAATCCCAATTAGCTGTTTATTTTTAGACCTAAGTGATACCAAAATGAATGCCAAAGATAGCCATGCCCCACAAGCAATTGATCATGATGAATTATACGATCCAGATTTTGTTGAAGAGGCGATAGACACTAGCGATGTTGATGAGCGTGATGATGTTTTAGCACAACCGCCCAAGATTGAATTATTGTATGAAGATGACCATATAGTGGCCATTCATAAGCCTGCGGGCTTATTAGTTCATCGAAGCTATTTAGCCAGAAAAGAGCGATTTTTTGCGATGCAAATGACACGTGATTTAGTGGGGTGTCATGTTTTTCCTGTACATCGTTTAGATAGACCGACCTCAGGAGTGTTGTTGTTTGCTAAATCAAGTGACATAGCCAGACACTTATGTGAACAGTTTGCTAATCATAGTATTAAGAAACAGTATTTGGCTATTGTACGCGGAAATATGCACGAACAGGGCACATTAGATTATGCCCTCAAACAAGAATTTGATGAACTAGGGGACAAACATGTTGACCCTAATAAAGCCGCTCAAGAGGCTGTGACAGATTACCAACCGTTATTAAATTGCGAGATCCCATTTAGTTCAGGTCGATACCCAACAAGTCGTTATGCGTTAATTCGTTTACAACCTCATACAGGTCGTAAACACCAATTACGTCGACATATGGCACATTTACGACACCCCATCGTCGGTGATACAACCCATGGTGATGGTAAACAAAATAAGTTTTTTCGGGAGCATTTTGCCATTAACCGTTTATGGTTAATTGCCAAAAGTTTAGCGTTTATGCACCCTGTTACTCAGCAAGTTATCCATATTGAAACCGAACTTGAGCCAGAGTGGTTAACCATTTTTGAGGCAATGGGGTGGGATGATGAGCAATTATCTGCGACGGCGAGCATGACGTTGAGCTAACACCGCGCATTTGGGTATAACATTAGCCTATTCCATGTGGTCTGCAATCGCCCTTTTGAGTTTTTCAAACTCTGCGATCGGAGGAAGCTGTTGGTGGTTTTGTTGCTCAATATGAAAATAATAATTACGGCGAATATGGGCGAATTTGTGCTGTAGTTTAAGTTTTCGCTTTCTACCGACTTGTCGCATAATATTGATTCCGTAATGTCTTTATTGGTTTAGAACATAACACCTTATGCCCTTTGCAGATTTAGCCTACGCTATAAAAGACACTTGCGATAAGCGTGATGAATGAAGTAAGTTATTCACTATCAACGTTTTTTATATCGTATTATATTTTAGGGAATAGTATACCATGAAAAAGGTCAATGTTGTTTTTGGTACTGTCTATGGTAGTGCACAATTTACTGCTGAAACCATTACAAAGGCGATTGCAAAATTGGGGTTTAGCACTAAACTTTGGCAGCCAAACGAACTATCAGGGTTTGTACCCGCACAAGATGAGTTGTTGATTGTGGTGTGTTCAACCACAGGTCAAGGTGATATTCCTGACGACATTGCCCCTTGGTTTAATGAATTGAAGCATAATGCGCCTTATTTGCCGGCACTTAAATACAGTTTGATTGGTTTAGGCGATTCAAGCTATGACACATTTTGTGGTGCCATAAAACAGTTTGATGAGCTGTTTACTGAGTTAGGGGCTAAATCGTTACTTGATAGATTAGACATTGATGCATGCGAAACAATGGAACCTGAAATTGAAGCGAAATCATGGATAGCCAGTTGGCAAAACGCAGTCAGTTCGGCAATCGAAGCCTAAGTTTTATTACCCAGCAGTGGTTTAAATTTGCCCAGCGCTTGAGCCAAGCGCTGTTGATCCCTATTGCCATATTACCTGCCGCTGGGGTGATGCTTGGTCTAACCGTTAACCCTTTGCCTTTTATTCCGGCCGAACTCAATATTGTGTTGTCAGCAGTTGGTAATTTGGTATTTACCATGATGCCACTGTTATTTAGTGTGGCAATTGCCATTGGGTTTTGCCGTGATCAAGGTATTGCGGCGTTTTCTGCGGTATTTGGTTTTGGTGTTTTTTTATCAACGATGGGCGCGCTTACTGACATTTATGGTTTAGTGTCACGGCCATTGTGGGGAATGCAAACCATAGATACAGGAATTGCAGGAGGCATGTTGGTTGGCGGCATCACTTGCCTTGCGGTGAATTTAAGCCAACATGTCAAACTGCCGGCAATATTTTCTTTTTTTGAAGGCCGCCGAAGTGCGCCAATTATAATTATTCCCTTATCTATGATGTTGGCGTATGTGTTAAGTCACGTATGGCCTCCATTGTCTTTGGTTATTGAACACCTTTCTGATTGGGCCGTTTATCAAGATCCTGCCATCGCTTTTGGCGTGTATGGGACGGTAGAGCGCCTGTTAATTCCATTAGGACTTCATCATATTTGGAATGCGCCATTTTACCTTGAAGTGGGCCAATATATTAATCAGGGTAACCTTGTCAGAGGGGAGGTTGCTCGTTATTTGGCAGGCGATCCGCTTGCTGGCAATTTAGCGGGCGGCTATTTAATTAAAATGTTTGGTCTGCCTGCTGCAGCACTTGCTATTTGGCGATGTGCTGATAAGTCCGAACGTAACAGGGTGGCGGGTATTATGTTATCTGCTGCAACAGCAAGTTGGCTTACTGGCGTGACAGAGCCAATTGAGTTTGCTTTTATGTTTATTGCGCCAGTGCTCTTTTTTGCCCACGCCTTGTTAACGGGTATTGCTTACAGTGTGTGTATTTTATTAGAAGTTCACCACAGCATTGTGTTTTCTCATGGTTTAGTTGATTTTACGTTATTGTTTTCTCGCTCGGCCAATACCTACTGGATTTGGATCCTTGGCCCAATTACATCCATTATTTATTACAGTCTTTTTAGAGCCAGTATTTTAGCCTTTAATTTAAAAACGCCTGGTCGAATTGACCCACAAGACGATCCACACTCTGAACCAAAAGAAAGCTTACGAGCGATGATTTCTGCTTTAGGGGGGCGAGGCAATATTGTTGAAATTAATGCTTGTCTCACTCGTTTACGGATTAGCGTGAATCAGGCTGATTTAATCGATAAACCCAGGTTAATGCGCCTAGGCGCCAAAGGGGTTGTTGTTATGGGCAAAGGTGTACAGGTGGTATATGGCACAAAAGCCGAGTCTTTGCGTAAATTGCTGCAAAAGTATCTTGATTCTCGTAAATAACACTCAGAGCGCGTTTATTGGCGTGCCAACGTCGGTTTTTTGAGCCTTTATGAGAATTTATCATTAAAAAAACTCCCCAAAGTGACCGGTTCAATGGCAAACTGACTGCATTCTATTTTTAGCTGTTCATTTGGAGTCACCAGCGTGAGTAAACAATCTAACCAACCCCATTCCACCCCATTACAGCGTAAAGTGCTAATTACAGATTGTGCTGATGCTAAAGGACTCATCGCAAAAATTACCCATGTGTGTTTTGCCAATGAGCTTAATATTATAAAAAACACTGAATTTGTCGATCATGCCCAAGGACGCTTTTTTATGCGTGCAGAACTTGAAGGGCATTTTGATGATGAGCGTCTGCTTGCTGAACTACGCGCGGTATTACCTGCACAAAATCACATGAAATTGGTCGATATGTGTACCAAGCGTATTGTGATTATGGTAACAAAAGAAGCCCATTGTTTAGGTGATATTCTGATGAAGTCATACTATGGCGGCTTAGACGTTGAGATTGCGGCGGTTGTCGGTAACTATGATGTATTAAAACCGTTAACCGAAAAATTTGATATCCCATTTCACTATGTTAGCCATGAAGGCTTAAATCGCCAAGAGCATGAGCAAGCCATGCTCGAGGTGATTAAACCTTACAATCCCGATTTTGTTGTACTGGCTAAGTTTATGCGTGTGTTAACGCCAGAATTTGTATCGGCGTTTGCGGATAAAATTATCAATATTCACCATTCATTTTTACCTGCTTTTATTGGCGCATCACCTTACAAACAAGCGTGGGATCGTGGGGTTAAAATTATTGGTGCTACAGCACACTTTGTTAATAATCATCTTGATGAAGGCCCGATTATTAAACAGGATGTGATATCTGTTGATCATAGCTACAGTGCCGAAGAGTTGGCTCACAATGGTCGTGATGTTGAAAAAAGTGTGCTGAGTAAAGCATTGCAGTTGGTGTTAAACGAACAAGTGGTGGTTTACGGTAACAAAACAGTTGTTTTTTAGTCTCTAAGTTGGCATAACTTGAGTGATATTTAATTGATAATGTTATCTTTAGTTATGCCGTATTCTTGCCGATATAAATCGTATGCTATTGTTAGTTATATTACTAATACAGTCATTCAAATATCGTTAATTGCTCTATTCGATAAGTGTTTATTCAATGCTCAAAAATAGTTAGGTCATTTAATATTTTATAGGATGAACCATGTTACAAAAAGCTGATTTTTTCCTCAAACCGTCTGAAGTGCCTAAAAGTGCCAATTTGTGTTGGGGAATTTTAAACGATCGGCTAGAGCTCATTAAGTTAAGTGAGCCCTTGTATAAATTAATTAAAAAGCCTATTTCTGCAATATTAAAACAGCCGATATTAAATGCATTTCCGACGTTAGCGCTTGAGGGGATTGACTTTAGTGATCGTAAAAAAAACCATGTGATTAACTTTGTCGACGACAAAGGTCATGCGCTTCAAGCAAGGCTTACCGCAATAGAAGAAAGCGGCGAGCATTGGTGTATCTCGATTATTGAAATTGAATTGGATAAGGCCTGGTTAAATGAGCTGCATCCCGATTATCACCAAGCCATTCAGTCCAGTGATGATTGGCTTGAGCAAATCGAAGAAGTGATTAATGCCAGTGGTGATTTAGTATTTACTACCGCAATAAAACAGGGGTTATCATTAACTAAATCTCAAGTCGGCTATGTTCACATTTATAGTGAAAAGTCGAATCAAATTGTCAAAACAGCCTGGAATGAAGATGTCGGCGATTATTTTTCAATTCCTAAGCAACAAACATATAAAGCCGATTCTGGACTTTGGGCTGAAACCATTAAAACGCGCAAACCCGTTATCCATAACGATTTAACGGAGATCATTGCGGGTAAAAGTCAAAAAGACGGTTTTTTTGCTTTTAAAAACCACCTTTGTATTCCTATTCATTATCGCAAAAAACTGGTGGGGATCATTGGCGTAGGTAATCGAGATAATCCTTATACCCAAGTTGATGCCAAATCATTAACTATTTTTGCCACCATTTTATGGCACAGTGTTGAACTGCCTAGGACGATGAAAGCGGTATCGCATCAGTCCAGTATTATTAAATCCCAAAAAGAAAAGATGACGCTCATTTTAGTGCAGCTGATTGGGGCGATTTCAGAAGCACTTGAACTTAAAGATGCTTACACTGCCGGACATCAAAAGTCAGTTGCACAATTAAGTTATTTGATGGGTGAAAAAATGGGTTTATCGCCCGAGTGCCTTGAAGGGCTAAAATTAGGGGCTCTGATCCACGATATCGGCAAATTGGCATTACCAAGCCAAATATTATCCAAACCATCACGATTGACCGAGGCAGAATTTGCCATGGTTAAAGAGCATCCTGAGCAAGGGGCATTAATTATTGATGAGGTCGAGTTTCCATGGCCGATTAAGCAAATGATTTTACAGCATCATGAGCGTTTAGATGGCTCGGGTTACCCTAAAGGGCTTAAAGGGAAAGACATTATATTAGAGGCTAAAATCATTGCGGTAGCAGATATTGCCGATTCCATTTTAAGCCACAGACCCTACCGTGCATCATTAGGCATGGACGTATTAACTAAAGAGTTATTAAGAGGTCGGGGCAAGCAGTATGACGCTCAGGTTGTTGATGCTTGTTTAGATATTTTGGCGGTTGAAGACTTTAATGAGCAAGAATATGTGTCCAGTTTAACCTTGTCGCCGGTGGTCATCCTTGAGGAGTACCATACCTTAGAACATGCAGAAGCCATGATGAAAAAGGCTAAACTAGGTGTTGCTGTGGTGCTTTCAGAAAAAGAGCGCAAGCCCATTGGCGTGGTTGATAATCAAATATTAGCCTTCTGGCATAGCCCATTTATTGATACTGCTGCTGAGCGGGCCGCAGACAGAAGTTTACTCAATAAACGGGTTCATCAAATTATGGCGCATAAAATGAACGTGATCCGCGATCATACTTTTTTAAATGACGCTAAAATCAGTTTAGAAAAAACCAATGCTAATTATTTGTTAGTGCAAAATGATAAAGATCAGATCACCGGCATGCTAACGTGGCAGATTTTGGCCAATGCAATGTTAAAAAAATAATCCCAATGATATGAATAATATATAGCACAGGAAAAATCGCTTAGAACAAGGCAGAGATTACAGCGAGGTAGTTGTTAAAGCGGGGGAGTTATTAGTGCGTGGTAGCTGTTTTATCTTCAACATGTTTTACGAGGTAAAAAGCGATGTTAATCAGTAGGCATGAGCATACTTTGTGCTGATTGGTAACATTGACAGTGCAGCTTGCTAAAAAAGGCGCTAAATAGCGCCTTTTTGATGGTTGTTTGTTACCAAGATATTAATCAACCTGAGATCGGAATAATAAACGCCTTTAAACAGTCCTTTGCCCTGTTAACTGCGTTGAGCAGAACAAATGACAAGCTTGAAAGTGATAAAGGGTAACATGTTGATTTTAATGGCATAAGTTCATTCCTTATCCCGAACTCAGGTTAATCAACAATACGCAGTAGTTCGTTAATACCTACTTTACCGCGTGTTTTAGCATCGACTTTCTTGACGATGATGGCTGCATACAAGCTGTATTTACCACAAGCAGAAGGCAAGTTGCCAGATACTACCACTGAGCCAGCAGGCACTCGACCATAATGGATTTCGCCGGTTTCACGGTCAAAAATGCGCGTGCTTTGGCCAATATACACCCCCATTGAAATCACGCTGCCTTCTTCAACCACAACGCCTTCTACGATTTCGCTGCGCGCGCCGATAAAGCAGTTGTCTTCAATAATGGTTGGGCCGGCTTGTAATGGCTCAAGAACACCACCAATGCCAACACCACCAGAGAGGTGAACGTTTTTACCTATTTGTGCGCATGAGCCAACGGTTGCCCAAGTATCAACCATGGTGCCTTCGTCAACAAATGCACCTAAGTTTACGTAAGATGGCATTAATACGGTATTTTTACCGATAAATGAGCCTCTACGCACTGTCGCAGGTGGCACAACACGGATACCTTCAGCTTTAAAGCGTGCTTCGTCATAGTCGGCAAACTTTTGCGGTACTTTGTCGAAATATTTAGTGTCACCACCGTCAATCACACCGTTATCAAAAATACGGAACGACAATAACACCGCTTTTTTTAGCCATTGGTGAACATGCCATTCACCGTCAATTTTTTCAGCAACGCGTGCTTCGCCTTTATCTAACATGTTGATGACAGTTTCAACATCAGCACGGACACTTGCATCTACACTCGTTGGTGAAATGTTTTGGCGTGTTTCGAATGCTGCTTCAATGCGTTGGCGTAAAGCCTCCATCGTTTTCTCCTGGTCGGTAATGATTAGCTCAAAATTAGCATAAACATTGTGTTTAAAAAAATTAATTAGACGATTTCAGTGCCTGGATTAAGGCTTCTGATAATTGTTGCTGTTGCGTCTCATCTAGCGCTGCGCCGCTATGGGTTTGCAAGATAAAGAAATCTTCTGCGCGTTCACCAATAGTGGTGATTTTGGCCGCTAATAATGTCACTCCGCAACGATAAAATGTGTCACCGACTTTAGCCAGTAACCCGGGGGTATCTAAAGTGATTAATTCCATCATACTTGTACCATGACGGGCACTGGGTAAGAAACTCACGTGAGTAGCAACATTAAAAGGTTTCATGATCCGCGCCAGTTTTCTGAACTTAGGCAGCTTTGGATTTTCACTCGCTAAAGCTTTTTCGAGCGCTTTACGAACACTTTGAATGCGCGACAACTGAATAATCGGCTCACCATCTTGTTCTAATATGACAAAAGTATCGAGTGCATAGTTGTCTTTTGAGGTCATGATGTTGGCATCATGGACATTGATGTTTTTATTGTCTAGTACGGTCATTACCGTGGCAAACAGTTTGGGCTTATCTTTGCTGTAAATAAACAGTTCGGTGCCGCCTCGGGTGGTGTGCTTAGACATTAACACTAATGGCTCGTCGCGGTTGTGCTTTAAAATGGCTTCGGCATGCCAGGCAACTTGGTTTGGCTGGTGACGTAAAAAGTAATCCGTTTTAAAACGTGACCATAATGTGTCCATGTCTTTTTCTTTTAAGCCACGACGGATCAGTTCTTTTTTGGCCTTAGCTTGGATCTCGCTTACGCGCGCTTTCACATCGACTGGTTTTTCCTTACCTCGGGCCAATACGCGCTGTGTCGAGAAATATAAATCGCGAAGTAGAGACGCTTTCCAGTTGTTCCAGGTTTTTTCATTGGTGGCGCAAATATCGGCAACGGTAAGGCAATACAAATAGCTTAAATGAATCGTGTCATGCACTTTATCGGCAAACTCAGCTACTACATCAGGATCTGAAATATCGCGACGTTGGGCGGTAACAGACATCACTAAATGATTTTCAACTAGCCATGCAACAAGGCGTCCGTCATGATCGTTCATGCCATGCAATTTACAAAAGTCGATGGCATCTTTTGAACCAAGCTTACTGTGATCGCCGCCACGACCTTTGGCAATATCATGAAATATTGCGCCGAGTACCAATAAGCCTTTTTTAGGTAGCTGGTTGATTAATATCGCCCCAAGAGGGAACTCATCTTTTTGTTCCGCTTGAGAAAAACGTTCAATGTTAAGCAGTAATCTGTGGGTGTGTTCATCAACGGTATAGGCATGGAATAGGTCAAATTGCATTTGGCCTTCAATTTTACGCCATGCGGGTAAATACGACGATAAAATACCGTGTTTATGCATAAATGATAACGCTTCAATGCCTCTGGGATGCTTTAAAATTTCCATCAGCACTTTGCGACAGGCAGGGTTATCTTGCAATGGCGCGGTTAACCCACGGCGAGCGTTTCGCAGTAAACGTAAGGTTGGGGCGTAAATATCTTGAATGTTAGAGTTTTTCGCTATCATTAAAAATAAACGTAAAATCTCTTCATTAGCGCGAGTGAATAACTCATCGTCTAATACTTCAATGTAACGACCACGGCGTTGAAATTGCTCGTTGATGGGTTGAATTTCTAATGCTTGCGTGTGCCCAAGTGTGGCGCGTTTAAATAGTTGCAATAGCATTTGATTTAGCTCCATCACTCGGCGTACCGTGCGATAGTAGCGTTTCATCATTTGCTCAACCGCGAGCTGTGTCGCGTCTTCATAGCCAAGTAAACTGGCTATTTGTCGTTGTAAATCGAACAGCAGCCGGTTTTCATTGCGATTGGCGGTGATGTGCAGTGCAAAACGGATTTCCCACAAAAAGTTTTGGCACTCTAGTAGCTCTTCAAGCTCTGCAGGCGCTAGAAAGTCATGCTCGACCAGTTCTTCTAAGGTGGCGGCATCAAAGTGGCGCATGGCGACCCAAGCAATGGTTTGAATGTCGCGCAGGCCACCAGGGCAGGTTTTAATGTTAGGTTCTAAATCAAAGGCGCTGGCTTTGCTGTGGCGGGTAATCTGCTCGTCTTTTTTGGCATTATAAAACTCAAAAGAAGGCCAAAAATCGTGCTGGCGAATGTTATCGTAAAGCAAATCAAATAAATGCTCATTTCCGGATAAAAGCCTTGCCTCGATTAAATTGGTTGCAATGGTGATGTCCAATTTACCTTGCTCAATCGTTTGAGCAACGGTTCGAACACTATGGCCAATTTCAAGCCCGGTATCCCAAAGGTAAGTAATAAATTGACTTAGTTGACTTTCAAGCTCTGCTGATAATGGTTCATCGCTAATTAAAAATAATAAATCAATGTCAGAGTAGGGGTGCAGTTCTGCGCGGCCGTAACCACCGACCGCAACCAAGGCAAGTGCATCGGTATTTAATGCAAAGTCTTGCCATGCTTGGGTTAATAAGGAATCAACAAATTGACTGCGATGTTTAACAATCTCAGCGATGGGATGCTTTGCTGTGTATTGCTCAACTAAGCGCTGGTTTAAGTCTAGTAATGCATTTTTGGCGGCCAGCGCAGTATTCATTGAAAACCTTACTTATTAATTTAGTGGTTAATGATACGAGGGAAGTCTTCTTCTTCGCGTAAAGTTAATACTTCTACTCCGGTTTCGGTCACAAGCAATGTATGTTCCCATTGAGCAGAGTTTTTACCATCGGAGGTGGTCACTGTCCAATTATCGTTTTTGTCCAATACCGTGGTGTGTCGACCAGCGTTAATCATTGGCTCTATGGTAAAACACATGCCTGGTTTGAGCACTGTTTTATCATTGTTTTTATAATGAACAACTTGCGGCTCTTCATGGAAACCCGCACCAATACCGTGTCCACAATAATCTTGCACGATGGAATACTTATCAAGTCCTGTTTTGCTTGCTTTGATGAATTTTTCGATAGTTGTGCCTATTTCGCCTAATTTTAAACCAGGGCGTACTTTTCGTATGGCAAGGTACAGGCTTTCTTGGGCAATTCGGCTTAAGCGTTTATCTTTGGCAGATACCTCACCAATTAAAAACATTTTAGAGGTATCACCATGGTAACCATCTTTGATAACTGTAATATCAATGTTAATCATATCGCCTTCTTTTAATACATAATCAGAAGGAATACCGTGGCATACCACTTCGTTTACCGAGGTGCAAATTGACTTAGGAAAACCATGGTAATTGAGTGGGGCTGAAATCGCACCTTGCTCTTCGGTGTATTTGGCACAAATATCGTTTAACTCATTGGTGCTGACGCCCGCTTTTACAAAAGGAGCTACCATTTCTAATACTTGTGCCGCTAATTTACCCGCGGCACGCATTTTTACTATTTCGTCTGCATTTTTTATCACAATACTCATGAAAACTCTCTATCTTTGGACGGTCAAAATTGGCTGGTTTACCCAAGGATTTTACGGCAAAAATTTGTATTTAGCTGCCGATTATGGTATAAAGCGCGCCGTTGTGTGTAAGATCGTTGTTGTACGGTTCGAGTTATCTCGATGTTATTTGATGTAATGAAACGCTTATTTTTAAGCATTTTAAACAAATCATCACAAAGAGTTCGGCAAATCGTAAAATATGGCGGCTATTATACATGGCAATTAACTTAAATACTAAATCACACACGTATCGACACATTTTTCGGGGTGCTTTCTAATAACAAACGTTATTAGAGGGTCGAAAACATGGGATGCGTGGAGGTCTAACCCCTTACATTAAGGTATATACAATGACTACTGTTTCAATGCGCGACATGCTACAAGCTGGTGTTCACTTCGGTCACCAAACACGTTACTGGAATCCAAAAATGAAGCCTTTCATTTTCGGTGCTCGTAACGGTGTACACATCATCAACCTTGAGCACACTGTACCAATGTTCAACGAAGCTTTAGCTTTCATTAGCAACGTTGCTTCTAAGAAAGGTAAAGTATTATTCGTAGGTACTAAGCGCGCTGCTGGCGAAGCTATCAAAGAAGCTGCAATTTCTTGTGACCAGTACTATGTTGATCACCGCTGGTTAGGCGGTATGTTAACAAACTGGAAAACTGTTCGTCAGTCAATCAAGCGTCTTAAAGAGCTAGAAAGCCAATCTGTAGATGGTACTTTCGACAAGCTTACTAAGAAAGAAGCGCTAATGCGTTCACGCGAATTAGACAAGTTAGAAAAGTCTTTAGGCGGAATTAAAAACATGGGCGGTTTACCAGACGTATTATTCGTTATTGGTGCTGACCACGAGCATATCGCTATTAAAGAAGCAAACAACCTAGGTATCCCTGTTGTTGCAGTTGTTGATACTAACTCTGCGCCAGACGGTGTTAACTACATCGTTCCTGGTAACGACGACGCGATGCGTGCTATTCGTTTGTACACTACTTCTGTTGCTGCTGCTGCCAACTCTGGCCGTGGTCAAGATTTAGCTGTTCAAGCTGAGCAAGACGGTTTCGTAGAAGCTGTTTAATAAGGCGTGATGGTTACCATCTCCCTTATTTGCCAATAAGATAATTGGTGAACAGGGGCCTTTTGGCCCCTGTTTTATAAATGCAAAATTAAACGAATTAAATTAGAGGATTTAACAATGGCAATTACTGCTGCCCAAGTTAAAGAACTTCGTGACCGCACTGGCGCTGGCATGATGGACTGTAAGAATGCACTGACTGAAGCTAACGGTGACATCGAATTAGCAATTGATAACATGCGTAAAAGCGGTGCTGCAAAAGCAGCTAAAAAAGCCGGCAACATCGCTGCTGATGGTACCATTTTAATCAAGAATGGCGACGGTTTTGCAGCGCTTTTAGAAGTTAACTGTCAAACAGACTTCGTAGCTAAAGATTCAAACTTCCTTGGCTTTGCAAACGCAGTGTTAGACGTTGCTGCTGCAGCTAAAGTGACCATTGACGATCTTAAAGCTCAGTTTGAAGAAACACGCGTTGCTTTAGTTGCTAAAATTGGTGAAAACATCAATATTCGTCGCGTTGAGTATATCGACGGTGCTAACCTTGCTTCTTACCGTCACGGTGAGCGTATTGGTGTAGTTGTAGCTGGTGAAGCTGACGAAGAAACCTTAAAGCATATCGCCATGCACGTAGCTGCTTCTAAGCCTGAATTCGTAAACCCAGAAGACGTGCCTGCTGAACTTGTTGAAAGAGAGCAAGCGCTTCAAATCGAAATCGCGATGAACGAAGGCAAGCCTGCTGACATCGCTGAGAAGATGGTTGTTGGTCGTATGAAGAAGTTTACTGGTGAGATCTCTCTTACTGGTCAAGCTTACATCATGGAACCTAAGAAAACTGTTGGCGAAGTTCTTAAAGAGAAGAAAGCGACAGTGTCTAACTTCATCCGTTTAGAAGTTGGCGAAGGTATCGAGAAGAAGGCTGAAGATTTTGCTGCTGAAGTAGCTGCACAAATCGCTGCAACTAAAAAAGCGTAATCGCTTTTCTCTAAGTACCCTAAGACCGCAGTAGCCGCTGCGGTCTTGTTATAATCAGGACGAAAATTATGAGCACCAACCCCAAACCAGCATTTAGACGTATTTTGCTTAAATTAAGCGGTGAAGCATTAATGGGCGACGAAGGCTTCGGCATTGACCCAAAAGTACTTGATCGTATGGCACAAGAAGTAAAAGAGCTTGTTGAACTCGGCATTCAAGTTGGTGTGGTTATTGGTGGTGGTAATCTGTTCCGTGGTGAAGGCCTTGCACAAGCAGGGATGAACCGCGTAGTGGGCGACCACATGGGTATGCTAGCAACGGTAATGAATGGTTTAGCCATGCGTGATGCCTTGCACCGTGCATATGTTAACGCTCGTTTAATGTCTGCTATCCCTCTAAAAGGCGTGTGTGACGACTATAACTGGGCTGAAGCGATTAGCTTATTAAAATCTGGCCGCGTGGTGATTTTTGCTGCAGGCACAGGTAACCCATTCTGTACAACCGATTCTGCTGCGTGTTTACGCGGTATCGAAATTGAAGCTGAAGTGGTTCTTAAAGGAACAAAGGTAGATGGTGTTTACTCTGCTGATCCAATGAAAGATCCTGAAGCGGTCAAGTATGATACGTTAAGCTATGCTGAAGTCCTTGAATCAGAATTAAAAGTAATGGATCTTGCAGCATTTACCATGGCACGTGATCATAATATGCCTATTTTAGTGTTCAATATGAACAAGCCCGGCGCGTTAAGACGTGTAATAATGGGTGAAGATGAAGGCACTGTTATTAGCAGTAAACAACCTGCTTCATCACAGAAATAGAAAATAGTGCTACCAAATAAATTAACTGTTTGAGCTGTATTATTGCTTGTGTCATTCTTAGACTAAAGCTCAAGCACACATGAATTTGAGACAAAAAGGAAATTATTGTGATTGATACAATTATGTTAGATGCGCAAGAGCGTATGGGTAAGTGCGTAGATGCAACTAAAAATCAAATGGCTAAAGTGCGTACTGGCCGTGCACACCCAAGTTTATTAGATTCTATTCAGGTTTCTTACTACGGCTCTATGGCGCCGCTTAAGCAAGTTGCTAACGTGGGTGTTGAAGATTCTCGTACTTTAACAGTCACTGTATTTGACCGTACAATGGTGCAAGCAGTTGAGAAAGCCATCATGAGTTCGGATTTAGGTTTAAACCCTATGTCTGCCGGTGCAACTTTGCGTATCCCATTACCAGCCTTAACCGAAGAACGTCGTAAAGATTTCATTAAAGTGGTTAAAAATGAAGCTGAAAACGGTCGTGTAGCGATTCGTAACGTACGTCGTGATGCCATCAGTGAAGTTAAAAAGCTTGAAAAAGCCAAAGAATGTACTGAAGATGATGTCCGTCGTAGTGAAGAAGAAGTGCAAAAATACACTGACTCGTACATTAAAAACATCGATACACTTTTAGCGGCGAAAGAAAAAGAGTTGATGGAAGTATAATCTGTCGATATAGACGCTAGAGTTAACACGCCGTGTAAGGGTATACTACACGGCGTTTGTTTTTATAAAGGATTGCCGTAGATGTCATCTACAGTTGAGTTTGAACCAGACCCAAATGCTGAATTGGAGCAAGTGACTTCGAATATGTTGCCGTGCAAATTATCTGATGTTGTTAAACAATCTCTGCCAAAGCATGTAGCAATAATCATGGATGGTAATGGTCGCTGGGCACAACAGCAGGGCAAAGCTCGTGTGTTTGGCCATAAAGCCGGTGTTAAGGCTGTTCGTCGCGCGGTGAGCACGGCAAGTCAATTAGGTATTGAATCATTAACCTTGTTTGCGTTTTCAAGCGAGAATTGGCGCAGGCCAGATAAAGAAGTCAATTTATTGATGGAGCTATTTTTTACAGTATTGCAGCGTGAGCTTAAATTACTCGATAAAAACCAAGTCAAACTGAATATTATTGGTGATATCAGCCGTTTTTCAGCGCGTTTACAAAAACAAATTGCCACGGCTCAAGAGAAAACAGCAGCCAATACTGGGTTAACATTGAATGTTGCTGCTAACTACGGTGGGCGTTGGGACATCTTGCAAGCGGCACAAAAATTAGCCGAAAAGGTCGCAACTGGCGAAATCAACAGCAGTCAGATGACTGAAGATGCCCTAAATGAACATTTGTGCATGCAAAATCAGAGCGAAGTTGATTTAATGATCCGTACCGGCGGTGATTACCGCATTAGTAATTTTGTTTTATGGCAGGCCGCCTATGCCGAATTGGTGTTTATTGACACCCTGTGGCCTGATTTTGATGAGCAAGCATTTCGTGATGCACTTGCCATATTTGCCAGTCGGCAGCGCCGTTTTGGTTTGACTGGGAGTCAAATCGAAGAAATACGCGCAATATAATATTAAGAGGATTAGTTTTTGCTAAAACAACGAATAATAACGGCATTGTGGTTAATCCCAATTGTACTCGGGGCAATCTTTTTACTTCCTGCTACATGGTTTGCATGGATACTCGTCCCAGTCTTTTTAGTGGCTGCAAAAGAGTGGGGTAGTTTTATTGACCCACAGTGTAATGTGACTCAATGGTCTTTTACCGCCACATTAGGTGTGCTATTAATTGCGCTTAATTTAGCCGTACCCGTTGATGCGTTGTGGTTTAAAGGACATTTGAATCCTATGTATCTTGCCATCATCAGTATTGGTGTTTTTTGGTGGTTGATTAGCTGTGTATTGGTGATGAGTTTTCCTAAAAGTGCTAGGTTTTGGAAAACCAGTCCAATGTTAAAGTCGATGTTTGGTCAACTGACATTAGTCCCTTGTTTTGCCTCGCTAATTGCACTTAAGTCACTCAGTTATAATGTTGAACCTTATTACGGTGGCGCGTTAGTGTTTTTGGTGATGTTGGTTGTGTGGGCTACAGATACAGGTGCTTACTTTGCTGGCCGTACGCTAGGCAAACATAAGTTAATGCCTAGCGTTAGCCCTGCAAAAACCTTAGAAGGTTTAGCTGGTGGATTGTTAACGACAATGGTGGTTGTGGCTGGGGTGATGTACATTGCGCCAGAACAAGAGCTAGGTTTACTGGTTGTTGTGACATTAGTGACTGCGCTAGCTTCTGCTTTTGGTGATTTATCTGAAAGTATGTTTAAACGCGCTGCAAATATAAAAGATTCTGGCACAATTTTGCCAGGCCATGGCGGCATTTTAGATCGCATTGACAGCTTAACCGCTGCATTTCCAGTGTTTACCTTTATTTATATTGCCATGGGGATGTAGTTCCTATGCAAAATATGGTTATTTTAGGAGCCACTGGCTCAATTGGTGCCAGCACTCTGCGGGTTATGGAACATAATCCGGCAGATTTCCATCTTTATGGTTTGGTCGCAAATGCCAGCGTAGATAAAATGCTCGCCCTTTGTGTGAGATACCAGCCTGACTATGCTCATATGGTCGATGAGCGTGCGGCTATGCAGCTTAAAGCACAATTACCTTCTCACTGTATTACGCAGGTTACCACTGGCGCTGCAGCGCTCAATGCGCTAGTAACAGACAGTAAAACAGACACTGTGATGGCCGCCATTGTGGGGGCTGCTGGCTTGGTCCCTACCTTTGATGCCGTAAAAGCCGGTAAACGTGTGTTATTGGCCAATAAAGAAGCGCTTGTCATGTCTGGCGAGTTGTTTATGAATACCGCTAAATCGTCAGGTGCAACAGTATTACCTGTCGATAGCGAGCATAATGCCATTTTTCAGTGTTTGCCCTTACAAGTTCAAACAGAGCTTGGGTATTGCGATCTTAATGAACATGGCATTTCGCATATTTTATTAACGGGTTCAGGTGGGCCGTTTTTACAGGCAGATCTTAAGTTGCTAAGCACAATGACTCCGGCCCAGGCGTGTAATCATCCTAACTGGTCTATGGGACCTAAAATTTCAGTTGATTCAGCCACCATGATGAACAAAGGCTTGGAGTTTATTGAAGCAAGATGGTTGTTTAATACTAAAAAAGATCAGCTTAAAGTGGTGATTCACCCTCAAAGTGTTATCCATTCCATGGTGCAATATCGAGACGGTTCTGTGATTGCACAAATGGGTAACCCTGATATGCGCACACCAATTGCTCATTGTATGAGCTATCCGCAAAGAATTGACGCCGGCGTTGAACCTTTGGACTTTTTCAAAGTCGGACAATTAAGCTTTTGTGAACCTGACTTTGTTCGTTTTCCTTGTTTGCGCTTAGCCATGCAAGCCTGTGAGAAAGGACAAGAAGCTACCACAGTGTTAAATGCGGCAAATGAAATCGCCGTTGATGCTTTTTTAAAAGGTCAGATACGTTTTACCGACATCGCTGATGTAAATCATCATTGTTTAGACTCGGTACAACAAACTCGTTTAGCCACAATAGACGATATTTTACAGCTTGATGATCAAGCTCGTAATACCGCTAAATCGTTTATTAACGTGCTTAATTAATTCAGGGGAATGATGATAGATTTTTTTTGGAGCCTTGGTTCATTTATCGTTGCATTGGGCATTTTAATTACTGCCCATGAATACGGTCATTTTTGGGTCGCTCGCCGTTGTGGCGTAAAAGTAGAGCGTTTCTCTATTGGCTTTGGTAAAGCGATTTGGCGCAAAGTCGGGCAAGATGGTACCGAATATGTGGTGGCCATGATCCCATTAGGCGGATATGTCAAAATGCTTGATGAGCGTGTTGATGAGGTGCCAACTGAGTTAGTTGATCAAGCCTTTAACCGTAAAACCGTTTGGCAGCGTATTGCGATTGTTTCAGCAGGGCCAATTGCAAACTTTATCTTTGCCATCTTGGCACTTTATATTATGTATATGATAGGCACGCCATCGTTAAAGCCTGTTATTGATAGCACGAAAGTGGGCACGCCTGCCGGTATAATTAATGTGGTTGAACCTCAGCAGATTATTGCGGTGTCAGGGCAAAAAGTAAGGACATGGGAAGAAGTTAATCTCGCGTTAGTTGGCCACATTGGTGACAGTAGCTTAACGTTAACCTTGGCTTCATTACCGACACTGTCTGGTATGGATATGCCCAGCAAAACAGTGACATTAGATACCAGTAATTGGGTATTTGACCCAGAGAAAACATCGCCAATTACATCCTTAGGGCTTGGGATATTCAGACCCGGTATAGAACCGATAATTGCGTTGGTATCTGCAGATAGTGCAGCAGAACAAGCAGGTATTTTGGTTGGTGACACACTTACTGCAATTAACGGTGAGCCTTTCAGTGATTGGAAAGCGTTTGTTGATGTGGTACAAACGTCAGCAAATAAAACGATTACCATGACATTAATACGAGACAATCAAGTGATTAATGTCGATGTAACACCAAAAGCTCAACAAAATGCAGATGGACAAACCATTGGTATTGTTGGCATAAGTCCTACTCAAGCGCCATGGCCTGATAATATGCGCTTTGATCTTGAGTATGGCATAGTAGATTCTTTCATCGCTGCGACAGATAAAACATGGCAGCTGGTTGTTGTCAGCTTTAAGATGATTGGAAAATTATTTACCGGCGATGTGTCGGTGAAAAACTTAAGTGGTCCTATATCGATTGCACAAGGCGCAGGCGCGAGTGCAAGCTACGGTTTAGTGTACTTTCTTGGGTTTATCGCGCTCATCAGCGTTAATTTAGGTATCATTAATTTAATGCCTTTACCCGTGCTTGATGGTGGACACTTGCTGTATTACTTTGTTGAAGTGATTACTGGTAAGCCTGTACCCGAAACGGTTCAGGAAATAGGTTTCAGATTTGGCGCAGCATTGCTGCTAATGTTGATGGGTGTTGCCCTATTCAACGATTTTGCCCGACTCTGAGCAAGGACAGACTAATAATTAGAAGTGCTCTATGAGATTGAATAAAATTTTTGCCTCGATGTTATTCGTCGGTGCGTCTTTTTCAGGGAATGGTTGGGCAGAGTCTTTCCAACCTTTTGAAGTGACCGACATCCAAGTAGAAGGTTTGCAACGAGTTGCTCTCGGTGCGGCGCTATTAAGTTTACCTGTTAAAGTAGGTGACACGATAGATGAAGTTAAATTACAGCAAGCCATTAAAAGTCTTTATGGCTCGACTAACTTTGAGAGTATCAGCGTTAGCCACGAAAATGGCATACTTTACGTTGCTGTCAAAGAGCGTCCAACTATCAGTGTTATCTCATTTGAAGGTAACAAAGATATTAAAGACGAACAGTTGCAAGAAAGTTTAGATGGCTCAGGTGTTAAATCTGGAGAATCATTAGACAGAACCATGTTGTCTGGCATTGAGAAAGGTCTGCAAGACTTTTACTACGGTGTCGGTAAATACGGCGCTAAAGTAGAAGCGCAAATTATTAACTTACCTCGTAACCGAGTAGAGCTTAAATTTAAGTTCACAGAAGGCTTGGCAGCAGAAATTCGCCAAATTAACGTGGTAGGTAACACCGTCTTTTCTGACTCAGAGCTTATTAGCATGCTTGAGCTTAAAGACTATGTTGCATGGTGGGATTTATTCGGTGAACGTCGCTATCAAAAGCAAAAGTTACAAGCCGATCTTGAAACCATTAAAACCTATTATCACAACCAAGGTTATATTCGTTTTGAAGTGACCTCAACCCAGGTTGCGATGACCCCAGATCGTAAAGGTTTGTATATTACCATTAACGTCGATGAAGGCGAAAAGTACAAAGTTAAAGACGTTAACCTTGTGGGCGATCTAATGGGCCGCGAAGAGTTAATGAAGTCTATTTTGCCTATTAAAGCTGGCAATATGTACAACGGTGCTGACGTAACGTTTACCGAAGAAATGTACAGCAAATACCTTGGTCGTTTTGGTTATGCGTACCCAGAAGTTAAAACGTATCCAGAAATTGATGATGAAAACAAAGAAGTTGTTTTAAATATCAATATTAAACCGGGTAAGCGCGTTTATGTTCGTTCGATTAACTTTACTGGTAACACGGTAACCAAAGATGAAGTTATGCGTCGTGAACTTCGTCAAATGGAAGGTGCTTGGTTAAACTCAGCGCAAATTGAACAGTCTAAAACGCGTCTTAACCGTTTAGGTTATTTCGAAACCGTTGAAACTGAGACCATTCAAGTACCGGGTAGTGATGATCTTGTTGATGTTGCAGTTACCGTTAAAGAGCAACCATCGGGTTCATTTAATGCTGGTGTTGGTTATGGTACTGAGTCAGGCGTGAGCTTGCAGTTTGGGGTTGAGCAAAATAACTTTTTAGGTACGGGTAACCAAGCCGGTATTAGCATCAACACTAACAAGTATTCGAAAAGTGCGACTGTGTCTTATACCGACCCTTACTTCACCAAAGATGGTGTGAGTTTAGGTGGGAGTGTTTACTGGAATGAGTTCGATGCTAACCAGGCTAACCTCGAACGCTACAAGAATAAATCTTATGGTGTTGCACTTAACTCTGGTTTCCCGATTAACGAATCTAACCGCTTAAACGGTGGCATTGGTTATCGTCATAACACGATTTCTGAAATATCGTCTTATGAGCAGGCTGTTCGTTTTTACAACATTTACCGTGAAAACGATGAAGTGGATTCTGATTTAAGTTTCGATAACTTTGAATTAACTGCTGGTTGGTACCGCAGCACACTTAACCGTGGTACGTTCCCAACAGACGGCTCATCTCAGCGTTTGAGTGGTAAAATCACGGTTCCGGGTTCTGATTTACAGTATTTTAAAACAGACTTCGATACTAACTATTACTTCCCATTAACACGTCAACACGGCTTTGTATTATTAGCGCGTGCTCGATTAGGTTATGCAAATGGTTATGGTCAGTTTAACGATAATGACCAGATTTTACCGTTCTGGGAAAATTACTACTCAGGTGGTTCAAGCTCATTACGCGGTTTTAAATCTAACTCTGTAGGGCCTCGTTCATTCTACTTATACCGAGGTAGCACCGCTTGTTCGCCAGATCCGTCAGGTGATGGTTGTAGCTTGCCAGGTGATATTGACACCGTTTACGTCAGTGAAGGTAATTCTATTGGCGGTAACGCGATTGCCACTGCAAGTTTAGAAATGATTGTGCCAACACCATTTTTAGATGAGGCGTACACAAACTCTGTGCGTACCAGTTTCTTCGTTGACGCCGGTAACGTGTGGGATACTGAGTTTGATTACGATGGCTACCGCTATTTACCAGCCGATCAATTCTCTCAGTTAAGCGATTACAGCGATCCTAGTCGTCTTCGTGCTTCTTGGGGGATGAGCGTGCAATGGTTATCGCCAATGGGTCCTATGGTGTTCAGTTTGGCATGGCCTATCAAAGAATATGAAGACGATGAAACAGAGATTTTCTCGTTCAATATTGGCAAAACGTTCTAAAACAAATACACTCGGCAGGTTTTGCTGATAACAACAAGTTTAATAGGAGTCTACTTTGAAAAAGATGGTAAATCGCGCATTAGTAACTTTGGCATTAATTGCAACACCTATGCTAGCTCACGCAGAAAAAATTGCTGTGGTTGACATGGGTGAAGTATTTGAGCAGTTGCCTCAGCGCGAGCAAATTTCTAAAGCATTAAAAGCCGAGTTTGGTGATCGTGTTGCAGAAGTACAAAAAATGCAGGAAGAAATGCGTTCTTTGGTAGAAAAGCAACAACGTGACGGCGCTTTAATGAGCGATACACAAAAAACTGAATTAGTTCGTAAAATGGATTCATTAAAATCTGAATTCCAATTAAAAGGCAAAGCACTGGACGAAGACATGCGTCGTCGCCAAGGTGAAGAGCAAAATAAACTATTAGTTCAAGTGCAAAAAGCGATTAATACCATTGCTGGTAAAGAAAATTATGACCTAGTGCTACAACGTGGCGCGGTTATTTTTGTTAAGCCAGAAGCTGACATCAGCGGTAAAGTGGTTGAAGCCTTAAGCAAAGGCAAATAAGTAATATGCAAAAAGTGACTTTAAAAGAGCTTGGCCAGCAATTGGCAGCAAAGATAAAAGGTGATGACACATTGGTGATTACCAGTGTGGCAACACTTGAAGATGCTGTGCAAGGTCAACTCTCTTTTTTAGCCAATAGTAAGTACCGTGCTCAACTTGAGGCAACTCAAGCGAGCGCGGTATTGCTAAGCGAAAAAGATGCAGAATGTTATCAAGGTAACGCCCTGATTGTGGCCGATCCGTATGTTGCCTTTGCCCGGGTAGCTCAGTTACTCGATACCACGCCTAAACAGGCAGTAGGTATTCATCCTTCAGCACAAGTTGATCCAACCGCCATTATTGGTGAAGGGGTTGCCATAGGTGCAAATGCCGTCATTGGTGCAAAGGTTATTTTGGGTGAACACGTCCAAATTGGCGCCGGCTGTGTGGTTGGCGAAAGCAGTATTATTGGTTCTCACACTCGGCTTTGGGCAAATGTGACCATTTACCATGATGTCCATATTGGTCAGCAGTGTATCGTACATTCAAGCACGGTAATCGGCTCTGATGGCTTTGGTTATGCTAATGAGCGCGGTAATTGGATTAAAATTCCTCAAACGGGTGGCGTGCGTCTTGGCAATAACGTCGAAATAGGTGCATGTACCAGTATTGACCGTGGGGCACTATCCCATACCGAAATACACGATGGTGTCATTATCGATAACCAAGTTCAAATTGCTCACAATGTTGTGATTGGGCAAAATACCGCAATTGCTGGCGGTTCGATTATTGCTGGCAGTTCAACAATAGGTAAGTATTGCATTATTGGTGGTGGTAGCGCGGTGGCTGGCCATTTGAGTATCGCAGATGGTACGCATATTTCTGGCGGAACAAATGTGACCAGTGAAATCCGTGAGAAAGGGATATATTCATCTGCTACAATAGCGATGGAAAATAAGTTATGGCGTCGAAACACAGTACGTTTCCGTCAATTAGATGATTTATTTAACCGCGTTAAACAACTCGAAAAAAGTGCCAAGGGCGACGAATAGCCAAGTTAGCCTTGATTAAGGAATGTAGTGTGTCAAATCAATTAAACACCATGGATATTAAAGAGATCCTTAAGTATCTACCTCATAGATATCCATTTTTGTTAATCGATCGAGTATTAGACTTTACCGTAGGTGAGCAATTACATGCGATTAAAAACGTCACAATTAATGAGCCATTTTTTCAAGGCCATTTTCCTGTGCAACCGGTAATGCCTGGCGTATTGATTTTAGAAGCAATGGCCCAAGCAACGGGGTTACTCGCTTTTAAAACCTTGAGCACAGAGCCTTCTCCTGACGTATTGTACTATTTTGCTGGTATCGATAAAGCGCGTTTTAAACGGGTTGTAGAGCCAGGCGATCAAATACATTTCCACGTTAAAATGATTAAAGAGCGCCGTGGTATAGGTGTATTTATTGGTGAAGCATTGGTTGACGGCGAGCTTGTATGTTCAGCCGAAATCATGTGCGCACGTAGAGAGATTAAAAAGTGATAGATAAATTAGCGTTTGTTCACCCAACGGCCAAAATCGGTCACAATGTCACGATTGGGCCTTGGACTTATATTGGCGAAAACGTTGAAATTGGCGATAACACATGGATTAGTTCTCATGTGGTGATCAAAGGCCCAACGGTGATTGGTAAAGGCAATCGGATTTTCCAATTTGCGTCAGTTGGCGAAGAATGCCAAGACAAAAAGTATGCCGGTGAACAAACTCGCTTAATTATCGGTGATAACAACATTATCCGTGAGTCTGTGACCATTCACCGCGGTACTACTCAGGATAATAGCGAAACCCGTATAGGTTCTAACTGCTTGTTCATGGCTTATGTTCATATTGCTCACGACTGTGTTGTTGGCAATAACGTGATTATGGCTAACAATGCTTCAATCGCAGGCCATGTGCATGTTGGTGATTGGGTTATTCTTGGTGGTATGACCGGCGTTCATCAATTTGTACGTATCGGTAATCATGCGTTTACAGCAGGTGCATCGCTTATTTTGCAAGATGTGCCACCGTTTGTGATGGCTGCGGGTTCTCCGGCCGTACCTCGTGGTTTAAATCTTGAAGGATTAAAGCGTCGAGGCTTTAGTAAAGAAAGCCAACGTGCCATTTTAAATGCCTATAAAGCGGTGTTCCGTAAAAGCTTAACCATTGAAGAAGCCAATGCAGAAGTAAGCGAAATGGCAAAAACAGATGACAATGTAAAAGCCTTTATGGCGTTTATTAATCATCCTGGTCGCGGCATTATTCGATAGAAGATACGATGACACAAGGTTCTCAAAAAATATTTGCCATTGTCGCCGGAGAAATCTCCGGCGATATTTTAGGTGCGGGTTTAGTCAATTCACTAAAAAAGCGCTATCCAGATGCTCGGTTTGTTGGCATTGGTGGTCCTCGTATGCAAGCGCTTGGCTTTGAAAGTTTATTTTCAATGGAAGAGCTGGCGGTCATGGGCTTAGTGGAAGTGTTATCGCGCTTACCACGATTACTTCATATCCGTTCAAGTTTAATCAAACAGATAACAGCGCTTGCACCAGATTGCTTTATTGGGATTGATGCCCCCGATTTTAATATCGGCCTTGAGCTAAAGCTAAAGGCCAAGGGCATAAAAACGGTGCATTATGTTAGCCCGTCCGTGTGGGCCTGGCGCCCAAAACGCATCTTTAAAATAGCCAAGGCCACCAACATGGTGTTGTCTTTGTTACCGTTTGAAAAAGCGTTTTACGATAAGCATCAAGTGCCTTGTACTTTTGTTGGCCATACCTTGGCTGATGATATCCCAATGCACAGTGATAAGTTAGCTGCTCGAGCCTTACTAGGGCTTGATCCAAGCGCCGAATACCTTGCCGTTTTACCAGGGTCTCGCGGCGGCGAGCTTGCTCAGTTAGCTGAGCCGTTTATTAAAGCTGCTGTGCTGGTACAGCAGGCTTATCCTGACATTAAGTTAGTGACCCCAGTTGTGAATGAGGCTCGACGTAAGCAGTTTGTTGATGCACTAGAGGAATTTGCGCCAGATTTAGCCATACATATTGTCGATGGCCAGTCGCGCGAAGTGATGGCGGCAGCCGATTGTATTTTGTTGGCATCTGGTACAGCAACCCTTGAAGCCATGCTGGTTAAACGTCCTATGGTTGTCTCGTATCGTGTGAGTCCAATTACTTATGCGATTGCCATTCGCATGATGAAAATTAGCAATTATTCTTTACCTAATTTATTGGCAAACGAAACCATTGTACCCGAGTTAATGCAAGCTAACTGTCAACCACAATTAATTGCAGATGCGGTTGTTGAACAGCTTAATAAAGATTTTGCACCATTAAATGCTCGTTTTGAACAGCTGCATCGATTGCTGAAATGTAATGCCAGTGAGCGCGCGGCCGATGCCGTGGTTGCCTTGTTAACAACGCCATAGGCTGACAGGACTTTTAGATGACAACAGGCTTTCTTCCGGTCGTAATTAAACAGATCACCCCAGAACAGGTTGCCATGATCTCTAACGGCGTCGTTGCCGGCGTTGATGAAGTTGGCCGTGGACCTTTGGTTGGCGATGTCGTGACAGCTGCCGTTATTTTAGATCCTAATAATCCGATAGACGGTTTAAATGACTCTAAAAAACTCAGTGAAAAACGCCGAAATGCTCTGTATCAAGAAATTATGGACAAGGCATTAAGTGTCAGTATTGGCCGCGCAAGTCCTGCGGAAATTGACGAGCTTAATATTTTGCACGCCACCATGCTAGCCATGCAACGCGCTGTGGCAGGCTTGAGCACAGTGCCTGAACGCGTACTGGTGGACGGTAATCGTGTACCCGATTTTGGTATTGCCAGCCATGCGGTTATCAAAGGTGATGGATTAGTGGCTGCCATCAGCGCTGCCTCCATTATTGCCAAAGTGACTCGAGATGCAGAAATGGATACGCTCGATCAGCAGTATCCTCAATATGGTTTCGCTAAGCATAAAGGCTATCCAACTAAAGCCCATTTTGACGCTCTAGCGTTACATGGTGTATTACCTGAACACCGTAAAAGCTTTAAACCTGTGGCTGAACGTATTTTACTACAGAATAAATCTTGATATTAAAGACAATAACCTACTTAATCATTGGAGAAAGTAGGTTAGTTTGATAGTCTAAATCCCGCATTTTCGTGTTGTTACATTCATCTTTTTCGAAGAAAAATTAATCTATGTCCGATCCTCGTTTTGTTCATTTGCGCGTCCACAGTGATTTTTCAATGTCAGATGGCGTTGCTAAAGTGAAACCTATTATTGCCGCCGCTGAAAGTCAGGGCATGGCAGCAATAGCGCTAACCGATCAGAACAATTTTTGTGGTCTGGTTAAGTTTTATGGTGGCTGCCATAGTGCCGGTATTAAGCCTATTGTCGGTGCAGATTTTTGGGTAAATACCCCAGGCTTTGACAAAGAGTTTTGTGCATTAACCATTATCGCAATGGACAACGAAGGCTATCAAAATCTCACTCAACTCATTAGTGAAGCGTACTTACGTGGTCAAATCGATGGACGAGTGGTGATTGATCAAGAGTGGCTGATTAAATTCAATCGTGGCTTGATTATTTTATCGGGTGCTAAAGAAGGGGATGTGGGTAAAGCGTTATTAAAAGGCAATCAAAATCAGGTTGATTCCTTAGTGAGTTTTTACCAACAGCACTTTAACGACCGCTATTATCTTGAACTCATTCGTACAGGGCGGGCCGACGAAGAACGCTATTTGCACATGGCCGTAGAGCTTGCATCAAGCCGAGGTTTGCCAGTTGTTGCCACCAACCAAGTGGTATTTTTAAAAGCTGACGACTTTGAAGCCCATGAAATTCGAGTCGCCATTCATGATGGGTTTACCCTAGCCGATCCTAGGCGCCCTAAAAAATACAGCGAACAACAGTACCTGCGCAGCGAAGATGAAATGATAGCGCTGTTTGTTGATATTCCCTCTGCTATTCAAAATACCGTTGAAATTGCCAAACGTTGTAACGTCACCATCCGTTTGCATGAATATTTTTTGCCTAACTTTCCCACTGGCGACTTATCGATTGAAGACTTTCTTGTTGAAGTGTCGCGCAAAGGTTTAGAAGAACGCCTTGAGTTTTTATTTCCAGATCCTCAAGTGCGCGCAGACAGACGTGGCGAGTACGACGAGCGTCTTGAAGTTGAACTGCAAGTTATCAACCAGATGGGCTTTCCTGGTTACTTCCTCATCGTGATGGAGTTTATTCAGTGGGGTAAAGACAACGGTATTCCGGTAGGGCCAGGTCGTGGTTCTGGTGCGGGATCGTTGGTTGCTTATGCGCTAAAAATTACCGATTTAGACCCACTCGAATACGATTTACTCTTTGAGCGTTTCTTAAACCCAGAACGTGTTTCGATGCCCGATTTTGACGTCGACTTTTGCATGGATCGTCGTGATGAAGTGATAGACCATGTGGCAGAGTTGTACGGCCGCGAAGCGGTATCACAAATTATTACCTTTGGTACCATGGCCGCGAAAGCCGTGGTTCGAGATGTGGGGCGGGTGCTAGGTCATCCATACGGGTTTGTTGACAGATTAACAAAGATGATCCCCGCGGAGCCCGGGATGACGCTGGCCAAAGCATTTGAAGTTGAGCCAGCATTACCTGAAGCCTATGAAGCCGACGAAGATGTAAAAGAGCTTATTGATATGTGTCGTCGCCTAGAAGGGGTGACACGTAATGCCGGTAAACATGCTGGTGGTGTGGTAATTGCTCCCACACGCATTACCGACTTTGCGCCGCTGTACTGTGATGCAGAAGGCTTAAACCCTGTTACCCAGTTTGATAAAAACGATGTTGAAACCGCAGGGCTTGTTAAGTTCGACTTTTTAGGGTTACGGACCCTAACGATTATTGACTGGGCGCTGCAGATGATAAATCCGCGCTTAGCCAAAGAGGGTAAAGAGCCGGTGCGAATTGAGGCGATTCGTCTTGACGATCCTGCCTGTTTTAGATTACTGCAACGTTACGAAACTACCGCGGTATTCCAGCTCGAATCTCGCGGTATGAAAGACCTCATTAAGCGCTTACAACCCGACTGTTTTGAAGACATGATTGCACTGGTGGCACTGTTTCGCCCAGGTCCTTTGCAGTCTGGCATGGTTGATAACTTTATTGAACGTAAACATGGCCGCGAAGAGGTGTCGTACCCTGACTCGCAATACCAACATGAATCGTTAAAAGAGTTATTGTCACCTACTTACGGCATTATTTTATATCAAGAGCAGGTGATGCAGATTGCTCAGGTGCTTTCTGGTTATACCCTGGGCGGCGCTGACATGCTGCGCCGTGCTATGGGTAAGAAAAAGCCAGAAGAAATGGCCAAGCAGCGAAGTATCTTTAAAGAAGGGGCAATTAATAACGGCATCGACGGCGAATTGTCGATGAAAATATTCGACTTGGTAGAAAAATTCGCTGGCTACGGTTTTAACAAGTCTCATTCAGCAGCGTATGCCTTAGTGTCATACCAAACCCTGTGGCTGAAAACCCATTTCCCTGCGCAATTTATGGCGGCGGTAATGTCTGCCGATATGGATAACACCGACAAAATCGTCACCCTGGTTGACGAATGCGAACGTATGGGGCTCCCGCTTATTCCGCCCGATGTGAATAAAGGTTTATTTAAATTTACCGTTGATGACGACCTTAATATTGTTTACGGTATTGGCGCCATTAAAGGGGTGGGCGAAGGCCCTGTTGAGTCTATTTTAGAAGCCCGTAAAGATGGGCCGTTTACCGATTTATTTGATTTTTGTGCCCGGGTTGATTTAAAAAAGCTCAACAAACGTGTCATTGAAAAACTCATCTTAGCTGGGGCATTAGACACCCTAGGTCCACATCGCGCCGCGATGATGGCAACATTACCAGAAGCCATTAGTGCCGCAGCGCAGCACGCCAAGGCAGAAGCCATTGGCCAGCACGATATGTTTGGTTTACTCAATAGCGAACCCGAAGACAGCAAACAAAATTTTGTGCAATGTACGCCATGGCCAGACAAAATTTGGTTAGAAGGCGAGCGTGAAACTCTAGGGCTTTATTTGACTGGCCATCCCATAAACCAGTATTTAAAAGAACTTAAGCAGTACACCAACGGCCGTTTAAAAGACATTCACCCAACCGAGCGTGGCAAAACCGTTAAGGCCGCTGGGCTGGTTGTCGCAACCCGAGTGATGATCACTAAACGTGGCTCTAAAATGGGGTTAGTCACCCTAGACGACAAAAGCGCCCGATTAGAAATCATGCTGTTTACCGAGCCGTTTGAAAAGTTTGGTCATTTGCTTGAAAAAGATCGTATTTTAATTTGCGAAGGCGATGTCAGCTTTGATGACTTTTCTGGCGGCAACCGCATGAATGCCCGTAATGTTATTGAGATTGGCGAAGCCCGAAGTCATTTTGCCAAGGCCGTTGAAATTAATGTACAAGGCAATGATGTAACCCCGCAATGGCTTGAACAATTTGAACAAACCCTCACGCCTTGGCGAAATGGCGCCGTGCCAGTGGTGATAAACTATGTTAAACCAGAAGCCAGCGGCAAAATTACCCTAGGAGATGAATGGCGAGTTAATCCAAGTGATGAGCTTATGTTGTCGCTTGAAAGCATGCTCGGGTCTAATAACGTCAAAATCACCTTTCATTAGGCTATCAATATGACACAAACTGCGTTGATGTCTGATCCAGTCACTGCCACACAACTGCTAGCGCTATTAGAGCAAAGCATTTTGCCATTGTATGAGCAAGGCTCACGGGGCCAAGCGCAAGCACCTAAGTTAGTGCTGGCTTACAGTGGCGGTGTCGACTCAGAAGTCTTAGCGTTTGGGTTAAGTGCTTTTGCCCAAAAATATCCGCACATTGCGTGTTTGCTTATTCATGTTCATCACGGTTTAAGCCCCAATGCCAATATGTGGGTTGAGCATTGTATTGGCAGAGCAACTCATTACCAACTGCCTGTGCAAATAGAGCGGGTAAACGTTAACAAAGGCCCAAGAGAAAGCTTAGAAGCCAAAGCCCGTGATGCGCGCTATGAGGCGTTTGCACGTTACCTTAATCCAACTGATATTTTACTGACTGCTCATCATCAGGATGATCAACTCGAAACCCTATTGCTGGCCTTAAAGCGTGGTCAGGGGCCAAAAGGGTTAGGGGCAATGGCACCACTGCAAGTGTATAAGCAATCATGGCTGTTAAGGCCACTATTAACGATTAGTCGGCAGCAAATTGAGCAATTTGCAGCTCAATATCGGTTAAGTCACATCGAAGATGAAAGCAACCAAGACGACAGTTACGACCGCAATTTTCTGCGCTTAGAGATTATTCCACGGTTAAAGCAACGTTGGCCAAGTATTGCTACCACAGCGTCAAGAAGCGCCGCTTTATGCGCCGAGCAGCAACAAGTGATTGAAGATGAAGTGAGTCACCGCTTACCTCAATGGTTAGCCTTACCTGGCGATACAGCGGGATTAATCACTGAGCCAACTGGGTTTAAACTGGCGCAGTTGAGTCAAATAAGCCCAGCTTGGCAAGCATTGCTGTTTCGAGGTTATTTACAACATTGCGGTGTGAGTTTGCCATCGCAATCGCAATTGCAGCAAATATTGACACAACTGCTTGAGGCAAAAGAGGATGCCAAGGTGACAATACAATGGGGCGATTATCAAGTTAAACGTTTTGCCAATGTTGCCTATGCCTTGAGCAATCTAGCATTAGCCCCAGTAGAGGCAGGGCGTTTGCAAAGTGATATTCGGGCGGTGTTAGCAGGCGAGCTTAATCAAGCCTCGGGCAACATAGGGCAACAGAGTTTTAGTGTACAAATACAGACGCAAGATCTCACGCAGCAAGATGGTTCAGCAGTCATACCGCGACTGGCCTTGCCTTTAGAGCAACTGGTGACGGTAAAATTTGGCGCAGCAGGCTCAATTAAATGTCTGCCACAGTTTGCAACATCGCAGCGCAGCAAACCACGTGAGCTTAAAAAGCTCTGGCAGGAGTGTCAGGTCCCGCCTTGGCGTCGCCAGCAAATACCATTAATTTTTTACGGTGATGTGTTAGTTGCCGCCATTGGATTATGGATAGACAAACGTTACCTGGCAGCGCCAGGCCAACCCGGCCTTAGCGTGCCGCTTTTAACTTTCGGTGAAGCGCACTAAAGGTGCAAGGTAATAGCAAGTGATAAAACGCTTAGGTGCTACGCCACTTTGCGACTAGAGACGATAAAAGCGGTAGCACTGTTTATTGCTTCAGACTATATTGGTGAGCCTAGCCTTTATTGCCTCAAAGCGTTCTAGCAGGATGAAGTCCGCGCTAATACCGGGCCGTTGCTACAATCATTTTCTTAATATTTAACAAAGGATGTTGTCTGTGAATACCTTTCGTTTATTAGCTGTATTGGGTGCGTTTTTAGTACCAGGCGTTAACGCCACGCCATTTCAATTTGATGAAAAAACCTACCGTCACGATGTAGAAACCCTCGCCAGTGATGAATTTGAAGGTCGTGGACCTTTGTCAAAGGGCGAGACACTGACCGTTGAATATTTAGAAAAAGCATACAAAGCAATAGGGCTAAAACCGGGCTTTGGTGACAGCTATCGTCAAGCAGTGCCTATGGCTAAAATTACGGCCGATCAAACCATGCAGCTAACCATTGCTGATGTGGTGCTTAAAAATGGTCGCGATTTTACTGCCCGTACCGAACAAATTCAGCCTCAAGTGTCATTAGACAACAGCGACGTTGTGTTTGTGGGTTACGGTATTAATGCCCCAGAATATCAATGGAACGATTACGCCAATGTCGATGTCACAGGCAAAACTGTTATTGTGTTAGTTAACGACCCAGGCTTTGCCACACAAGACCCAAACGTGTTTAAGGGTAATGCCATGACTTATTATGGCCGCTGGACCTACAAATACGAAGAAGCTGCAAGGCAGGGCGCCAAAGCCGTGTTTATTGTGCACGAAACCGCGCCAGCAGCTTATGGCTGGAACGTGGTTGAAAACAGCAATACCAATACCAAATACACTTTAGTGGATAACCACAAAAACCAATCGCACATCGGGGTTATGGGCTGGGTTTCGCACCCTAGTGCACAAAAAATCTTTAGCGCAGCAGGCCTTGATTACGACACGTTGAAACTCAGCGCCGCAAAGCCTGGTTTTAAAGCGATACCTCTTAAACTTAACTCCAATTTAACCCTCAAAAATCAAATCGAATTGGCGACCTCTTATAACGTTGCCGGCATTCTACCCGGCAGTTCACAAGCCGATGAATGGCTCGTCATGCACGCTCATTGGGATCATTTAGGCAAAACCATAGAAGACGGTAAAACGGTTATTTTAAACGGTGCAGTGGATAATGCTTCTGGCGTGGCTGGTGTATTGCAGCTTGCACGTCATTTTACCGACCAAGCCAGCGCGCCCAAACGCTCAATTTTATTTTCAACGTTCACCGCAGAAGAAACCGGATTGATTGGCGCGCAATACTTTGCTGAAAATCCACCGGTACCAACTAAACAGTTGGTGTCATTTCTTAATATCGATGGCATGAACGTTGGCAAAGGCGTGGATTACATTTTGCGATATGGTCAAGGCGTGTCTGAACTTGAAAATTATTTAGATGCCGCCGCCAAAGCGCAAGGCCGTGTGGTTAAAGCAGACCCTCGTCCACAAAACGGCCTAATGTTCCGCTCAGACCATTTTGCGCTTGCGCAGCAAGGGGTCCCTGGATTGTTGTTTATGAGCTTAGGCGACACAGACCCTGACTATATTGCTCATAAATATCATCAGGGCGCAGACGATTATGACGCCAGTTGGCATTTAGGCGGCGTAAAGCAGGATCTTACTTTAATCAGTGACATTATTGAAAAGCTTGCCAACAACAACGACTGGCCAAAATGGCTTGAAGAATCAGACTTTAAAAAGCGTCGAGCGCAAGATGGTAAGTAGTGTTAGCTAGTTGGATAAAGAGAGGAGGCGACAGCCTCCTTTTTTATTAAAAGCGGCGTACGGTTTGCGGCCACCACGACGTGAGTGGCTATTTTTCGAATAATGGGGGGCATTGCTTCTCTTTGAAGGGGCTATCGGAGAGTTACCTGCCTTAACTGAATACTGTGAGCATTTAGAGCGAAAACGACGACAAGGCGCGGCAAATTGTCAGCGCTGGCTGTGCGCTTAGGCATTAATTCTTGAAAAACCACCATCTTCCTTATACTTGATTGGTATCAAGATTTTCTGCTGTGCCGAGTTTTTAAAAACACAGTAAAAACAGTTTTTTAATTTCAATTTTTAGTCGTATCGATAAAAATTGATGAGTTGATTACATCGATCGTAACCTTCGACAAAACCATGAAAAAGAGTTAAGTTACTTTTATAAATAATGGGTGGCTAAATTTCCGTCATGAAGAAAATTGTTCTCAAAGATGTTTCAGAGATACAGGATTATATTGAAGATATTGCCCATTCTGCGGAGCAAGCTCAATTGCGGATTACCGAAATATCTGAGGAAACAAATGCCTTGTCTTTGATGGAAAGGCTGAAATTTGAAAGGCTCGGATACGATCCATTAAATTCAAGTCGTGATCTAAATTTCATAGAACAATTAAATCAGACTTTTACATATTTGGCATCATTAAAGGCTGCTGAATTCATTTTCGATCGGCATCCAGGCATTTCATCTTTAACGTTAAACCTTGGCACCACGTCTGGGTCGGATATTGAAACGCCTGATTGTGGAGGTATTGCCGCAGAGGTGTTCGCTGCCACACACCCAAACAGCAATAGCAAACTCAAAAAAGATATAGAAAAAGTTTCAAAAACAGCAGCTAATTACAAATATTCCTTTTTTATGTGTCCAAACATTGAGGAAGGAGAGTATGTTTCAAAATCAACCCCTGATGTCATTGTTTGGTCATTGGGGCAATGAAATGAATATAACAAATAAAGGCAAACCGACGCGCAAACAGCGTGCGCGGTCGCTTTAGGCGTTAGTTCTCAATTAGGATTCAAGCATGGATAGTTTGATTCAATATTCAGGTATAGTAGCATCGGTCTGGATAGTGGTAGGTATATATGTTACTTCGCTTTTCTATCCAAACTTTAGTCATTCTAAGCAATTCTGCAGTGAATTAGGTGCTTTCGGTAGCCCCACACAAAAGCTTTCACCTATTATAAATAATTATCCCCTTGGACTCCTGTTTGTACTTTTTGGCTGCTACTTAGTCGCTAATTTTCCAACTCACATACCAACCGTGTTCATCGGCCTTATGGCAATAATTCACGGCTTATGTACCTGGGTTTGCGGTTACTTTCCTATGGACGCTGACCCATACACGAAAAACCCGTCTCGAAGCTGTTTAATACATTCATGGTCGGGCATGTTTATGCTTCTTTCATTCGTTATAGCCCCGGCCATCGTCATTTTTTCTAGTGACTATTCGATGCCAATCCGGCTTATTTCGTTGATTTGCATTATTGGTTGTTTTTATTTTGCTTACCGACTTAAACTAGCATTTAAAGCCGAAACCGTACCGGGTACTCATCAGCGTCTGAGTTATGGCTTTCAAATACTGTGGCTGTTTGTTTATTCTTTCTTCGTAGTAGCATGAGAGCTAACAATCTGGTGTGGGTGAAGCGCCACGACGTTAGTGGCCGCAGACCATAAAAAAGCTTAACCATCTTAAGCCAAAGATGTTTTCACCACTAAACAAGAAACCTGTTTCTGTTTACCATACTGCATGACCTGTGCAAGCTCTGCCTGGCTGATGGGTACGTAAGCGGCGTTAATCGCATCTTTTTGCGCCTCAACAAACGGGTCGTGGATAAACATAAATTGCTCGTTGTAACCGCTTAAAACCACCCAATGTGGGCCTTTTTCTCCATTAAAACGATAAGTGCTTATCATCAACAGCACCACACATCCTTGGTCTATCCATTGTTTTAACTGAATGATTGTTGGCGAAGCGTTATGCACCGTAATGTGTTGTGAAGCCAACTGCTGGCAAAAATCATTGTGTACTAGGGTGATAACGGCTTTTTTGTTTTTATCGCGCACGCTATCAATAAATGGTACCGACGAAGACTGGCTGTAAATGGCAATCTGTAAGCCTCGCTTAATAGCCGCTAAGGCTAAGCCATGAACGCTGCAACCGCCATGGCCGCTGGTCATAAATATGGTGGTGGCTTCGCGCCAAATACTTAACTCATCCACTCTACTGGGGTTATATTGTGGTTTTACCGCACTCATCGCCATCATTAAACATGCTGCGCCGCAGGTAAACGGCGTGGTTTGTACATACAAGGGCATTTTAATCACTTTGCTTGGCCCTGGCGGGTCTAAGCGTTTATGCATTCGCACGCCATCGGCCAGGTCATCGTAATAATGCACTAGGGTTTTTAATACTTTGTAACCCATTTTTAAGTAAAGATTTTTGGCGGCGATATTGTCGTTTCGCACTTCGAGGCGTAATGTAATAAAGCCACGTTCGACAACTGCTTGCTCGCAGCGCTTAACAAGCTCAAAGGCGATATTGCAGCCTCTAAACTCAGTCGCAACGGCAATAGAGTAAAGCCTTGCGAGGCGAGTGCCACGATGAAACAGCACCAATGCATAAGCGGCAATGATGCCATCGACCTCGGCGACTAATAAATAATCTAATGGCGAGTTGATAAAACGTTTCATTTGCCGAGGGCTAATTTTATCGCCGTTAAAGGCATTTTCCTCGAGCGTGTTTAGTTGTGAAAGGTCGCGTTGAATGGCTTGTCGCAGCAGCATGAGTTGGCTCGAATTGGCAAACAGAGTAGTGGGTTAATTTACGCGCTAAATCGCATAAGAGGCAATAGGTATTTATGGCTCAGTTTTTAATTGTCACCGACGATGTCAATGATTGGCGTCCTTATTTGCCGAGTGACAATATGGTCACGGTTCATGATTATTTAGAAATGGGAGCATTTGCAAATCAAAATGCGATGCAAGTGATTAACCTATGCCGTAGTTACGATTATTTGAGCACAGGGTATTATTGCTCGCTTATGGCAGAGGCGCGTGGCCATCGTGTTATTCCGAGAGTCATGACCATTAATGATTTATCACAAGACCGTTTTTTTAGCATGCCACAAGCTGGGTTAGATAAATTGCCCGACAGCGTGACCGATATTTCGATGAAGGTGTTTTTTGGTTACTGTGATACCCCGTCACTTGATAAAATTGCCCGCAAAATTTTTGAACGTTTTACTGTGCCAGTGTTACAAGTCAATTTGTTAAAAATATCTGGTCGTTGGCAAGTTGACGTTATCGAGCCTGCAGCATTTCAAGATTTAGCCGAACATGAGCAAGACTTATTTGCTCAATACCTTGAAGTGTTTTCGCAAAAAGTGTGGCGATTACCTAAACCATCAAAACGCTACCGTTATGAAATCGCAATGCTAGTGGACGAGCATGAAAAAATGCCGCCGTCAGATAAGTCTGCACTTAAATTATTCACTAAAGCGGCCAATCGTATCGGTATGGATTTAGTGCAAATAGGCAAACACGATCTAGCGCGCTTGAGTGAGTTTGATGGCTTGTTTATTCGCTCAACCACTAACATTAGTAACTTTACTTATCGATTTGCCAAAGCAGCAGAGCAGCTTGGTTTAATTGTGATGGACGACCCTGAATCCATTATGAAGTGCACCAACAAAGTGTTTTTAACTGAGTTGCTAAATAAACATAAAGTGCCAGTGCCTAAGAGTATTATTTTTAAAGCGTCGGATAAAAACTGGGCTGATAAAGTGATTAATGCGATTGGCTTACCCATAGTGCTTAAAGTGCCAGACGGGGCATTTTCGCTTGGCGTGGTTAAGGTTAAAAACCGTGAGACACTGCTTGAGCAAGCGGAGCAAATTTTTCAGCACAGCGCATTAATTTTAGCGCAAGCCTTTATGCCAACCGACTATGACTGGCGCATAGGTGTATTAAATCGCCAACCTATTTATGCTTGCCGTTATTTTATGAGTCGTGGTCATTGGCAGATTTATCAACACCATCAAAGTGGTCGAGTCAGTAGTGGCGACTTTGATTGTGTAGACTTAAAAATGGTGCCACATCATATTGTCGATGCAGCGGTTAAGGCGTCAAACTTGATTGGCAATGGGCTTTATGGCGTTGATTTAAAAGAAATCGATGGCAAAGCCTATGTGATAGAGGTAAATGATAATCCAAGTATTGACCATGGGGTTGAAGACCTCTTTTTAGGTGACTTGGTGTATGACCGCGTGATGACCGAGTTTTTAAGGCGTATTCAGCTGCGCGGAATGTCATGACGGCAAAACTGTTTGTTATACCATTGCGCGTGAGTAAGTGATCTCTTTGCGAGAATTTAACAGGGCTTAAACAAGGCGAATGACTGAATGAATAGTGATTTATTTCGACGTCTGCAATGCAGTGTAAGCCCTTTTTACACTCGCCATAAAGGAATGTTCGACCCTGTAACTGCTTTTGCTCTGCGTTCTCGTTATTTGAAAGGGAACAACCATGACTACATAGCGACGCCTTAATCAAAAACCGCTGGACGCATGTACAGTGGCCACTTATTAATGCGCAGTGGTATTACGGCACATAACAGTGAATGCCAAAAGCCCTTATTTCAGCATCAGCAGACATCACTGGTGATATAAGGGCTTTTTGTGACTTAATCTGCTGCCTATTGCTACAAAATGCCGCGAGTTAGCCTTTATTGATGCGATAACAGTTTCGGCCAGCGGCCTTTGCTGCATACATTGCTTTATCTGCACGATCATACAAATTATCGGCGTGCTGCTCAGGGATAGCTTCTGCAATGCCTAAACTGCACTTTATGTCGTATTCGGTTAATTGTGCATGTTTGGGCATCATGTCAATAATACGTTGGCACACTATTTCTGCCGCTTGTGTGTCACCTTGAGTAATAATGACAAACTCATCACCGCCAATTCTAAAGGCTTGGTCGGTATTGCGAATGGCCTCATTAATGAGTTCAGCAAAACCAACTAATACAAAGTCGCCCGCTTTATGACCATATATGTCGTTAAGCTGTTTAAATTTGTCTAAATCTATCACCACCAATGACACCTTACCTTGGTGACGATTAGCACGAGCCAAAGCCGTACCAATGGCTTGGTGATAATAATGGCGATTTCCTAAGCCTGTTAACGAATCAAACATGGCTTGTTTTGACATGCTTTGATACTTAAGCGCATTGTTAAGCGGCTGGATAAGCATCGATTCAAACCGGCTTAACGTCACCATTTGAATGTTACTCAAAGGCACAGTTAGCTGATAAGTCATGTTAAACAGGTCTTGTTTATCTGCAATGGTACGTTGCAGTTCAATACCGTAATGACGTCCCCAAACAAATTTTTGTTTGTCTAGGGTCAACTGCAATCCTTTAATCGGCAAATGTTGTCCTACTATTTTGCCAAAACAGGCAAAAACTGTCCTAGGATCTAAACTTCCATGTAGTTGTTGAATTACTTGAATAAGGTCGAGCTCAGGATCTGCACTCAAGTAAGTGTCTGAACGGTACCAGTAATCTTCAGGATATAGTTCTGTCGCGAGGGCGAAGTCCATAATGTTTACTCCAGTACGTTACTACTAATTACATCCTAATTAGCAATAATCGTGCCTACGAATAAAATACTATATTTATTAGTTATTTGATGATTTACTGTAACAGGTAAAATGAATTAAATTACGTATCGACATTTTTTTGACGAGGAGCCTACACCGTAATGGAACACAGCATTTTTATTCATATATTGTTAATGCTAGTGATTGCGATTGTAGCGATTGCATTGCTAAGACGCCTTGGTTTACCGGCTATTTTGGCTTATTTGTTAACAGGCGTGGTGAGCGGCCCGAGTGGTTTTCATTGGTTTACTCAGTTGCAAATGCAGTCAGTTGCCGAGCTTGGGGTGGTACTACTGATGTTTACCCTAGGGCTTGAGTTTTCGGTGCCTCGCCTGTGGGCTATGCGCCGTACTGTATTTGGTTTAGGCAGTGCGCAAATGATCATTACCGCCTTAGTTGCCGGCGGTATAGCGATGCTTGTGGGCCAGGATGTAGTCGCAGCTGTTGTTATTGGCTCTGCTATTGCGTTGTCATCGACCGCGATAGTGTTGAAATTATTAAATGAGCAAAACTGGTTACGGCGCAGGCACGGTGAGCTATCGGTCAGTGTGTTGTTATTTCAAGATTTAGCGGTCGTTCCGCTGTTAATTTTAATGCCGTTACTTGCCAATGACGGTACCCAAATGAGTTTTAATGGTATTGCTTGGGGATTGCTCAGCGGCATTTTAGCGTTTTTAGGGTTAATGTCGTTTGGTAAATGGATTTTGCCGCGTATTTTTGATGAGGTAGCACGCTCGCGTTCAAACGAATTATTTGTGCTGTCTACGTTGGTGGTGGCGTTAGTGACAGGGGCATTTACCCAGTGGTTAGGGTTGTCTATGGCGCTTGGGGCGTTTATTGCCGGTATGCTATTAGGTGAGAGCCAATATCGTAGACAGTTAGAAGCCGATATTAGGCCATTTCGTGATTTGCTAATGGGGCTGTTTTTTATCTCGATAGGCATGTTGCTCGATTTCAACCTAGTTATGCAGTATTGGTGGCAAGTATTGTTGCTGTTAATTGCCGTTGTTGTCGCTAAGGTTGTTATTGTTCATGGCATACTCAGGCTTGCGGGCGAAAACAGTAAAATCTCATTAAGTACTGCTATTAGTCTTGGCCAAGTGGGCGAGTTTAGTTTTGTATTATTGGCGCTGGCGGTAAATTATCAGTTACTTGAAACCGAAGTCAGCACTGTGTTAGTTGCCGTTGCGGTGTTGTCTATGTCCATTGCGCCTTGGCTAATTCGTCATAGTGTCGATATTGCTAAAAAGTTCAGTGGCAATACTAAAAAGCCAGAGTACGAGCCGTTAGACATTACATTGCCCAATACTGACGAAAGCGACTTAGTGCTGATTTTAGGGTATGGACGAGTAGGGCAAACAATTGCGCGTTTTTTAAAAACAGAAGCCGTACCTTATTTAGTGTTAGATATCGACCCTACTCGAGTCGCTGAGGCAAGAGCTGCTGGTGAAAATATTCACTTTGGTGATGCTTGTAGAATGGCGTTACTAAAGAAAATGGGCATCCGACAAGCAAGCCTTGTGGTGGTGACATTTTGCGAACCTAGGCAATCTGAAGAATGTTTGGCGGTAGCGCGTAAACTTGCGCCCGATGTAAAAATTTTGGTGCGCACCCGAGATGATGCAAACTTGCATGAGCTAAAAGAAGCTGGGGCAACTCAAGTTATACCAGAGTCATTAGAAGGGAGCTTGATGTTAGTGTCGCAAGTGTTATTTAAATGCGGCGTGCCGTTAACGCGGATCATTAAACGCTTAGAGTCTGAACGACGTAACCATTACCCATACTTACACGGCTTTTTTTCAGGTACCGAAACAGACTTTACCCTCGATTCGCTGCATGCGGTATCGTTAGCAACGGGCGCAAGTGCAGTCGGTAAAACGGTTGCCGATATTCCGTGGCACACGTTAGATGTTGAATTGCGTGCTGTGCGCCGCCGTGGTGAAGAAATTGATCCTCCACCGCCTGAGTGGATATTAAGACGTAATGATATTTTAATGCTGGTGGGTAAACCGCGCAGCATTGAAAAAGCCGAGGAGTACTTACTGCAAGGTTAACGTCATCTAATGGCAAGGTTTACGCTGTTGAACAAAAACACCATCCATCACGTATGGTGTTTTTTTGTAGGTAATAACAATTAGCACAAAATGTGATCATGCTTACTAATATCGCTTATAACCTCGTTAGACATGTTGAAGGTCGAACAACTACCTTGTTGCAATTTCTGCCTTGTTTTAAGCGATTTTGCCCACGCCATCTGTGATCACATTTTATTTTGATAGGTATAAAAGTGTACTGTTCATCTTGCAGGTTACAGTTGGCATTGTGAATACTTATTAATGTTAGGAATTGAACTTGGTTTGACTTTTTTTGTCTTACTTTGTGTATTTGTTATTTTAGCTATCTGATATTGTTAGTTTTTATTTTTAGTCTGTGATGTGCTGCAAGAGGAACAAGAATGGTATTGCTGAGTTGGTTGGTATTAACCGCGATTTCGTTGGGATTTTTTGTTTATCGTTTACATCGCGTGACTCAACATATTTGCCATTATATTAAGCACACTTATCCAACGCTGTATGCTGAGTGCCAGCACATAGGCAGTAAAATGGGGCAAGCACAAAAAGGCACCGAAGTCATGCTGATGGAATCGTTTAATACCGGTGGCATCTCGCATCTTAACGATGCAACTTTATACGATTATCGGCAACAGCTAAGCCGTTTAAAAGCAGGGCTGGTGTGTTCGCCTTGGTTACTCATGTTATTAATAAACCTGTTGTGTGAATATTGGTAACTGACAAAGACGCATTAATACTCATTGGCTTTTTACCAAACATTGCATCAATATTATCTGTTTTTATCAAAATTGGCCGCGCTTTTTGTTTTCTCGCCCAGAGTAAACTTTTCAATAAATACCCACGTACTAAGATTTAACCAGTGCTCATGCCTTTGTTGCTCAGCGCAATCAATCACTGCAATTTAAGGTATAAGTAACCTGAGCTCGGGATAATAAATGCCTTTCAAACAGTCCTTTGCCCTGCTCACTGCGTTGAATCGACTTACAATAGGCTAGCTATTGACGCGTCAATTCGCCTTGTTAGCAGAACAAATGACAAGCTTGAAAGTGAGAATGGGTAACATGTTGATGTTAAATAGTATAAGTTCATCCCTTATCCCGAGCTCAGGTTAAGTAATATTTACAAGCAAATGTTAGGGCCTGTTGAACTTTGTTGGTTAGTTATTGTTTGAGTTAACAATGTTTTTAGCCGAACCGTTTAGGCAGCATTTTAGGCCATTTTTACGGTGTTATCGGCCTCAAATGCGGTATAAACACCGCTTTACGTCTCTGCCGTGCAGCTCAATACATGAGAAAAGACCAACAATTTGCAGCAAAAACAACCTTGAAAGATCAACAGGCTCTAGATATTGCCTGCTTTCTTCCATAGAATGGTAAGTTAACTTTTTATCAGCAGTCATCATTTTCTGCTGGGTTTTAATTAGGTATATTGATGTCGGCGAAACTGTTTAATCTTCCTATTAAGCTATCATTAGAAATGATTGCGAAACTGTTTTCGGCCACGCAAATTCAAAAAGCACAAAATTACTTGATCCAGGGTCGGGTACTTGAAGTGACTGCCAGCAGTAATAATCATGACATCGAAGCCTATGTTGAAGGCTCCGCAGATGAGCCGTATCGTCAAGAAATCACCCTGGTTAATGTCAACCACAAAATTGTTATGCGCTCGCATTGCACTTGTCCTGTTCGCAGCAATTGTAAACATGTTGCCGCAGCCATGCTGGCGCTGGTAGACAAAAAGCCAGTAGAAGAACAGCGTATATATCAGTGGTTACGTCAGCTAGACGAACAAAAAGCGGTCAACGAATATGACGATGAGCAAGATGAAAAAGACCGCATTATTTATGTGTTATCGAATGACCCTAACGGTATTTTTGTTGAATTCAAACGCAGTAAACTGAATAAAAAAGGCCAATATAATAAAGGCAGCAAGCTGGCATTAACCGATATTCGTTACAGTATGCCATGGTGGATTGCCCCAGAAGATAAACAAATCATTAGTTTGTTATTGTCGTCCAATAATCATGGCTCAAAAATTTATATCGATGGCGAAATATCCTATTTAGCGTTAACCAAAATGCTCGCTGAGCAAGTGTGCTTTTGGGAAGAAAATCGCACCCCACTCACCTGGGCTAAATCTATCGCGCCAGAGTTTGTCTGGTGTGAGCTTGATAAAAAGCACACACAAATGCAAATGCGCATGCCCGGTCTTGAAAACTGGGAGTTTATAGCCACAGAGCCGCCATTGTATGTTGAATTAGATTACTTACGCCTAGGTAAAATCAACACCGATTTATCGGCCAAAAAGCTCAGTTTATTGCAACACATGCCGCCAGTGCCACTGACGCAGGTGGACCAAATTAGTCACAAAATGCTGCAACACTTTTCACCTAAAACCGTGCCAGTGCCAAGTGAAATCGATTTTTGCGAAATTAACGATCCACTGAAAACAAAATTGATTTTTACTCGCGAAATTTATGCTAACAACCCCATATTACAACCGGTTATCCGAGTAGAGCAGCATTATGGTGCGGTCAGTTTTAATGCCTCACTCAAACCTGAGCGTATTAGCTTGGTTAAAAAAGGTCATGTGCAGTATCAGGTGCACCGAAGTGTTGAGCAAGAATTAGCTATATTACAGGCATTAACCGAAGCCGGTTTAGTGAGTTTTATTCCTAGTGAATATGCCAATCAGCCTGAGTATTATTTAAGCGTGGGCTTGTTGCCAGAATCAATTTTTGAATGGTCTGATTTAACTGAAAATGGCCTAGAGGCATTAACTGCATTAGGTGTAGACATTGAGTTTGAAGATGACTTTGACTTAAAAATTGTCGATGCGCAGCTAGATGTAGATTTGGTTGATGATGACGAGTCTGGCTGGTTTTCGCTGTCGTTGAGCGCCGATATAGAAGGCCAAAATGTCCCCTTGCTCGCGTTGGTTGCCCGCTGGTTACAACAAAATGGTGAACCCGCCGACGAAGACGAATTGATTTTACCCGGGCCAAATGGCGGCTTTATTAAAATTAAAGCCAAAACCATTAAGCCATTGATTTCTATTATTCAAGAATTGTTTAACCGTCATTCGGGCGAGCAACTGACAATCCCGCGTAACCGTGCCCATATTCTTAATGACTTGTCTGCCAGCGATGTGCGTTTACTTAATGGTGAACGGGTGCGCAACCTTGCGGCAAAATTAGCGGAATTCAAAGGGGTAACAGAAGTTGAGTTACCTGCAGGCTTAAATGCCACATTGCGCGACTATCAAAAACAAGGGTTTGATTGGCTGTGCTTTTTAAAAGAGTATCAACTGGGCGGTATTTTGGCCGACGACATGGGCCTTGGTAAAACCATTCAAACCTTGGCTTTTTTACTAAAAGCTAAGCAAGAGGCCACACAGCATCGCACCAGCTTAATTGTGTGCCCAACCAGTTTGGTGGGTAATTGGCTTAAAGAAGCCAACAAGTTTGCCCCGTCACTGAATGTGGTGGTGATCCATGGGCATAAACGTCAGCCATTGTTAGAGCAAATCGACGATTTTGATGTGGTGGTGACAACCTACCCGTTAATGCTGCGCGATGAAGCGATTTACAGCGATTATGTCTTTGAGCATATTATTTTGGATGAAGCTCAGCAGATCAAAAATGCTCAGGCCAAAGTGACCCAAGTCATTAAAACTTTAAAGGGTAAATTCCGCTTATGTTTGTCAGGCACGCCGCTGGAAAATCATTTAGGCGAGCTTAAATCATTGATGGATTTTTGCTTGCCGGGCTTATTAGGTCAGCACACTTACTTTAATAAAGAGTTTCGTGGGCCGATTGAAAAGCAAGCGGATGTTGAAAAATCACTATTGCTAAGCAAACGAATTTCGCCGTTTATGCTACGACGCACCAAAAAAGAGGTGGTGTCCGAACTGCCTGAAAAAACGGAGATTATCCAAACACTTGAGCTTGAGAAAGATCAGCGTAATTTGTATGAGTCTATCCGCTTAGTGATGGAGAAAAAACTTCGTGAATTATTTGCCAAAAAAGGGGTGTCGAGCAGCCATATTGAGTTTTTAGATGCATTGCTAAAATTACGTCAGGCCTGTTGTGATCCACGCCTTGTTAAACTTGAGCAAGCTCAACATGTCAAAGACAACGCCAAGCTCACCTGGTTAATTCAAAACCTGCCAGAAATGATTGAAGAGGGCCGTAAAATCCTTATTTTCAGTCAGTTCACCGGTATGTTGGCGTTGATTGAAGATGAACTTAAAACCCTGGGTATTCGCTACAGTAAATTAACCGGCCAAACACTCGACCGCCAACCCCAGATAGATGCTTTTCAAGAAGGCGATAACTCGGTGTTTTTAATCAGCTTAAAAGCCGGTGGTACAGGGCTTAATTTAACTGCGGCTGATACGGTTATTCACTTTGACCCCTGGTGGAACCCTGCCGCTGAACGTCAGGCAACCGATCGGGCTCACCGTATTGGTCAGCTTAATCCGGTATTTGTGTATAAGTTAATAGCCCAGGGCACGGTTGAAGAGAAAATTCAAGAAATGCAGCAGCATAAACAAGGTTTGGCTGACAGCATTTTATCTGATGGCACTCAAGGGCCATGGCAAGGCAACGCCGAGGATTTACTGGCGCTGTTGAGTTAAGACTGGGTCGTTAGGTGTTGATCATTTTGAGTAAACGCGAGCTAATTTGAGGTTACAGCATTGCCATCAATGTACTATAAACGTGGTTCTGGTGCACCAAGGTCAAGACGTGGTAATCGTGCAACGCCTGCATTGCACATGGACTATTTTGAGCAAGTGTTTGCTGAACTGCGCCGTCACCCAGAAAAAATCGCTATTGTGAGACACAACATTGCAGAATTTCAAGCGCAGCCTTTTTTGAAAAAGGGCTTGCATACCGCCATTGATAGATTGCTACTGGTGTTTGAAGACAATGATGACATTGAATTGCTCTATAGGCAGGTCATGAGCGACGATATTGGTCAGCGGGTAAGACGCTACCCGCTGATTTTTAAAGGCATTATTTCACCCGCTAGCAAAACAGCAGATGAGCTATAACAAGCTTTGCATTACTCTGTGAGCAAACTCAGCTGGGCCGGCTAAAATCGCCCGGCCTACCGCCACTAAATCCACTTGCTTGGTGGCTAAAATGGTTTCGATGTAATCTACGCTTTCAATACCGCCAACACCTATAACCGCCGCAGTGGTTTTGCCGGTTAACGGCGCGGCATCTTCAACTAAAAAGCCTTCTCCACGTTTATCTTTAGGGCGATTCCAGCCGCCAATACCTGACGAAACATTGAGTATTTCAACGCCCGCAGCCACTAACCATTGGCTTATTTGTGCCATGTCTGCATGAGATAACCCGCCCGGATAGCCATCTTGCCCCGGAATACGGGTCATTACCGCTAATCTCGGTGCCAGTTGTTTAATGTGAGTCACAATTTCAATTAATATTCTGGCGCGGTTTTCAAGCTTACCGCCGTAAATGTCTTCACGTTGGTTGGTTAATGGCGATAACCACTGATTAATGCCGTAGCCGTGTGCACAATGGATTTCAACTAAATCAAAACCGGCTTTGTCTGCACGTATTGCCGCTGCCACAAAATCTTGTTGCCACTGTTTAATATCGTCTATTGTCATGGTCCGTGGGGTGGGTAATACACGATCGTATGCGGGCACCGTAATGCCAGAGGGCCCCATGACATCACTGCTAATACCTGCGCTGTCTTTGCCACCGCAATGGGTAATTTGTAATCCTGTTTTAACGCCAGCGTTATGCAGTGTTGTGGCTATCTGGGTTAATCCTGGTAAACATGCGTCATCGTGGGCACCGAGCTGGTTAGCTTCACTGCGCCCTGCCAAATTAACATGGCTGTATTCAACCATCACAAGGCCCGCACCTGATTGAGCAAGATGATGATAATGCGCAATGGTGGTGGGTGTAGCTAAGCCATTTTCGTCCGCAGTTTGTGATGCCATGGGCGGTACCACTAAACGGTTTTTAAGGGTTAATCCGCTGGTTAAGGTTAATGGAGTAAAGCGCAGTGCGGTCATTGAAAATCCTATAGGGTAATGGCAACCAAGATACCTGCTAGCAGCATGATACAGCCAGCTGTACGATTAATCATAATGGCAGCTCTAGTTGAGCTAAACACTCGCTTGGTACTCGATGCCAAGTATGCATAAACAAGGTTTACTGAACCAAAAGCACCAGTGGCGATGGTTAAAATAATGATGACATCCAAAAAGCTGACATGGGTCATAGGTACAAATGCCGGGAAAAAGCTCACATAAAAAATCAGCGCTTTAGGGTTTCCTAACGTGATTACAATGCCAGTGAAAACATTTTTAGTTAAACTGGCTTTAACCGTATCCACAAGTTGGACGCCATGTGCTGTTGCGCGCAACATACTTAAACCAAGCCAACACAAATACAACGCGCTGACGTATTTAATCAGTTCAAATGCTGGTCCAATTGCCTGAGCGATGGCAGCTAAACCAAACAAGGCTAATAAAATATACAAAAAGTCGCCAAGCAATACGCCAAGTGTTAACGCTGCGCCATGCATAAAGCCATTTGAGAATGATCGTGACACCACCGCAAATACCGCAGGCCCAGGGACAATAGCCAAAATAACCATGGTAAAAAATAACGCGATAATCTGTTGGTAAGCCATGAATTGTCGTTAAATTCGGTGTAGGAACATTCGGGCGATTATATCGTAAGTTGATACAGAAAATGGCGCGATAAACTATCAATTGTGTAATCCATTATGTCTGAAAATAAGAGTGTCTAAAAATAAAAGCGTCTGAAAATAAAAGCGTCTGAAAATAAGAGTGTCAGTAAATAACAGGGGAGATGTGCTACATTATTTGCTAATTCAAGCCGATAGCCATTTTTGCAAGGAATGTTGTGCAGTTTATTTTATTAACTCATCCAAGAGAGCGGCTTCGCGCCACCAATACCGGCCAATTAGTGTTACAAGCATTAGGTGAACGCGCTCAAGTGATTGAATGGCATCGCAAACAGCCTGATGCGGCATTACTTGCAGCAATTGAGGCTGCGCGTGTGGGGTTGGTGTTTCCAACTGATGAACCGCTAAATATGACAGTCGACTCTGCTGGAGATTTACAAGCGTCCACACAAGAGTGTGCGCCGCCTTTTGAGTATTTGCTGTTGATTGATGCCACCTGGCAAGAAGCCCGTAAAATGTATAATCAAAGCCCATATCTTAAAAGCTTAGCGAAAGTGGGGTTACAGCCAGCCCACGCCTCTATTTATCCCCTTAGGCGAAATCAACTCGAAGGCGGGTTATGCACCGCAGAATGCGTGGTGTTATTGCTTAAAAAAGCCGGAGAGCTTGAATTAGCACAGCAATTAATTGAAAGCTTAATGGAGTTTATCAAGCGCTAGTTTACCCTTTATGAACAGCCTTCTCTGCGCGGCGTGATTTATACCATTCCGCGTTAGCAAGTGATCTCTCAGCGAGAATTTAAAAGGGCTTAAACAAGGCGAATGACTGAATGAATAGTGATTCTCTTTCGAAGTCATGCAACGCAGTGTAAGCCCTTTTAAAACTCGCCTGAAAGGAATGCCCCAGCGGCTTTTGCTCTGCGTTCTCGCTATTTGAAAGGGAACAACCATTACTACATAGCGACGCCTTAATCAAAAACAGCTGGACGCATTCTGAGTGGTCACTTATTAATGCGGAATGGTATTACTGAAAATCGATAAATATATTGGCGGTAAGGCGACCGGTTTGTGGGTTGGCATCGATGTCGGTTTTTGGATTAACTAGGGTTGAATGCAGCAAGTTTCCGGGGTAAATCACTACACGATTTGGCCGATATTCTACCTGGTGAAACAGAGTGTAATGTTGATTGCTGGCAACACAATAGCGCGGACTTGTTTGGGTTATGTGATCCACAAAAGCTTGGGCCTTTGTAAAATATAAGTCAATGTTGTCGTGATTAATCCGCTCAAAACCGCTGCTATTGTGCCTAAAAAAACCTGTGTTGCCATGGGGGCCGTCATTAAGGTAATGCAATATGGCAAAATAATACGGATTAGGTGTGTCAAAGTGTGGCAAACATTGCAGAGGTACTAGGTCTTTTTCCTGAGTATCGATGAGCGAAAAAACGCATTGTTGCGGTTTTAAACGCCGAGTTGTTGGTATGCGATACACGTCGTAAATAAGCTGAAATACTGCGTTAAGCACATCGATAATATACTGCCTTGGCAACGCGGTGCGCTGACCGGGATAAAATGAGCTTTTATCCCTTATAAATTGGCTGTCATTAATGGCAATATCAATTAGCTCAGAAACATCACCGACAAAGTTATCAATAATAATAACCGGTGTTTGTTGTTGGCCAATCAACTGCACCTTGGGCACAATTTGATTGACCTGTATTAGCGGTTGAGTTGCTTGTAACGACATGGTCAGCTTAGCCTTACATCGCTGTTGATTTGCAATAGTGTTGCACAAAGTCATTATGCGCGGGCAGGGTGTCAACTTTGCGTTTTACTGTGGCTTTAATGTTGTTCAAAAAGCTTTGTAACTCAGCAGGCTCCATTAAATCGACAATCGGGTGATACTCTTTGGGCATTAAGCCTTGGCCCATCATGACCTGGATCCACGAGCTTTCGCCAAACAGTTCATTACCATACTTGTACACTTTGCCAGATTGACTAAACATGTCGATACGGTGCTGTAATGAGGCTGGGATTGGCATGTTTTTGCAGTAGCGCCAAAAACGACTGTCCTCACGGTCGGTAACCTTATAATGCAAAATAATAAAGTCGCGTATGTTGTCCATTTCTATTTTGGTTTGTTGGTTAAATTCATCCACGTCAGCCTGAATGATGCCATGAGCCGGAAACAGTTGCAGTAAACGCACAATACTGCGCTGGATCATGTGAATGCTGGTGGACTCTAGTGGCTCTAAAAAACCGGATGATAACCCTACTGCAACACAGTTTTTGTTCCAGTGCTGGCGACGTGTGCCGGTTTTAAATTTAATTACCCGTGGCTGATTAATGGGAGCGCCTTCAATGTTGTTAAGCAGTAACTCGGTCGCATCAGCGTCCGAAATATATTTGCTGCAAAACACTAAGCCGTTACCTGTGCGGGTTTGCAGCGGAATACGCCATTGCCAGCCCGATTGATGCGCAATTGAGCGAGTATAAGGAATAGGTTGTTGTATCGCTTCGGTTTGTACTGCAATGGCACTGTCACACGGTAACCAATGGCTCCAATCTTCAAAGCCTGTATTTAAGGTTTGTTCAATTAATAGGGCTCTAAATCCGGTGCAATCAATGAATAAATCGCCCTCAACGAGCTCGCCATTTTCAAGTTTTAGCGCTTTAATATTGCCAGAATCATCGTGTTGTAACACATCGGCAATTTTACCTTCTATGCGTGTCATACCGTGGTGTTCGGCAAATTTGCGTAAGAATTTGGCATATAAACTGGCGTCCATATGATAGGCATGGTTGTAGTCTTGATTGGGTAATACCGCAAAACGGCCCTGACGAGCGGCTAAATGCTCGGTGCAGTAATCGCCTATCTCACTGACCATGTTTTGTTGTTTGCCTTTAACCCAAAAATGCTGAAAGCCACAGGCCCAGCAGTCTTTGCCTAAAAAACCAAAGGAATGCAAATAGTCTTTGTTGACGTCATGCCAGTTTTCAAACTGGATCCCCAGCTTAAATGTGGCATTGGTGGCGGCCATCACATCTTGTTCTTTTAAGCCTAATAATCGATGAAAAAGATGTAAGGTAGGGATGGTCGCTTCACCTACACCCACAGTGCCAATATCGTCTGACTCAACCAAAACCACCTCAAGGTTTTTACCCATGAGTTTGCTAAACGCGGCTGCGGCCATCCAACCTGCAGTACCACCGCCAGCGATAACAACTTTTTTGATTGATTTATTCATCTTAGGCTTCCTGTTTAATGGTTGCTGTGCTCAGCATTATCGTTTTAATTTATTGATTAAATCTGCGCGTAACTTACGTGCATTTAACTCATCTAATGGTTTAGTTAACATGCCTTTCGCATTCTGTGGAATATAGCTATCGTCTACGTCATCATGTTCAAAAATATAATTATCAAAAATGGCTTTCCAGGCTTGTCGTTGTGCTTTGGGCAGTGACCGTAAACTTAATATACTGTGCAGTAAGGCGTTATTTGGCCTACCTAAATACCCTGGTGTGTCACGCCACCAGTGGGTAATCAGCACGTTTATATCGTCAATGCCGCGTACATGGTGCCACCACATGCTGGGAATAAATAGCACATCACCTGGGGTTAACTCAGCGGTTAATGACGCATCTAACGCCTGCTGGAACTTAGGGAAACGCTCAAAATCTGGTTTTTCAAAATCAACCATGCTGATATCTTGCCCACCCGGAGCAAATTCCATTGGGCCAACATACAGGTTGCTGATTTGTTCTGGTGGAAACAGAGTAAAGGTTCGCCGACCCACCACGTTACAGGCTAGGTTTAGCGGAAAGTCAAAATGAGCAGCAACCTTTGTTTTATTGCCTAACCAAATGCTGGTCAGTGGATTGATAGGGTGTAAGTTCAGGCTGTTTTGCTCACCAAGTCCTGGCAAAAATTGATGGATATCGGTGGAGCCCATATAAATACCGGCAGGCGTTGAACTGGCATTTTCTTGTTGTAAGCGCGCTAATAGCTGGTTGAAATCAAGGCGGCCGGCCTGGTAATTAAAACCATCGAGCTGCTGATTGTAAAACACTCGTCCTTGTTGCTCTGGCGGCAGGTAATAGGCGGTAACGGCAGAGCCTTGATAAAACTGGCGTAAATAGTCTAATGCTTTGTCGGGTGAGTCGAGTCCTGCTTGCACTAAAGGCCACTGACGGCACAAACCTTTAAATACCATGGGTTTGTCGGCTTGTTCTATGTGCGTCATCACTTGCGATAACGTCCAATCGCTGACGCAGTCGACGGCTGTTAATGTGTCATTGGACATCAGCAGGGCTCCCTTAGCCTTGAGCATTTTTAAGGTTAAGTAAATCGCGAATGTTGCTTTGTGATGCCAGTGCCATGTAAATGGCCTGTAAGTAACCTTGTTGGTGTAATTGGGCTAATGCCTCTGCTGATAGCTCGGCTAATGTGTTTTCGTTAATGGTGTAAAAACCAATCATTTGATGCTTTTTACCGTTGTCCAGTTCGATATCTAAAGTGAAAGACTCAAGTAACTGATATTCAATTAGCGTTTCAATAAAACGCTGGCTGTCGATAAGCCCATGGTGAATGACTTCTAACATTTCACCGACTTCATCTAATAACGGGGTGTTACCGCCGTAAGGCAAAAACAGCGCTTCACCTTCAGTTTGGTTGACTCTTGGGTGATCTAAATCGATATGAATAACCCGTTGTAGGCGCTCAACCCCGTCTTCACGTACGGTTTGTTGGCCAATTAAAAAAGGCTGACGACGAACAGTGAGCGGTACATAAGTCGCATTCCAGCCAGCATCCGATAAAAACAGGTTTTCATTTTGGGCAAAACCAAATAGTGCGACTGAGTAAAACTGTCCGGTTGCCGCATCTTTGTGAAAGAAAATAGGGTAGTGGGCCTGAATACTGCGAAACTCTTGTGGAAAGGTCACACTATACCAAAGGTTATCGCCTAAGGCGGCAGAGCGGCGAGTGTTTACCTTTAGGTCTTTATGGTCGATGCTGTTCAATAATACGTGTTGGCTCATGCTGATGTCCTATCCTATTCGTTCAAATACAGTATGTTGTTTTGGTTTTTTGTAGATGATTTTGCTGGTTTAATTTGTTTGTTTAAAAAGTCTTTAAAGCTTAGGGAACCCATATTGGGCCACTTTATCTAATAAAGCACGGTTAGTGGGTAAGCTTTTACTCAATGCCTGAGTGCGCTGCTGGTTATCGGTAAACAGCCGCTGGGCAAGTTGCTGCATTGAAGGTTTAACATGTTGAGGCCATTGCGTTTTAAACCCCATCCCATAAAGCACATATTGGTAACTGGCGGCAGGAAAAAGCGCTTCTTTATAACTAATGTCATGCTGGCTGGGTGCCTGATAGCGCCACAAATCAAGTTGTGCCTGTAAGCGTTCGGGTATTGAGCTGCTGTCACGATGGTCGCGCCAATAAGCATCGGCCTCGCGCTGGCTAATAACATAATGCAGTTTTAAAAAGTCGATAATTTGTTGCCAATGCTGCTGATAACGTAAGTTGATTCGCTCAGCTATGGTGTCCATTACCTGGCGATTAGGCGGTAATTGCTGCGCTAATGTCGACGCTGTCCACTCAATTAGTGCAAGGGCTGAGGCTTCTAATGGCTCAATAAAGCCTGCCGCCATACCAATGGCAATACAGTTGTTTTGCCAGCATTTTGCATGATACCCCGGATTGATATTGAGTTTGCGTGGCTCAAGCATTGAGATCGACTCGTTACTGGTACCGTTGGCGGTTAAGTAATCTCGCAGCACTTGCTCTGCTTGGTTGTCGTTACTGTGGCTTGATGAGTAAACATACCCAACCCCTTTGCGGGTTGGTAAGCCTATATCCCAAATCCAACCATTGGTTTGCGCCGTTGAGTGAGTGCAAGAGGCTATAGGGCTGCTGGGGCTGTTGTAAGGTACTTGTACGGCCAAGGCACTGTCATTAAACAGCACTGACTTTTGGCATAAAAAAGGCACCTGTAAATGCTCGCCTAGTAGTAATGACTTAACGCCAGTACAGTCAATAAATAGTTGCCCTGAAATATCGCCATGTTGTTTTGTTACCAGTGTTTCAATGTCGCCTTGCTCATTATTAATAATCCGCTCAACATGATCGTAAATATGATTAATCCCCAATTTTTGGGTGCAATGTTCAGTCAGTAACTGGCTAAACTTACCCGCATTAAGGTGGTAACCGTAATTGTTTTGAAAATGATACTGGGCAGTGGATATGGTTTTTGGCGCAAGCCCAAGTTGCGATAATACCTCTTGGCTACAAACGGCCTGGGCAAAGCTCACTTGCTCTGAGTGTGGTAACCAAAACGGGCATAAATCGAGTTCTTGGTGGCCATGAGGCAGGCTAAATGGATGTAAATAACTGTTTGATTGAGTTGTGTTTGTATCAAAACGCCAATCAATAAATCGAGAGCCTTGTTTAAAGCTGGCATCACAACGGCGAATAAAATCATTTTCATCGATGCCTATTTTGCTCAAAGTTGAGCGCATTGAAGGCCATGTGCCTTCGCCCACACCTATGGTGGCTACATCGGGTGATTCAATCAAGGTGATATTGAGTTTTGGGGAGTGAGCCAAGATGCCCTTGTCAACATTATGCTCGGCAGCCAGTAATCCTGCCGTTATCCAACCGGCTGTGCCGCCACCAATAATGACTATTTGGGTGATTGGTTTTTGCATAATATCTACCTACGCTTTGGGCGTTATTGTTATTTTTATGATGTTGCAAGGTTATGACGTAAATTGAGCATCACTACATCATAAGTAGAAATTTATAAAATGTAAGCACTTTCATGTTTTGATTATCACATTGTGTTTTTTAATACGTTGATATTAAAGCTCGGTGCTGTGCTATCTCGTTTTGTGGTCGGTATTAAAAAAGCAGTAACGTCCATGTTACTTAATATGTAGCAACAAAAAGAGGTGCCAATGTGTGAGCACCTCAACGACCTAAATAGAACCTTGATGTATCCCGTTCAAACTGGGGTAAGACGGGATAACATCAAGTATAAGGGTGCTTAGAAGGTGTAACGTGCACCAATGCTATAACGTGCACCCGTTTCGGTGAGGTTTAGCACCTGCTCATCGGCACGACCATGAACTCGGGTATATTCTTCAGTAATGTTAAGTCCTTCGAAAAATACCGTTAAGCCTTCAACTTGCTCGATGTCATAACTGACTGATAAGTCAATTTGCGAGTAAGCTTCAGTATATTGTGGGTTAGCGCCAGTGCCTTGACCGCGAGAATTTAAGAATTCGTCACGCCAGTTGTAAGCTACACGAGCTTGAAAACCGTAGTTTTCGTAAACTAATACCGCGTTTGCCGTGTCACTTAATCCCACAAGGGCAGGTTGGTCTTCTAGTAAGAAGTTGTCATATTTGTCATCACTGTTAACTATGGTGTAGTTAGCAATAACACCAAAACCGGTTTCGCCGAAGAAATGCTGTACCGCAAATTCCCAACCATCAATGACCGAGTTACGAGTGCTGTTAGATGGCGTGTCGATGAAGAACTCTAATAGTTCATCATTATTAGCCGAACTACCTTCAATGGTACCGACTAAGTTATTTGGGTCACTGGCATCTGTAATATTAACGGCACTGTTATCGGCAAAGTTTTCAAATATGTATTGGCGAACAGTTCCGGCGTCGTTTGAGCCCGTGGCGGCCAACGCTGCTTGGTATAAATCACCAGAGGCTGGGTTATAAATACCATCGTATGTGGTGACTACGTTGGTGTTACTGATAAAGTTTTTGGTGTCTTTATAGAAGTAACCCACAGACACATAGCTAGATGGCGCATAATACCACTCGGCAGATAAGTCATAGTTTTGTGATTCTAAAGGTAATAAACTTGGATTACCTGACGAACCGCTACCATTACTTTGGTTTGCGAGCGTGCCACGTACCGTACCACCTTGAATAGACACATAGTCTGGACGACCAATGGTTTCGCTATAAGCGGCGCGCAATTTAACATCTTCTACCACTTCTATATTAAAGTTAATATTTGGCAGTAGGTAATCATAATCACCCTTTTGGGTTTCAAATACGCGATCACCAGATGCTACAAGTGCGATTTCTGTATCACCTACCCAGCTTGTGCCATTGTAACCAGCCACAGCCGAAGTTGAGGTGACGTCAGTTTGCTCGTAACGTAAACCAACATGGAAGTCGTACGGCATGTCACCGATTTCACCGTCATAATTGTACTGTACGTATACTGCAGTAGATTCTTCTTCGGTATAACGGTCAACATCTGAAGCATAATCTGTAGATGGACAGAAACCGTTACCGCAATCGCCCGCAACTGATGAGCTGTAATTTGCCGCGGCGTAATCACGTACTGAGGCAAAATCCCATACAAACATGGTGTTAAGAATGTCGTATGTGCCAGTGCCATTAGAGAAATCGCCACCGTTTGCACTAAATTTATCGTGAATAGTGTCAGCAGGGAACCAAGCATCATCTAGGTCGCCTGGGCTACCTACACCACCCCAATCGTTGCGTTGCACGTTAACTGATTGCGAATGGTTATTTACCGTTGTAAGGGCTAAACCAAAGTCGATACTGCCTGCATCTTCAAAAAGGTATTCGCCATCAAATTGGTATTGATCAATTTCAGATTTATTGCGTGAACTGCCAAATACAGAACCTGTTACGACCATATCTGCAGGGGTAATAGCATTACCACCACCCACAGCAAGAACCGGTAAATCGCCACTGAAGTCGGTTGCGGCGCTGGTGCGCACAAAACCTGCGGTACTTAACGTATTGCTTGAGCCATAAATACTATTGGGTTTGTTTTCTGCCACAGAGTTGTGAGCGTCAAATGTCAGCGTTAAATCATCACTGGCTTGCCATTCGATATTAAAACCTAATGAGCCACTTTCGTTACGCACGCCATAATCACCGGTCGCCATTGATAAATCTTGGGCGCTGGTATAGGTTTCTGAATAAATGAGAGGAGAAGAAATTGGGCCATCTGTCCAGACGTTTTCTGATGGCGCAAAGGTAAACCAAGCTGATACGTCATTGTATTGTGTATCAACATCATTACGCATGTAGGTATAGTCTAATGTCGTGGTGATGGTATCAACCGGGCGATATTGCAATACCAATTGGCCATTAGTACGTTGGCGTTGTTGCTCTTCAAAACGATAAACAGTGGTTTGTGGTACAGAGTAGATGTCACCTTCACCTGGGCGATTAACTTGCCCCTCTTGTGGTACGCCACCCCATTCTGCAGTGCCTGCGCCCCAATCGTTGTCTACTGTGCCTGGGAAGCTGCGCCAGCCAGTCCCTACTTGTGCCTGGGCATTACCTGATTCGCGCTCTTGGAAACTAGCCGATATCGATACGCCAAATTTATCATCGGCAAATGTATTTGAGTACAAACCTGACAGCTCTGGTGTCATACCGCCTTCACGAGTGGATTTGTCATCCATGGCTTTAGCGCCAAACGTGGCTTTTAATCCAGGAGCGCTGAGTGGCTTGTGAGTTAAAATATTAATGGTTGAACCAATACCACCGGTTGGGTTTTCAGCTAGTGCCGTTTTAAAAACCTCTACACCACTGATACTTTCGGAGGCAATGTTAGCAAAATCAAATGAACGTGAACCTGTGGTTACCGGCATTTGACGGCCGTTTAGCGTGACGAGGTTAAAATCTGGACCAAAACCACGAACCGTCACTTTACTGCCTTCACCGTTGACACGGTCAATCGATACACCACTGATACGTTGTAGCGATTCTGCTAGGTTAGTGTCTGGAAACTTACCAATGTCTTCAGCTGAAATAGAGTCTACAACGCCACTTGAAGAACGCTTTACATCCATCGATTTAATTAAACTGCCACGAATACCCGTAACCGAAATGACTTCGATATTTTCTTCACTGACTTCATCAGCAGCATGAGCGGGTAAAATACTGCTCATACCAAGTACAAGCGATAAACTGGTCGCTAGCTTGGTTTTATTAAATGTTCTTGTTTTCATCTAGGAAATCCCCATTGACTAGATTTTATTTCTTTCAATATTGCGAGTTGGGCGCAAATCGTTTTTTGTCATTCTTCATTGGCGCTGTGATCATTATTTATAAATTCTTGTCATATAAAACTGCTAATGTAAGCGCTTACATAAAGCTAGTGTAATTTGTGAACTTAGTCAACAAAAACAAGTTTAAATTATTACATTTCATTAACCGATGTGATAGGGAAAGTCGATTTGTTATTTTTAGTAATTGTTTTTATTAGATTAAATTATCAGCTGTTTAACTGCCATAAAATGTAAGCGCTTTCTTTTGTTGCGGGTAAATGTTGCCGAATTTGGGCATATTTATCTGATAAATAGTCGCGATAAACAGTATAGAAGGGTGGCATTGACCGAAATGTGTTAAGAATTGTTTTAAATATGGAGGTAATCATAAATGCAATAAGGCAATAAACCAGCCGCGGCCAGTTTATCACTGTTTATTATGCAATGAGATTAGTCTATTGCTTTGGTCGAGGTGCGGATAAAAAGTTCTGGCGAAAACGAGCTTTCGACCACGATTTCAGTGTCGTTGTATACGTGTTGTAATACCCACCGAGCAGCCATTTTACCCATTTCGTGGATCGGGTTACTGACCGTTGACAGTTTCGGTGAGATATATTGTGGAAAGGGGATGTTATCGTAGCCAATAAATGAGATGTCTTCTGGTACGCGAAGGCCGTGCTCTAGGCATACAGATATTGCCCCAGATGCCATTTGATCGTTTGCACATATCACAGCAGTAATGGTTTTGTTCATTGCCAATAGCTGTTCCATCGCTTCACTGCCACCGGCTTCTTTGAAGTTGCTTTCAATATGTAGGGTGGTGTCAAAATCGATGTTGTATTGCTTTAATGCACGTTTATGGCCTTTTAAGCGATCTCTTACGTCGAGCTTAAATAATGGTCCTGAAATGTACGCAATGTCTTTGTGGCCAAGGGACAGAATATGATCGGTCGCCATAAAACCACCTTGTTCATTTTCAAGGTAAACGCAACGGTCTTTAATCGCGTCGATGTAGCGGTTAATAAACACCACTGGCGTGGCCCCTTTGCTCAGTTCAATTAAGTATTCGTCTGAAACCGCTTCAATATCTAAAATCAGCGCATCGCAACCACGGCTCATCAGAAACTCGACACTGTCTTTTTCTTGGGCTTCGTCACTGTGGCCAGCGGCAATAATCACGTGCTTGTTAGCACCACGAAGTACCGATTCTATTTCGGTCATCATAGGGCCATAAAATGGACCATCGAGTTGCGACACCAATACGCCAATGCTATTAGAGCAATTGGATGCTAACGATTGGGCAATAGTGTTAGGGCGATAGCCTAACACTTGCATTGCATCTAATACTTTTTGTTTGGTTTTTTCACTGACTTTGGCGTTGTTGTTCATGACTCTAGATACTGTTGCTAGAGACACTCCCGCCATTACCGATACGTCATATATTGTTGCCATAAAGTCATTTCACGTAAATAATTTCAAGTTAGCCTTGGAGCACAAGACGCCAAGACTAACATGCTTTTATTTTACTTCTCTATTTAATTCTAAATGAATTCGATCAACTTGTTGGTTATCAAGAATATACCAACGCATCACAAACGCCACCAAAATAGAGCCAATAGCAGGATAAATGGTAAACGACAATAAGATACCTTGTTGGGTGGCTTCGGTTTGCGCAGTATCGGCTTGATAGCCGTAACCTGCTAACAACCAACCCGCAGCAGCACCACCAATAGCAACACCTAATTTAATGAAAAATATCACCGATGAGTAGATCATCCCTGTGATACGCACACCATTTTTGTATTGACCGTAATCGACCACGTCAGCCATTTTGGCCCATAACAGTGGGGTTGCCATGTTAAAAGTAAAGCCCCAGGCAATAAACATAAAGAACGCTAACACCACTTGATCGCTTGGAACAAAGTAACTGAGTACACATAACGCCGCGGCAATAATTTGCAGGCTAATATAGGCTTTGACTTTACAAATGCGCTTAGCGAGCGGTTCGGCCAAGATACAACCAAAGATATTACCCACCATACCAAGGGTAATAAATAAGGTGATTGAGTCCGGCATGTTGAGGTAATACTTAACATAGTAAATGGCTAAGCTGCTGCGCAATACCATGCCAGAGAGCAAACACACTGCGGCAACAGCCAGTACGCGCCATTGATCATTTTTAAGCATGTCGCCAAAATCTTTTTTAAAGCTAGATTGTTGATCAACAGGCGGGTGTAAACGTTCTTTTGTGCCCCAAAAGCACACTAAAAACATCGCTACGCCCAAGATACTCATGGCGGTAATCGTCAGTTGGTAGCCTTTGGCTTGATCGCCCTGGCCTAAAAATTCAACTAAAGGTAAGGTCAGTCCCGATACCAATAACCCGCCTAGCATGGCAAACACAAAACGATATGACTGCACCGAAACACGTTCTTTAGGATCGGCCGTTAATACGCCGCCCAATGCACAATAAGGAATGTTAATGGCGGTATAGACCATCATTAATGCTGTATACGTCACGAAGGCATAAATCATTTTGCCGTCTTCGGTTAAATCGGGGGTGGTAAATGCCAGCACACTGATAAAGCCAAAGGGCAGGGCAAACCATAATAAGTAAGGTCTGAATTTACCCCAACGGGTGTTGGTTCTGTCAGCCAGTGCCCCCATTAATGGGTCGGTTACCGCATCAATTAACCGCACTGCCAAAAACATGGTGCCGACAAAAGCGGGTGAAATACCAAAAATATCGGTGTAAAAAAAGGTTAAAAACAGCATAACCGTTTGGAAAACGATATTGCTTGCTGTGTCCCCAAGTCCGTAAGCGATTTTCTCTTTAATACTGATCATACGTGCCTCAATAATTGTTGTTTTTTATTTTAATATGATGCGGTTATAAGTATAAAATAAAGCCGTTCACAAGAACGGCTCTGCAGTGTCACTATGTTCTGTTAGCTAATAAGTCTTTGTAGGCATAAGCGCTCGATTTAAGCGTACGCTTTTGGGTGTCGTAATCAACATAGACAATACCAAAACGTTTTAAGTAGCCTTCAGCCCATTCAAAGTTATCCATGAGGCTCCAAGCAAAATAACCCACCACATTTACGCCTTGCTCTATTGCATTGTTAACGGCATTTAAATGGGCATCATAGTAGGCAAGTCGGTCTTGGTCATCTACTTTACCATCAATGAGCTTGTCTGCCATGGCTGCACCGTTTTCGGTAATGTAGATCGGCGGCAATGGGTACAATGCATGCAGTGAGGTTAATAAATCGGTAAAAGATTGCGGATAAATCTCCCAACCAATATCGGTTTTAGGGTTATCCACCATATCAATTTGGCTAAAACCTGTAACTGCATCTGCTTTATATACTGCACGGGTATAAAAGTTAATCCCTAAAAAATCGATAGGTTGCGCGATAATGTCAAAGTCACCTTCTTCGATGACCGGCATATCTTCTGGCTCAAAGTCGTTAATAATCTCAGGGTAGCAGCGGTCAAATAAGGGTTTGATGTACCATTGGTTAAAATACTGGTCGGCTTTACTGGCGGCTTGCACATCGGCAGCTGAGTCTGTTGCGCTGTAACAAGGGGTAAAATTAAGCACGATACCGTTTTTTGAATGAGGGCTATTTTTTTGCAGCACCTGCATTGCTAAACCATGGGCGAGTAATAAATGGTGTGCAGATTGGCGGCCATAAGATTTTTTAGCTAATCCAGGCGCATGAACACCTATTTCATAGCCTAAATACGAACTGCAAAAAGGCTCGTTAAACGTGGCGTAAGAGTAAACTCGATCGCCAAAAGCCTGGGTGATTTTGTCTGCGTAATCGGCAAACAGATAGGCGGTTTCACGGTTTAACCAGCCGCCATTGTCTTCAATGTGTTGTGGTAAATCCCAGTGATATAAAGTTACAAATGGTTTAATGCCACGGCGATTAAGCTCGTCTAATAAGTCGATATAAAACTTAACGCCTTGGTCATTTAAGCTGCCATCTTTGTGCAACACGCGCGGCCAAGAAATTGATAAACGGTATGCATCTACGCCGAGCGATTCAATTAAATCAATATCTTCTCGCCATAATTTTACATGTTCACAGGCTTGCTCACCGTTTGAACCATCACGAATTTTGCCAGGTGTTGCACAAAAAGTGTCCCAAATACAGGCTAAACGGGTGTCTGCAGCCCCCTCGATTTGAAACGAAGCAGTCGCCACACCATAGGTGAATGCTTTTGATTGCATCTTAGAGTTAGCTGGTAACATTATTTTCATATGATTATTCACTTCGCTTTAATTTAGTTTGAGTCTTTATTACTGATAGTCTTTGCGCTGAAACACCCGTGATAACTCGTTTATGTCGATTTACTCAATGATGAAATATTCTATTCGAATAATTAAAAATCGTTGACATCAGTTATCGATATGTTAAAAATGAAAGCGCTTACATTGAGATTAGTGATTAATTACACAAAGGTCAATATTTGATTTTGAAAATAGGTTGCGAACGGGGCCAAAGGGGAAATGCTTAACTTAAGTTTGTTTAGTTAATGATTTACGGACCAATTTGCAACGACTGACTCGAACTGATTAACCATATTAATTGATAACAACCCAATATAACGATTTATAACATAGGGAATGTCATGGCGACTTCACAACAGCAACCAGAATTAACAAGCGTTGATTCGACTCATCAAGTGGGCGACTTTCGTTTTGCGTTAGTTGCATTAACTTCATTATTTTTTATGTGGGGCTTTTTAACCTGCCTCAATGATATTTTGATCCCTTATTTAAAAAACATGTTTGAGCTTAATTATACTCAGGCGATGTTAGTGCAGTTTTGCTTCTTTGGTGCTTATTTTATTGTATCGATTCCGGCTGGGTCGTTAGTGGGTAAAATTGGTTACCAAAAAGGGATTATTACTGGATTAGTGATTGCCTGTATTGGGTGTTTGCTATTTTATCCGTCAGCGAGTTACGGCTCGTACAATATGTTTTTATTTGCCTTTTTTATTCTTGCCTCTGGTATCACCATTTTACAGGTATCGGCTAACCCTTATGTTAGCGTACTTGGTCCTGCTAAGACGGCATCGTCACGATTAACGTTAACCCAGGCATTTAACTCCCTTGGCACAACCGTTGCGCCATTTTTTGGTAGTTGGTTAATTTTATCAACCGTGGAGCACGATGAAAAAATCACTGAAGTAGGCGAGGTTATTGGCCAGTTATCTGTACAGCAACAAGCCACTGCTGTTCAAACGCCGTATTTAATATTAGCGGGAGCTTTATTTGCGCTAGCGGTTATTTTTATGCTGCTCAAGCTGCCTTTGTTAGGCAAAAAAGTGGCAAGTACTGATAATCAGGCTGTTGGCAGTGCCTGGCAGTATCCGCATTTAGTGTTGGGCGCCGTGGGTATTTTTGTTTATGTTGGCGCCGAAGTCGGCATCGGTAGCTTTTTGATTAGCTTTTTAACTCAAGACGATATTGGTGGCTTGTCTGAGTCACAAGCGGCGCATTACATTGCTTATTACTTTGGTGGCGCAATGGTTGGGCGTTTTATTGGCGCGGGCGTGATGCAAAAAATCAAAGCAGGTAAAGTATTAGCCTTTAATGCGCTGTGTGCTTGTGCCCTGGTAGTGGCGGCAATGTTTAGTGCTGGCACAGTGGCAATGTGGGCATTATTGCTGGTGGGACTGTGTAATTCAATTATGTTCCCGACCATTTTCAGCTTAGCGTTACAAGATTTAAAACAACATACTAGCCAAGGCTCAGGCATTTTATGTTTAGCCATTGTCGGCGGTGCTGTTTTACCTTTGCTTCAAGGGGTAATGGCTGACAGTTTTGGTATTCAATTAGCCTTTATTGTGCCCTTAGTTTGTTATGGTTTTATTGGCTATTACGGTTTAGTGGGCTGCAATGTAAAGCGTCCTCAGTTTAACGCGCAGCAGCAAGGATAAGGAAACACCATGAACAGGAATCAAGTTATTAACGGGTTAACCCCACGCCAATTTACACTGCCATTAAGTACACTGAGTTTAGCGGTACTGTTAAGCATAACAGGTTGCAGTGAATCGGCTCACGTTGAGCAAGCCCCTAACACGCCAACGGTAGCGGTTGAGGACAGTGCAGCAAAGTCTGGCATTGATTTATGGCCAGCACTCACACCTGCTATTGCTAAAGATGCAGCGCTTGAAGCTAAAATTGCGGCATTGGTTGCTAGCATGACCGTAGAGCAAAAAGTGGCGCAGATGATCCAACCTGAAATTCGCGATATCACCGTTGAAGATATGCGCAAGTATGGTTTTGGTTCATACCTTAACGGCGGCGGCGCTTACCCCAATAACGATAAACATGCCACACCAGCAGACTGGATTGCATTAGCAGAAACCCTCTATCAAGCCTCTGTTGATGACTCTGTCGATGGGATCAATATTCCTACCATGTGGGGCACTGACGCTGTGCATGGCCACAATAATGTGATTGGCGCTACGCTATTTCCGCACAACATAGGTTTAGGTGCAGCCAATAACCCCAAGTTGATTGAACAAATTGCGGCGATTACCGCTAAAGAAGTCATGGTTACGGGTATTGATTGGGTATTTGCGCCTACGGTTGCTGTGGTTCAAGACGACCGTTGGGGCCGCAGTTATGAGGGCTACTCTGAAGATCCAACCATTGTAAGAGACTACTCTTTTGCCATTGTTGAAGGGCTACAAGGCGCTGTGAGTGGTGACTTTTTATCTGACCAACGCGTGCTGTCAACCGTTAAGCATTTTCTTGGCGATGGTGGTACAGAAAAGGGCATTGATCAGGGCGACAATATTGCCAGTGAACAAACATTGGTTGATGTGCATGCTCAAGGGTATGTTGGCGGTTTAAATGCGGGGGCACAAAGTGTCATGGCGTCGTTTAACAGCTGGCATGGGGTTAAAAATCATGGCAATAAATACTTACTGACCGACGTACTAAAAGATCGCATGGGCTTTGACGGTTTTGTGGTAGGTGATTGGAATGGTCATGGGCAAATTCCGGGCTGTACTAATGAGTCATGTGCCCAGGCGGCCAATGCAGGGTTAGATATCTTTATGGTGCCTACCGCGGCATGGAAACCGTTATTTGAAAATACCGTCGCACAAGTCAACAGCGGCGAAATTAGTCAAGCTCGCCTAGATGATGCGGTGTCGCGTATTTTACGGGTTAAATTTAGAGCTGGTTTGTTTGACAAGCCAAGCCCTGCTAACCGCCCGCTATCAGGTAAAACCGAGTTAATTGGTCATGCAAGTCATCGTGAGGTTGCCCGTCAGGCGGTTCGTGAGTCGCTGGTGTTACTGAAAAACAATCAAAATATATTACCGTTATCGCCTAAGTTAACGGTTTTGGTTGCAGGCGATGCCGCCGACAATATTGGTAAGCAGTCTGGTGGTTGGACGATTACCTGGCAAGGTACAGACAATAAAAATGCCGACTTTCCAGGTGCAACCTCGATTTATGCCGGTATTGAGCAAGTGGTTAAGCAAGCTGGTGGTCAAGCGCTGTTAAGTCCTACTGGTGAGTTAAGCGCACAACAAAAACCAGATGTGGCCATTGTTGTGTTTGGTGAAGAGCCTTATGCCGAAGGTAACGGCGACATTGATAATCTAGAATACCAACGCGGAGATAAGCGCGATCTTGCCTTGTTAAAGCAACTAAAAGCTCAGGGTATTCCTGTGGTGTCGGTATTTATCAGTGGCCGTCCAATGTGGGTTAATGCTGAATTTAACGCATCCGATGCGTTTGTCGCAGCCTGGTTACCCGGTTCTGAAGGACAAGGCATCGCCGATGTGTTGTTTACCGACGCACAGGGTAAGGTGCAGCATGATTTTGTGGGCAAATTGTCATTCTCATGGCCTGCTACACCACAACAAGCCACCGTCAATGTGCCATTGCAAAGCGCGTCAGCGGAACAAAAAGCACAATACCAACCCCTTATTCCATTCGGTTATGGCCTAGATTATCAGTCGGATATGTCAAAAGCCCTGGTATTAGATAATTTATCAGAAGACAACCTTGCCGCTGAACAAACCATTACTGATTTAGCCTTGTTCGAAAGAGCCGTTAAGTCACCTTGGTCAATGTACATTGCCACGCGTGAAGAGCGTCAGGGGTTGTCTAGTAGTGTGGCGAAAAACAGTGCGTTAACGATTCGTACCATGGATCGTGTGGTGCAAGAAGATGCCCGATTTGTGTCATTTAATGGCAGTGAGCAAGGTGTAGTTGGTTTAATTAGTAACTTTCCTCGTGACTTTAGAGCCTACAGCAATAGTGATTCAGCATTATCGCTTAGTATTAAGAGTTCAGCCCTGATGCAAAAACCATTATGGCTAGGTATGGCTTGTGAAGGTGATTGTCGCAAGCAAGTTGATATTGCTCGGCAGGTTAATAGCAAGTTGGGTGAATGGCAGGCGTTAAGCTTTTCACTGGCTTGTTTTGCCGATGAGCCAATGGACTTTGGTAAAATCACCATGCCGTTTTACCTAGCGACCGACGCCAAAGTCGACATCAGTTTCAGTGATGTGGTTATTCAAGCTCAGCCGAGCGAAAACACAATAACATGTAAAAAGTAACACCCTGTTTACCGTTAGTGGGCTCATCGATTTTAGATGAGCCCCAGCTAAACTCAACCCCAATTTGTGCTCTGTGATGTGGTTAATGGTGTTTTAGACACTGTTATTGGCAACGCGCGAATAACAATAAATGAGGAAAACAATGAGCCAAATTAATAATAAATATTCATTTTTACTTTGTTTAACCACACTGGTTTTATTGCCTGGTTGTCAGTCTGATAATGACGCTAACATGGTTGAACCAGACACCAGCGTGTCGGACAACACAGACAGTGACTGGAAATTGGTCTGGCAGGACGAGTTTGATGGCAATGCAGTCGATAGCAACAAATGGAGTTTTGCTGTTGACTGTTATGGTGGCGGTAATAACGAAGCTCAATGCTACACCGCCAGAACAGAAAACGCCTCAGTTGCCGATGGCATGTTAACCATCACCGCCATCAAAGAAACGTATTCAGGCCCCGCGGTCAATGACTCAGACCCAAGCTATGATATTAACGACACCTCTAAAACCCTTGACTATACCTCTGCACGGTTAGTGTCTAAAAATAAAGGCGATTGGAAATACGGCCGTTTTGAGATCCGTGCCAAGTTGCCTCAAGGCCAAGGTACATGGCCTGCCATTTGGATGTTGCCAACCGATTGGGTATATGGCCCATGGGCTGGCTCAGGTGAAATTGACATTATGGAAGCGGTGAATCTTAAGGTGGAAGTTGACGGTGAGCCCCCAGTGTCAGCCATTCACGGTACTTTGCATTATGGTAAACAATGGCCAAACAATGTTTACACAGGGCAGGAGTACACCTTACCTGATGGGGCCAATCCAGCAGATGACTTTCATGTGTATGCCGTTGAATGGCAAGAAGATGAAATACGTTGGTATGTTGACGATGTGCATTTTGCCACGCAACAATCTTCTGGCTGGTATAGCCAATACGTAGACGACGAAGGCCAATTAGTTAACGCACCAGACGATGCTCCTTTCAACCAACGCTTTCACATGTTACTAAACCTTGCGGTTGGCGGTGCCTGGGCGGCAAATGTGCACAACACAGGTATTGATCCGTCAGTATTTCCGCAATCTATGGTAGTGGATTATGTGCGTGTTTATGAATGTGCAAAGTCGCCAAGCACGGGGGCAGGTTGCGAAACCATCGATGAAAATGTCACGGTAACACAAGGGCAAACACCACCAGATATCGTGATACCTGATACCAGTTTTGGTCAACAATCACCTTTAAACTTATTTAGTGTTGGCGATCAAGATGCTCTGGCTGATGGCTTAATCTTTAACAGTTACAACCCAGATAATGCCATAAGTTATCAGGTGGTAACGGACGACACCTTGGGAAACGTATTACAGATTACTAAAACGGGTGATACTGGTAATCTGTATTTTGAGTACACCCCAAGAGCAGATTTAAGCCATTGGCAGGCATTAGGTGCGTTAGTGTTTGATATTAAAGTATTATCAATTGCTGACGGTACCGAAGTGTTAGTGAAAGCTGACAGTGGTTGGCCCAATGTCGGTGACGCAACCATTGAATTACCAACAACGCTTGACCAGTGGCAGCAAGTGAGTGTGCCACTGGCAACACTTGTGGCTAATGGTAACCGTTTTTCACCAGGTAGTACGGTCAACTTTGCTGATATCGTCAACCCGTTTGTGATTGAACCGACAGGCCCAATTGCGTTGCAAATCGATAATGTGCGTTATCAATACCAACTCGATAACCACACTCAGCTGAGTGTGTATGACGACGCAACCAATGCCCCTTTTGCCTACGGTCAATATGTTGCCTCTGGTGAACTTATCGAAGAACAAATTGATGTTGGCGGCGAACACAACATGGTGACTCAATTAAGCTTTAATACCAATGAGGCTGTTGGGTATTTCCAAAGCCCTACCGTATTTGATTTGAGCGACTTTACTACCTTATCTTTTGATTTGTATGTGGTATCAGATCCAAGAGCGTCACGTTCGTTAAACATTAAAATGGATTGTCAGCACCCGTGTAGCTCAGGGGACTTTGCCATTAACGCGCCAGAGATAGGTGTGTGGACACATTATGATATCAGTCTGACAGACCTACAAAACAATACCGGCTCCTCTCTGGATTTAACCAAAGTGGATACACCCTTAGTGATATTCCCTAATTGGGGAGATCAACAAGGCGTGGTATTACAAGTGGACAATATAACAATAACCAAAGCGCTATGATATTTGGCCTTTAAGTATGATGAATATGGAAAAGGCAGCTTGTTCGATAACATTCATTAACCTCAACTCTGGATAAGAGATGTATTGATAACGATATAAATCAATAGATTGACTAAAATCCACTGTCAAGCTTGTGATTTGTTTTGCTAACAAGGCGAATTAACGCGTCAATAGCTAGCCTATTGCAAGTTAATTCAACGCAGTGAGGAAGGCAAAGGACTGCTTGAAAGGCGTTTGTTATCCAGAGCTGAGGTTCATTACCTTTTCAATGTATTCTCAGCGTTTTAGTGAAATATTGATTATGCCAATGATTGAATACGAATGCAGAAATGCACAGTTTGCTTTGCGCCTTGTGGCGCTTAGCTTAGTATCAACAAACACAGTTATGTTGCACCTTTGTTGTGTAAATGCGGGCGTTGTTTAAGCCACAGCGCGTTAAATTGGCTTAACTTCGAACAAATCAATATATCCGTTTATGATGCGAACAATGGCATAATGCAAAGTAATCATATTGAATCGCTGTAAATTTTAAGGAATTGATTTGTCTAACTTTACATTTTCGCTCGCTGATTTAGAACGCATAATCGCACTGGCAAAAGATGCAGGTAATGCGATTATCCAGGTTTATGCCACTGCCGATTTTGGGGTTGAGGTTAAACAAGATGACAGTCCGGTGACCGCAGCTGACATTGCTAGCCATCACGTGATTGTTGCTGGGCTCAGCACGCATTTTGCACATATCCCGGTGATGAGTGAAGAAGCGGCTGACATCAGCTGGGCAGAAAGACAAACATGGCAAACCTATTGGCTAATTGATCCACTGGATGGCACCAAAGAGTTTATTAAACGCAATGGTGAGTTTACCGTCAATATTGCGCTTATTCATCAAGGTCATGCAGTTGCCGGTGTGGTTTACGCTCCGGTGCTAAAAAAGTGTTACAGCGGCATACTGGGGCAAGGCGCTTGGCTTGAGCAAGATGGCTTAATCACCCCGCTTGATATTAGCGAGCGGAAGATACAACGTCCGCCAACGGTGGTGGGGAGTCGCTCACATGTTAGCCCAGATGTTGCTCAATATTTAGAACAAGTCGGTGAGCACAATATGCTCAGCGTAGGTAGCTCGTTAAAGTTTTGTATGGTGGCAGAAGGGCAAGCTGATGTGTACCCAAGGCTTGGCTTGACCAGCGAATGGGACACTGCCGCTGCACAAGCTGTGTTAGAAAGTGCTGGTGGCGTGGTGTTGGCCTATCCCGCAATGACACCACTTAACTATAACCAAAAAGAAACGATTTTAAATCCATATTTTATTGCTGCGTCTAGGGCGTGGTTTGCAAAAAATTAGGCATGACCTGAATTTGCAAGTATGGACATAACTTACACGAATAATGGAGAAACTAGTTATGATGCGCATGGGCGTCGACCTCGGTGGGACTAAAATTGAAATAGTAGCGTTAGCAGAAGACGGTGCCGAAATATTCAGAAAGCGCATTCCTACGCCTAGAAACTACCCTGATACAGTGCAAGCCATTGTCAGCCTAGTGGCAGATGCTGAAGCCGAAACAGGCCAGACTGGCTCAGTTGGTGTGGGGATCCCTGGCGTGGTTTCTCCTTTTACGGGTTTGGTTAAAAACTCCAATTCAACTTGGATAAACGGTCACCCATTAGATCAAGATTTAAGTAAAGTATTACACCGTGAAGTCCGTGTGGCCAATGATGCAAACTGTTTTGCAGTATCAGAAGCTGTCGACGGTGCTGCAGCGGGAAAACGTGTGGTATTTGGCGGTATTATTGGTACTGGTTGCGGTGCTGGTGTGTCTATTAATGGCGCGGTACATGGCGGTGGCAATGGTATTGGCGGCGAGTGGGGCCATAATCCTTTACCATGGATGACCCCAGATGAATTTAATACCACAACCTGTTTTTGTGGAAATCGTGACTGTATTGAGACGTTTATTTCTGGCACTGGTTTTGTGCGTGATTTTCGCGCCGCTGGCGGCGATGCATCTAGTGGTATCCAAATAGCTGAAATGATGCAGCAAGGCGACCCATTAGCGACAGCCGCATTTGAGCGCTACATCGATCGTTTAGCACGTTCACTTGCCCATGTGATTAACATGATGGACCCTGACATGATAGTGCTAGGTGGTGGTGTATCAAATATCGATGCCATTTATACCGAGCTGCCTAAAGTGTTACCTAAATATGTCGTTGGTCGTGAGTGTGGCACTCAAGTCGTTAAAAATAAATTTGGTGCATCGTCAGGTGTTCGCGGTGCAGCCTGGTTGTGGGGCAAAGACGAAAAATAGTCATCATATAGACTGCATTTTATGGGTATATACAAAAACGGCACTCAATAGTGCCGTTTTTGTTTTGGGTTGATTCAATTCGCCCTTTGGGGCAGCGTCACAAACCCGATTACGGCTTAAAATGACGCAGCCTAAAATAGATCATATTCTAATAAACCTCAGCTCTGGATAACAAACGCCTTTCAAGCAGTCCTTTGCCTTCCTCACTGCGTTGAATTAACTTGCAATAGGCTAGCTATTGACGCGTTAATTCGCCTTGTTAGCAAAACAAATCACAAGCTTGACAGTGGATTTTAGTCAATCTATTGATTTATATCGTTATCAATACATCTCTTATCCAGAGTTGAGGTTAATAAGGATTGGTATTACACTCGCGCCAATATTAGAATGACAGACTAAATAAACTGAGCTCGGGATAATAAATGCCTTTCAAACAGTCCTTTGCCCTGCTCACTGCGTTGAATCGACTTACAATCGGCTAGCTATTGACGCGTCAATTCGCCTTGTTAGCAGAACAAATGACAAGCTTGAAAGTGAGAATGGATAACATGTTGATTTTAAATAGTATAAGTTCATCCCTTATCCCGAGCTCAGGTTAAATAAGGGGTGAGTGAAACATTCATGTTTTGGTTAAAAAAAGTCTTGTCGCAATTGGTGATGCCCGTTCCGTTGACTGTGTTGCTATTACTGTTAGCGGCCTGCTTATGGCGCAGCCAAGGTCAATGGTTGCTCAAGCTTGGTAAAGTCAGCTTATCACTCGCTATCGCTGTGTTGTTTTTGTGCAGTCAATCGCAAGTGAGTTATTGGTTAACCAACTCTTTAGAGTCACGTTTTTCACCAAATCATCAAAATATGACACAAAGATGCGTGGTGATGGTACTTGGCTCGAGCAATATTGAAAAATCTGGTCTAACCGCGGTGCAGCAATTATCTGCCACGGCATTAGCGCGCTTAAATGAAGGAATAAGACAATTGAGTTTGGGGCCGCAATGCACTTTGGTGTTAAGTGGCTACAGTGGTGGCATACAACCGACACCCCACGCCAGTATCATGGCCAATGCGGCAATTGAGCTTGGGGTCAATCCCGCCAATATCGTTAAATTTGACCAACCCAAAGACACCATAGAAGAAGCGTACGCCTTGCAAAAATTGATAGGTCATCATCCGTTTAAACTGGTGACATCAGCTACTCACATGCCACGGGCAATGAGCATTTTTACCCAATTAGGCATGCAACCACAGGCGGCACCCACCGATTTTATTGCTCGCCAAGGTTTCTGGTGGCGATTAGACGCCGATCAGTTATTGGCTTCTCAGCGCGCAATTCACGAATATATCGGTATGCTTTGGTTACAGGTCAAAGGTTTATCTGTACCGCCCAGTCCCAAGGAGACGCTATAAATGACTGATGAGCTTTTGATCAGCCCTTTCTCGAAACGTAATGGCATCACTTTAACGCTATTTGGCGCAGTTAGCCTGTTAACCAGTTTGACTATTTTTATTGGTTTTAGCGGTTTATTTGCCCTAGGGATGATGTTTTTTGCACTGGGGTCTGTTGGCTTAATTTTAGGTATCGCCAAAGTCTATCAACCCGCCATTAGCTTTAAGTTAACCGCCCAAGGAATGTTTTTTTATCATCGTCGAGGGCAAGTGTTTATTGAGTGGCATAATATACAGCGGCTTGATAATGTGAGAGTTAATCAAAATATGGAGTTGATTGAATTACCTTATATTGGGGTAAAACTTAAAAAAATTAATCCAATTTTAGATTGTATTTCACCGCGTTTAGCCACAGGTTTATTAACCGAGCAGCGACCACTGCTGATGACCGCAGCAACACAAGATGAAGACTTACAGAGCCTCGAAGGCTATTTGGGCGCCGAATACACGCCATTAATTGTTAATGGCGATCGTTATCGAGGGGTGCTGGCGATGTTTGGTCACCGCTGTCAAACCTTAAATGAGCAGTTGGGGTATCATGTGTATTTATCAACTGACAGCTTAGATCGCGACCCAAAAGAGTTTGTTAACTTATTACGCAAGTTTCAGCAACAGGCGAGTGAACCTCAAGCGTAGTGATTATCGAGTAAAGGAGGCATGATGAAACAAGCCATAATGTTACAAGGCGGGTGTTTATGTGGTGCACTGCGTTACCAAACCCATAGCATGCCATTTGATGCCGATCATTGTCATTGTAGCCAATGCCGAAAAAGTGCTGGTGCGGTTGTAATGAGTTGGATGGACTTTAACACTGAACAGGTAACATGGCTGCAAGGGCAGGTGACAGAGTTTGCTTCTTCTGCTCAAATTCGCCGTGGTTTTTGTCAGCAATGTGGTACCACAATGACCTATAGGCATGTTGATTACCCACAGTATTGCACTTTGTCGATAGCATCGCTTGATAACCCAAACAAAGTGCAGCCCAGATCCCATGAGCAGGTCAGCTGGTTAACCATTGATGATACTTGCCAACGTTTTAAAACCAATAAAACCAGCAACTAGCCTAAGCGTTAACCTTAAGCATTATTAGCGATGTTGGTGTCAGTATTGGCCAAGGTTGCCAAAAGTGGGTCACGGTGCCGATAACCTAAAAATTGACCGCCGTCTAATATTTCAATGTGTTCACAATAGGCATCGCCTTCAAACACGCCTTGAGCATGTAGGGTGATTTTTTTGCAACGCGCCTCTCCAGACATTTGGCCCGCAATCATTAATTCGCGACATAAAATATCGCCAGCAACAGTACCACTGGCCTCTATGGTCACATTGCCTTGCGCCTGAATATCGCCACTGATATGACCGGCAATCAGCACATCGCCACTAAAAATTAACTTACCGGTTAAATGGCATTCTTGTGCGATAAAACTTAACGGATTAACAGGCTTTTTTTGACCAAACATCTTAGTGCCTTTGGGTATATGGTTATATAGGGGTGCTAATATAGCGTTAAAGACAGCATAACAAAATGACAAACTGTGCTTACTCAGTTGATATCAAGGTAATTGCATCCGACGGGCAAGGTGATACACATGCACCACACGCGGTGCAGGCTGCTAAGTCTATTTGTGGTTTAGGCACTTGTCCTACCGCCATGATAAAGCTAATTGCCCGTGGCTCGCAGGCGTCTTTACAGCTTTGGCACCATACACCTTTTGCGGTTAAACAGGTGTCATTGATGTTTGCCACAAGGGGCCAGGGACGTTCTGTGCTGGTGTCAAAAACGGGTTCAGGGCATACCTCAACACATTGCTTACAGAATGTGCATTCATCTTGACTGAAGTCTATTTCAGGGAACCCGCCAGCACCGCGTTTAATAATCTTAGTTTCGCACGCATCGATACATTTATCGCAACGGGTACAATTGTCTGTAAAGCTGTGCTCAGGTTTACTCCAAGGCGGGCGAATAACATGAGTTTTACGACGGCTAAACAGGTTGCGGCGGCTTTGATTGATACCCTGAGTCATTATTTTTCCAATCGGCTTTATGATTTGCTGCAGCTAATATTAGCATTAGCTGCAGCAAAAAATTGTTAAGCACTTGGCAAAAAGAGTTGCTCGTTTAATTTATTGGCTTGGTATTGTAGCCATCTGGGTTATTTGATTGCCATTTCCAACTGCTGCTTGCCATGTCTTCTACGCTATGGGTTGCGCGCCAGTCTAATTGTACTGCGGCAAAACTTGGGTCGGCATAACAGGCGGCAATATCACCAGGGCGGCGCGGACTGATTTGATAAGCAATGGTTTTGCCACAGGCTTTTTCAAAGGCTTTCACCATATCTAACACACTATAGCCAATGCCGGTGCCTAAGTTATAAGTCACTAAGCCTGGTTTAGTTTGCAGCTTTTTAAGCGCTTGTAAGTGGCCAATGGCTAAATCGACCACGTGAATATAGTCACGGACACCTGTGCCATCTGCCGTGTTGTAATCATTACCAAATACACTTAACTGTTCGCGTTTGCCCACGGCAACCTGAGCGATAAATGGCATTAAGTTATTAGGAATGTCGTTAGGGTCTTCACCAATTAAGCCGCTTTCATGTGCCCCTACAGGGTTAAAATAGCGTAAACGGGCGATATTCCAGCTGTTATCTGAGTGATGTAAATCCGCTAAAATGTGTTCAACCATTAATTTTGATTGGCCATAAGGATTAGTCGCACCTGTTGGAAAGTCTTCTTTAATGGGTAAACTTGCAGGATCACCATACACAGTAGCAGATGAACTAAACACTAAGTTTTTAACGTTATTCTCGGCCATCACTTGGCATAAAATGATGGTTCCAGTGACGTTGTTTTCGTAATACTTAAGTGGTTTAGCGACAGATTCTCCCACGGCTTTAAGGCCCGCAAAGTGAATGACCGATTCAATCTCATGGTCGGCAAATACTTTCTGTAACAAGGCTTTATTTAAAATATCACCCTGATAAAACACCACATCTTTACCTGTAATGGTTTTTACACGTGCTAAGGCTTCAACACTTGAGTTAGATAAATTGTCTACGATGACCACTTCCTGTCCAGCATTTAGTAGCTCCACAACAGTGTGCGTACCTATATAGCCAGCGCCACCCGTTACCAAAATTGCCATAGTTTAATCGTCCTGTGAATTGATAAGTCATGTTTGGTCTACATTGTAAATTATCACAGTTCAAGTGCCAGTAAAATTATTGATACGCATTACAAAAACCACAAAGGTTAACGAAAAATCATTGATGATCTTCGCCCTAATCAACGCTATTTCATGGCGGCGGTGAATGGGTTTTGTATCTATTTGTTTACAAATAGTGGCGCTTTCTTAGCAGACAATAAACTGTGAGGGAGTTAACAAAACACTTTCGTTAGCACAATATGTACTAAGTGAAGTTTACGTAAAGTGGAACCTATGACTACAGCAACAAAGTATATTGCCCATCAACCCGATGCTCAGGGTTACATTGATTACTCAGAACATGAGAATCAACTATGGCAACAATTATACCAACGCCAGGTGACAAATTTACCTGGTCGAGCATGTCCTGCCTACCTGAATGGTTTAGATGCACTTGGGATGTCAATTGATCGTATTCCACAGTTACCCGATATAGACAAAGTCCTACTGCAAGCTACCGGTTGGAAAACCGCAGCGGTGCCCGCACTTATTTCTTTTGGGCGCTTTTTTGAATTATTAGCAAACAAAGAATTTCCCGTGGCGACGTTTATTCGCAGTAAAGAAGAGTTCGATTACCTGCAAGAACCCGATATTTTCCACGAAATATTTGGCCATTGCCCGTTATTAACTAACCCTTCATTTGCACATTTCTCTCACATGTATGGGCAACTTGGGTTAGCGGCAAACAAAGAACAACGAGTGTTTTTGGCTCGGTTATATTGGTTTACCATCGAGTTTGGTTTGGTGCAGGCAAAGGGAGAGTCGATGCAAATATACGGCGGTGGTGTTTTAAGTTCGCCCGGAGAAACCCTGTACGCATTAAGTGGCAAACCTGAGTGTAAACCGTTTGATTTACTTGACGTACTGCGAACGCCATATCGTATCGATATTATGCAGCCAATATATTACGTTATTGAAAATATTGACTACTTAGACGAAATTGCTCGTATGGACATTATGAGTATGGTGCACAAAGCACAGCAGTTAGGGTTGTTTACACCTAAATTTGAGCCCAAAGTCAAAGCCTGTTAACAAGGTTATAGCAGTTGAGCGTGGCGCTCAATAAGCTGCAAACATGATAAATATATCCAAGGAGTAAAAATGAGCGCGTTAACCGAAATGAAATGTGAAGCATGCCAAGCAGATGCACCTATAGTGACCGACGCTGAACTGGCAGAGCTTATCGGTATGATCCCTGACTGGGGAGTCGAAGTTCGCGACGGCATTATGCAACTTGAGCGAGTGTATAAATTTAAAAACTTTAAATTGGCCATGGCGTTTACCAATAAACTTGCTGATCTTGCTGAAGCAGAATTTCATCACCCAGGTATTTTAACCGAATGGGGCAAGGTAACAGTAACCTGGTGGTCACATTCAATTAAAGGTTTGCATAAAAATGACTTCATTATGGCAGCCAAGACAGACCAGTTGTTAGATTAAAAATTAACACATCGATATCAGCATGTTACGTTAACGTAATGTGCTGAATACTTTCTCTGTTACAATTCTGCTGTAAACTTCACTTGCCACTGAGGCAATATCCATCTAACGTTGTCACCAATTTCCGCAACATAACTTTAATAATAGGGAATCGTTACATATGCGTTTGGAAGTCAGCTGTATTGATCGCGTTGGTTTAGCGAAAGACATCCTTGTCGTGCTCGAAAAACATGGCATTAATTTAATCGCCATTGATGCCAGTAATAAAGGCTTCCTGTTTTTGCAATTTGCAGAAATCAGTTTTGAAACCTTGCGTGAACTGATGCCACAAATCCGTAAAGTCGAAAGTGTACACGATGTTCGCACTGTGTCTTTTATGCCATCAGAACAAGAACACTACGCTTTAAAAACCTTACTCAAAACGCTGCCAGATTCTGTTTTTTCAACCGACACCAAAGGCCGAATTCGCATTGCTAATGAGTCTGCACTACTGACCTTAGACATGGCTGAGCACGAGGTGGTAGATGAGTCACTTAATCACTGGGTACAGGGATTTAATTTTGCGCGCTGGATGAGCGAAACCCCAGTGTTAGCTCAAGCAACTCGAGTGCAAATTAATTCAAATGAATACCTAGCAGAAATGCTGCCCATCTACCTACCAGACGATAACGACACCACCATTTTGGCGGGCGCGGTAATTTCGCTTAAATCACCGGCAAGAGTTGGTAAGCAATTTAATGCATTACAAAATCAAACAACGGGTTTTGATAATGTGTTGGCCAACAGCGACAAAATGAAAGATGTGCTTAAGCAAGCCAAACGCATGGCTCAGCTAGATGCGCCGCTGTTAATAACAGGTGAAACCGGCACAGGCAAAGAACTGATGGCCCGTGCCAGTCACGATGCCAGCATGCGCCGAGAGCACCCCTTTATTGCCATTAACTGTGCGGCATTGCCCGACAGCGTGGCCGAAGAAGAACTGTTTGGTTTTGTAACCAACGGCACAGTTGTAAAACGCGGCTTATTTGAAGAAGCCAAAGGCGGGACGGTATTTTTAGACGAAATAGCTGAAATGTCGAAAGCCGCTCAAGTCAAATTATTGCGTTTATTACAAGATGGCACCTTTAGACGTATTGGTGGCGATGTCGAAGTGCGGGCCGATGTACGCATTATTTGTTCGACACAGAAAAACCTTGCAGAGCTTTGCCAAACTGGTGAGTTTAGAGAAGATTTATATTACCGCATCCACGTGTTGAGCTATCACATGCCGTCGCTGCGTGAGCGAAGAGTGGACATTATTCCACTGACAGAAATGTTTTTAGAACACTACAGTCAGCAACTATCGAGCCCTATTAGACGGATTTCGGCCGCGTGTCGTGATTATTTGTTTACTTATGCCTGGCCTGGCAACGTTCGTCAGCTTAAAAATGCGATTTTTAGAGCCGTATCGATGTGGGATGGTTCAACCGAACTGACCGTTGAGCAGTTAAAATTACCGTCTTATGCCGAAGGCTTTGGTTACTTTGATGAAGAGTTTGAAGGCACATTAGATGAAGCGATGAAAGAATACGAAGCTGGTTTATTACGTCGTTTGTATCCCGCTTACCCAAGTACCCGCCAATTGGCTAAAAAACTGGGCGTATCTCATACCGCTATTGCCAATAAATTGCGCGACTACGACATAAGCAAGAAAAAGTAATGTAACGATTTTCTGCCAGCTATTGTGCTGGCATCTTGGCCATTTCAATGCTGCAACGCCGCATTGGTGTGGCCTTTTAGTATTTGTAAATAAAATTTTACGGATCCTGTTTTATATCGATAAAGTGTGATTTGTCGCACGCTATAGGATTTTGTGGCTTTGTGTGGTCAAAATGAGTGACTACCGCCATTGATGATATTGATACAGGCGTAAATACCCAGAATTTAGGAGCAGTAATGAAACTTGCAAGTTATCACAACGGACGTCGCGACGGCCAATTGATGTTAGTCAGTAAAGATTTGACCAAAGCGGTAGCTGTGCCGGCCATTGCGCATACAATGCAGCAATTACTGGATGCGTGGGATTTATTGTATCCGCAATTAAATGAGTTATATGAGGCATTAAATAACGGCCAAATGGATAACGCTATTGCCTTTGATGAGACTCGTTGCCTATCGCCATTACCACGCGCTTTTCAATGGGCTGATGGCAGTGCTTATGTTAACCATGTTGAACTGGTCAGAAAGGCACGTGGTGCAGAGATGCCAGAATCATTCTGGACTGATCCATTAGTGTATCAAGGTGGTTCAGACAGTTTTATTGCACCTAAAGCCGATATTGAAATGGCCAGTGAAGAATACGGTATCGATTTCGAATCAGAAATCGCCATCGTCACCGATGATGTAGCAATGGGTGTTTCGCCCGAGAATGCCGGCAAACATATTAAATTACTTATGCTGGTTAACGATGTGTCATTGCGTAACTTAATCCCTGGCGAGTTAGCTAAAGGGTTTGGCTTTTTTCAATCTAAGCCTTCAAGCGCGTTTTCGCCGGTTGCCATTACCCCTGATGAGTTAGGTGACAAGTGGCAAGACAGCAAGGTGCATTTACCGCTAGTGACACATTTAAACAATGAACTTTTTGGCCGCCCAAATGCAGGGGTAGACATGACATTCAATTTTAGCCAATTGGTGTCGCACGTTGCTAAAACCCGTCCTTTAGGCGCAGGTGCTATTATTGGTTCTGGTACTATTTCTAACTATGATCGTAGTGCGGGTTCAAGCTGCCTAGCTGAAAAACGTATGTTAGAAATCATTGCCGATGGCAAAGCCTCAACCCCGTTTATGCGTTTTGGTGACACGGTTCGCATTGAAATGTTTGACGAAAACGGCGTGAGTATTTTTGGTTCGATTGACCAAAAAGTTGTTGAGTACAAAGCATAACATTATTCAGTGCTTATCAATTATTAAGGCAATAGCGACCCCTCGTTATTGCCTTTTTATTTAGCACGACAATCACACAGGAAATTGATATGAAACTCTATGGTTATTGGCGTTCAAGCGCGGCTTACCGTGTCCGTATTACATTAAATTTAAAGCAGTTATCGGCAGAGCATATTTCGGTCCACCTGGTAAACAACGGCGGTGAGCAACACTTTGCAGCCTATCACCAGCTTAATCCGCAACATTTAGTCCCCACCCTTGTTGACAAAAATGCCGATACAGAGCTCAATTTGTCGCAATCACTAGCGATTATCGAATACCTAGAAGAAAAATTCCCACAAAGCCCTGTATTGCCAAACGATGCCGAGCAACGTGCCATTGTGCGCAGCATGGCACAGGCTATTGCGTGTGAAATTCACCCACTGGATAACTTACGGGTGTTACAGTACCTGGTTAACGAGATGGGCGTGTCTGAAGCCGATAAAATGCGTTGGTATCATCATTGGATTATTGTGGGTTTTACAGCTCTAGAGCAACAACTAAGCCAGCATTCAGGCCGTTTTTGCTTTGGCGATAGCCCAACTCTGGCAGACATTTGTTTGGTGCCGCAGGTGTATAATGCCAAACGCTTTAATGTGCCGCTTGATGATTTTCCTCACATTGTCCGTATTTATCATGAGTGCAACCAATTAGCCGCGTTTGCCGCTGCCGCACCTGAGCAGCAACATGATGCAAGCTAGCATCCCCACATCAATATAGGTTTGATGCTTGATAACCTATACATTAAATACCTCTTTTGTCACTTTTTAGTTAAATTTAGTGATCTACATCAAGACCAAAGCATGCAATGTGGTACTCCAATAGGGGTACTGCATTTTTGTTGATCTAAATCAATATTGTTAATGAATAACTTCGGTAGGTTAGCTGCAATTGTTAAGGATGTTACAGAGTTACATCTAATTATTGCTGTTATGGAGTGTAAAAATGAATAATAAAATGACCCTTAGTTTAGTTGCTGCATCGTTATTAACCGCGGGTTTATCGTTTGGTGCTGCTGCGCATCAAGCTGGAGACATTATTGTCCGTGCAGGTAGTGCAACTGTCGCTCCTAATGAGTCAAGCCCCGTTGTGGCAGGTATTGCCGAATTTAGTGTCGATAACAACACGCAACTTGGGCTTAACTTTGGTTACATGCTAACAGACAATATTGCAGTTGAATTATTAGCGGCAACGCCATTTAGCCATGACGTAGCCCTTGGTGATTTGGGGGTTATTGCTAACACTAAACATTTACCACCTACCTTAGTGGCTCAATATTATTTTGGTAATGCGCAGTCTGCGCTTCGTCCTTATGTTGGTGTTGGGGTGAACTTTACTAACTTTTTTGACAATGATTTTAATCAAGGTGCTAAAGATTTAGGCTTAGATAACTTGTCGATGTCTAATTCATGGGGCGTAGCGGCACAAGTCGGTATTGATTATCAAATCGATAAAAAATGGTTAGTTAACGCATCGGTGTGGTATGCGCAAATTTCTACCGATGTGAGCTTCGATCTAGGGGCAGATCATGTGGTGATTGAAACCGACATTGACCCTTGGGTGTATATGGTGAGCGTGGGTTATACCTTCTAATCAGGTTAGTGGTAGTTGAAGCCATTAACGATGTATTGCAAAAAACAGGAGCCATCAGGTTCCTGTTTTTATTTGCTTAACCGCGTTTCTTTTTTGGCTTCCAGTGGCGGGTGTTGTAAATGTATTCAGGCAGAAGTCGGTTTATCCACGCAACAATCCGCCAACGCTTGGTAACATACACGCGGCGCTTGCCTTTTTTCAGTGCCGTTAATATTTGTCCTGCCACATTATCAATGGGCGACAACAATAATTGGGTGCGTAAATGCACCGCTTTATCAAATAATCCCAGTTGAATGTCGGTAATGGTTATGGGCAACTTTAAACGCTGTGCGTGCATGCTTAAACCTTGCAGATAATTTGCCGCAAAGGCTTTTGAGGCATGATAAGCCATATTAGGGCCACCACGCTGGCCAGCAATTGAGTTAATCGCGGCCAATTGGCCGTAGCCTTGTTCACACATCAATTTAAAAATACATTGGCTCGCCGCCGCAAACCCCATCACATTGATGTCGATAGTGTGTTGATCAATAGACCAAGGTAGTGATGGGTCATACTCATTGACACCCGTATTGACTATGACTAAGTGCGCGCCGTTATGTTTTTCCCAGGCTTCATTAAGCTGTGAGATAGCCATTTGTGGTTGGTTAATGGCTAGGGGATACACGCTCACCTCACCAGCAAGGCTCTGGCTAAAGGCGTTTATGGCATCGGGATCATTAACAAAAAGCACTAGCGAGACATTTTGTGCCGATAATTGTCTGGCAAGTGCTTGGCTGAGGGTAGAGCTTGCACCAATAATCATTGCTGTCGCAACAGACATAGTTAACCTCGTTGGCAGTAAATCCTTTAGGAGTGTTTTACAGCAAATGGATCTGCTGTAGCTGTTGTTTGAGCTAACACCACAACCCAAAATTAATGGCTATGGATTAACTATGGGGACGGGCGATAAATGAGCCAAAAAATGCGCTAAATCAACCCATAGCAAGCCACATAATAGAAATATCGCCACATGATAACAAGAACGAAAAAAATTCAACTAAAGACGTGTAGACTTCTAGACATCCTTGTGTATGATTGATGACATCAATAAGTGCTTGTGTGACTATTGCTTTATCGTGCGTGCTAGCTGTGTTTCGAGTCACTTGGTGTGCAAACCGCTTTGGAGAGCATACTCAGTGTCAATGCGCAGCGAGTGTATAAGTAGAATGTTGAAATTGTGATCTGTGAAACATATTGATTAACAGCGCGTTGGCTGTTTATTTGTCGCTACACACATGGTCTGTGTTTAATTAACCCAAAAGGTGAGTCGTATGCCGGTTCGAATTCCAGATAATCTTCCTGCAGCAGGTATTTTAGAGTCCGAAAATATTTTCGTGATGTCTGAAACCCGCGCGGCGAATCAAGATATCCGTCCTATGAGGGTATTAATCTTGAATTTAATGCCTAATAAAATAGAGACCGAGACCCAATTACTCCGATTACTAGGCAATACGCCATTGCAAGTAGGGGTAGACTTGTTGCGTATTCACGACAAAGAGTCAAAGCACACCTCTGTTGATCACATGAACACTTTTTATCGTGATTTTGAAGAGGTTCGACATAACAATTACGATGGCTTAATTATCACTGGTGCGCCGCTTGGGCAAATAGACTTTAAAGATGTGGTCTATTGGGATCACATTCGTGAAATCATTGATTGGTCGCAAAAACACGTTACGTCTGTACTGTTTTTATGTTGGGCTGCCCATGCTGGCTTGTATCATTTGTATGGTTTAAAGCGTCAGCTACTGCAAAATAAACGCTCTGGTGTGTTTATTCACAAGCGTACTAGCGATCCACATCCCTTATTACGTGGATTTGATGATGAGTTTTATGCCCCTCACTCTCGTTTTGCTGAAATGAAAATAGAGGAATTACGCCAACACCCCGACGTTGAGGTTCTGGCTGAATCTGATGAGGCAGGTGCTTACATTGCAATTAGCAGCGACAATCGCAACTTATTTGTTATGGGGCATCCCGAGTATCAAAAAGACACATTAAATGATGAGTACCATCGTGATATCGGCCAAGGTCTCAATCCTGATATTCCGCAAAATTATTATCGAAACAATGACCCAGCACAAGAACCGGTTGCCCGTTGGCATAGCCATGGTAGCTTGTTAGTCAGTAATTGGCTCAATTATTATGTTTACCAGTTAACGCCTTATGATTTAACCGACATGAGTGCCAAAACGCCTTGGGAAAACAAAAAAGCATAATCAGTCACTAACTGACCCAAAAGCCGTCTTAACTTTCCCTAAAGTAATGCGGCTTTTTTTGTTTTTACTCTCGTTACAACTAAAGTTTAACCTTAGCTATCTTCACTAATGCGTTCAAGTTGCCTTGTATTTTATATCAATATAAACATGGTGTTATCTATAATTTAATCTCGCTTCCTATCAAGTGTAAATCTGCAATGACAACCCCATCGGATTAACATCACATTTTCGAGCATTTTTTACTTGCTTTACGTTAGCGTCAACGTCAAAGTGTTGTGATATGGTTTTGATATTTTTTTATGCGCATAAAAAATGGAGTGGTTATGAGTACAGAGCAAACAGGTCAAGATATCGTGATTGTTGCCGCGAAACGTACACCAATGGGTGGGTTTCAAGGTGCATTGTCTGAGGTTGCATCACCCGTGTTAGCGGCTACCGCTATCAAAGGGCTGATTGCCCAAACGGGGATCAGCCTTGATGCCGTAAACGAAGTGTTGATGGGGTGTGTGTTACCTGCAGGTTTAGGCCAGGCGCCGGCTCGCCAGGCCACATTAGGCGCTGGTTTACCGTTAAGTGTTGGCGCAACAACAGTCAATAAAGTGTGTGGCTCTGGGATGAAAACCGTTATGTTAGCCCATGACTTGATTAAAGCCGGCAGCAGCCAGGTGGTCATTGCAGGCGGCATGGAAAGCATGAGCCAAGCCCCATATTTACTTGATAAAGCCCGCAGTGGCATGCGAATGGGCCATGGCAAAGTAATGGACCATATGTTTTTAGATGGTCTTGAAGATGCCTATACCGGTGGTGCGATGGGCACATTTGCGCAAAAAACGGCCGATGACTTTGGCTTAACTCGCGAACAAATGGATGCTTTTGCGTTAAGCTCGCTAGAAAAAGCCAACGCCGCGATTAGCTCTGGCGCATTTAAAGATGAAGTGGTTCCAGTAACCGTCAATAGCCGTCGCGGTGATGTAATCGTAGATACCGATGAGCAACCCGGTAACGCACGTCCTGAAAAAATCCCCACACTGCGACCAGCATTTGCCAAAGATGGCACTATTACCGCAGCCAACTCGAGCTCGATTTCAGACGGTGCAGCGGCACTCATGTTAATGACTCGCCAAAAAGCGGCCGAATTAGGCTTAACCGTTATGGCAACCATTAAAGGCCACACCACTCACTCGCAAGAACCGTCAATGTTCACAACCGCCCCAGTAGGCGCCATGCAAAAGCTGTTCGAAAAAGTGAACTGGAACAAGGACGAGGTCGATTTATACGAAATTAACGAAGCGTTTGCCATGGTAACCATGCTCGCGGTGTCTGAATTAGGGTTAGATGCCAATAAAGTTAACGTTAATGGCGGCGCATGTGCACTAGGACACCCTATTGGGTGTTCGGGGGCGCGTTTGCTGGTGAGCCTCATTTATGCACTCAAAGCACGAGGCCTTAAGCGAGGTGTGGCGTCATTATGTATCGGTGGCGGCGAAGCAACAGCCATGGCTATCGAGCTGTAACAATAATAAGTAATTCAACAAGACCACTGCACAGGTAGATATTAACGCAGCCACAATGAATGTGAGCCTGACAAATACAATAAATGATGTCACCTGTGCAGACACTCAATACGCGTGAGCCAAGCTCACCAACATGTTCACGGATCGAGGAAAGCAACATGATCACACAAGTTAAGCACTACATTGATGGCGAATTTACTCATGGCAGTGGCGAGCGAAATATTGATGTGACTAACCCTGCCAATAACAGTGTTATCGCTAAAATAAATTGTGCCACAACCGCCGAAGTCGAATTAGCTATTCACAGCGCCAAAGAAGCCTTTAAAACCTGGAAAGAAGTACCGGTTTCTGAACGCGCGCGGGTCATGTTGCGATACCAACACCTACTAAAAGAGCACCACGACGAACTGGCCACGATTTTAGCCCAAGAGACCGGTAAAACCTTTGAAGACGCCAAAGGTGATGTCTGGCGCGGTATTGAAGTGGCAGAGCATGCCTGTAATGTAGCGTCGTTAATGATGGGCGAAACAGTCGAAAACGTTGCCCGTAATATTGATACCTACAGCTACACTCAGCCACTTGGCGTATGTGCGGGTATTACGCCGTTTAACTTTCCGGCGATGATCCCGCTATGGATGTTCCCGTTATCCATCGCGTGCGGTAACACCTTTATTTTAAAACCTTCTGAACAAGACCCAATGACGCCACAGCGTTTAGTGGAGATATTTGTCGAAGCCGGCGCGCCAAAAGGTGTGTTACAGCTTATTCATGGTGACAAAACCGCAGTTGATATGCTGTTAACCGACCCCGCAATTAAAGCCATTTCGTTTGTTGGCTCAGTGGGTGTGGGTCAATACATTTACAAAACCGGAACCGACAACCTAAAACGTGTACAGGCCTTTGCCGGCGCCAAAAACCATTGCGTGATAATGCCTGATGCCAACAAACAGCAAGTGATAAACAACATGGTTGGGGCATCGGTCGGCGCTGCTGGTCAACGTTGCATGGCCATTTCGGTTGCCGTTTTTGTTGGAAAAGCCAAAGAGTGGATCCCTGAGTTAAAAGAAGCGCTTGCCAAAGTTCGCCCAGGGTTGTGGAACGACAAAGATGCGGCCTATGGCCCGGTGATTAGCCCTGCAGCTAAAGCGCGGGTACTTAAGCTCATTGCGCAAGGAAAAGCAGAAGGGGCAGAGTGTTTACTCGATGGCAGTGACTTTACAGTGGCCGGTTACGAGTCTGGCAACTGGGTTGGGCCAACCATGTTTACCAATGTCACCACAGAGATGAGCATCTACAAAGAAGAAATTTTTGGCCCAGTATTGTGCTGTATGGAAGCCGAAACCCTAGACGATGCTATCGAACTGGTAAATAACAGCCCATACGGTAACGGGACATCAATCTTTACTGCATCTGGCGGCGCTGCGCGTAAATATCAGCACGAAATTGAAGTCGGTCAGGTGGGGATTAACGTGCCTATTCCTGTGCCATTGCCTTTCTTCTCATTTACCGGTTGGAAAGGCAGCTTTTATGGCGACCAACATGCTTATGGTAAACAAGCCGTGCGTTTTTGCACCGAAACCAAAACCATTACCACACGTTGGTTTGACTCCGAAGCCGTCAGTGGCCCTAACATGAGCATCAACCTGAAATAAGCATGTGTAATGCCGCGATAGCCCTAGTTTATCGCGGCAAATACCATCCATTAAACAACAAGACAACTTGTTCCCTCAAACAATAAAACGCCAACCCCAGTGAAGGCTTTTATAAGGTCAGTGAACAAGTCAGCAAATGACCCAAGAGTCATACCCAATAATATTAGGAGTCCAACATGGATTTTAATTTAAACGAAGATCAGCGCCAATTTGCTGATTTAGCACGCCAGTTTGCCGCAGATGAGTTAACCCCATTCGCCGCCAAATGGGACGAGGAGCATCACTTTCCTAAAGACGTGATTCAAAAAGCCGGCGAGCTGGGCTTTTGTTCTTTGTATTCGCCAGAGTCAGAAGGCGGTATGGGCTTATCTCGTTTAGATGCTTCTATTATTTTTGAAGAACTGGCCCACGGCTGTACCGCCACCACCGCTATGCTAACGATTCACAATATGGCGACATGGATGGTGACCACCTGGGGCACAGAAACACTGCGTAAACAATGGTCAGAGGGGTTAACCACAGGGCAATTATTAGCCTCATATTGCTTAACTGAACCCGGCGCCGGCAGCGATGCGGCGTCACTGCAAACCAAAGCGGTACGAGATGGCGACGACTACCTTATTACTGGGTCAAAAATGTTTATCTCTGGTGCCGGCGAAACCGAATTATTAGTGGTGATGTGCCGCACAGGTGAAGCAGGCCCTAAAGGGATTTCAGCCATTGCAGTACCAGCGGATACGGCCGGCATTACCTATGGCAAAGCCGAAGATAAAATGGGCTGGAATGCTCAGCCTACAAGGCTTATTAGCTTTGAAAACGTGCGCGTACCTGTAGCCAACTTACTGGGTGATGAAGGTCAAGGGTTTACCTTTGCCATGAAAGGCCTTGATGGTGGACGCATTAACATTGCCACCTGTTCTATTGGTACTGCGCAAGCCGCGTTGACACGTGCCACACAATACATGAACGAGCGCAAGCAATTTGGCAAACCATTGGCGGCCTTTCAAGCCCTGCAATTTAAGCTAGCTGATATGGCAACCGAGTTAGTGGCAGCGCGCCAAATGGTGCGTTTAGCGGCATTTAAACTCGACACTCAAGACCCAGAAGCCAGTGCCTATTGCGCCATGGCAAAACGCTTTGCAACCGACGTGGGCTTTCAAGTGTGCGACAGCGCGCTGCAAATCCATGGTGGTTATGGTTATATTCGCGAATATCCATTAGAGCGTCATTTTCGCGATGTTCGTGTGCATCAAATCTTAGAGGGCACTAACGAAATTATGCGCCTCATTATTGCTCGTCGCTTGCTCGATGAAAATGCCCACCCAATCTTGTAATGGGTTGAGTACAGGTAATCTTAACGACTATTTTGACGGCACAACCTGCAATCGGGTTAACCTAAGGACATAGCATGATGACAGCGCACACAGCAATTATTGAACATATTATTGGCCACACGGCCATATTGACTCTCAACAACCCGCCAGCCAACACCTGGACAGCAGACAGTTTGCAACAGTTAAAGCAAATTGTGATTAAGTTAAACCAAAACAAAGACATTTATGCCCTGGTCATTACAGGTCAAGGTGAAAAGTTTTTCTCAGCAGGCGCCGATTTAAATTTATTTGCCGATGGCGATAAAGGTAAAGCTGCCTCCATGGCAAAGCATTTTGGCGAAGCTTTTGAAGCCTTAAGCGCGTTTCGTGGCGTGTCTATTGCGGCCATTAATGGTTACACCATGGGCGGCGGGTTAGAGGTTGCCTTAGCGTGCGATTTACGCATAGCAGAATCACAAGCACAAATGGCGCTACCAGAAGCCACCGTAGGCTTACTGCCCTGTGCAGGAGGCACGCAAAACCTCACCGCCTTGGTGGGAGAGGGCTGGGCTAAGCGAATGATTTTATGTGGTGAGCGCGTAGATGCCGCTAAAGCGGAAAAAATTGGTTTGGTCGAAGAAGTCGTAGAAAAAGGCCAGGCCCTTGATGCCGCTGTTGCACTTGCCGCTAAAGTGGCAAAACAGTCACCGAGCAGTGTTAGCGTCTGTAAAACCTTAATTAATGCTGGGCGAGCAATGCCACGCAGCCAAGCACTGCCGCTTGAGCGTGAATTGTTTGTGGGCTTATTTGATACCGACGATCAAGCTGAAGGTGTTAACGCCTTTTTACAAAAACGCGCCCCAATTTGGAAGAACAGCTAATGACTCAAGAAGTAATATTTCAAACATTAGGCACGCTATCTGGACAATCTATCGGTATCGTGACCCTCAACATTGAAAAAGCCCTCAATGCACTAACCTTAAATATGGTTGCAGCAATGCAAACCCAATTAAGCCGCTGGCAGGCAGACGACAGCATTGCCTGTGTGGTGTTACAAGGGGCTGGCGAAAAAGCATTTTGCGCCGGTGGTGATGTGCGCGCCATTTATCATGCATCCATTGCCAATCCCAATAACATCACAGACGAGGCATGTGGATTTTTTACCCAAGAATACCAACTGGACTATTTACTGCATCAATACAGCAAACCAGTATTAGTGTGGGGTGACGGCATTGTGATGGGCGGCGGACTGGGGTTAATGGCGGGTGGCAGTCATCGCATTGTGACTGAACGCAGCCGAGTTGCCATGCCCGAGGTCACTATCGGTTTATACCCCGATGTGGGCGGCAGTTATTTTTTAAATCGCATGCCAGGTAAAACAGGGCTATTTTTAGGCTTAACTGCCTACAACATGAACGCTAGCGATGCGCTTTATGTTGAACTGGGTAATCATTATTTGCCAAGCGATCAACAAGAGCCATTATTTGATGCCATGGCCGATCTCAATTGGAGCCATGACATTGCACAAAATCATCAGCTGTTAACTGATTTGTTGACCAATATGTCAGCAGCGCACCGTGCCACATTGCCAATGAGCCACTTACAGCAATTTCAAGCTCAAATCGATTTATTAATGGCAGGTGACATTGAAGATGTACACCATCAATTATCGACCTTAAACACTGAACTAGAATGGCTTCAACGGGCGCAAAAAACGGCTTTAGCTGGTAGCCCAATAAGCTGGCATTTAATTTTTGCCCAAGCCCAATTAGGCACAGAACTGAGTTTAGCGCAATGCTTTCAATGGGAGCTTGGTGTCAGCGTAAATTGCTGCTCTATAGGGGACTTTTGCGAAGGCGTTCGAGCACTGTTAATCGATAAAGATCGCCAACCTAACTGGCAATTTAGCCATGTGAGTTCGGTTGAGCCGAGCCGAATTAAGCAACTGATCACATCGCCCTGGGACCCTAAAGCCCACCCATTAGCTGACTTTAAGTAATAAGGAATATTATCATGGCAACAGTAGCATTTATTGGTTTAGGTAATATGGGCGGCCCAATGGCGGCCAACTTGATTAAAGCGGGCATGACAGTCACCGTATTTGATTTAAACCCTGCCGCGGTTGACGCCTTAACAGCGCAAGGGGCGCTCAGTGCAAAAACGGCTTGTGGTGCAGCGGCAGCGGCCGACGTTGTGATTACCATGTTGCCAGCGGGTAAGCATGTGCGAGGCTTATACCTGGGTGATGCCAATAACAAAGGCCTGCTGGATGTGGTTTCTAAACATGCATTATTAATTGACTGCTCAACCATCGATGCCGACACTGCGCGGTTAGTAGGGGCTAAGGCTGCAGAAAAGGGCATTGAATTTATGGATGCGCCAGTATCGGGTGGTACCGCAGGCGCCGCAGCGGGCACACTGACCTTTATTTGTGGCGGTTCAGATGCTGCCTATGCTAAAGCCCAAGCGGTATTGACCGTAATGGGCGGCAATATTTTTCATGCTGGTGGCGTCGGCGCAGGGCAGATTGCCAAGATATGTAATAACATGCTGCTGTCGGTGTTAATGGTGGGCACTAGCGAGTCATTACAATTAGGTCTCGATAATGGCTTAGATCCTAAGGTGTTGTCTGATATTATGAAGGTCAGTAGCGGTGGCAACTGGACGCTAGAGAAATACAATCCATGTCCAGGTGTGATGGAAAACGTCCCCTCGTCTAAAGGCTATCAAGGCGGCTTTATGGTTGAGCTTATGGTAAAAGATTTAGGCTTATCGCAAGAAGCTGCCCTTGCTTCTAACTCGAGTACACCTATGGGCTCACTGGCTCGCAGTTTGTATGTAAACCATGCTCGTCAAGGCAATGGTAGTCGCGATTTTTCGAGTATTTTTGAACAGTTTTCAAAGAAAAAATAAAGGATTCAGTTGATGGAATTAAAAGATAAGGTTGTCGTCATTACTGGCGGAGCAGGTGGTTTAGGTCTGTCTATGGCACACGATTTAGCTGCTCAAGGGGCTAAATTGGCGCTTATCGATGTTGACCAAACCAAGCTTGAACAAGCCTGTGCAGATTTAGGCGCAACAACTGAAGTACAAGGTTACGCCTTAGATATTACCGACGAAGAAGATGTCGTCGCCGGGTTTAAATACATTGTTGAAGATTTTGGCCAGGTGAATGTGTTAATTAATAACGCCGGTATTTTACGTGACGGCTTAATGGTGAAAGCCAAAGATGGCGTGGTGACCGACCGCATGTCGTATCAGCAGTTTCAGTCGGTTATTAATGTCAATTTAACGGGCAGTTTTTTATGTGGGCGCGAAGCGACTGCAGCCATGATTGAAACCAAGCAAGCTGGGGTGATTATTAATATTTCTAGCCTAGCTAAAGCCGGTAACATGGGCCAATCTAACTATTCGGCATCTAAAGCCGGTGTTGCGGCTATGTCTGTGGGTTGGGCCAAAGAGTTAGCGCGCTACAATATTCGCAGCGCTGCGGTGGCTCCTGGTGTCATCGCCACTGAAATGACCGCCGCCATGAAGCCAGAAGCACTAGAGCGTTTAGAGAAAATGGTGCCAGTAGGGCGTTTAGGTCAGCCAGAAGAGATCGCATCTACGGTGCGTTTTATCATCGAAAATGATTATGTAAACGGCCGCGTATTTGAGATTGACGGTGGTATTCGTCTATAGAGCAGTGGTATTTAGCTAACTCTGTTTGTTATGATGCAGTCACGCCGAGCTTTTGCTCGGCGTGACTTTTTATTTTTAGGGATTAATCACGTGGCAAAATTAGAACTCATTTTAAAAAAAATCATGCTTATCGTGGGGATCCTAGGTGTGGTTATTATTTATGGCGGCTTTTTGTTTTTGTTTTTTTCAGGACGTTCAACCGCTGCGCTGCCGTGGTTTTTACTTATTTCGCCATGGATTTGTGTGTATTTTGGCCTAAGCCATGTGCAGCAGGTGGCGGTGATTAACTGGTTTGTGGGTAAGTTCAGTTTTAAAAAGTCATCTAAGTAAGGTTATCTTATGGCACCTGCCTCGCCGCTATCACGTAGCGCACTGACATTTTACACCTTAATCGCCTTAATCGCATTTGCCGCTAATTCGGTACTTTGCCGCCTTGCACTGTCAAATGAACAAGCTTTGCCACTCATTGACCCGAGTAGTTTTACTGCCATACGCTTAGCATCCGGTGCGTTAATGCTGGCGTTATTGATGCATCTTAGCTCAGCAAAAAACCGTACAACATTGAATAATTCTTCAGCACAACCTCATGGCAGTTTTCTTGCTGCGGCCTTGTTGTTTGTTTATGCCATTGGGTTTTCGTACGCTTATGTGCTGCTAGACACCGCAACGGGTGCATTAGTATTATTTGCCGCAGTGCAAATGAGCATGATGTTGATGAGTTACATACAAGGTCATCGCCTAAACCGGCTTGAAATCCTTGGCGCACTAATCGCGTTTGCGGGCTTTGGCTATTTAGTTTGGCCAAGCGTTGTGGTGGCTCATGGCGAGTTATCAATCACTGGCATGGTACTTATGGCCATCAGTGGTTGTGCATGGGGCGGTTATACACTCTTGGGTAAAGGTACAGCTAAGCCATTGTTTGCTACTGGGTATAATTTTATTCGCACCATACCCTTAGTATTATTGATGCTTGCTCTAGTCTGGCTGTTATCTAGCTTGATGCCCGTCGATGCTATGCAATCATCAGCAGGGCTGGCATTTAATGTCAGTTCACAAGGCGTGTTACTGGCAATATTGTCTGGTGCGTTGGCCTCGGGCGTGGGTTATGCATTATGGTATCGAGCGCTTAGCGGGTTAAGCGCCAATCATGCGGCGGTATTACAACTGTTAGTTCCGGTCATTGCCGCTGTGGGTGGCGTCATTTTTGTTGGCGAGCAACTGAGTGTTCATCTGATCCTTTGCGCCAGTATTATTTTGTTTGGCATTGCGCTGGTGATTGTCGCTAAAACAACCAATAAACTTTAACTAGCATTAACCAGAAAAGAGGTTTCATGACAGATTCGACCCCATACCACATCGGCACTCCAGGGCAAAAATGGACCGATGCAGATAAAGCCCAATGGCTTGCACAAGTGACCATAAAACGCTCATATCAAGATGAAGTGGTTAGCAAGTTAAGCCCGCTTGCCAAGGAGTTTGAACAGGTGCAATACGGCGCGTTATCTTATGACGTCGATAAGTATCCGTTATTTGCTTTTAAGTCTCGCAATTGGGATAACAGCAAAAAGACCATTTTAGTCACAGGCGGCGTGCACGGGTACGAAACCAGTGGTGTGCATGGTGCTATTCAATTTTTAGCTACAAAAGCCAAACATTACAGTCAGTTTTTTAATATTGCCGTGGCTCCGTGTATCAGCCCATGGGGATATGAAACCATTAACCGTTGGAATCCTAAAGCGATAGATCCCAACCGTTCATTTTACGCCAATAGCCCAGCTGAAGAGTCGGCGGCATTAATGGCGTTTGTGGCTACCCTCGGTGAGGTGTATGCCCACATAGACTTACATGAAACCACCGACACAGACGAACTCGAATTTAGGCCGCTATTGTCGGCCCGTGATGGTGTCGAATACGAAAAAGGCATTATTCCTGATGGTTTTTATTTGGTTGGCGATAGCGATAATCCCACCCCTGAGTTTCAAAAAGCCATTATCGATGCCGTGGCTAAAGTGACTCACATTGCACCAGATGACAATGGCCAGTTGATTGAAGTACCCATTGAGCAATTTGGCGTGATTAATTATCCAGTTAAAAAGCTTAGCCTGTGCGCCGGCATCACTCACAATCACTTTAACACCACCACCGAAGTGTACCCCGACAGCCCTCATGTGACCGCTCAACAATGTAACGATGCGCAAGTCGCCGCAATTACTGGCGGGCTTGATTATATTATTAAAGTAATTAAATAATTAATGCGTTGCTGGTGCGATTTTTTGTTGCACCAGCAAAGCCGTATGATAGGTTGATAAATAAGCCAGAAATCCTTACAATGTCGCGCTTTACATTCACTCCTTCGGCGATGCCGTATACCAGTTTCAATCTCATTATTTTTTGGTTTACAGTCAGTTTACGTCATAGCGATGTCAAATTGCGCCATTAAGCTATAATGTGATACCGGTTTAAACACACAACACGATTTGGAATTTCATTTTGATTACAACAGCTAACATCACAATGCAGTTTGGCGCTAAGCCACTGTTTGAAAATATCTCTGTCAAATTTGGTGGCGGTAATCGCTACGGTTTAATTGGCGCGAATGGTTGTGGTAAATCCACCTTTATGAAAATCCTTGCCGGTGATCTAGAGCCATCAAGCGGTAACGTATCGTTAGATGTTAACGAGCGCATGGGTAAATTAAACCAGGACCAATTTGCCTACGAAACATATTCAGTGGTCGACACTGTGATCATGGGCCACCGTGAGCTATGGAAAGTAAAGCAAGAGCGTGACCGCATTTATTCTTTACCTGAAATGAGCGAAGAAGACGGCATCAAAGTGGCCGAGCTTGAAATGGAATTTGCTGAAATGGACGGTTACACCGCAGAATCTCGCGCCGGTGACTTATTATTAGGTGTAGGCATTGGCACCGAACAGCACTTTGGGTTAATGAGTGAAATTGCCCCAGGTTTTAAACTGCGAGTATTGTTAGCTCAAGCATTGTTTTCTGATCCAGATTTGCTGTTACTCGATGAGCCAACCAACAACTTGGACATCGATACCATTCGTTGGTTACAAGACATGTTAAACCAACGTAACAGTACCATGATCATCATTTCCCATGACCGTTACTTTTTAAACTCAGTGTGTACCCACATGGCTGACTTAGATTACGGCGAACTGCGTGTTTACCCAGGTAACTACGACGAATACATGATGGCTTCTCAACAAGCACGTGAACGCTTAATGAGCGACAACGCCAAGAAAAAAGCCCAAATTGCTGAACTGCAAACCTTCGTTGCCCGTTTCTCGGCTAACGCATCTAAGGCAAAACAAGCTACGTCGCGCGCTAAACAGATTGATAAAATTAAGCTTGATGACATTAAAGCCTCTAGCCGTGTTAATCCGTTTATCCGTTTCGAACAAGAAAAGAAACTATTCCGTAACGCATTGGTTGTCGAAAACCTTGCAAAAGGCTATGACACGCCGCTGTTCAGCAAGTTTGACCTAATGGTTGAAGTGGGCGAGCGCATTGCCATTTTAGGCCAAAACGGTGTGGGTAAAACCACCTTGCTACGTACCTTAGTGCACGACATTCCACAAGATGAAGGTACCATTCACTGGTCTGAAAACAGCAACATTGGTTACTACGCACAGGATCATGAAGCAGACTTTGCTAACGACATGACCTTATTTGAGTGGATGAGCCAATGGCGCAAAGAAAACGATGACGACCAATCTGTACGCGGTATTTTAGGCCGTATGCTGTTTGGCGCCGATGACATTAAAAAGTCTGTTAAAGTATTGTCTGGTGGTGAAAAAGGCCGCATGTACTTTGGTAAACTTATCATGCAAAAGCCAAACATCTTATTGCTCGATGAACCGACTAACCACATGGATATGGAATCAATCGAGTCATTAAACAACGCCCTTGAGAAATACGAAGGCACACTAATGTTCGTCTCTCACGACCGTGCATTTGTATCGTCACTTGCTACGCGTATTCTTGAAATTACCCCACAAGGTATTAACGACTTTAAAGGCACTTACGATGAGTTTCTTGCCAGTAAAGGTATTGAAGGTTAAGTTAAGCCGCGTCTAATACTTGCAAAACAACTTAAAAGCCCTGAACAAATGTTCGGGGCTTTTTGTTTTTTAATTATTGTTTTAGCAATATACTCAAGCCATTAACCATTGCCAGGCAGACAAACACATGAGCATCACCCTCGAACAAGCCGCAAGCACCTTGAATGAACTCAAATGTCGAACTAACTTTAATATTAAGAATGTTACCGAATACATGCTCCCCGAGCTTAAAGAGCCAGTTTATGTGCATGTTGAAGGTAAAACGCCGTTATTGATAATTCGCCCAGCCTTTGAAGTTTTTTCAACTGAGCTTGCCACTATTGACGGCGTACATGCCAAATACGATTATTATCACAATGCACAAATGACCCGTTTTCCGACAAGGCAATATAAAGGCCTTAATGAAACACATTACGGCCTGGCATTTAGATTTGATACTGTTCAAGCCGTTGAACTGTTCATTAAACGCTTAATCGACATCGTTAAAGGATAATAAACCGTAATGCTAATAATCTGCGTGGCGATAACTAATTAGGAGGCCAATTATTATGACAGAGCAATTTAATATTAATCAGTTTAATTGTTCTATTAGTGGTAAAGGCAGCACCTTATTATGGGCCCATGGTTTATGTGGCTGTATGCAAAGTGAAGATGCCATTGGCGTTTATGCATGGCATCGTTTTCCCAAAAAACTACAACTTATTCGTTTTGACGCTATTGGCCACGGACTCTCAGCCCCTGGCGAGTCTGTTGAGGATTACCTTTGGCCAAACCTTGCCAAAGACATGTTGCGAGTTGCAGCACATTATCGTGCACCTATGCCTCTTATCTTAGGCGGTCAATCAATGGGGAGCGCAACCAGTTTATATGCGGCATTAGCACACCCAGATAAAGTTAAAGGCTTAGTGTTAATGACACCGCCTATTGGCTGGCAAGCAAGGGCTGCACAAATTGATTACTATCATAAAATAGCCAAAGCCGCACAAATACTAGGCGGAAAAGGCCTTGCAAACATGAATGCCAAGCATTTAGATAAAATGTTACCGGCGTGGTTAATTGATGCCCACAAACACAGTGTGCTGGGGATGTTAGATGGCTTAAAGTCAATGAAGCGTCAAACACTCCATCAACTGTTTACCGCAGCCGCGCAAAATGATTTGCCCAGCAAACAGCAACTTGCCACTATTGATGTTCCAACACTGATATTGGCATGGGACGGTGACGATGCTCACCCTGTTGAAAGCGCAATGACCTTACAGCAATCGCTGCCTAACGCGCAATTGCATGTGGCTAAATCGATGGTAGATGTTAATGAATGGCCAACATTAATCAGTGATTTTTGTCTTGCATTAAACCAATAGCGTATATGGGCACAATGTATACCTCACAGTAGGTACAAGGGGCAGGTTACAACAATATTTGCTAAATTAGCTGTGAGCTATGTCAGAGTTTTATCTGTTTTTAATACCAAAATTAATCATATCAATTACCCTGAGCCGACTATGATTATATTGACATAAAATAACAAAGGAATGTGTATGAACTTGCAGTGGATTAGTAACTTAAAAATATCGCGTAAACTTGCTTTGTTGGTGTTGCCGCCTTTAGTGACCAGTATCATATTTGGTGGCATGTATGTCAGTAACGAGTACCGTACTCAGCAGCAACTTAGGTTAGTGATTGATTTATCCAATGTGGCTATTATCAATAGTGCACTTGTACACGAACTGCAAAAAGAGCGTGGTATGAGCGCAGGTTTTATCGGCTCAAAAGGCCAGTCATTTAAAGACGGGCTCCCTTCGCAACGCAGCCAAACCGATAACCAAATTAGCCGCTTTAAACAATTTGCTCAACAAGATGATTTTCCGGTTCAATTACAATCTACTTACGATCAAGTCGCCTCATCATTAACGCAATTGGCCAACATGCGGACAAAAGTCAGTAATTTAAGCGTGACAGTGGCAGAGCAGGTCGGTTACTACACCCAATTGAACACACAACTATTGTCTATGGTCGATGAAGCTGCAAGTCAAAGTCTAGACAGCGAATTATCTATGCGACTCAAAGCATTTGCAGCTTACTTGCAGCTAAAAGAACGAGCAGGCATCGAGCGCGCTGTATTAAGCACAACTTTTGGTAATAGTGAGTTTGCGCCAGGTTTATACCGCAAATTTGTAACCTTAGTCGCCGAGCAACAAACCTACGCAGAGCGTTTTAGCGCCGCCGCAACAACGAACAATGTCAATTTATTTAAGCAAGCACAACAAGGTTCAGCTACCGCAGAAGTGCAATCATTACGTGAAATTGCGTTTACTCAAGATGCCCAAGCCATGTTGCAGCAAAACCCAGAAGATTGGTTTAAAAAATCCACAGCACGGATCGAGATCCTAACCGATTTAGAAAAACAATTTGGTAGCGAACTCATTCAACTTAGCCAAACTAAACTGGCCCAGGCAACGCAGCATATGTACTACACCACAATATTACTGGTGTTGGCATTAGCCTTTGTTATTGTTATTAGTATCACCATGTCAGGATACCTGCACCGCAGTTTAAGTGTATTACACAAACAAATGTTACATGCCGGCACTCAATTTGATTTAACCACACGTTTACCCCAGCAGTCAGACGATGAATTTGGCCAAATATCCAACGCATTTAACCAAATGATGGCAGAGTTTGAAGATATCATTATAAAAGTGCGATCTAACGCTATTAACCTGGTCAATGCCGTTGAGCAAATGAATGGCTATACCCGTTCAATGCAAGCCGATGTACAACAAGGGTCGTCAGAGGCAGAACAAGTAGCCTCCGCCATGACACAAATGAGCGCAACCGTAAATGAAATTGCAGCCAATGCCGTTCAAGCCGCCGATGCAACAGCCAAAGTGAATATTGAAGCGAAAAGCGGTAATAATGATGTGAGTAAAACGGGCGAAGCCATTCAGATCCTTGCCAATGAAATTGCCGATGCCGCCGATGCCATAGGCCGTTTAGATGCCGATGTGCAAAGCATTGTTAGCATTTTAGATGTGATTAGTTCAATCGCAGAGCAAACCAATTTGTTGGCACTCAATGCAGCAATTGAGGCCGCAAGGGCAGGAGAGCAAGGCCGAGGCTTTGCTGTGGTTGCTGACGAAGTAAGAACATTAGCGCAGCGGTCACAAAGCTCAACTGAAGATATAAAAAACATGACAGATCGATTAAAGTCCGGTGCGGCGACAGCGGTTCAAGCCATGAAACGTGGCCAAGCACAAGCACAGCTTAGTGTTGAAGAGTCTAAACATGCAGGTAGTGAGCTTAAATTAATTGCAGAACATGTGGGGATTATTGACAGCATGAACGGGCAAATAGCAGCATCGACCCACGAGCAATCAGCGGTAGCTGAAGAAGTGAATCGTAATGCCATGAAAATCACCGAAATTTACCATCATACTCAGGAAGTATCACAACAACTGGCAGAGCTTAACGACAGCCTACTCAACGATGCCAGCAATATGTCACGCCAAGTGAGTAAGTTTACCTTATCCAAAGACTAAGCAGATAAACCAACAGCAGCACCTCAAGGTCATCACTTAGTCGCTCGAATTAAATGATGACGCCCACTGCTTCGTCATCATTTAAGCAACGCCCACTACTACGTCATTCCGGTAACGGCCACTATTACGTCATTCCGCTAATGCTCAACTACTACGTCATTCCGGCAACGTTTTTAAAGCCGGAATCCAGGTGTTGCTTTACGTTTTCAAGTAAGGTCAAAAGAAACACCTGGATCCCTGATACAAGCACTCAGGGATGACGAGCAAAAAACATAAAGCAAAAATTAATAACAAACACCGCCCACTACTACGTCATTCCGGCAACGCTTTTAAAGCCGGAATCCAGGTGTTGGCTTTAAGTTTTCAATAAGGTCAAAAGAAACACCTGGATCTCTGATAAAAGCATTCAGGGATGACGAGCAAAAAACATAAAGCAAAAATTAATAACAAACACCATCTACTACTACGTCATTCCGGCAACGCTTTTAAAGCCGGAATCCAGGTGTTGGCTTTAGGTTTTCAATAAGGTCAAAAGAAACACCTGGATCCCTGATAAAAGCATTCAGGGATGACGAGCAAAAAACATAAAGCAAAAATTAATAACAAACACCATCTACTACTACGTCATTCCGGCAACGCTTTTAAAGCCGGAATCCAGGT
>NZ_JAKILA010000015.1 GCF_023283885.1 Shewanella basaltis
TGCCGTGTTTCGTGCATCGCCTTTGACGCTAGGTCGTCGGCTTGGGCTGCGTATTCTACGCTTTCCCATCTTCGCGTCAAGTGTTTTTTCAAACTTTCTTTTCGCGCTGAACCTTGTGTTTTGAAGCACTTGGTTCAACTCACTCGGTGACTGCTTTCGCTGTCTGCCGTGTCAGTGGATGCGCATTATAGGCAGCAAAAGATTTAGTGCAACCCCTTTTTTAAGGTTATTTGTAGTTTTTGGCTTGTTTGCAGATAATTTAGCCTGACCAGCTAGTTTTTAAGCATTATACTGTCACAAACCATGAATATATAAGGATTGTTATGTCTACTAATGTGAGAGCTTACCAAGGAATACACCCTGATTTAGCTGATAGTGTCTATGTTGATGAGTCAGCTGTGCTTGTAGGCGATATAAAATTGGACCATGATGCTAGTATTTGGCCACTTGTTGCCGCTCGTGGTGATGTTAATAAAATATGTATTGGTAAGCGTAGTAATGTGCAAGATGGCAGCATATTACATGTCACTCGCAAATCTTTAGCAAATCCAGATGGGCACCCACTGATTATTGGTGATGATGTCACTATTGGTCATAAGGCAATGTTACATGGCTGTAAGATTGGTCATCGTGTTCTTATTGGCATGGGGGCTATTTTACTTGATGGCGCTGTAGTAGAGGATGATGTCATTGTGGGAGCGGGCTCATTAGTCCCGCCTAATAAAGTACTGCAAAGCGGCTTTTTATATGTTGGCAGCCCTTGCAAGCAAGCGAGACCTCTAACTGAAGCAGAACGAGCCTTTTTGCCTCAGTCTGCTGATAATTACGTTCGCTTAAAAAATGAGTATCTGGTTGATTTGCAGCAATCTAGCTAATTGTATTATCTAAATGGGCATGACGCATTATGCCCGTTTTATTTTTTGTTGCGATAAAATGGGTTATAACCCCGAACCAAGACATTTTTGCTTTATTAAGCTAACTTGCTTTATATAATAGTTTATCTTGGATGGATTATTTATTTGATAGCCGATTTTTAAACAAGGATGAATTAGGTGCGCCCAAAGAATCGAGAGTCAAACACAAACAATAGGGATATCAGTGTTAAGCAGCATTTATTATTGCTGGTTATCCCATTGCTATTGATTAGTCTTGTTATCTTTGTGTTAGTTGAGACAGTAAACGCCTACTTGTATTTATCGTTAGTGTGTATCGGCTATATCATCAGTTATCTGCTGACCTATTTTATTCACAAACAAAACATACAGCGCCTTTGGCAACATCTTGATCAGGTGGTGCGAATAAATGACACAACCTATGAGCTAGTTAATTTATCTAGTCAGTATGATTCTGAAAAAACCTTTTTAGATGCTTTACTGCAAAAAGCAGTTAATGCGATTGATGATGCCGAAATGGGCAGCATTATATTAGTGGATCATTCGGCCAACCGATTGGTGTTTGAATCTGTTGTTGGATTAAACATCGATTTGCTTAGAAGCATTCATTTTACTCTTGATGAAACCTTTTTATACCGAAAAACCGAAGGTCGTGTAGACAAGACTGTTCTGATTAATAATATGCGCCTTATCAATTCTAAAACAACACTAACTGATGATGAGCAGTTTGTGTTGTTAAACGCTTCAGAAAAACCGATTTGCTCTACTTTATCAAGCCCAATTAGAATTGATGGCGAGCTATACGGCATGATGAATTTGGATAGCAGCAAAATGGAGGCCTTTGGTGAGTATGATATCAATCTTGTTAATATCCTGACCTCAGAGGCAGCCAATGCGATTTCTTTGTATCAAAAATCTAAAAAAATCGAAGTCATGGCTAGCGTAGACGGTTTAACTGAATTATATAACCGCAAAAAATTTGATGCTGCTATTTCGCAATGGCAGCATGACCCGAATTTAGCGAGCTATGTTGTCATTTTAGATATGGATAATTTAAAACCTCTTAATGATTTACACGGTCATCATGCTGGTGATTCAGCATTAAAAACGTTTGCACAGTCTTTAAAGTCGATGTGGCATCCAGATTATTTGGTTGCTCGATATGGCGGAGATGAATTTGTTGCTTTATGTCTTGGACCTTTAGACAAACTGGAGGCGCAGATAACCCAGTTAGCACAAGATTTAAGTCAATTAACTCCTGCAATTCAGTTTAGTTATGGCATTGCTCAATATCAGCACGATTGGCAAAGTGCATTTAAGTTGGCTGATAGTAATATGTATCATCAGAAGCGACTCAAAAAAGCGGCAGCTAAATAACCTAATCAACCGCTTTTAATAGAGTTCAATATCTCCATTATCATTAAACGATTCTTGGCCAATTAACGCTTCAGCTTTGTCTTCTATATCGAAGCGACAGAGCTCGAATACGTCAGCCGCATTAGACTGATTAATACCTTGTTGTTCACAAAATTGGCCCATCGCCGTAAAGCTCACATAACAATTAATATTCACCCCTTGTTGTTGAGCAATAAACCTTACTCTATCTTGTTCAATAAATAACTGATCGGTAAAAATAATACTTTGATTCATTAATCCACAGCCTTTTTTGCGAGTAACTCACGAAGTTTACGCATTACAGGACCTTGATCTGGTGTAACGCCTCGCCATAAATGAAAACTAGCGGCCGCTTGCCCTACTAACATACCCAAACCGTCTGCCGTTTTGCGCGCGCCCTGTGCTTGAGCCCACTGATTAAATGGCGTGGTTTGTTGGCTATAAGTCATGTCGTAAGTATCGGTTGTTCCATCAACTATTGTGTCAGGTAGTGCAATCAGTTGTCCTGTTAATCCGGCTGATGTTGAGTTAATCACCAAATCAAATGGCGAACTCAGCTCCGAAATGGGTTTAGCAAAAAAGTTACCATACTCATTAAACCGCCTTTGCAATTGCTCGGCTTTGTCATGTGTACGATTACAAATAACCAATTGCGCGACGTTTTGCTGCAATATAGGTAATATGCAGCCTCTTGCCGCGCCACCAGCGCCCACGAGTAAAACACGTTTACTCTTTAGTGGACCAAACAGCCTTTCGACATCATTGACCAAACCAACACCATCAGTGTTATCGCCAGCAATTTTGCCATTAGGTAAATTAACCAACGTGTTAACTGCTCCTGCTAATTTAGCCATTTCGCTTAGTTCATCGCACATGGCAAAGGCTTGCTCTTTAAATGGCGCAGTAACATTGGCGCCTTGCCCACCATTGGCAAAGAAGGCAGTTAATGAAGAAGAGAATTGATCAACCGGCGCTAATATGGCCTCGTAACTCATATCTTGGTCAGTCTGTAATGCAAACTCGCTATGAATTAAGGGCGACTTGCTTTGTGCGATAGGGTTACCAAAAACAGCATATTTATCGGTCATCAAAACTCTCTTCATTTATATTAATTACGTCTAGCGATAGGCTGCAGGCATATCTGTTTTTTTCAAATAACGATCTCGCAACTCATCTTGACGACTTTGTAAGCCTTGTTCATCGCCTGCAATCCACATCATCTGAACTTTAGAGCGATATTCAAACGGGTCACCGCTCCATAATACTAAGTCAGCAGGTTGACCTACGGCAATACGTCCACCTTCTAGATGAAAAATATCTGCAATGTTAGCCGTTATTGCCGCCAGTGCATCGTGATAATCCATACCATTAGCCACCGCATTACCGGCACTGTATCGCAATGCATATACCCCATGGCTGTCGCCTGGTAAGGCTATCGCCACTTTTACTCCCGCGCTTGCCAGTTTAGCGGCGTTATCAAGCGAGTTATGAAGCGCATCAAAGCTTTCTGGTAGGTTGCGCATAACATCAATGACAACCGGAATATTTGCCTTTGCCAATTGCTCTGCAACCAAAACCGCATCTGCTGCGTTAACAATAACCAGATCCAAATTAAACTTCTGTTTAAGGTTAACCATATGCAAAATATCGCTTGCACGGTCAACTGCAACAATCAATGGTTTTTTGCCTGCTAAAACCGATGCGATGACGGTATCCTCACGGCTTACTTCATCATCTTTATCTTTTGATTTTTTCCCCTCAGATAAGGCTTTTTTAACATCATCTAATTTATGGATGAGTTGTTGCATACCAATAGCTCGAGACCCTTCATCAGCGGCGCCTAATTGAACAAATAACCCGGTATTGGTGGCCAGCACACTATCAAAATCACCGGTTAAATTGACAACAAATGTTTCTCCAGCAAATACACTCTCACCACCATCTGATGTAACGATATTACGGGTTATTCCCCCCTTACGCGCAAACGGGATAGTGGTAGCTTTAGGATTAAATGCAAGGCTTGGATCAAAGATAATATCGGCTTCTTTATCGCTTGCATCTCGAGATGTTGCCACGGCACCAACCTCAACTAATCCCATATCATTCATCGCGGCAATAAAGCCTGGCGTCAAGGTTGCACCTTTAGCATCAACGACACGATCAAATGACATATTTTGTGGATTGATTGCTGAAATAATACCGTTTTCGAATACTACTGTTGCTTGGTTTAATACGCCTTGTTCGGTGGCTGTATGTACCGTGGCATTAATGATGGCAACACTTTCAGCTTTTACAGCACAACTTAATAACAGGCCGACCGATAAACTTAAAGCAAGTAAAGATTTGTTAAATAGCGTCATTGTCTTGCTCCTTATTGTTGACCTAACATAAAGTCACTTTGTGCTTGATAGGCGGCATCGTGGCGGTCAAAAACTTTGGCGCCATCAATAAACACTTTTTCAGCCTGGGCGTATACACTAAACGGATTCGTATTCCAAATAACCACATCTGCATTTTTACCCACTTCAAGCGAGCCAGTTTTATCACTTATGCCTAATGATTTAGCCGCATTAGCGGTAATCCAAGCAATGGCATGTTGTTCTGTTATCTCAAAACCGTTGTCGTTTGCCGCATGCATAATTTTGGCGGTTTCTTGATTAAGGCGCTGAATAGTCACCCCAGAATCAGAGTGCACAATGGCACATGAATTTTTCACTGCATCAACCATGGCAACATTTTCAAGTACCATGTCGTAAGCTTCAAGCTTAAAACCCCACCAATCTGGCCACATCGCGGCACAGTTGCCATTTTCTGCCAATAAATCTGCAATTTTGTAAGCTTCGACGGCATGGTGAAATGTTCCAGCGTGATAACCAAACTCTTTGCCTAAGTCGATCATCATTGCCATTTCTTCAGCTTTGTAGCAGTGATTATGAATCAAAATATCGCCTTCAAGCACACCTTTAAGTGTATCTTTCATTAAGTCACGCTCTGGGGCTATTGGGTTTTTACCTGCTGCGTAATCGGCATTGTATTTGTCCCAGGCACGCTTATATTCTGTGGCCTGGATAAATGCGGTACGGTAACCTGCCATATTTCCCATACGGGTCATGGGTAATTCATTACGACCTCCGTAAAGGTTTTTGGGGTTTTCCCCACAGGCCATTTTTAATCCATAAGGGGCTTGGGGGAACTTCATCGCTTGCATTGTCGTGGCAGGAATGTTTTTTAACGTAACCCCACGGCCACCAATTAAATTGGCTGAACCTGGCAAAATTTGTAACGTCGTAATCCCGCCTTCACGTGCACGATTAAAGCCTGGGTCTTGCGGCCATACGCTGTGTTCTGCCCAAACCTCAGCGGTAACGGGATTCGTCATTTCGTTACCGTCATTATGAGATTCCGCATTAGGGCTAGGATAGACCCCTAAATGCGAGTGCACATCAATAATACCTGGAGTAATCCATTTCCCTTTCGCATCAATAACCACAGCGCCCTCTGCAGGCAGTTGTTGACCAACAGCACTAATTTTACCGTCTTTTATCAACACATCAGCGTTATCAACTCGCTCACCAGTACCCGTTAATACGATGGCATTTTTAAGTAGCGTTGTGGCATTAGGTAACGCATGGTAGGTACTTGGGTATGGGTTGGTGTTGATGATAACTTGCGGATCTTGTTGTTCTGCAGGGTTGCAACCTGACAGCGCAATACATAATGCAACAGCAACCAAAGAAGGCGTGAGTTTTACCATTGATTGAGTTCTCCTTTCTTATTTTGCGCCCAATCTACCCCAAGTTAGCGACTGAAATACAGCGCAATCGTTAATTAATTGGTATCAAAACGTTAATAATACAATGCTCTTATGCAATAATGGGATTGATAAATATCCACAACCCCTTCGATGAGCACTATGCACTGGTTACGAAAATTATTTGCTAAACAACCTCAAGATGACAGAGACGCCTCTCAATCAAACGCCTACGACATTATTGGTGGGGATGAAGTAATCAGATTAATTGCGCATGATTTTTATCAACAAATGCAAACTCGCCCTGAAACTCAGGCTTTATTGGCAATACACAGAGCGCCAATTGCTGACTCTGAACAAAAGTTATATGAATTTTTAAGTGGCTGGCTTGGCGGTCCACAGCTCTATCAACAAAAATATGGTCACCCGGCGCTTAGAGCAAGACACATGCCTTTTTCGATTGATGAATCGATGCGTGATCAATGGTTAATTTGCATGCGCGCTGCCATTATCAACTCAATAAAAAAGCCTGAACATCACAGGCTATTTCGACGTTAGCCGACAATATGCGTAACCGATAATCGCTAACGCAATGTCGCTAATTCATGTTACTCACTCACAGTTAAGCCTGTGCTAACCAATCTTGAGGCTTGAGATACACATCATACAACTCAGCCTCTGGCGTGCCTTCTTCTGGGGTAAATGAATATTCCCAGCGGACTAATGGCGGCATTGACATGAGTATTGACTCAGTACGCCCACCGGTTTGTAAACCAAACAAGGTGCCTCTGTCATAAACTAAGTTAAATTCAACATAACGACCACGGCGATATAGCTGGAATTGGCGCTCATCATCGCCATATTCTAACGCTTTATTGCGCTCAACGATTGGTGCATAAGCTTCAATAAACCCATTACCGACCGCTTGCATAAACGCAAAGCTACGCTCAAAACCAGGCTGGTTCAAATCATCAAAAAATAGCCCACCTACACCACGGGTTTCATTGCGATGTGGTAAGAAAAAGTATTCATCACACCACTTTTTGTATTTAGGGTAAACCTCTTCACCAAATGGGTCGCAAATATCTTTAGCCGTTTGATGCCAGCTAATCACATCTTCTTTAAATGGATAATAGGGCGTTAAATCAAAACCACCACCAAACCACCAAACCGGATCGGCGCCTTCTTTACGGGCAATAAAAAAACGCACATTTGCATGGGTTGTGGGTACATAGGGATTATTAGGATGGATAACTAACGACACCCCCATCGCTTCAAAACTACGGCCAGCCAATTCTGGTCGATGCGCGGTAGCAGATGCAGGCATAGCAGCTCCCATCACATGCGAAAAATTGACTCCGGCTTGTTCAAAAACATGACCTTTTGTCATCACACGGCTAGTGCCACCACCGCCTTCTTCTCGTGTCCATGAATCGGCTTTGAAGCTCGCTTTTCCATCGAGTTGTTCTAAACGTTGACAAATATTTTGCTGTAGCGCTAACAAAAAAGACTTAACCTGTTGTGCATCGGGCACCGTTGATTGGGTATTAGGCATATAATTAGCTTCCACTTCGAAGAATCTGGCCACTGCGAGCATCAATAATGGTCGATGGCTGACGTTGTTCACCGAGTTGACCTATGATTAACGCCTCAATTTTATCGCTAAAATCAGTGATAATTTGTTGTGCATCCACTACAGGAGGCTCACCGGCTAAATTAGCACTGGTGGACACTAATGGTTTATTGAGTGTGTCGCACAATTCCCGCACGACCGGATGAGCAGACACTCTCACGGCAATTGAATCAAAATCACCACACAATAACTTTGAAACCTGTGGTTTTACAGGCATCACAAAGGTGAATGGTCCCGGCCATTTAGAATGAGCAAATTGCAATTGAGATTCTGTTAATTGCTGCAAATCTAGATAGGGTAATAATTGCTCAAATGAACTGGCCACTAAAATAAGGCCTTTTTGCCACGGACGCTGTTTAACCATCAGCAATTTTTCAATGGCTTTATCATTATCAGGATCACACCCTAAACCAAATACGGCTTCGGTTGGATAAGCTATAACGCCACCTTGTTGTATCGTGGTAGCGACAGCCGAAGGCTGCAATTGCAACATTGGATTTCCTTTCATCTAATTAATGGTGGTAACAACAAATTACTTTGCTCGCTTATATTTACAGCTTTTTTGCGGGCACTCAAGACGGCTACCCGCGGCCCCTTTGCGTTCGACTAAAATACCAAACCCGCAATCGGGACAAGCTTCATTATAAGGTGGATAGTTTACGATAAACTTGCATTTTGGGTAGGCGCTGCAAGCATAAAAAACCTTACCATAGCGGCTGGTTCGCGATTCTAGATGACCATTGCGACAATGGGGACATGTTATTTGTGCGAGTGCGTTGCTGTGATCGTGTTTTTCAATGTGAGTGCACTGCGGATAATGCGTACACCCAATAAAAATACCAAAACGCCCTGATTTTACCGCTAATTCGTTACCGCATTCAGGACATTCAGAACCCGTTATCACTTGCGTTTCTATTGACTCGTGCTGAACCAATGGTCGAGTATAGTCGCAAGCAGGATAATTGTTACAGCCAATAAAACTGCCATGCTTACTGTGCTTAACCGACAGCTCAGAGCCACAAACAGGACAAAGCTCAAACTCTTTTTCCAATGCATGTTCATGAACAGTAAACAGCTGCTGATCAATTTTAGACATGGTGCTCTCAAATAATCTATAGATCTAAAAAAGGAGGCTATGCCTCCTTTCTGTTATGAATGTAAGCGCCCTTCTGGCTGCTCAAAGATTAAATCTTCCATTTGCTCGTAGGCTGATTCATTACCGGGCACATTAAATAGTACCATTAATACCACCCATTTGAGATCTTCAAGCACCAATGTTGGTTCGTCTAATTCCATGACACGGTCAATCACCATTTCACGGGTTTCAACACTGAGCACTTGGATTTGCTCTAAGAACAGTAAAAAACCACGGCTCTCAACATCTAACTTAGCCATTTCCGCTTTAGTATAAATACGGAATGAGTGCTGAGCATGATTGCACAAGTATGGTTTATCGCTTTCTTGTAGATCAGCTAAGTGCTCTAACCAAGAAAGGGCTTTGATAATATCAACTTGATGAAAACCCGCTCGAGTTAACTCTTTGGTGAGCTCATCTTCATCAACTAATAGTTCAATTTCACTATGAACATAATTTTCAAATAAATACATGAGGATATCAAACATGGCTAACTCCTCTTTAGTCTGACGTAACCACCGGGCACAGCTGCAACCCACCCTTGTAATTCAAGTTCAAGCATTTGTACTAACACCAGATCTATTGGCTTCCCACTATCCTCAACCACAGCATCAATCGAAGTGGTTTCATATCCTACACTAGCTAACAGCGAGGGAAATGGCAAATCACAACTGTCATTATCCTGTATATGGTGCCTTTGATGCAATTGTTCAAGGTGATATTCCGATAAACACCCTAACTCTTCTATTATATCGGCAGCAGACTCAACAAGTTTTGCCCCATTTTTAATTAAATCGTGACAACCTTGGCTATAGCCACCTAAAACAGACCCTGGCACAGCGAACACTTCACGATTTTGTTCAACGGCTAATCGAGCACTGATTAATGATCCGCTTTTACGACTGGCCTCCACCACCACAGTCCCTAAACTTAAGCCACTGACAATACGATTGCGTTTAGGAAAATTACCCGCGTAGGGCCCAATATGCGGCCAATACTCGCTCATAACACAACCAGAATGAACAATATCGTGATACAAACAGTGATGTCGTTTTGGGTAAATGCGCTCAACACCTGTACCTAATACCGCTACAGTTGTTCCATTGGCGGCCAACGTGGCCTTGTGTGCAGCGCCATCAATGCCACTTGCCATTCCACTGGTAATGGCAAAACCTTGGGAGGCGAGGTTATAAGCCAATTCGGCAGCCGTGTCTAACCCACCACGTGATGCATTACGACTTCCAACAATGGCAATACTCGGTATCACTAACGACTCAATCGCGCCTTTAACAAATAACACAAGGGGAGCATCGCTAATTTGCAGCAATAATGGTGGGTATAAGGGATCTGATGGGGTTAAAATATAATGATTGGGTTGTAACTCTTGCCACGCTAAGGCCTGCTCCACCTTTTCAACATCAATATGGCACTTTGCCAGCAAGCTTGCCGATAGCGGCAAACTCTCTGGTTCAAACTCAAGACGTTGACGAAGTTCTTCAACGTCCATCTGAGTTAATAATTGTTGAATCCGAGTCGGTCCTAACCCAGATACTGCACAAACAACTAGCCAGTCGACCAGTTTATCCGAAATTAGTCACCCTTTAAGGTTAACGGCTCTGGCTTAACTAACTTATCACCCACGCGAGCAGGCCGTTCATTAAACATGATTAAACCTAAACTGGTTTTATCGAACACTTTGAAAACTAATAAATTACCATGAAATATATCAGGCATTTTATGTATCGTGTCTTCAGAGAAATGAGCCAATACTTTATCATAAGAAGAACGGTCTAAAGTCCGAACCGGCATGCCATCATTATCAATCGTAATGTCTTCACCATCGCGATACATTGAGAATACATGACCAGTTTTAACACCGTCTTCGCTACCTCTATCAAGGTAAACCACATCTAATTTACCAGCCTCACGAATATTACCATTAATGGCAATAATCGCAGCAGGTACAGCAAGGTCAGCGGCTTTAGGCACAAAGTAAGCCGACATTAAGGCTTCATCTTCTACCGGCGCGACTTTAAACCCGCCTTTAGTTTCACGTAAGCTACTTAACAACTCTACTTTTGATATAGGACCAGACTCAATAACGCGGCCACTAGAGGTTAAAATCATTTCTTGGCCCAATAACGCGTCACGCTCTAGCGAGAAAAACTCACGGCCAGTTTCATACATTGCTACCTTAAGCCCAAGTTCAAGTTGCGCATTGACATAAATAATATCACTCACAACATGGTGAAGAGACGGACTCTCGCCACTCATAACGATAGGTAAAGCAGCAAAAACAGCAGGGTCAACCACCCTATTTTGTGTCAAATAAGGCTGAATAAGTGATAAATCTACCGCTGGGATTGGGCCATCTTTTGATGCTATCCGGCCTTCAGGGCTTTTTTTAATGTGCTGTTTTACCACTAAACGAGGTTGACCGTCGATAAAGACTAATGTCAATCTATCGCCGGGATAAATTAAATGTGGATTAGCGATTTGTGGGTTAACGCCCCACAATTTAGGCCAACGCCATGGATCATTTAAAAAGTAACCCGAGATATCCCACAAGGTATCGCCTTTTTTAACGACGTACGTTTCAGGATGCCCAGCCTTTAATGTTAACGTATCAGCGTTAACACTAAATAAATTTAAAGATAAAAAAGCAAGTAAAAGTAAGCGTTTCATGGTGTAGTCCATGTTGTTTAGCTCTTTATTAGAGCTTTTTACTGTTATTGATAAGCGGTAAGGATTAAAATTACACTAATCGCAACAGCCAGTATAGCTAACTGGCTGAAATTTGACAGACTTGTTAAGAGTTTATATATGCCAATATTAAATGTTTTACGATTTCCAGATGAACGTCTACGCACTATTGCTGAGCCAGTAACGGATTTTGGCCCAGAATTACAGACTCAAATAGATAACATGTTAGAAACAATGTACGAGGAAAAAGGCATTGGTCTTGCTGCAACCCAAGTCAATTTCCACAAACAGCTCATCGTAATGGATTTACAAGATGATGTTGAACGCCCAACCGTATTCATCAATCCACAAATCATTAAAAGCAGTGGCGACTTTACTAACGAAGAAGGCTGTTTGTCTGTGCCTGGTGTATATGCAAAAGTGGATCGCTCAGAATTTGTGACGTTAAAAGCATTGGACCGTCATGGTAAAGAATTTACCGTAGAAGCGGACGAGCTGTTTTCAATTTGTATTCAACACGAAATGGATCACCTGCAAGGTAAGCTGTTTGTTGATTACTTGTCACCACTTAAACGCCAACGCATAAAAACCAAACTCGAAAAAGAAGCGCGTTTAGCCGCTAAATAGGACACGATTTGAAACCGTTAAAAATTATCTTTGCCGGTACTCCGGATTTTGCCGCCAGACATTTACAGGCACTGATAGACTCTCAACATGAAGTCATTGCCGTATACTCCCAACCAGACCGACCGGCTGGTCGTGGAAAAAAACTGACAGCGAGCCCGGTTAAAGTTCTGGCTCAAGAGCATAATATTGCGGTTTTTCAACCTGCATCCTTGCGCAATGAAGATGCCCAGGCCGAATTAGCCAGCCTCAATGCCGACATTATGGTCGTGGTCGCTTACGGACTGATTTTACCAAAGATAGTACTTGATACACCAAGATTGGGCTGTATTAATGTTCACGGTTCTATATTGCCTCGCTGGCGTGGAGCTGCGCCAATCCAGCGTGCCCTATGGGCGGGGGACACCGAAACTGGCGTCACTATAATGCAAATGGATGTTGGCCTTGATACGGGTGACATGCTGCTAAAAACACACTTACCCATAGAAGCGAGCGACACCTCTGCCAGCCTATATGAAAAATTAGCGATACAAGGCCCTCTAGCATTAGTTGAAGCTCTAACAGGCTTAAGTGATGGTAGCCTTAAAGCACAAACACAAGATGAAACCTTAGCAAACTACGCAGAAAAGCTAACCAAAGAAGAGGCTCGCCTTGATTGGCACAAAAGTGCCAAGCAGTTATGGCAAGAGATCCGCGCATTTAACCCCTGGCCCGTTAGCTACTTTGAACACCAACAAAGCGTAATTAAAGTATGGCAGGCAACCTATGACCCTAAACCTTGTGCAAAAGCACCAGGTACAGTGATTGCAGCAACCAAACAGGGGATTGAAGTAGCAACCGCTGATGGCACGTTAATCATTGAAACAATGCAATTGCCAAACAAGAAGCCACTGGATGTGGCAGATATTCTCAATGCACGTAGTGATTGGTTTGCCCCTGGTGTGTGTTTAAACCAAGAGGCTAACTAGCATGAATGTGCGAGCGCTTGCAGCTAAAGCGATATATGAAGTACTTGAAAAAGGCATGTCACTGTCGGTTGCCCTGCCAGAACAACAGCAACACCTGCAAAGCGGTAAAGACAAAGCCTTATTGGCCGAGCTCTGCTATGGTGTTATGCGTCAATTGCCGCAACTAGACAAATGCGTAAGCGACTGTTTAGCCAAACCGTTTAAAGGAAAACAACGGATACTACACCAGCTATTAATCGTTGGCTGTTATCAACTCTACTTTACTCGAATACCAGCCCATGCAGCGATTTCTGAAACAGCAGAAGCCTGTCGGCAACTGCGATTTGACGGGCTAGTCAAAGTCGTAAATGGCGTATTACGCAATATTCAACGCCAAGAAGCAGCACTTAATACCGATTCAGACACGTTACGTTTCAATACCCCGGCCTGGTTTATTAAGCGCTTACAACAAGCCTACCCAAGTAACTGGCAAGCCATTATTGAACAAAGCCACCAGCGCCCACCTATGTGGCTACGTAATAATCGTTTATCACAATCACGAGAAGATTATTTAAACGCATTAGCAGCAAAAGACATTGATGCCGAAGCGGGCCCAAGCCCAGATTCAATTTTGCTTGAAAGCCCTAAAGATGTCGCCAACTTGCCAGAATTTATGCAAGGCGCAGCATCAGTACAAGATGGTGCCGCTCAATGGGCTGCCACATTGCTCGCCCCAACAGCAAATGAGCTGGTGTTAGATGCCTGCGCAGCTCCTGGTGGTAAAAGCTGCCATTTAATCGAACTTGCGCCAAGTATTAACCTTGTGGCGGTCGATTTTGATGAAAAACGCCTTGCACGAGTGCAACAAAATCTGGACAGACTGCATTTAAAAGCGCAAGTTATTCACGGCGATGCCGCCAACATAGACTCATGGTGGCAAGGGCAGCAATTTGACCGTATTTTACTGGACGCACCCTGCTCTGCAACGGGTGTTATACGCCGTCATCCAGACATCAAATGGCTGCGTAAAAACAACGACATTGAAGAGCTAGCAAGGTTACAGCAACAAATTTTAGACCATTGCTGGCAGTGGCTTAAACCAGGCGGCACATTGTTATATGCAACCTGCTCTATTTTACCGCAAGAAAATAGCCAGCAAGTTGAACAGTTTTTAGCACGTACGCCAGGCGCCAAATTAGTGCCCATCGCACAACAGTCACATCCCGATGACATTGGCTGGCAAATATTACCAGGCCAAAACAATATGGATGGCTTTTATTACGCGCGCCTAGTTAAAGCAATTTAAGGATGTACCCAGAGCCATGAAAATTATTATTTTAGGAGCAGGACAAGTTGGTGGCACGCTTGCCGAAAACTTGGTCGGTGAAAATAATGACATAACCTTAGTCGACAGCGACCGAGCACGATTAAGGCTACTACAAGATAAATTCGATTTACGCGTGGTAGTCGGTCATGGCGCACACCCTAGCGTACTAAAAGAAGCCGGTGCAGAAGATGCCGACATGCTTATTGCCGTCACCAACAGTGATGAATGTAATATGTCGGCATGCCAAATAGCTTATAGCTTATTTGGTACACCGACCAAAATTGCCCGCATTCGCTCCGAAGCCTACCTGGATTTGCAGGATAAACTGTTTATTAGCAGCGAAATAAAAACCAGTGACGCGAAACCGCGTGGTGGCTTTATTATCGATGAGCTCATTGCACCTGAACAGTTAGTAACCACTTACATACAAAGACTGGTTGAATACCCAGGCGCTTTGCAAGTTCTTGAATTTGCTAAAGGTAAATTAAGTTTAGTAGCTGTTAAAGCATACTATGGCGGCCCATTAGTTGGTAATGCCTTAGCCACACTGCGTGAGCACATGCCCAACATTGATACCCGAGTTGCGGCGATTTTTAGGCAAGGTAGGCCGATTATGCCGCGAGGCACCACCATTATTGAAGCTGATGATGAAGTATTTTTCGTTGCAGACAGTCGCCATATTCGCGCGGTAATGAGTGAAATGCAAAAACTCGATAACTCATACCGCAATATTATGATTGCCGGTGGCGGTAACATTGGTTTTGGCCTCGCGCAAAAATTGCAACGTACCCACTCAGTAAAATTAATTGAACATCGCCAAGAACGCGCCGAACAACTGTCAGAAAAACTCGAAAAAACCACGGTTTTTTGTGGCGATGCATCCGATCAAGAATTACTTCTTGAAGAACACATTGACCAAACCGATGTGTTTATTGCCGTTACCAATGATGACGAAGCCAACATTATGTCGGCATTACTGGCAAAACGTATGGGCGCCAAAAAAGTCATGGTGCTGATCCAACGCGAAGCCTATGTCGACATTGTGCAAGAAGCCAATATCGACATTGCCATTTCACCACAACAAGCCACCATTTCGGCACTACTGACGCATATCCGTCAAGGCGATATATGTAATGTTTACTCACTGCGTCGCGGTGCCGCTGAGGCCATAGAAGCTATCGCTCATGGCGACTCAAGCACCTCAAAAGTGGTTGGTAAGCAAATCGGTGAAATCAAACTCCCACCTGGCACAACCATTGGTGCGATTGTGCGCAATGATGAAGTGCTCATGGGTCATGACAAAACGGTTATCGAGCAAGGCGACCATGTGATTTTATTTTTAGTGAATAAAAAGTTTATTGGCGATGTAGAAAAACTGTTCCAACCGAGTGCATTTTTCTTTTAGGTTTTTATGTTTAACATAAAACAACTTATCTTTATTCTGGGTATTTTTCTCTCAATACTCACCGGGTTTATGTTGGTGCCAATGGCATTTGCGCTATTTTATAGCGAAGAAACCATTGGCGATTTTATGATTTCGGGCCTATTCACTGGCCTAATAGCTATACTTTGCCTGCAAAATGGTCGGAACCATCAGTTTACCCTCAACATCCGTGACATGTTCATGTTAACCAGTGCCACCTGGTTTATCGTCAGTCTATTTGCAGCATTACCATTCACCTTGTATCACGGCATCAACTATACCGATGCTTTTTTTGAAACCATGTCAGGTATCACCACTACAGGCTCGACCGTATTAAGCGGCTTAGACACCATGGACCACAGTATTTTAGTGTGGCGCTCACTGCTGCAATGGTTAGGCGGTATTGGCTTTATTGTAATGGCGGTAGCGGTATTACCGTTTCTTAACGTCGGTGGTATGCGGTTATTTAGAACAGAATCATCCGACTGGAGCGACAAAACCATGCCGCGCACCCAGCACATGGCCAAACACTTATTTCAGGTTTATTGCGTACTCACATTGCTGTGTGCACTTGCCTACCACTTAGCAGGAATGCACTGGTTTGAAGCCATCAACCACGCAATGACAACCTTATCAACTGGCGGTTACTCAACATCAGACCGCTCCATGGCGGCATTCTCACCACAAGCCCATTGGGTTGGTATCGTATTTATGCTGGCTGGAGGTCTGCCGTTAATGATGTTTGTCCAATCAGTCCAACAACGTAGTATACGTGTATGGCATGATCAGCAAGTAAAAGGCTTTTTATTGTTTGTATTGCTGGTGTCTTGTTCATTAGCATTTTGGTTATGGCAACATCAGCACATGGACTTTATGGATGCTCTGAGGCTATCTAGCTTTAACGTGATATCAGTAATTACAACAACAGGATACGGGTTAACAGATTACCAATCCTGGGGTGCCGTCGCCAGCGTAGCGTTTTTATTCTTAATGTTTATTGGCAGCTGTTCAGGTTCGACATCTGGCGGGATTAAAATTTTTCGCTTTCAAATCGCCTTTTCTATTATGCGTCAGCAAATAAAGCAACAATTTCATCCAAATGGTGTGTTTAAAGAAAAATACAACGGCCACCGAATTAAAGATGACATTGTCCGCTCTATTATGGCGTTTTTTATGTTGATGTTTATTGTGATTATTGGGTTGTCGCTTATTTTAGTGCTAACAGGATTAGACCCAATGACCAGTTTTACGGGTGCTATTACAGCCGTCACAAACGTCGGCCCAGGGCTTGGGCCAATTATTGGCCCTGCGGGTAACTTTGCCCCCTTACCCGATATTGCCAAATGGGCCCTAGCAATTGGAATGCTATTAGGCCGTCTTGAAATCCTGACTATAGCAGTATTATTTCATCCTAAATTTTGGCGCTTTTAGCTCAACTAAACCTTCGCTAAACAGGCAATATGATCACCATAAGCTTTTACATCTTGCCAATCTGTGTAGTCAATAATGGCGGTGGGATCTGTGGGTCCGTTAGTCATCTTCATGATCAATCTAATCATTAAACTGTCGTACCAAGGCCAGGATGGGTAATCTACTTTTCCGGCAATGATCTTAACATCTTGAGGTTTCCAAGCCGACAAGGTTAAAAACTTCTGTAAGTATTTATTGTTTTCTGGGATGCGCTTTTCAGGATTACGTGCCACCACATTGACACAAAAAAAGCTATTTGGCATGTTCGCTAACGCCTGTTGATGCTGCTGAATAAACTCAAACACAGACTTATGATATGAACCATAAAGTACACAGGCCCCCAACGCAACAGCATGGTATTTTGACCAGTCTATGGGGTGTTGTTTACTGTCATGAATGCTCATCACATCACACTGATCACCATTAGCAAGTATTTGTTTAGCGATGGCATCGCTAATTAGAGCGGTATGACCGCCCCGAGAATAGTAAAGGACTAATATATTGGCCATAAAACGCTCTCAGTGCTGTTAAATTGGCCTCAGTGTGGCAAAAATGCGCTTTATAAACCTCTGCAATGATCACAAATTAGAAATAGCTCATATATTTAATAGTTAAAATTGAGATCTGCAAAGCGCGGCAGTATGATGACTTTAGATAGGCAGTTATGATTAAACTGACCCACGTTCAACAGATAGGAACACACATGCAACAAGATATCGATGTCGCGACCATGCTTACCAATGCAGAGACAGCCGCGCAATGGCTCAAAGCGATTGCTAACCCTTATCGATTAATGATTTTGTGTTTGTTGCTGGAAAAAGAACACAGTGTCACTGAGTTAAATGAAACGGTTCCACTCAGTCAGTCGGCCTTGTCACAACATTTAGCAGTACTGCGCACACAAGACTTAGTAAATACACGCAAAAGCTCACAGGTGGTGTATTACACCCTTAAAAATGAGCAAGTCACCGAGGTGATATCCATTCTTCATCGTCGTTATTGCGCCTAGCCATGCTTATAGGCGCAATTTTTGTTAACATTTTTGCGCTGCGACCTGCTTAGCAAAGTCGTCAACCTTAGCCCAATCGGTAAATTCAAAAGTGCCACTGGTATCTGTCGGCCCCTTCGTCATCCACATAATAAAACGGATCATAACCTTGTCGAAAAAACGGTAACGTGGATAGTCAATCTTACCTGCAAAAACCCCTAACATCTTTGGCGTCCACGCCGACAGCGTTAAAAACTTTTGCATATAAGGATTAGTTTCTGGGGTGTTTTTAAGGGCTTTTCTCGCCACAACATTGACGGTAAAAAAACTGGTTAACTTACTATCTAGTAAGTCCTTATGTTGTTCTACAAACTTAAATAATTCGGGTCGGTGTTTGCCGTAACGAATACTGGCGCCAATCACTACTTTATCTACATCAACTAACTGTTCAGGCGTCATGCTCGCAAGATTAACCAAGCTAGTTTGTTCGCCACTTTCTGCGAGTACTTGCCCAATGCGTTGACAAATAGCTTGGGTTTGCCCATCAACCGTCGAATATAAGATGACTGTTTTTAACATTAATTTTTCCAAAATGTCGGTGTGAATAACACCAATAAGGTAAACACTTCTAAACGGCCAAACAGCATGGCAACAACCAATACCCATTTTGCACCATCAGACACATTGGCGTAATTTGATGCAACATCCCCTAAGCCAGGACCAAGGTTATTTAAACTTGCTGCGGTGGCACTAAATGCTGTAATCGCATCCATATCCATTGCCATTAAAATGACCATACAGACAACAAACACTAAAGCATAAGCAGAAAAGAAGCCCCATACCGCATCAATAATCCTGTCTGGTAGTGCGTTAGAGCCAATTCGAATTGAGTACATGGCCTTGGGGTGTATTAAACGCTTTAACTCGCGAGAGCCCTGTAAAACCAGCAAAATTAAACGAATAACCTTCATCCCGCCACCAGTAGAACCCGCACAACCACCAATAAAGCTCGAAAAGATAAGTAAAATAGGCAAGAACAATGGCCAGGAATGGAAGCTTTCAGTACCAAACCCCGCTGTTGTCGAAATAGAAACCACTTGGAAAAAAGCATAATCTAGGGTTTGTTCTGCAGAGTCGTAAATACCTGACTGATATAGGGTAATAAAACATATGGCCGTTAATACCAATTGCACCGCAATCAGCACTTTAAATTCGGCATCCCTGAAATAGATTTTAAAGTTAATGCCACGCCAACTAAATGCGGCAAAATGCAGACTAAAATTCACAGCTGCTATCAGCAAAAAGACCGCACAAATCACATTAATTAATGGGCTGTCAAAATAACCTAAACTGGCATCATGGGTAGAAAACCCACCAATAGCAATCGTAGAAAATGAGTGGCAAATAGCATCAAAAGCATCCATACCTGCAAAATAAAATGCTAATGCACACGCCGTTGTTAACATAAAGTAGATATACCACAATGCTTTAGCTGTTTCGGCTATTCGTGGTGTGACCTTGGTATCTTTTACCGGTCCGGGCACTTCAGCTTTATACAGCTGCATGCCACCAATCCCTAACAGTGGTAAAATAGCCACCGCCAGTACAATGATACCCATACCGCCCATCCACTGCAGTAAATGGCGATAAAACAAAATGGATTTAGGCAGGTCGTCTAGGCCAACAATCACGGTCGCGCCCGTGGTTGTCAGGGCAGAGAATGATTCAAAAAAACTGTCAGTCCAGCTCAGATCAGGCTCATTGGCAAATATAAATGGCAACGCCCCTATGGAACCCAGAACCGTCCAAAACAGCACGACGATTAGAAAGCCTTCTCGAGTGCGTAAATCACCTTTTTGATGACGATTGGGGTACCATAATAAAAAACCCAAAAAGATACTGACAAAAAAGGCCTGAATAAACGCAGTACCACCACCATCTTTATATAAGATAGCCACTAATGCTGACGGCAGCATGGTGATTGAAAATAATCCCATCAGCAAACCGGTGATTCTAATAATTGTTTTATATTGCATTAAGGATTCTGTTTAGGTTGTACAACGTCGAATTTAACAATTGAATGACATTTTGGCATAAGTTAGTCATAGCTCAAACTGTAAACTTCACTTGTAAGTTACCCTGAGTCAATGTCGCAAGTGCCTGGTTGAACACATCATGGTGTGATTTAGCCAACGCAAAATGTATTTCAACCCTATCCGTAAACAGTTTATCTAACACTTCACCGTCATATTGAGCAATTAAGTATTCGACATCCGTCAGTTGAGCATAGTGACATATTAACCGTGCTGGGTACCTTAAATGCTTAATCTGAGTCTGTAATTTCGTCAGTCCTTGCTTGATACCCGAAGTATAAGCTCTCACTAAGCCGCCAACACCTAGCTTAGTGCCGCCAAAATAGCGCACAACAACCGCACCAAGCTCACCTACATTGGCGCCTTGTAAACACGCCAGCATAGGTTTACCAGCACTGCCAGCAGGTTCGCCATCATCGCTTGCGCCCATATCTATCGTATTTTCGGGGCTACCGGCTACAAAAGCATAACAATAATGACTGGCTCCAGGATATTGCAGCTTTATGTCAGTAAGTACTAACTTCATTGTTTGTTGATCTGGGCAATGAAACAACAAAGAGATAAAGCGGCTGTGCTTTATCTCTTCTTCTATCAATACGTTAGATTGTGGAATTAAATAAGACTCAATCAATTAAACCACACTCTCTTGTCATGTTTTCCACACGGTCATGGTGCACAATAACGTTATCTTCAATGCGGATCCCACCAAATGGTCTTAACTCATCAACCGTAGTCCAATTAATAAGCCCTTTAGCCGTTGGCGTTAATTGCTCAAGTAAGGTGTCAATAATATACAGACCAGGCTCAATCGTCAGCACTTGATTTGCTGCTAGCATTCTTGTGCAACGTAAAAAAGGATGTGCTTCTGGTGCTGCGATATGTGTGCCACGTTCATCATGGGAGTACCCGCCCATATCATGAACTTGCAACCCCAACATGTGCCCTAACCCATGCGGGAAAAATGCACTTGTGACGCCATCAGCAACTAACTGCTCGACAGTGCCACTGGCTAACTCAAAATCAATTAATAATTGGCCAATATAATGATGGGTTGCGATATGGAGATCGACATATTTAACACCTGGTTTCATTTGCCCAATAATCGTCTGCTGCACTTTATCTAACGCAACAATGAGCTCATAAAACCGGTTTTTTTCGAATGAATATGTGCGCGTAATGTCGGCCGCATAGCCGTGAAAATTTGCACCGGCATCAATCAAAAACGATAACCGCTGTGCGGGTTTTGTATGCTCTAATGCCGTGTAATGTAAAATTGCCGCATTTTGATTTAACGCAATAATATTACTGTATGGTACTTCATTTTCGCCCTGGCCAATTTCAAGTAAATAGCGCTGCTGAATGTCGAACTCACTGGCACCATTATAAAACGCATTTTTCGCCGCCAAATGACCTTTTACGGCAATCTGGTTAGCTCGGCGCATACATTCGAGTTCGTACTGAGTCTTATCGGCCCGATGATAATGCAAGTAATTCATTACCGCATCAGGATTACGAGCAGAAAAACCCAGTACATCAGCAACGTCTAAATGCTCGCCAATGTAAGCCCATGACTCAATATTTTTTGGTAAATAATCGGCAATTCGATCAGGCTTGGTCAATAATTGAATATTAAAATGTTCAGTCCAAAATGCGTGGGGGACATCGTTCACTTTATGCCAAAAATCAACAGGACGATAAAACACCAATGTGGGTTTATCTTGGCCATTTGCAATCACCCAGCAGTTGGGTGTATCTAAAATGGGTAACCAAGCTTTAAATTGTGGATTAACTTTAAAGGGATAATTTAAATCATCTAAAAACTGTCGATGTGGCTGGCCAGAGTGAATCACCAAACCAGAAAGATTTTCACGCAGACAAATATCGGCAACACGACGATTTAACTCTGTCATGTGCGCATGATATAGATAAGCTAACTGTTCCATTGACTATCCCTTCCATAAGTTTTAACCCAATAAGTCTATCACAAACAGAAAAACTCATCGCTAGATGATAAAAAATTAAACGGCCGTTTAAATTGGGTGTTGTAATTTTTCTCATTTAGTCGCACACTGACAATTAGCTGGTCAATAGATGGCCGAAACTGCTGTGATTCAAGCTTGATAACTGCACAGTAAATAAGATGTGGAAGTCGCTTTTAAGCAATAAGGAAGCAAGCAATGATCTACCAAAGCCCTACCATTCAGGTTGAGTTACTTGAAGATAATATTGCCAAACTGTGCTTTAACGCACAGGGTTCGGTAAACAAGTTCGATAGAGAAACTCTAGCCTCGTTAGATGCTGCATTAGACAGCATAAAACAAAACACTAACATTAAAGCGTTATTGCTGACATCAGCAAAAAGCACTTTTATTGTTGGCGCTGATATTACTGAATTTTTGAGTCTATTCCAGCAAGATGATGCAACGTTACTCGCATGGGTTGAGCAGGCTAACGCGGTATTTAACAAGCTTGAAGACTTACCATTCCCAACTGCTTCTGCGGTCAATGGTTTTGCATTAGGCGGTGGTTGCGAAACCATTTTAGCCACCGATTTACGTATTGCAGACACTAATGCGCGCATTGGACTACCAGAAACCAAGCTAGGTATTATCCCAGGCTTTGGTGGCACAGTACGTTTACCACGTGTTATTGGTGCAGATAATGCCCTTGAGTGGATAACCACCGCAAAAGATCAACGTCCAGAAGATGCATTAAAAGTCGGCGCTATTGATGCCGTGGTTGCACCAGAACATTTAGAAGCGACAGCATTACAAATGCTGCATGATGCACTTAATGGCAATATTGACTGGCAAGCTCGCCGCACCAAAAAACAATCAGCACTACAGTTACCAAAACTAGAAGCCATGATGTCTTTTGCTACAGCTAAAGGCATGGTGTTCTCTGTGGCTGGTAAACATTACCCAGCGCCAATGGCGGCCGTGAATGTTGTTGAACAAGCAGCGGGATTAGACCGTGATGGCGCGTTAAAAGTAGAAGCTCAAGCGTTTATTAAACTTGCGAAAACTGATGTTGCTCAAGCATTAATTGGTATTTTCTTAAACGACCAGTTCGTTAAAGGCAAAGCTAAAAAAGCCAGCAAATTAGCAACAGATGTAAACCAAGCAGCGGTATTAGGTGCAGGTATTATGGGCGGTGGTATTGCTTACCAAAGCGCCAGTAAAGGCACGCCTATTGTGATGAAAGACATCGCTCAGCCTGCCTTAGATTTAGGCTTAAACGAAGCGGCTAAAATTCTTACCACACAAGTGTCTCGTGGTCGTTCTACGCCAGAGAAAATGGCGAAAGTATTAAACAATATTACGCCGTCGTTGGACTATGCCGCGATTAAAGGCAGTGACATCGTTGTTGAAGCGGTTGTTGAACATCCAAAAGTGAAAGCAACGGTATTGGCTGAAGTTGAAGATTATGTGTCTGAAAACGCTATTATTGCATCGAACACTTCAACTATCTCAATCAACTTACTTGCAAAAAGCCTCAAAAAGCCAGAACGTTTCTGCGGTATGCATTTCTTTAACCCAGTGCATAAAATGCCATTAGTTGAAGTTATCCGTGGCGAGCACAGCTCAGATGAAACCATTGCTTCAGTTGTAGCTTACGCAAGCAAAATGGGTAAAACCCCAATCGTAGTAAACGACTGCCCAGGCTTCTTCGTTAACCGCGTGCTGTTCCCATACTTTGCTGGCTTCAGCGGTTTACTTGCTGAAGGCGCAGACTTTGCTGCCGTTGATAAAGTCATGGAAAAACAGTTTGGTTGGCCAATGGGCCCAGCTTACTTACTTGACGTTGTAGGCTTAGACACCGGCCATCACGCTCAGGCTGTAATGGCAGAAGGCTTCCCAGATCGTATGGGTAAAAATGGCAAAGATGCTATTGATATTATGTTTGAAAACAAGCGCCTAGGCCAAAAGAATACCAAAGGCTTTTATGCTTATTCAGTTGACAGTCGCGGTAAACCGAAAAAAGACATTGATCCAACAAGCTACGAACTACTCAGTACAGAGTTTGGCGCATTAAAGGCATTTGAGTCAGACGAAATCATCGCTCGTTGCATGATCCCAATGATCATCGAAACGGTTCGTTGTTTAGAAGAAGGCATTATTGCATCACCTGCTGAAGGCGATATGGGTCTAGTTTACGGTATTGGTTTCCCTCCATTCCGTGGCGGTGTATTCCGTTATTTAGACACAATGGGCGTAGCAAACTTTGTTGCCCTAGCAGACAAATACGCACACCTTGGCGGCTTATATCAAGTCACCGATGCAATGCGTGAACTTGCAGCCAACAACGGTAGTTACTACCAAGCCTAATCAGTGGGAAAGGAATTAAATCATGAAACAAGCTGTTATCGTAGACTGCATTCGTACCCCAATGGGCCGTTCTAAGGCTGGGGTATTTAGAAATGTACGTGCAGAAACATTGTCTGCAGAACTAATGAAAGCACTGCTAGTGCGTAATCCGCAACTAGACCCAAACGACATTGAAGATGTTATTTGGGGTTGTGTACAACAAACACTAGAGCAAGGTTTTAACATTGCCCGTAACGCATCATTATTAGCAGGTATTCCTAAAACGGCTGGTGCTGTAACGGTAAACCGTTTATGTGGTTCATCAATGGATGCCCTTCACCAAGCGGCTCGCGCCATTATGACAGGTCAAGGCGACACCTTTATTATTGGTGGTGTTGAGCACATGGGTCATGTACCAATGAACCATGGCGTAGACTTTCATCCAGGCCTAGCAAATCGCGTTGCTAAAGCATCTGGCATGATGGGCTTAACCGCTGAAATGTTAGGTAAAATGCACGGTATTACTCGTGAGCAACAAGATGCGTTTGCAGTACGTTCACATCAGCGTGCCCATGCAGCCACCATCGAAGGTCGCTTTGCTAAAGAAATTTGGGGCGTTGAAGGCCACGATGCCAACGGTGCGTTAATTAAAGTCATGACTGACGAAGTAATCCGCCCAGAAACATCATTAGAGTCTTTAGCCGGCTTACGCCCAGCATTTGACCCAGCCAATGGTACGGTCACTGCTGGTACATCATCGGCGTTATCAGACGGTGCTTCTGCAATGTTAGTGATGGAAGAATCTAAAGCGCGTGCTTTAGGGCTAACCATCCGTGCCCGTATTCGCTCAATGGCGGTTGCCGGTTGTGACGCAGCAATTATGGGTTATGGTCCAGTACCTGCAACCAAAAAAGCACTCGCGCGTGCTGGTCTGTCTATTGCCGATTTAGATCTTGTTGAATTAAACGAAGCATTTGCCGCACAGTCTTTACCTTGTGTTAAAGATCTTGGCTTGCAAGATGTTGTCGACGAAAAAGTTAACCTTAACGGTGGTGCAATTGCATTAGGCCATCCACTGGGTTGTTCTGGTGCTCGTATTTCAACGACACTAATCAACCTAATGGAAGAGAAAGATGCAACGCTTGGTCTTGCCACTATGTGTATTGGTTTAGGTCAAGGTATCGCGACAGTATTTGAGCGCGTGTAAAAACCATTTTATTTGTCAACTGAGCCAAACTCAGTTGACAAATAAACACGAAAACGAGCCATTTGGGCTCGTTTTTTTTATTTTTGAATTTTTCTGCTTTGGCTAATGTTCCACGTGAAACATCTTTTATAAAAATTAAAAACGATTAACAATAACAAAAACGCATTACTGGCTCAGCAAACTTGGCAAGTTTACATGACAAGAGTAACATTAGCGCTAATGAGATCCGCTAATATAGATTGACTGTAATGACTAATATTTACGCTCAAGCACAACACCAACTCGATGCACTTGGTTTACGCTGCCCAGAACCTGTAATGATGATCCGTAAAACCGTTCGCAAAATGGCTGAAGGTGAAACCTTATTAATCATTGCAGATGATCCAGCCACCACTAGAGATATTCCAAGTTTTTGTGAATTCATGGACCATACCCTAGTTGCCAGTGATACGAGCAAAACGCCATACCATTATTTATTAAAGAAAGGACTGTAATTGATGAACATCACATTGGAAGCGATTGCGTATAAAACAGCAAAACGCGGCGTAATGAAACCGACATTTTGTGCCAATGTGACATTAGAGCGCGGAGTCGAAAACGATATTTTTGGTCGACCTGGAAAACGACAAGTGACCGTCATGTCAAAACAGCAATGGCAAAAAGCCTGTCAACAAGTTAATGCTGATTTAGATTGGTTAACACGAAGAGCAAATCTATTAATTGATGGTTATGAATTTAGTGCTGATGATGTGGGTAAAACGATTTCAATTGGTACAGAGTTAAAACTTGAAATCACAGGAGAGACCGATCCATGTAAAAAAATGGAAATGGCTCATACAGGACTAGAACAAGCATTAACACCAGACTGGCGTGGTGGTGTGACTTGTCGTGTAATTCAAGCGGGAATAATACAACCTAATGACATCATCACCATCGACTAGCATTACGACCTCATCACATTTTTTGTACTAAACTCTACCAGCCATAACTTAATGCCTGTTAATCACTAATAGGCATTTTTGTTAACCTCTGTCATCAATTGAAACAGATTTGTTGTACACCTCATCGACGAATTATGCGATAAAGGGTCATTCTAAAAAAAACACTCGCAATAAAGCCATATACGAATGGTCTAATTCTATTGTACATCATAAAATTAGACGAGTATTGAGCTTGATTAAATCCACAAAAGTAAAACGACAACGGATAATCTACGCCATGTTAACGCAAAAAATAACTCCACTTTATACAGCTGTGGCCCTTTCTCTGGGGCTTTCTAATATTGCCTTTGCCGAAGACGAAAAAGCCAAATGGCAAGTCAATGCACCAGAAAAAGCACCACTAACTCAAATTGACATCAATGTGACGGAAGGCACATGGATGAATGTTAACGTATCGCCAGACGGTAAACATATCGTATTTGACCTACTAGGTGATATTTATCAAATGCCAATCTCGGGCGGCGAAGCCAAACCATTAGCGCAGGGAATCGCCTGGCAAATGCAGCCTGTTTACAGCCCTGATGGAAAATACATTGCCTTCACAAGTGATGAAGATGGTGGCGATAATATTTGGGTTATGAACGCAGATGGCTCAAATCCACATCCAGTCACTAAAGAAACCTTCAGATTACTGAATAGCCCAGCTTGGAGCCCAGATTCTCAGTACCTAGTGGCACGTAAACATTTTACTGGCACACGCAGCTTAGGTGCTGGTGAAGTTTGGATGTATCACGTGGCTGGCGGTGAAGGTGTTAAATTAACCGAGCGCCCAAACGAACAAAAGGATTTAGGTGAGCCGGCCTACTCACCAGACGGCCGCTACATTTACTTTAGCCAGGACGCAACGCCAGGTAAAACCTTTCACTACTCAAAAGACTCAGTAAAAGGCATCTACAAAATTAAGCGTTATGACACCCAAACTGGCGATATCGAAGTATTGATTGAAGGTACCGGTGGTGCAATCCGCCCAACGCCAAGTCCAGACGGTAAAACCATGGCTTACATTAAACGCGATGGTTTTCAGTCGACACTGTATTCACTTGATTTAAAGTCTGGTGAAGAAACAAAACTCTATGACAAACTTGATCGGGATATGCAAGAAACATGGGCAATTCATGGTGTGTACCCAACCATGTCGTGGACCAAAGACAACAAGCACATAATATTTTGGGCCAAAGGCAAAATTAATCAGCTTGATGTTAACAGTAAGCAAATTACAGACATTCCCTTTAGCATCAAAACGCAACGCGACATTCAACCTGCTGTGCGCTTTACACAAAACCTTGATCAGGATGATTTTGATGTAAAAATGTTACGTATGGCACAAGTATCACCTGACGGTGAAAAAGTGGTATTTGAAGCCTTAGGTAAAATTTGGATCCGCGATATCAAAGACGGTAAACATAAGCGCCTTACTCGTTTAGATGATGATATTAATGAGCTATTTCCGCAGTGGTCACGCGACGGTAAAGACATTGTATTTACAACCTGGAATGACCAACAACAAGGTAGCGTGAGTGTGATCAGTGCACGAGGCGGTAAAGCCAAAGTATTAACCAGTGAGCCAGGTAAATACGTTGAGCCAACCTTCTCTCCTAATGGCGACTATATTGTTTATCGTAAAGCACGTGGCGGTTATATGACACCACGCACCTGGTCACAAGAGCCGGGTTTATACAAAGTCGATATCAAAGGTAAAAAAACTACCAAGCTAACCGCCAGCGGTCACCAACCACAATTTGGTGCAGATTCAGACCGAGTGTACTTTATGGACTTTGGTAAAACGCCTGAGTTTGCTTCAATCGGCATGAATGGTTTTGAAAAGCGTACCCACTACACTAGCGACCACGCCACAGAGTTTCGTTTATCACCTAATGGGGAGCATCTCGCATTCGCAGAACGCTTTAGAGTATATGTCACTCCGTTTGCTAAGCACGGCGAAACCATCGCCATTGGACCTAAAGCAACAAACTTACCTATCACTCAGTTAAGTGCTCGTGCGGGAGAAAGTATTAGCTGGAACGGTAAAAATAATCAACTGTACTGGACATTAGGCCCTGAACTATATCAAGCCGATGTAGACACTCAATATACTAAATCTGATACAAAAGTTGATCCTCAAATAACGCCAATAGGGTTTAAAGATAAAGCTGATGTTCCACGTGGAACAGTGGCGTTTACCGGTGGTAAAGTTATCACCATGGAAAACGATCAGGTGATTGATAATGGTGTCGTTATCGTAAAAGACAACAAGATTGTCAGTGTTGGAGACTCAAATACCGCAATTCCTGAAAATGCCCAAGTAATCGATATTAGTGGCAAAACCATTATGCCTGGCTTATTTGATGCACATGCCCATGGTGGTCAAGCAGACGATGAAATTATCCCGCAGCAAAACTGGGCTTTATATTCTGGCTTATCCCTTGGGGTTACTTCTATTCATGACCCATCAAATGATACTACCGAAATTTTTGCCGCGTCTGAGCAACAAAAAGCGGGCAAAATTGTTGGCCCACGTATTTTCTCCACCGGTACCATTTTGTATGGTGCAAACCTACCCGGTTACACCTCGCATGTTGATTCATTAGACGATGCCAAGTTTCACCTAGAGCGTCTTAAAAAAGTCGGCGCATTCAGTGTTAAAAGCTACAACCAACCTCGTCGAGATCAACGTCAGCAAATTATTGCCGCTGCGCGAGAACTTGAAATGATGGTAGTACCTGAGGGTGGTAGTTTATTACAGCACAACTTGTCAATGGCGGCTGATGGACACACCACCTTAGAACACTCATTACCTGTGGCATCTATTTACAGTGACATTAAGCAATTTTGGAGCCAGACCAAAGTTAACTACACGCCAACACTTGTTGTGTCTTATGGGGGCATATCGGGTGAACATTACTGGTACGACAAAACCGATGTCTGGGCTCATCCACGTTTAAGCATGTACGTACCACATGACATTTTAGATGCACGCTCAATGCGCAGAACCACCGCACCAGATGAACACTATAACCATTTTAATGTTGCCAGAGTTGCAAACGAGCTTAATGATTTAGGTGTGAAAGTAAATATTGGTGCTCATGGACAGCGTGAAGGTTTAGCGGCTCATTGGGAAATGTGGATGTTTGCACAAGGCGGCATGACTAATATGGACGTACTGAAAACGGCAACCATAAATCCAGCAACCACCTTTGGCATGGACCATCAATTAGGATCGATTAAAGTAGGTAAGCTTGCTGATTTAATCGTGATAGATGGTAATCCATTAGCCGATATCCGCAGTACCGACAAAGTGACATACACCATGATTAACGGTAAGTTATTTGATTCAGAAACAATGAATCAACTTAATGGTGATAAACATAAACGTAAGCCATTTTTCTTTGAAAAAAACTAACGGTTAATCTCTACACAAAAAAAGGGTGTTCCACGTGGAACACCCTTTTTAATTGGTATAATAAACTAATACTGGCCGTGACAATGACAGTCTGTAGTATGATCGTTTACCATCCCAACAGCCTGCATAAAGGCATAACAAATTGTGGGACCAACAAAGTTAAAACCAAGTTTTTTTAACGCCTTAGACATCGCCTCAGACTCTGGGGTTTGTGCCGGTACCTGGCTTAATGAGGTAAACTGATTCACCTTCGGAGCACCACCCACAAAGCTCCATAAAAAAGCCGAAAAATCATTCCCCTGTTCAACAAATGCCAAATACGCTTTAGCGTTTTTGATGATCGAGTTTATTTTTAATCGGTTACGCACAATCCCAGGCTCTAGCATTAATGCTTCAACTCTGTCTTGGTCAAACTCAGCAATCAAACTAGGCTCAAAACCAGCAAACAATAGCTCATAGTTTTGCTGTTTTTTTAAAATGGTAATCCACGACAAACCGGCTTGCTGACCATCCAAACATAGCTTGGCAAACAACTGCTTGGCATCGTATTCAGGCCGGCCCCAAACCTTATCGTGATAATCTTGATATAAAGGATCTTCACTTACCCAGCCACATCGGTTAACTTGCATGGTATGGTTCCATTAACGTTTTTATTCATACGTTAAAAAATAACCTACATCTGCCTTGCTCTACAAGGTATAATCATTACCATTTTCTATTAATAGCCTGATAGCAGTAGACATGACGACGAAACACGACGTAAAGACATTTCAGGGTTTCATCCTAACCCTTCAGGAATATTGGGCGCAGCAAGGTTGCGCAATTGTCCAGCCTCTAGATATGGAAGTTGGCGCAGGGACTTTCCACCCACAGACGTTCTTACGCTCATTAGGCCCAGAGCCAATGAGTAGCGCATACGTGCAACCGTCTCGCCGTCCAACCGATGGCCGCTACGGTGAAAACCCAAACCGCTTACAACATTACTACCAGTTCCAAGTAGTACTAAAGCCATCACCAGATAACATTCAAGAGCTTTATTTAGGCTCACTAGAAGCCTTAGGTATCGATACTAAAATACACGATATTCGCTTTGTAGAAGATAACTGGGAATCTCCAACATTAGGTGCTTGGGGTTTAGGTTGGGAAGTGTGGCTTAACGGTATGGAAGTAACGCAGTTTACTTACTTCCAGCAAGTCGGTGGTCTTGAATGCAGTCCTGTCACCGGCGAAATCACTTATGGCCTTGAGCGTTTAGCCATGTACATACAAGAAGTCGACAGTGTATACGATCTTGTTTGGACCGATGGCCCACTTGGACGAGTGACCTATGGTGACATATTCCATCAAAATGAAGTCGAGCAATCGACATATAACTTCGAACATGCCGATGTAGACTTTATGTTTACCCTGTTCGATCAATGCGAAAAAATGTGCCAGCACTTATTATCGCTAGAAAAACCTCTACCACTACCTGCTTACGAGCAAGTCATGAAGGCGTCGCACGCTTTCAACTTACTTGATGCTCGCCACGCCATTTCGGTCACTGAACGTCAACGCTATATTTTGCGTGTACGTACCATGGCCAAAGGTGTAGCAGAATCTTATTATCAAGCACGTGAAGCACTTGGCTTCCCTATGTGTAAGTAGAGGTAACCAATGAAATTTGAAAACTTACTCATTGAGGTGGGTACCGAAGAGTTACCGCCAAAGTCACTACGTACTTTGGCCGAATCTTTTTTAGCAAACTTTACCGATGAACTCACCAAAGCAGACTTACCTTTTGACTCTGCTCTTTGGTATGCAGCACCTCGCCGTTTAGCCATTAACATTATTGGCTTAGCTCAAGCGCAAGCAGATAAAGTCGTTGAAAAACGTGGTCCAGCAGTGAGTTCGGCATTTGATGCAGACGGCAACCCAACAAAAGCGGCACAAGGTTGGGCACGTGGTAACGGTATTACCGTTGACCAAGCTGAACGCCTAGTCACCGACAAAGGCGAATGGCTAGTTCATCAGGCAAAAATTGTTGGTGTAGACACAAAAAGCCTGATTGCAGACATGGCACAACGTGCACTTGATAAACTGCCTATCCCCAAGCCAATGCGCTGGGGCAGTAATAAAACCCAATTTATTCGCCCAGTACACACAATAACCATGTTACTAGGCAGCGAGTTAGTTGATGGTGAATTACTCGGCATTAAGTCAGATAGAGTTATTCGTGGTCATCGCTTTATGGGCCAAGCCACGTTTGAGCTAGACCATGCCGACAACTATTTAGCTGCACTAAAAGAGCAAGGAAAAGTACTAGCTGACTTCCATTTACGTAAATCAATAATCAAAGCAGATGCAGAAGCCGCAGCGGCTAAGATTGGTGGCGTAGCCGATATACAAGAAGACTTACTTGAAGAAGTGGCCTCATTGGTTGAATGGCCAATTGTGTTAACCGCTCACTTTGAAGAAAAGTTTTTAGCCGTACCTTCTGAAGCACTGGTTTACACCATGAAAGGCGATCAGAAATACTTCCCAGTATTTGATAACACTGGCAAGTTATTACCTAACTTTATCTTTGTCACCAATATAGAATCTAAAGATCCACAACAGATTATTGCTGGTAACGAAAAGGTCGTTCGTCCTCGCCTAGCCGATGCTGAATTCTTCTTTAATACAGATAAAAAACACACTCTAGAGTCACGTTTAACTAGCCTAGAAACCGTGGTGTTTCAAAAACAACTTGGTACCTTAAAAGCGCGAGTTGAACGTATTTCTGAATTAGCAGGGTTTATTGCTACCGAGCTTAATAGCCAAGGTGTAAACACCAACAGTGCTGATGCAAGCCGCGCCGGCCTATTGTCTAAAACCGACTTAATGACCAACATGGTGATGGAGTTTACTGACACCCAAGGCACCATGGGAATGCATTATGCTCGCCTAGACGGTGAAACAGATGCCGTTGCTATTGCTTTAGAAGAGCAATACAAACCCAAGTTTTCTGGCGACACGGTACCAACGGCAAGCGTGTCATGCGCGGTTGCCTTGGCTGAAAAGCTAGATACCTTAGTGGGAATCTTTGGTATTGGCCAAGCCCCTAAAGGTGCTGCAGATCCTTTCGCACTTCGCCGTGCTGCTATTGGTATTTTACGTATTATTGTTGAAAACAACTTACCACTGGATTTAGTCGACTTAATTGCTAAAGCACAAGCGTTACACGGTGAGAATGTTAGCAATGTAAGTACTGCCGAAGACGTGCTTGAGTTTTTAATGGCGCGTTTCCGTAGCTGGTATCAAGACAAAGGCATTCAAGTTGATGTGATTTTAGCAGTATTGGCTCGTCGCCCAACCCGTCCTGCAGATTTTGACAGTCGCGTTAAAGCAGTTTCACATTTCCGCGGATTAGAGGCCTCTACAGCACTAGCTGCGGCCAATAAGCGTGTGTCTAACATCTTGGCCAAAGTTGAAGGCGAATTGCCGGCAAACATCAACCAAGCACTATTGGCTGAAACCGCTGAAAAAGCGTTAGCTGATAAACTCGCGCAGTTACAACCCCAGTTGGCACCGTTATTTGCCAATGCGGATTACCAGCAAGCATTAACATTATTGGCCGATTTACGTGAAAGCGTGGATTTGTTCTTTGAAGATGTAATGGTAATGGCTGACGATGAAGCATTAAAAAATAACCGCCTTGCGTTATTAACGAATCTTCGTGAGCAGTTTTTACATGTCGCGGATATTTCACTGCTACAATAAGGTGAAATGTCTGCAATAAAAAGCGCCGAAAGGCGCTTTTTTATTGCTTATCTAAAATAATTAATACCAATCAAGAATAAATAAGTGATCAGCGATTGCGTAGCAAAAATCGCTTAAAACAAGGAATAAAGTTGTTCTAGCGTCAACATTTATAACAAAGTGATAAACGATGTTAGCCAGTAAGCATGATCACATTTTGTGCAGATTGGTATAACACACTAAAATTTTATTAATTTTTGGTGTAACTCAGAAAACTCTTCTTCAGTTAATTCTACTTGCGCTAATAAAACCACTAACGCAGAGTGAGGTAATTTATCAAACTGCAGCAACATAGAACATTCGCTAATAATATTCGCTTTCCAAATAATTAACGCAATATCGTCGCTAGGCTTAACATGGGTATTAGCTAACACATTTAAAGGGGTTTCAAAGTGCGATGGAAGCTGCCAATAACGCGCTAATAATGCACTTAAGGTAAGTGATTTGGTGGTCATTACCTGCTTAAACAACGCAGAGTTTGGCTGCTCACCAGGTTCTGCCTGATAAAAGGCGTCTAGCAATAATTTGAATATGGCAATTTTGCCTACATCATGCAGTAGCCCTAATATAAAAATACTATCGCGCTGCTCTTTAGGAGCCAGCTCACTCGCTAAAAATGCGACCTGCATTGAATGTCGCCACACTTCAGCACCAAATCGTCTAAAATAAATTGGCTTAATATCGATTAATTCACGTGCCAAACACGTTGTAATAAATTGCCGCAACTGCACTCGTCCTACAAGCACTAAAGCTTGCTGAATACTTGTTACATCGTTTTCTGCTCTTTTAAAAGCAGGTGAATTACATAACTTAAGTACTTCGACACACAGCAGTGGATCTTGCTCGATAAGCAGAATTAACTCTTGAATATCTATCTCATCGTCAGCAAGTTTTTTATCTAGTTCCAGAATTTTATTAGGCAGCTTTAATACATTTTCAGCAATATCTTGAGGCGAGCTTAACGCCAACTCAATACTTTGCATTACATTACGCTCAAGGTTATTGGCAATACCCTCTGAGCCTGTGTGATTAGTCGTAAACAATAAACTGTAAAACAATGCAGATAAATCAAGCTGCGATTCTGCAGCTAATTTAGGACTGACCTCAATAACCGGGCTAAACTTTTTCTGACTTGTTTGCTGACGTTTTTCACCAGACGTTTTGCCCGTAAATTTAACTTGTTCGGTGCGGTCACGAATATTGAATAATTTTTTAAATAAACCAGTAACCACAGAAACGAACCTTATAAGCAATTAAATAAACACTATTATAACCATAGCAATAAATACAAAAAAGGGTGCCATTTGGCACCCTTTTTCACTAAAAAAATTTACACATCTAAGTTAGCAACGTTCAATGCGTTAGTTTCAATAAACTCTCGACGAGGCTCAACTTGGTCACCCATTAGGCAGGTAAACAATTGATCTGCCGCTACCGCATCTTCAATAGTAACGCGTAACATACGGCGAGATTCAGGATCCATTGTCGTTTCCCACAATTGCTCTGGGTTCATTTCACCCAATCCTTTATAACGCTGTATGTATAAGCCTCGTTTGGCTTCACTCATGGTCCAGTCTAACGCTTCTAAGAAGCTTTCGACTTCTTTAACCCGCTCACCACGCTGAACGTAACCACCCTCTTCAATCATACCGTTAAGTGCAGCGCCCAATTTGGCAATTCGCACATAATCAGTTGAAGTAAAAAAGTCGTAACCAAATAAGAAGCTGGTATCAATGCCATGCTTACGAATCGTCACATTTGGGATATACACTTTACGCTCTGGATCTAAAATCACGTTAGCAGAAAAAATAATACCACTACTTTCACGCTCAACGAGATCGTCAATAAAGGCTTTACACCATGCCGTCATTTGCGCTTCATCGCCTAGCATCGCTAACGTCACTTCTGGGTGATATAACATGCGATCGGTTAAGTTCATCGGGAAACGTTTTTCTAGACGTTTAACGATTTTTTCAACTTCACGATACTGATTAACCAAACGCTCTAAAGGCTCACCGCTCATCCCGGGCGCACCTTGGCTTGGGTAAATATGAGTGCCTTCCAACGCTTGTGTTGTTAGGTATTCAGTCAGCGCAAGTTCATCTTTTAAGTATTGTTCTTGTTTGCCTTTTTTCACTTTATACAGTGGTGGCTGGGCAATATACACATACCCACGTTCAATCAATTCAGGCATTTGACGGAAAAAGAAGGTCAACAGCAAAGTACGAATGTGCGAGCCGTCGACGTCAGCATCGGTCATGATAACGATGTTATGGTAACGAGTTTTATCTGGGTTGTATTCGTCGCGACCAATACCACAACCTAATGCAGTAATTAAGGTGGCCACCTCTTGTGACGATAACATTTTGTCAAAACGCGCTTTTTCAACGTTTAAGATTTTACCTTTTAGAGGCAAAATTGCTTGGTTTTTACGGTTACGTCCCTGCTTGGCTGAACCGCCAGCAGAGTCACCTTCCACTATGTATATTTCAGAAAGACCTGGGTCTTTCTCTTGGCAGTCAGCCAGTTTGCCCGGCAGGCCGCCTAAATCTAATGCGCCTTTACGACGAGTCATTTCACGCGCTTTACGAGCAGCTTCGCGTGCGCGAGCAGCATCAACAATTTTACCAACAATTAATTTAGCATCGGCAGGATTTTCTAATAGGTAATCATTCAACTGCTCACCCATGGTTTGCTCAACAGCGCTTTTCACTTCGCTAGACACTAATTTGTCTTTAGTCTGTGAGCTAAACTTAGGATCCGGCACTTTTACCGATATAACCGCAGTTAAGCCTTCACGTGCATCGTCACCGGTTGCATTCGTTTTGCCTTTTTTGTTGTACCCTTCACGTTCCATGTAAGTGTTTAGGTTACGGGTCAACGCACCGCGAAAACCCGCTAAGTGAGTACCACCGTCACGCTGTGGAATGTTATTGGTAAAACAGAAAATGTTTTCTTGATAACCATCGTTCCATTGCATTGCGACTTCAACGGTAATGCCGTCTTCACGCTCTTGTGAGAAATGGAACACATCTTTATTTACTGGAGTCTTATTGCGGTTGAGGTAATGCACAAATGCACTAATACCGCCTTCGTATTTAAAGAACTCATCTTTGTTATCGCGCTCGTCAACTAAACGAATACCAACACCTGAGTTTAAAAAAGACAACTCACGTACACGCTTAGCTAAAATATCAAAGTGAAACTCAACATCCGAAAAGGTTTGAGCACTTGGCCAAAAACGAATTTCGGTACCGGTTTTAACGGCATCGCCAATTTCTTTAATCGGTTCGTTCGGTACACCATGAGTATAAAATTGCTCGTAAATTTTACCGGCACGACGAATCGTTAGCTGTAATTTTTCTGATAAGGCGTTAACAACCGACACACCCACGCCGTGAAGACCACCCGATACTTTATACGAGTTATCATCAAATTTACCGCCAGCATGTAATACCGTCATGATAACTTCAGCAGCAGATACACCTTCTTCTTCATGAATAGAGACAGGAATACCACGACCATCATCTTTTACAGAAACAGAACCGTCTGAGTGAATAGTAATGGTGATATCGCTACAATGGCCGGCTAAAGCTTCATCGATAGAGTTATCGACCACTTCGAATACCATGTGATGAAGACCCGTGCCGTCATCAGTATCACCAATGTACATACCAGGTCTCTTACGGACTGCATCAAGGCCTTTTAATACCTTGATACTCGAAGAATCGTAACTATTCTCTGACATATTTCTCTCTCGTTGTTATTCAATAACCGTTACCTGCCCATGCTCCACATGAAACATCCTGTTGGGAGGGCGAGATAACGAATCGACTATTGCTAGCGGATCAATTGCGGTGACAAAAATTTGCGCACCGGTTTCGGTTAACTGCTGAAGCAATAGCTGCCTATGCTGTGCATCCAACTCTGACGGTAAATCGTCTACTAAATAAATACTGTTTTTATTTAGTTGTTGTTTGAGCAACTTTCCCTGTGCAATACGCAGTGCACAGACTAATAATTTTAATTGTCCACGGGATAGCGCATCTTGAACAGGCAAATTACCCACTCGCAAACGTAAGTCTGCTTTATGAGGCCCGCTCCCCGTGTTACCTGCGGCAATATCTCGCGAATATTGATTTTCAAGTAATTGCGAAAAATCCGTTTTGCTGTCCCATCCTCGGGTAAAAGAAACCTTAATATCAACCTGAGGTAAAAACCTTCCGATTATACCCTTAAGTAGCTCATTTAACGAGTCTACATATTGATTTCGTATGTCGGTAACTTGTTCAGCATACCGCACCAGCTCCTTATCCCAAAATTGTATTTGGCTATAAGGTGATTGATTTCTAAGCAACTGATTGCGTTGCTTTAATACCTTGCGAACATTCACCCATGCTTGATAAAAATGCGGGTCAGAATGAAATGCCCCCCAATCAATAAATTGCCTACGGGCTTTTGGCCCTTCAAACAATAGAGAAAAACTTTCTGGAGTAATAACTTGAATAGGTAAGGTTTCTGCCAATGTAGATAAGCGTTTTACTTTCTCGCCATTAATTTTAACTTCAATGTCGCCACTTCTATGCCGTCTAAGGCCTATTTTACAGTCATTTTCGTCTTGAATAAGGTTGGCAAACAGGGTGAGTTTGTCGTCATCATTATTAATGACCCGTTGCGATAAATGGCTACGAAACGAACGCCCCATCCCTAAAAAGTAAATCGCCTCTAAAACACTGGTTTTACCGCTGCCATTTTGACCATAGATCAAATTTAATCCGTCACTAGGATTAAGTGTTGCGGTGGTAATGTTTCGAAATGAACCAATGGTAATACGCGATAAACTCATGAACACCTATTGTGATAGCCAAATAAAGCGGTAGAGACAAAGAAGGTGCTTAACAGCACCTTTCATTTAGTTTATACCCAATAACGTATTACAAACGCATTGGCATCACCACATACATAGAATCTTCTTCTTTGTGGTTCTCAATTAACGCACTCGAATTACCATCAATCAGGGTGATACGCACATCATCACTGGCCAAATTATTGAGTACATCGAGCAAATAACTCACATTAAAACCAATCTCAAGCTTGTCTGAATCGTATTCAATATCAATAATTTCTTCGGCTTCTTCTTGCTCAGGGTTATTGGCGGTAATCTTTAATAAACCAGGTTCAAGCTGTATACGCACACCGCGGAATTTTTCATTCGATAAAATAGAGGCACGGGTTAACGCTTGTTTTAATTGATTACGGCTGGCAATAACCACCTTGTTGCCACCTTTTGGTAACACCCGACGATAATCAGGAAAACGGCCGTCAACCAACTTACTGGTAAAGACTGCAGAACTGGTAATCGCGCGAATCGCGTTGTCGCCAATAGCAATGGTAATGTCCTGGTCGTCGCTTTCAAGCAAACGGGCCATTTCAACAACCCCTTTACGAGGCACAATCACTTGTTTTTCGGGCAGTGTGACATCAACATTACGATGGCTCAATGCTAGACGGTGCCCATCGGTAGCAATCGCTCGCAACACGTTACCTTCGGTTTCAAACAATAAACCATTGAGGTAATAACGCACATCTTGGTTAGCCATTGAAAACTGGGTTGAATCGATAATTGACTTCAGCACACCTTGCTTGAGGCTAAATTCAATATCTGCTTGGAATGCTTCAACATTAGGGTAGTCTTCAGCCGGTAGTGTTGCCAATGAGAAACGACTGCGACCAGAGCGTAGTAACCATTTATTATCTTGCTGCTCAACTTTTAGCTCGCTTTGTTCAGGTAGCGACTTAACAATGTCGAGCAGTTTTTTAGCTGGCACAGTTGTGCGGCCAATCTCTATTTCGCCATGAATTGCCGCCTGACCGACTAACTCAACTTCTAAATCTGTTCCTGTCAGCTTAAGTGAGTCTTCACTAACCTCTACTAGCAAGTTGGCTAAAATGGGTAGATTATGTCTGCGTTCTACCGCTCCACACACCAGTTGCAGCGGTTTTAATAGGGCATCCCTATCAATTGAAAATTTCATCGTTCTACATTCCCTGAATTAAGAAGACAAAGTTCTAATCAAGTTAGCGTAATCTTCTTTAATGTCATGACTTTCTTCACGCAGTTGCGCAATTTTACGACAAGCATGTAATACCGTCGTATGATCACGACCACCAAAAGCATCGCCAATTTCAGGCAGACTTTGGTTAGTGAGTTCTTTAGATAGCGCCATCGCCACTTGTCGTGGCCTTGCCACACTACGTGAACGACGTTTAGATAGCATATCTGCCATTTTAATTTTGTAATATTCAGCAACGGTTTTCTGAATATTGTCTATAGTGACTAATTTTTCTTGCAGTGCCAAGAGATCACGTAATGCTTCGCGAACAAAATCAATGGTAATTGGCCGACCAGTGAAGTTAGCGTTAGCTATAACACGATTTAATGCGCCTTCAAGTTCGCGTACGTTTGAACGTAAACGCTTAGCAATAAAGAAAGCCACTTCATCAGGCAAGTTAATGCCACTCTCCTGAGCTTTACGCATTAAAATCGCCACGCGGGTTTCTAATTCTGGTGGCTCAATGGCAACCGTTAACCCCCAACCAAAGCGAGACTTTAAGCGATCTTCTACCCCGTCGATCTCTTTAGGATAACGGTCTGAAGTTAAAATAATTTGGTGATTACCTTCCAATAACGCATTAAAGGTATGAAAAAACTCTTCTTGAGAGCGATCTTTGTTAGCAAAAAATTGAATATCGTCGATAAACAAAGCATCGACACTACGGTAATACCGTTTAAATTCTTCAATGGCGTTATTTTGTAAGGCTTTGACCATGTCCTGTACAAAACGCTCAGAATGCATATACACCACTTTAGCATTGGGATTATTTTTAATGATCCCGTTACCGACGGCATGCAATAAATGAGTTTTACCTAAACCTGTGCCGCCATATAAAAACAATGGGTTATACGCACCACCAGGGTTTTCAGAAACTTGTAATGCGGCCGCTTTACCAAGTTGGTTTGATTTACCCTCAACGAAGTTATCAAACTGATAGGTCGGATTAATGTTACTGCGGTGATTAGCATTAACGATGGGTTCAGCCTGAGTATTAAATGATGTCGTACCAACTTGTGCTCTTGTTTGGTTACTCACAGGCTTAGCGGCAATTGGGGCTTGAGCGACAGGGCGTGCAGACGGACGACTACCAATATCAAAACGCAACTTAGGTGCATCACTGCCCATTTGTTCAGTGAAAAATTGATTTATGATATTAATGTACTTATCGCGTACCCAGTCCAGCACGAAACGATTTGGCGCATACAACACCAACGTATCACCATCCATTTCAGCTTGTAACGGACGGATCCACATACTGAACTGCTGAGCTGATAATTCGTCTTGCAGTCTGCCGATACATTGTTGCCAAAGTGAAACCGCCACTTATTTATCCCCAAATATCTTTAGTCAAAGGAAGTGTATTCTATAGTGAGATCACAATGATCGCTATCCTTAAAAACAGAATTATCCCCAGCAAGATCATTCTGTGTGTATAAAAAGGATCCCAGTGGATCAAATTTGATCCATTTATTATGAATATCATGCAAATCCAGCTTTATTAACGGATCCACATTGATCTATAATACGCCAGCTTTGATCTGCTGTAACAAGTATAAATCCACAATATATAGTGTCTGTACACAGACTTATCCACATATTGTTGTGCTTTTTTATTTACAGAGTCAAAGAAAGATTGGCAGAAATTCATCATATAACCACTTTCGTTATTGACGATAGTAATTAAAGTGATTACAATTCGGCCTCTTTTTTGCCCTTACCTCTAATGTTGGAGTTAAGGTAAATTCACTAACAAAGACGGATTGCCATCATGAGTAAACGTACTTTTCAACCTAGCAACCTGAAGCGCAAGCGTTCTCACGGCTTCCGCGCTCGTATGGCTACAGCAGGTGGCCGTAAGGTGCTTGCACGTCGTCGTGCGAAAGGTCGCGCTCGTTTATCTGCGTAAGTAGATAACTAGGTGACTAGCTATACCTTTACGCGGGAGTTACGTTTGTTAACTCCCGCGCAATTTAAATCTGTATTCTCCAATCCAATCAAAGCATCCTCTGCTGAAATAACTCTGCTCGCTATTCCAAATTCTGAGCTACATCCTCGCTTAGGGTTAACTGTGGCCAAACGTTTTGTTAAACGTGCTAACCAACGTAACCGTATTAAGCGCGTGATTAGAGATAGTTTTCGTTTACATCAACACGATATTCCTAATATCGACATCGTAGTATTAGTCAGAAATGGCGTGATGGAAATGGAAAATGCAGAACTACACAAATTGATAGAAAAGCTATGGCGAAAACTCAGTCGCCGTTACAATGGCTAGCAACCACGGTTATCCGTGGTTATCAAATTTTTATAAGCCCTTTACTGGGACCGAAGTGTCGGTTCGATCCAACTTGTTCTTATTATGCAATTGAAGCAATAAAAACGCATGGAACAGTGAAAGGTAGTTGGTTTGCAATCAAACGCATATTAAAATGTCACCCTTTACATCCCGGCGGTAGCGATCCCGTCCCCCCTAAAAATGACAGGTGTAATAAATAGGCTATGGAATCTCAACGCAATATATTGCTAATCGGCTTGCTGTTTGTCAGCTTTTTAATGTGGCAACAATGGCAAACAGATAAAGCACCTAAACCGGTAGCACAACAAACTGTTACCCAAACAAACACTGCAACCATTAACGGTGCAGATGTTCCAGAAGCAGACTCGACTGGTATGCCAGTGGATATGCCAGCGACAAAAAATTTAATTACCGTTAGCACTGATCAGCTCGATATTAAAATCAGCCCAGTCGGTGGTGACATTGTTTATGCCGCACTTGTTACGCACAAAGTTGAAATTGATAAGGATGATCCTTTTATCATTCTTGAACAAACCAATAATCATACTTATATAGCACAAAGTGGCTTAATTGGTCGTAACGGTATTGATAGTAGTGCCAAAGGCCGTGCCGCCTTTACCGCGCAACAAACCAATTACACTTTAGCTGACGGTCAAGACACACTGTCTGTACCATTAACCTATACAGCTGAAGACGGTGTCACATACGTTAAGACCTTTACTTTTACCCGTGGTCAGTATGATGTAGGCGTTGATTACAGTATTAACAACACTTCAGATACAGCATTACAAGTGCAAATGTATGGTCAAATTAAACAGACCATTAGAGAATCTGAAAGCAGCATGATGATGCCAACCTATCGTGGTGCAGCGTTCTCAACGCAAGATACTCGCTACGAAAAGTATAGTTTTGAAGACATGGCAGACAAAAACCTAGGCAAAGCAACACTAGGTGGTTGGGCTGCAATGTTACAGCACTACTTTGTATCAGCCTGGATCCCACCGGCGACTGATTCAAACACCATCTTCTCAAGTGTAAGTGCTGGTGGCTTAGCTAACATCGGTTTCCGTGGCGCGGTATATGATATTGCACCAGGCACAACACAAAAAATTAGTTCACAATTTTATGTTGGCCCTAAAAACCAAAAAGCCCTTTCTGCTATTTCTGAAACCTTAAACCTAGTGGTTGATTATGGCTTCTTGTGGTGGCTAGCTGTACCTATTCATTGGTTATTGATGTTCTACCAATCGTTTGTGGGTAACTGGGGTATGGCGATTATTTTAATCACCTTAACCGTACGTGGTTTGTTATATCCATTAACCAAAGCACAATACAGCTCAATGGCTAAAATGCGTAATCTACAGCCCAAATTGGCGGAGATGAAAGAACGCTTTGGTGATGACCGTCAAAAGATGGGTCAGGCCATGATGGAACTGTACAAAAAAGAAAAAGTAAACCCAATGGGTGGCTGCTTACCTATTTTGTTACAGATGCCAATCTTCATCGCATTATACTGGGTATTACTCGAAAGCTATGAACTGCGTCATGCACCCTTCATGTTATGGATAGATGACTTATCAGTACAAGATCCATACTATGTATTACCATTATTAATGGGTGTATCAATGTGGCTGATGCAAAAAATGCAGCCAATGGCACCAACAATGGATCCAATGCAAGTGAAAATGATGCAATGGATGCCAGTCATCTTTACTGTGTTCTTCCTATGGTTCCCAGCAGGTCTAGTACTTTACTGGCTAGTGGGTAACTTAGTCGCAATTACTCAGCAAAAGATTATTTATGCAGGTCTTGAGAAAAAAGGCTTAAAATAAGCCCAAGCTCAACAGTTAACTCATTCAGTAGTTAAATGAATAAAAAGGCGGCTTATAAGCCGCCTTTTCCTTTAATGATTTAGCAGGTATTTACCGTGACAACAGACACTATCGTAGCGCAAGCCACAGCACCAGGTCGTGGTGGAGTGGGTATTATTCGTGTATCTGGCGACTTAGCTGCCAATGTAGCCAACGCCATTATTGGTCATGTACCTAAAACCCGTTATGCCGAATATTGTGATTTTAATAGCCACGATGGCCAGGTGATAGACCAGGGGATAGCGCTATTTTTTAAAGGTCCAAATTCGTTTACTGGCGAAGATGTATTAGAGCTACAAGGTCATGGTGGCCAAATCGTACTCGACATGCTAATTAAACGCGTATTAGAGATTGATGGTATTCGTATTGCTAAACCTGGCGAGTTTAGTGAGCAAGCGTTTATGAATGACAAACTCGATTTAACTCAAGCAGAAGCCATTGCCGATTTAATTGATGCCACCAGTGAGCAAGCGGCAAAAAGTGCATTGCAATCACTACAAGGTGAGTTTTCAAAAGAGGTACATGAACTGGTTGAGCAAGTCACTAACCTGCGTTTATATGTAGAAGCTGCGATTGATTTTCCCGATGAAGAAGTCGACTTTTTATCAGACGGTAAAATTGCCAGTGCCTTATATCGAATTATCGACAAACTCACTACTGTCCAAGCCAGTGCAAAGCAAGGTTCAATTATACGTGAAGGCATGAAAGTCGTCATTGCTGGGCGTCCAAATGCCGGCAAATCAAGTTTACTTAATGCCCTTGCAGGTAAAGAGTCAGCCATTGTGACTGAAATAGCCGGCACCACCCGAGACGTACTACGAGAGCATATCCATCTTGATGGCATGCCACTGCATATTATCGACACCGCAGGATTACGCGACACCACAGATACCGTTGAGCAAATTGGTATTGAGCGAGCGTGGGCAGAAATAGCGAGCGCAGATAGAGTGTTGTTTATGGTTGATGGCACCACCACTGATGCGGTTGACCCACATCATATATGGCCTGATTTTATTGACCGTTTACCCTCAAGATTAGGTGTTACCGTTGTGCGTAACAAAGCAGATTTAACCGGCGAAACACTCGAAATGTCACAAGAGCAAGGATACGATGTTTACCGTATCTCTGCCAAAACGGGCCTTGGGGTTGACGAGTTAAAACAGCACCTTAAAACACTTATGGGCTATCAAAGTAATTTAGAAGGCGGCTTTATTGCCCGCCGTCGTCACTTAGAAGCGTTAGAGTTAGCCGCAAGCCACCTACAACTGGGTAAAGAACAACTTGAAGTGTATCTTGCTGGTGAACTGCTGGCCGAAGAGTTACGCATGTGCCAAATGGCACTATCAGAAATTACCGGTAAATTCACGTCAGATGACTTGCTCGGTAAAATCTTTAGCTCCTTCTGTATTGGTAAATAGTGTATTGGTAAACAAAGGAAAAAACACATGACATTGGCCAATCAAGTTGTGGTACTCGACTTTGAAACCACAGGTTTATCACCCGACAATGGTGACAGAGCCATTGAAATTGGTGCGGTAAAACTGGTTGATGGCCAAATAGTGGACACCTTTCAAGAACTCATAAACCCAGGTAAGCGCGTTAATAGCTTTATTGAACAATACACAGGCATAAGCAACAACATGCTTAAAAATGCCCCTACATCTAAAGTAGTTATGGGGCAATTTGCCAAGTTCATTGATGGATTTAATTTAGTGGCACACAACGCCAGCTTTGATAAAAAATTCTTAGATGCCGAATTTAAGCATAATAAGCTGCACTACACTGGCCAGTTTGCCTGCTCATTATTGTTATCACGCCGAATAAGCCAAGATGCGCCGAATCATCAGCTCGGCACCTTAGTGAATTATCACCAACTGCCTAACGATGGTGTGTTTCACCGCGCCTTAGCCGACGCCACCATGACCAGCCATCTTTGGTTACATCAACTTAGCCTACTACAGCAGCAATTGCCGAAGCATCTGATTACCCTGGATATCATCAATAAAATATCGAGCTTGCCCAAAGCACAAATAAACCGCTACTACCAAACAATGACACACCAATAAGCTAAAGCTCTTGTGATAACTTATCCACTAACAAGCGCACTTTAGGTGACAAATGACGGTTATGTGGGTATAACGCCCAAATCCCTTCTTTGGGTTGTTGATATGGGGCGAGTAACACCACTAATTGCCCAACAGCAATAGCATCGTTAACGTAATAACCGGGCAACTGCACAATCCCCAACCCCTTAATAGCGGCAGATAATAAGCTTAACCCACTACTGCAACTTAACGACCCACTGACTTTAATGGCCTTAGGTTTGCCTTGATCAATAAAATTCCAATGCGAGTGACTGCCAATTAAACAATTATGTTGACTGAGTTCGGATAAAGTATAAGGCGTCCCAAATTGAGCAATATAACTTGGTGCTGCACACACATATTGGCTGCGATTAGTTAAGCGCTTAGCCATCATTGACGAATTAGTTAACCGCCCTAACCTAATGGCTAAATCAAAACCACCTTCAACAAGATCAAGCTGACGGTTGGTTAATTCGCACACCACTTCAATATCGCGATACTGCTGCATAAAATCGATAACAATCGGCATAACAAACTTTTCACCGTAGGTTACCGGTGCGGTCATGCGTATTAAACCTTGAGGTTTATCTTTTAAGCTCGAAATGGCTCGCTCAGCTTCATCAAGACTGTCTAATACCTGGCGACAATGCTGATAATAAACCGAGCCCTCTTCTGTTAACGATACTTTGCGTGTGGTGCGATAAAACAATTTAGTGTTTAAACGGTTTTCAAGTTGGCTTACTTGGCGACTCACTTGCGCCGTCGAAATACTTAAACGTTTACCCGCTGCAGTAAAACTGTCGGTTTCGGCCACGGCAACAAACTCAAAAATCCCTTCCCACTGCATCATTATTACATTCTCGTAAAAGTCATTTACAAAACTAGCTGATTATCATTTGATGATAAACAAATACAATGGATAAATACACTACACACTAGGGCCTGTTGACCTTTGCTGGTTGAATTTTGTTCGAGTTAAAAACGTTTTAATCGAGGCGAATGGATTGAAGCCTAGCCACCTAAGCAAAATCTATTCAACAAAGAGTAAAACGTTTTTAGCCGAACCCTGTGGGCAGCGTTTGTTGGTCATTTTTACTGCGTTATCGACTTTTTATGTAGAATAACTACACTTCAAAGTCTCTGCCGCGCACTTGTATATGAGTAATGGCCAACAATTCGCTGCAAAAACAACCATGAAAGGTCAACAGGCCCTAGTAATGTTGATCATCCATATTTCATGGTGTTTACGTTTAAGGAAGCTATTTATGTCAGCACAATTTATTAAATCAAAAGCCGCCATTGCTTGGGGACCCGGTCAGCCATTATCGGTTGAAGAAGTCGATGTTATGTACCCAAAAGCCGGTGAAGTCATGGTGCGTATCGTGGCGTCAGGTGTATGCCATACAGATGCATTTACCTTGTCGGGCGATGATCCTGAAGGCGTATTTCCAGCAATTCTTGGCCATGAAGGCGGCGGGATTGTTCATATGGTTGGCGAAGGTGTCACCAGCGTAAAAGTGGGCGACCATGTTATTCCACTGTACACAGCTGAATGCGGTGAATGTAAATTCTGTACATCTGGCAAAACCAACCTTTGCAGCGCTGTGCGTGCCACACAAGGTAAAGGCTTAATGCCAGATGGCACGACACGCTTTTTTAAAGATGGCGAGCCTATTTTTCACTATATGGGCTGTTCAACTTTTTCTGAATACACAGTATTACCAGAAATTTCATTAGCTAAAGTAAACCCAACAGCACCACTTGAAGAAGTGTGTTTACTCGGTTGCGGCGTAACAACAGGTATGGGCGCAGTACTAAAAACAGCAAAAGTACAAAAAGGCGATACCGTAGCTATTTTTGGCCTAGGCGGCATTGGTTTATCAGCCATTATTGGCGCAACCATGGCGGGCGCGAGCCGAATTATTGGTGTTGATATAAACGAATCTAAATTTGAACTGGCTAAAAAGTTAGGTGCTACAGACTGCATAAACCCTAAAGAGTTTGATAAACCAATCCAAGATGTGATTGTTGAAATGACCGATGGTGGCGTTGATTTTTCATTTGAATGTATCGGTAACGTTAACGTGATGCGCAGTGCGTTAGAATGCTGCCACAAAGGTTGGGGCGAATCAGTGATTATTGGTGTTGCGGGTGCCGGCCAAGAAATTTCAACCCGTCCATTCCAATTAGTGACCGGACGAGTATGGCGTGGTAGCGCATTTGGTGGCGTTAAAGGGCGCAGTGAATTACCCGGTATTGTCGAGCAATACTTAGCTGGTGAATTTAAATTAGACCACTTTATTACTCACACAATGGGCCTTGAAGGGATTAACGATGCATTTGATTTAATGCATAAAGGCGAAAGTATTCGTAGCGTTATTCACTTTAATAAATAAGCTGATCTTAAAGAGAAAAACAATGCAGTTAATTTTTAATTAGCTGCATTTATTTTATGAGGATCCACCATGACCATTGAAAATATCAGCAACACCAAAGCATTTGGTGGCTGGCATAAACAATATACTCATTTTTCAACAGCACTAAATTGCACAATGCGATTTGCTATTTACTTACCGCCACAAGCTGAACAACAAAATGTACCCGTATTGTATTGGTTATCAGGGCTTACCTGCACTGACGAAAACTTTATGCAAAAAGCAGGTGCACAGCGCATTGCCGCTGAACTAGGTATAGCGATTGTTGCACCAGACACCAGCCCACGTGGTAATAACGTTGCCGACGACAAAGACGGTGCTTATGATTTTGGTTTAGGCGCAGGGTTTTACCTCAATGCCACTAAACCACCTTTTGATCAGCATTATAAAATGTATGATTATGTGGTGTCAGAGTTGCCAGCAATCATTGAAGCGCATTTTCCGGTAACTAACCAACGTAGCATTAGTGGCCATTCAATGGGCGGCCATGGCGCCTTAACAATTGCATTAAAAAATCCAAACCTATTTGCGAGTGTGTCAGCCTTTAGCCCAATTTGTAATCCAATGGATTGCCCTTGGGGAATTAAAGCATTCCGTGGTTATTTGGGCGATGATCAACAGCAATGGCAACAATATGATAGCTGTGAATTAATGCAAAATAGCCAACAATTTGTGCCTGCGCTGGTGGATCAAGGTAGCAATGACAACTTTTTAGATGAGCAATTAAAACCTCACGCATTAGAAAAAGTCGCCCAACAAAAGGGCTATCCTCTCGAGTTACGAATGCAGCCAGGATATGACCATAGCTACTACTTTATAGCGACCTTTATTGAAGAACACCTGCGATTCCATGCAAAATATTTAAAGATCAACTAACACTAATTAGGTGTTAACACTCACTCAAAACGAGCCTTTAGGGCTCGTTTTTTTATCGCTACAAAGTATAAAACGGCCAAATAAACAGGTTATTTAGGCGTAAAAAGTGTAAATAAGCCAACATCGAGCGCAATTGAGCGAGTAAAATAACCGTAAAGCACATTAAAACGGGCTGTTAAACAAGCAGTTTAAGCAACAATTCGGAGTAAAAATGGCAAAAATAGCATTATTAGTGGGTACCACATTGGGAAGTTCAGAATATGTCGCCGATGAAATGGCAGAACAATTAACCCAATTAAACCACCAAACAGAGGTATTTATTGACCCACAATGGGATCAATTAAGCGACTTTTCAGTATGGATCGTCGTTAGTTCTACCCATGGCGCAGGCGATCTACCCGACAACATAGTGCCTTTTTATAAACAATTAATGCTCAATATGCCGGATCTAACATCGGTTCAACATGCATTATGCGCCATTGGCGATTCGAGCTACGACACATTTTGCCAAGGGCCTGAAAAAATAATCGATCTGCTTTTACAGTGTGGATCAACTCCAATTGTGGATAAGATCCAAATTGATGTTCAACAAGATCCCGTACCTGAAGAACCAGCGCTGGCGTGGTTATCGCAATGGCAGCAAAAAATAAACCAGGCATAATTAACGATCTTATTTTGTATAAACCAACAACAACTCACAATTTAGATCTGGTTTATCCACAAATTACTATTTTTAATAATAAGTTTGTGGATAAGCTATTATTTTTAGCGATCATAACTCTGTACTATTCACAACCCGATCTGCTTAAAGATCCCCCTTGTGGATAACTACCCGATCTATCCCCACCTTATATTGAGTTTGATCGCGATCAGATCACAGGTTTAATGAACTGCTACTAACTGATTTTAATAGAAAAATAGAGTTACTAACAGAAAACAACGATCTTAATAGTAAACATAATAAAAAGATCTATATAAAGATTTTAAGATCTATTAAGCAAAGCCATCTTGATCAATCTATGAAAAATGATCATTCACGTTAAGACAAGCAAGTGCTAAAATGTCCTGCTTGAATCATGTTTCAAACAGAATTTAACTTTCTTAGCAATAAAAGGTCGCATAATGCATTTTCATGAACGGTTTGATGTAATTGTCGTTGGTGGTGGTCATGCCGGTACAGAGGCAGCCCTAGCCGCTGCAAGAATGGGATCAAAAACATTATTGTTAACCCATAACATCGACACATTAGGTCAAATGTCTTGTAATCCCGCCATTGGTGGTATTGGTAAAGGACATTTGGTTAAAGAGATCGATGCATTAGGCGGCGCAATGGCTACAGCCACTGATTTTGCCGGTATTCAATTTAGAACGTTAAACTCAAGTAAAGGTCCGGCTGTACGTGCAACTCGTGCTCAAGCCGACCGAGCACTGTATCGTCAAAAGATTCAGCATATTTTACAAAACCAAGCAAACTTACGTATTTTTCAACAAGCAGTTGACGACTTAGTTGTTGAAAATAATAAAGTTATTGGTGTTGTTACTCAAATGGGATTAGCCTTTGAAGCCCCCGCGGTTGTGTTAACGACAGGTACTTTTTTAAGTGGTAAAATCCACATTGGTTTACAAAATTACAGTGGTGGCCGTGCAGGCGATCCGCCAGCAATAGCATTAGCTAATCGTTTACGTGAATTACCTATTCGTGTAGGTCGTTTAAAAACAGGCACCCCGCCACGTATTGATGCCAACACCATTGATTTTTCACAAATGACAGAACAAAAAGGTGATACGCCATTACCTGTTATGTCATTTCTTGGTGATGTGAGTCAGCATCCAAAACAAATTTCATGTTTTATTACTCACACTAATGAAAAAACCCACGATATTATTCGTGGTGGCTTAGACAGAAGCCCTATGTATTCAGGTGTTATCGAAGGTATTGGGCCTCGTTACTGCCCATCAATTGAAGATAAGATCCACCGCTTTGCTGATAAGTCATCGCATCAGATCTTTATCGAGCCAGAAGGGTTAACTACCAATGAGATCTACCCTAATGGTATTTCAACAAGCTTACCTTTTGATGTACAACTTAATTTAGTGCGTTCGATCAAAGGCATGGAAAATGCTGAAATCGTTCGTCCAGGTTACGCTATCGAATATGATTATTTTGATCCACGCGATCTTAAAAATTCATTAGAAACCAAAACCATTGAAGGTTTATTCTTTGCAGGCCAAATTAACGGCACTACTGGCTACGAAGAAGCCGCTGCACAAGGGTTATTAGCGGGTATGAATGCATCACTTCAGGTGCAAGGTAAAGAGACTTGGTGCCCACGCCGCGATGAAGCTTACCTTGGGGTATTAGTTGATGATCTATCAACCCTTGGTACCAAAGAACCCTACCGCATGTTCACCAGCCGTGCCGAGTATCGTTTACTGCTGCGTGAAGACAACGCCGATTTACGCTTAACCGAAAAAGGCCGTGAACTTGGTTTGGTTGACGATAATCGTTGGGAATTATTCAGTAAGAAAAAAGAATCGATCGAGCTGGAATTACAGCGTTTACGTAGCCAATGGGTACACCCTAATTCACCGCTATTAGATGTATTAAACCCTCAATTAAATACACCTATTTCGCGTGAAGCATCATTTGAAGATTTGCTGCGTCGCCCTGAAATGGATTACAGTAAATTAATGCAGTTAGAAGGGTTTGGTCCAGGTCTTGACGATCCACAAGCTGCTGAGCAGGTGCAAATTCAAGTAAAATATTCTGGTTATATACAACGTCAACAAGACGAAATTGATAAAGCCATTCGCCATGAAAATTCACTATTGCCTCTTGATCTTGATTATCAAGAAGTACCAGGACTTTCAAATGAAGTGATCGCTAAACTCAACAATCACAAACCAGAAACCGTAGGACAGGCATCGCGCATATCTGGAATTACTCCGGCAGCGATATCTATTTTGCTAGTTCACTTGAAAAAACGTGGTTTATTGAGAAAAAGCGCCTAAATAGCAATATTTTTTCGACTCAATAACACAAGGGAAGCCATAAGGCTTCCCTTAGTGCTTTTACGGCTTCATAATAACTGCCGTCTGTTCATGCAATTTACGAGGCTTTCTGTGTTATCTGCGCAACTTCAAACCTATTTAGCTGAAATGAAAATATCGGCCACCGAACTACAACAAAAACAATTAGTCGGTTTTGTTGAAATGCTCGCTAAATGGAATAAAGCCTATAACCTCACCTCGGTTCGCGATCCTGAGCAAATGTTAATCCGCCATATTATGGACAGTTTAGCCGTTTCTCCTTATCTTGATGGGCAGCGCTTTATCGATGTGGGGACAGGTCCTGGTTTACCAGGGATCCCATTAGCGATTATGAATCCGGAAAAACAATTTGTATTATTAGACAGCTTAGGCAAACGGATCCGTTTTCAGAAACAGGTACAGTTTGAGTTAAAAATTAATAATATTACTTCAGTAGAAAGTCGGGTTGAAGCGTATCAGCCAGATGATAAATTTGATGGCGTATTAAGCCGAGCGTTTGCTTCGATACAAGATATGCTCAGTTGGTGTCATCATTTGCCAACTGAAAAAGGGATATATTACGCCTTAAAAGGCCAGTTAAACGAACAAGAATTACAGCAAATGCCAGCAGGATTTTCGCTGGTTGAAACCATTGTATTGCATGTACCAAAGCTAGATGAACAGCGACATTTATTAAAAATTGCTAAGCAATAAAGTGCATTTCTTTCGCTAATTAATCTAACCGGACATCAATAATTTAAAGACAGGATGACATTGTGGGTAAAATCATTGCCGTAGCTAACCAAAAAGGTGGCGTAGGAAAAACAACAACTTGCGTAAATTTAGCCGCATCACTTGCCGCCACAAAGCGCAAAGTGTTGTTGATCGATTTAGATCCTCAAGGCAATGCGACCATGGGTAGCGGCGTTGATAAATACGATGTTGAAAATACCGCTTATGAGCTTCTTGTAGAAGAAAAACCCTTTGCTAACATAGTGATCAAAAATACCATAGGTAAGTTTGATTTGATTGCCGGAAATGGCGATGTAACAGCGGCAGAAATTAAATTAATGGAGTTTTTTGCGCGCGAAATCCGCTTACGTAACGCGCTTGCACCGATCAAAGATGACTACGATTATATTTTTATCGACTGCCCTCCTTCTTTGAATATGCTAACGGTCAATGCAATGTCTGCTGCTGATTCTGTTTTAGTACCGATGCAATGTGAATATTATGCATTAGAAGGGCTAACAGCGTTAATCGATACCATTACCAAACTCGGTGCGATGGTCAATCCAACATTAACCATCGAAGGTATATTGCGCACCATGTACGATCCGCGCAATCGCTTATCAAATGACGTATCTGATCAACTAAAACAACATTTTGGTGATAAGGTATACCGTACAGTCATCCCGCGAAATATCCGTTTAGCGGAAGCCCCTAGTTTTGGCGCCCCAGCGATGTACTACGACAAATCGAGTGCCGGAGCCAAAGCTTACTTAGCCCTTGCGGGTGAAATTATTCGTCGTGCAGAGCAACAAACACAACCCAAACAGGCGTAGGATATAAAAATGACGTTAAAAAAACGCGGTTTAGGTAAAGGCCTGGATGCCTTATTAAGCCATAGCAATGCTGCGAGTCGTAAAAGTGAACAACCAGAAGAAACATTACCGTTAACGACAGCTGGTGATTTAATTCATCTTGATCTTGATAAGCTGCAACCTGGCAAGTATCAACCTCGTAAAGATATGTCACCAGAGGCATTAGAAGAACTGGCAGAGTCAATCCGTTCACAAGGTGTTATTCAGCCAATTGTGGTTCGTAAAGTAGCTAACGGTCATTATGAAATTATTGCAGGTGAACGTCGTTGGCGAGCAGCGCAACTTGCTAAACTCGATAAAGTCCCTTGTATCGTTAAGCAGGTGGCCGACGAAGCTGCGGTTGCTATCGCGCTAATTGAGAATATTCAACGTGAAGATCTCAATGCAATGGAAGAAGCGATAGCCTTACAGCGTTTATTAGAAGAATTTGAATTAACTCATCAACAAGTTGCTGATGCGGTTGGTAAATCAAGAGCAAGTGTGTCTAATTTATTGCGCTTAAACAGCCTCAACGAACCTGTTAAACGTTTGTTAGAATATGGTGACATTGACATGGGGCATGCCCGTGCTTTATTGGCAATTGAGGGTGATGAACAGACTAATTTAGCTCGATTAGTCGCATCAAAGGAAATGACTGTTCGAGAAACTGAACGATTAGTTAATAAAGCCTTAAATCCGGCTAAAGTCGCCGAAACACCAGCTAAAGATCATGATGTTAGCCGTTTAGAACAAGAGTTAATTGAAAGACTCGGTGCAAAAGTTGCCATCAACCATGGTACTAAAGGCAAAGGTAAAATTGTAATAAACTACCAAAATCTCGCTGAATTAGACGGTATTTTAAGTAAAATCCGCTAAAAAGCCGACTAAACCATTTTCATCAGTAATTTTGTGACGTAGCGCTAATTTTTACTTTTGTATATTTAGCGCTAATTCACCCATTAAATCGTTGTTTTCCTATCATCAAAGTTGCAAACAAAGCGCGAAAAGGTATACTTTGCAGGCTTTTTGTATCTTAAGGCTAGTTTAATATATTAAATTTAACATTAGGACCGCGAAAGGCATTAATGCGGAGATATGAAGTTGGGTAATGTTTTAGCGCGTCGTGGTAGGTTAGCAGCCTATAAATTAGTGCTGGTACAAGCGATAGTCGCGGGTATTATTTCAATACTATTTTTCGTAATGTGGGGAGCACAATATGGTCAGTCTGCATTAGCAGGCGCGACAATAGCTGTACTTCCTAATTTTGTATTCGCAACCCTAGCTTTCTCACATAGTGGGGCAAGCTCAGCAGCAAAAGTGGTTAAAAGCTTTTACTGGGGGGAAGCGATAAAGATGCTGTTGACCATTGCATTGTTTACGTTAGTGTTTATTAACATGAAAGTTGGATTTATGCCGCTTTTCACGTGTTACTCACTTGCGTTAGTAGTGCACTGGATAGCACCTTTATATTTCAAGCAAAGTTAAGTGGGATGAATCATGGCTGCAACTGGTGAAGCGTTAACACCGCAGGGCTATATCCAACATCACCTTACCAACTTAAGTGTTGGTGAAGGGTTTTGGACGTGGCACATTGATTCGTTGCTCTTTTCGGTTGGGCTTGGTGTGTTGTTCTTATGGCTGTTTTACAGTGCTGGCAAAAAAGCGACGACAGGCGTTCCTGGCAAATTTCAATGTTTTGTCGAGATGATTGTTGAGTTTGTTGATAGTAGTGTGAAAGAAACCTTTCACGGCCGCAATCCTGTTATTGCGCCTTTAGCTCTGACTATTTTTGTGTGGATTTTCATGATGAACTTCATGGATATGATCCCTGTAGATTGGTTGCCTTGGGCAGCAAGTCTTGCAGGCGTGCCATACCTTAAAGTAGTTCCGACTACAGACGTTAACATTACTTTTAGCTTAGCTATTGGTGTGTTTGTGCTGATTATTTATTACAGCATTAAAGTCAAAGGTGTTTCAGGTTTTGTTAAAGAACTAACATTTCAGCCTTTTAACCATTGGGCAATGATACCCGTCAACTTATTATTAGAAACAGTAACCTTAGTAGCAAAGCCTATCTCATTGGCTCTACGACTATTTGGTAACTTGTATGCTGGTGAGTTGATTTTTATCCTTATTGCATTGATGTATGGTTCTAACGTGGCGTTATCTGCTCTAGGTGTAGGATTACAACTAGGTTGGTTAATTTTCCATATTTTAGTTATTACTTTACAAGCATTTATCTTTATGATGTTGACCATTGTTTATTTAAGCATGGCGCATGAAGATCACTAAGGGTAACCGAAAATTTTTTTGACCTAAATCATTAATAACAACGATTTAGAATATTGGAGATAGATATGGAAACTGTATTAGGAATGACGGCTATTGCTGTTGCTCTACTTATTGGTATGGGTGCATTAGGAACAGCTATCGGTTTCGGCCTTTTAGGTGGAAAGTTTTTGGAAGGTGCAGCTCGTCAGCCAGAAATGGCGCCTATGTTACAAGTTAAAATGTTCATCGTAGCGGGTCTACTAGATGCCGTAACTATGATTGGTGTAGGTATTGCGCTATTTATGCTATTTACTAACCCATTGGGTGCAATGCTTTAATTAACGCTTCTGTCTTTAATCTAACTAGGAGGCTGTTGTGAATTTCAACGCTACCCTATTCGGTCAGACGGTTGCCTTTATTCTCTTCGTGTGGTTTTGCATGAAGTTTGTATGGCCTCCGTTGATGAATGCCATCGAAGAACGCCAGAAGAAAATTGCTGATGGTCTGGCAGATGCCGGCCGTGCAGCAAAAGATCTAGAGTTAGCGCAAATTAAAGCTACTGAGCAACTAAAAGAAGCAAAAGTAACTGCCAACGAGATCATTGAGCAAGCTAACAAGCGTAAAGCTCAAATCGTTGAAGAAGCTAAAGCTGAAGCACAAATTGAGCGTGCTAAAATCATCGCTCAAGGTAATGCAGAAATTGAAAACGAACGTAATCGCGTAAAAGATGACTTGCGTAAGCAAGTTGCTACTCTAGCCGTTATCGGCGCAGAGAAGATTCTTGAGCGTTCGATTGACCCAGCCGCCCACAGTGACATTGTTAATAAACTTGTTGCTGAAATTTGATAAGGAGTTGAGTTATGGCTGAATTAACCACCATCGCTCGCCCTTACGCAAAGGCAGCTTTTGATTTTGCTGTTGAACACAAAGCAGTTGATAGCTGGACAGAAATGTTAGCTTTCGCCTCATTGGTAAGTGAAAACGATTCAATGAAACCACTGCTTAACGGTACTCTCGCGAGTACAGAGCTTGCCTCACTGTTTATTAAAATTTGCGGTGAGCAAGTCAACGAGCAAGGTCAGAACCTGATAAAGGTAATGGCTGAAAACGGTCGTTTAGGGATACTGCCAACAGTATCGCTACTTTTTGCTGAATACCGTAATGAGTGGGCAAAAGAAGTTGAGGCCGAAGTGGTTTCTGCTACTGAGCTAAGCTCTGAGCAACAGCAGCAAATTAGTGTTTCTCTAGAGAAACGTCTCGCACGCAAAGTTAAGCTGAATTGCAGCATCGACGCATCGCTTATTGGCGGTGTGATTATTAAATCAGGCGACCTAGTCATTGATGGCTCGGTAAGCGGTAAATTATCGCGTTTGTCTGATAAGCTGCAGTCGTAATTGGGAGTTTGAGCATGCAACTGAATTCCACTGAAATCAGCGATCTGATTAAGCAGCGGATCGAGCAGTTCGACGTCGTTAGTGAAGCTCGCAACGAAGGTACTATCGTTGCAGTAAGTGACGGCATCATTCGCATTAACGGCCTTGCCGATGTAATGCAAGGTGAAATGATCGAACTGCCTGGTGGCCGTTTTGCAATCGCGTTGAACTTAGAACGTGATTCTGTAGGCGCCGTAGTAATGGGCCCTTATGCTAATTTAGCAGAAGGTGCAAAAGTAAGAACCACTGGTCGTATTCTTGAAGTACCAGTGGGTCGTGGACTACTTGGTCGTGTTGTTAACACCCTTGGTGAGCCAATCGACGGTAAAGGACCTATCGACAACGATGGTTTCTCACCTGTTGAAGTGATTGCCCCTGGTGTTATTGAGCGTAAATCAGTAGATCAACCAATCCAAACTGGTTATAAAGCTGTTGATGCCATGATCCCAATTGGTCGTGGTCAACGTGAATTGATCATTGGTGACCGTCAGACTGGTAAAACAGCGATGGCTATCGATGCAATTATCAACCAGAAAGATTCAGGTATTAAATGTGTTTATGTTGCCGTTGGTCAGAAAGCTTCTACCATCGCTAACGTAGTACGTAAACTTGAAGAACATGGCGCACTAGCTAACACTATCGTTGTTGTTGCATCAGCTTCTGAAGCTGCAGCACTGCAATTCTTAGCACCATATTCTGGTTGTTCAATGGGTGAATACTTCCGTGACCGCGGTGAAGATTCTTTAATCGTATATGATGATTTGTCTAAGCAAGCTGTTGCTTACCGTCAAATTTCATTGCTATTGAAGCGTCCACCAGGACGTGAAGCATACCCAGGTGACGTATTCTATCTACACTCGCGTTTATTAGAGCGTGCATCACGCGTAAACGTGAACTATGTAGAAAAGTTCACAAACGGTGCAGTAAAAGGTCAAACCGGTTCGTTAACCGCGTTACCTATTATTGAAACCCAAGCTGGTGACGTATCAGCGTTCGTACCGACCAACGTAATTTCTATTACAGATGGTCAGATCTTCCTTGAGACTGACTTGTTTAACTCGGGCTTACGTCCAGCAGTTAACCCAGGTATTTCTGTTTCTCGTGTTGGTGGTGCAGCGCAGACTAAGATCATCAAGAAACTGTCTGGCGGTATCCGTACTGCACTTGCACAGTATCGAGAGCTTGCAGCGTTCTCACAGTTTGCATCTGATTTAGATGATGCAACACGTGCTCAACTTGAGCATGGTGAGCGTGTAACCGAACTAATGAAGCAAAAGCAATATGCTCCTATGAGCGTTGCAGCCCAAGCTGTGTCAATTTTCGCAGCTGAAAAAGGCTACCTAAAAGGTGTTGCTTTAAATGAAATCGGTCGCTTCGAAGCCGCTCTGCTTTCATACATGAACAGTCAACATGCTGAGCTAATCAAAACCATCAATGCTACTGGCGATTATAACGCTGATATCGAAGGTGAGTTGAAAGCAGGCATGGACAAGTTCATTGAAACCCAAACCTGGTAATAATGAACAAGAGGTGTCATTAGGCACCTCAGGTCCCAGATTGGAGAGTAGAGATGGCCGGCGCTAAAGAGATTAAAACCAAGATCGCGAGTGTTAAAAACACTCAGAAGATCACTTCAGCTATGGAAATGGTTGCAGCCAGCAAAATGCGTAAAGCGCAAGAACGCATGGCAGCGAGCCGTCCATATGCAGAAAATATGCGTAAGGTGATCGGTCACGTAGCGCAAGGTACTCTCGAGTATAAACACCCCTATTTAGAGGTGAGAGATGCCAAGCGGGTTGGTTACATTGTTGTAGCAACCGACCGTGGCCTTTGTGGTGGTTTGAACGTCAACCTGTTTAAAAAGGTTGTGTCAGACGTGAAGAAATGGAAAGAGCAAGGTGCTGAAATCGACTTTTGTCCAATCGGTGCTCGTTCGGTTCAATTCTTCAAAAGCTTTGGTGGTAATGTGACTGCCCATGCAGCTGGTTTAGGCGATTCGCCAAAACTTGCTGACTTGATTGGCACGGTTCGTGTCATGTTAAAAGCTTACAACGAAGGTAAACTGGATCGTCTGTACATTGTGTTTAACAAGTTTGTTAATACAATGGCCCAGACTCCTGTGATCGAACAGCTGCTACCTTTACCTAAGTCAGATGAAGAAGTAGCGAGTTACCCTTGGGATTATATATACGAGCCAGATCCAAAAGAAATTTTGGATATGCTGTTAACTCGTTATGTTGAGTCACAAGTGTATCAAGGTGTTGTTGAGAATCTTGCTTCTGAACAGGCTGCCCGAATGGTAGCGATGAAAGCAGCAACAGACAACGCTGGCGAAATGATCGATGATCTGCAATTAGTCTATAACAAAGCCCGTCAGGCTGCGATTACGCAAGAACTGTCGGAAATTGTTTCGGGCGCTGCAGCGGTTTAGGTTAGGTAACGAATTCAAGTTTAGAGGATTAATCATGAGCACAGGTACTGTTGTCCAAGTAATTGGCGCGGTTGTGGACGTCGAGTTTCCACAAGATTCTGTACCTCGGGTATATGACGCTCTGAAGATCACAGGTGAAGGCGCCTGTAATGGTTTGGTGCTGGAAGTTCAGCAGCAACTAGGTGGTGGTGTTGTTCGTACCATCGCTATGGGTTCTTCTGATGGTCTGCGTCGTGGTCTAGAGGTAGCAAACTCAGGTTCACCAATTTCTGTTCCGGTTGGGGTCAAGACCCTTGGCCGTATCATGAACGTATTAGGTGAGCCGATTGATGAAGCGGGCGAAATCGGTGAAGAAGAGCGTTATGAAATTCACCGTGCTGCACCTTCATACGAAGATCAATCAAACACAACTGAGCTTTTAGAGACAGGTATTAAGGTTATCGACCTAGTATGTCCTTTCGCTAAGGGTGGTAAAGTTGGTCTGTTCGGTGGTGCTGGTGTTGGTAAAACAGTTAACATGATGGAACTGATTAACAACATCGCTAAAGCTCACTCAGGTCTTTCTGTTTTCGCTGGTGTAGGTGAGCGTACTCGTGAGGGTAACGACTTCTACTACGAGATGGAAGATTCTGGCGTATTAGACAAAGTAGCCATGGTATATGGTCAGATGAACGAGCCTCCAGGAAACCGTTTACGCGTAGCGTTAACCGGTTTGACTATGGCTGAAAAGTTCCGTGACGAAGGTCGTGACGTACTGTTGTTCGTTGACAACATTTACCGTTATACCCTAGCCGGTACTGAAGTATCTGCACTATTAGGTCGTATGCCTTCTGCGGTAGGTTATCAGCCAACGCTAGCTGAAGAAATGGGTGTTCTACAAGAACGTATTACTTCAACTAAGACTGGTTCGATTACTTCTGTACAAGCAGTATATGTACCTGCGGACGACTTAACTGACCCGTCACCAGCGACAACCTTCGCTCACTTAGATGCGACAGTTGTATTGTCTCGTCAAATTGCTTCATTGGGTATTTACCCAGCCGTTGACCCGTTGGACTCGACTTCACGTCAGTTAGATCCACAGGTTGTTGGTCAAGAGCATTATGATGTTGCAAACGGTGTACAAACTGTATTACAGCGTTATAAAGAGCTGAAAGACATTATTGCTATTTTGGGTATGGATGAATTGTCAGATGATGACAAAACAACCGTATTCCGTGCACGTAAGATTGAGCGTTTCTTATCTCAACCTTTCTTCGTAGCAGAAGTGTTTACTGGTTCTCCAGGTAAGTACGTTTCTCTAAAAGACACCATCCGTGGCTTTAAGGGTATCTTGGACGGTGAATTCGATCACATTCCAGAGCAAGCGTTCTACATGGTTGGCTCAATCGATGAAGCTATCGAGAAAGCGAACAAAAAGAAATAACTAGGCCGTAAAGCTTAGTTCTTTAAGGAGAACTTGATGGCAGCCAAAACAGTCCAACTTGATATTGTTAGTGCAGAAGACAGCATCTACCACGGCGAAGTGAGCTTTTTTGAAGTGAACGGCGCTGAGGGTGAGTTAGGTATTATGCCTAACCACGTTGCTTTACTAACAAAAATCAAGCCTGGTATGGCGCGCTTTATCAAGCAAGATGGTAGTGAAGAAGTGTTGTACCTTTCTGGTGGTTTACTAGAAGTGCAACCTACTGCAATCTCAGTACTTGCTGATGTAGCATTACGTGCCGATGATATTGATGAGAAAGCCGCTTTAGAAGCGAAAGAACGTGCTGAGCAAGCAATTGCTAATGCTGGCGCCGACTTCAACTACGAAGCAGCAGCTATCGAATTGGCCAAGTCTTTGGCTCAATTGAAAGTAGTTGAAACCATCAAGAAAAATATCACCAGATAATCTGATTATTTGACGCAATAAAAGGCGACTCATTATGGGTCGCCTTTTTTATTGCTATTTTACCCGGTTGTCAGCTTTTCCATTTACCACGAGATTAAGCTAAAATAGCGCCAATTAGAATTTACGTTGTTTGAAGGGATCAATTTTATGTCGTTAAATGTTGTTATCTTAGCTGCAGGCAAAGGAACTCGCATGCGCTCAGATTTACCCAAGGTGCTGCATCCCATCGCCCATAAAAGCATGGTTCAGCATGTTATTGATACCGCGAATTCGTTAGGCGCACAGGGTATTCAATTAGTGTATGGTTACGGTGCTGAAAAATTACAGGCAACCTTAGGTGAGCAAGCGCTTAATTGGGTGTTGCAAGCTGAGCAGCTAGGTACTGGCCATGCTGTAGCACAGGCCAATCCTAACATTAACGACGACGATACCGTATTGATCCTTTACGGTGATGTACCGCTTATTCAACAATCTACACTCGAAAACTTGCTCGCCGCACGTGAAAAAAATGGCCTGGCGATTTTAACTGTTAATCTTGCTAACCCAACAGGTTACGGTCGTATCGTAAGAGAGTTTGGCAAAGTAGTGGGGATTGTGGAGCAAAAAGATGCTAATGCGGACCAGTTAAAAATTACCGAAGTTAACACAGGTATTATGGCGGTCCCCGGTAAGCAATTAAAAGCATGGTTAAATCGGTTATCAAACAACAATGCTCAAGGCGAATACTATTTAACTGACATTATTGCCATGGCACATGCTGATGGTGTCGCGATAACCACATCACAACCTCAGTCTGCAATTGAGGTAGAAGGTGCCAATAACCGTGTGCAACTAGCACAGTTAGAGCGAGCATACCAAGCCCGCGCCGCTGAAAAACTTATGTTAGAAGGTGCTAATTTACGTGATCCTGCTCGTATTGATATTCGCGGTGAAGTGAGCGTGGGTATGGATGTGATGATTGACGTTAATGTTATATTACAAGGTAAAGTAGTATTAGGTAATAATGTCACGATTGGCGCAGGTGCTATTCTGATTAACTGTGAAATAGCCGATAACGCAGAAATTAAGCCATACACTATTGTAGAAGGCGCAAAACTTGGCCAAGCAGCAAGTGCGGGACCTTTTGCCCGTTTACGTCCAGGGGCTGAATTAAAACAAGACGCCCATATCGGTAATTTTGTTGAAATCAAAAAATCAGTATTAGGTGTAGGCTCTAAAGCGGGTCACTTAAGTTACTTAGGCGATGCTGTCATTGGCTCAGGGGTCAATATTGGCGCAGGTACTATTACCTGTAACTACGACGGGGCTAACAAGTTTATTACCACCATTGAAGACGGTGTGTTTGTTGGCAGTGACACGCAATTAGTTGCGCCAGTCACTATTGGCAAAAATGCAACCTTAGGTGCTGGATCTACTATCACTAAAGATGTTGCACAAGATGAACTTGTTATCACTCGTGTAAAACAGCGTCATATCACTGGCTGGCAACGTCCAGTAAAAATAACCAAGTAATACAATAAACAGTACTTGCAATATCCCCTAAAACCTCTGCTTACCACAGAGGTTTTTTTGTACTTTTATTTCAAATTTCGCGATTAAAAACTAGAAAAAGTTTCATTTACTGTTAAAATATCTTTCGTTTCGAAACTTATATGAAAGATTTTTAATCAAATGACTAAACGTAATACCCAGCAACGTCGCCATTCGATCATTAAATTGGTTAACGAGCAAGGTGAAGTCAGTGTTGATGAATTGGCCAATATGTTCGCGACATCTGAAGTCACAATCCGAAAAGATTTAGCCATGTTAGAAACCCATGGCTTATTGTTACGCCGCTTTGGTGGGGCAGTTCCTGTACCACAAGAAATGACACAACTAGCCAACGAAACTTTGTCGCTTAATAAACAGGCGATTGCTGCAAAAGCAGCTGAGCTTATTCGTGATCATAATCGGATTATTATTGACAGCGGCAGTACCACCTCGGGGATTGTGCAGCAGCTTAACGATAAGCGTGGCCTCGTGGTGATGACTAATTCGTTGCAATTAGCCAATGCCATACACGAGCTTGAAAATGAACCCACATTATTGATGACCGGTGGCACCTGGGACCCACATTCAGAGTCTTTTCAAGGGCAGGTGGCAGAGCAGGTATTACGCTCTTATAACTTTGACCAATTATTTATCGGTGCAGACGGCATCGATCTTGAACGGGGAACCACCACGTTTAATGAGCTTACAGGCCTCAGTAAAGTGATGGCCGAAATGTCGCGTGAAGTTGTGGTGTTACTTGAGTCAACCAAAATAGGCCGGCGCATTCCCAACTTAGAACTGCCGTGGGATGTCATAAATGTAATGGTAACCGACGACAACATTAGCTCACAAGCCGTAGAAACTATTTCAGCACATGGTGTAAAAGTCATACTTGCGCCATATGCCAACTAACTTAAATTGATACAGTAAAGGAAAATAACATGTGTGGAATCGTAGGCGCTGTTGCGCAAAGGGATGTTGCAGAAATTTTAGTAGAAGGCCTGCGTCGCCTTGAATACCGTGGCTATGATTCTGCAGGTGTTGCAGTGATTAACCAAGGTGAATTAAGCCGCACTCGCCGTTTAGGTAAAGTACAAGAATTATCTTCAGCCTTAGATGCAGCGCCACTTGCTGGTGGTACCGGTATTGCTCACACTCGTTGGGCGACACACGGAGAACCAAGTGAACGTAATGCTCACCCACATTTATCTGAGGGTGACATCGCGGTTGTACATAACGGCATTATTGAAAACCATAATAAACTTCGAGAAATGCTTAAAGGTTTAGGTTATGTGTTCTCATCAGATACCGACACCGAAGTCATTTGTCATCTAGTGCATCATGAGCTTAAAACAACGGGTAATTTATTGGCAGCTGTTCAAGCAACAGTTAAACAACTTGAAGGTGCTTACGGTACTGTCGTTATCGACCGTCGTGACAGTGAGCGTATGGTTGTGGCTCGCAGTGGTAGCCCATTAGTGATTGGTTTTGGTCTTGGTGAAAACTTTGTAGCTTCAGATCAATTAGCATTATTGCCAGTAACCCGCTCATTTGCCTTTTTAGAAGAAGGTGATGTAGCCGAAGTGACGCGCCGTGAAGTCAATATTTTTGACGTAACAGGAAGCCCAGTTAAGCGCGAAATTAAAGAGTCTGAAGTGACCCATGACGCGGGTGATAAAGGCGAATATCGTCATTACATGCTTAAAGAAATTTACGAGCAGCCAACCGCCATCACCCATACTTTAGAGGGGCGTATTGCCGGCGGTAAAGTATTAGATTCAGCTTTTGGTGAAAATGCCGCAGAGTTTTTAAAAGACATTAAACACGTGCAAATTATTGCCTGTGGTACCAGCTATCATGCAGGTATGGCAGCGCGTTACTGGCTAGAAGACTGGGCTGGCGTATCGTGTAACGTAGAAATTGCATCTGAGTTCCGTTATCGCAAATCGCATTTATTCCCAAATAGCTTATTAGTGACCATTTCACAATCGGGCGAAACTGCTGACACATTAGCGGCAATGCGCTTAGCAAAACAGATGGGCTACAAAGCCACACTCACTATTTGTAACTCACAAGGTTCATCATTAGTGCGTGAATCTGACATGGCTTACATGATGAAAGCCGGTGCAGAAATTGGCGTAGCTTCAACCAAAGCCTTTACCGTGCAACTTGCAGGTTTGTTAATGTTGACCACAGTTATTGGTCGTTACAATGGCATGTCTAGCGAAATGGAGGCGGCGATTACCCAAAGCTTACTGTCAATGCCCGCTAAGGTTGAGCAAGCTCTAGGGTTAGACGATGCGATTGCTGAATTAGCAGAAGACTTTGCCGACAAGCACCACGCACTATTTTTAGGTCGTGGCGATCAATATCCAATCGCAATGGAAGGCGCACTTAAACTTAAAGAGATTTCGTATATTCACGCCGAAGCTTATGCATCAGGTGAATTAAAACACGGCCCATTAGCACTGATTGATGCTGATATGCCTGTGATTGTGGTTGCACCAAACAACGAACTGCTTGAAAAGCTAAAATCAAACGTTGAAGAAGTGCGCGCCCGTGGCGGTTTAATGTACGTATTTGCCGACAAAGACGCTGAATTTGAGTCAGACGACACCATGAAGGTTATCCCAGTACCACATTGCGATGAATTCATGGCACCACTGATTTACACCATCCCATTGCAGTTACTGTCATACCACGTGGCATTAATTAAAGGCACGGATGTGGATCAGCCACGTAACCTAGCAAAATCGGTGACGGTTGAGTAGGGAGTATGTGTAAGCTTTCCTGTTTGTGTGTTGAAAAAATAGTTTGACCTAAATTCATATAATTAAGCCTCCAGTTAATATCTATTATTGGAGGCTTTTTATGCGCGCTCAAAGAGCATCAGAACGATTACTATCAGCCAAACCCGCACCTGCTTTTAAATACTTATTTTGCCAAGAATACAAAGTCGATAAGTTGATATTTTCTCGCTTTGTGAATTGACTTAATGATAAGCCACTTTCAAGGAGCTTTCTAATGACAACTTGCTTGTGCTCTTCTGGGTAGTGCTTCACTCATAACTAACTTACCGCTCCCTGTTTTATTTTGATGAAAAACTTAGGCGACAACTATCCTGACACAGGGGGAAATAGCCGGTGCTTCTACTTTATAAAATTCGTTATTTAGAACAGCCATACATCACCTAAGCAGGTTCAGTTGAAAAATATTTAGCACGCGCAACAGTGACATCAATAAACTCTTGCGCCCTTGATACTAATACATCAACCGCACCGTCTTCCATTACGTCGGCTAGTGGAACCTCAAACGAGCTGTAATAAGCCTCACTATCAAAATTTTGCATTGGGTTGGGATCTTGTGTCGCTGGGAAATTAGGACACGTATTCCACATACCATAATGCCAGTTTTTCTCACTATCTTTATATGGAGCATAAATACTTATTTTTAGTGTACTTTTAGCTTCATCAACACTGGTGGAAAGACTTAGTGCATTTGGTTCCGATCCATTATTCGAATTCGACATCACAGCAGAGTCAGAATTAACTAAAAATTCAACCAGATATTCACCCACTCTCACTTTGTTATTATCTTCAACGTGTTTGAATACATAGTAAGTTGATAAAGCAGGCAACATATCCCAACCCCAGCGTTCGAATGGGCTTGTTGTCAGTTGCGCTGGGCGAGTAAACTCTTTAGGTGACCAGGTGTAAAAATCAACATTTAAGCCTTTCGCAATTTGCGCTAATGTTGGTAACAAGCGTTGGTAATACGCAGCTAATAATCGACTAGCGCTGCGGACCTGAATAAAAAGATCATCAGTTTCTGAATTTGGCATATTTAATCCTTTAAAATATTTTTAAAATAAGATGGTACGGAATGTAACTCAATCGTTTTAAGTGAGTGTGCCCAAAGGCTTTTCATCGTAAAAGGCTGGGGCTCACCAGCTACTAGCTCAACAAAATTACCTTCTAAAACATCATGATGCAGTGACAAATTATACAATGAGTGAGACTTCAGCTCTGCCCACTTAAAGGGTGATATCTGCAATCCATATAAACTTAACCCCTCCAACATATCAAACAGAATAAATCGATCTTGCTTTGACAAATTAAGGTTAAAACCTGCGCTCTCTTCATTGATTAACTCAACAAGTTGCTCGGTCACAACCGACCATTCTAAAGCAGCAATACTTTTTAAACTCTCAAACTTATCTAATAATGGCTTAGCCCATTTACTGGCATCTGCTGGTTTAATTCGTCCAATGGCTAAAAAGTATAAATCCTTACCCTGCCCTTGTTCTGACTGAATAAAAGACTCTATTTCTCTCTGCCACTGCACTAAGTATTGATCACCACCAGTAGGAGGTTTTACCTCGACGATAATATTACATAAATCAAAATGAAAAATTGAGTCAGGCTCAACTTGATTTGAAAGTGAAGCTTGATGAAGGGAGAAGCGTGGCCAATAAGTGATGCCTTTAAACTCACCAAAAACATCAGTGGGCTTGCCATGGTGTGACTTAAACCAATGACCTAGTAAACAGGCTTGCACTGCATCAGATAAATACGCAAAACGCTCAAACACGGTCGAAGTAAGTAAATCTTCACGTGCTTTAAAAAGGCTAGACCAGCTCACTGATTCATCAGTGTTTTGTTCAATGCGCCCAGCTTTGCCATGCAATATCGCTTTTAGCACTAATTAGTCCCTTAATTTCATATCCTTAAACCTAGCAGTGATATTACACCAACTTAGGATTCGAAGTTGTTAAATATCAACTCGCTAATTAAAATTTTTTAAACGAAATTAATAAGACACCCAAGATTGTTGGCTTGAGCCGTTTAAAAGCGTCTAACAGTGCGTTTGGGAATATTACATTCAAATATTATGCTGTCGGGAACTTACGCAATCGGACAATTACTGGCGGTAATTCATTAGGCGGTTCGCAGCATAATGCGACCATGAATTTCAACAACTTAAATCAAGTATCAAGTGTTGTTACACCTTCAGGGACTCGAAGTTTTGGCTACGATAGCCGAGGTAATGTTACAAATAATGGTATCTACTCCTTCAGCTATGATTTAGCTAACCAACCAACATCGCAAGGTTCGAGTATTTTCGTTTACGATGGGAATCTGAAGAGAGTTAAAAAACAGCCAATGGGAAAACCGTATATTTCGTATACACCAAAGAAGCTGGACTTGTCAGTCAATATAACAAAACGACCAGCCTACACACAGACCTTGTTCGACTCGGTAAGCAGTTAATTGCGAGAGTAGAGAGCGCAGGAAGCATTGTCGACAGTAGTACATTACCTTTTAATGACACAATCTATTCTAAACCTGCAGGTGGGTTATCTGGTTATGATTATTATCTGCCATTTGGAAAATCGATAAGTGATGAAAACAGTAGCGACAATGCCATCGGCTTTACTGGGCATGTAAAAGATGACTCTGGGTTAACTTATATGCAGGCACGATACTATGATCCAGTCATAGGTCGTTTCTATTCGAATGATCCGGATGGTACTATGGATCATTTAAGTATTGGCAATATTCAAGGGTTTAATCGCTATGCTTATGGGAATAATAACCCTTACCGATACATAGACCCAACTGGTATGGCACCTGAAGATATTGATGAGCCAAAATCGCAAGGGAATACTGAAAAAGCAATTGAAATGATTTCCGATTTCTTTAGTAGTACACAAGAAACTGCTGATACAGTACAAACTGAAATAAGTGAAGTCGCAGAAGAGATAACACCAAGCAGAGAGAAGGCTCATGCTGTTGGTTCAGTTACTGCTGTAGGATTAACTGTAGCTTCTGTTACAACACCTTGTACCGCTCTATGTGGAGGTGCAGCAACAGCAATAAGTGCAGCTCAGGCCACAGATCATGCAATACAAGGAAAACCTGTTGATGCTGCTCTTGCGTTACTGCCAGCAGGAGCAGGTAAAATAACATCGGCAACATTTAAGGCTACCCAACAGGTATCTAAAGCCGAAGCTGGTGCAATTGTGGATGCAACTTTAAGTGCGGTTCAAATTATTGATAAATAACAAAATGAAAAACATATATAAAATTTTATTTTTAGCAGTTAGTGTAGCTTGGTTGGTAATTAGCAGAATATTTTATACTGAGAATACTTCTATTGAGTATTGGGCTTTAGTAACTGTTATTTATTCGATAGGCATACATTGGATGTATGCATATGTATTTAACTTAGATATGCATTACAATGTTGGCAAAGTGAAACCTAGTGAAAATAAAATAGCACGTTTGTTATTGTTTCTTGCTGGGGCGGCAATATGTGTTGCTATAACTTGCTATGTTTAAATAAAATTTTTCCGTAATTCGTTAGATTGTTCTCAATGCCTCGGAAACCCAGAGCGACCGCATGAATGCTTAAATTTCAATCAAGCTAGCAAAACCAGCTCTTAATACATCTTCTAAATACTCAGGTTTCATCCATGCTCGTTTTTGTTTCATCGGGATACTTCCCTTAGAGGGTTCTGAGCGGAGCATATTTAACGATAGTTTGCGTAATAATGACCAATTCTCTGCTGCATGATTTTGATAAATCTGGCAATGGTCTTCACCCATTGAAGCATCTAGCACCCAGTGTAAACTGTTTTCGATAGACCAGTGAGAGCGCACGGCATCTGCAAATTTTTGCTCTGGTAATTCTGCCGAACTTATATAGTATCGATAAGTTAATGCTCCTTTACCATCGCAATGTCTATAGCTCATCGCCATACCAATTGAACGTAACCCTAGCCATTCACTAAAGTCACCTTCAAGTTCATTTGCACTAAGTACATGATAAGCTCGCGCTTCAACTCTACCGTGTTTGTTCTCGATAGCTAGCGGTGATAAAGGGGCTTGCCGTATTGAGGAAAAAGCCGAAACTATCGCATCATGCAATGATTTTTGATTCGATTTTACAGCAAGTAGATAATCACCATCTTGCTTTACTATTTGTGCCGCAATTGATTTCTGGCACCCCATCGCATCGATGGAAACAAGTTTTTCATTTATGTCTAAGAGTCGTAGTAAATCTGGAATGGCGGTGATTTCGTTAGATTTGTTACTGGTCTTTAATTGCCCCAGCACTAACTTATTTTCGCAAGCAAATGCGTTGACCATGTGTATCGTTGATAAACGGTCATTACGCTGATAAGAACCTTTTAACGTTTTTCCATCTATCGCTATAAGTTGGCCATCACTTGCATTGTGGACTGCTTGCATCCATTGTATGAAACATGCACTAAACTCATCGGGATCAATGCGAGAAATAATTCGTGCAATGGTATCATCAGCAGGTACACCTTCTTTTAAGTAACCGTGCTTTTGAAACCACGCTATATGACCATCAGCATAACAATGTATATCAGACCAACCTTCTGCGCCCGCGATGACGGCACATAAGCTCACAAATAATATATCCTCTAAAGGGTATGTTACCTTGGCCGTTTGGCGCTGGTCGATGATGTGACTAAAGTGGCTTGTGAAGGCTTCGATATACATGCTTATACTCCTGAAAAGAGAGTATAAGATCACGAACGCTGTATTAGGTCAAATAAGATTTAATCGATAGCGTATTTTGTTTAAAAAACGTTCGCGATCTCACCCTGACTACACAAGCAACTTTAAATGAAAATATAGATAAGGTTGAAGATGCAATTATCGAAATTGAAGAGTAAATTAAAAGCTTTGGGATTAGTTATTTTAATCTTTATTACGGCGTTTTTTTGGTTTGCATTTTTTAACTCTATATTATCTTCTGATAAAAATGTTGAAGGCGTTCTTATTGGATTTAATTGTGAAATAAACACCAAATATAAAACAAAATATGATTACGATATCTTTATCGAAGGTGGAATACATTACAGCAGTAGAAACATTATCGCGTGTGGTTCACTAGATAGTGCTATCATAGGTGAGCATATTTCTTTAATAGTAAGAGGTAATGAATTTCTATCAGTTTCACAAAATAATAGAGAATTACTCAGCTATTCTAGTTTAAGTAAAAACAATGCTAATGGGCTAGCAGGTATATTCATTATTTCATTGCTCCTTACAATGTTTTCTATTAGAGAATTTCAAAATTTTGTTCGCAAAAATGATTAAGCTGTATGCATTGAATCCAAAGCCTCGCACTCGCGGGGCTTTGTTTTTTCTTGCTCAGTGTGCTATCTGAGAGATTGAGTCATTTAGAGGTAAGCGTCTAGCCAAAGACACATACCTTTCACTATGCTGCTGATTTATGTTGTTCCCATATTTTATTGGGAGATACATAATGAAAACCTTTCGTAATCAACAGCAGTGGCAAGAGCTTATTCTTGCTCAGCAGCAGAACGGCTTAAATATCAGCGCTTATTGCCGCAAACATAGATTATCAACATCAAGTTTTATGCTCACAAAAAGCGCTTGGCATTGACTGAGGGCGCTTTCGTCTGCGCCCAAATTTCACAGCATAAAGTCACTGAGCATCAAGTGACCCAACTCGAACTCGTGCAGCCACAAGCGGCTATCATGTTAGAGTTTGCTCATGCTAAATTGCATTTGCCTCACTCAGCCTCGCCATGTTTTCTTGCGCAACTATTGCGAGAGCTTGCGCCATGAAGATGTTTATCGACCCGCCTGCTATTTATTTGCATCGTGATGCAAATAATTAAGATACCCAAGATTGTTGGCTAAATATTGTTCAAGAAATGGGTGGCTTAAGAAATGTTATAGAAAATTGAATGCTCAGTTTGTTATGGCAAACTAAAATAACCCGCTACCACCTTCAGCAGAAGGGTGAGTCGCTTCATAAACTTCAGACAATTTCTTGCGCCTAACGTGAGTGTATAACTGAGTCGTGAGGGTACTGGCATGACCTAGTATTTCTTGGATGTGGCGAAGGTCAGCGCCATTGTCTAACATCGTTGTTGAGGTGTTGTGGCGGTATAAATGACACGCGCCACTACGATCAAACTCTGCTAACTTCACATACAACTCATCCACTAATTAAATGAATACCTTGTGTGGCATCAATGGTAAATATGCACTTTCTATGAAGCAGGATGCTTAGGGCTATTTCATTTGTTGGCTCGGTTTTTTACTCTTTTAGATTGTAAAAAACCGAGCCAATTAGGTTGCGCTGTTAAAACTGAATTAACTCCATCGGTAATACTTTAATTTTTTTCGTATTTTTATTCTACGGATTAAATTTAAAGGTTTGGCTTTAAGGTGAGATGTTCCTGAAGCAACCAACTTATCAATAGCGTTTAATGTTCTGTCGCTCGACAGGCCATCTTGATAGGGATGAATAGCATTACAATGAGACGTTATGTTCTGTAAAAGTTCTTCGTTGCCTTGTAGTGCATTGTCTAGCATATTTTCTAGTTCGCTGGCTTGCTGAAAATTGATCATCCATTGTTCAGGCCGGCGATTATTAAATGCTACTACCACTTTTTCCTGTAATGCAAATTCTGCGAGTATTGACGAAGTATCTGACAATAATACATCTGCTGCTTGCAGTAGCGGTATGACATCTCCCGTTTCAATAAACTGCAACTTGTCATTTGATAATCCTTTAAACATTGCAATTTCTTCAGCGGTTGCTTTAGGGTGCAGTTTAACAATCCATTGCCACTCCCTGCTTTGCGATAATTGCTTGATATAAGGATATAACTCATGGGTGCTGGTTAAGCTTGGTGAAAATGTTGGCGCATACAAAATAACGGGTTTTTCTGATTTAAATTGATGCGTGTCAGGATGTAATGAAAATAATGGATCAAGTTTTGACCAGCCAGTCTCAACTACCTCACAAGTGCCATCATTAATTGCATTGAATCCCTGGGTAATGTTTGGCCCTTGGGTGCAATACAAATCAAAAAAGCCTCGAATATTAAATTTGCCTTTTTTGCCAGAGTCGAAACCATGAAAAACTTGTACTTTTATCCCAGGGAAAAAGTCTGGGATAAAATTACCTGGTGCAAGTGTCGCGTGCGGATTAAATTGTTTTACTTGGTATACATCGAGTAGCCGCACATCCTCTGGCTTTAAAAATTTTTCAGCTTCACTGCCATGGGGAATAAACCACGCGACTTTACCGCCACGTTTATTTATCGCTATTTCTAGGGGCCTAAGTACGCTAAAAGAGTATGACAATGTCACATAAAATAAATAGCGCATTTGAATATCTGTCTTATTATCTACTTGATTTAACATTATTTAATCCTACATTAACCGTAACAACTACACCTTGTTACCAAACACGCGCAATTAAGCCTTTTAGGTAATATCCTTCAGGAAATGCGCTGCTGATAGGGTGGTCGCTTGCTTGATGCATTCGCTCAATAAACTGGACATCTCGTTTGGCATCTAATGCGGCGTCAGCGACTACTTTTTGGAACAGTTCTGATTGCATTAAGCCTGAACATGAGAAGGTGAGTAATATTCCGCCAGGGTTAAGTAACTGCATGGCAATCATATTGATGTCTTTGTAGCCACGACAAGCACCGTCAAGTTGTGACTTATTTTCGGCAAATTTAGGTGGATCGAGTACGATAACATCGAAGGTTTTACCTTCATCTCGGTATTGGCGCAGTAGCTTAAATACGTCGGCTTCGTTGTAATGTACATGGTCATCATTAAGATGATTTATGGCCATATTGTCACGCGCCGTTTGTAGCGCTAAACCTGACACATCGACGTTTTCAATACTGGCTGCGCCCGCTTTAGCGGCGTATAAACCAAACGTGCCAGTGTAACAAAAACAGTTGAGGACCGATTTACCTTTAACGAAACGAGCCGTCATTGCGCGGTTGTCACGTTGGTCTAAATAAAACCCGGTTTTATGGCCTTTAACCACATCGACCGCGATTTTTATGCCATTTTCTTCGATGATGACAGGCATAGGAGGCAATTGACCGTGCAGTAAACCGACAACAGGCGCTAAACCTTCTTTTTTACGAGAGTCAACGTCGGAGCGTTCGTACACGGCGCAATCTGGGTATTGCAGTACAAGTTGTTCCACAATGGTGTCACGCCACTTTTCGGCGCCAGTGCTGAGTAGTTGGCATACTAGTACATTTGCATAGCGGTCAATGGTGATACCGGGTAACCCGTCTGACTCGGCGGCAACTAAACGGTATCCGGTAAGCCCTTGTTCAATAATCAGTTCATCGCGCCCGGCTTGGGCACGTTTAATGCGCCTTGCAAAAAAGTCGCTGTCAATTTCTTCTTGTTTATCGAAGGTCCATATTCTGACTTGAATTTGCGATTCGGGTGACCATGCACCGCGTCCTAACCAACGTCCATCGTGAGCCACGACATCAACGGTATCACCAGCTTGAGGTTTACCACCATTGACATTATGTATGCCGTTGGAAAACACCCAAGGGTGACGACGATCGAGTGAGCGTTCACGACCGGGTTTAAGTTTAATTCTGATAGCCATGGTGTTGCCTAATGTCGATAAAAAGTGAGTAACGTTTTCGCGATGCTTGTCATCTTTGCCGTTGTGATAAGAGATGTCATAAGCCTTGAGCGATGTGTGCTGATCATAGCGTGTTTTGTCTGTAAAAACCTGACAAATAATTATATTAGCCTCAATTATTCGGTTTGTTGTTAGGGCGATTAAGGCAATTTATTTTTGACAGCGACTTGAGCATTTGAATTGCGGTTGAGTTGTTGCAGCAAGGTGTAAATTGTTTATTACGTGATCTGTGTCACCACGAAGCTTAATGATAATAATTTGTATTAACACAGTTAATGTGTATAATTCGCGCGCCTTTACAATCTTTACACTTCTTTACATAAGTTTACGATATTATTCACATTGACCTATCAGGATAAAAAATGAAAAAAACGTTAATTGCGGCAACTTTATTAAGCCTGTTTTCTAGCCAATACGCTACGGCATCTGACGACACAACCGAATTACGCCAAATCATTGAACAACAACAAAAAGTATTAAAAGATCTTGAGAAGCGTCTTGAGCAAACTGAAAAACGCGTAGAGACAACTGCTGATGTTGTTGAATCAACAGCATCTAGTAAATCTGCCACTACCATTGGTGGTTACGGTGAATTGCACTACAACAACATCACCGACAACAAAACGGGTAAAGATAAAAAAGAATTCGATTTCCACCGTTTTGTATTATTTGTTGGCCATGAATTTAATAGCACAACCCGTTTTTTCTCTGAACTAGAAGTTGAGCACTCAATTGCTGGTGAAGGTAAAAAAGGTGAAGTTGAGTTAGAGCAAGCCTATATCGAACATGACTTTAACGAGATGTATACGGGTAAGGCGGGTCTATTTTTAATGCCAGTGGGTATTATTAACGAAACTCACGAACCAGATACTTTTTATGGCGTAGAGCGTAACCCAGTTGAAAAAGACATTATTCCAGCAACATGGTGGGAAGGCGGTTTAACGCTAAATGTTAAAGCGGCTCCTGGTTTAGCCTTTGACACAGCAGTGACCTCTGGTTTGTATTTAGACCAAAGCTCGGGTTACAAAATCCGTAATGGTCGTCAAAAAGTATCTGAAGCCAAAGGTGAAGATTTAGCTTACACCGGCCGTGTTAAGTACACTGCCGTGCCTGGTTTAGAGCTTGCTGCTACTGTTCAATATCAATCTGACTTAACTCAAGGTGAAGCTGCGGTTGATACAGCCTCTGCAACCTTGTTAACGGCACATGCTATTTACAGCATTGAAGACTTTACCGTTAAAGCGTTATATGCACAGTGGGATATTGATGGTAAAGAAGCTGAAGCATTAGGTCGCGACAAGCAAAATGGTTTCTACATTGAACCTTCTTACCGTATTAACGAGCAGTTTGGGGTATTTGCTCGTTACAACGAGTGGGATAACAATGCTGGTGACAATGCAGAAACAAAGAAAAAGCAAACTAACCTAGGTGTGAACTACTGGCTACACGAAAACGTAGTGTTTAAAGCTGACTTTGAAAGAATCACAGGCGCTGCTGATTCAGACGGCTTTAACCTAGGTGTTGGTTACCAGTTCTAATACCGATAAAGGTTAACGACATTGATTCGTTAAATGTCGATTATCGTTAAAATGGGTGTCAGCAGTATAGTATATTGTCGGCACCCTTATTTTTATGATTGTTTACGGATGGTATGTACCAATGTTTCGTTCAGCGTTAGTGTTTTTTATATTGTTATGTCTAGGGTGTTTGTCAACGCATCGCGCGCTGGCAGCGACTCAGTATCAGTCAAATGATGCGTTTATCAGTCAGGCATTTAACGGCAATAGCGGTGAAGCTAAGGTATTATGGTTAGATGATAATTTAAAACACGCGGTAGAGGCTATTTTGGCGCATCGCTTTAATAAAATGCGTGTGCGATACTGGCAACATAACAATGAAACTGTGTGGATTATGGATGAGATAGGTAAAGAGTCGCCGATCACCGTAGGTATCCATGTAAAAAATCAGCAAATTGCGCAAACTAAAGTGTTGGTATATCGAGAAAGCCGTGGTGATGAAGTTCGTCATGATTTTTTCACCGATCAATTTAAAGCCGCTAAGTTAACTGAACAACATCAGCTTGATAAACACATTGACGGTATTACTGGTGCGACGTTGTCGGTCCGAGCGCTAACCAAACTTTCGCGTATTGCACTGTTGCTTGATGCCCATATCAATCAATAAACCATGTTAAGCAGGTTAGTGTGACAAAACCCTCTAGAAACAGTCTACGAATTCAATTTTTACGCATACTCCGGCCTTGGCATCGTCGCTTGGGCTTGGCGAGTGCGTTATTTATTTTAGTGTTAACCTTAACGGGTGTGGCCATTAATCACAGCGACGATTTTGGGTTAGATAAAACCGGTGTAACCCAGGCATGGTTGTTGGATTATTACGGCATTGCAGCACCTAAGCATGTCGCTCAGTTTGGTGTTTCCCCTTCTGCTTTATACATTACCGATAACCTGTTGTGGCAAAACCAACAAATGATGTTAGAAGCTGCCGACACTCTGATAAGCGCGGCTCGCACCAGTAATATGATCATCGCGATAGACCCGCAGCAATTATATTTGTTTGATAAGCAAGGCCAGTTACAAGAAACACAAAATAGCAGTACAGGGCTGCCGTCTGATTTGCTTGGGCTTGCGGTTGTGGATGATCGAGTTTGGCTTAATACAAAAAACGGTGTGTACCAAGCCGATGAGCAGTTGATTGACTGGCAACATGCCACATTACCTGTTGGGTTTCATTCTTGGGTGAGTGCAAGTCGTGAGACTGATGGGGCGATAATTAATTTGGCCCGCAGTGCCAATTTGAGCTGGCAACGGGTGATGCTTGATTTACACAGCGGGCGCTTGTTTGGTCATTTAACAATATGGCTCTGGGACTTGTTTGCCCTAGCATTGTTAATGGTTTCATTAAGCGGATTTTGGATTTGGTTAAAACAAAAACCGCCAAGATAAATTAACACGATTAACCGGTAAGCCAATACCTGCTCTCACCGGGTGTTAAAAAGTGAGTTTGTAAGCGTTATTCGTTTAGACGATAACGCTTACAGCAATACACATCTTTTCGTTATAGCGCGCTTAATGAGTGTGCCAACATAGAGCGTATTTGCTCAACAATTTGTTTTTCGATTTCGGGCTCGTACTGCTGTATACGTGGGGTATGAATATGCCCTGTAGGAATGGTTGAGTTAAGTTGATTTCGTAAACGAATACTGCGGTAAGATATTTCATTGGACAAGTATCCCCCACCTGAGCCATTAACGGCTATTTCTTTGTCTAATTCAGCAAGTGAGTTTGGTTTATGTGTTTGCTTGTTAAGGCTGGTCACTTGATGATTGTCGATGACGTTATAAGGGCCTTTTGCTTGCTGCATTTGCTTAACTGGTAGGCTAAATTCAACAAACTCATCACCGGGCAACGGCCTATCGTTAAGTTTTGAAATAATAGGCTTTGTTTCGGTGCCACCAGCAATCACGTTGAGATTGTCTGGTGCGGTAACACTACGTCTTTTTCCTGGAAAACGTTCTAAATCGAAGTGCTCTCGACCCATACTCACAGTCACAATCATGTCGACATTATTAAGAGCGTAATATGGCGCTAGGATTGATTCGATTAATCCTTGATCAAAATCGGCATATCTAACGGGCACTATCACGGTATTTATTTCTGCTGTTATGCCATTGAGTTCAATAATTTGTCCGTCAAGTGCGATAGCAGCAATGCCTGATGGGTTGCTTTGGTTGATGTTTTTATCAAGTAAAAAGGGGTCAAAACCCGTAAGGAGAATTTTTTTATGGGTCTCTTGCGTGTACAGCAGATCGTGTTGGCCTCTTGAACCTTGCTCTAACATCTCCAGCAGTGCTTGGCGTTGGCCGGAGGTTATTTCAAATACAGGTTGTGCGCTTCTAATCACTTTGCTTGATGCAAGCCGAGTCCAATAAAGCGGTCTGTCATCCAATTTTGGGGCATTGCGCAGTTGCTTTTTGGCCCGTTGCCAAAGTTGATGTGAATACTCTGTCACTAGCGCTGATGCGGCATCAAAAGAGGCGGCTTTTTGTAAGGCCAACTGAAATGCTTTGGTCTCGTTGCTAAACACATTGGTCACGGCTGGGTGCGCGGCTTGCATTTTTTCAATGCGTAATTCTTCAACGGTAAGATCGGCTGCTAGAGTGCTAGTGCTTAAACTGATTAGGCTTAAAAAGAATAATTTTTTTAACATTTTTAGTTCTTTCAAGTTTGAGGTAGGTGCTTGAATTTCACACAACTGGTATTACATGTCAATATGATAACAACATAACGTTGATGATTTGTCATTGTAGTGTTATTTTTTAGTCAGTTCTGTTTATAAGTCGTTATGGATGTCATGCCATTTGGGAGTGTTATGAGTAACAATAATTTGATATCACCATCACAAGGTCGGTGGCAGTTTTGGATAGACAGAGGTGGTACTTTTACCGATATTGTTGCTAAAGATCCTGCAGGCACGCTGCATACTAAAAAGCTGTTATCTGAAAACCCTGAAGCATACGCAGATGCTGCACTGCAAGGTATCCGCGAGTTTTTAGGCATAGGTAAGCATGACCCTATCCCTGCGGAGCAAGTGAAAGTAGTCAAAATGGGCACCACAGTTGCCACTAATGCGTTGCTTGAGAAAAAAGGCGAGGCTACTGTGTTAGCCATTACTGCAGGGCTTGGTGATATTCTTGAGATTGGCCATCAAGCTCGCCCCAACATTTTTGCGTTAAATATTACCAAGTCACCGCTGTTATACAGTGATGTTATTGAAATAACTGAACGTGTTCTTGCCAATGGTGATGTTGAAACTCCCCTTGATGACAACCAAGCCCGCCAGGCATTTAAGCAGGCTTATGATAAAGGCTATCGCTCAATTGCGATTGTGTTGATGCATGCTTATCGTTTTCCTGAACATGAACAAACTCTTGCGCTAATAGCAAAAGAGATTGGGTTTACCCAAATATCGACTAGCCACGATGTCAGCCCACTGACAAAAATTGTCCCCCGTGGTGAAACCACCGTCGTTGATGCTTATTTAACGCCGATTTTAAGAAAGTACGTTGACCGAATAGAGTCGGCAATTAGCAATGACAACGAACAGGGTAAATTGTTGTTTATGCAATCGTCTGGCGGACTTACTGATGCAAGTAAATTTAGAGGCCGCGATGCGATATTGTCAGGCCCTGCTGGTGGCATAGTGGGCGCAGTACACACGGCAAAGCTTGCTGGGTTTACTAAAATGATTGGCTTTGACATGGGCGGCACGTCAACCGATGTGTCGCACTTTGCTGGCGAATACGAAAAGGTATACGAAACCGAGGTTGCAGGTGTGCGCATGCGCGTGCCTATGATGTTTATCCATACGGTTGCCGCGGGTGGTGGTTCGGTGCTGTCTTTTGATGGCAGTCGTTTTCGCGTTGGCCCAGATTCGGCGGGCGCTAATCCCGGGCCTAAGTGTTATCGCCGTGGCGGTTTGCTTGCCGTTACAGACATTAACGTGTGCCTAGGTAAGGTTCAGCCTGATTTTTTCCCGCATATTTTTGGCCCCAATCAAGATCAAGCCTTAGATCAACAAGCCGCATTTGATGCCTTTGTAGACATTGCCAATGAGGTCGCCGACGGACGCAGCGCCGAACAAGTCGCCCAAGGCTTTTTAGACATAACCATTGAACACATGGCGCAGGCGATTAAGAAAATTTCGGTTGCCCGTGGTTATAATCTTGCGCAGTACGTTTTAAATTGTTTTGGTGGTGCAGGTGGGCAACATGCCTGCTTGGTAGCCGAGCGGCTCGGCATGGATAAGGTGTTTTTGCATCCCTTTTCTGGGGTGCTGTCGGCTTATGGCATGGGGTTAGCCGATATCAGTGTTGAGCGTCAAATCGTCTTAGAGCAAGTATTAAGTGCGACGATGATGGCTGAATTACAAGACAGTATTGACGAGCTTACCGCGGCGAATGTTAGCGAATTAATTGAGCAAGGCTTAGCAGCTGATGAAACGACCCATACCGCTTGGGCACAGCTAAGGTACAAAGGCACTGACACTAGTCTTAAAGTGTTGTGCGCCGACCATGAATTAATGCGTGAAGAGTTTGAGCGTAACCACAAACGCCAATACGGTTTTATTATGTTGGATAAAGCCATTATTGTTGAAATGGCGGGGGTATTATCTTCTGGTGGCGGCGAGGGCATCGCTGAGGAAAAAGCGAGTCATAAAACCACCGCTAGCCCTGAGCATATTGCGTTAAAACCCATGTATTCAAAAGGGGCGTGGCATCAAACTCCGGTATATAACAGCACTCAACTCAGTTACGGCCATCTAATTACCGGACCTGCCATTATTATTGAGCCAACAGGCACCATTATTGTGGAGCAAGATTGGCAGGCTGAAGTGACCCAGTATGGGCATATTATTTTAAGCCACATTAATCAGGCCCAAACAGGGGCTGCATTAGCGGTTAAGTCAGATCCTGTCACATTAGAAATTTACAATAATCTGTTTATGTCGATTGCCCAACAAATGGGTTTTGTGCTGCAAAATACGGCTCAATCGGTCAACATAAAAGAACGGCTTGATTTTTCGTGCGCTATTTTTGATAAAACCGGCAGCCTGGTGGCAAATGCCCCTCATGTGCCGGTGCATTTAGGCTCAATGGACTCCAGCGTTAAGGTGATTATTAACAGCGGGCAAACCATTAACCCTGGTGACGTGTTTGTACAAAACAATCCTTACAATGGCGGCTCGCATTTACCCGATATTACCGTGATTACGCCAGTATTTGATGCAGACAATAAACAAGTGCTGTTTTATGTGGCAAGTCGTGCCCACCATGAGGACATTGGTGGGATAGCGCCAGGGTCGATGTCGTCACTGGCTAAAACCATTTATGAAGAAGGCATTGTGCTCGATTCAATAAAACTGGTAGACCAAGGCGTGTTTTTACATGATGTCATTCAGCAAAAACTCAGTGAAGGCCCATACCCTGCGCGTAATATCGAACAAAATATTGCCGACTTAATGGCGCAAATTGCGGCTAACAACACTGGGGTTAATGAGTTATTGAAGCTGGTGGATACCAATGGCATCGAGTCTGTACATGCCTACATGGGCTACATTCAAGACAGCGCCGAAGAAGCCGTAAGGCAGGCCATTACGTCGCTTAAAGACGGTCAATTTACCTATAAGATTGATTCGGGTGCAGTGATCCAGGTTGCAATCACAGTTGATAAAAATAACCGTAGTGCCACCATTGATTTTAGCGGTACAAGCAGTCAACAACCGTCTAATTTTAATGCTCCACAAGCGATTACTCATGCGGCGGTATTGTATGTATTCCGTTGTTTAGTTAACGATGATATTCCGTTAAATGCAGGCTGCATGAAACCGCTAAATGTGATTGTGCCTAGTGGCTCTATGTTAAACCCAGAGTTTCCTGCCGCTGTGGTCGCGGGCAATGTTGAAACCAGCCAAGCGGTCACCAATGCGTTGTTTGCAGCCTTAGGTGCACTTGGTACGAGTCAGGGCACCATGAACAACCTCACATTTGGTAACGCCAAATATCAATATTACGAGACAATTTGTTCGGGTAGCCCTGCAGGTAAAGGGTTTAATGGTACCGCTGCTGTGCACACACACATGACCAATACACGCATGACAGACCCAGAAATTATGGAGCAACGCTACCCAGTGGTGTTAGATGAGTTTTCAATTCGTCGTGGCTCAGGTGGAAAAGGGAAATGGGATGCTGGCGATGGTATTTATCGCAAAATTCGATTTAACGACACCATGGTGTGTTCGATTTTATCTGATCACCGAGTCACTCCGCCTGTTGGTGTATTAGGTGGTGAAGACGGTCAACTAGGCCGAAATTGGGTAACCCGCAAAGATGGCTCGATTGTTGAGCTTGGTGGTTGCGGACAGGCTGAAGTTCATTGCGGTGATGCCGTGAATGTTATTTCTCCTACCGGTGGCGGTTTTGGTAAGCGATAAAGCTTATTAATATTTGCAATTAACGCTCAATAAAAGGGATGTGCCATGTTTGCGAAGTTAAAAAAAATCGGCCCTGGGGTAGTGGTTACCGCCGCGTTTATTGGCCCAGGTACGATTACCGCCTGCACATTAGCAGGGGCAAAGTTTGGTTATTCACTGCTATGGGCGTTAGGTTTTGCGACAATAGCGACCATTATTTTACAAGAGATGTCTGCGCGACTTGGTGTAATTACCCAAAAAGGGTTGGGTGAAGTGCTGTGGGATGCATTACAACACTCTATTTTTAAATGGCCGCTGTTTTTACTGATTATGGTGGCGCTTTACATTGGTAATGCAGCGTATGAAGGAGGTAATTTAGCGGGCGCTGCGCTGGGCATTCAAGCCATTGTTGGCGAAAGTGACAGTATTTATCAATTGTCTATCCTGACCCTTAGTGTTATCGGCGCGCTTATTTTGTGGCGTGGTAGCTATAAGCAAATCGAACGAATATTGATATTCCTTGTGTTGTTGATGGGCGTTTCATTTGTGGTCACATTTTTTGTGGTTAAGCCCGATTTACTAAGCATAGTCAATGGCTTATTAAGTCCAAGTATCACAACGGCTAATCTGCTAACGGTTATCGCGTTAATCGGTACCACAGTGGTGCCTTATAACTTATTTTTACATGCATCGGCAGCCAAAAGTCATTGGCAAAGTGCTGCACAACTCGGTGAGGCAAGAGTTGATAGCGTTATCTCAATAGGCTTGGGTGGCGTTATCGCGTTGCTTATTGTATCTACAGCTGCGGCCAGTATGTTTGCGCATGGATTGGCGGTAAATGGTGCCGCTGATATGGCCAAACAGTTTGAGCCGCTATTTGGGGTGTATTCTAAATATTTATTGGGAATGGGTATGTTTGCCGCGGGCTTAAGCAGTGTGATAACAGCGCCATTAGCAACCAGTTATGCTATTTCTGAAATTTTGCGAATAGAGAAAGGCACTGAGTCTAAAGTATTTAGAGGGATCAGTTTAAGCATTTTGTTGATTGGCGCATGCTTAGCTTTGACAGGCATAAACCCTATCGAGATTATTGTATTGGCTCAATTTGCCAATGGGTTGTTATTACCTATTGTGGCCAGCTTTTTATTATTTGCGATTAATCATAAAAAACTATTAGGCCAACATACTAATGGGTGGTTGTCTAATGTATTGGGGATTAGTGTGGTGATTTTTACTACCTTTTTAGGGGTTAGGATGGTGGCCCATTCAATGGGGTTTTCACTTTTCACGTCTTAATAAAAAGGAAAATGAGGTAAGGTTTACCTCATTTTTCTTAATGCTAAAGGGTTGCCGCGGCCCGGGCTGCTTGGTCGTAAATACCGGATAACGACCGTAATACAGAAGCCATTTGTGACAACTCCTCGGCATTTTGCTTTAATCCAGACATAGACGAAATCAAACACTCTTCTCTAATTAGTCTGTATTCTTCACACAATGCATTACCTTGCTCTGTTGTGGCGTAATACATTTCTTTACCGCGTTTGGTGCCTGTGATTAGCGATAATTTAACTAATTTTTTTAACGAGTAATTAACGGTATGTGTGTCTTCAATGTTTAACATAAAGCAAATATCGATACGGCGCTGAATATTGTCTCGATAGTGAATGTTATGCAAGGTCAGCACATCCACAGGGCTAAGATCATGACAACCCGCAGCGGCGGCACAGCGAACGATCCATTTAGTAAATGCGTTATAAAAAACCGTTAATCCCAACTCGACTTCAGACAATGGCCAAGCCTCGCTATTGGCTAAATGCTTAGATGACACAATTTTGCGTTTTTCATTCAGTTCTGAGGTCATATAACTATCCACGTTGAAGTAAGGCGTATTGGTTATCGGTTGTTTTTAAAAACGAACTATTTGCAATCAGTTCGTTTGAGTCAGTTTACTCTAATTTGTTTAAAATCAATAATACCAACTCTAGGGCCTGTTGCACTTTCAAGGTTGCTTGTGTCAGCTATTACTCACATATACCACTGCACGGCAAAGACATTGAGTGCTACATAAAAAGTCGATACCCCACTCAGGCCCTAGTATTGTTAATGATTTCGTTAAGTGGTTTTTGGTCTTGGTTGATGCAAAAACCATTATTACCGTTCAAATTGATCAACGGTTTTAGTTAGTTTGTTGGCAAGGCTACTTAATTTATTACCCGCTTCGCTGATCTGTTGATTTCCTTCTGATACAGATTCACCGAGTAAGGTAAAGTCTTGTACTTTACGCTTAACGGTATGCGCCTGTTGTTGAGATGCTTGTGCAAGCATGGCCGACTCTTGGCTCACCGTTGCTAACGACAAGATGAGTTGACGGCTTTGCTCAAGCGTGAGGACTAGCTGGTTTGCTAATGACACAGACTGCTGAGCTTTTTGTTGATTTGAAGCCATATTGTCAACTGCGGACTGAATGGAGTCGACTATATTGGCGAGCATCGCGTTGATTTCAACTGTCGAGTTATGTGTGCGGACCGCTAATGTGCGAACCTCATCAGCGACTACCGCAAAGCCTCTGCCTGTTTCGCCAGCTCGTGCCGCTTCAATAGCGGCATTTAATGAAAGCAGGTTTGTTTGTGAGGCGATCTCTGCAATGGTTTTAACGACCGTTGCGACTTGTTTACCTGAATGTTGTAATGCCAATAACATCTTGGCTGTCGTTTCGATATCTTGAGCCAGTACACCAATACTTTCAGCCGTTTGCTTAACCTCTTTTTGTCCATCAACCATACTTTGCGCCCCCTCTTGAGCTGAGTCGGCTGCACTTTGTGATTGCTCTACACTTTGTTCCATTTGTTGCTCAAGCTGCGACATAACATCGACTAAATTGACAATGGTATGTTGAAGTTCATCAACAGAGGCCGATGATTTGCCACTGGTGGTTTTGAGTTGGTTAACTGTTTGACTCATGCTGGCTATCGCGTCATGGACCTCATCCATTCCCAAACGAAATACATTAATTAATCCATTGACGCTGGTAGCAACATTGCTAATTTCTACTATGCATTCATCAGCCAGTTTGGCTTTTAGGTTTCGACTCTGTGCTATGCGAGTCAGATCGTTAGACAGGTTAGTAATGGGGTTGGCTATTTGTTTTTGTGCTGCTAAATAAGCACCCAGAGCAACCACCACCATTAACCCCACTAAAACATATATTAATAAGGTGTTGTCACCCAGTTCATTTTGAATATTGCTGGCATTATGATTGGCTTTAGCTGAAATATCTTGAACTAGAGTATCTAGCCTGTCTTTGAGCTCATTGGCACTATTATTTAATAAACTCAGCTGCTCGCGGGCATTATCCCAATCAATTGACGGCTGACTCATGGTTGATTCAAGTGCAGACAGGGCAGCGTATAGTGCGTCAATTTGTGGCATTAATGGTGTGGATATGACGCTGTTGAGATACTGATATTGTTGATTTAAATTTTGCGCAAGTTGAGCTTTTTGTTCGTTAAACTCAGTCACACTGATTGTTGTGCCATAAAGAGAATATCCAATTAGCACCAGTTCTTTGGCATGGCTTTGAAGTTTGGTAATGCTTTTTAGGGCGGGCAAGGTGCCATCGACAAACCCGGCCACTTCGTGTTTTACAGTCTGATTACTGTTGCTGAGCAATCCCGCTGCAATTAAGGTCATTAATACCGTTGCAGTGTAGCCTAACAAAATACGCGCTTTGATTGTGTTAAAAGCATTAAGCATGGTGAAGTACCCTAATGTAATTGTTGTCGATTAATACCAATGGTATTTATACCCATTTCATTCAATATCTGGTCATTTAGCGTCTGCTAGGTAAGTAATAGGATGGTAGGAATAAGGCTCAAGGCAATATCTCCTATGCTGTAGACGCTCATCCAGTCAATGTTGTTGCATTGCCTCAAAAGAGAATGACCATTGTGTTAACAATGCACCCTCAAGCTTAGCAGCTTAAGAGGCTTTGATGGGTGATATCATTAATTCAAATGGTATTAATATCGGCAGAATGAGTTACTTCTTTAAGTAATACCATTGCGCATTAATAAGTGGCCACTCAGAATGCGTCCAGCGGTTTTTGATTAAGGCGTCGCAATGCAGTAATGGTTGTTCCCTTTCAAATAGCGAGAACGTAAAGCAAAAGCCGCTGGGGCATTCCTTTTTGGCGAGTTTTAAAAGGGCTTATACTGCGTTGCATGACTTTGAAAGAGAATAACTATTCATTCAGTCATTCGCCTTGTTTAAGCCCTTTTAAATTCTCGCTGAGAGATCACTTACTAACGCGCAATGGTATAAGATAACAAACGTCTTCCAAACAGCCCCTTTTCTCACTGAATTATTTAACCTGAGCTCGGGATGATAAATGCCTTTCAAACAGTCCTTTGTCCTGCTCACTGCGTTGAATCGACTTACAATAGGCTAGCTATTGACACGTCAATTCGCCTTGTTAGCAGAACAAATGACAAGCTTGAAAGTGATAGTGGGTAACATGTTGATTTTAAATAGTATAAGTTCATCCCTTATCCCGAGATCAGGTTATTTAACTTGCAATAGACCTGCTATTGGCGCGTTCATTCGCCTTGTGATTAATACAAATGCCAAGCTTGAAAGTAGGTAAGGGTTAACGTATTGATTTTTAATATGCTATCAATACATCTCTTATCCAGAGTTGAGGTTAAGTAAAAAAATGAGCACCATAATCGGTGCTCATTTTATTGGGCTTTGGCCAAAGTTTAAGCCGTCTCTAAATCACCACCAGAGGCAAACTGGATTTTATTGCCAAAAACAAAGCGATTTGCCAACAATGCAAAAGAAACACACGCGGCTAAGGTCACGGGCATTAAGTGAATATAATGCCATGTCGAGTAAAACGGCGAAAACTCGAACGTTAGCGACGCGTAAAGTAATACGCCAAAAATAACGGCCCCAATACCGGCTCTAGCATCGACATTTTTAAAGATTAAACCAACAATAAATATTGATAAAATCGGCATACTGAGTAAACCATTTAATTGTTGAAGTAGGTTGATGATACTTTCAGCTTGTTGGTAAATGGGCACTAAAGTGAGCGTAAGAATACTCAGTAATAAGGTTACCCAACCACTTAAACGCACTACATTGGGATCTTTTTTGATGTAGGCTTCGTGAATATCACAGACATACAATGCCGTTGCTGAGTTTAGTAAGCTGTTGTAGGTCGACAGAACTGCTGCGGCCATCGCGGCAGCAAATACACCGGTTAACCAGGTGGGCATTAAATCACCTACTATGCGCCCATAAGCCGCATCACCAATATCACCGTATAACTTGTATGACACTATGCCTGGGATCACCACAATCGCTGGAACGATTAAAATACGAATACCAGCGGCCGCAAACACCCCTTTTTGGGCTTCTTTAAGGGTGGGTGCTGCCATTGCACGTTGGGTAATGGTTTGATTGGTTCCCCAGTAATACATTTGAATGAAAATCATCCCGGTGAGTAAGGTGTGCCAAGGTAATGGAGAATCATCATCACCTATAAAGGTTAAACGCTCGGCCGGAATGTCTGAAAAATCATAATTGATTGCATTTAAGGCTAAAAATACAACAAAAATGGCCATGCCTAATAGTAATACCCCAGAGTAAGTGTCTGACACTGCAACCGCACGCAGGCCACCAAAGAAGGCATATACTGCACCTAGGGTGGCAAACGCTACTGCAATGTACATTAGTGGAATGTCGACATTAAACATGGTTTGCATAAATAATGCCCCAGAGTAAATAACTGCTGGCATGTAAATAAAGGCATTACCTAAAAAGAAAATTGCACCAATAACTGCGCGTATATGTTTGTTGTTATAGCGTTTTTCTAGCAGTTCAGTTGTGGTTGTACAGTTGTATTTGTAATACACAGGTAAAAACACTTTAGCCAAAATAATTAACCCAATAACAGCAGCAAACTCCCACCAGGCGAGTAACGCCATTTGGTTGCCGTTCATCCCCACGAGTTGGTCAGTACTTAAGTTGGTTAAGGTGATTGAGCCGGCAACAAATATCCAACTTAACCCTCCACCAGCTAAAAAGTATTCTTTATTTTGTGAGCTCTGTTGACGGTTGGCGCCGCGACATTTTAAGTATGTTAATAAACCAATAATTGCCGTAACAAAGGCAAATACCGATAATTGAATCATGTTTTCAGACATTGTTTTTCCTTTCCCAATCGTGTGTTGGGTATTGTTATGCTGCCGTTGTTTTACTGACTTCTAGTTTTATATTTTTTATTGGCGTTAACGTTTGGAGCTGGTTGTGTTTTTTAATGAGTGCATTCAGTTGAAATAACGACATCAACAGGGACTGTATTGGCGCTAAATAACCTTTTTGGTGCAGGGTAAATAAGGTCTCTTTATCCAGAGATTGCAGCTTGTCTTCATCGATGGTGTATAAACCAGATAAACTGGGTGTGCTGCCGTCTTGATAGTGAACTAATATCGTGACCGGGCGTAATAAACCTAGCTGGTGAATGTATTGATTAAACTCCTGGGTGCGGAGATCGTTCTTGATATCGGCTTCTAGTAGCGTTTTAACCCTGGATAAATGCAGTGATGCTTTGCCATTTGCTTCAAAAATACGCTGGCCGCTGGTGTTTGAAAACGCTGGGTGCGTTTGATCAATACCAATTGTATATTGGTGCGGATTTTCTGGTGACGCCATCAAAAAAAATGGAAAGGTTTGCATGTTGGCCGGCGTGTGCAGCGCTGTCCATTGGCCTTGTTTAATAAACAAATTACTGCCTTGCTCAAAACTGGTAAAACCGGTTAGCACCCATTGACCATTTTGGCTATTACGTACATAAAAAATAGGCATGCAACAAGCTGCTTGGCTGACCTCGGTGACACGTAAATTCATGATGTTTTGCTGCTGGGCAAACAGAATCGCGCAGTCGTCGGTAATGCGTAAGTCATGATGCTGTTGCGGGGTTAATTCTGTCAGTGTTTTCATATTATTATTCTACTGTTGAGAGTGAGTTAACCATTGTTCAATATAGTCACGATGAGGCGGCAAGGTATTAAGCATCTGCTGCGTGAGTTGAACATTACGGTGTAAAATTTGTGATGCCTGGGTGTGCTGTTGGTATAAATGGGCATGTTGTGAGTAATCTGGCGTAAACTCCATGCCATAAAGCACATACTGATAACTGGCTGCAGGAAACAGCTCGTTGGGGCCATTAAAGTCTTTGCTGGTGGGGCCTCTATATGCCCACATGTTGAGATCGTCTTGTAAACTTTGCGGGATTGTTTCTGGATTACAGTGTGCTTGCCAGTAAGGTTCTGGGCGCTTTGTTAGCATGTAATGCAGTTTTAAAAAGTCGACGATCCGGCTCCAGCGGTAATCCATTTGTTGGTTAAAACGTTTAGCGGTTAAGGGCATTATTTGATCGTTTACAGGTAAGTTTTCAGCGATGTAACGGGCTGATATTTCAATCAACATAATGGCTGTTGCTTCAAGTGGTTCTACAAATCCTGCCGCCATTCCTACTGCAACACAGTTATTTTGCCAAAAACGTTCACGGTGGCCGCTTTCGTAGTGGATTTTTTTGACCATTAGCCCGTCTGCTTGAGAGCCGATGTAACGTCGTAAGTTGGCTTCAGCTTGCTCGTCGCTCATAAAGCGGCTGGAGTAAACATGGCCCACGCCGCGGCGGTGCGTTAAGCCAATATCCCAAATCCAACCAGAATCTTGTGCGGTGGCAATGGTATGCGAGGCGATGGGGCTGTCTGCATGCTCATATGGCACTTGCATGGCGATAGCGCGGTCATTAAACAATATGTGGTCGAGTTTAATAAATGGCACATTAAGGGTTTTACCAAGCAGTAACGAAGCAAACCCGGTGCAGTCGATAAATAAGTCGCCTTCAATTGGCGCGTGATCAATAAGCGCTACCTTGCTGATGTTGCCTTGGTTGTCGACACTGGCATGGTCGACAGTGCCAATGATGTGATTGACCTTGAGCTGTGTTTTACAGTGTTGTTTGAGCATGTCGGCGAAGGCGCCAGCGTCGAGGTGGTAGGCATAGTTACATGTGCCTTGATAGTCACCCTCTGCCATGCTGCGCGGAGCAAGGCCAGACTCACAAATAGCGTGTTGAAAATTAGTTTGTTCGGCGTAATCTTTAATGTTGTCAATATAAGGTGCCAAATCGAGGCGACCATACCCTAAAGGTACGGTAAAAGGATGATAATAAAAGTCGCCATTGCCATGCACCCAGCTGACAAATTTGCCGCCTTGCTTAAAGGTTGCATGACACTTTCTGAATACTTCGCTTTCGTTTAGCCCTATTTGTTGTAGGGTGTTTTTCATGGTTGGCCAGGTGCCTTCACCTACTCCAACGGTTGGAATATCTGACGATTCGATTAAGCTAATGTCTATTGCTTGATCTGTTTGGCTTTTATGATGTGATGCAATGATTGCTGCGGTTAACCAACCAGCGGTTCCGCCGCCCACAATGATTATTTTTTTTACTGCTTTTGCCATTGGGTTAACATCCTGTTTGCAATTGAGTGCTTAGACACTATCACAAGGTGAGGGTTGTCGGTCTTGTTAAAACAAAAAGACAGGTGCACTTGCACCTGTCTTTTTACTGTTTATAACTTAAAACTTGCCTCTTAACCCTACTGCGTAGCGTGAACCGTTGTCTTCAACCGAGTAAATCTGGTTGGCGAAGCGGCCCGTTTGCACTAACTCTTCTTCAGTGATGTTAATACCTTCAACAAATACAGAGATGTTTTCGTTGATATCGTAGCTCGCGCTAATATCCCACTGTCCAAAGGTTTCTGTATTGATTGGCTCACCGTTAAATCCGTTATCTAGCTGACGTAAAAAGCCCTCACGGTTGTTAAATGCAACACGTGCTTGCCAGTTATCTTGCTCGTAAAACAGGATTAAGTTTTGTGAGTCGCCTAACCCCTCAAGCGCAAAGCTTTGGGTTGAGTTAGCATCAACTTTAACGTTGCTGTCTACTACGGTGGCGTTAGCTGTAAAACCAAAACCGTTTTCAAATACGTGAGTTAACGCTATTTCGTAACCGGTAATACGTGCTGATTCGCCATTTTGTGGGCGTGTCACGGTATACAATTCTGACTGACCATTTAACTCTTCTGTGGTTGCCACAACATCACTGGTACATAGATCTGAGTTGGTGGTGCTACAGTTAAAGTCAGGACCTGTACGGTCGGTCATTAGGTATGTTTCTTCACCGGTTAAGCTCACGATGAAATCGTCAACTTCTTTGCTGAAGAAGGCAAAGCTAAATAAACTTGCATCGTCGTAATACCATTCGTACGACACATCCCAGTTTTCTGAACGGAATGGTTCAAGCGCTGGGTTACCGCCAGTTGCCGTTAAGTTTTGACGACGTGGCTCGTTAAATGTTGTGGCTGGTGACAGTTGTGACATTGTTGGACGCGTTAATGAATCGTATGCCGCAAAACGCAATACCATGTCATCTTGTAAGTCTAACTTAATGTTTAAGCTTGGTAATAAGTTAGCATAAGACGTGCCTTGGGTAATGTTTTCTGCTGGGCCATAAAAGTTTTGAAACAAGGTTGCGTCGCTTGTCGGGGTAACGTCTGATATATAGCTTTGTACAGCACTCACGTCGATACTGGTATTTGAGTAACGCGCACCAAAATCAACAGTTAATGGCATATCACCAACGTCATACACAAAGGTAAAGTTCATGTATAAGCTGCTGATGTCTTCGTTAATGGTGTAACGGTTGTTTTGCAGCGTTGGCACGATTGGATAACCTTCTGCGGCTAAGTAATCGACCATGGCATCACCGTCGTAGGTGTAGAATGTGTCAATTAACCCTGAGAAGTAGTTATTGGCTGTGTACGGTCTAAAGTCAATCACGTCAATCGGGGCTTGTGTGCCATAACCGCAAAACTGACATTGGTTACCAAAAATTTGGAAACTTGATTTTTCACGTTCTTGACGATACACACCAAACTTGGCTTTAGTGAACACTAATGAGTCTGGGGTGTATTCAAAATCGGCTTTGAATTCAGTTATTTCATCTTCGTCGCTAAATTGATTACCTTTTTCGTTGTAGTGTAAGCGAGCTAGGTTAGCGTCGGGCAAACTACCATTAGTAAACCCATCATGTATAACCGTTGGTACACCACCTGTGCCGTCAAAGGCATAGCTATTTGTGATACCGACAACGTTAAAGCGGTCACGACCAGCGCGATCGTTTTCTGCATTTGAGTTAGATACGTCAAAATTGGCTTTTAGTTGGTCGTTTATATCCCATTTCACGTTTAAGCCAACACCGCTGTTGGTGACATCGCGAGAGTTACGTGTGTGTGATACAAAGTCAGTTGCTGGATCGCCACTACCTTGGTGTAAACCAATATCCTGGCTAAACGTGAGCAGTGTACCGGTTGCAGGGTCAATCGTAGCACTGCCAACGCGATCGGGTTCAAACCATGAGGCTAAGTCGGTCACTTGTGAGTCGACTTCAAACTTAGAGATAAAGCCGTCTAAGGTAATGCTGACATCATCAGATGGCGCATACTGAAACACTAAACTGGCGTTGGTTCGCGTGCGGTCTTGCTCATCTACGATTTGATCCCAGTTACGTGGAATGTATGCATTGGTAAATAACACGCCATCACGTGAGTTAGAAATGGTTTGGCCGCCGCGCCAGCCGGCTGTGTTGATTTGGTTGATTTGAACACTTCGTTCTTGGTGGCTTACTGCTAATAACACCCCCATGGTTTCGTCATTAAAGGTGTTGCTGATTAGGCCTGAAACCGCAGGAGATACGTCTTCTGAAAGACTTTCGTACATGCCTTTTACAGAGCCAACAATTTGCAAGCCGCTGTAATCAAATGGGCGTGCCGTTGTTAGGTCGATAGTACCGCCAATGCCGCCTTCTTGCATGCTGGCATTAGTGGTTTTGTATACGTTAGCCCCGGTGATTTGCTCGGCGGCTAAAATGTCGAAGTTAAATTCGCGACCTGCGCTGTCGGTAGCCATTTGGCGGCCGTTAACCAGTACAGTGTTAAATTGTGGACCAAAACCACGAACGGTAACGGCTTGACCTTCACCACCACTACGGTCAATAGAAACCCCTGTAATACGTTGCAACGACTCGGCAACGTTTAAGTCTGGAAATTTACCCAGATCTTCTGCCGAAATACCATCTGAAACCACAGATGCGGTTTTTTTGTCGGCCATTGAATTTTTTAAACTGCTGCGGATCCCTTTTACCGCAATGACTTCAATTTGCTCATTGGCTTGTGTTTCAGCTTCTGCTGCTGTGACCCCGTGAACACTGCCAATTGCCCCAGCAATAGCAAGTGCTAACGTTGTCCTCTTGCCAAACGTCGCGATTCCTTTTGTAGACATTTTTCTTCCCCCAGTTGATGTTGTTGCTTTTTTATAAATCTTTTATTTTTCATTTAAGCTTATTTATCTTATAAATATAGTAATTGGAGCTAGATATCAACCTTTTCTTAACAATGTGACGCTAATCTCTTACTGTTTTTTGTTCACTTTTAAACCTAAATGGCATAGGTATCTGGCAGCGTTTTGTCTTATTTGTTTTTTTGTTTATAAAATTCAGTCTGTTATTTTTTTTTTTTTAAGTAAGCCTAAATATGCTTTAGTTTAATGCTCGTTAATGGTGAGTTAATTCAGAACAGTGATTCCTTGAAACAAACCGCCTTGAATAAACAGTTTTCTTTCAAAACGGTAATGGTTAACGCCCTAAGATTTAGGCTTTTTCATATCCCATGACATGCCTGTCGCATAGCGAGGGGCAAATCCTTTCCAGGTTGGTGTTGGGTTGCCTTGGGCATCTTGTTCATTCGATTGGCCATTGAGCTGTAAAAAGCTGCACTTATCTTTTTGATTTTTAACGTGGCAGTCCATCATGGCTAGGGCAAAATGCTTGTTGATGGTGTTTAGCTGCATATTGCTCCAAGCGGGTTCAAAGTAATGTCCGAGATCTATTTCATTTTTGTAAGCAATCTGTGGGGCAGGGTGCGGTGCGATGTTATGGCGGGCGTTGTGATAAGTGAGCATGTAAGTGCTGTCACCGCCGGTTTGTTGATATAGCGATTGGATGCCTTTATACCCAGAAATATCATCAAGATCGCCGGCAACGTACAATGTTGGCGTGGTGATTTTGGCAAGAGACTCGGCATTAAACAGTTGGTAGTTACCGCCCCAAGGTGCGATGGCTATCATGGCTTTCCACTTGGGGTCGACTTTAGCGGGTGCTTTTTGGCCACCCGCACAGGTGTTAAGTAGCTCAATGGCGCCGTTAATCACATTGACATCTTTACTGCCAGTAAATGTGGCAGCGGTTTGCTGGTTAAATTGATAACAACCACCAACAGTATTAACTGCCCCATAGCCACCCATTGAGTAACCAATTAATCCAGCACGTTGAGTGTCGATTATGCTGCTAACAAAGTTGTTTGTGCCGCTAAAGTAGTCCAGGGTAAATTGTTGATCGCGTGAGCGATTAAGTAATGTGCTAAAAAAACCACTAAATGGTGCCTTAACCATGTCGACCTCTGCATTGGTTGAGTCGGTATGGTCGAGCGCTACAACCACATAGCCGTGTGAGGCTAAATGTTCGGCTAAATAAAACATAATAGTGCGATAACCAGTATAACCATGCGATAACACCACTAATGGAAAGGGTTGGCCGGTTAAGTTAACTACTTCAGCATTGCGAGTGGCATTACCTTGTAATACAAAAGGTAATCCTAAGCGTGTCTCGTCACGGTATATCGCTTTGGGGGTGGTTGTAGGGGTTTTATTTGTTGGGTACCAGACCTCTACCGCTAATTTACGGTCTTCTAAGGTTTGGCTGCTAGGGTTAAATTGTTTTTTATTTACCAGCTTAAGCGTTTTTACGCCAACAGGATACTGGCCGATTTGAGCTAATTCAGGCAGAGCTTCTTTGGGCAGTAACGTGGGGTATAGCTGTTCTGGTTGAGGTGTCGTGTTGGCGTGTTGAGTTTGTGTGTTTGCCGATACGACAATGGTGGTGCTTAACCATAGTAATGCTGCGCAGCTGAGCGTTTTTTTATACATTGTTATGCTGTCCTTTTCTGTGGTTTTATTCCATCAGCATCAATTGAAGATGATGCAAGGCGGGCGCGACATTGACGCCCGCATTGTGTATCGATACAAAACGATGGTGTGTTGTTAATAGTGTTGTACTGTTAGTCCGTTGCCGGCAGTGCACACATAGATGTCAGCTTGTAGATTAAATTGAGCAAAATAATGTTGCTCAACAGCCTGTTGAATCACCGCCACGTCCTCGTGGCGACATAAACACACAATTGCACCACCAAAACCGCCACCCGTCATACGAACCGCGCCGCGATCGCCCAGTGCTTGTTGGCAAATTTGCACTAGGCCGTCGGTGGCAGGTACGGTGACTTCAAAATCATGCTTGAGTGACTGGTGCGATGCGGTCATCAATATCCGCAGCTGTTCAATGTCGTTATTGGCTAGCGCTTTGGTGGCGGCAATCACGCGGTCGTTTTCGGTAATAACATGATGGGCGCGGGCAAATTCGTTTGCACTCATTTGCGGTTTTGTTTGTGCGAGTAAATCCAAATTGGCATCGCGTAATGTGGTTAAGCCCATTTTGCTTGCGGCTTGTTCGCAGTCTATGCGGCGTTGGTTGTATTCGCTGTCGACTAATTTACGTGGGTAATTTGAGTTCACAATGACAATTGATAAGTCGGTAGGAATGGTGACCGCTTGAGTTTGTAGGTTTTGGCAGTCAATCAATAAGGCTTGGTCTTGTTGACCTTTAGCTGAAATCAGCTGATCCATAATGCCGCATTGGCAGTCCATAAAGTCGTTTTCTGCTTCTTGGCCAAATAATGCAATTTGCTCTTCGTTAAGGTTCAAACCACACACGTGATTGAACATGCCTGCAATGGCGACTTCAAGGGCGGCTGAGGATGATAACCCACTGCCTTGAGGCACGTTACTTTCAATAAGTAAATCCACCCCTTTTAGCAAATGGCCAGCGCGGTTTAGCACAAATGCCACAGCGCGAATGTAGTTACCCCATTGTGAGTGGCCTTCTTGAATCGGTTGATTAACTTCAAAGCTTTCTTGCTCATTGGGGTACATGGTTGAGATAACATTAACCCGATTGTCGTTGCGCAAGCGGTATAGTACTTGAGTGCGAAATGTTAATGCACAGGGTAAAACATATCCCTGGTTGTAATCGGTAAATTCACCAATCAAGTTAACACGACCCGGTGCGCTGACTACACCTTGTGCATCTGATCCATATTGTTGGGTAAACAATGCCTGTAGCGCGTTGTTAGTCATGTTGATTTCCTTCGGTGTAGTGTACGTCGCTGGCATTTTTTAATATTTTTGCAGCGGTTTCTGGACTTAAATCGCGTTGGCTTTCGGCGAGCATTTCATAGCCGACCATGTGTTTTTTTACCGTAGCAGAGCGCAATAACGGTGGATAAAAATGTGCGTGCATGCGCCAGTGGCTGTCATCGTCTAAGTCACTTGGGGCACAATGCCATCCCATAGAATAGGGGAAGCAGCAATTAAACACGTTGTCATAGCGAGTGGTGAGTACTTTGATGGCGTCTGCCAGTGCAGTTGATTGGGCTTCAGTTAATTGCCCAAAATGACGTACATCGTCTTTACTCACTAATAAGGTTTCAAACGGCCATGCAGCCCAAAATGGCACAACAACTAGCCAGTGGTCATTTTGATAAACCACTCGTTCACCGTCGACTCGTTCATGCTTAACATAGTCGGCCAGCAAATTGCTGCCGTGAGTCTGTTGATACTGGAGTTGGCTGGCTTGCTCTAATTGAATTTCTGTTGATAAATGGTTGTGGGCCCAAACCTGCCCGTGTGGGTGCGGCTGTGAGCAGCCCATCACTGCACCTTTATTTTCAAAAATGTGTACACAAGCATACTGAGCAGACAGCTCTACATAATTCTGCTTCCAGGTATCGACAACGTCTTTTATTTCGTTAACCGATAGCTCAGGTAGGGTTTTGTTGTGTTTAGGTGAAAAACAAATCACCCGGCATTCGCCTGTGGCTGCTTCTATTGCAAATAGCGGGTTTGTTTCAAGTTGTGCTGCCTGCGCTGCAACTTGTGGCGTGAGCGCACCAAAGTCGTTAGTAAACACAAACGTGTTGTCATATTGAGGGTTTTGGGTGTCATTAGCTCGTTGGTTGCCGGGGCATAAAGGGCATGTTTCATCATGTTCTGGTAGGTTTGAAGGGGCACTTTTTTCTGTCGCACCTAACCATGGACGGTTATTTCTGTGAGGCGACACTAATACCCAATTACCCGTTAACGGGTTTTTTCGTCTGTGGGTAAATTCAAACTGGCTCATGGGGATCCTTTTATCTATGTTGATGATGTCGCTTTACTCTTGAGTATGGCCACATTCATACGCTGATAAATTATACAAATTTAATTTATATGATAAATACTACTATTAAGTTTTTTATTTAACAAGATGTAATCTGTTTGGATAAGATCTTTCTAATTGTGCTTGTCAACAAGAGGTGAGTCACTCTATGATATGGTTAATATATACTATTTATCATATTTATTTTGCGGGCGGGTAAGTAAATGAAAGCCGATATAGAAATAGTCGATGTTGTCGTGATTGGTGGCGGCATAAACGGTGTTGGGATAGCGGCCGATGCAGTAGGACGTGGATTGAGCGTATTATTATGTGAACAAAATGATTTGGCTTCGGCTACTTCGTCTAATAGTAGTAAATTGATCCATGGCGGTTTGCGTTATTTAGAGCATTATGAATTTCGCCTAGTTAAAGAAGCCTTAGCTGAGCGAGAAGTGCTATTAAAAAAAGCACCGCATTTGATCACCCCATTAACCTTTAGGCTCCCGCATCAGCCGCATTTACGTCCTGCATGGATGATCCGCCTTGGATTATTTTTATATGATAATTTGGCCTCGCGTGCGACGTTAAGCGGCTCAAGAAAAATTGCTTTTAGTGCAGACAGCCCATTAAAACCAAGCTTTATTCAAGGGTTTGAATATGCAGATGCCTGGGTTGATGACTCTCGTTTGGTGGTGTTAAATGCCTTGGCAGCAAAAGAGCTAGGTGCGCAAATTTGCACTCAAACTCGATGTATTAATGCCGAGCGCCAGGATGATCTATGGCGTTTAAGCTTACAAAACCAAGCTGATTTATCGGTTCGAGAGGTGCTGGCTAAAACCGTGGTTAATGCCTCTGGTCCATGGGTGTCTAGCTTGTTTAGTAATGTTATCAAGCAGCCTTCACCGCAAAAAATCCGTTTAGTCAAAGGTAGCCACATTGTGGTACCTAAAATCCACTCGCAACCACATGCTTATATTTTGCAAAATGAAGATCAGCGGATTGTGTTTGTGATCCCATTTGAAGATGATTTTTCATTAATTGGCACCACAGATGTTGATTTTGTTGGTGATCCAATGAAGGTGAAGATAGATCAGCAAGAAATTGATTATTTGGTCAATATCACCAATCATTATTTTAAAACAACCATTAGCGAGCAAGACATTGTTCATACCTTTTCTGGTGTGAGACCGTTAATGGATGATGAATCCGAGTCGGCACAATCTGTTACACGTGACTACACCTTTATTGTCGATGCACCTAAAGGTAAAGCGGCATTGTTGTCGGTATTTGGCGGTAAAATTACCACGTATCGAAAGCTGGCTGAGGCTGCGGTTAATCGCCTTAAGCCGTTCCATCCCCATATGGGTAAGGCTTGGACGGCAAAGCAGGTATTACCCGGTGGTGACTTTAGTCATTTAGCCGAGTTAACGCGTATTTATCAGCAGCAATACCCTTGGTTAGCGCCAAAATATCTTGGCCGTTTATTGCGTACCTATGGCACAAAAACCCAATTTATTTTAAATGATGCGACCTCGGCAGATGCGTTAGGTATCGATTTTGGTCACGGGCTCTATCAAACTGAAGTGGACTATGTGATGGCAAGTGAGTGGGCTTGTACTAGCCAAGATGTGCTGTGGCGTAGAACTAAGCTTGGATTACATTTTTCGGCGCAGCAACAAGCGTTTTTGAGCGACTATATGCAAGCGGCTCAATTTAAAGGTGTGGCACCTGCACAACACGCGGGTTAACAGTATTGAACGCCAATATCATGTACTGATATTGGCGTTGTGGTTTAGGGGGTGAGTAAGTCACATTGAGTGTCGACAATACCTGTGACGTTATGCAGTTGGTAAATGAACACATTACCCGACAATGGGTAGTCTGCTAATTGTTGCGGTGACAGGGTAATTCGAGATGTGGTGACAATTAGCCAATCTAAGTTAGGTCCACCTATTGCTACGCTGGAGGGTTGCACCGCAGGAATAACCAGTTTTTCAACTATCTCACCATCAGGGTTATAGCGCACCACGCTATGATCGCCCCATTGCGCGTTCCAGATAAAACCGTCAGTATCCACCGTCGAGCCATCAGGAAATGCATGGTTTTCTGTCGCGGCAAAGAGCCGCTTTTGGCTTAAAGTATGGCTTTGCTGGCAATAATGGTACTGATAAATGCTGTGACGCTCAGAGTCCGCATGGTACATGATGTTACCGTCTGGGCTCCAACATAGGCCATTGGATATCATGATATCGCTAAAATACTTATGGGGTTGCCCATACTGATCTATACGGTATAGGCTTCCTTGCTGCTGTGGTGTGTGGCGTGTTTCTACCATGGTGCCTGCCCAAAAGTGGCCACCACGGTCGGTGCGACCATCATTAAAACGATTACCAAGTTGCGTGACTTCCGGTTGGCTTAGCCAAGTTATTGCGTGAGTTTCAAGATGGTACAGTGCGAAACCTTGCTCGAATGCCACTATTACTTGATAAGTGTCTTGATGGGCTAAAAATGCAAAACTGCCGATACGGTAAGGTAGATGATATTGCTGGTGGGCTTGGTCATCAACCGTGTATTTATGGATGTCGCCAGCCATGATGTCTATCCAATAAATAGCCCTTTGCTTCGGGTGCCACAAGGCATTTTCGCCTAGTTGATTTTGTGACGCAATAACGTGGATAAGTTTGCCAATACAGGACGTACTATTCTTCATGGGGTAATGGAATGCCTTGTTGATATACCACATTGAACCCCGCTAATGTGGCGTCAGTTACGTTCCACAGGGTTGTTTTTACATGGCAAAGACTAAGCGCTTTGGCGAAGCATTGGTTTAAATGGGTTGGACCAATTATGGCAATTGAACTGAGTTGGCTTAACGCCCACTCGGTTGCATGTTTTGCTGCTCTCACATCGTTTCCGATTAATATACCAGACAAGTATGCATGTGCCTGTTTAGTGGTAAACCCCTCAAACAATTGTTTGCTGCGTACGCTGAACAGACCATGGGCAAAACTGTCGGTAGCAGACGATAAACTAAAGTCAGCACCTTGAACAAAGGCGTCGAAGTCAAAGTCTAAATCAGACACTTTCTCTTGGATTAATACACTGTTAGATGACAACAAATCATACAGTTCACCAGTGAGAGCCGTTTTAAAGAGGATTACTTTTCCTTCTTCAATTAACACCCATTTTGTGTGTGTGCCAGGCAAGCACACTAGGTGTTTTCCTGTAAGGTGTTGCGGTGCCATGGCAAGCCATCCGAGCAAATGAAATTCTTCGCCGCGCATTGAGTCATGTAAGTGATTATAAAGCTGACAACGCAACCCCGGAAATATGGTGACTTGGTGGCCTTGGCAGTTAAAGCGGGTGCCAGCAGAAATCACTTCTGTTGGTGAAATAGGGCAGTGCAGATATTGAGTTTCTTTCCAGCCAATGCTTGAGCCAATTTGGCCAATCATTAATATAGGAAGGTGTCCAAAGCGTTTAGCCCAAGGTGCAATACTGTCCATTAATGTGGTTTGAAAATCAGTCAGCACTTTTTTTACACCGACATTATTAACTTGCTCAAGTACCTTGAGTGGTTTACTCGCTTCAGCGAAACACAGGTAAGCTCGTAAATGACTTGTCCCCCAATCTACGGCAATAAAATGTTGATGTTCAGTAAACAAACTAAGCTCTCCCACCGTCAATATTGATACACTGTCCGGTGATGAGTTCACTGTTATCAGATGCTAAAAACAGAGCCAGTTTAGCGACATCCTCTGGTGTTATGCGGCGTTTTAGTGCCATTGCATCAGTCCACTTTTGCTCTTCTTGTTCGGTCAGCCAACTGGCAAGTTGTTTTTCTGTCGCCACCCATCCAGGCAAAATGGCATTTACCCGAATACCGGCTTCACCAAACTCACGCGATAGTGATCGTGTCATGCCGATAAGGCCTGCTTTTGCCGTAACATAGCCGGTCATTTGCTGTGAACCAAGCAATGCGGTAATAGAGCTGAAGTTAATAATACTGCCCGAATGCTGGAGCTTCATGTGGCTGTAGGCTGCTTGTGACGCAAAAAAGGCAGGGTCTAAGTTGATTTGCATACATTTATGCCAGTCGTGTGCTGAAATAGTTTCGACATCTTGGCGTGCATCGTTGGCCACATTATTAATAAGCACATCAAAACGACCAAAATGCTCAGCAACATCTCTAATGGCTAATTGTAGCGATTCTGAATCGGTGGCATCGACAGCGCGAAACCATATTGAATTAAGGTCATATTGTGACAAATTTTGCTTGAGTGCATCAGCGGCTTGTTGGTCTATATCAATAAAGGCCACTTTGGCGTGTTGGCGGGCAAAGGCTTCTACCATTGCCGCACCAATACCACTGGCTCCGCCGGTAATAAAAATGACTTTGTTTGTTAAGTCTTGGTACTGAGTGGACTGACTCACAGATAACGCTCCAAACCTATTATTTTTGATTATGGTTAACTAGCGGTATTTTGAGGATTAACGGATTAATCCGATAAATAATGTTAATGATGAGCTTATTTTTAACATTAACAACGAGTAAAACAAAGTTATATCGTAATTGCATTTAAATATGATATAACAGATTTATGTACTAAAGATTGGACAGCAACAGGCATGAGCACTTCACCGCGTCAAAATTTAACCCACCAACTCACTCACGATTTAGGTATCGCCATTGTAAAAGGGGTTTACCCAGTGGGCGAGGGGTTGCCGTCTGAAGCCGATTTGTGTATCGAGTATGATGTGAGCCGAAGCTCAACCCGCGAAGCAGTAAAAATGCTTTCTGCTAAAGGGTTAATATCGTCACGGCCAAAGCAAGGTATTCGAGTGTTGCCTGAAAGCAATTGGAATATGTTTGATACTGACGTATTAAAATGGATTTTGAGTAGTAAGCCGTCATTATCGTTATTAAAAGAATTTACCCAGGTGCGCGTTGCGTTAGAGCCACAAGCGGCGGCATTAGCAGCCATGAATGCGTCGGACGAGCAAATCGCTTCAATTGAAAAAGCCCTTGAGCGCATGGTTGAAGCAGAGCAGGGATTAGACGACCCATTAGAAGCCGATATTGCTTTTCATACCAGTATTTTGATTGCCAGCGGTAATCGCTTTTTTGTGCAGTTGACTGAATTTATCAGCACCGCGCTTAGGGTAAGTATTCGCTACACTAATAAAATTAAAGGTGTACCTGGTGCTGATGTGCAAAAACACGCTGAAATTTTTGAAGCGATTAAAGCACGTAATCCCCAACAAACACGCGCTGCGGTGTCGATGATTTTAGAAGAAGCGCTTGAGTTAATTGAGTCAAAATTATAAGCGCTAATTGATAGGCTGATAATAAAAAGAGCATCTAATCTAGATGCTCTTTTGCTTATGGGGATAAGTTGAATGCGTAAAACCTTGTTATTTCACTTGGTTTAACTCAAAAATCAGTGATGTCTGCGGGAAGGTGATAGGCAATTGCATACCAAAGGTCATCAATGCTTCGCCGCTATAGGTTTGTTTTTCTATTACGCTCAATACCGATGGCGAATAGAATGAGAACCCCGCAGGCCACACCAGTGATAAGGTGTAATCTTTGTCAGCGTCTAATCCGGCAAAATGGTATCTGGGTGGGTTAGTGCGTTGGGTTTCTTTTACGCTGTTATAAGCAAATAAGCCTTGGCTTTGATCTGCATTGACAATACCAAAGTTAATCGAGTCGCCATCGCTATTTAAGCGCACGAGCTTACCACTGTGGATCAATTGACGATGCTGTTTGTGCAGTTTGATAATCTGCTGTAACTGCTGACGTTCATCGTCGGTTAATTCGCGTGGGTCCATTTCTATGCCCATGTGGCCAAAAAATGCCACAGCGGCGCGCATGGCAATACTGATGTTGCGCCCAGTAATATGGCAATCGCGTGGCCCCACATGTGCCCCCATGACTTCTGCAGGGAAAAAGAACGAACAGCCGCGCTGAATACTGAGTCTGTCTAGTGCGTCGTTTGAATCAGATGTCCACACGCGGTCGGTATAACGCAGTACGCCATAATCAACTCTGGCCCCTCCAGATGAACAGCTTTCAATTTCAACATGACTATGCGCCTGCTTTAAGCGATTAATTAACGCATACGCAGCCAGTGTTTGCTGGTGGACGGCAGGTTTACCGGCAAAGTTACCTGCATGGTTTAAGTCGCGGTTCATGTCCCATTTTATGTAGACAATTTGCGGGTACTCTACCAAAATGTCGTTAATGGCATTGAATAAGTAGTCTGTTACTGCAGGGTTGGTCATGTCTAGCACCAACTGTTTTCTAAACTTAAGTTGTTCGTTACCGGCAGTTTGCAGCGCCCATTCTGGGTGTTTTCGATACAAGTCACTGTCTGGGTTAACCATTTCTGGTTCAAACCATAATCCAAACTCCATGCCCACCTTATTGACATGGTCAATTAACGGTTGCAAGCCGTCGGGATAGATTTCTCGGTCAACAGTCCAATCACCTAAACCTGCAAAGTCACCACGACGGCCTTTAAACCAACCATCATCAAGTACAAAACGTTCTGCGCCAATGTCTGCTGCTTGAGTGGCCAACGACTGTAATACCGCAACATCATGGTCAAAATAAATGCCTTCCCAGGTGTTGTAATGCACAGGTCGTGGTTTTTGGCGCACTTTGTCGGTAATCAGTGATTGGCGAACAAACTGGTGAAAATGATGCGACAACCCACTAAAACCTTGATTTGAATAAGCGCAATAAAGTGTTGGGCTGGTATAGGATGCATTGGGTGCTAAGGCGAGTTCACCCGGCATTAATAACTCACCTAATTGTGCGTAACTGCGACCTTCTGCGAGTAACTCAGCGCGCATTTTGTGATTACCGCTCCACCCCAAGTGGAAACCGTAACATTCACCACCTTGTTCATGGGTCAATTTGTTGTGCATGACCATTCCTGGGAAGTTGTCGTGAGACGTTTTACCTTTACGGTTTTCACGGACAAAGCTGCCTAAAAACATATCGAATGTCTTACGTTGAAACTCATTTGACCAACGGCCTTCAAAAGACATGATTTGGTCGATGTGTAATGGCATTGGGATGGTGGGGGCTGCACACCAGTTAACATTAACAGGGTGACCGCCTAAGTTTGTTAACTCAGTGGTGGCACTGAGTACCTCTGAATGTGGATCTAACGTGAGGTGATGTTTAACACTCAAGTGGCGCAAATTGTCGATTGACTCAAAAATGACTTCGTTGGCAGATGGTTGAGTTATCGAGGTGAGTGTACCACCAATAGACCATGCAATATTGTTGTCAAAAATCTCAATACCGGGAGCGCCAGTAAACCCTTCGCCCATTAAAGGTGATAATGATATTGGAGCCTCAACAACCACAGAGCACTTTGCTTCTTGGCGAGTGCTGAGTTGTTTCATCATGTCATAGGTGGTTTTTGATGATAGCTTTTTGCCAAAATATAAGATTGCTGGAGTTTTGTTTGAGCAATCAACAACTAAAGTGTTTTTTTGGCCATTTAACAAAACGAACTGTGGGTGATGTGACATGATTTAACATTCCTTGATTGGGAGTATTATTCTACAAACAATGCTACATAATGCTGTTGCCGGGTAGTGGATTGAGCCATAGGTACCGCTAGCAGCATTAAGGATTTATACTCAGTTTATTTAAAATACTATATATCATATAAATACTGGGTTAGTATATTGTTCATCATTAAAAATTCGTCAAGTAACCTGGTAACTTGGTTGGTAACGATAGGATATGATTTACATTATATCGAGGTTCAACCAGTGGTTTTGCGTGCTATTTATTGGAGATTAACATGTTAGGAGTTTGCTATTACCCAGAGCATTGGCCTGAATCTATGTGGCAACAAGATGCAAAAGAAATGCGTCAGCTCGGATTACAGTATGTGCGCATTGGTGAGTTTGCGTGGTCTAGAATAGAAGCTCGTGATGGCGAGTATTCGTTTGAGTGGTTAGACAGAGCGATTGAAACACTTGCCAGTGAAGGGCTACAGGTGATCATGTGCACCCCAACCGCAACGCCTCCTAAGTGGTTAATCGATAAATACCCAGACATTCTACCTGTTGACATCAATACGGGGACCACACGTGGCTTTGGTTCGCGTCGTCATTACGATTTTTCTAGCCAAAATTATTTTCGCGAAGCCATGCGTATTTCAACCGTGATCGCAGAACGTTACGGTAATCATCCAAGTGTGTGTGGTTGGCAAACCGACAACGAAATTGCGTGCCATGACACCACCCATAGTGGCTCACTGGTGGCCAAGTTGGCGTTTCAGCAGTGGTGTAAAGACTATTATCAAGGCGATATTGAAAAGCTAAACAGCGCATGGGGTAATGTGTTTTGGTCTATGGAATATCAAGACTTTGCACAAATCGACCTGCCTATTTTAGCGGTGACCGAAACGAATCCTGCTCATCAATTGGCTTATCGTCGTTTTAGTTCTGATCAAGTGGTTAAGTTTCACGATGCCATGATTGATATCATTCGTGCTCATTCTCCTAATCGTTTTGTCACCCACAATTTTATCCCGCTGGTTGACACTCAGGCCGATAATTTTGCATTGGCCAAAAATCTCGACTTTGTTAGCTACGATAATTATCCGTTAGGCCGTTCTGACATGTTCTTTAAACACATGCCAGCGGAGCAATTTAAGCCTTATATGCGTACCGGTCACCCAGACTTTTCAAGCTATTCATTTGACCAAAGCCGTGGCGTAAGCAATAAAAACTTTTGGGTGATGGAGCAACAACCAGGGCCAGTAAACTGGGCGCACCATAATCCGCGTCCCGAAACCGGCATGGTTAGGTTGTGGTCGTGGCAAGCATTTGCTCATGGCGCTGACTGCGTATGCTATTTCCGCTGGCGCCAAGTGCCATTTGCGCAAGAGCAAATGCACGCAGGTATTAAGCGTAATGACAATTCAAAAGCGGCTGCCTGGGCTGAAGTTGAACAAATGCGTGATGAATTAGCCAAGGTTGACTTTAGCATTAGCGACCCAGTACAAGCGAAAGTGGCGATAGTAACAGGTGCTAATAGCCAATGGGTGACCGAAATTGAACGCCAGGGTGACAGTTATAATCATCAACGGGTTGAGTTTGCTTACTATTCTGCGTTACGTCAGTTAGGGTTAGCCGTTGATTTTTTGTCAGTAGACCATGATTTAACTCAGTATAGTCTCGTGGTTGCACCATGTTTACCGATTGTGCCACAAACATTTGTTGATAAATGTCAGCAAGCGAATGTGCACCTAGTGATTGGCCCGCGCTCAGGCAGTAAAACCGATGAGTTGTCATTGGTGCCGACGTTAGCGCCAGGAGTATTACAAGCCTTAGTGCCAGTGAAAGTGCTCTCAACTGAAACCATTCGACCAGATTGCAGCGAAGTGTTGCATTTTAACGGGGCGAAATTTGAAAGTCAGTGTTGGCGAGAAGAGTTAGCATTTGCTGATGAGGTGAAGGTTGTGGCGACTTATCATGATGGTACCCCAGCTGTTGCGCGTCATAATAATACCAGCTATGTGGCCACACTGACGTGTGATGGGTTTCTACTCGAATTCTTTACCGTGCTAGCCGCAGAATTGGGTTTAGCAACAATTGCATTACCAAAAGACATGCGTTTGGTACAGCGTGGTAATTATGCCTATTTATTTAACTATGCAGGTTACTCACAAACCGTGCCGAGTGCGATACAAGGCCAGTATGTGTTGGGCAGTGCTAATCTTGCTGCTTATGACGTAGCCATCGTTAAACTCGTATAATCTTGTTTGTATCTGGTTACCTCATGGCAATCAATTCACCATGAGGCGACTAGTTAGCAAGCTGAGCAGGCTCTGCTGATATCGCTACAGAATGAGCCTGTTTGGATTCAATGTTTTTCCAGACTTTGTCATGGAAATAAAACACCACGGTATTCACAGCTGGTTCTAGCAAAGCAATCGCACCACCGATAACAACGCTACCTGTTAACAAATAAGTAATCGAAAATGCGACGCTAAAGTGTAATATGGCAAAGCTAATGGTCTTTTTCATGATGAATCCCCCTGTTTGGTTTAATTAAATGATAACAGTTCTCATTATCATGTAAAGGGGGGGTGATTCGATTGTTTTAAATGGTAATTCCGATTGGATTTTGTTATTTAACCTAAAAAAGCTCTTAAATAAAGGGCGAAATTGATAAAATCGTGTCGCTTTATTCAGACTTTTAGCATGTAATACCAATTCCACTAATTATGTGGTCAATCAGAGCGACTCAGATTGTTCAGTTTGAGGCGCATTGTTGAAATAATGGTTATTCCCTTTTAAGGCAATGCAACAAAGAAATGGACAGTCTGAGTATCTCCTGCAAGGCGGGTTTCTGTGCCCTCTATGCTGTTTAATAGCATTTTGACTTACGACTGCATGGACGCAGGAGGTAGAACAACGCAGGAGCAGTTGTCGACGACTGCATGGACGCAGGAGGTAGAACAACGCAGGAGCAGTTGTCGAGAGCAACTATGCCTACAATACTATTACTTGCCTAGAAGGCACAAAATTCCCGCTGAGTGATCAGATAGTTAGTGGAATTGGTATAAGTATTTAATAGTGCCAAGGAAAGCGCGAAAAATCTTGGTCGCGTTTTTCTAAAAACGCATCCCGACCTTCCTGAGCTTCTTCGCTCGCATAGGCTAAACGTGTGGCTTCTCCCGCAAAAAGTTGCTGACCCACTAAGCCATCGTCGGTCATATTAAAGCCATATTTAAGCATACGCATGGCTGTTGGCGATTTTGAGTTAATCTCTTTGGCCCAAGCTAATGCTTGTGTTTCAAGTTCAGCATGAGGGATCGCGCGGTTAACCATGCCCATATTACAGGCTTCTTCTGCGGTATAATTAAAGCCAAGGAAAAAGATTTCACGAGCACGTTTTTGGCCAATCATCTTCGCTAAATAAGCGCTGCCGTATCCAGAATCAAAACTTCCCACATCTGGGTCAGTTTGCTTAAATACAGCATGCTCTTTAGATGCTAAGGTTAAATCACACACCACATGTAAGCTATGGCCGCCACCTACAGCCCAACCGGGCACAACAGCAATCACTACTTTAGGCATAAAACGTATGAGTCTCTGTACTTCCAATATATGCAGACGACCCATACGGGCAACATCGGGCTGGCCTGCTTCTGCACCTTCGTATTTATAACCATCTTTGCCACGAATACGCTGATCGCCGCCAGCACAAAATGAATGCTGCCCTTTAGCTGAAGGGCCATTTCCCGTTAATAGTACGCAGCCCACATCAGACCATTGTCTAGCATGGTCTAATGCTATAAAGAGTTCGTCAACGGTTTTAGGGCGGAATGAATTAAGGCAATCTGGTCTGTTAATAGCAATACGAACAGTGCCTTGAGATTTAGCACGGTGATACGTAATGTCTTCAAAATTGAATCCAGCGACAACATCCCACAAGGCAGGGTCAAAGATGTCTGATACTGATTCAGGCGTTGCTTGTGTCATAAGAAAACCTAGCCTCTGTAGTAAATATTACCCAAAGGCTAGGCTTATTTGATATTTAGGTCAATTTGTTACCGCAAAAGCGTTAACTTACTCAGATTTTATCGCAGATATACTGCAAGTTTTCTTTTGAAAAAACAGGATGACGAGCACTGCTGTGACAATATTGACTTTTAAATTCTGCAATAGACTCATTACTTACGAAAATACCGTCTAGTTCGCGTATTTCAATTGTCGATAACCGTTCGTAAATTTCAGCTTTTACTTGCGGTATATGCTTATCAATCTTAATAATTTTTGTACCAGTCATCGAATCAAGCTTTTGATCTGCCTTTGAAAACATACTTTTGATGTCGTTAATAGGCTTATCAAGTTTGTCCGTTTCTGTCGCAAAGTAATAAATAACCCCTGCGATTATTGCTAAACCAATCCAACCTCTCATCTTTTTATCCAATAATGTGTTATTACCTATATAATAAGCTAGTTATCGTTCAATATTAAAGCAGTAAGGCTGTAAAATGACGAAAGAATCTAACCCCAAAGATTTCTCAAAACAACAACGTATTAAAATCCACCAACCAGATGCCAGTAAAGCAGACCGCTTTAATCCACGCAACCGTATTTATGTACGTGCAATTGATGGTATGTGGACAACATTACGTCGCCAAATGGGTTGGATAGCAATGTTATTTTTTCTGTTACTTCCCTGGATACCATGGGGAAACAGACAAGCTGTGTGGTTTAATCTTGCAGAACAAAAGTTTCATGTATTCGGCTTAACAATTTGGCCGCAAGATCTTACCTTACTTGCTGCATTATTCATGATTGCGGCATTTGGCTTGTTTTTTGTCACAACTTACCTCGGTAGAGTTTGGTGTGGCTACACTTGCCCTCAAACAGTATGGACCTTTATCTTTATCTGGTTTGAAGAAAAGTTCGAAGGTGCGCGTAATAAACGCATAAAGTTAGATCAAATGCCATGGAGCTTTGATAAATTATGGCGTAAAACAGCAAAACATACTTCGTGGATAGTTGTATCGTTATTAACAGCCACTACGTTCGTTTCTTATTTTGTACCAAGCAGAGAACTCTATATCGATTTCATTACCCTCAATGCAAGTGGTGGAATTTACTTTTGGGTTATCTTTTTTACACTCGCAACTTACGGTAATGCAGGTTGGATGCGTGAAATCATGTGTATTCACATGTGCCCATACGCTCGTTTTCAAGCAGCAATGTTCGACAAAAACACCTATATAGTGGGTTATGATGCTAAGCGCGGCGAAACTCGAGGACCACGTACTCGTAAGCAAGATCCAAAAGAGATGGGGCTTGGTGACTGTATTGACTGCGATCTATGTGTACAAGTCTGCCCAACCGGTATCGATATTCGTAATGGATTGCAATATGAATGTATCAATTGTGGTGCGTGTATCGATGCATGTGATAACACCATGGAACGCATGGGCTACAACAAAGGATTAATTAGTTATACCACCGAAAACAAATTAAATAATGTAAAAGAGAAAGTATTAAGACCTAAATTGGTCGGTTATGGCGTCGTGCTAACTGTCATGATTCTGCTCTTTGTTTACGCAAGTGCGACCATTGCGCCCGTACGCATGGATGTTATTCGCGATCGTAATTCATTATTTCGTGAGAACAACCAAGGAAACACCGAAAATACGTTCACCATTAAAATCCTTAATAAAACAGAACAACCACAAGAATACAATTTAAGTGTAGAAGGATTAACTAACCCACAATGGATTGGCCCACAACATGTGTCAGTGGGTGCTGGTGAGGTGCTAACTCTTCCTGTCAGTATTGCCGTTGATCCTGTTGAATTAAAAAGGACCATAACCAAGATTGATATCAAAATAGTCGCCACAATTGATGGAAGCCCCATCGAAATAAAACAAGAAACTCGATTTTTTGGTGGCTAGAATCAAGATAAACAGCCAAAAAAGGGACGAATAGTCCCTTTTTTGTTCTTTTCGATTGAAAAAACACCTCTCAGTCATCTTTTTGCAATATTTCTTATTTTTACGCTTGCACAATATTTTTAGCTCCCTATAATGCGCAACCACTGACACGGCAAGCGGCTCACGCCAATGAAGCGTTAGTATGAAGTCTTCTTTATGAAGAATTCAGCGCGAAAAGAAAGTTTGAAAAAACACTTGACGCGAAGATGGGAAAGCGTAGAATACGCAGCCCAAGCCGACGACCTAGCGTCAAAGGCGATGCACGAAACACGGCA
>NZ_JAKILA010000016.1 GCF_023283885.1 Shewanella basaltis
TATCAATTCAGCAATAAAAGGCGAGCAACCACCAGAGCTATTACCGTTTGTGGGAAATGAAAGACTCAATATGCCTAACGGGCTCATGTTCAGCGTTAAAGATTACATTGTTCTAGTTGAAGATACCGGTCGGATTATTCGAGAAGATAAGCGTGGCGCTATTAGCTCAAGCAGTCAGGACATACTGAATAGGCTCAACATCCCCGCAGAGAATTGGCTTAAAATCACTACAGAGTTTGGTGCATTATTTAAAGGTCCAGTCGGAGCATTACCTGCTTTAACTGAATACTGTGAGCATTTAGAGCGAAAACGACGACAAGGCGCGGCAAATTGTCAACGCTGGCTGTGCGCTTAAGTCATCATCCCCAATCAAATTTCAATTCTTCTTATGCTTGATTAATATCAAGGCCCTCTGCTGTGTTGAATTCTACAAATGATGAATAAACCACTAATTTAAATATAATATTTTAGCTATATTGATAAAAGTTGATGAGTTGTTCACATCGACGATATCTCTCGCCAACACAATGAGAACGGGTAAAGTTATTTTTCAAATAATGGGTGGCTTGGCTTTCGTTATTTTTCAAATAATGGGTGGCTTGGCTTTCGTTGGCTTTCAAATGCCTAAATTCAACTCAGCCATAAATAATAGAAAGAATACTCAGCCAACAATCGCTTTATGTATTATCCCATTGATGACAAAACGCGATAAAGCTTGTTAACAACGGGCTGTGGTATTTGTCTTTGTGCACCACTAGCCAAAAGGGGCGTTGCATATTTAGGGTATGATTGTGAGGTAATGGCAGTTGAGTGACTCGGCCGTCATTAATGGCATACTGCGCGGCTAGGGTCGATAAGCAGCCTAAACCTAATCCTGCCGCAACACTGTTGATGAGCGCTTCAGTGGTATTGAGCTCAAACACCTCATGCCATGCCTCAATGTGTGGTGCAACCGTGCGTAAAAAAAATTCTCTTGAGCCTGAACCTGCCTCACGTAATACCCATTGTGATTGTTCTAAATCGCTAAATGAGCATGGCGTGTGCTGGCTTATGGACAAATGAGGCGCAGCAATAATACACATTTGGTCGTGACTAAACTGATGGGCAACTAATTCTGGGTGATGGCTTTTACCTTCAATAAGGCCAATATCTAACTCGTAATCGAGCAGCTTTTGGCAAATTAATCGTGAGTTAGAAATCACCACACTTTGGGAAAAATGCTGTGATTGTTGCCTAAATTGGCTCAATAATCCCGGGACAACATGGTTACCTACCGTATCACTAGCGCCTATTTTTAACTGACCTGAAAAAGCGTGGTCTGCATCAAACAATTGGCTGATGCTATTTGCTCTACTTAGCAGTTCATCGGCAAGTGGCAATAGTTTGTGGCCTTCTTGATTGAGAATTAATCGGTTATTGACCCGGTCAAATAACGGGTGGCCTAGCTGTTTTTCTAATTCTGCGAGCGCCATGCTCACTGCTGCTTTAGATAAAAAAATGGCCTCTGCTGCAGCTGTTAAGGTGCTGTGTTGGGTAATGCTTATAAATACATTGAGCTGTTTAAGTGAAATATTCATGTTATTGGGATTTCTGATTAACAGGTATAACACTCGATGCTGTATTAGCACGCCGGTTACAGATAATGTTCAACTTTTGTTTAGTTTTATTGAACGTATGTTTCATATAATTGGATATTTATAAACAAACCGCAAGCGTAAAATGATGTTATTGGCTTGCAGGTTGGTTTGAGGTTGAAATGTTTCGAGCAGTAAAGCAAACAGTGATGATGGCACCCACACCTATGGCAGGCCTTGCCTTAGGCATTGCCAGTTTAGGTTGGAGTTGGGAAAACCTTGTCAGTATCAATCATTATGGTCAGTGGGGCGGTGCGGCCATTGCCAGTGTGTTGCTATTGGTGTTAGCGACAAAATTTATATTACATTCGCATTTGTTACGCCAAGATTTAGCTCATCCTGTGGTGGGCAGTGTGGTGCCTACTTTTGCCATGGCATTAATGGTGGTATCTAACTCGCTGGGTTATGTCTCAGCCATGGCCGGTGATTTATTGTGGTGCTTTGCAGTTATATTACACATTGGCTTTTTAGTGAGCTTTATTTACCATCGAAGTAAGCAGTTTTCACTATGCCACATGGTGCCGAGCTGGTTTATTCCCCCCATTGGTATTGTGGTGGCGGATGTGTCTTTTTCGGGAAATGCACATTTATTGTGGGTTGCTCAGTCGGCACTTATTTTTGGCATGTTAAGTTATGCGTTTATGTTGCCTATGATGATTTACCGACTTATGTTTACAGAGCAGGTGCCCGATGCCGCTAAGCCCACATTAGCGATTCTTGCAGCCCCTGCTAGCCTGTCTTTGGCGGGGTACTTAACCATTACTCAGCAACCGTCGCCTGTGATTGTTGCGCTATTGTTTGGTATTGGAGTGTTAATGACCTCGATTATTTATCTGTCATTTTTTAAATTAATGCGTTTACCTTTTAGCCCAAGTTATGCAGCATTTACTTTCCCGATGGTGATAGGGGCTACAGCATTATTTAAAATGGCAGACTGGATGGAAAGTGTTGGTATTGCCACACAATACATACAGCAAATTAATGCATTAGCAGAGTTTGAATTGCTTGTTGCCACTGCGGTTGTGGCTTATGTTTGTTTGCGATATTTGCATTATTATCAGCCCAATAAAGTGCCAGTAATGAATTTATAGGATTGAAATGACCCCAGCAATTAATATGGCTAAAAAGCATAAGATTGATTTTAAAGTGCATGAGTACCAGCATGATGATAGTAACGAAGCTTACGGCTTAGAAGCGGCACAAAAATTAGGATTACCAGCCGAACAAGTCTTTAAAACCTTGGTGGTGAGCCTTGATAATCAATCATTGGCCGTGGCGGTTGTACCTGTGTCAGCAATGTTAAGCATGAAATTAATGGCCAAAGCCTCGGGTGTTAAAAAAGCTCAAATGGCTGACGCTGCAGCGGTTGAGCGGTCTAGCGGTTATGTACTTGGCGGCGTCAGTCCGTTAGGGCAAAAAAGACGCTTAGCAACTGTGATTGACGCTTCGGCGCAGCAATTTGAGTGCATTTATGTCAGCGGCGGCAAAAGAGGGCTTGATATTTCGCTGAAGCCCGATGATTTACAGCGCTTACTCAATGCTAAATTTACCGATATTTGTGCCTAATAAACAGCGACATACCCCTGTGGATATATCGCTTTGTTGGTTTAAAGCTTCAATAAAAGCGGATTTACTTCAGCTCTGGTTAATTATTGATTTATTCTGGCCTTAAATTCAGCTTGCGTTTGTGGGCTTGCTTTTTGGTACCAGTAATCGAGCATGGTAGATACTTCAGCCTGGTTGGGTTGTTCTGTATGGTCGGTGATAACCGTGGCGGTATGTTGTGATTGACCATCGCTTATGGTCAACGTCGCTGGCACTGATGCTGCAGTTGAGGTCGAGACAGTTGAGGTCGTGACAGTTGAAGCAATTGGCGCAACCGCTGGGGCTGATACTTGCGCTGCACTCCAGCTAGCGGGGTTGGCGGCGCTATTGTATTTGGCGATTTCTTGTTCAAAATCACGACCAAGCTGTAAGCCTTTTTTCATTAATTTGTCTTGGGTAAACTCAACTGCATTACCTGCCTTATCGGTTAAGGTCAGTGCTGGCGAGTCATTAAACCGCGCCGCGCTGCTTTGTGAACGTATGCTGGGTAGGGTTAATTGATAGTCTTGATCGCTCGCGGCAAAACGCAAAATAATCACATCTGAGCTAAAGCTATGTTGGCTGCCTTGATCTCTAAAGCGCGCATGATAGCGAAAGGCGATTTGTTGTAACCCTTGTGGTGTTGTGATGTCTAGGGCCACTTGTTGCTGCTCAATTGCGACACCATTGACTAACACCGTATTGGCATTGTTAGGTAGCTGTAAGCTGGCTGCTAAACTGCTTGGGCTGAGTATTAATGTACTTAAACTGAGCGTGATAACAGTGAATAAACGCATGTGGTGTTCCTGTGGCTTAGCCACGCAATAGGGGTTGTTGGTCGGCAAACTGAGGTCGATAGTGTTGCGGTAATTCAAACTGTTTTTGTATGCCAGTAAGAGGGCATATAAAACCAAAGTAGCAAGAGGTTAAGGCAAGATCGGGGGATTGATCGTCACCATTACCGTGTAAACGGTCACCCACCACGGGATGACCTAAACTGGCCATATGAATACGGATTTGATGCTTGCGCCCCGTGTCGATTTTAACTTGCACTTTAGACTGGTTAAGCCCTGGATTAAATTCTAATAGGCTGGCGTGCGAGCGCGCGGGTTTATTGTCGACAGGGCTATCTATAATAACCTCTTGGCGAGAAAACTCACCTTCAACAATCACTTGGTAATATTTGGTGAGTGCGCGAGTTTCAAAGAGTTTGGCTATCGCGGCGGTGGCTTTTTTGCTATGCCCTAACACGATTAAACCGGTCGCTGCGCGATCGAGTCGGTGAATAATAAATGCGTTACGTTGCGGCTGTAAATTAAGCTCGGCATAACGATTAATGGTGGTGTGGTCGCTCCATTTTGAGCCCTGGCAACGCATGCCATATGGCTTATACCAAATGCTGTATTCACCTTCATCAAATAACAGCTCTGCCGGGGTGACTTGTTCATCAAGTATGTGTTGGTTGTAATATAGGTGCAGTTTATCACCCGCTTTCAATGGTTTTTTTGCCCGCCTAATTCGATTAGTTTGTTTGCCGTGGCTATGCCAAATAGCACCTTTTTGCATGGCATCTTTTAAGACTTGCTTTCCTAGGCCGCTGGCTTGGGCTAATAGCTCAATAGCATCAGTCGTTTGCTCAAGGATATCAATATGGTATTCGGTTTTATCGGCCATTATTTGGTTAGCTCTAATCGTGCGGTTCATCGGCAATTAATCGTGTTAAATGTTACCTTATTTACAGCCTCATTGTTAATTTACCTTACTTAGGTTAATGAAACTTTCTCTTCGCCCACGTATCTATGTATCATCTAAGATGAAGTTGTTTTAGCATAATGCGATAAAACATAGCATGAATTTGGAGTAGGTAACTTGGAACACATCGTTTGGGATTTTGATCCTATATTAGTCTCTTTTATGGGATTAACCGTCCATTGGTATGGGGCGCTGTTTGCGTTAGCCATCGCGACGGGTTTTCAGGTGATGAAGTACTTTTATAAAAAAGAAGGCTTAGACTTAGAGTCGCTTGATAATTTATTAGTGTACTGCGTTGTTGGCATTATTGTGGGCGCACGTTTGGCCCATTGTATTTTTTATGATCCGGCTTATTACTTTGCTCATCCACTGAAAATTTTAGCCATTTGGGAAGGTGGTCTTGCTAGTCATGGTGGTGGCTTAGGTGCGATTTTGGGGCTGTATTTTTACCAACGCAAAGTAAAATTACCGTTTTTGTTTTTGCTTGATCGTTTAGCCATTGCAACGGCAATATTTGGCTTTTTTGTGCGTATGGCAAATTTTGCTAACTCAGAGATTTTAGGCGAACCAACTACTCAGCCTTGGGGCATTATTTTTAAACGGATTGATATGTTGCCGCGTCACCCGGCGCAGCTGTATGAGTCGATAGCTTATTTATTAATATTTATTGGTTTATTTGCTATTTACAAATACACCAAGATGAAGCAAAAGCACGGTGCTATTTTTGGGGTGTTTTTAGTCGCTGTATTTAGCGCCCGGATTGCGATAGAAAGCGTAAAGGTGAGCCAGGCGGCTTATCATGAGTCGATGTTAAGTGCTGGGCAGTGGTTAAGTTTACCTTTTTTACTTACCGGTATTGTGTTGCTAGTGATGGCTTATCGTAAGCCTAGTTAGCAGTTAACAACAAGCATATACGATGAATAAATAACCTTGACTCTTCCAATGACTTCGAACGATATATTCAAACTTGAAGTTTGCGTTGATAACTAGACAAATTTACGCGTCAATAGCGAGTCTATTACAAGTCAATTTAACACCTGCATCGATGTAGGTGTTTGTTTATCAAATGTTTATTTCCAAGGGTTGAGGTTACTTCGTCGTAAAACACAATCGCCGGTTTTAGCTGGTGTGATTGGTGCAGGGTTATCGATAGTGCCTATTTTAGGTGTGGTTTATTTGGTGGTTCTACTGCTTAAAAAAGACATTAATACCACTTCAAGTGCGGTAAATATTTAGCTTGCAAGCAGTGGTTCGTTTGTTGCGCTTGAGATGTATTGTTATCAAGTAAGGCTATCATTTACGACACCTTGAGCTGACCCATTTTAGGCATCAGCTCAACGGGTTGGCCACAAGTTTATTTCAGTCTAAATATCACTTCGACTCGATCGCTGACCGTCACTTGGCTTTGTTGGTATGTTTGCGCCACGTCAGCGTTCATCTTCATGCTGGCGCGGTACATTTCAGGTTGATGTGATTGAGTGGGAAAATACCTCACCTCCCATACGCCAGCCACTTGTTCGCCAAAACCGTTGGCGAGCGAGTTGGCTTTTTGTTTAGCATCTTTAATCGCTGCCTGACGCGCTTGCAAAATCATCTCGGCTTCGTTGCTGGATTTGAGTTCGATATTATTCACCTGGTTAATACCGTCAGCCAATGCACTGTCTAGTAAAGTATTTAAGTTGTTGAGCTCAACAACGGTGACAGTCATTTGACGAGTCGCTGTGTATCCCATCAATTTACGTGGTTCATTTTGTTCATATTTGTAGACTGGGTTGAGCTGTAAATTGGCACTTTGGATATGTTTTTGGTCCACACCCGCCTTAATTAAACGTTGCATAAATTGGCTAACCGCCTCATCGGCTTGCTCTTTTGCTGATTTAGCATTAGCGGCTTCAATCGAGACGGCAACACTGATTATTGCCATGTCAGCTGGCGTTTCAATTGTGCTGGTTCCGACCGTTTCAATATGAGCGAAATTTAATTCAGCAGCTTGCAAGGTTGATAAGTGGCTTGCTGATAGGGTCAATAATGAAGCAGAAATCATTGTTGTGAGTAATCGTTTGTTCATGAAAAACTCCGTGATCATTTAGGGCTTATCGATGTAAACGTAGTAAAGCATAAAAAGGGTTTTATTTTTTGTTTAGAGCATTTCTAAAAAAGAGACTAAATCATTTTGCTCTTTTGTAGTTAAATTAAGTTGATGAAGTAATGATGATGTTTGTGGGTAGAGCGGGTCATCATTAAACTTCGTAGGTCGTTTGGGTCTCGCGCCACCTGCATTGTATAGCCGCACAATGCCAAGCATTTGCGTAAACAATCCATTATGCATCCAAGGGGATGTTTGGTTTAGCATTAATAATGACGGCGTTCTAAACTTACCTACATCGTCAGGGTTGTTGGTTATTTGGTAGCGGCCTAAGTCTTCACGCTTGCGACCATAAAAACTCAACCCGGTATTATGAAACTGATTATCACTGAGTAGGGCGCCATTATGGCATGTCATGCATTTGGCTTTAGTTCTGAACAAGTGTAGCCCATGTAGCTCTGCATCATTTAATTGAGCAATAGCACGTTGAGGTTGCAGAGTTGTTTGGGCAATAAACTCAGTAAATCGATTGTTTGGCAGTGGTAGTGAGCGTTCAAATTCTGCCAGTGCAGTCCCGAGATCTTGAGCATTAAGCTTTTTTTTGGCGAATGCTTTTTGAATTAATGGTAGATACTGAGGGTTACTGTTGATTCTAATAAGCGCTTCTGTGATTGACAGATCCATTTCTAATGGGTTTTCTATGGGCATTATTGCTTGTTGCTCTGGCGAACTGACTCGACCATCCCAAAAAAAACTTGTCCAATGATCAATAGCAAAGATAGCTTGAGTATTTCGATTGCCTGGTTGGTTTTTAATGCCAATGGCAACGGTTCTTGCATCGCTAAAAGCAATACGTTTTTCATGGCAGTTTGCACAAGATACGCTGTTATCGCGTGATAAGTTTTGATCATGAAATAGCTTTTCACCTAAAGCGACTTGTGCCAGATTCAGTTTAGGCTTAAGCCTTTTTAGCGGTGCAAGTGGTTTAACTGCACGATTGTCAGCGGTTTGAATATCTGGCCATTGTGACTGAGGTTGGCTATACAATTGGCGTAAGTTAATCATATTAGTTTGCACCTCTAGCGTGGTTGCAAGCACGTTAGAGGTGTGTATTAATAACAAGCTGGCTAGGTAATGAATTATGCTCCTTGGCCATATTTTCTTATTATTCATAGGTATAGGTAACCCCTAGCCATAACATTCGACCGGGTTCAATACCTGCACTGTCTTGTGCCACTGTGTAGGTACGACTATTAAGTAAATTACTAATATCAGCACGAATTTGTAACTGCTGATGTTCACTTAATTGCATTTCCCAACGTACATTAAGCGCAAGCATAACTCGCTCTTTTAAGGTGACTTTTTTGTACACAGGCAGCAATACGTTGTTTGATTCACATTCGGGGCATGTCCAGGTGAGTTCGTTGGTTGAGTAAAGGTTACTACTGAGCTCAGCTGTGTCATAAGCACCGCTGTAGGTTCCTGTAATACTGGTGGATAAATTATTGTTCCAGTTTGTGCTCCAACCAAAATTGGCAGTGATTGGACGACCAAAATTACTGCGAATGGTGTCTAATTCATCAATGCTGACAATGCCGCCATCATAGAACACTAGTTCTTCAACAGGCGTTTGTGTTGCGACAGCATCATAGTCGTCATTGCTTTCGTAGTTTTCACTGTAGCTCGCATTCGCCCAAAAAGAATGGTCGTAAAATTTAGCGTCCCACGAAATAGAAATTCGATCACTATGGCCATCACCAGAGTTATTCATGGTGATATATTGGTAGCCATCATTTGCTGTTGTAATACTGCTATTACGCGCAAGTTGACGATGCTTTTTACGCTTAACATATTTTATTGAAAAGTTACCTATAAAGTCAGTTGCTTGTTTAAATCCAATTGCAATTTCATCGTCATAGGGCGTAGCAAGATTGTCGTACTTGTATCGATAATTTCCGGTATAAGATGAGGGTAGCCAACCTTGTAAATATCCGTCCAGAATTGGACGATATTCAGTGTAAGCAAATCGCTGTTGTTCTTTTATTTTGTAGTGTAATAAACCAGCGTCGTAATACCTGTTGATCCCAAGTGTAAGTAAGCTGTCGTTATCGTCAAAAATGTCATACCCCATTGAAAATCTTGGAGCAACATTGTGATTTTCAAAAAAGTCATCGTAATCGTAACGTAGACCCAAATTAACTTGTAATTGCTCCCAATGTATTTTGTCGGTTACATAAATAGCAGCTTTATTCAAATTTACATCAATGTATTCTGCCGGTGTGACTTGCCTAGATTGGAAGTATTGCGGTGTTGTTAGGACATTATTACTGTATGCCTGAATGTGTTCAATTTGAGTAAAATCGATGGTGCCACCAAGTTGTTCAGCAAGGGTGTCAAGGTCAACAATAAAGCTTTGCTCAATACAACTGGTGGTATATCCGCTGCAATTGAGTTTGGTCGTGCTATCTGTTGAATACTGTACGGGCGAGTCATAAGAGTAGCTATCTTGAGCACGATCGCGGCTGATTTCTTGGCGGTTTAATTCTATGCCGGTTTTTATGTGATGTTCAGTGTTGTGCCAGTTTATGACTGGTAGGGTTAAGCTGTTGCGCCATTGCTGTGAGGTTTGTGTGTTGTCTAAGTTTCCGTAGCCACCTTGTTTAGACACTTGTACAGTATCTTCACTTTGCACACTGTCTTGCCCCCACTCTTTTCCTTTGGCTTGCAACCATAGGTAGTAATGTTCTGGTCCTGTGCGGCTATTACTACTCTGGCTTAGATTGATATTACTTTGCCAAAGTCCAAGATCGGTTTCTTGCGATAAATTAATGATGCCACCAACGCTACCACCTTCGAGGTGGAAATCACTGTTAAGTACGTCTTTTAGGAACGAGTCTTCTTCGTAAGGGGCGTATAATAAACTGATGTCAAGCATATCAACCCAACCATCTCGATAACCATATTTGAGCAATGCATTCGCATTTTTGCGCTGTTGTTGCTTAGTTTTACCCAAAGAAATATCTGAAATGGTGCTTTCTAAATAGTTCATATTGAACATTAATGCATGGTGCTGATTTATTGTGCCTTGCAGCATTAAATCAATGTTATTTTTTTCGTAAACTGGCGCTTCATAGTCTATATCCGGGGTATCTTCACTACTGTGAGTCGATTCCGGCGCGATGTAATTGTATTCTCCCCAACTGGTTTTATTACCACGATAGCCCACAGATACTTTACCATCACTGATAAAGGGACTTATGGTTTCTACATCAACCACCCCACCAGAGAAGTCACCATATTCTGCAGGGATGTTGTGATCATATACTGTAATTGATGAGACGATTTGGCTGTTAACGTTCATACTTTGCACGCCACCAGAAACATCGTTACTGGTTGAGTTGATGCGGCTGCTACTTGCTGGATCGATACGATTGTTGTAGTTCATTCCATCAATAGTAAAGCCAGTCTGCCAAGGTTTCGCACCTGAAATAGTAATTTCTGGCGCGCTGATTTCGGCTAAGTTATCAATGGACGAGGCACTCTCACTAAGTTGTACGCCTGGCAGCAAAGCAATTAATTCATTGATGTCACCGTTAGTTTTTGTCGTCGATTCAATAAACTCCCGGTTTAAGTGTGCCCTACCGACGACCTCAGGAACCTCAATACCAACATAGCGGCCAATGACTTCAATGTGCTCAATTTGGGGGGGACACACTTTGAGATTAGGAGAGGATTTACAGTTGTCTTTTTCCAAGTGATTAACATTGTCGCTGGTTTGTTTTTTGTCTGTTGTCTGTTCTTGGTTTGTGTCTGCAGCAAAGCTGCCGCTACAAAACACCAAAAACAGACATGCTACTGAACTACGCGTAAACATGTCTGTTCCTTACACCTTAATTACCCAATGGAGTGGTATCGATACTGTCTTCAATTCCATCAGCATCAGCATCGGTATCAGCGCGAAGCCCTGAGGCTTCAATTTCTGCATCTGTCACATTGGCTAGGAAAAAGTTGGGTAGCCCATCATGGTCGGTATCAACGCTAGCAAGGTAGGTGCTGGTAAAATCATCTTTTGCTGCAAGTAACATTGCATATTTCTTATACAGACTTATTTGATCGGCGGAACCATTAACCGAGTTTAGAATTAACGCCATGACTTCATCGGGTTGGTCGATGTAAAAATGCAAGTCAATAAGTCGTGACATATTGTCTTGCAGGGTTTTATCTGCTGATGACATTACTGTTGCGGTGTATTGGTTAATATCTGCCGTGACTCTAGTGATGATGGATTGGTAAATCGTGGCATAATTTTCTGTTTGGCTGGCATGGCGTGATAATTCGTTGAGTATGCTATTACGGTAGAAATAACCCGTTTCGGCTTGTTCACTTGCGAGCACTTCATTGTTGATTAGATCAAGAACGTCAGGAATTTGCTCTGCATCTTCAGACACAGCAAGCTTTAATTCATCTAATGCTGTGGTTAACCAAGGTAGATAAGCTTCTGTGATACCTGATGACGCGATATAGTTGAGTACTTGTAAACGATATTCTGCGCGTTCCAGTGGTGAATCAAGACGATTAATTTCAACTTCTATCATGGGGAGCACTGTGTCTTTTTGAGCAAAGTCACCAGAAATTTGGTAGGTATTGATGAGATTTATGTATGCGACAATGAGCTCTGTGGTGCTAAACGCCTCACTGTTTGCGGTTATGTAGGTGTTGATCATATCGCCACATTTTTGTGCTTGTGCCGATGCATCGCCACCAAAGGTTTCGGTGTAATCAACTAATCGTGCGCAACCAATAAATCCGGTGATTTTTGACATTAACGACTGCGAATAAACATATTCTTCAGAAGTAAGGATGTCGCTGCCACGTTGCAGTAACGCTAATGCCAGGTCGTTATAACCTTGATTGTGTAAAATGAGTGCCGCACCATTAGTCGATGAGCTAGCCACGAGAGATTCATATAAACTGCGAATACCATCTTGTTGTTGCGCAAAGTACGTGGTTGCTGCATCGGTTGCATCATCAATACTGGTTCCCAACTTCATTGCTTCTGCAATTTGTTTCGCAAACATTGATGCTTTGGCATCTGCAATATCGTATTCGTTAGTTAATAATGCAAGTGCAGGGTTATTTGTTTCATCGGGATATAATCCGGCGATTAAACCAGCAAGGTCCAGAAGCGGATAAGTATAAGTGGCGAGCGTTGCTTCAGCGTAAGGCGAAGCCTCGTAGTGATACGTTTCATCTAAAGTTGTGTGACCATATAGTGATAACGCTAAGTTAACGTAATTTTTAGCTTCGTCGATAGCATTTATTTGGAACAGTAAATCAGCTGCCCAAACAATATATAAGGCTTTTAATCTTTCTGTGGGTTGATTTTTATAATCACCACTCTTTTGCAGGTAGTAACCCGTTTTAGCCGTTAACTCTGCATATGTTGTGATTATTGATAATGCTGTTGCTTTATTTTCAGCGCTATTATTACTGATGTAGTTTTCTGTTGCAGCAATACTGGCTTTGTTAAATGAAGTTAAGAAACGTCCATAAGTTGTAGTGTATTGTTCTTGACGTACAGTGTCGGCATACACTTTAAGGGTATCTAATAATGCATTGGCTTGCTCCACTTGGCCTGCTTCACGATAGTGATTAATGACAGTGATGTAAAAAGTGGGGTCGTCACTGTTGATGTTATCTAACCCTTTATCTGCAATATATTGGTTATAAGCGATAATTGCTTTTTCTCTATACTCTGCAGCTTGATCAAATAATCCCACATTGTCATAGCTATTTGCTGCTGTGCGAAATGCAGTTGCTTTAGTCGGTAAGGTTTGTATGTTGTCAAAGTGTGTTTGCGCTGTTTCGATAAAACCTGCGAGCAGATACCCTATAGCCAATTTTTCATTGACCTCTTCTAAGGCGAAATCATCATTAATGTTAAGAGCAATATTTTCAGCTTGTTTTAAGTGAGATTTATTGGAGCTGTAGTAATAATTACGTTTATCTTCATTGGTTATGTACGAAGGGGTAAGGGTAATCGTGGTTTCAATTGGTTGTGCGATAATTCCGTCGGTATAACTGATTTTAAATGTGTCTTCAATTTCAGATAACGTTGCTGCCGTGTAAACAAACTCACCTGTGCTACTGTCGAGTATGAGTTCGCCTTCTTGTGGTGATTCAATCAAGGTTACACTAACCGTATCATTGTCAGCATCAAAAAATGCTAGCGTCCCTTCTGTAGTTGTCGAAGAGGTGACGTGTATTTGTGTGCTCAAAAGTTGAGGTGCATCATTAATATTGTTAATGGTAAATATTAATGATGCTTGGCTGCTTAAATTACTATCCGAAGCATTGATGGTGACTTGATCTGTGCCAACGAAATTTTCGTTAGGGGTATATGAAAAACTACCATTGCTGTTAATGGTGAATACACCATTACTGGCTGCGGACGCTGTAGTGTAGGTTATCTCATCGTCATCTTGTGCCATCACAGCATCACTAAAAGTACTGTCTTCATCTAGGGTAAAGTTATATGTGGTAGTAGAAAATACAGGGGCTTTGTTGCTTTCGTCACTACCACAACCACTCAGTGCCAAGCATGAAATAATGCCGAGAAGAAGAGTCGTTGGTTTCATGGGGAGTTCCTATTATTGACTGTTATTAAAAATCGGCAAAATGCTAACATTTAAATGGTAATGATAATAGGTCTCAATAGCGTTTGCGGGGGTTCGCTGTAAATGTAAAGAAGTTGATATCGATATTTCTAAGTCGATGTATATGGTTGCGTTAATGTTACCGTTTTCAGTTTATTGTTGTTAATCATTTGTTTTTATGATCTATTTATTTTTTCTGATTCATTTTTTTACATCGATAACTTACATTTTTGGCGTAATCTATTGATGTGAAATTATGGGTGGGAGACCTAAAAACTTACAAAGTCTTTGTTTAGCTGACAAAAATTTGTGCTGAAATATCAAGCAATTTTTGTCTTATCCATTGATTTACCGGATCGTCATCGGCTTGTTTGTGCCAGTACATGTGCACCGCTAAATCGGGTACTTCAAAGGGTAAGGGCGATACCACAATAGGCATGGATTGTTGCAACAACATGGCGTAACTGCTTGGCATGGTCATGATCATGTCTGACTGGCTCACCACATTAATGGCGGCAAAGTAATGCTCGCATCGTAATACAATGTTGCGGGTAATACCTTGAGTGGCCAATGCCATGTCGACCGTGTCGATGGCAAAATCTTTTAAACTGACCAAAGCATGTGAGGCATTGGCATAATTTGCTAGGGTTAATTGCTGCAAGATTGGGTGGTTTGTACGACAAACCAGTGAAAATGACTCGTGACAAATTAAGCTACTGCGAATGTCTTTGTGGGTTGGCATGAGTACATCGATGACTATGTCTAAGCTTTGCTGCGCTAAAGAAGTTTCGAGTTCAGTACGTTTGATTTGTCGGCTATTTAAGGTGAGGTTTGGCGTATTATTGAGTAAATCGGGAACCAATACCGGAAAAAACATCGACTCTAATATGTCTCTTAACCCTAATTTAATTTCACGCTTGTGCTGCAGAATATCGAAATTGGCCGGAGTTGATAGGGTATGCTCAAGCAAGTCCATCGCCTGCAATACATCGGGAATGATTTTTTGACATAACGGTGTTGGCACCATTTTGCGACCATGACGCACAAATAGTGGGTCATTAAACTTAGTTCGAAGCCGAGCAATAGCATGGCTTACCGCAGGTTGGGTTAAGTGTAATTTACTGGCGGCACTGGTGATACTGCCTTGTTGGTAAACCGTTGTCATGATGAGAAATAGGTTAAGATCAATTGTACTATGCAGCATATTTATAGTTATCTATGATTTAGTATCATTTGAATTAATTTTAGGCTTGGTTAAATTAAAGTCAAACTAAACCAATAAAAGCAGATTCAACATGACTACACTACAAGAAGCACAACAAATTAAAAAAATGACTATCGGTACCGACAAGTACCCCATGCCATTACCGCCTAAATTTGACTCTAAACAACAGCAGCAACAATATGAAAAACAGCGCTTAGCCGCTGCGTTTAGGGTGTTTGCCCATTACCGATTTGACGAAGGTTTAGCCGGCCACATTACCTTGCGGGACTGCATCGATCCAGACACCTTTTGGGTAAACCCATTAGCAGTACATTTTTCTAAAATTAAAGCATCTGATCTTGTCCGTGTTGATCACAAAGGCAACATTTTGGAAGGTAAACACCCGATTAATAATGCCGCATTTGCGATTCATTCTCGTATTCATCATGCTCGCCCAGATGTGAATGCTGTTGCCCATGCGCACACCACGTACGGCCGGGCTTTTTCGGCTTTAGGTCAATTACTACAACCGATTTCACAAGATGCTTGCATGTTTTATGAAAACCACAGCGTATTTGACACCTTTACCGGTGTAGTGGCTGATTTGTCTGAAGGCGATATGATTGCCAAGGCGCTGCAAGGCCATGCGGCGGTTATTTTACAAAATCATGGCTTACTCACGGTTGGCAAATCGGTAGATGCGGCCACGGCGAATTTTGTGATGTTAGACAGTTGCTGTCACAGCCAGTTACTGGCACAAGCTGCGGGTGATCTTAAATTGATAGGCCATGATATTGCCACTAAAACTCGCCAAATGAATGGGTCTGACTTAGTTACCTGGGGGAATTTCCAACCTATGTATCAAGTGGTGCTGGCGCAAGACAACAGCTTTTTAGATTAATGCTGCTTAAGCCGTTAACACGACTCTCGCTAGGCCGCCAGGCTTGGCGAGCAAGGATGGATGTATGACAGGTTCGATAATTACCGAAATTCTGCTGCCACTTGCACTTGCTTTTATCATGTTTGGTATGGGATTAAGTTTAACGCGGTTTGATTTTTTACGCCTCTGGCAAACACCAGCGCCTATTGTCACAGGTTTTTTTGGGCAAATTATTGCACTGCCTTTATTAGCGTTTGTTATTTGTTTGGCAATGGATTTACCTACGCCTATGGCGGTTGGCTTGATGATATTGGCCGCCTGCCCAGGTGGCACTACATCAAATGTTGTAAGCCATTTGGCTAAAGCCAATTTAGCTTTGTCTGTGAGTTTAACAGCCATTAGCAGCATAGTGTGTGTGTTCAGTGCGCCATTTGTGATTCAATTTGCAATAGGGTATTTTGCCAATGAAGCGCCAATAGAGGTGTCGCTCAGTAGCATCTCGTTAGGCTTGCTGGTGATCACCTTATTGCCCATAGTACTTGGTATGCTGGTTCGCAGTTATTACAGAGCATGGGCCATTAAGGTTGAAGTGTATTTTAGGCGTTTTGCGTTTGTGTTTTTGTTATTGATGATTGCCGGGGTGGTGATTCAGGAGCACACCATTATCGTTGAAGCATTTAATGAGGTGTTTCTGGCCTGTATTTTACTCAATTTTGGTGCAATGATGATTGGTGGTTTGAGTGCGAAAGGCTTGTCGCTAGCAGACAAAGATGGTTTAACGCTGGCAATTGAAATTGGTTTGCAAAACTCAACTATGGCGATGCTTATTTGTATCAGCTTATTGAATATGCCCAGTTATGCTGTGGTTGCAGGCGTGTACAGCTTAACCATGTATGCTGGCGCGGGTTTGTTAATTGCTTATTCGCGCTATCGCCCCTTTGCTAAATCAGCCAAAAGCGCGCTGTAGTCAGCGCGCTTTTACTGTGTGATTAGCTGCCTATATTAATGCGATTACGGCCGGTTGATTTTGCTCTGTAGAGCGCGGTATCTGCTGCGCACATCAATGCGGTAGGTGTACGGTATTGGCCACTGCGCTCACAGGCTATGCCTTGGCTAACACTAATGTGAGTTTGTGCTGGTAAGCCTATGTCAGTAAAGCTTAATTGGTTAATTCTATTTTGAATGTTTTTCGCGACATACTCTGCTGTTAAAGGGTTGCTGTTTGGTAAAATAATCACAAACTCCTCACCACCGTAGCGAGCCGCCATCGCATTATTTGATGGCAGTGCTTCTGCCAACACCTTGGCTATTTTTTGCAAACATTTATCGCCGTTAACATGACCATACTGGTCATTAAAGATTTTAAAGTAATCAACATCAATAATGATTAAACACAGTGGTTGATCGTGATTGATGCTGTCGTTCCAATGAGTTTGCAAGGCATCATCAAAAGCGTGACGGTTGGCAAGGCCTGTCAGTTTATCTGTGTGGGCTAGACGCCTAAGTTTATTGTACTCAGCCTTGTGCGATGTGAGGTTATGCATGATGCCGATAAATAAGGGTTCAGATCCTATTTGTATCGATGGCAAATAAGAGAGTGATAAGTCGGCTTCGAGTAAGGTGCTGTCGGCGCGATTGATGATAATTTCTTTGGGGCCATGGTTAAATGGTGTGTCGATACGGGTGTGATTGGCTGCGCCATTCCATAGTGAGAATAGCGATTGATATTCGTCTTTAAACGGACTTTGTAAGTAATCGGTCCAGGTTTGACCGATTAACATTTCAGCAGGCGCACCAAATAATTTGGCCCCTAAAGGATTTATCATTTCAATAATACCGTTTGAGTTAACCACAAAAATGGCTTCTGAAATGGCGGTAATCACGTTCAATAAAGTGCGTATTTGTACATTATCTGTCATTGCCAAATTGCTTTCTTGATTAGGTGACTCGGTGCTGGTGGTCACTTGATTGACCATTGTTTGGCAGCTTACTGTTTTGCCTGACGCTGGGGATTTGGCAAATGAACCTGTTAATTTTGTCACTCGAGAAATCGTATCATTGAGTTCAGTTAATTTGTCATTAGTAAACATGGTGCATTCCCTTAAGCGTTTGGTATTGGTAACCCTTGGTTGATGCCAATCACTCTATTAGGAATGCCGTTTATTTACCTTTCGGTAATCTTCTGATTTTAAGTTGTTGATTTTTATTGTTTTAAATTTTGGTTTAATGCTGTTTTTTTTGTGTGACGGTATTGGGTATGAGCTGGCTTTATTGTTTATTGCAGATGATGATGCGTTTAATTAACCTCAACTCTGGATAAGAGATGTATTGATAACGATATAAATCAATAGATTGACTAAAATCCACTGTCAAGCTTGTGATTTGTTTTGCTAACAAGGCGAATTAACGCGTCAATAGCTAGCCTATTGCAAGTTAATTCAACGCAGTGAGGAAGGCAAAGGACTGCTTGAAAGGCGTTTGTTATCCAGAGCTGAGGTTAATTATCTTTTAACCGAGGTGTTTTTGGCTAAAAAGTCTTATTGCGCGCGTGTGTTTAATGGCACTTTTTGCTGAGGTTTGGCCAATATTGGCAGGTGCTAAATTTGCAGTATTTAATCGATAACCCCAGCCGTTTAGCAAGGGTTAATAATGATGTTGTACACTTTAAAAAGCTCAGGATAAGCCTGAGCTTTTTAATATGTTTAATGCTCTGGAGTATTAATGACTTGCGGATCGGGACTGAGTACCTGCAAGGTATTACTGCTGTTTGACAACACAAACTGAAAACCGGTATTGCCTGGGGTTTCATCTAAATCGGTTAATTGAATTAATGTGCCATCGCTGCTGATGGTAATTGCATTAATAATGTTATCAAAAGGAGTCGTAAAGGCCGCACCAACAAATTTTAGCCCTTTACCGGTTTTATCAATTAGTTGGTAAGAAATGCTGCTGTATTGGCTGACGACAACATTGCCACACACAGGGGAGCCGTCAAGGTTGGTGTAAGTAAATACTGGCACTTCTTTTTTGTTCAGGGTGACGGTGAGCTTAAAAAACGTTGCTTGGCCTTGAGTGTTTGACATTTTATTCTCTATTCTTTTATTTAGGGTTTAGGGCTAAACCTGAAATCGGTTATGGCCGATTGTTGTAACAGTTGCAATAAACTAGGGTGTTGGTCGAGTTCGCCAAGGCAATCGAGAGCTTGAGCATAAGGAACTGTAAATTGGGGAGCATTACTTTTTTCTGCAATAGACGCTAGTAAGACTTTTGATTGCTCACACAGAGTATGTACATCTTTATGCCGGTTTAACGCATTTAGCAATCTTGCAGTTAACATCTTACTTTGAGCTAAATTAATTGAGTAACTCGTGTCTTGGGTGAATTCTATTGTCAATTGCTTAAATGAAGCGATGGCTTTTTGAGCATAAACTAGGCCTTGTGGTAACAGATCTTGTGATGCTAGGTAAGTCGCTGACGAGAGTTGAAATTTAGCCAGCAGTGGATTCTTTTTATTGGAATTTGCCAAAGCGATATCTTTACTAAGATTCTTGGTCAACGTTTCAATACTATAATCCATGTGTTTTTCAATGTATTGGGTGCTAAATGTCAACATATCGAGGTAAGCGTAATACTGTTTAAGCTTCCAAACATCGTTATCTGGATCTTGCTTAAGGGCATTGGTAATTGTGTCTAAGCCCAATTGCGCTTTTGTAAATGCTTGTGATGAGTGTCCTTGATAACTCATCAAACTCGCAAGAAATCGATAACTACTGGTTAATCGTTCTAACAAGTAGGGTTGTTTTTCTATGGCGTTATTGACCAGTAACTGTTGAATTTGTTCATGGATTTTTATTGCTGCATTAATATCGCCTTGGGCGGTGGCGGCGCTGGCAATCCATGAGCGAGTGTCTGCAATATCAGCTATTAGCTGGCTGTTGGTGTTATCTTGTTGCCATAGTTGTAACTTGAGTAGTAACGATTGCTCAAATGCCTCTCGTGCAGCTGCAAAGTTTTGCTGCTTCATGTGTATCGAGCCAAGAGAGTTTTGTGCGTACGACAACTCCATAATGGCATCGTCATCGTTTGGCGCAAATTGATACATGGCTTGGCTGTATGTTAAATATTGTTCGAACCAAGGCTGCGTTGCTGCCCAATCACTTTTATCGTATTCAAGCTGGCCAAGCCAAAAAGCATTGGCTCCTAAGGTTTTAAGTAAACTCAGGTTTTGCGGTTGTATGTCGAGTAATGGCAGCATGCGCTCGCGGGCGGCGATTAAAGCGCTGTGTGCTTCGCCGGTATTACCACGAGAGTAAGCCACTTCGCCCATAGCCTCTAAGGTTTGGCTGTGTTGAAATTGGGCGTCAAAACTTAAGTAGTTGGCGTCGTCGGCAGAAAAGTCGCTGAAATATTCTAATGCTTTATTACTGATACCATCGAGTAAGTCCATGCGGCCAATGCCGCGCATTTTGTCGGCGAATTCACCCACCATAAAACCCAGTAAGTTTTCTGCCGCAAGACGTTTTTGCTGGGCTTGGTTTTCGGCCTCAATGCTGCGTATGCTCATGGCAATAGATATAATCGTTAATGCGGCGAGACTAAACATCATAATACGGCGGCGCCAGCGCCCCATATTGGCTCGTTTGCTTGAGGCCTGTATAAGTGATAATTCTTGTGGTTCCAGAGTGAATAAGGCATTACTGACTAAACTTTGTGCCTCGGCTAAGGGTTTACCTTCTGCCAGTAGATAGGCTGGACTTTTTGACTCAGTTAACCAGCGTTGGGTTTGGTGTTGTAAACGGCTTTTTATGGCTAAACTGTCTTTGTGTTCGCTTATCCACTGGGTTGCGCGAGGCCAACGTCTCAATAGTGCTTCGTGGGCAATACTAAAACAGGCCTTGTCGTATTGCAGGTGCGAAACAAATAGACGATTGTCGACCATTGCTTTTACCAGGTGTTGTTCTGCCTCTGTTTGCAACCTATCCCAGTTAGCCGCTCGGCTGGTCACTGACTTTTCGTCTTCAGATAAGGCCACTAACATGGATAATATGTTAGGTAATGCAGCGCGTTCGGCATCATTTAATTGGGCAAGTACCTTTTCGGCATTTTTACCTATGGCCCCTTCTAGACCACCTAATGAACGGTATTCAGAAACCAAAAGCTGATTGTTCTCATCACGTTTTAAGTACAGCGCTTCTAGTGTGTATTGCAGCATTGGTAGCGCGTCTGGGTTCGATGCCGCATCGCTACACAGAAGCTCATCAAGAGGCATGGCGGTATCTGGATCAATAGACCAGGTCAGGTTGGCTGCATTAGCTGGCAGGCGGATCATTTGCATCAGCTCTGAGCGGCTCGGTGCCGATAAGTCAAAATGTGAACCATTTGCCTTGCCAGCCATTAGGCTAGAGTGGCTTACCACTTGAGGATAAAAATCATTTCGGCAGGCACTAATCACCAGCACAACGCCAGATGTGGCTAATTTTTCAAGGACCTCTAATGCCTCAATTCGTTGTGTTTCACTGTAAATGGGGGCTGATAGGAGAACCTCTAAACGATCGATAAACAAACAAAAGAGTGATGTATTGTGCTTAATATTAGGCTGAGCGTTGGCAATCGCTTGTTGGCATTGCGCAATCACAGCGGGCATATCTTCAACAAGTTGCAATGCCAGATCTTGCGCGCTCAGTTGGGTAAAAACGGGTGTGTCGTTAATTTCCCAGTCGAGCATCGCGCAAGCGATATCAAGCAGTAGCCTTCCTTGGGTGACGTCGGCTAAATCTAGGCTGGCATGATCGACTACACCAACGCCATTAAAGCCTGTGTGGCTTTTAAGGTTAGGGATGACACCTGCATTAATCAAAGAAGACTTACCACTACCACTTGGGCCAAGCACTAAACAAAATGCTCGGCCAAATTCAATTTGCTTGGTAATACGATTTAATAAAGTATCGACTTGCTCTGCGCGGCCAAAAAAAACATTCGCATCATTAGCTTCAAATGCACGCAGGCCAGGGAAGGGCGATTGACCTTGCCATGGCTCATTTTTTACTCGTGTGTGATGACCAATTGGGAACTCAACCTTGGCTAATGTTCGGTATCCGCGTTTACGTATGGTTTCGATATAGCTTGGGTTTGATGCTTGGTCGCCAAGTGCTTTACGCAGTTGTGTCATGACTTTATGAAGTGGATTATCGCCAATGGCGATATCGCCCCAGCACTGGCGAATAATATCGTCTGGGGTAAGCACCTCTCCCTGGTGTTGGCATAATAGTCTCAGTACATCCATGGCTTTAGGTTCAAGGGTGCGGGTTACACTACCTGATTGAACACTGTTACTTTGTGGATTAATTTGCCAATCGCCAAAAAAGAAAGTGCTGTCTTTCATGTTTTATCCAATGAATAAATGTCTAAATAATGTGGCTATCTATCTTTCAAGCTTGTTTTGCCACTACTTGTTGGATATCTATCTAAGGTAAAAACGTTTCCTGTTAAAATCGCTAGGGTCTGTTGAACTTTCAAGGTTATTTTTGCAGCGAATTGTTGGCCATTACTCATATACAAGTGCGCGGCAGAGACTTTGAAGTGTAGTTATTCTACATAAAAAGTCGATAACGCAGTAAAAATGACCAACAAACGCTGCCCACAGGGTTCGGCTAAAAACGTTTTACTCTTTGTTGAATAGATTTTGCTTAGGTGGCTAGGCTTCAATCCATTCGCCTCGATTAAAACGTTTTTAACTCGAACAAAATTCAACCAGCAAAGATCAACAGACCCTAGCAAAAAACGAACCGCTGCCAAAATGGGTGGATTAAATGCAGTTGATTTGTGGCGAGCCAGTTGCACTGACTTGAACACCTATCTTGTCGTCATTTAAACGCGTTTCATTCAGTGTGCCGATGGCTCAGCCCAGGTCAACTTACATTGCCTTGATTATGTGTCAGCCATTATATCGATTGTTGTTAAATTGTAACTTAGCTTTACATCAGTATCGACACATATATCTGGTACGCAGTCTGGTTAAATAAATAATGCAAATGGTATTAAACGGATTGTTCTAATTTATGTATTTGTGCAACGATGGCACGATTAATTGGGGTATTAACACCATATTGTTTACCTAGACGTACAACCGCGCCATTAATGTACTCGATTTCTGTTTTACGTTTGGCCTGTATGTCTTCCCACATTGATGAGCGCGCTTGCGGGTCAATGTCGAGCATTTGTTTTGCCAGTAGGGTAAATAACACATTGGGCAGCGACAAAATAAGCGGCAACCATTTGGGCTTCACTTTAGTGTATTGATGCAGCGCTATGTTAGCGGCTTGGCATACATTGAGCCATTCGGTCATGGCACCGGCTAGTTGACGGCGACTCTCACGCTGGCTGAGTTGTTGTTTAATCGGTAGGTCGGTTATGGCATTTAATGCGTTATTTAGGTTTAACAATAGTTTGCCGTAAATCACTGGTGCCATATCGGGGTGTAAGTCACAGCCAAAACCTTGAGCTTGCATTGCGGTTTGTATCGTTTGGGTACGCTCATTTTGCTGTAAGGTGAAAACGCCTTCAGTGCCTTTATGAAAACGCCCACCCGTTTGTTGCAACACATTAAAAGGGGTTATGCCTTGCAGTAAATTACAGTGTTTTAGCGTATCTTTGATGGTATCGAAACTGCCTAAGCCATTTTGCATAAAAATAATGCTGCTGTTGTTGTGGGTGATTTCGATTAAGGTATTGGCAATACTGGAAACTTGATGGCATTTCAACGTGACAAATACCACATCAAAAGCGGCATATGCTGTTGGGGTTTGTTCTATATCGGTGATCATCTTTTGTGGCATCACAGTGGCTAGAAAGCCTTGATAATCACTCATGGTGATGCCGTTATTTGCGAGGATGGTTTGCTTTATTGTCGGCCTGCAAATTAAGCTAACATCAAAACCAGATAAACACAGTTGTCCTGCTAAATAACAGCCAGTTGAACCCGCACCAAAGATGGCAATTTTCATTATGTCGTTTCTCTTTATAAGGGGCTGTTGATTTTTCAAGGTTATTTTTGCAGCTAATTGTTGGCCATTACTCATATACAAGTGCGCGGCGAAGACTTTGAGGTGTAGTTATTTTACATATCTACATAAAAAGTCGATAACTCAGTAAAAATGACCAACAAACGCTGCCGACAGGGTTCGGCTAAAAACGTTTTACTCTTTGTTGAACGATGCTTTACAAATAAAGAGTTGCTTAGGTGACTAGGCTACAATCCATTCGCCTCGATTAACACGTTTTTAACTCAAACAAAATTCAACCAGCAAAGATCAACAGGCCCTAGCAACTTCGCAATCAAATCAGTGTCACTTAAAGGGCGCTTGTTATTAGTTGTAACATATCAAAACTTGTAACATATCAACCTTTTTGTCAGTGTAGAACTTTTAACTTGCGGATAATAATAAAAATGAAAAATCATTACATAACTACGCTAGCACTGAGTTGCTTTGCGCTAAGCGCTTCGGTTATTGCGGCTGATATTAAAGTGATCCATGCCGGTACAGTATTAACTCTGGCCGGAGAGTCGCCACTGACTGAGCGTACGTTGGTCATTACCGATGGCGTAATTACCTCAATAGAAAAGGGATACCTCACAGGACCAATGCCAACAGCGACAGACACTGTTGAAGTTGTGGATTTAAAAAATCGCTTTGTTATGCCGGGGCTTATGGACATGCATGTACATTTACAAGGTGAACTCGGTCCTAAAAATGACAGTGAAGCATTACGCATGTCAGATGCCGATGTTGCAATGCAAAGTGTTTATTTTGCTAAAAAAACCTTACTTGCAGGGTTTACGACAGTACGTGATTTGGGGGCAAAACCAGAGCAAATTTATGCATTACGTGACGGCATTAATAAAGGCTGGATTGATGGGCCGAGGATTATTGCATCTGGCGGTGTATCGGTGACGGGCGGCCATGGTGATGTTGACGGCATGAGCCCAGATTTACTTGATAAATACACCTCAAAAACCATTTGTGATGGGCCTTATGATTGTCGACGTGCCACACGCCGAGCCATTAAATTTGGCGCTGATGTTATAAAAATCACCTCAACCGGTGGCGTATTATCTGACACCAATACCGGTACGGGGCAACAAATGGATGATGATGAATTACGTGAAGTCATCCAAACCGCTCATGCATTAGGGCGAAAAGTAGCCAGTCATGCTCATGCTGCGCAAGGGATTAATGCTGCACTGCGTGCAGGTGTCGACAGTATTGAACATGGCAGTTATGCCGACAAAGAAAGCATTAAGCTAATGAAGCAAAGCGGCGCATATTTAGTGCCGACGTTATTGGCCGGTGACACTGTGGTTGCAATGGCCAACAGTGCGGGTGCTGACTTTATGTCACCAGCCATCAAAGCTAAAGCGATTCGAGTTGGTTCAGATATGATGGCAAATTTTACTGCGGCATATAAAGCGGGCGTCAACATCGCTTATGGTACCGACAGCGGTGTGTCGCATCATGGTAACAATGCCAAAGAGGCTGTGTTAATGAGTCAAGCTGGCATGAGCAATAGCGATATTTTAAAAAGTGCCACGATAAATGCCGCTAAATTGATTGATATGTCGGATTCATTAGGTTCATTAGCGGTTGGGAAACAAGCAGACATTATTGCATTATCAACCAGCCCGCTGGAGCAAATAGATACATTACTCAATGTGCCTTTTGTGATGAAAGCCGGGGTTATTTATAAACGTTGATGTTAAATTAACCGTCATGGTGCCTGTAATTGACGTTTATCGCGTCAATTAAGTTATTTTTATTCATTAAGCTCATTATTTATTTGATTTGTTTAGCTTGTTTTCACATACTAGCTAAAGTTAAACAGAGTTGTTTGACTAAATAATAGCAAGCACATGGATGTGGATTGAAAGCTAAGGAATGCTCATGTCGATTGATAATATAGCGTTGTTAATAACCGTGTTACTGGGTTTAATCGCCTTGCTAATGTTGTTCAATTTACGTGAATATCACAAAACCCAATCTAAAAAACAACAGCTCAATTCTTACGAACAAATCCTCGACCAAGTTGGTGCTTATGTTTACGTCAAAGACGTGAACTGCCGTTATGTTTATGGTAACAAACTTACCTTAGATTATTTTGGGGTCACTCAAGAGCAGTTAAAAGGGACGAGAGATCAACAATACTTCCCATTAGTGGTTGCCGATGTCTTGCAAAGAAATGACCGTAAGGTACTGTCTAAAAAGCAAAAAATGACTGACGATATTAAAGTTGATAGCAATGGTCAACAACTTGTGTTTCATGAAGTAAAACAACCATTATTTAACAAAAAAGGGAAGTTAATTGGGTTAATTGGTATTTCTACCGAAATTACTGAAGAGTATCATTTACGCTCTGAATTAGAACAACTTGCCAATACCGATCCATTAACCGATTTATTTAATCGTCGTTCATTTACCGCATTTAGTGAGCATGAGTTCTCCAGGGCGATGCGATATTTTAGCCCCTTATCCCTTATGATGATTGATATCGATTTATTTAAAAATATCAACGACACCTATGGCCATTTAGTGGGTGATGAAGTCATAAAACGTGTCGCCTCTATTTGTGATGAACACATACGTGAGTCAGATATTTTGGCTCGTATAGGCGGCGAAGAATTTGCCATTTTATTGCCAGACACTGACATCGACTCAGCGTTTAAACTGGCAGAGCGATTGCGACTCGCCCAGCAAAATCACCAAGAAACCATTCTTCCAATCAATGATAACTTGCCCCAAATAACAATTAGCATTGGGGTGTCGTCTATACATGCAAAAGATAAATCATTTGCTGACATGTTTGCACGTGCAGATAAAGCCTTATATTCATCGAAACATATTGGCCGAAATAGCGTCAATGTCGCGTAGACGTGAAACAGTAAAAAGCATCATGCCGACTTAAAGGATTAAATTAAGTTGTGCGCAATTTATTATTGTTGTTATGATGTGAGGCAGATGTGCACTGTAAGCGTTGACGATTAAAAATCAATGTGATCAACCAATTTCGCCTTAAATTTTTCGAGCAACAATTTGAGTTGATCCATCTCCTCAACACTTACACCACATTGTTCAACAATACTGTTATGTATCGATTGCGCCTGTGGTTGTTTTTCTCGGCCCAATTCAGTGAGTTGTAAACATAGCTTACGTCCGTCTTGAGGCATACGAACGCGTTTGACTAAGCCATCAGACTCTAGGCGTTTAATCACTGGTGTGAGCGCCCCTGATTGTTGCCCCAATTGGTTTGCGACATTTTTTAAGCTTAAGCCGTCTTGTTCCCACAAAATGAGCATGACTAAATATTGAGTGTAAGTTAGGCCAATAGACTCAAGCAAAGGCTTATAAAGTTGAACAATGGCTAGCGAGGTTGAGTAAACCGCAAAGCAAAACTGATTATTAAGTCGAATAGGTGGGTGTTCATTCATAATTTGGCGCTCAGCGATTCTAAATGGTTTTTTGATCAACCTAAGTCATGTTTTCGTACAACATGGCTTTATTGGCAGATAACAGGCCCTAGTAGTGTACTTGTATATACCACTAAAGGCTATGCTGTTTTTATGTACAACTCGACATGGGGTTTTCATTGTTATTGAGTGGATTAAGCAAAGTATATGCACTGCTATAGTCAGTTTTATAGTCAGTTTAAATAGTTACTTTTAATAGTCACTTTTAATAGTTACTTTCGATTCTATTTTGCGTTAACCACAACCAACTACATATTTAACAGCCACAGTAAATAATAACAGTAACTGCTAGCCCAATAACTGCTAGCCCAATATTGACCCAAATAAAGGATATAAAATGAAAGTATTAATGGTATTAACCTCACACGATCAACTTGGTGACACAGGTGAAAAAACGGGCTTTTGGTTAGAGGAGCTTGCAGCTCCTTATTACACTTTTGCTGATAAAGGCATCGACGTGGTGTTAGCGTCACCCAAAGGTGGCTTACCACCGCTAGACCCTAAAAGTGATGAAGCCGATTTTCAAACGGATGCAACACGTCGTTTTGCAGTTGATACAAAAGCCCAAGCATTACTGGCCAACACACATGCGTTGGCGACAATCAATCTAGCTGATTTTGATGCCGTATTTTATCCAGGTGGCCATGGTCCTTTATGGGATTTAACCAACGACAAAGATTCTATCGCACTGATTGAAGCGTGTTACAACACAGACAAACTCCTTGGTTTAGTGTGTCATGCACCTGGTGTGCTTAAGTACCCTAAAAAAGCCGATGGCACACCGTTAGTTGCCGGTAAAAATGTTACTGGTTTTACCAACAGCGAAGAAGAAGCCGTGCAGCTAACCAACGTGGTACCGTTTTTAGTGGAAGACATGCTGCAAGAAAATGGCGCCACTTACAGCAAAGCAGATGATTGGCATCCTTATGCGGTTGTTGACGGCAAATTGATTACCGGCCAAAACCCCGCGTCTTCAGAGCTTGTTGCCGAGAAAATGTTAGCGATGCTGAGCTAACCCAAATTTGCTCGAGTAGCAGATTAACCAGTACATCCATTAGCCCAGTGACATGTTATTGGGCTGATTTTATTGCTTAAAGGAAGGATGGCAAATGATTAAATTACACCATTTAAATAAGTCACGTTCAAAACGCATTATTTGGTTACTCGAAGAACTCGGCGTGGAGTATGAGTTAGTTGCTTACCAGCGCGATGCAAAAACTTTTTTAGCGCCAGAATCGCTTAAAAACGTTCACCCGCTAGGCAAATCACCCGTGCTTGAGGCTGACGGTTTGACTATTGCAGAGTCTGGTGCGATTACACAATACCTTATTGAAACCTATGGCGCAGATAAATTAATGCCAGCTAAAGGCAGTGCTGATTACATTGACTACATACAATGGATGCACTTTGCCGAAAGCTCGGCTGCCTTACCCTTGTTGTTAAAAATATTTGTCAACATGGAAGGCGGTGAAACTCGATTTATTGGTAAGTATGCCGATGTCGAGGCACAGAAAGTGATAAGTTATGTGGATAAGCGACTTGAAGGAAAGCGTTATCTTGTTGGCGACAGCCTAAGCGGCGCCGACATCATGATGTCGTTTATTGCAGAGTTGGTTGGGCAAAATGGCGACTTTGAAAAGTACCCCAATATTGCTCAGTATTATCAACAATTATTGACTCATGAAGCGTTTAAGCAGGCGCTGAAAATCGAAGCTGATAATTAACATATACCGGCAAGACGAAAGGCGGATTTGATTCGCCTTTTTTATACGTATAAAAAACAAACTCGTTACACAGTAAAAACGGGTAAAGTTATTGAGCAAAGTTTGTTCAGCATCATACTAAGGTGTTAGAATAATGGCTGGTTGGTAAGATTTTTGTTTAGGATTGTCTATGTCTACTTTATCTAGAGAAGAGTTAGCCTACTTTAGCGATGTGTTTTCGCCAGAGTCTTCTGGTGATTCTGAAGATAATGTATTTTCAAAACATTCGCTGAGCGTAGCAACTGAAATTCCACAAGTGTTATCACACATATTGGGTAACGCTAAACTCACCCTATTGGCAGAAATAAGCTATTACCGCTTGTGGTTTCCATTGCAATTAAAGCAAGATGAGTTTGGTCAGTTTACGCCAGAACTCGGTATTCCTGAAGTGGTCGACATGCGTGGCGGTGAACGAAGTTGGCGTATAGATGACTTAAAAGATGTACGAGTCATGGACAACGAAACGTCCAAATTTGTAGAGGTGTTGTCTTTGTCTAGTTCAGGCATCACCATAAAAATCCCAAAAGAGCTCGATACTAAATCGCCACGCCATACTCAGCTTATTTTACCTAACGGCACTCATGTTGATATGGAGTTTGAACCCGTCAGAACGGAAAATGGCGTGATGGCAGCAAAAATTAGCGCAGAAGGTGAGTCGCGCCAACTTTTAAGGCAGTTTTTGTTTAGCCAGCATAAAGCCAAGTATTCACATCTTTATGAAAACATTAACCGTTAACTTTAAAGTCTTTTGCTAATATCACTTTCATTGCATTGATAAAGTCCAAATCATTTTTGGCTTGGATCAATTGGCACAATTCATCGCCCACCGTAGTGAATCGATAGTAAGTGAACAACAAGTGCTGCCCTTTAGGTTTTAAACTGATATTGGCATGGCACAAGGTTAATTGAATCTCTTCGTTACGGTTTAATAAGCCGGTTTCAAACTCACTTTTATGTAAAATCCCCGCATCGACCAGGGTTAAAATATTTGAATAAGGCAAGCCAAATTGCGACAAGCCAAAGTTAGCTTGGTTGTGTTTACGAAAATATTGAGTCAGCCCACCATTTAGCCGATAACCACTTAATAGCTTAAACCTCGGTTCAGTGTTTATTTTTACCGACATGCCCAACGCTTTTTCAAAAATCTGTGCTTCGCGCAAGGTTAATTGCTTTAACACTGCTAACGTGCGCAGGCTAAAGTTGCCAGGATTGACGATTTCGCTTGCTAAAATCCGCGCCCACAAATCTTGCATTTTACGATTGTGTATTTGTTCTGCCATTTGAAAAAACTGATAACGCCAGTCTGGGTCTAACTCAACGCCAGTCACATCTGAGGGAGTATAATTAAGGGCGAGGGCAAAAATACTCTCAAGATTACTTTGATGCTGGCTAAGTTGTTTACGCAGACGATGCTCAGCACGCTCTGCGATAGATGCCGATGATGGACGATATTCATCTTCGCTTGCTAAACCAATAACACGCCCGAGTAACAACGCCTTTTTACGTGCAGACACTTGCGTATTGTCATCGGGTAGATCTATTACGTCCATATCAGCCATAACCATCCAAAATAAATTTAACGAACTGATTTAAAAGGCGCCTGAGTTGGCGCCTCGTTAATGTTTTGCTGTTTGTTTGCGCCGTAAAATCAAATAAACGCCTGTTTTTTTGATTGCCATCGACGCTATTTCAATATGATTTATCGCCTCAATATGAGTTTAACTATGCCCTAGATTTATCTCATTTCCAACTAAATGCGTCGTTATTTAATGGCGATAATCCACTCTTGTACAGCGCTAATATAGCGCACTTCACCCTGGTTTTATGCGTGTGAGTACACAAGGAAATAAGCTGTAATAGTGAGTGAACGCCAATCTTTACAAAGTAAATAGAAATGTAAATTGTAATGCGAATTATTATCAATATGTGTATGGTTGTGTGCAGTTTTTGAAAATTGTTAACGCGTTGTGCGTTTTGTTGGAGAGATAAATGAACCTAAAGTTAACCTTGCTGGCGGTCTCTGTCGCGAGTGCGTTCAGTCTAATGACTCAAGCGCAGGCAGCCACCGATCCAGAGACGTTAGCCAAAGCCATTGCCAAGCAAGAGGCTGAAATTGCTTTACTTAAACAACAATTGGCAACACTTGCAACAGAGCAAAAACAGCAACAGCAAAATAATACCGACGTTGCCAAGCAGGTTGAACAAGTATCGCACCATGTTGCTAAAGCAGATGACCGCTTTAGCCGCTTTAGCTTTGCATCCTATGGTACTGCCAATTACACCAGCGATGAATATTTCGATAACGTGCAAGATACCACTGGTGAGCGACGTAACCGCACCGATCTTGAGCGTATTGTGACTGAATTTGGCTATCAATTTACCGATCATTGGAGCATGGAAGTTGAAATCGAATACGAACATGGTGGTACAGGAACAGCATTAGAATATGACGGTTTTGACGAATTTGGTGAGTTTGAATCTGAGGTCGAAGCTGGCGGAGAGGTGCTTGTTGAAAAGGCTGAGATCCGTTACCGCCCCAGCCAAGCGTTTGGGGTTAAGTTTGGTAATATCCACTTGCCAATGGGTTTAACTAGTATTTTACACAAACCTAATCAATACCTTACGGTGCAGCGCCATAAAAGCGAAGCGGCAATGATGCCGGCCGTCTGGAATGAAAATGGCATTGGGGTTTACGGTGAAATTGCCGACTTTCATTACCAGGCTCAGGTGGTCAGTGGGTTAAATTCTGAATACTTCCGCACCTATGACTGGGTCGCTTCAGGCCACCAAAAACGCTTTGAACATGTCAACACTGATGATTTAGCCTTTGCGGGCCGTCTTGATTACGGCAATTTTAAAACGGGTAGTGCCGTTGGGGTGGCGTATTACTTTGGCAATACAAGTGGTAATAGACATAAAAGTAACAAGTTAGATGACGATGGCGCACTGCGCATTGTGTCTGTTGCAGGCGCTTTTGTTGAAGGCCCGTGGATACTGCGTGGTCAATACCTCTATGGCACGTTAGATAACGCCGATGCCATTACGCAAGCCAATAAAACCACCCCTGGTTTACGCCCAGGCAACTTTGCGCAACTAGGGTCAGAGTCGCAATCATTCTTTGTCGAAGCCGGAGTCAAACTCGACGAATGGTTTGATTTACCCATGACCGTTTTTGCCAATATTGATTATTCCAACCCGCTTATGGATGTCGAAACCGGCACCGCAACCAAGCGTTATGAAAATACCTGGAGCAGTGTGGGTATTAACTACTTCCCAATCCCAGAAATTGTGATTAAAGCCGAAGGGGGGCTGCATCAAGTCGCCGTGGCGAGTATTCCAGACACCGAATTTTTTGCGTTAGGTGTTGGGTACCAATTTTCACTTTAAGTCAGTTTATTTAACGAGTACGACCTAAATTTATTAAATGGAGTTTTATTATGCGTTTTAACTACACCGTAATCTCATTAGCATTAGTGGCTACATTATCTGCGTGTGGTGGTTCAGGTTCTGATTCTGGTGACACAGAAACCCCAACAGTTGGCTTTAGTTTTGCCGCGACAGAGATGATCACCAACATTACCGATGACATTATTGTGGCCGGATATGCTGACTTGGCCGCCCAAGGCGATGCATTACTTTTAGCAACACAAACATTATTAACGTCAACTTCGCAGGCTGATTTAGTCGCCGCGCAAAACGCCTGGAAAGCCGCAAGACAACCCTGGGAGCAAGGCGAGGCGCATATTTTTGGCCCGGTAGATTCGTTAAGTATCGATCCGCACTTAGACAGCTGGCCGCTCAATACCACAGACTTACAAACTCAGTTGGACAACAGCGAAGGTTTTGATGCCGAAACCATTAAGGGGTGGAACGACGACGTGCAAGGTTTCCATACTATGGAGTACCTATTATTTGGCGACGGTGTGAATAGCAACACTAAACAAATTGCAGACTTAACCACCAAAGAGCGTGAGTATCTTATTGCCCTTGCAGAAGTGTTTCGTGACTATGCCGTACAGCTTGATGACGCATGGCAAGTAAGCTACAACCCGCAAGACACCAATGCCTTACCTTATGCCGAGTTACTTAAAACGCCTGGTGATGCCAACAATGCGATTTATTCATCTGAGCTTGCGGTGATTGAAGAATTAATTAACGGCATGATTGGCATTGTAGATGAGGTAGGTAACGGTAAAATTGCCGATCCATTTGGCGAGTCGCTAGCCACTGCCGACACGTCTAAAGTGGAGTCTCAATATTCTTGGAACTCGTTAACCGACTTTGCAGACAACATTATTGGTGTGCGCAATGTGTATCAAGGTGAGTTGACCGGCTCGGCCGATAAAACCGGGCTGATTGATTTTGTTGCTGCTGCCGATGCACAGTTATCTGCCCGAGTGGCGAGTGAAATTGACGATGCCATTACTAAAATCCAGGCTATTTCTGGCACCACTGACATGCCATTTCGCCAAGCTATTTTGGATGAAGCGGGGCGCGAGCGGGTACAAACTGCCGTTGATGCCTTAACGACATTACAAACCTCTTTAGAGTCAGACGTACTTCCGCTGTTATCTGAGTGGAATTCATAGTCTGTCTTTGTTTGGCCTATATCACTTTGGTGTAGGCCAAACATCACCGCCAACGCTTACCAAAACAACACAATTAGAGTAAGCGTGGATCATTTGAGTGAGCCTGTAATGAATCATTTATCGACCCCCCCTTATTTTTTATTAGCCTTGATGGGGCTAACCTTAACGGCATGTGGTGGCAGTGGCGACGACAGTGGCGCACCCACCACACCAACAGTGAGTTATCCATCTTATACAGATGTCATCGCGTTAGGCGGTGACACCACAACCTTTGATGCCAGTAACTCTGGGCATGGATTTTCTACCCCGTCATTAAACTTAACCGAAGATGAGCTTGCATTGCACCTAGAGGGCGATGCTAATTTTGAAGCGTCATTTACCACTGCACCTAACAGCGAACACCCAGAGTTAGATGGTTTAGGGCCGGTATTTAATAACGCCGATTGTAATTCATGCCATCAACGTGATGGCCGAAACTCAACGCCGTTTTTAGCGGCTGACCAAACTCGAGTCAAACTCGACTCTTCTGCTGGGATTTTTTTACGGATCAGCAAAGCTTCCGATCAACCCTGTACCGTTGGTACGGCAGACAACCAATATTGCGCCCCCATTAAGGTGCCTGATTTTGGCGACCAACTCTTTCATCGTGGGGTATTAAAAGCCCGTGCCGATTGGCAAAACAATGCGTTTGTCGGCCAGGCCGATGTGTATTTATCTTATGAACGTCACGATGTGACTTATGCCGACGGTGTAGTCGTTAGCCTTAAAAAACCGATTTTTGAGGTTGAAAATCCCTACGACGCACCCGGCGAAACCAAACAAAGCGCCAATGTTACCTCCAATTTATTGCAAGACGATGTGTTAATGGGCTGGCGTAATGGCATGCCAGTCTTTGGCCTAGGGTTACTCGAAGCCATCCCAGAAGCGAGTATTCTGGCAAATGTCGATGCAGATGACAGCAACAACGACGGCATTTCAGGCCGTGCAAATTGGGTATTTGATGCAGTAAAAGCGCAGCAAGGTGACGAAAATCCCGTCTCTTTAGGCCGATTTGGCTGGAAAGCCAATACCCCTAGTGTGCGGGTACAATCGTTAGGTGCTTTACGAGGCGACATTGGTATCACTAACCCACTGTTTCCCGATGAAAGTGTCGCTGGCACCAGTTTGCACGACTCGTATTTAACGCGAACTGGGTTTATTGATACTGGCGAAGATGCCAATGGCGAGCCTGAAGCCAGTGCAGCATTTAGTGATTCGGTGGTTTTTTATGCCGAAACATTAGCCGTGCCAGCAAGGCGCAATGTTGACGATAGCGATGTTCGCGAAGGTGCGCGGCTGTTTGAACAGCTTAATTGTAGCGGTTGTCATACACCGTCGTTTGTCACCAAAACCTCGGGCGATATTGGTGGTTTACCGATGAGTGACAGTTTAAAAGGCCAAACGATTTATCCATTTAGTGACATGTTGTTACATGACATGGGCGAAGGCTTAGCCGATGGACGGCCAGACTTTTTAGCCGACGGTAACGAGTGGCGCACCCGCCCATTATGGGGCATTGGGTTAACGCAAACGGTTAATCCGCAAGCGGGTTTTTTACATGATGGCAGGGCCGCAACACTAGAAGAAGCTATTTTATGGCATGGTGGAGAAGCGCAGCAATCAACTGATGAGTTTATGGCACTCAGTCAAGATGAGCGTAATCAAGTGATTGTGTTTTTACGCTCGTTATAATCAAGGTTACATGTAACATGACGACTTACCCTAGCGGGTTAGCTAGGGTATTTTGTGTATTACTTCACATTGCTACCATAGCGGGTTGCAATGGCGTGATCGGTTTCATGTAAATTTGTTATTCAGTCAGCTAAGATATTGTATTACTTTTAAATGATTTCAATTTGAGGTCAGCATGAGTCATATTTTACTGATCCACTCAAGTGTTCATGGTTATACACAAAAAATATGTGAATACCTTAAAGGCAAGCTAGAAGCCCAGCAGCAACAGGTTACCATTGCGCCCCTGTCTGAGGTGCCTGAGCTAGCCAAGTTCGACAAAGTGTTTATCGGGGCCAGTATTCGCCACGGTAAGCACCGTCCAGCCCTATACCAGTTTATTGAAGATCACCGTAAAGAGTTAGAAAGCATCCCCAGTGGATTCTTTTCTGTCAGCTTAGTGGCGCGTAAACCGCTTAAAAACACCCCACAAACAAACATGTATATGCAGCAGTTTTTAAGCCAAAGCGTATGGCAACCTAAGCTTTTACAAGTGTTTGGCGGTAATTTAGATTACCAAGGCTATGGAGCAATGGACCGTAATATTATTCGCTTTATTATGTGGATAACCAAAGGGCCTACCGACCCCAATACCAAAGTCGAGTTTACTGATTGGCAAAAAGTCGATGAATTTGCTCAGCAAATGATAGAGGCTTAACCGTCATGAAATTCAAGCTGTTATGGCAGCGTATTGAAGTGATGTTGCATCCATTAGTGATGTTAATGTGCCTGTTATTAATTTGCACCAGTCCGTGGATCCTTATTGGCCGTCAACTTGGCTCGCGTGCCAGTTTTTGGGATTTTTTCCATGTATATGGTGGTTTATTCACTGCTTTATTGGCCGTCATGTTTACTTATAAAGTGTGTTCAGCCGGGCAATGGCGCCAATTTTTTCCTTGGCTAACACTTGAGTTCAAACCACTTCTTGCAGATATACGCGGTTTGCTACGGGGGCAATTACCTCATTCAGGAGGCAAAGGCTTAATTAGTGTTATTGAAGGCATAGGGGTTATTTTATTGCTGCTAGTGGTCATCACTGGTGGTGTTTGGTACGCGGTAGAGCCTCACGCTGCATTAGTGTGGCGCGGTTATCATATTCTGTTTGCACAAGGATTTATCGGTTTTATTGTGTTGCATTGTTTATTGGCACTGCTACATCTTAGAGACTTTTTTAGTTAGCCGTGGGTATCTTGATTTGTGTAAAAAGGTGTTTCTCTGGCATGTTGCTGCACTTAACGAAGTAACATAAATTCTGTTATCGATAAGCGTTAACCCAACACCATGGGTATTGTTTAGTGGTTGTTTTATCAAATCATAATTTTGTTTTTTGTGCTTCACCTTCATCAATAAACCTCTACACTAGTGATATCCTTATCTAAAGAGAGTTTATTTAATGTCAGCGCTTCCATTACAAAATGTATTACCTCATGTGAGTTCGTTAGCCTACGGCTGTATGGGGTTGGGTGGCGGTTGGAATAATAACCCTATTTGTGCCAGCGATATTCAACAGACTCACGACATTATCGATACCGCATTGCAAAACCAGATTAATTTTTTTGATCATGCCGACATATACACATTCGGTAAGGCAGAAACGGTATTTGGCCAAGTGTTAAAGCAGCGGCCTACATTGCGCGATACTCTGTACTTGCAAACCAAATGTGGTATTCGTTTTGAGGACCATCAAGGCCCAAAGCGATACGATTTATCATCGGCTTGGATCACCCACAGCGTTGAAAAAAGCCTCACTGCGTTAAACACAGATTACATTGATGTGTTACTGCTTCACCGACCAGATCCATTAATGCGAGTGAGTGAAATTGCAGACACTTTTCATCAGCTAAAAGCGGCGGGTAAAGTGCGCTTTCTTGGTGTGTCTAATATGCAACAGCATCAAATGAGCGCCTTGCAACGGGCACTGAATGAACCATTAGTGGTCAATCAAATTGAGATGAGCTTGCAAAAACATGCCTGGGTTGACGAAACCGTTTACGCAGGTAATCAAGACGGAAAAGACATTAACTTTACCCCAGGTACACTCGAATATTGCCATCAACATAATGTCCAACTGCAAGCTTGGGGCAGTTTATGTCAGGGCATTTACACTGGCGTTAGTACAACAGGGCAATCTGATGCAGTGCAGCACACCAGTCAACTTGTTGCTAGGTTAGCTGCTGAATACGGTGTCAGCCCAGAAGCCATTTTACTCAGTTGGTTAATGCTACATCCAAGCCAAATTCAACCTGTTATTGGCACAACCAACCTTGAACGGATAAAGGCTTGCGCGCAAGTAGGAGTTATAACCCTAAGCCGCGAGCACTGGTATGCATTGTATGTCAGCGCTAAAGGGCACGAGCTTCCTTAAAAGGCTGCACAGTTCAATAAAAAATGGCTATCCACTGGATAGCCATGTTTATTTTGTAAGGTAAACTTTAATTTCTAAAGCAAATTACTTTTCTAATGCGAGATAGTTAATTAAACCAATAATGTCATCAAGGGTGCGCATTTCATTTAAGTTAATGGCGTATTTATCGTTAACAATAAAAGCGGGCACGCTTTGTACCGCGTATATGACTTGCTGCTGACGCCATAAACTGAGTTTTTTGTCGGTTGCCGCGCTGTCGGCAACATCATCATACTGCTTGGCATCAACACCAAATTCAGCAAACACTTTTTTTATGTCATCACGGCTGTTAATCAGCGATTTATGCTCATGTCCTGCCGCGCTATGATCATGGCCAGCGTTATTGTCTTTACCTTGAATGGCACCAAACATGGCCATTTTTAATGCTTCTTTGTTAGCTACTTCGTGGATAACCGCTAATGAGCGCATGACTTCTGTGCCTAAATCACTGTTCATAAAGTCGACGTGTTTGCTGTCAAATGCCACTCTTTTGTCTAAGCCTTTTTTAATTTCAGGTAGATACTGGCTTTCCATGTTGAAGCAGTTATGGCAATAAAAAGAGAAAAACTCAGTCACTTTAGGTTCGCTTGGAACCATGTTGTTTGAGATTTGAGTGTAGTGTTGACCTTCAACAAATTGCGCCGCAAAACTGCTAATAGGGGCAAGGGCAAAGGTGACGGCTAAAGCTAAATATTTAAACATGGCAACCTCAATCTGGAACAATAAACCACAATATGATGGCATAAATAGCCAATCACGGCGGCAGAATTTATGTGATCCAGCTGAGATTTACGCAAAATACTTCAGCGATAATCGTATAGGGTTTATTCTCGGAGCGTTTGCCAGGCTTCGCATACTTCACGAAACCGTTCTGTATCGCCTTCATCACGATCAGGGTGCCATTTAAGGGCTAGCTTGCGCCATTGCTTACGAATGTCTCTGTCTGTTGCGGTTTCATCCAGCTCGAACACTTTTAAAGCATGGCCTTTATTCATTAATTTAACATTAACACCAATATACTGTTGGTAGCTTGACCAGAAAGACTCCAGCATTTCGCGCACCACATTGACACTGGCATCATAATTACTCCAATCAAGATAATAGTCACGTAAGGCGCCATCTCTTACATGCTCAATATCTGCGTTGGCCGGAATAATCCTAAAAATTTGAATGTCCATCGCTTTTACTTGCAGCCATTGTCTGGGCATTAACATATCTTGCAACTCATAAAGGGCATTCATCAGCAGAAAGTTGCGTTTAAACAAATCTTTTTCAGGCAATGGGTCAAGATCGTGCATCAAACCTTTGGCTTGCAGTTCGCTGGCCAAATGATGGACCTTCCAGCTTTGACTTGAGGATTTTAATAACGTTAATACAGGCCAAATTAATGGATTGTCGCCTTTAGGCACATTCATTTCGCGAGTTGATCCCGCGTGAGATAAAGCGTGTTGTGAATGATTCTGTGAGTTTTTGTCGAGCAACATAGTGGCGTATTCATCCTGAATTGGCGATTGAATCAATGTTTCGATGAAATCACTATGCCATAGCCGCAGTGAATGACAAGTAGATTTTAAGAGCGACTCAACAGACATTCATGAGCTTAAAGCAAAGCGATATGAGTTCACTTATTTTAGAAGATAATCCAGTTTCTGGTCTTAATGTAGATTTTGATCAATTAATTCTGATTCTTACAGGCAAGATAATTTGATTTGGTATAAAATTCCCGGCAACAAATTAATAAGGGGCTTTGCAATGACCGATAAACACTATATTAGCGCACAACAACTTTTAGAAGATTCATTTAGACTGGCAGCGCAAGTGTATGACAGTGGTTTTAGACCGCAGTTTATTGTTGGTATTTGGCGTGGCGGGGCTCCCATTGGTATTGCAGTGCAAGAGTATTACGACTTTAAAAAAGTCGAAACCGACCACATCGCGGTGCGCACGTCATCTTACTATGGCATCGGCACCGACAAGCAAGATAAAAATATCAAGGTTCATGGTCTGCATTACATTATTGAAAATGCCAATGCCAGCGATGGTTTGCTGATTGTAGATGACGTATTTGATTCAGGTCGCAGCATTGATGCGCTAATTGGCAAACTTAAAAAGTTTATGCGCCTAAATGTACCAAACGACATTCGTATTGCTTGCCCATATTACAAGCCTAAAAACACTAAAGTGGATTTAAAGCCTGATTATTTTATTCATTCATCTGAAGACTGGTTAGTGTTTCCACACGAAGTATCAGGCTTAACACCACAAGAAATAGCAGAAGGTAAATCGGACTTTAAAAACATCCAAGAGCTGTTTTTATAAACCAGCGAGTTAGTCGTAATTTTACTTAGAACTTTGATTAAAGTTTGCTAAAATACGTGTTAATGCGAGTGCGTCAACATACTCATGTCATTGAGACGATATCAGTATGTTGGCGCACTTTTTTATCCGAATTGAGCGAAATTTAGTTAACATTATGGTTTCTGTAGAATTGTTTACCCCTGAGGCACCTGTAAAGCGCCAACTTGAACTGCTTGCACCAGCTAAAAATGCCGATTACGGCATTGAAGCGATTCGCCACGGTGCTGATGCGGTTTATATTGGCGGCCCTGCGTTTGGCGCGCGTCATAATGCTGGCAACAGCGTTGAAGACATTGCTCGCCTGGCAGAGTTTGCTCATCGTTACCATGCCCAAGTGTTTGTGGCATTAAACACCATTTTAATGGATAACGAGATAGACAAAGCGCAAAAGCTCATTTGGGAACTCTACGAAGCCGGTGTCGATGCCTTGATTATTCAAGACATGGGTGTATTGCAACTGGATTTACCGCCTATTGCCTTGCACGCAAGTACACAAACCGATAACCGCAGCCCAGAAAAAACCGTCTTTTTAGAGCAGGTTGGCTTTTCGCAGGTGGTTTTGGCTCGCGAGCTGAATATTCCGCAAATTCGTGATATTGCCGCCAGTACCAAAATGAAGTTAGAGTTCTTTATTCATGGGGCGTTATGCGTAAGCTACAGTGGTTTATGTAATTTAAGCCATGCCTATTCTAACCGCAGTGCTAACCGTGGCGAATGTTCACAAATGTGCCGCCTACCGTGTAATTTAACCACGCGTGACGGTGACGTATTAGCTGAAAACCAGCATTTATTGTCACTGAAAGACAACAACCAAACCGATAACCTAGAAGCCTTAATCGATGCAGGTATTAGCTCGTTCAAAATCGAAGGCCGCTTAAAAGACATTACCTATCTTAAAAACGTTACTGCACATTATCGCCAGCAACTAGACGCCATTATTGCCAAACGCAATGATTTAGAATCAATTTCTCACGGTCGCTGCGAGTTTAACTTTACGCCAGACCCAGATAAAAGCTTTAACCGTGGTAAAACCGATTATTTTGTTAATGAGCGCACAGAAGCCATTGAACACTTTAGCTCGCCTAAGTTTATTGGTGAAAAAATTGGTCGTATTACCCAGGTTGGTAAAGACTTCATTAAAATTGATACCAAAGAAAGCGGCAAAGACATTCAATTTAACAACGGCGACGGCTTATGTTACTTCGTTGAGCACTATGAAACTCAGCGCCTGTCTGATGACAAACTCTCAGGTTTACGGGTTAACCGTGCCGACGGTCATACCCTGTATTTAACTGAAGTACCAAAAGACTTAAAAGTCGGTGTAATGATGTTTCGTAACTTCGACCATAAGTTTGAAGCGACATTAAATAAAGACTCAGCAACACGTAAAATTACTGTTGATATGAAACTGTTTGATACCGACGACGGTGTGGGACTAACCATCACCGACGTACATAATATTAGTGCCAGTGCAACGCTAATATGCGACAAAGCCCCCGCAAACGATCAAGCAAAAACCGCTGACAACCTTAAAAAGCAATTAGGTAAACTTGGCAGCAGTGATTTTGTGTTAAACAAGGTTAACTTACACACCGCGCAAATGTGGTTTTTACCGGCCTCAATGATTAACGAGCTGCGCCGTGATGCCGTTAGCGCGTTAATGGCGGCACGAGTGGCTGCTTACAAGCGCCCAGAACGTTGGGTGCATGATAAAAGCGCTCGTTTCCCACAAAAAGCCTTAAGCTTTTTATCTAATGTGGCCAACGAAAAAGCCAAATCGTTTTACGAGCAACATGGGGTGATTCAAATCGAAGACACCTACGAAAAAAACACCGTATTGCATGATGCGCCATTAATGGTCACCAAGCATTGTTTACGTTACAGCTTTAACTTGTGCCCCAAAGAAGTTGAAGGCATTAAAGCCGAGCCGATGTTCCTCGATGTGGGTAAAGACAAGCTAAAGCTGGTTTTTGATTGTCATAAATGTGAGATGATGATTGTGGGTTCAAACCAGTTAGTGAAGCAGCAATAACGCCATAATAAAAAAGCGTTAAAAATAACCAATAATAGCTGCCCAAACTCGTTTGTATCGAGTACACTGCGCGGCTGAAATTTCATGGGTTTTGCACTGCGATACCCAAAGTAGGATAGAAAAGATTATGAGCGATAGCAAAAAGTACGGTTTACGTGTTACACAGGTTGAAAACACCTGGAAAACCGAAATTACTCGTCGTATGACAGCGACTAAAACCATAGTATCAAAAAGCCAAGATGGTTTTGCCACAGAAGCAGAAGCCATTGCATGGGGCGAGCAGGCATTACAAGGCTTTTTGTCTAAGCAAGCTGACCGCAACAAGCGTAAAACAGAGAAACACCTCAAGGCTAAGAGTTTAGCGGCTGCTATCGCTGCAGAATCAGCTGTTGATGAAGAATACGAAGACGACGAAGAGTTAAACTAACATTTTACAATGGTGTAAATGTTATAGATAAGTTTCAATTTTTGTATGTTCAGGATAGGATATACGTAATTAGCATGATATTTAATCAACTTATCGCCACATCTTGACCTAGCAAGGATGACATTAGGATGAACAAGGTTGCTGCATTTATCTGCTACGCGGGTTGTGCTGGATTAGCTTGGCTACTACCTCATACCGCGTATGCAACTTTACCAGCATTGGTCACATTGGGCGCCCAAAGTGACTCACCTGGCGTGCTTGTTATGTCTAGCGATGTCAAGCGCTTAACCACGGTATCGCAAACGTTCGGTTTTTTACCTCCTCTTTCATGGAAACTCGCCTTTAACGAAAGGCGTGGTGACATGACCATGGCAGAATTTATTCCCGCAAATGAAACGCTCAATGATTGGTCTAGTATGGTGTGCATGCAGGGCTTTAAAGGGCTTGCAGAAGATGTAGACCCAGAAGACTTTTTAGATTCTATGGCCAACACTTATCGAGAACATTGCCAGGGTGAGGTGATTTACCAGCAACTAGGCAGTTTGAAAATTGAGGGATACGAAGCCGTGCATGGGTTATTAGGCTGCACCAGTATGCCCAATATTCATAATGCCTCGGCGGTGGTGTCAACATCTTACATTACCAGTCCGCAGGGTGAAATGGGCTACTTTACGGTGATAAGCGATGATGACGATATTTATTTAGTGCATAAATCGATTCGAACGGCAGTATTTACGGCCACTTCAGCGCCGATTAATCAAAACAATTATCGTGACTTTATGGCTGAGCCCTAATGTGAATAATCCGCGAGTTGTTTTCATGTCATTTGCCTATCAGCCACGCATCGATTCAGTTATAATCCCGCCGACGTTTATGGCGGGATGTTCAAATCCCCTGGGCCATTAAACCATTCAGTTTAGTCAATCTTTACGGTGCCAATATTGAGTCAACCTGACTCATTGGAGAATCGGGAAACCAGTGAAAGTCTGGTACTGCCCCCGCAACGGTGATGGGTGAGAACTTACCTAAGTTCGCGTGTACTGCTAAAGTACCACAGCCTCAGTCCGGAGACCGGCCATAAAGATGATTTCGATGATTTCGGTGGGCAGATCTCGAGATGTGATGTTATGCCGTTTTTGGCTTACTTGGATAAGTAAGCCGCAAAGTGGTGGCAATGTTGCGGCGCTACTGCCCCATTTTTCCTTTTAGGAGTTAAAGGTAAATGGGTACTAAACCAACTACACTGGCACTATTAATTAGTGCAACGCTTTGTGCTACCAGCCTTAACGCTGTTGCAGCACCAACCTCAACAATTTTGGCTTCAGCCACATCTACTGCCGACGTGGCAATGGATGAGACGATTGTGGTCATTGGCCGTAATCACACTAACCCGTTAAATATTGCGGCTAATGTTAATGTCATCGATGCAGCTGACATCGAAATGAGCGGCGCAACCAATTTAACCGACTTGCTACGTGGCCAATCAGGCATACAGGTATCAGATAATAACTCTGGTGCGGTATTTTCTATGCGCGGTTTTTCATCTTCGCAAGCGGTTAATAATACCCTTATTTTAGTCGATGGCCGCAGGCTCAATAATATCGATATTTCAGCGCCAAGTGTGGAGTCTATCCCACTTAACTTAATTGAACGTGTTGAAATACTCTCTGGTAGTGCAGGCGTGTTATACGGCGATCAAGCGGTAGGCGGGGTGATTAACGTTATCACTAAAGCCCCAACCGAAACCTCTGGTGGCCTGCAAGTGGGTGGCGGCAGTTTTGATACCTATGAAGTTAAAGGTGATGTGTCTGGCGCAATAACCGACACCTGGCGTTACTTTTTAGCGGGCAGTTACAATCAAGGTGACAATTACCGTGACAATAATGACAATGAAACCGGCTCTATTTTAGGCCGTATTCAGTACCAAACTGATGTTGAAGATTTTTATGTCGAAGTGAATCACTTTGACAACGACCGTCAGGCACCAGGGGCCTTAAGTTTAACGCAATATGAGCAGAACCCTCGCCAGGTTGCGTCTTTTTCAGAGGGTGAATATTCTCACGAAATCACGACCGCTTTACGCAGTGGCTATCAATATCAACTCACCGATGTATGGGCACTAGCTGCTGACTTAACCTATTCAGACTCTGCAACAAGCAGTTTCCTGTTTGGTAGCGCAGGGCACATTGACCGCGAGTTATTGAGTTTTTCACCTAAAGCCACAGCAAACTATCAACTGGCTAATGGCGCATTAACCATGGTTGCCGGTATTGATGTAAGCCGAGGCGAAGCAGACTTTGACACCTTGTATATTCAACGTAATAACCAACAAACAATGCAAAGTGCCTATGTGCAAGCCTCGGTGCCGTTAACCTCAACATTGTCGTATGTGGTTGGTGGTCGTTATTCTGAAGTCACAGACGATTTAACCGATCAATTACTGTATGCGCAGGGCATTGAACTGGACAATGATGCACATGCATTAGAACTTGGCTTAAATTATCGTCCGAGTGCCGAGCATCGTTTATATGTTCGCGCTAACGATAACTTCCGTTTTGCAAAAGTAGATGAGCAAGCATACACACCATTAGACGTACAAGGCTTAAACCCACAAACTGGTCGCTCTTATGAAGCGGGCTGGGATTGGGTTGGCGCAACGCAAACCGTTACGTTAAATCTTTACCGTCTTGATTTAGAAGACGAAATTGTTTATGACGGCAGCCGTACTGACGGCCCGTACGGTGGTGGTGCAAACGTCAATGCTGACGAGTCGCGCCGCGTTGGTCTTAACACCCGTTATGAAGTGCAATTATCAAATGACTGGCTGTTAGGGGCGTCGTACGACTATATTGATGCTGAATTTACTCAAGGTGAAAACGATGGAAAAGCACTTTCTTGGGTGGCGGAGCATTCTGGTAAAGCTTACATGAGTTACGATTTTGCCCAGCACTGGCAAACGTTTGTGGAAGCCGTTTACACGGGCGAGCGTTACATGGAAGGTGACAACAGTAATGCAGGGGATAAGCTAGACAGCTATGTGTTAACTAATGTCGCGTTAAATTATCGTCGCAATGCTTGGACAGCCAGTTTACGTGTCGATAACTTACTAGACGAAGACTATGTTGGCACCGGATATTATTCCTCTTATGGCAATGGTTACTACTCAGGTACTGGCCGCTCATTTAGGATCACAGCCGGTTATCGCTTTTAAAAGGTAAACCTAAGCGTGTTGAACACCAAAGCCAGTAACTATTACTGGCTTTCGTTTTGATATATCGTTAAATTAACCTGAGCTCGGGATAATAAATGCCTTTCAAACAGTCCTTTGCCCTGCTCACTGCGTTGAATCGACTTACAATAGGCTAGCTATTGACGCGTCAATTCGCCTTGTTAGCAGAACAAATGACAAGCTTGAAAGCGATAACGGGTAACATGTTGATTTTAAATAGTATAATTTCATCCCTTATCCCGAGCTCAGGTTAAATTAATTTATACCCCGAAATACTCATTTAAGGTAACTGACGCAAATGACAAATCTTGAACAACAAGTGCTGACTCAAGTTCAAGCCATTATTGGCAATGAAGAGCAGGTTATTGGCCGACGTGGTATTTTGATCCCATTAAAAAAAGCGTTAATTAACGAAGCCGATATTCGTATTGTAATTGATACGGTTTCAGCCGACCCAGCGCTTGCGGCTCATTTATTACAACGCAGTAATACGGCACAAGCTGCCGGTGTTGTGTCGACTAAAAGCCGCAGTGTAAAAGATGCCTTAATCCGCTTAGGGCAGGTCAATATTTACCGTTATGCGTTTTCGTTTTATTTAAAAGAGCGCCTTGATGAACTTGCCCAGCCATACAAAAAGTTAGTACAGGGCTACTGGTCGTTAAACGAATCTATCGCCCAAGACTGCATGACCTTATTACGCGAAGAAAGCGACGCCGGTATAGCAACAAATGTAGATGCCGATGAGGTACAAACCTTGGCCTTGTTTAGTGTGTTTGGTCAGGTGATTGCGTTAACGGCCTTTGCTTATTTAAATGCTGAACTGCCAAGGCCCGTGTCGTTAAAAGTACTTAAATCGTTAATTGAGCAACAGCAACAAAAACTGTCGTTAGAGGCATTTGAGTCGCTGGGGCTGGATGATGATTTACGCGATGAGTTTTTAATTGCGCATAACTTACGTCAAACACAAAACCCTGGCTCAGCAGGACTTGTGCTTCGACGTGTGTTATCTAAACGAAACTTATTGATTAACCCGCTGTAATGCAAGCCCTTCGCTCGCCACAAGCTCTAGCCACTTTTGAATTAAACTTGCATTAGTGGCATCGCGGCGATAAGCACCAAACAATGGGCGTTTAAGTCCTTCTGCGCCTAATTTTATCGCGGCTAAACTCAAGCCTTGGCTTTCACGGATTGACCAAGTTGGCAGTGTTGAAACACCATCATTACAGGCAACTCGTTGCAATAACATTGAGGTTAAATCACATTGCTTTTGTTCACCCGGCTCAACACCTGCAGGCTCTAAAAAGTGTTTGTAAATGTCTAGGCGCGCTAATGGCACAGGGTAGCTGATCACTGTTTCTTTAGCCAAATCAGACGGTGTCACATAGGCCTTTTTCGCTAGCGGATGTTCACTTGACGTGACAAGCTTTACCTCAAAATCAAACAAATGTTGATACGCCACACTGTGTCCAGGCACAGGATCTGAGGTCAGTACAATATCTAACCCGCCCGTTTGCAGTGCATTGAGCGAATCAAACAAGTGACGGCTTGAAATATCAACCTGTGCATCGGGAGCGTGTTGCTTAAATTGCTCAATGACCGGCATTAACCAACGAAAACAACTATGGCATTCAATGCCTAATTTTAACTGCTGGCTTTCACCTTCAAGACCACGTTTAAGATCAGATTCGGTCGCAATCACCTTTGGTAAAATTTCTTCTGCTAAATTCAGCAGGCGTGCACCTTCATGGGTGAAAGTTAACGGTTTACTTTTGCGCACAAAAATTGCCGAGTTAATACGAGTCTCTAACTCTTTTATTTGATGAGAAAGCGCCGACTGGGTTACAAACCGCTTTTTAGCTGCACCTGCCAAACTGCCACTTTCTTTTAACGCCATCAAGGTGCGAAGGTGTCTAAGCTCTATCATTTTCTCTCCACATGAAACTTGCTCAACTCGCTGTTGAAATCAATTCGATTGCTTGACAGCAGATTAACACAATAAACTTCTAGACGTCCAGACGCCTGTATGAGTTATTTTACATATTTAACTATTAATTTTAGTTAATAAAGCGGTTTTTCTGTATACAATATTCAATAACTGAGTTTGCTATTATTACCGCAGCTGCTAAACGATAAACTCAAGCAGGTATTTGAAGAGCCAACGCGCTTGCCTGCAGCACATGATTGACACCATATCCCTACAAGCCTCTAGCGACAGAAAAAAGCGCACCGACAAGCTTAAGACTATACTGATAAATGATTAATCAATTATCAGCAGCGCTTAAATGAGCTGAAAATAAGGAGTTAAGCATGAGTCATACTTACAAAATCATCGAGCTTGTTGGTTCATCGCCCATCAGCAGTGACGAGGCAGTAAAAAACGCCATTGCGTCAGCCAATAAATCGCTAAAACATCTGCGTTGGTTTGAAGTAGTTGAAACCCGAGGGCATCTAGAAGAAGGCTTAGTTGCCCACTGGCAAGTCACCATTAAAGTTGGCTTTACCTTGGAGAATTAATGTATTGAAGGTTGGGTATGAATCACACTTATAATAAATCCACTAGGCATCTCTTGGTAGGCCTTTTTGTATGGCTCTAATGACGCGTTGGGTTTTGCGTGAAATCGCGTCCTGTGGTGCTTTTTGTTGCTGCTGTGTAATAGCCCAGTCGATGTGTTCTATTACCATGTCGTCGACTTCATCGCTGAGCTTGCGTTGATTGAGCGCGGCGATGATTTCTGGGTTTGCAGGGGCGTTTCCTAGTGCGATAGCAATATTGCGTAGCCAGCGTTTATGGCCGATACGGCGAATGGCGCTGCCTTCTGTTTGACGCAGAAATACCGCTTCTGACCAGTTAAATAGCGTGATGAGTTCGGGTTGAACTAGCGCTTGGCGGGTATGAAAGTCAGACTCTGCTGTTAGTGGTGCTTTGCTGTTAACGGGGCAGACGAGTTGGCAGTCGTCGCAGCCGTATATGCGGTTGCCAATTAAGGGCCGAAATTCTACTGGTATTGCTCCTTGCAACTCAATGGTTAAGTACGATATGCAGCGCCTTGCGTCGACGACGTAGGGTTCGACTATGGCGTTGGTTGGGCATGATTTTATGCAGGCAACGCAGGTGTTGCAGTCGGCTTTTATTGGGATGTCTACCGGTAAAGGGAGGTTAATGAGCAGCTCACCTAAAAAAAACCAACTGCCAGCGTCTGGATGCAAAATAAGCGAGTGCTTGCCTGTCCAACCGAGCCCTGCTTTATCGGCAAGTGGGCGCTCAAGTATGGGGGCCGAATCGACAAAAGGCCTAAAGTCGGTGTTATTGACCCCGAGGGTGTTGCAGTGTTCGGTAATTTTGTCGCCCAGTTTTTTAAGCCGTTGACGGATCATTTTGTGGTAGTCCCGCCCGCCTGCGTACCGGGAGATATAGCCTAAATTGGGGTCGGTTAAATTACTGGCAAAACCCGCCTCTGGCGGCAGGTAATCCATGCGTGCACAAATCACTCTTAATGTGCCTGGGTGGAGCTCATTAGGGCGTGCGCGCATCATGCCGTGGCTGGCCATGTAGTTCATTTCACCGTGGTAGCCGTTATCTAACCAGTGTTGTAAACCCGCTTCGTGTTGGCTTAAATCGATATCTGCCACCCCGATGTGGGCAAAGCCAAGCGCTTTGCCCCAACTTTTGATGTGTTTGCTTAGCTCGGTGAGTTGAGCTGCGGTTAGCGGGCAAGACTTGGCTGTTGCTTTGGTGAGCGGTTTTGTTATTGATGTTGGGGTTGTAGGCGTCATGGCACTGTTATTAAGTAAACACCCCGAAATTATACGCGTTTTACTCGGCTTTGACACAGTTTCTGCCCGCGGCTTTGGCAGAGTAGAGTGCTTTATCGGCTTTGAGTAATAAAGGGGATAATTCCGTTTCATTACTGTAGCTTGCCACCCCAGCACTGATTGTTTGTTCTAAGTGGGGGGATAGTTGGCTCCAATCATAATTGGCGATGGTGTCAATTAAGCGGTTGGCAATTTCAATGGCTTTGGTTTTATCGATATTGGGCAGTAGTACCAAAAACTCTTCGCCGCCCACTCGGCCAACCACGTCTGTTTCGCGCATCATGCTTGAGCAAATTGAGGCTAATTTAACTAAGACTTTATCGCCTATCTCATGGCCTAAAGTGTCATTCACTTTTTTAAAGTGATCGGCATCGAAAGAAATAATAGAAAAGGGCTTGGCCGACTGTTGTGCAGCTTTTAAAAAATGCTGGCCTTGTGCATAGGTGTCGCGTCGGTTTGACAATTTAGTGAGATCATCGGTTAGTGCTAACACTTTAAATTGTTTTTTTCGCACAAGCTGTTTGTAAGCAAACACGGATACAATCACTAAAATAATGGCTACAAGGATAATTATAATAATCTGCATTTGTTCATTACGTTGCAGAATTTGTAATTGTTGTTCTTTGTCTTTGTCTCGTTGCACTAACCATTCGTTTTCGGACTGAATTTTGTCGGTGTTAAAGCGCGTTTGCATTTCTGTGTTTCTGTCTGACATGGTTTGTTTGTCGAGTTCAAGATGTGAGTCGACATAAGCCAGTAGTGAGTTATATGCTTCTTGCCACAAGGCTAAGTCTTGATAGATTTGGCTTTTTAAACGCAGTGCGCTGTTAAGGCCACGAGCATTTTCACTGTCACTAAACGCTTGCTCTGCTTTTTGTATATATTCTAATGCTTGGGTATTGTTGTTGAGTTTGTTATGCACATTTGCAAGGTACAAATTCATATAACTATAGCTGCCTTCGTTGTCCGATTTAATCTGTTTTTCGGCTTGTTCTAGTATGGCTTTGGCTTCGTCTAGGCGATTGAGGTGAATTAAATTTCCACCGATGCTTATCGAGGCATCTGCAGCGGCGGTGATTTCATTTTCACTTAACCAAAAATCTCGGCCTTTTTGATAACGGACTATGGCCTCTTGGTAGCGCGCTAACTCTTCCAATGACATGGCGATTTCATTGTTGATTTTATTTGCAGCAAATAACTGATTTTGTTGGCGGTAGTATTGCTCAAGTTTTAATTGGTATTTAAGGGCATTTTCGGCATCACCAAAGCGGCGGTAACTGTTAGCCAGCTCGCCCAGATTTACATTGGCCCAGTAGGGAAGGTTAAGCGTTTCGTATAGGTTTTGTGCGGTAATAAGATCTTCTAACGCGGCAGAAAAATTACCCATGTAAGACAATATGGTGCCTCTAATACTGCGACCATCGGCAATGAGTCGTGGGTCTTCTAGTAGATAGGCATTGTCGATGGCGGTGTCTAGGTCAGCAAATAACGTATCGTTTTTACCCAAATAATGTAAAAACCATGTTTTACATAATTGCAGATCAATTTGGATTAATGATGGTGTGGCTTGGTGATATATTTTGAGATGTTCATCAGCAAAACGAACTGCAGCTTTCATTTGTTCTGAGTTGTCAGCGGGCAAATTCCAACAGGTTAAGCGCGTGTGCAGTTGTTGTCTTGCCACGTCGTTACTCGCTAAACTGTCTTTGTATTCTTGAAGCAGTTTGCTGATGTCGTCGTCAGACAAAAATTTTCCGCTGTCAAACAGTTGATAAATTTCATCGGCCCTTGGGTTATCAATCGGGCTGGCATTTGTTTTGCCAGCGATGCCGACTAACATAAACAGTATTAAACAATTAACTGTGCCTGTGAGTATTGATTTAAACAAAGCGACTGAGTCTCATTTTAATTATTATTAGATAACGTCGTGATTTAGATTAGCGTTTTTTTAAACAAATGTCTTGTATATAAATTGTTTAGTTGATGATTTGTTACACATTCATTTTGTTTCAATTGTGGTGCCCCTTGGTCAGTAAACTGGGTTTGCATTTGGGGGGGCAGACGCCTTTATGATGGTGGTATTACATCCCTTTGCGTTGAACCTTGCCTAAAAGAATGCCCAGCTGCTTTGGCTTTACGTTCTCGCTATTTGAAAGGGAGCAACCATGACTTAGCGACGCCTTAATCAAATACCGCTGGACGCATTCTGAGTGGTCACTTATTGATGCGCAATGGTATTATGTACATTGTTGCTAAAAAGTAGAGAGAACACCATGAGCAAAGTTGATCAAGAATATGAAAAAGTGGCTAGGCAAATTTCTTATAATGTCGCCAATAAAGTGTTACCCATGGATCAGTTGCCGCAAACACTGCAAGAAGCTTACGATGGTTTATTTAACGAGTTAGTTGCAGACAAGGCCAATGTATTTGCACAAGCTTGGGCTGCTTTGCCTGCCAGTGCGCAAAAGTTATTTACTCAAGCTGAGTTTCATGGTTTTTATATTGCCAATGCGTGGATGCAATTAAGCCGGGTGGCACAAGAAATTGCCGACAGCGCCGACTCTGAAGAAGAAATGAATAATAATGAATACGATGGTGTCTTTGGCCGTTTAGCTGAGCAATCACTTAAAGAGTGTTTGCGTAAGCTTAAAAAGGCCCGTACCGATAGGTCAATGTTTAACAGCTTTAAGCAAGTCATGTCGCAATAGTGTTTGCCAAGATAAAAAATCCCAGCTGAGCTGGGATTTTTTATGCATAAAATTATTAAAACGAGGTGCGTCTATAACGGCGATATTCTGGTTCCCAGAAGTTGGCTTCAATAGATTGTTTTAATAGCTCATCGGTGCATGGTAAGGCTAAACCTTGGTCAATAGCGGTACGAGCTACTGCAAAGGCGATGTACTTACTCACACTTTGAATATCTTCTAGTTTTGGCAATAACGATCCGGTGCCATTTTTACCTAATGGAGAGCATTCTGATAACGCTTGGCTTGATGCCATTAGCATTTCATCTGACACGCGTTTGGCGCCGCAAGACAATACCCCTAAACCAATACCCGGGAAAATAAAGCTGTTGTTGCATTGGGCTATTTCATAGGTTTCGCCATTAACGACAACCGGTTCAAACGGGCTACCCGTTGCCACTAATGCCTGGCCAGATGTCCAGTGTAAAATATCTTTTGGCGTAGCTTCAACGCGGCTTGTTGGGTTAGAAAGCGGAAACACAATTGGGCGTTTACAATGGCTGTGCATGGCACGAATGATTTCTTCGGTAAATAATCCCGGCGCGCCAGATACACCAATTAACACAGTTGGCTTGGCATTGTTAACAACATCTAATAACGAAATGTTGTCGCTGTAGTTGTCCCAACCTTTAACGCGGTCGCATTGTTGTGCCAACTTTTGCTGAAATGGCAGTAAGTTAGGCATGTTGTCTAACAATAAGCCCCAGCGGTCAACCATAAAGACTTGCGAGCGAGCTTGCTCGTCGCTGATGCCCTCTGCAACCATTTGTGCCACGATGGCTTCTGCAATGCCGCAGCCTGCGCTACCAGCCCCTAAAAACGTGACTCGTTGCTGGCTTAAGGTGCTGTTAGCCGCTTTACATGCTGCCAGTAATGACCCCACAGTTACAGCTGCGGTGCCTTGAATGTCGTCGTTAAAGCTACAATATTGATCTTTATAGCGTTCAAGCAGTGGCATGGCATTTTTTTGTGCAAAATCTTCAAACTGGATTAAGGCATCGGGCCAGCGGCGGCTAACGGCCTGCATAAAGGCTTCAACAAATTCGGTGTATTCATCGCCGCCAATACGTTGGTGACGCCAACCCATGTACATTGGATCTTCTAATAAATGTGGGTTATCTGTGCCCACATCTAGGGTAATGGCTAAGCAGTATGCTGGGCTTATCCCGCCGCAACTGGTGTAGAGTGATAATTTACCAATGGGGATCCCCATGCCGCCAATACCTTGATCACCAAGGCCTAAAATACGCTCGCCGTCTGTGACAACGATGACTTTTACTTTATGGCGGGTTGAGTTGTTTAAGATGTCGTCTATGCGGTCTTTGTTAGGGTACGAAATAAATAACCCACGGTTGCGGCGATAGTTTTTAGAAAAACGCTCACAGGCTAAGCCTACCGTTGGGGTATAGATTATCGGCATCATTTCGCTGATATGATTACGCACTAAACGGTAAAACAGGGTTTCGTTGGTGTCTTGAATGTTGCGTAAATAAATATGTTTATCAAGGTCGTTATTGAAACTTTTAAACTGAGCATAAGCGCGCGAGGCTTGCTCGTCGATGGTTTCAATTACCCAAGGCAATAATCCTTCGAGGTTAAAGTAAATGCGTTCTTCTTCGCTAAATGCAGTGCCTTTGTTAAGCAGAGGAGATTCAAGAATCGCAGGACCAGCGAAAGGAAGATAGAGGGGGCGTTTATTATCGTCCATGGGGAACCTTAATGTGTGTGTGTTTTAAGAATATTTATTATTATAGATTATCACGTCTGATCTTTTTTGTGGTCTGTTAAGTGACTAAAATCACGTTTTTTATTTTGAATTATTCTCCTGTTCAATAGAGTGAATATTGTTTGAATTTAAACGTGAGATACAAAAATGCGCAACCTAAGCTGCGCATTGATAGCGTGTTTTTTCAACTGTTACGCTTAAATTACTTACCGCGATGTTTAATCGATAGGCCTTTTACAAAGTTACGTAATACCTGGTCGCCACAGGTTTTATAGTTTTTGTGGTCTGGGTTACGAAACAGCGCCCCAAGTTCAGACTTTGACATGGCAAAATCGGCTAATGCTAAGGTTGCAATGATGTCTTCTTCGCGCATTTCAAGGGCAACGCGTAATTTTTTGAAGATCAGGTTATTGGTTAGTTGCTTTAACGGTGCAGGGACTTCAGTACCTGGTTTTAAACCACGGTTGTTGATGATTAAACCGTCTAAAAACTGACACATTAATTTGTCATTGCATGCTTGATAACCTTCTTCGTCCTCTTTTTTCAGCAAGGCAATAATTTGATCTGAGGTGATGTCGGTATTAGCTTGGCTGAAAATATTAATCATTTTGGCATTTGAATAATCAAACACAAAACGAATACGGCGAAGAATATCATTGTTAATCATAAGGTTCTCTGGCGCGGCGGCGCATAAATAGTTTAGGTCAAGTGACGAAGCGTTATTATAGCGAGTTATCAGCGAAGCGTCAGATTATTCGTCAGTTTTTAGTTGATTTCTTATTGCTTGACGGATCTTGTCATGCAAACCAAACACTCGCGTTATGTTGTCTAAGTCCCATGAGGTATTTTCTAGTATCACGACGCTCAAGTGTGCTTGCGGATAATACAGCATAAGGCTGATGTAGCCGGGCAGGTAACCGCTGTGACTGTATTCGATTAGCCCATCCCGATGATTAATTTGCAAGCCATAGCCATAATCGAGCTCACCCCAACGATGCGGTCTTTTGGCGCTAGGAGTGGTCATTGCTTTTACACTCGCGGCAGATAAAAACGGTTGTTGTTTAAGGCCTGCAATAAATGCTGCAATACCTTGGCTACTGGCTTGCATTGCACCAAAAGCAATAAAACCGTTATCTATGGTGAACTCATCTAACCGCACTGGTTGCTGTTGTTGCTCCATAAAGCCGGGCACTAATCGTGGCTGTTTAGCGTATAACTCAGTTATTTCACCCACATCAGCACTGATGTCGAGTTGATATTGCGCTGCAAATTGATTGACTAACTCTGCAAAGGGCATGTGGTAACGCTGGCTAAGAATATCGCCAAGCAGTTTGTAGCCATAGTTTGAGTAGCTAAATTGACTGCCAGGCATAAACTGCGATTGCGCGTTAAGGCTCGATGATTTAGGCGGCAATATACCCGAGGTATGATTAAGTAACTGCGCGATAGTGATTGGGTGTTCGGTCACTATATTCAGATAATCAGTTATGTCATCGTTTAAGGATATTTTTTGCTGATCAGCAGCGCGTAATACCAAAGTGGCGGTGATGGTTTTAGAAATAGATCCAATTAAAAAACGACTGTCGGCATTAATGCCGTCTCCTTGGGTGAGGTCGACATAAGTTTGCTGGTTGTCATTGATTAAAATTCGTCCTGTAAACGGTCTTGAACCTTGGTCGATGATTGTTTGTACATCGGTGTTGGTGATATTTAATGCCAACGCAGAAAAAGACACTAGGTTGCAACCGAGTATGAGTAAGGCGATCTTTTTTAGCTGACTCATTTTGTTAAGTACCAGTAAATAAACAACAGTGCAAAGCTAATTAAATACACTAAACCCAACCAGGACAGCGCGACCATTACAGGGCCATAGCGATGCTGTTTAGGTAAATTTTGACTGGTCATTAAGCGGAAGTTTAACCAGGCAAAGATCACCGTGGTCATATAGGCAAGGATCATCACAAACTCAAGCAGTGGCAATAAAGCGCCTTTAAAAAATAAAATGAGTAATAAACCCAAAGCACTTACCGCTAACATGACTGGGGTTAAATAACTGCGTGGTGAGGTGCTGTGAGACAGTAGCCTCCAGCCCATGTCTAAAGTGCGGCTGTAGCCGTCAATCACGGTTACCGTGGTACTAAAAATACATAAAAAAGCCACAATCCCAATTAAGTAGCGGGTTTCATTGCCCATCACCTGGCTGTAGAGGGTAATTAATTGCGAGGCAAACACCGCCCCAGAGTCAGAAAATCGCTCGCCACTGCCGTGCATCACTAATGCGCCAAGGGCTAAAAACACAATGGCTAAAATGGCTGTGGTGACATAGCCTAGATTAAAGTCAAAAATAGCTTGTTTTGCAGTGACGGTTTGGCTTTTACGTTTTTCAACGAGCCATAATGAGTTCCAGGCGCTTACTTCAATTGGTGCTGGCATCCAGCCCATCATAGCCACTAAAAAGCCCACATACGCCCATTGCCAAGGTGACTCATTTGTTGATGGCGTGGCTAATCCAGTTTGGTGGTTAAAGGCTAATGCGACTGCGGTTAATGTGGTCAAGGTGAGAGCAAACATAATCACTTTTGTGAGCCTGTCGAGCAGTTTGTAATGACCAAAAATGAGTAAGGCCAATGAACTCAATAATACGATTAGGGCCAATACATCAATTGACAGCGGAATAAATTGAGTCAGCATGGCGGCCGTTAACATGCATACCCCAGCTGTGCTAGCGATAGCGGCAATAACATTGAGCCCTGTAAACAGCATTAAATAACGACGGCCTTGTTTTTGATAACCTTGCAGTAAACTTTCTCCCGTGGCTGCTGTGTAATGTGCACCTGCGGCAAAGAAAGGGTATTTGAGGATGTTGACTAACAAAATTAACCAGGCTAATTGCCAGCCAAACTCAGCCCCTGCTCGGGTCGATGCCACCAGGTGTGACGCGCCAATAGCCGCCGCAGCCATTAAAATGCCGGGGCCTGTTGCTGATAAAAGGGTTGTTATTTGATGAATAACTGGAGCGGTATTATTTTTGTGATACATGATAAAAGCCAATGCTTATTGTGAGGAGTGAGAGGTTAATACTTGTTCTATACGCAATAACGTGGCGTTTATTTGTTGTAGATTTTCAACGAATAACGCATCTAAAGTTGGTGGCTGCGTGGCGTTTTCTTGGCGTTGGTTTAATAACGATTTTTGCGTTAAAACCTGTTCTCTAAAGTGATACACATCAACAACGCCGACCAAATTAATTAACGCGCCAGTACCCGATTGCCCAGCGGTTTCAACGGTTAATTTATGCAAACCAAACAGGCGCATAATTGGGCCTTGAATCAGTGCCATATCGGTAATTTTATCCAAGGGGATGGTGTTCTCTGTGCGGGTTAATAATCCTTTTCGGACAATGAGCTTTTGTTCGGTGAGTTCTGCACTCATGTTGGCAATATACCGTCTGGTTGCCCATATTCCTAAAGGAAACCATAACAATAACAGCGGAATACCAATCACACTCACGCTAATCAGCAATGCGCCAGATACTAACCAGTACAGGCCTAGGTTTGTATGAAAGTGTGCACTAACTTGTTTTTTATCACTCATCTAAACTTCCTGTTAAAAGAATTTAAATTCACTTTTTTTAGTTATTTATTCTTGATTAAGTGTTTGGTTACAATTACATTACCGGCTTGTGTTGACATTGTTAAATAATAACTTAACTTGGACAGGTAAATTAGAATCCAAGAAAGTAGTTAGCGGTAATATTGTTATCGCAGTTTGCAGTAGTCATGGATATAAAACAATAATTTAACGTTAAGGATGATCATGAAAAAAACTACCCTGTTACGAAGCGCTTGCGCTGTCGCTGTTTCACTCTCTCTTGCTCCGGTTTCACTTATTGCTCAAGCGGCTGATGACGCTCAGGCAAAAGTTGAGCGTATCGAAGTGACGGGTTCTCGTATCAAACGGACTGATATTGAAGGCCCATCACCAGTACAATCACTTAACAAAGAAGACATTGCTAACATGGGGTTTGATAACCTTCAGCAATTGCTTGAACGTATGCCTGCCAATGGTTCTGGTGCATTTTCTACTCGCGGAAACAGCCAAGATTCTACCGCCAACGGTGGCGCATCTATCAGTTTACGTGGCTTAGGCCCAGATGCGACATTGGTATTAATTAACGGCCGTCGTGTTGGTGCAAGTGCCTTTGCCGAAGGCATTTCAAATTCGTTTGTTGATATTAACAACATTCCTGTGTCTGCCATTGAGCGTATCGATATCTTAAAAGATGGTGCCTCGGCTATTTATGGGTCTGACGCGATTGCGGGTGTGGTTAACATTGTCTTGAAAAAAGACATTGAAGGTCTTGAAATTAACCTAGGCTATGGCGATGACAGTGGCACAGGCTACGACGAAACTACAGCCAGTTTAGTGTGGGGCGTAAAAGCTGATAAAGGTAGTGCGTCAGTGATTCTCGATTATTTTACTAACGGCACTTTATCTGCAGAAGACATGGGGCGTTTTGGTACTGCTAACCAATCTCCTTATGGTGGTGAAGATTACCGTTCATCACGCGGATTCCCAGGGTATTTTTATGTTAATGGCGTTAAAACCATCGACCCAGACTGCCCAGCAGACAGCGCAACAGCAAGTGGTAGCTGTTTGTTTGATTACGGCCCATACAATTTAACTATTCCTACGGCTGAGCGTGTCGGTGCCATTGGCCAGTTTGATTATATGTTGGGTGAAGACTTAACCGCATTTTTAGAGTTGTCGGTACAGCACAACACCTCAGAAGCAGGCGGCGCACCAACACCTTTAGATGAAGATGCAGGCTTAACCGTACCAGGTACGCACCCTGACAATCCATTTGGGCAAGACATTGATATTGGTCGTTACCGTACCGTTGATGCTGGTGCTCGTCGTTGGGATATCGAATCGGACACCATGCGTATTGTGGCTGGGCTTCGTGGTGTGATTAACGATTGGGACTGGGAAGTGTCGGCGCAACGTGGCCGTAGCGAATCAACTCAAACGGGCGATCGTTCACAAGGCTGGGTAAGAACAGACTATTTACAAGCCGAAATTGACGCCGGTAACTACAACCCATTTGGCGGCACCATTAACTCACAAGATGTGATCGATCGTATTACCACTAGCCTTGTAAGGCAGGGTAAGTCGAGTATTACCTCTTATGATGCCAGCATTTCTGGCCAGGCATTCACCATTGCTGACCGCGATATTATGATGGCAGCAGGCGCTGAATACCGTGAAGAAAGCGTTAGCGATGTGCCGGATGAGCAGTTCCAACGTGGTTTAATTTTTGGTACTGAAGCGATATCAGCCTTTGGCTCGCGCGATCAACATGCCGCTTATGTTGAATTCTCTATTCCAGTCGCAGACAACTTTGAGTTACAACTTGCTGGCCGCTATGACAGCTACAGTGACTTTGGCTCAACCACTAACCCTAAGGTTGCTTTCCAATGGGGTATTAGTGATGAGTTAACCGCGCGTGGTTCTTGGTCTACGGGGTTCCGTGCTCCATCGCTTGCGCAAATTGGTTTAGGCCCTTCTGAAAAGAGTGACTTTTTAGTCGACAGCTACCGCTGTGCTGCTGACAATGTTGATTGTGAGCTGCTTGATTATAACTTTATCTTTTCGGGCAACCCTGATCTTGATGCTGAAGAATCTGAAACCTGGAACGTGGGTATGATTTGGGCTCCAAGCCAGCAGTTTGATATAGGTTTTGATTTATTCAATATTGTGCAAGACAACAAAATTGACTCACTGCAAAACCAAGATCTGTACGATGAACATTGTGGCGATCAAAACAGCACCGTGTGTGTACGTAATGCACCGCAAGCAGGTGAAACCTTTGGTACGATCGACGTGATCAAATCTGGGTTTGTTAACATTGGTTCGCAAGAAGTCCAAGGCCTTGACTTATCAACTCACTATGGCCTTGAGCTAAACAGCTATGGCGATGTTAAGTTTGGCCTAGAGTACAGTTACTTAATCAGCTTCGAAAAAGAAGTTGATGGCACAACGATTGATTACACTGGTGAGTACGAGTACCCGCAACACCGTTGGTTAGCGACAACTAACTGGATGATGGATGACTTTGCCGCTAACCTAAACCTAAGCTATATCGGTGAGTTTGAAGACTACAACAAAACTCGCACGGTTGATGCGCAACTGTTGGTGGATATGTCTGGTTCGTATCGCGTTAACGACATGGTTAAACTGTCTGTTGGTGTAAATAACGTATTTGACGAAGAGCCATCTTTTGCCATTGGCGACGGCGATGCTGACCTTTACGGTTATGCAATGGGGGTTCATAACCCGTTAGGTCGTTATATTTATACTAAAGTCACAATGAACTTCTAATCTCAGCGTCATAATATAAACAATAGCCACATTCACTTAGGTGCAATGTGGCTTTTTTATTGTAAAAAAAATAGTTATACCATTTCCATTCATTATATGACCAAACAGAGTCACTCAGACTGTTCAGTTTGAGGCGAATTGTTGAAACAATGGTTATTACCTTCTAAGGCAATACAACAAAGAAATGGACAGTCTGAGCGTCTCTTGCAAGGTGGGTTTATGTGCCTTCTGGCATTTTGACGTACGACTGCAAGGACGCAGGAGGTAGAACAACGAAGTAGCAGTTGTCGAGAACAACTATGCCTACAATCCTATTACTTGCCTAGAAGACACAGAGCTCCCGCTGAATGACCAGATCATTGCTGGAATTGGTATTAATGGTTTAAATTCAATTCTATAACAGACCCTAAAACTACAACCCATCCAAAAGTAATCATAATTGATGATTTATAAAACACTTAAATGAGAATATGTTTCTTGTGCTGGCCATCGAATTTATAGGCGCAAGTGATTATGATTGCGAGTTCAAGTGACCCATTATTTTCGATGATAAAACCCGTAGATCACAGTATTTGGCCTAATCATGGAGGAGTCGAACAATGAGTTTTAGTTTGTATCTATTTGCCTTTAACAATCATCAAGTTGATCATCGGTATGGTAACGAGTTAGCCAGCGCACTGTCGGCGCATAGAGATATTAATACCATCGAAGCAAGGCGTTTTGAATATCAACATGAAGATGGTGGTCGTGCTTTATTTAGTATCGCCGCTGACGAAAACGTGTCGAGTATTGATGTCACTGTTTTTCAGATGTCTAAGGGATTGGCCGATTACTTATTTGAGCTACAGCAACAATGGCAATTAGTGCTGATTAATGTTCAAGGCGATGTTAAAACATCAAATAAAGAAGCTGAACACCCGACTATTTTTGTGTTGTCGCAAGCAGACCTTGAACACCTCCCAAGTGATTATCATTCACCGCGTTGCGTACTTGAAAATAACGTCATGCTATACGATTACTTATCTATCTCGTTTACTGCTTGGCAGCGTTATCGCGATCAAGTTATCGGCACTGGTAATTCTCAGTTTGTGGATGACAGCCAGTGTTTATTCGAACTGATTGCTGCACCACTACCGTTAATGTTACGTCAGCAGCTTTGGGCCAAAATTCGGCCTAAGCTAGTTGAGCATGGCGTTGAGGATGCTTTTCATGATGTGTTGTCATCATTAGATGCACAGTTAAATGGCCAAAAGCAGTGGGTATGGTTACAAGTAGATGTGCGCGATCATAATGAAGTGTTATGGCAAGCCAAGGCTATTGCAAAAACGATAGGTTTGGGCGAGTTTATTGATGATGAGCACGCTAAAGATGATTTGATGGCCGACTCTGCCTGTTTACATGCCTTGTCTGGATTTGACTTATGGCTGAGCCAATTTGGGCGCTCATTTATTCTGGTTGAAAATGGCGATACCTATTTCGGTTTTGTCGTAGCAGATGACGATGTCGACAATACGCTCGGGTTATTTAAGCGACTATCGTTGAATGGGCAAGCTATTCGACACATAGCCGATGATTATGTCGCAGCGGTAAAAGAGTCGCTTGATGAAGCCAAAGCGATGGCGACTGAGAAGGGGTTAATTAGTGAATTTTCGACAGATTACCCCATTTTAAAGCAAGATACTGCTCAATCTGGCGTGATGATTGTGCGTGTGGAGGCAAGTAAAACATCGTTGAAAAATAGCGTGGCAGAACAAGCTAACAATGCTTTAGCTTTAGGCAGAATACCATTGATTTGTTTATCAGCACCTTGGTGTGAACCTTGCCAAGATATGTTAGTTGTATTGCATCAACAAGGTGCGCAAACTGTGATGCAAAAGATTGCCATAATCCTATTGGATATAGAAGATTGGGGGGGACATTTACGCAGTATTGATATACAACCTAGCTGTATCCCTGTGTTCTTTGATGTCAATGTTGATGGTCGTGCAGGCAATAAATCGGTTGATGGTAATGCTTGGGGAGAACCTGCTGATGCTATTGAAATAGCAGGTATTTTACGTGAGACCTTTGGATTGCATTAAGCGGATTACATCCAATATTTAGCGCCCAATAAAAAGGAAAACCTATGTTTTCCTTTTTATTTTATGGCGGGGCTAAACGTTATACTAATTGAGTTGCAGCCCATTTGGCACGGCTTTCACGGCTTTCGCTTAAGCCGTTTTCAGCGCGGTAAGCTTTATAGGCTTCGGCATCTAACGCCACTAGGCTCACATCAACCTCAAGCACCAGTTTGCATTCTTTTTTAATGCGCCATGCGGCCGTGCTGTACAGCTCTGTTAATGGTAAGGAGCTTAAAAACTCAGGATTATATTGGGTGTAAACCGCTTGAGTTGGGTAAACCACAAAGGCTAAACGGCGCTTTGGCTCTTTTTTAAATAATTCTTCAATGCCGTCTGTTGTGTTTAGCACCTGCATTTCGATAATGTCATCAATATCGAGTAATTTTTTTTGCACAGCAACTGGAGCGTCTTTTTCGCCAGCTTCCCATGCAAATACGTCTTCGTTGCTGGTCGTGGTAATAGTGGCAACTTGTTCTGTGCTAAGGCCCAAAGACAAACGTAGGTATTGCATTTCAATGGCATTTAAGCCGGTGTTTTTTGACATGGTTATTCTCGTATTCGTTATTTTGTGTACATGCTTACGTTGGTGGCGACAGGGTTACTGCTCAAGCCACACGTCTTCAACCCAATCCCACAAAGATTCCCAACCGTCTTCGTTAAAATCGCCATCTTCCCAAAATTGCACTTCGCCTTCTTCGTTAATGCAATAAAAACCATCGCCAACCTGACAAATCGCAATTTGATCGCGCGGCATGCCAATAGACCAGGCATAACTGGTCACTTCTGGCAGGTAGGTGTGTGAGTGTGGATCGGCAACGGTAACAGGTTCTAAGGTGCCATAAATGACATCACTGGCATACAGTAAGAATTCTTTTAAATCATTGGGTAAACCAATTAGGATTTGTTCTTCAACCTCAACAAGTTGCTCAAATGTTGGCAGTTCAAGTGGTACGGGTACTGTTTCGCTTAATTCTTGCAGTTGGTCAATAATTTCGTTCATGTCAATGTCCTGCAGGGGAACTCTTGGGCGCGAGTATAGCAGATGAGTTTGTTAGTGCGGTTTTTTGATGAAAAAAAAGCGCTCATTGAGCGCTAAAGGGTGGAAAGAGTGATTCAATACGGGAGGTTAAGCCGCTTGAATGGTCGATGGGTACAGGCTTTGGCGTTTATAGTACAACCAGGCTTTGTGGTATTGCTTATGCGAATCTTGGCGTAATTTTGCAATGCTGGCGCGCTCAAGGTCGTTTAACGCTCTACGCTGCTTTTTAGCTTGTAGTTCAATGACTTGAATTTGTTCATACACCTGATGCTCTGGGCCACTTTTAATTTCGGCGATGTCATTTAAATGAAACTGCACTTCTACCACCATTTGGCTTTGTGGCAATTTCACTAATACGTTTAAGTCACGATACCCTGAGGTTTTAGGCTCAGCAAAACGGTTTTTTAATTGCACCACATTTGTAGATTGACGTAATAGTTGGTAACTGGTCAGTAAGCTATTAACATCATTGGCGACCACGCTCGCACGTGCAATATCGGTTAGCTGGCTAGCATCACCATTAAACTTTAATTGCACTTTTTGAGCTGCGCGCTGATAACTTTTTGTCGCGGGAATAATTGAGCTGGTTTGGCTTGCGTGGTTGATATGGTTTAGCAGCGCAATAAGCTCTTGTTGTGCTTGTGGGGCACGTGCCATTAAGGCATCTAAGTCTTGAGTGTCTTGTTGTGCAGATGCACTATGTTGATTGCTTAAGTTGATGAGTTGCTCAATGTCATTATATGACTTTTGACTGAAGTCAGACGGCTCTGCCAGTTTGTTATATTTAATCTCATTTGGCTGAGCAATCGCGCCGCGGGTAGACAGTAGTATTAAGAAAATAAAAAAGGTACGAAATAACTTATTCATTCACTCGCTCCAGCAATTAAACTCTGTGAAATTACTGTACCGTTTTTTGGCGCCATTGGGGGCTTAATGAACAAGGTTTAATCATAAAGCCGCTATCTACAGTTTAAAGTGTTTGGTATCAGCAGTTTATGCCGTTTTTTGGCATGAAAAAGGGCATCAAACGATGCCCTTTTTGTGTGTAAATGTGACCTAAGTCAGCGATTGATTTTGGTGATTACCAAATTTTAACGCGGTTTTCTGGGGCGATATACATTTTGTCGCCTTCTTTCACGTCATAAGTGCTATAAAACTCAGGCATGTTTGACAATGCGCCAAGTGCACGGAAGTGACCAGGTGAATGTGGGTCAGTCGCGACGCGATTACGCATGGCTTCTTCTTTCATCTTCACACGCCAAATTTGGGTAAAGCCCATAAAGAAGCGTTGATCGCCAGTTAGGCCGTCAATCACTGGGGCTTCTTTACCGTTAAGTGACATTTTGTAAGCTTTATAAGCGATGGTTACGCCAGATAAGTCACCAATGTTTTCACCTAAGGTTAGGCTACCGTTAACATTTAAATCGTCAAATACTTTATAGCCGTTGTACTGTGCGATTAACGCTTTACCTTTAGCTTCAAATGCTTTCAAGTCTGCTTCTGTCCACCAGTCGCGTAAGTTGCCTTCGCCGTCAAACTTAGCGCCTTGATCGTCAAAGCCGTGGCCCATTTCGTGACCAATTACCGCACCAATACCACCGTAGTTAACCGCATCATCTGCTTCTAGGTTAAAGAATGGCGGTTGTAAAATCGCTGCTGGGAATACGATTTCGTTCATGGTTGGGTTGTAATAAGCATTCACAGTTTGTGGCGTCATGTGCCACTCATCTTTATCAATTGGTTGACCTAATTTAGCAAGATTTTTGTTGTGCTCAAATATGGCCGCGCGTTTAGCGTTACCCACTAAATCGTCCGCTTTGATGGTGAGTTTGCTGTAGTCATCCCATTTGTTTGGGTAACCAATTTTGGGATTGAACTTAGCCAGTTTGTCTTTGGCAGCCACTTTTGTGTCAGCACTCATCCAGTCTAATGAATCAATACTTGAACCATAAGCGCTACGTAGGTTTTCAACTAGCTGCTCCATGCGGACTTTTGCTTCTGGAGCAAAATGACGCTTAACATAGACTTTGCCAACCACTTCACCAAGGGTGTCACTTACTGTGCTCACACCACGCTTCCAACGTGGTTCTTGCTCTGCTTGACCGTTTAAGGTTTTAGAGAAAAAGGCAAAGTTTTCGTTGTCTAGTGCTTCAGACATGTTGCTAGCATTGTGTGTTAATGTCATCCAGGTTAGGTAGTTTTTCCAGCTATCAAGGCTGTTGTTCTTGACCACTTCGCTTAACCCTTGCACATAGCTTGGTTGGTTAATGATGATGTCTGTTTGCTTATCACCACCTAACGCTGCTAGGTAACCTTGCCAATTGATGTCTGGTGCTAAGGTTGGTAAATCTTTAACTTGGTATAGGTTATAGGTTTTGGTGCTGTCACGTGTTTCAACCACGTCCCAATGTTTTTCTGCAATTTGCGTTTCTAGGGCAAGAATAGCTTCTGCATTGGCTTTGGCATTTGGTAAACCGGCTAGGGTGTACATTTTCTCAATGTGTTCAACATACGCTTTACGGATGTTAACAAAGCGCTCTTCTTGGTTAAAATAGTAATCTTTTTCAGGCAGGCTTAAACCGTACTGCCAAATATGGGTGGCGTAACGGCTAGAGTTCTTGGCATCGATTTCGACATAAAATGCTAAAGGTGTTCCGCCGCCATTTGCTTGGTTTTCACCAAAAAATGCGGTTAATTCATTTTTGTCTTTTAATGCGGCAATTTTGTCTAAATCAGCTTGAATTGGGGCAATACCGATTTTGTTTAGGGTTTCAACGTCCATAAACGAGCGGTATAAGTCAGCGACTTTTTGCTCGTCTGTGCCATCGGCTAAATTAGGGGTTGCACTTAAATCTTCAATAATGGCTTTCACGTCATCACGAGCATGTTCACGTAAATCGTAAAAGGCGCCAATGTTGGTACGGTCGCCAGGGATCTCAGCATTTTTCATCCATGCGCCGTTAACGTACATATAAAAGTCGTCTTGTGGGCGTACTGACTTGTCGATATTGTCAAAAGTAATGCCAGATGTCAGTGCTTTTTCAACGGCAACGGCTGCAGCTGTTTTTGCTACGTCTGCTGCCGGGGCTACTGCTGCTTTGTCGTCGCTACAGGCACTTAGGCCCGCGATAAGTGAGGCACAAAGACCTCCAATAACCAACTTTTTCATTGTGTTTCCTTTGCTTTAAATTGAGGCGCCTAGGGTTCGGCGTGCGAATATATCTTATCTTTATTATTTTTGGGTCAGTGTAATGCCAAAACGTTCACCGACTTTTTTGTGAATGCTATGTTAAGGCCTTCATAGCCTATAAAACAAGGCACTTTTGGGCCTTTTTACCCCATATTGACTGAGGATATGTAACCAAAAATTACGTATACCGTAAAAAGATCACTGATTGATTTCTATTTGCGCTTGTAGGCCGCATAATAGCGTCATTATCGTTAAAGTGAGTGTGTATAGTGCGTTTAGACAAATTTATCTGTGAAAGTACCGAGTTAACCCGTTCATTGGCCAAAAGGGCCTTGCATCGTGGTGATGTTACCTGTGATGGTGAGGTGGTTAAAGATTCTGGTTTTAAGGTGTTACCAAGCATGGATATACGCCTAGAAGGCCAATCGATCAGCGTTGTCGGTGAACGTTATGTGATGATGAATAAACCGGTCGATACAATTTGTTCTACAATCGATGAGCAATATCCGTCAGTGTTAAGTTTGATGGACATTGAAAAAGCTGACACGCTGCACATTGCTGGGCGACTTGACGCAGATACCACAGGTCTTGTGTTGATCACTAGCGACGGTCAATGGTCGCATAAAATTACCTCACCCAAAAAAGATTGTGGTAAGCGGTATTTGGTTGAGCTTGCCGATGCCATTGACGACAGCTTTATTCAGGTGTTTGCAGACGGTATTGAACTGCGTAATGAAGACGGATTAACTAAACCAGCGCTACTTGAAATTATTGAGCCTACTCAAGTGCGCTTGACTATTAGCGAAGGTAAATATCACCAAGTAAAACGTATGTTTGCAGCGGTAGGAAATAAAGTGGTTAATCTGCACCGTGAAGCGGTGGGTCGCATTGAGTTAGATGCCGATCTTGCCCCTGGTGAGTGGCGATATTTAACCGATGATGAAGTTAACTCGGTAAAATAAATGGTGTTTACGCTTTGTCTTTAGGTGAGATCATAAAACCACAGTGCCCAACGACAGTAATGTTACTGGGCACTGTGGTTTTAAGCGATTTTCCCATGCAATCTCTGTTCACTTATTTATTTTGATAGATATTAATCGTTTACAGATACATTTTTTGCGTATCGGCCTGGGTTTAACGGCTTAAAACGTTCATGGCCACATAACTTTGATAATGATTACTTAGTTTAGTTATTTGTTTCTTAGCCGATAACCTATAATGAACAATACAACAAAATAATAAAAAAACGGTGTAGTGTTCAACAAGAATTAAATGCTGTATTTTATTGAATTATAACAATTAAAATGGACTTTGCTTTTACTTTGAGGTGGTAATCACTATGCTTATTCGTTCTAAACTCATGTTGAGCGCGGCAATTTCCGTTTTATCTATTCTGGCGATGTTTGGTTTACAATCCTATTCGGAATCAGTGTTAACTGAGCTATCAACAACATCCAGTAATATTGTTGAAATAGAAAGGAAAGTTCTTGAATTAAGAACAGAGGAAAAGGATTTTCTGCATCGTGCAGACACTGAATATGTCGACAAGTTTACTCAAAGCATGGCTGATATTTTGGTTTATATGGCCGATGTGCGTGCCGCTTTAGAATACCAAAACATGGATGTGGCGGCGTTAGATCATTTCAAAATAAATCTCAATCAATATAACGTTATTTTTAAAGAAGTGGTGGCACTTAAACTCGCCATTGGTTTAACGCCAGAAACGGGCTTGTATGGTGATTTACGAGCCGCGGTAAAAAAAGTTGAAACGTTATTGAGTCAACATAACGAAGAGGCATTAATGGTCAATATGCTGCAACTACGCCGCAGCGAAAAAGATTTTATGCTGCGCCGAGATGTAAAATATGTTGAGGCTTTTGATCAAGGGATTATCGCGTTTTTATCACAATTGCAGGCGTCTTCGTTGACCTTTGATCAAAAGCAGCAAATTACCGCAGACATTAACAATTACCAAGTCAACTTTACCAATCTTGTTAATAAAGAAATGCAATTTGGTTTAACCGATAATGACGGCATTATGGCCACGTTACGCGATACCATTCATCAAACCGATGAAGACACGATTGTACTGCGCCAGCAAACGTTGGCTGAGATTAACGCAGGTAAGCACAGAGCCTTTGTGATTGGGCTGAGTATTTTTTTACTGATTACTGCAGCGCTCATTACTTCTACTTTATTGATTATTCGCAGTATTATTAAGCCTGTTCAAAGTATCACATCTGTGATGGTATCAATTGAGCAAAGCAAAAACTTATCGATGCGCTGTGATGAGTCTGGTAATGATGAATTAGCGCTAGTGGCTAAGCATTTCAATCGTATGGTGATGACATTTCAAGAATTAATTCAGCAAGTGAATGAATCTGTGACTGCGATGAATGCCTCGTGCCATGATTTATCCCGAAATGCCATTACCGCTTCAGAAGGTGTTTTGCGACAATTAAATGAAACCGATATGGTGGCGACTGCGGTCACTGAAATGGGTGCTACCATTGATGAAATTGCCCAAAATACAGAGTTAGCCGCGACCAAGGCAAGCCAAACCCACGACAATGCTAAAGCCGGTCAAGACGGAGTTGAGCAAACAATTTCTAAAATTAATTTATTAGCAAAACAATTAACCGACTCTGCCGCCGTGGTGTCTGAGCTTGAGCGCGATAGCGTAACGATTGGTAGCGTGCTAGATGTGATCCGCGGGATTGCAGAGCAAACCAACTTATTAGCATTAAATGCTGCCATTGAGGCGGCAAGAGCTGGTGAGCAAGGGCGAGGCTTTGCCGTTGTGGCAGATGAAGTTCGCTCACTCGCCATGCGCACTCAAAGCTCTACTCAGCAAATAACCACGATTATTTCAACCTTGCAAGAGCGTACTCGTTCGATAGTTGAACTGATGCAAGACAGCCAACAACAAGGGCGACAAAGTGCCGAGCAGGCAGCTGTGGCTGGTGATGTTTTACGCCAGATCACCAATGATGTGACCAATATTATGGACATGAGTACCCAAATTGCTGCAGCAATTGAGGAGCAAAGTATGGTCGCTGCCGAAGTCAATAAAAATGTGATTGTGATCCGTGATATTGCCGATGAGTCATCACAAGCAGCAAAAGAAAATGCAGCAGCATCTGAAGATGTGCGTATTCGTGCCAAAGCACTCAATGAGGCGGTAAGCCAATTTAAAGTGTAGTGTTATTGAGCGAGATAAAAAATGGCCGAGCGTGTTTGCTCGGCCATTTTGTTTAACAATGTTGTGGGTACATTACAAAGTAACGGTTTTTACGCCCTCTGGTGTACCAACGAGTAATACGTCTGCGCCGCGGTTTGCAAATAAACCATTGGTTACTACCCCCACGATGGCATTAATTTTTGTTTCCATTACTTTGGGATCTAATATTTGCATGTTATACACATCTAAAATCACGTTGCCGTTGTCGGTAACAACGCCTTGGCGGTAAACCGGATCGCCGCCTAATTTGACTAGCTCGCGAGCCACATAAGAGCGTGCCATTGGAATAACCTCAACCGGTAGAGGAAACTCACCTAAAATCGACACTTGCTTGGTGTTATCTACAATGCAAATAAATTGTTTAGCCACAGCAGCGACGATTTTTTCACGAGTCAATGCTGCGCCGCCGCCTTTGATCATGTCCATGCGGTCGTTAATTTCGTCTGCACCGTCAACGTAAACATCAATGCTATCAACACTGTTAAGGTCAAATACTTCAATGCCGAGTTCTTTGAGCTTTTTTGTTGACGCTTCAGAGCTTGATACCGCACCTTCAATGTCATCTTTTATGGTGGCTAATGCATCAATAAAATGATTAACAGTAGAGCCTGTACCAACACCTACTATGGTGTCTTTTTTAACATATTGCAGTGCAGCCCAGCCTGCGGCTTTTTTCATTTCATCTTGTGTCATGATGTCATTCCTAGTGCTTATCATTGGTGTCAGTTGTAATGGCGCGATTATAACGCACATTAATGCTGTATCGTTTGTTGTGCATCATAAAAGTGTGCATTTTTAAATGCGCTTAATACTCTTATGTTGATGTCACTGATAAATTTTTTCTCTAAACGCACATCCATAACATAGGCTTTAACGGTAATGGTTTGTAAAAATTCGCCTAACTCATATTCATTACCTAAGTTGACAATGATGGGTTTATTTAAAAAGGTGTAAGGCGAGCATTGCGTGGCCTCTCTTGCAAGCGCAATGGCTTTATTGTGATCTACTCTCATGGGCAGGGTAAATTTAACCACGACCATTTCATCAAGTGCGCCGCTGTTGGCATTTGACACCGCTGTTTTTAGGGCTTCTGCGTTAGGCACCATGACAGTATTGTCGTCAAAAGTGCGCAGCCAGGTCACGCTCCATTCAAGTTTGGTCACTTCGCCGTAATGGCCAGCCAGTGTCACCATGTCGCCAACCCGGTAAGGCGGGTTAAGCATAATGATAAACCCAGCTATCATGTTTTTAGCCGGCTCTTGTGTCGCTAAACCTACCACAATACTGATTGAGCCTACCACGGCTAAAATTAAGTTTTCATGCGGGTCAATAATGCCAACAATTGAGTAGATGATGACGCACAACCACACAAATAGGCGCACAAAGGGGTAAGTTCGATTCCAAATTAAGCGGTATTTGGGCAATTTATGATTGAGCTGGTTTAAGCAAAATTGCACTAAGAATAAAAAGACCCATGCGGTTAAACACAGCAATAAAATACTTAATATTCGGTCAAATGAAATAACATCTAACAATGCTTGTAATGCTTTGCGTGAATCGTCCATTGTCGCCTCGCTTAATTAAACAATTTATTGTTATTGACCAAATGATTGGCGATGATTTTGGTTAATGTTGGGGTAATAAAATAAAAGTGCTCGGCAAAGTCTTGTTGTGAATATTGTGCAATGACAAAACCATGGCGGGCTAGGTAGCTTAATTGTAGGCTGCTTTGTTCGATAGTTTGAGCAAAGATGTGGGCATGTTGCTCAACCTTTAGGCCGCCGTGGACATAAATCTCAGCCAGCGAAAACAAGTCGTTATCTTGGCATAGCTGTAAAGCCGAAGCGTTTATTTTACAAATGTCAGTTTTATGGTGCTCAACAGATGAGATTTCGTTTTGATGCGATAATGAGTATTGCAGTAACAATGCCGCTAATTTGGGGTGGCCTTGGCTAATGGTATACAACTGTTTTAATTGGTCATGGTAAGGATTTACAGCTTCTTTTTTATCATCTGAAACTGGCGCTTTTTTAGCGTGTTCATTTACCCCGTTGTCGATGGGTTCTAGGTAGTCGGTACTGATTAAGCCCAGGTCGACCAACTGCCGTGTTTGCAAAATGGCTAAATCGCTTGCGTTAAAATAATCAATTGTAATCACATGTTTAATAAAATGAGTGATTTGATATTGAGCACTGAGTCGTTGCCATGCGTATTTTTCACAGCCTAAAATCCAGCAATGATGTTTACGGGTTTCCATTATTATGGTGGCAAAGGTCACTAAAGCTTGGTTGTTTCCCATCATTCTTAGCATGAGTTTGTGCAGATCATCAATAATGATCAGTTGCGGTTGTTGCTGATTAATAGCATAAATGGTTTCGGTGATACTGCTGTCGGTGATGGTATTGGGCGGTGAAATATTAAAGCAATGACAGACATAAATGATGGCTTCAAGCGCACTGAGTGGTGCTTGATAAAAGCTCATGATTAACCATTTATCGGGTAACGCTTTAGCTTGCGGTGTTGGTTTGTTTTCGCTGTCGTCACGAATTTGCTGCAATAAGGTTGGCATGTGGCCTAAAAATGCCGACAAACCAGCCCCTGCTGGGGCTACAATCGCACAGACCTCGCCATGATGATGGCGCCAAAGATTAATCACCTCGATCATTTGTTCAGATTGAGATTGGCGGCTAATAAAATACTCTGTGGAATAAAATGGTCTTTGTGGGAGCGAGGGCTGCAACTGGCCTTGTGGATATTGGCTGGCAATGGTTTTGAGTGAAATAAGCCCTTGCTGTGCGTCATCTGATTCAGATTTTAATGAGCTGTTAGGGGCGATTACGTTCGTTACCCATTGGCTTAATCGGCTAAAAAAACGCAAGTTAATGTCCATTTAGACTCTCTTTTTACTTTCTTTTTAACGATTTACTTTATCTTATACCAATCCTTATTAGAATGTGATCTATTTTAGGCTGCGTCACTAGCCCCAGTACAATGAAAATGACTGCAGGTGTAGCCATCTACATCAAGGTCATTTGAAGCCGTAATGGGGTTTGTGACGTAGCCCCGAAGGGCGAATTTATCAGCGTGGTATTCTTTGTTAGCCTTTCTTAACATAGTGCACTATGCCCTCAAAAGGCTGCCTCGACTACCTCAATGATAACTTTCGCTAAAAGAGCACATTCTAATGCGGATTGGTATTAACATGACGCTAACAAAAGTGGTATTTGGCTGATTGCTGTAACTCGTTACCGTAAGCCAACGTCCACTGGTTAAACGCCCTAAGTGCTTAAATTGTGTGAATATTAGCCGAGACTAAATTTGAACACTTGATCTACGTTAATTAATTGCTAAAAACCGAGCCAAAAGTCGTATTTATCTATTGTCGAACTCAGCCTTTATCGTATACTCAGCGAAATATTGAGTCTAATTTTCCAAGTGAGAGTGATGAAGCTTCGTTTCCTTTTTGCCTGCACTTTATTGTGTGCGACTTCGCTTAATAGTGCGGTCTCTTTTGCTGCCCAGGCTGTGCAAGTCAAACCCCAACAAGAATTAGCATCGAGTAGCGCTATGTTAGTTGATTTAGCGACCAACGAAGTGCTGTATGCCAGTAACACTCATCAGGCAGTACCAATCGCTTCTGTGACTAAATTAATGGCTGCCATGGTCACCTTAGATGCAAGATTGCCTTTAGACGAAAAAATATCGGTGAAGATTACTGACTCTCCGGTGATGCGCAATGTGTATTCACGCGTGCGCCTTGGCAGTGTGGTTACTCGTGAGACCATGTTGTTATTGACCTTGATGTCATCTGAAAACCGCGCCGCGACTTCTCTTGCCCATCATTACCCTGGTGGATTTAAAGCGTTTGTACGGGCAATGAATGACAAAGCGGCAGCCCTTGGAATGAAGCAAACCCGTTATGTTGAGCCAACGGGCTTATCTCCCGATAACGTATCTAGTGCGAATGATCTGATTATATTGTTAAAAGAGAGCCAAACTTACCCTATGTTAGGTAAATTGAGCTCTACAACCAAAAAACACGTGATTTTTGAATCACCTCGTTATGCATTAGATTTTCAAAATACCAACAAGCTGGTATTTAAAAACAATTGGAATATTGCCTTAACGAAAACTGGTTTTACCAATAAAGCAGGCCATTGTTTGGTGATGTTAACCGAAATGAATAAGCGCAAAGTGGCGTTTGTGGTGTTGGACTCTTTTGGTAAATACACCCACATGGCAGATGCCAGTCGGTTGAAAAACTGGCTTGAAACAGGCCGCACAACTCCTATCCCTGAGTCAGCAAAAGCCTATAAAAAACAACGCCAAGCGATTCAGCAAAATCGTATTTAATGCTTTTGTGCGTTAATAAGCCATGCCCCTGGGGCTGCTGATCTTTTAAGGTTGTTTTTGCAGCGAATTGTTGGCCATTTATACATAACAGCCCATTTATTTGTATTAAATGGGCTTTTTTATTATGGGTATTAACACCTGATAGGTACCTAAAAGTACCTACTTTTTTATCTATATTGAAAGCCTTACACTGTTGTCATTCATCGTGTGTGAGGTATTAGTATGTTAAACATGGATTTTAGCCAGCGCGTGGTTATCAATACAGCAGCTATTGAATGGCAACCAAGCCCTGCAGCAGGCGTATTACGAAAGCGACTAGCGCGTGAAGAGGCTGAGCGTGGCCATGCGACTAGTATTGTTAAATATGAGGCTGGGGCGAGTTTTAACTCCCATCCTCATCCGTTAGGTGAAGAAATTTTAGTGCTTGATGGGGTGTTTTCTGACGAAACGGGTGACTACCCAGCAGGTACGTATTTACGTAACCCAGAAGGTTTTGTCCATGCGCCGTTTAGTGTTGAAGGTTGCACATTATTGGTTAAGTTACACCAATTTCAACCGACAGACTTACAACAAGTGGCTATTAATACCAATGAAACACCGTGGTTGCAGGGGCAGGGGCAGTTGCAAGTTATGCCGCTACACCAACATGGTACAGAATCTACTGCATTAGTGAAGTGGCCCGCTGGCGCACATTTTCAGCCGCATCGTCATTTTGGCGGTGAAGAAATCTATGTCATTAGCGGGGAGTTTATCGATGAGCTGGGGCGTTATCCTGCCGGAACCTGGATCCGCAGTCCGCATTTAAGTCAGCATAATCCGTATGTAGAGCAAGACACGGTGATTTTAGTGAAAGTGGGCCATCTGTAAGTTGATACTGTGTTATTTTGACATCAGGTTATTTAGTGTCTTGCTCATATGCCGAGCCAATGCGCCTAGTTTGGCGCATTTTAATGGTGGCTAAATGTCATTATCTTCGATACGATTAAATCATTAATACCAATTCCATTAATTATCTGGTCATTCAGCGGGAGTTCTGTGTCTTCTAGGCAAGTAATAGAATTGTAGGCATAGTTGTTCTCGACAACTGCTCCTGCGTTGTTCTACCTCCTGCGTCCATGCTGTCGTACGTCAAAATGCTATTAAGCAGCATAGAAGGCACAGAAACCCGCCTTGCAGGAGGCACTCAGACCGTTCATTTCTTTGTTGCATAGTCTTAGAAGGGAATAACCATTATTTCAACAATGCGCCTCAAACTGAACAATCTGAGTGACTCTGATTGGTCACATAATTAATGGAATTGGTATAAGCGGTTTTACAAAACCGAATCCACTTTGTCTGTTATCATTTATTTCAGCGTCACTCTTTAAGGATAAAAAGTGCACAGCGATGTCTCTATAGCACGGTTTAAACAGTTTCCACGGTTGATGTGGATTTTGTTGTTTGGTTCGTTTATTACCCGTGGAAGTTATTTCATGGTGTGGCCATTTTTGGCGGTCATTTTGTATGAAAAATTTGCCTTAAGTGCAACTGAAGTTGGCCTGATATTGTCTTGTGCTGCTTTTATTGCGGTATTCACAAGCTTTATTGGTAGTGCATTATCAGACCGAATTGGTCGTCAAAAACTCATGTACCTTACCGGCACTTTGTACATTATTTCATTTTCACTCTTGGCCGAGGTTGACTCTGTTAATGGCTATGCCATTGTGATGACGCTGTGTTCTATTGCCACCTCATTATGGCGACCGCTTACCTCTGCTACCATCGGCGATATTATTGACGATCCACAAACCCGTGAGCTAGCAATGCAGTCATTGTACTTTATTGTTAACGTTGGCTGCGCAGTTGGCCCTATGATGGGAATATGGTTAGGTTTAACGGGTCAGCAATCGAGTTTTTACATTACAGCTGCCGCATTTGCGGTATTGATATTATTGTTATATTGGGGTTTTGCACACCAGGCTTTGCAAGGTGTTAATGGCAAAGTTGAGCAAGTGCCAGATGAACTTATACCGGCCATGGGCGATGCAACCTCAGCTGTTAAACGAAAACCGGCGCATGTGAGTCACCAACAAGTCGTTGCGATTTTATTGCAAGATAAGCTTTTGCAATGCCTTATTTTTGCCAATATTTTGTGTATGTTTATTTATGCTCAAATGGACAGTTCGTTAATTCAATATCTCACCCGCGCTAATGCACCTGACTTATTGCAGCTCATCTCAGCGATGATTTTTACCAACGCGTTAGTGATAGTGTCGACCCAGTTTTTATTACTGCGCTTAATGGCGAGTTATAGCTTAATTCGTCGTATTCAGTTTGGGTTAGTGCTGCTTGTGGTTTCACAAGTTTGGCTTGCCCATAACCCGATAGATTTATTCTGGGGGTGGATTGGTGCCATTGTGGTGATGAGCCTAGCGGAAACCATTTTATTTCCAACCATGAATGTACATATTGACCGTTTAGCGCCTAGGCATTTACGTGGGGCTTATTTTGGGGCGTCATCATTTTATGAAGTGGGCTTTGCTATTGCACCATTGGGTGGCGGGATCATACTGGATCATCTAGGTGGCTATTGGTTGTTTATCATTGGCGCAATATTGTCTTTGGTGGTGATTTATTTATACAGCATGTTGGAAACGTTACCACGGCCAGATTTTGCTGCAATGAAACGGGAATAATTAAGGCTGTGATGTTTAACTCGCCCGTTAATTTCCCATTAACCGTATCGCGAAATTAGGTGATCTCAATGCTTGCTATATAAACGCTCGCTTATTAAATGGTGTCAGCTTTTTATATTAAGTCTTTTTCATTATCGGTTCGGCCGCTATTTTGTTATTGTTTTGCTAATTAAGTTGATGAAGTAGGGTAACGATTATGTCTGTAAAACAAGTGAATGAATTTATCACATCGTTAGATGTGAGAGCAGATGTTTTGCGCTTTGAAGAAACCATGGCTTTGATCGATGCGCATTACGACTTTACCCCAAGTGCTTTTAAAAATGGTGAGCAATTAAATGATGCAGGGCAAAACTCTGGATCTTGTAAAGTGTTTGCGTTTGGGCAAATCCATCAATTAACTAAGCTGCAAACATTAACCTTATTTGGCGAACACTATCGGGATGTGGTTGCGACACCACAGGGGGATGATCATCAAAATATTCGCCAATTTATGCAACATGGCTGGGATGGTGTGTTGTTTTCACAATTAGCATTAACGCTTAAGTAATACCATTGCGCAAATCAGCCATAGGTGTGATTAAATCTCTAAGCCTGATGTTTTATGTTGGCAAGCACAAATTGACAGGAACTATTATATGAAGCGCTATTTACTGCCTTTTACGGTACTGAGTACTTTACTGCTGTGCTCTTCTGGTGTGAGTGTTGCTAAAGACCATGAGTCTAAAGATCAAAGTAAGCATCAATCTGACAAACATGAAAAAAAACATAAATCTGATAATGACAATAACGATCAGGTTTATTTTAACAACGATCGCCAAGTCATTATTAATAACTACTATTACACCAAGGGTAATGCAAAGAGCTGCCCACCCGGATTAGCAAAGAAAAACAATGGCTGTAAAGCGCCTGGAAAAGTAAAAAAATGGCGTAAAGGTCAGCCTTTACCTTCTGATGTAATTTATTATGATGTGCAACCAGAGCTGATCGTGCAATTAGGTCGTATACCTGAAGGGCAAAAAATTGTCCGAGTAGGGGCCGATTTGCTATTAATTAGCATAGGTACTGGTATGGTGATTGACGCAATCCAAGACCTAAATGATATCTTTTAAGATTAAGTCATTAACTTGAATGGGCTAGGTTTGACCCAATAAGCATGCCCTCATTTGTGAAGGGCTGCGAGTCATCGAGTCTATTTAACTTTCCAATAAGATTAGCAGCATCAACTATTTTATCTACTGTGTTTTTATTGTGTTTATGCCACAGCGAATCACCTATTAGCAATAACTCGAAAATATGTTGGGGTTAAAATGATGCGCTGTGGCAGAGCTCTCAAATAATTCATTTGGTTGATATCTCCCGCAACTGTTGTGATTAACTCAACGACTTTGCGCGAAAAACTATCAAATAATCATGTTCATCCATACACTAAGATTAGCTTAACTATCGTGAGTGGTATTGATGAAACCCATTATTTGTCATACAGCATTAGAGGCTATTTCGTTAATTAAAAGTGGTGAAACCCTGTGGACTCATTCTATGGGCGCGACGCCACAATTACTGCTTGATGCGCTGGCTCAACATGCACTAACACGGTCAAATTTGACCTTATTGCAATTGCATACCGAGCATGCGGAGTCGTTAAGTCACCCTAGTTTAAAAAATCATCTTCGCCATCGTTGTTATTTTGGTGGCGCGCCAACTCGAAAATTATTGCAGCAAGGTGAAGCAGACTATGTACCGATTTTTTTGTCTGAAGTGCCTAAGTTGTTTCGCTCTGGCGAGCAAAAAATCGATACCGCTATTATCCAAGTGTCGCCGCCAGACAAGCATGGTATTTGTTCTTTAGGGATCTCGGTTGAGGCGACACTCGCAGCTTGCCAGGTTGCGGATAAAATTATTGCACACATTAATCCTATGATGCCCCGCACCCATGGTGATGGTTTTATTCATTACAACAACTTGACCGCCGTGTTTGAGCAGAGTAAGGCATTACCGCAACATGTTATTGATTCAAGTGATAAAACGAGCCAGGCAATTGGCCGCCATGTGGCCACTTTAGTGCGCGATGGCGATTGTTTACAAATGGGCATTGGGGCTATTCCTGACGCGGTATTATCGTGTTTATGCGGGCATAAAAATCTGGGTGTACATACCGAGTTATTTTCTGATGGTGTATTAAATCTAGTGGAGTTAGGTGCTATCAATAATAGTCGTAAAAAGGTCCATCCAGGTAAAACGGTTACGGGTTTTGCGCTTGGCAGCCAACGACTCTATGACTTTGTCGATGACAATCCGTCAGTGATTTTTATGGACATTGAACAGGTCAATGACACCGCGATTATTCGTAAAAACCCCAATGTCATGTCTATCAATTCTGCACTGCAAGTGGATATTTCAGGGCAGGTTTGTGCCGATTCTATTGGTACTCAGATTTACTCTGGTGTGGGCGGACAAATGGATTTTATTCGTGGTGCTGGGTTGTCCGAAGGTGGGCGCTCGGTCATTGCGCTACCGAGTACAGCGTTGAATGGCACTGTTTCTAGAATTGCCACAGTATTATCACCAGGGGCGGGAGTGGTGACGACTCGTGCTCATGTTCACTATATCGTTACAGAATATGGTTGTGCGTATTTACGTGGTAAGTCTTTAAAAGAACGTGCCCGTGCTCTGATTGATATTGCTCATCCTAAATTTAGAGAACAGCTTTGCCAAGAAACCTTTGAAATGTGGCGACTTCAGTTGTAGTGCTTGAGGTGATGTGAATAAGTGTATAGGTGGACTTGTGCAGCCCGCCTGTTGATTTATTCGCAGCATGCAGGCTTTATGACGAGGCGTTCTGTTTTCATTGCGACTGACTTACCCACAATAAAAATAACCCAGTTTGGTATCATTTTATTTACAATGTAAAAATTTTTGTAAACCTTTGTATACATTTGGTGGTTTTATTTCAGTAATTCTCTTGGTTGGTGTCACTGATAAAGTTAAAGATATTCGCTACACTGCGCGACTCTGAGCCTGTTGCGATAAGCGAGTGCTAGAGCAAAAGAGCCTAACTACTGGTTATGTCATTAAAGGATACACTTGCATGCAATTCCCAACACACCGATTTTACGAAGACATTATGGCTTTGTTTTGTGCCGGTGTGATGGTGTCTTTAGGGGTTACGCTCTACAACAGTAATCAGTTGATCACTGGCGGTACAGCTGGCATTGCAATTATTGGTATGCACCTGTCATCGTTAAGTTTTGGGATGTTATTTTTTTTAGTCAATGTGCCTTTTTATTATATTGCATGGACCAAGCTTTCTAGGCGATTTACCATTAACACCTTTATTTCGGTTTCTATTATCTCGGTAATGACAGATTACATGCCGATGGTTATCCATATCGACAATGTACACCCACTTTTTGCAGCAACCGTTGGCGGAATGTTAATTGGCGTTGGTATGCTGATTATGTTTAGGCACAAATCGAGTCTTGGCGGTTTAGGTATTTTGGCGCTTTACTTGCAAAATAAGTATGCGATCCGTGCGGGTAATTTTGGTTTGTTAATCGACACCATCATTTTAAGTGCTTCGTTATTCATGTTTCCCGTTGAGATAGTATTTTTGTCGGTAATGGGTGCAGCTATGCTCAATGTATTGATTGCGATAAACCACAAACCAGGCCGTTATCAAGCGTATGTTGAGGCTCAACCTAAAGAAAACGCTTTGGTTTACAAACAAGGTAATGTGTAACTTTATTACGTTGTAAACTTATTTACCTGCTGAAATAGCACACTAGGTCAGTTGGTGGTAAGCGAGTGATAAAGACAAGGTTGCGTTTTTTATATCGCCATCTCCCCCTAGATCTAGTTAACCATTTTACCTAAAGTCTATGTTATAGTTGGTAAAAATGTTAAAAATCTCCTCTTATAACAATCAGACAGTTAAACTGTCCCTGGAGCATTAGCCGTATGCACAGCGTTAAAGGTTCACGTCAAACTGGTTTTACCCTTATTGAGTTAGTGGTCGTTATCATTATTTTAGGTGTGTTGGCCGTAGTGGTGGCACCTAAATTTATCAATTTAAAAACCGATGCCAATATTGCCGCAATCAAAGGCGCTGTAGGGTCAATAAAAACTGCAGTGACATTATTTAAAACTAAAACCTTAGCCTCTGGTAATGCCATGACAGACACAGTGGAGTTTTCGGGTGTTAAAGGCAGCAATTATCAACCCTGGGCTGCTGCGGCTAATACTAGTGGCAGTGGTTTTAATGCCGGTTACACAACACCTTCTGAAATCTTTGAGGGTGCAGGTATAGATATGACTGAATGGGCTTATCGCATCTATGTATCAAATGGCAGTTATGCCGTAGCCGCTGCACCGCGTGCAGCACTTAATGTTGCACAGCCAACTTCTGCGCAAGTTATCGCAACCAATTGTTATTTTCAGTACCACTGGAAAAGTGCAGGAGAGCCAGAGATAACAACAGTAACTAGCGGATGTTAGTTGTTTTGCTGTATCACTAAGTGAGCTTGTGACAAGGCCAACATTTAGAGTAGATACCTTAGCGTTGGCCATAAATATAAGGATGTTTTATGATAGATTTTAACAATAAAGGCTTTTTTAAACTTAAACAAAACACTGATTTTGCAGAAAAAGTAACTGATTTACTGTTAGATGATGAGCACATCGTCGACTCGTATAAAACCATGCGTGATGGTGTTGTTTTTACCAATAAACGGATCATTGCGGTGAATGTTCAAGGTATTACGGGCAGTAAAAAAGATTTTACCTCTTTGCCTTACAAAAATATTGTGGCTTATTCGATTGAAACATCAGGCACGTTTGACCTTGATTCTGAATTAGAAATCTATTTCTCGGCCATCGGCAAAGTGAAATTTGAGTTTACGGGTAAATCGTCAATGTTAGAAATATCAAAAATAATATCGGGCTACTTACTATAAGCGCAATTGTTGCCATTATGGTGAGCTTACCTAGATTTACCTAGATGTAACAAACCGCTGCGGTTCAAATACCCTAAACATTAGGCATTTGCGGCCGCAAATGGTGTAAATAACCTGAGCTCGGGATAATAAATGCCTTTCAAACAGTCCTTTGCCCTGCTCACTGCGTTGAATCGACTTACAATAGGCTAGCTATTGACGCGTCAATTCGCCTTGTTAGCAGAACAAATGACAAGCTTGAAAGTGAGAATGGGTAACATGTTGATTTTAAATAGTATAAGTTCATCCCTTATCCCGAGCTCAGGTTAAATAGCATTGTTCATTCGATTAACACACCAACAAGGTTTATGATTTGAACGTCTCAATGATGAAGTAGATGAGGTCATATCATGATAATAGCTTGTCCACATTGCTCGACTTTAAATCGGGTGCCAGATGAACGTCTTGAACAACAACCAACTTGTGGAAAATGTAAACAGCCGGTGTTTGTGGGGGAACCCGTTGAACTCACTGCAGCTAATTTTGCCCACCATGCTAATAAATCTGAATTGCCATTAGTTGTCGACTTTTGGGCCAGTTGGTGCGGTCCGTGTAAAAGCTTTGCACCTGTGTTTACCCAAGCGGCTAAAAAGTGGGAGCCACGATTTCGCTTTGGTAAGCTCAATACCGAAGAGCAACAAGCTTTGGCCGCGCAGTTTAATATTCGCTCTATTCCAACCTTAATGGCATTTAAACAAGGTAAAGTGATTGCACAGCAGTCTGGCGCGATGCCTGCATTGTCGTTTAATCAATGGTTAGCGTCGCTGAAATAGCACTACATTTTTTAACGAGGCACAGAGCTAATTGTAAAAACGCGATAATATATCGCGTTTTTTAATGCGTAGTGCCACTAAGAATTGAATTTACATAACCTACGAGTCTCACAAGCATTGCTGGTTTTAGCCTTACGGTTATTAATAATCGAATGGGTTATTGTTTTTTTACGTAAAAGCCGTTATTCGTGATAATTTATTTTAACTCAACATCATAATGGAATATGAATGCGTAATTTACTTGTCGTTTTACTACTCACCTTAACCGGGTGTGCAAGCCAGCCAGAACCTTTCAGTGTGGTGATTGATCCACTCTTAGCAAACACAATTGTTTATCGTGGTGAAATCAACGCCGATAATGTCGCCTCTTTTGAACAACTAATCACTAACAGCCCAACACCCATAGAATCGCTAATCATTAACAGCGGTGGCGGTGAAGTATTCGCAGGCATTCGATTTGGTGAGCTGGTATATCAATACCAGTTAAAGGTGATAGTAGACAAAATTTGTGCATCATCTTGTGCTAATTATATTGCTACAGCCAGTAATGATGTCACGGTTAGAGAAGGCGGCCTATTAGGTTGGCATGGCGGTGCATTACAACCGATTTATCTCCCGAATTTTAATAACCAAAGTACTAACAAGAGGTTGCGCAAAGATGAGAATGACTTCTTGACTAGATGGCGTCAAAAAGAGCTCGATTTTTTCAACAAGGTAAAGGTGAATCAGATTGTGACTGTGATAGGCATGATGCCGGGGTTGCACGATAAAAGAGACGCGCAGTTATTCAGTTATGATCAGAAAACCTTAAAACAATTAGGCTTACACATTGCCTATGAAGGTGAGCAAGCAACCCACTCAGCATCTGGTGAGTACGTAGTGCAAATATTTAGTTTATCGCCTGAGGTATTGGACTTGTTGTTAATGCAGCATAGTAAGATTTTAGAACAAGAAAAACTTGGCTTGTTATCACAAGGGATTTTATAATCATGAAAAAAATACTGCTCATTGGCTTACTCGGCATTGCGTTATTTGGCTATTTAGCCAAAAACGTTCAAACCACGCAAATTGTACAAAACGTTTTCGCGGCTGGTGCCAGTAATAGTGCAAGTGCCAGTAATAGCGCCTTACAAAATGCCATTGATAATCAACAGAGTAATGTTCAGGTTGCTGGGGCTGGTGAGGTGATAAAAGTGCTTGGTGACGATCTAAAAGGCAGTCGTCACCAACGATTTATTGTAAAAATAGCCAGTGGCGGCACCTTACTTGTTGCCCACAATATCGATTTAGCCCCACGCATAAATGGCCTTAATGTTGGCGATACTGTCGAGTTTTACGGTGTGTATGAGTTTAATAACAAAGGCGGGGTTATCCACTGGACTCACCACGACCCACGCGGACAACATATCGGCGGCTGGCTCAAACACAATGGCAGCACTTATCAATAAACCGCAGCTTTAATCGTATCCATACAAGTCAACGTCTTAGGGCAACAATCTGGTTGAATGATCCATAAGAGGTGCCTTGTGCTAAGCGATTTTTCTTACGCAATCTCTGATCAATTATCCTGATTGGTATTAATCCAAACGACGTTTGGACATAAAAAAGAGTAACCATGATGACTCAAGGTTACTCTTTATTTAAATCACTCTCTATTTGGGAGGATTCTTTATTCAGAGGCACTCTTTACTCTGGAGCACTCTCTACTCAGGATCATAGTCCAGCACTGGGGCGAGCCACTTTTCGGCTTCTGCTAAGCTCATGCCTTTACGCTTAGCGTAGTCTTCTACCTGATCTTTACCGATGTTGGTCACACCAAAGTAGCGTGATTTAGGGTGGGCAAAGTACCAGCCAGATACCGCAGCAGTTGGGTACATGGCAAAGCTTTCGGTGATGTTTAAATCGATGGTTTCATCGGGTTTGAGCAAATCCCATAGCAAGCCTTTTTCGGTATGATCTGGGCATGCTGGGTAACCCGGTGCTGGGCGTATACCTTTGTAACGTTCACGAATTAACGCTTCGTTATCTAACTCTTCATCTGCAGCGTAACCCCAAAATTCTTTACGAACACGTTCGTGCATACGTTCGGCAAACGCTTCGGCTAAACGGTCTGCTAAACATTTGAGCATAATGGCATTGTAGTCGTCGTGATTAGCTTCAAAGCGCGCTACGTGCTCGTCAATACCATGGCCTGCGGTAACCGCAAAGCCGCCCATGTAGTCGGCAACGCCGCTGTCTTTTGGCGCAACAAAGTCAGCTAGACAAAAGTTGTCGTTACCTACTCGTTCAAGTTGCATACGCAAATGGTGAGTGGTCATTTCAACTGTGGTGCGGCTTTCGTCGGTGTACAGCTCAATGTCGTCATGATTAACCGTATTGGCAGGGAATAGCCCAATCACGCCTTTGGCGGTTAACCATTTCTCTTTGATGATGGTCTCAAGCATGGCTTTACCGTCGGCAAACAGTTTGCGTGCTTCTTCGCCTACGATGTTGTCGTTTAAAATTTCAGGGTAATGGCCGTGTAGTTCCCAGCTTCTAAAGAAGGGTGTCCAGTCGATACGCTCTACTAAGTCTTCTAACGGATAGTCATCAAACACCTGACGACCTAACACATTAGGCGTAAATGGGGTGTAACTTTCCCAGTCGTGTTTGCAGCGGTTTTCGCGTGCCGCTTCAATCGATACGATGGTTTTACGCTTGGTTTGCGACAGGCGTTTTTCACGCATGATGTCGTATTCTGCGTAGGTTTCGTCAATGGTGGCTTGGCGAGTTTCATTGTTAACTAACTTTGACACCATTGGTACTGCACGCGAGGCATCGGCAATGTAAATGGCGCCATGGGGATAGTGCGGGGCAATTTTCACTGCGGTGTGAATTTTAGAGCAAGTTGCCCCGCCAATAATGGCTGGTATGGTTAGGCCTTCGCGGTGGAAGGTTTTTACGTTGTGCACCATTTCATCTAGGCTTGGCGTAATCAGCCCAGACATTCCAATAATGTCGATATTGTGCTCTTTTACCGCCTCGAGAATTTTCTCAACCGACACCATCACGCCCAAATCGAATACTTCAAAACCATTACAGGCCAGCACAACGCCAACAATGTTTTTACCAATGTCGTGCACATCGCCTTTTACGGTCACCATTAAGATTTTACCGTTAGATTGACCTTCGACCTTTTCAAGTTCAATAAACGGATTGAGATAAGCCACGGCCTTTTTCATCACCCGGGCAGATTTAACCACCTGGGGTAAAAACATTTTACCTGCGCCAAATAAGTCGCCCACCACGTTCATGCCATCCATTAATGGCCCTTCGATGACATCGAGTGGGCGGGTGGCTTCAAGACGCGCAGCTTCGGTGTCTTCGTCGATAAATTCGGTAATGCCTTTAACCAGCGCATGAGACAGGCGCTCTTTAACGGGCCAACTGCGCCATGCTAAGTCTTCTTTTTTGGCCACTTGCGAGCCGTCGCCACGATATTGCTCGGCAATGTCGAGTAACTGCTCGGTGTTGCTTGAGTCTGCTACTGGGCAAGGCAGATTAAGTACCACATTTTCGACTTTGTCTTTTAGCTCTTTATCGATGTCATCATAAATCGCTAACTGGCCGGCGTTAACAATCCCCATGTCCATACCGGCTTGAATCGCATGGTATAAAAACACTGCGTGAATGGCTTCACGTACTGGGTTATTGCCCCGGAACGAGAATGACACGTTAGACACACCGCCTGAAATCATTGCATGTGGCAAAGTGGCTTTGATGTCTTTTATGGATTCAATAAAGTCGACAGCATAGTTGTCGTGTTCATCAATGCCGGTGGCGATAGCAAAAATGTTCGGGTCGAAAATAATGTCTTCTGGGGCAAAACCGACTACATCCACCAAAATGCGATAAGCGCGGGTACAAATTTCGGTTTTGCGGGCGCGAGTGTCAGCCTGGCCTTGCTCGTCAAACGCCATTACAATCGCCGCAGCGCCATAACGTTTCACTAAGGTGGCTTGTTTAATAAACGCTTCTTCGCCTTCTTTCATCGAGATTGAGTTAACAATCGACTTGCCTTGTACGCATTTAAGGCCTGCTTCAATGACGTCCCATTTAGATGAGTCGATCATGATAGGCACGCGTGAAATGTCTGGTTCAGAGGCAATTAAGTTTAAAAACTTGGTCATTGACGCGGCGCCATCTAGCATGCCTTCGTCCATGTTGACGTCGATGATTTGTGCGCCGTTTTCAACTTGCTCACGCACCACATCGAGTGCTTCTTCAAATTTTTCTTCTTTGATTAAGCGTAAAAATTTAGCTGAGCCAGTGACGTTAGCGCGCTCACCGACGTTCACAAATAATGAGTCTTTGTCGATGGTTAATGGCTCTAACCCTGATAAACGACAGGCAACGGGGATCTCCGGTAATGCACGCGGTGCATGGCGTAATACCGCCTCACGGATGGCGCTAATATGTGTTGGCGTGCTACCACAACAGCCGCCGACAATATTAAGCATGCCTGCTTCTGCCCATTGAATAATGACCTCGGCCATTTCTTCTGGGGTTTCATCATAACCACCAAATTCGTTGGGTAGGCCCGCATTAGGGTGGGCAGACACATAACATTCGGCAATGCGTGATAACTCTTCTACGTAAGGGCGCAGCTCTTTAGGGCCAAGGGCACAGTTAAGGCCAATCGATAACGGCTTAATATGGCGCAATGAGTTGTAAAACGCTTCGGTGGTTTGCCCGGTCAGCGTACGGCCTGATGCGTCGGTAATGGTGCCAGAGATCATTACAGGTAAGCGTTCGCCGAGGTTATCGAACACGGTTTCTATGGCAAACAAGGCGGCTTTGGCGTTTAAGGTATCAAAAATGGTTTCGACCATAATGATGTCGGCGCCACCTTCAATTAATGCGGTAGTTGATTCAACATAGGCTTCTACTAATTGATCAAAGCTGATATTACGAAATCCAGGGTCGTTTACATCTGGGCTGATTGAACAGGTGCGGTTAGTGGGGCCAAGTACCCCTGCAACATAGCGTGGGTTACCGGTTTGTGCGGCTACTTCGTCAGCGGCCTGGCGAGCAATGCGGGCACCTTCAAGGTTAATTTCGGCAGACAAGGCTTGCATGTCGTAGTCTGCCATGGCGATGGTGGTGGCGTTAAAGGTGTTGGTTTCAATAATGTCGGCGCCGCCGAGCAGGTATTTAACATGAATGGCTTTGATAAGCTCAGGTTGGCTGAGTACCAATAAATCGTTGTTACCTTTAACATCGCAATGCCAATCTTTAAAGCGCTCACCGCGATAATCTTCTTCTTGCAACTTATGGTCTTGGATCATGGTGCCCATTGCACCGTCTAAAATCACAATACGCTCTGCTAATAATGCGTTAAGTTGTTCAAGTGTTTGACTGTGAGAAGTCGATTTCGCCATAACAGTTACCTTTTTATCACTTTGCAGCAAATACCTTATTGAAGATAAGCATACCCTTATTTTTACAACCTGAGGGTGATTAAATCACTGTTAGAGACAATGACTCTTCAAACTGATTATCTTTTAAGATAGTATTTAGACATATAAACGTATAGACGTCCATAATACGCGACTTTTTACCACTAGAGCAAGGCTGAATTCAATGAAGCGAGCCAAGATTACGTTATTACGGCATGGCGAATGCGAAGGTGGGGCCATATTTAGAGGCCAAACAGATGTGGCATTAACCGCAACAGGGGTAGCGCAAATGCAACACGCATTAACTCAGGTTACTGCGCCAATAACTCATGTGTTTAGCTCGCCTTTGCAGCGATGTTTTGGGTTTAGCCTAGCAACAGCACAAGCCTTGTCTGTTCCATTACAGGCATTAACAGCCTTGCAAGAAATTGATTTTGGCCTATGGGATGGACAGTCATTTGAACGTATTTATCAGCAAAGCCCACAGGCATTTGATGCTTATTGGCGCGACCCATGGGCTAGCGAAAATACGCCCGAAGCTGGTGAAACGCTAAGCGATTTTAATGCGCGTGTCGAAACCGGGTTAATGGCTATTACCGATGCGCTGTGGTTGCAGGTTAACAATGATGCTGCACTTAATCAGCAAGCTGAGCTTGAGCCACATGCGCTGGTGGTCACTCATGGGGGCGTTATGCGCTGTTTAATGGGCTATGTATTAAATGCAGGCCAAAGCAGTGGATTATTCGCTAACCTAGCGCTCCCCTATGCTGCTATTATGTCGCTAGATGTTTATTGGGCAGACAATGTAGAGGCGGCTCTACAAGGTCATGACAATAACCCTCAATTTAAGGTTAGCTTTACATTGCATTGGCCACAAACTGCGGCGATGCCAGTACGTTAATCATTATGCAATTCAAGGTATTGGGAATTGGGATAAGCCCAAACTGTACCCGCAACTGTAGATGTTCAATAGCCTTTTGAATATAAGTCAGATACCAGCCTTGAGATGCCGTTAAATCCATACCTAAGCGGGTGACTTAGGGGAGCAAATATGTTGCATTGTATTTTTATCAATCAGGCATGGCGAGGTGCATGGCATGTCTGAACCTGTATTAGACGTTAATCATCTTTTTTGGCAAGTCGATGGGAAAACCATTTTAGCTGATATTCATTTCAATTTGCCCAAAGGACAAATGCTGGGATTGATTGGGCCTAATGGGGCTGGTAAGTCGAGTCTACTCCGTTGTTTGTACCGTTATATTGTCCCAAGTAGCGGAAATATTGATTTATTTGGTCAAGATTTATCAACTTATTCGGCTAAAGCCCTGGCGCGTTCGGTTGCTGTTGTGCAGCAAGATACCCCACATTATTTTGACTTAACGACCGAGCAGTTAGTTACTATGGGGCTAACGCCGCATAAAGGGTTATTTGACGCAACCACAGCACAAGATAAAGCCTTGATTAACCATGCACTCACTAAAGTGGGTTTAGCTAAGCATGCCCAGCAACCCTACGAGCAATTGTCTGGCGGCGAAAAGCAACGTGCTCTTATCGCCCGCGCTATTGTGCAGCAACCTCACATATTGATTTTAGATGAACCCACCAACCATTTAGATATTCGTTACCAAATTCAAATTTTAGAGTTAGTGGCTTCATTGGGGATTAGCGTGATTGCCTCTATTCACGACTTAAACCTGGCCAGCGCCATGTGCGATAAATTGTTGTTACTGGATCAAGGTAAGTTGATTGCAAAAGGTCACCCTAGCGAGGTGCTCACCGAGCGACAAATCAGTGATGTATTTGGCGTTTGCTGCGAGGTTAATGTTCATCCGCAACACCAAAAACCGTTAATCAGTTATTTTTATGGGTATCAAACCGCCAATAAAAAAGAGGTGGCTTATGATTAACGCTTCTCAACGGCGATATTATTGCTGTGTCGGGGTCGTCATACTTGCCACATTATTGACCCCAATGTTGGCTGCAAGTTTTGGTGCAGCTAATATCCACTTTGCTGATGTAATAACAGTGTTTAAATCGTTATTAACCGGTAATGGCTTGCTAAGCGCTGACGAAAACTCCGTGATAAGCACCTTAAACCAGCGCATTGTATTTGATTTGCGTTTACCGCGTATTGTGCTGGCGTTTATTGCTGGGGCGGGGCTGTCTATTGCCGGTAGTGTATTACAAACCGTAACTCGTAATCCATTGGCCGATCCCTATCTATTTGGTATTAGCTCTGGTGCCTCATTTGGGGCGGTCTGCGTTATTTCATTGTTTAGTCAAACAGGGTTGTTTTCTGGTTGGTTTGACGGTGCTTTGCAAATGTCGACTCATGGGCAACATGCGTGGTGGTCTTGGTCAATGTTAAGTTTGCCGCTTGGTGCATTTATTGGTGCTAGCTTATCTGTGCTTGTGGTGGTGGCCTTGTCTGGTTTTGGCCGAACGAGTCAAATTGAACGCATGTTGTTATCTGGAGTGGCAACGTCATTTTTATTTGGCGCGTTAACCAGTTTGTTGTTGTATTTTTCAAGCCCGCAAGCAGCTGCCTCGGTGTTGTTTTGGAGTTTAGGCAGTTTTGCGAAAGCCAATTGGGCACAATTGTGGCTACCGAGTGTAACGGTTGTTGTTAGCTTATTGATTATGTTGGCTTTTAAAAGGCAAATTATGGCGTTGCAAGCCGGTGACGAAAGTGCCCATACCCTAGGGGTGAATGTGGCAAAACTGAGGTTAAGCATGTTGTTATTGTGCTCGTTAATTACCGCCATGCTGGTGGCCAGTTGTGGTGGTATCGGCTTTGTAGGGTTAATGATCCCGCATACCGTTAGGCTATTGTTTTCTGGGCGTCAGCCGATGATATTAACCGCAGTATTTGGCGGATTATTTATGGTGTGGATTGATGTCATTGCACGCTGTTTATTGTCTAACCAGGAGCTTCCTGTGGGCATTATTACCGCAGCACTTGGCAGTGTGTTCTTTTTGTTTATTTTGCGTCATCGTCGATAAAAGGGTCAAGAATTGAACCAACAATCTATTGCACAATCGTTATTTTCTGTTACCGCAGCGAGTCGCCAATATGATGAGGCCATAGAGCACAAAATTAACCAAAAAACCAAACCTCTAGGTGCATTAGGGCAGCTTGAGTCTTTAGCGATGCAAATCGCCAGGGTGCAATACAGCCGTGAAAGTGAATTAAGTCATACTCTCGTTAATCGCACTGAATCGAGCCTGAGTGCGACTCATTTGCCGTTATCTATCACTCAGCCAACAATGTTGGTGTTTGCTGCCGACCACGGCATAGCCGCTTATGGTGTGTCGATAGCCCCCAGTGAAGTAACCACCCAAATGGTGCACAACTTTATGCAAGGTGGTGCTGCTATCAATGTGTTTTGTCGCCAGATGGGTTTTGATTTACACGTGATTGATTGTGGAATGTTACAGCCGATAAGTGAATCAACTGGGGTGATCAATCAACGCCTTGGTGCGGGTACTTATGCAATGCATTTGCAGGCGGCAATGTCGACTGCACAGGTACACCAAGGGTTTGCACTAGCAAAACAATTGGTTACGCGCCATGTTAAGGCTGGGTGTAATATACTGGCGTTAGGCGAAATGGGCATTGGCAATACTTCGGCGGCTTCCGCTGTGATGGCCGCATTACTTCATGTTGACGTTGACCTGTGTGTGGGGCGAGGCACGGGGATAGACGATGTGACATTAATAAAAAAATCACAATTAATTAATCAAGCGATTGAATTACATCGTACTAAACTTACCTCGGTCGAAGCAATTTTGGCGCATTTAGGCGGTTTTGAAATTGTACAAATGACTGGGGCTATTTTGGCGGCTGCCGAACAAAAAATAATAGTGCTGATAGATGGTTTTATCGCTACTGCTGCGGCATTAGTTGCGGTAAAATTAGCTCCACAATCAAGTGACTATTTAGTCTTTGCCCATGAGTCGCACGAGCAAGGGCACAAATTAATGCTACAACAACTACAAGCAACACCTTTGTTGTCGTTGGGATTAAGGCTCGGAGAAGGAACAGGTGCCGCATTGGCCTTGCCTTTGCTTCAAGCTGCAGTCAATTTTTATAATCAAATGGCCAGTTTTAAAGAGGCTGGCATTAATAATGTGGTTTAAGGGAGCAAGATGTCTGGCGATATAAAATGGTTGCGACAGTTAAATTTATTTTTTGTGGCGATGAGTTTTTTTACTCGGATCCCGGTTCCTTCATGGGTTGTGGTAGACAATGACCGACTGAGTAAAGCGAGTCGTTATTTTGGCATAGTAGGCTTAGTCATTGGCCTGATGTGTGCTTCAGTTTTTTGGTTAGCTCAGCTCATTTTACCTGCTAGCATTGCCATATTACTGGCCATGGTGGCAGGTGTGATAGTCACAGGGGCTTTTCACGAAGATGGCTTAGCAGATACTGCCGATGGCTTTGGCGGCGGCCACACCGTAGAAGACAAGTTGCGCATTATGAAGGATTCGCAATTAGGCAGTTATGGTGCTTTATCTCTGGGGTTAGTTTTGTTGTTAAAGTGGCAGTTGTTGGTTGAGCTGGCATTGTACAGCCCAATGGCAGCGGTGAGCGCACTTATTGCGGGCCACACTTTAAGCCGTGTTGTTGCCTCTAGCCTTATTTTTAGCGAGCAATATGTGCGCGACGATGCCACCAGTAAAGCTAAGCCGATAGTTCAGGGCCAGCATTTAAATGATTTGTTTATTTTAATCGCGAGCGGCATTTTTGTATTGTTATGGCTTAATGGTGTTGCGGCATTTGTTTTATTTATTACCTTATGGCTTTTACGTATTTTGTTAGGCGGCTTTTTCCGTAAACAAATTGGTGGTTACACAGGTGACACATTAGGCGCTGCACAACAGATTAGCGAGGTGTGTTGTTACTTAGTGATTTTAGCAGTAGGTTTAAGCTAATGATCCATTTGGTGTTGGGTGGTGCGCGTAGTGGTAAAAGCCGATACGCTGAGCAATGTGTCGCTCAGTATGCAGCCGTGGGCTACTCTTGCGTTTACCTCGCCACCGCAACCGCATTAGACACTGAAATGTCTGAGCGAATTCGCCAACACCAGCAAGACCGAATGTCCAGCGCCCACAGTTGGACATTGCACGAACAAGCCTATGATGTAGCGCAAACTTTAGTGGCCATAGACAAACCTCAGCAAGTCATTTTAATAGACTGTCTTACGTTATTGTTGACCAACCATTTGTTGGATAACTCTCCTAGCCGTTGGTCTTCTCAAAAAACCTTACTGCTTAATGTGCTGCCAACCTTGCAAAGCGAAGTGGTGATAGTGAGTAATGAAGTGGGATCAGGCATAGTGCCTATGGGCGAGCTTAGCCGCCAGTTTGTAGATGAAGCCGGTTGGCTAAACCAGGCTATTGCGAAAGTCGCAGACCAAGTGACCTTAGTGGTTGCAGGTCTTCCTTTGGCGTTAAAAGTCTAGTGTGTTTGTGGTGTCATTAACCCAAGCTACTCCCATTCTAACTGGGGCGCTAATGGTGCAAGGCACCACGTCAGATGCAGGCAAAAGCACCTTGGTCGCAGGGCTTTGTCGAGTACTGGCAAGACAACACATTAAGGTTGCACCGTTTAAACCACAAAATATGGCATTAAATAGTGCCGTGACAATTGATGGTGGCGAAATTGGCCGCGCCCAGGCACTGCAAGCTATTGCCTGTAACCTGCCGCCGCATACTGATTTTAACCCCGTATTACTAAAACCTAGCTCAGACACTGGTGCTCAAGTCATCGTCCATGGCAAAGCATTAACCACCTTAGAAGCCAAGGCATTTTTTGGCCCACAAAGCAAAAGCTATAAAACCCTGGCATTAGCCGCGGTGATGCAATCTTATCAGCGCTTACAGCAACAGTATTCGGTTGTGGTGATAGAAGGTGCTGGCAGTCCTGCTGAAATCAATTTACGCCAAGGCGATATTGCCAATATGGGCTTTGCTGAAGTGGCCGACTGTCCTGTGGTTATTATTGCAGATATTGATAAAGGCGGGGTATTTGCTCATCTTGTTGGTACACTTGCGCTATTAAGTCCAAGCGAGCAAGCACGAGTAAAGGGCTTTGTTATAAATCGTTTTCGCGGTGACATCAGCTTATTACAGCCGGGTATTGATTGGCTTGAACAATACACCCGCAAACCGGTATTAGGCGTGCTCCCCTATTTGCATGACTTACACCTAGATGCCGAAGATGCGTTAGTTGACGCGCCGTTGCACCGCACAAATACGCCGCCATTACCCCAGCAAACGCCCCGACTTACTGTACTGGTATTGGTGTATCCAAGGATCAGCAATCACACAGACTTTGACCCACTGCGCTTACACCCGCAAATCGATTTTCATTATGTGAGTATGCAGAGTATGGCTCAGTCATCCGATTGGCCCGCAGCAGATTTAGTCATATTGCCTGGCAGTAAAAATGTCCGGGCCGACTTAGCGTTTATGCGTCAACAAGGTTGGCATACCAAGCTTAACAGCCATTTACGCTATGGTGGTAAAGTCATCGGCATTTGCGGCGGTTATCAAATGCTCGGCCTGCTGATTGATGATCCTTTAGGCATTGAAGATAGTGCTGGTTGTAGTAAAGGGTTGGGCTTATTACCGGTTAACACCGTATTAAAAGCAAATAAAACATTAACTCAAGTAAGGGGTCACTTACGCTTACAAGGCCATCAAGCCGAGTTTTGTGGGTACGAAATTCATTGTGGTGAGTCCTCACTTACCCAGCCTGACGTGACTCAGCCTATTGTGATTGAACAAATCGCTGAGCAAGGCTTAACAGTGGCAACGCCCGATGGTTTGGTCAGTGACGACCAACAAATTTTAGCGACTTACATACATGGCTTGTTTGACAACCCACAGGCATGCCAACTCATTTTAAGCTGGGCTGGGTTAACCCAGGCACAGCATATTGATATTAACCAGATCCGCGAGCAACAGCTTGAAAGACTCGCCGACGTGTTAGAAGCACATCTGGACATGAACACACTAAAAGGATTAATAGCATGACAACTGAAAACCACAATACCGAGCAAGCCGATACGACTGCCTCTCAAAAAGCAGAGCGCCATAAAGCGCGGCAGCAAAAGGTAAAGCAAGGCGTTGATGCCAAAATTGCCGCAGCACAAGAGGAAAAAGGCATTCTGCTTGTGCTTACGGGTAATGGAAAAGGCAAATCAACTTCTGGTTTTGGTTCAGTTGCCCGCGCGGTTGGCCATGGTCATAAGGCGGCCGTGGTGCAGTTTATTAAAGGCACCTGGGCATGCGGTGAACGTAATTTACTTGAAGGTGCAGGGGTTGAATTTCATGTTATGGGGACAGGCTTTACCTGGGAAACCCAAGACAAAGAAAAAGACACTCAAGCCGCAATGGAAGCCTGGGTTGAAGCCGAAAAACTACTCAAAGACGAGTCGGTTAACTTGGTACTATTAGATGAGTTAACTTACATGGTGAGTTATCACTACATAGAGCTTGAGCGAGTATTAACGGCGTTAAAAAATCGCCCACCAATGCAGCATGTCATTATTACCGGCCGCGCCTGTCACCGCGACATTATTGAATTAGCCGACACAGTTAGCGAGGTGCAACCCGTAAAACACGCATTTAATAACGGCATTAAAGCGCAGTTGGGTTTTGATTATTGATGTTGTTTGTGTGATGTAAACAGCCAAATAGACAGTCAAGCCTCTTGTCATTTTATGGGAAGAGGCTTTTTGATTTTAACCAGTAAGAAGGCTCACATTTTTGTGCTGATTGTTAAAAGTTGATGCGAACTATCGAGTTGGAATATGTATTGTGCCTGTTATTGCTGAACAAAGTAACGGCATTCTCAATGGTTTCATTTGCAGCAAATTAGGCATATTGATGAGGGATGAAACTCATCTATGCCCCTAAATGAGTCAGCCGCTGGCTAGTTATATTCATTTTGAAATATCTACATAGCAATATTCACTTCAATGCTAAATCAAAAGTCGCAAGTTGCAGGTTTGTATGTAATCGGGCTGCGAAGCGGGTATAAATAAACCAATGTTGGCTCAGTTACTCAGTTACCTTGGGAGTGGCAACTCGAGGGGCAAACCAACGAGCTGTGATGGCGGCGAGCTCGCCATTTTGTTTTAAGGTGACTAAAGCGTGGCGCATTTTTTTTGCTAAGGCCTCGTCGGTGTCTTTATGGGTGGCTATGCCTATTGGCATGTTTACCACCGGCAGTGCAGCGGTAAAATCACCGATGTTATAACCCATTTTTTTAACGTCTTCGTTAAACCCCACTTCGTTATTATAAATTAGGTCTACGCGGTCAAAATTAAGCATTTTTAGTGCTGCGGTTTGGCTTCTTACGAGGTATACATTAGGGTGCTTATTATCAAGTTTTAATCTGTCTAGCGCCGCATGACTGCGTGATAATGCCAAAGTGTAACGATTAATATCGTCGATATTGTCGAGCACAATATCTGGGCGGTTAGTTTTTTTGTAGATCATATCCTGTACAGTATAAAAATTACCGATCCATTTAAAATAGGCTAAACGTTTATCTGTATTGGCAATGGAAAAAATAAAGGTGTTGGGTTGGTGTTGTGCATTATGATAAGCGCGGCTCCACGGCATAATTTGAATGTCGATATCAAAATCAAGATACGCTTGTGCCGCTTGTAATATATCAATAGAAAATCCAACCAGCTGACCTTGTTGGTTAGCAGACTGAAATGGCGGATAAGGCTCGGTATAAAAAATCACTTTATCTTTGGCGCAAGCCATCTGCGAGAACAATACGCTAGCGAAAATGATAATGACTAACACAAATCTGATCATAAATACCTATTGCAATAACATCAGTGGTGGACTGTAGAATGTGTGTACCTATGAGTCACCCGTATGCATGAGTGTCGTGTCACATTTTTGTGACGAGCTTGAGCGTGTTGACTACTATTTTTTTTTTTGAGATGCCATAAATTTATTTTAGATGATACAGATGAAATAGCTATTAGGTTACATACTCATCAGCCCACTCTTTTAAGCGTTCTAAAATATCTAATGCCGTGCGGCCCAGCTCAGTAATGGCGTAAGATACCGCAATTGGCCTGTCGTTAATGACATGACGAGTGACTAACCCCTGGGCTTCTAGCTCTTTCAGCCGCTGGTCGACCATTTTTTTACTGGCGCCGCCTAACATGCGTGACAAATCGTTAAATCTAACCGGCCCGTCTTGCAAGTGCCACAAGATTGATGCTTTCCATTTTCCGCCTAATACTCGCATTCCACGTTCTACCGAGCAAGGTTCGGCGCATGGGTTAATAACTTTTTTGTGGCCGTTAGCCATTGTTTCTATTTTAGTTTTCATTGTGTTTGTTTTATTTTAGCTAGGTTACCAAAAGTATACTGGTTGCATTTATATCCTACAGTATCAGAATAGGCGCTAATTAGACTAGTACCATTAAGGAACATTTCTCCATGGCTGTATTAACTTCTTATGATGCGGGTAGCTACCATAAAGTGGCTGGCAGCGACAGTATTCAAGCCACTGCGGTGGGCAGTGTTGATGCTTTAGCGATATCGGATCTTCCACAAGTCATCGCTCTAGCCAAAACTGCTCAAAAGGCCTGGGCCAGTTTTTCTTTAATTGAACGTCAGCAGTTAGTGGTAAAAGCCTATCAACAATTGCACGCAGTACAAGATGAGTTGGCAACACTCATTAGCCAAGAAATGGGTAAAGATTATCGCAGAGCCACTTATGAAGTGGGCGGTACATTGCAAAATGCAGGTTATTTTGCAAGTGAGATTGCAGATGCATTCGCCACTGAAAATGTGGGCAACCGCACTGAATTGCAATACCGTCCTTTGGGCGTTGTTGCGGTTATTTCACCCTGGAATTATCCACTTGCGATGGCCAATAACCTATTAATGCCAGCCTTAATTGCAGGTAATAGTGTGGTGTTAAAGCCATCAGAAGAAACCCCGTTAGTGGCGCAGTTGTTTATTGACACCTTAAATAAGGTGTTACCGCAAAATGTGCTGCAAGTGGTGCAAGGTGACAAAAGCCTGGGTCAGGCACTTGTGAGCGCCGACATTAATATGGTGGCATTTACGGGGTCGATGGCCGCCGGTAAACACATTATGGCCAATGCTGCGTCTGGCTTAAAACGCTTGGTAATGGAGCTTGGCGGCAACGACCCTATGATAGTCATGGCCGATGCCAATATGGATGCCGCAGTGCGTTTTGCGGTCGCCAGCTCGTTTGAAAATGCTGGACAAATGTGTACATCCACCGAGCGCGTTTATGTAGATGAACGCATTGCCGATGAATTTGAGCGCAAAGTCGTTGCGCTGGCCAGCCGATATCGTGTTGGTGCCTGGGATGCTGGCAATGTCAACATTGGTCCGATAGTCAACCCAACACAGCATCAAAAAGTGCTTGAACAGTTACAAGATGCTAAAGCAAAAGGGGCTCAGTTTTTATTGGGCAGCGATGACTACCCATTACCCTATATTCAGCCCACTGTTGTTAGCAACATAACTCCACTGATGCAACTCGAAACAGAAGAAACCTTTGGGCCTATTGTGGCGATAAGTCGCTTTAGTGATATTAATGACGCGATTAGCCGTGCTAATAACAGTCATTATGGTTTAGGTGCGGTGGTGTTTGGTGGCCCAGGTGCCAATGCCGTAGCCGATCAGCTTGAGGCTGGCATGGTGGGCATCAATCAAGGCGTGGGTGGTGGCAATGCCCCATGGGTTGGTGCAAAACAAAGTGGTTTTGGTTTTCATGGTACTGCTGCGGGCCACAGACAATTTGCGCAAGTACGTGTGATCAGTCGTTAAGGTGAATAAAATGAATACTACAACCGTAAATGACCAATTCTTTGTTGCCGCTTTTGAGCCAGGTGCAGAACATCCAGCATTACCAACTTGGGCAAGCCGAAGTGATAATAGTGCAGATCTCGCATTGTCAGCACCTCATACCGTGAGCAAAAAGCCGTTAACGGATGTGCCAGGGGCATTTCAACTATTAAATGTTTTGAGTGCAGATGAATGTCAGCAACTTATTAACGTTAGCGAAACTATGGGGTTTTTACCTGACGCAGCGGTGTCTTTACCGCGTAATGTGCGTCATAACGACAGTTTAACCTGGGTGGTTGATAACTGCACCGAACGGCTTATTTGGCAACGAGTTGCAGGGTTAATGACTGATGATTTAGGTATTTTTAACGGCAAAGCCGCACTAGGATTAAATAATCGTTTTCGATTTTATCGCTATAAAGAGGGTGATTATTTTAAGCCGCATTCAGACGGCTCATGGCCGGGAAGTCAAATGGTTAATGGCCAACTGGTGCGTGATGCGTTTGGCGACCGTTACAGCCAACTCACGTTTTTAATTTTACTCACAGAAGACTTTGACGGTGGTGCGACGCGCTTTTTAGTGAATGCAGATAACCCTCATTTACCAGCTAAACGTGGCGACAATGTAAAACAGGTGGATGTGCGAACACCTGCGGGAAGTGTATTGTGCTTTGCGCACGGTATGCACCCACTGCATTGTATACATAGTTCAGAGCCAATTTTTTCAGGGGTTAAATACATTATCCGTACCGATGTGTTGTTTGAGTTGTAACCATTAACCCATTACAACAGGTTGGCTTGACGATAGGCCAACCCGTTGACGAATTGTTCAACGTTTAGCGGAGTAAAGCACAATGTTCGCTCTGTTTGAGTGCCTGCTGTGGTGTTTACATCCGCACCGTCCACATGTGGTACATGTTGCCAAATTATCTGGCTCGATACGTTAATATGTAATGCGTGCCCATGTTGCCAATCACAAAAGAGCAAGCTTGCAATGGGGTTTTCGAGTAGGTTACCCAAAGTATTAAAAAAGCCATTACCAGGATAATCATTAACCATTAATTGGCCTTGCTCATTTATCGACACAAAGCCCTGTGGTCCGCCACGATGCGATATATCGGCACCACGATTATTCAATTGCTGACCATCCTCAAAACCGCTGGCAATAAAAAAGGTATCGGCATGGGTGATAAGGTGTTTATCTGCCTGGCTGAGTTGCCGTTTTGTTGATGACATGAACTTACCATAATCTTGATTAGCCATAAACGCGATAGGTTGAATGTACTTAGGGCAATTACCGTAGCTTTGTAGCACAGTGACGCGAATACTTTTTTGATTAATGTCAGTAATCATCCCATTAACACGGTTACGTCTTTTGCTTGTAAATACAATGCCTAGAATACCAATACGATCGCCCACAGCCAGATGGGCATGAATAAAATCCCCCATCGAGTGTTGAGTGTTTATGAGTAATTCAGTGTCGCTGACACACTGAACAAAGCCTGGCGTGCCAAATAACACACTTGCACGGGTATGCAATGGTTGTTCAGCATAACCAATAAACAGCATTGAGAGCGATTCGAAAAAATCTCGATGCTGCTGCGGAAGATATTGGCGAATAAACTTTGGCCCAATATCGGCCATACGTTTGTCTGTACCGGCTCGCTGTTGTATCGCTAACTCACCTTGATGCCAACTCGGTGCCAATGGCTTGTTCATTGTGATTCCTTATGCCAACGCCAAGTTTACGCTATCAGTTCAAGCCTAATGCCACCAGGGATCGTACACATCATGTGATGTATTGGTAAATTACCTAATGGTTCTGGCGAAAACTCAATGTTGACATCATCGAGTTTAGCGAGCCGTTGATGTATGTATTGCAATTGCTCAAGGTTGGCCACGTTAAGAGCAAAATGATGTAAGCCTACATTGTGGCATCGGTCGAAATTGACCATCTTATTATGTTGTTTAATCTGCCAAAGTGTCAGCATAGCGGTACCGTCAGAGACAAAAATAGCTGGATAGTCTGGTTTTTCGCCCACTTGCTTAAAATGTAATTGGTCGATAAAAAATGCGGCTGTTTGTTTTATGTCTGGCACGCTTAGACCGAGGTGGTGGATACCTAATGTATTAAAACTAGCGGCATTTGTGTGTGGATGAGCGGTAGTGCTGCACATAATTATAACCCTTACAATAGTCATTTAAACTTGAAGTGAACAAATCTGTCTACCACTATAGGTGAACAGAACTGTTTACGTCAAGCTTAAAGTGGTTATAATTAACCTGAGCTCAGGTTAATTAAGCATCAGTCATAAAGGTAGATTGCCATGCAACCCAGAAAACAACATTTAGTTGACACGGCGTTAGCCTTGTTTAATCAGCAAGGTTATCACGCGACAGGCATTGATTTGATTTTGGCGCAATCAGGTGTGTCAAAGGCAACGTTGTATAAACATTTTCGCAGTAAAGATGAGTTAATTTTGGCGGCATTAGAGCAACGTCATTTGCACGTGCTTAATGCCATTAGTACCAAAATTGACAGGGCAATTAAGGCCGGTGATTCGGGGGTGTTAGCCATTTTTGATGCACTAAATGAATGGTTTAACAGCGAACAGTTTTTGGGCTGTAATTTTATTAATGCAAGCGCTGAATATGGCGATGCACAGCACCCTATTCATAGGCTTTCAGCACAACATAAACAGGCTATTATCGAGCTTATTCGTGCTCAATTGCCGCCAAATGATGCTGAAAAAGCCGACCAAATTGGCTTGTTGGTTGATGGTGCGATAGTCATGGCTCATACCAGAGGAATCAAAAATGCGGCCTTTATAGCAAAAGACATGGCTAAAATAATATTGTTTTAGTGTTTTTTTACACTGGCATAGTGATGTAAAATTCTTGTTAAAATGTTTTTTAAAATCAATGTAATATCTTGTTTGTTTTACCCATTTGCATTTATCAGCAAATGCTGATAAATCGCGAGGTTGCAAGGATTACATTAACTCGAATTAATGAAAAGCAGCACTTGCATTTTTTGTTTTTAGGCTGTTTAATTGCGCCGACTCTACCCCCGTATTATGGAGGCGTTAAATGAAAACAGTACTTTGTAGTTTGTTAGTAGTTGGTGTTGTTGGTGTTACTGGCTGTGCTTCACCGCAAAATAATTTTGCATCTAAAGTGAAAGCCGAAAGCGAAAAACATCTCGACTTATCTCAGCAATGGGAGCAAGGTCAAAAGGACGTTAAAAAAGGCCAAGAATTGCTTGCAGATGGTCGCAAAGCAATGGACAAAGGCAATGCGCAAATTCGTGAAGGCGAAAAGTTGATGGCGCAAGCCGTACAAGAAGCCCAAAAGCAGCGCCAAGCATTTCAATCGATGGCGAGTTCTTTAACAGGCGCGCAAAATGGTAAACGTGCTGCAGCAATCGTCGACAGATTAGATGATATTGCTGACGATTGGGAAGATGCCGATGAAAACTATGTTGACGGCAAAGAACTTGTCGAAGACGGCAATACCAATCTTGCTGAAGGCCAAAGTGAAACTGAACAGGGTCAAGCTCTGGTCAATAGCGGTCGCAGCAGAATGCAACAAGCTGAATCAGCATATCAGCAACGTACAGGCCAAGGCCTAGTTGAGCAAATGCACTTAGAAGAACGACCAAATAACTTCTAAATAGCTGTCGTTTTATCAACGCTAATGCGTTAATCAAAGCCGATATTGTTTACGCAATATCGGTTTTATTGTTTATAGATTGGCATTTGGTTTATTCAAAATCCGCTTTAAATTCAAACATCATCGCTTCACCCGTGGCTGGGTGTGTTAACGCCAAATATTGAGCATGTAAGTGTAAGCGATTTGCGGCAACACCGTATAAGTCATCACCCACGATTGGCATGTGTAAACCATCATGATGAGCGCAATGCACACGTAATTGGTGCGTTCGGCCTGTTTTAGGGTACAAATACACCAAGGTGCGCTGATTAAGGTGCTGATGCACTTGCCAAAAAGTTTCTGCGTGCTTGCCGTGTTCATAACAAACAAGCTGCTTAGGTCGGTCGTCTAAATCTACTCTGAGTGGCAAACTTATCTCACCTTCATTTTGGCTTGGCACACCCTCAATTAACGCTATGTAACGTTTGGTTACGCTGCGCTGTATAAATTGTTGCTGTAAGGCTTTGTTGGCCTCTTTGGTGAGTGCTATCACCATCAGCCCTGATGTTGACATATCTAGGCGATGCACAATCAGCGGCCCCGTTGCATTAGGGAATTGTTGTTGCATACGGCTAAATACTGAGTCGGTGATATTTTTGCCTGGTACCGATAAGAGCTCGGCGGGCTTATTAATAACCGCCATTACATCGTCTTGATAAATAATATCGATGGTTAAGTCTTTACCGGGATTAAGCAGTAATGGATCTGCATCAACCTGCATACCCGCCAGCATGTGGGTTAAAATTGGCCGGCATTTTCCGTGGCATGCAGGGTAGAAGTTTTTATGCTGTTTAATGTCTGATTTTGGCGATGCGCCCCACCAAAACTCGGCCATAGCAACAGGCGTTAACTGTTTTTTAAAGGCATATTGCAGCAACTTAGGCGCTGCACACTCGCCAGCACCTGCTGGTGGTAAGTGATTAGGTGCATCGTTAAAAATATCGTTCAAGTCTCGTGCATCACCCAAGGTATTTAAAAACTGATACTGGGAAAACAGCTTTTTTTGCAAGCTGTTAGACAGCTGCTTACGCTGGCGCTTAAGCTGTTTTATTTGCTGCTGTAGCTCATTAAGCTGGGTTTGCGTTGCCATGATTTGGCTTTGCCAATGCTGCTTTAATGTATTGAGCTGATGCTTTTGCTGCACGCTTTGGCGGCTAAGCTCAATTGATAAGGTTTTATGCTCATCACTGTTGATGTCAGCCTGGGCTAATGCGTTATCGGCTTGCTCGCGTTGGTGTTTACGCTGTTTGCGGCCTTCAACTATTGCGTTGCGTTGCTGCTCAAGCTCACGTTCGGCTTGCTGTTGTTGCTGAGTTAACTGCGCGCTTAAGCTGGCCAGTACTGGGGCGCTTTCATGCTGGTGGAGTAACTGGTTTATCTGGTTAATTTGCTTGTTTTCAACACTGAAAAAGCTGTCTTGGGTTAGCATGTCAAACACGGGCGGCACAAAAGGTGGCAAGATATTTTGCTCGGCTAATTTGCCTGAAAACGCCGCTAAAAAACCAAGTCGCCCTTGGGTGTCTTTTACTACCAATACCCCAAACATTTTACCGATGACCATGCCGCGATCTGTGCTGCTGTTTAGACCAAAGTTATGCTGCCATGGGTTTGCTTCAAGTAACTCTTGCTGCAATTGTTGTGCGGCCAGTATGGTGAGTGGGTGAGGTTGATAATAAAACGGGAAAGTAAAAGACTCTGGTAATCCGTGTTGTGCAAGTGCGCTACTGAACGCTATCGCATCATGAAAAGGAATAACACACGGGTCGCTAACAGTCATTACATACACTCACAGCATAAAAGGGCGGCTATTTTACCCCGTAGTAGTCTGCGATGCATCTAGTAAGTTTTTTAACGATAAAGCGATATTTGCTAGTAAAAATGAGTTATAGCGTCAGGATGCATCATTATTGGCATCCTGACTTGCACCTAGCACTCAACACCTTTTGCACCTAGCACTTAGCATCTAGCTACTTAACGTGATACCTAAACAATACTAGGTTGTCTAAAATGACATTACTTGACCAAATAAACGCTGCTCCCGAGCCTGAAAATTGCTGCTGAAAATTCATGTAGGCTTTTTTGTTGTCTACGCCAATTTCTTGCTCGGTAAATTCAACAGACTTTGGCCAACTGACATATTCATTATTAGTCTGCCAGTCTTGAGGTATTTGCCAATGCAGTGAATAAGCCCGGTTATAGCTATTTCTGCCTTCAGTATTACAATTATTAGTTAACCGTTGTTGGCCCACTTCAGTCGCGCAACTTAAGTCATAAATGGGGGCGGTATAAAACGTTTGCGCAGACCACTCGGCGTGAGTTGTGGTGCCATCAGAGAAGCTGGCAATTAAGCCACCATCGCCTGGATGATATTGTTTACCGCGATTATTTTCTGTTCCTAACCCTGAGTTTTCTTCCCAATCGACGACTTTGATAGCGATGTCATAAGGCTTTTTAACTTTAAATCGGACAATATTGGAATTAAATGGCGTAAAAGGAATGGGATCTACGCCGATGAGTTTGCCGTTAATAAAGAGTTCAAAGTAATTATCGGCAAAAATATAACCGGTTATTACCTCGCCATCGTTATCGACCTCGATAACAGGCACGGCCGATAAATCGACTTCAGCTATTGATGTCGGCGTAACCCCTGAGCATTCATTATAAAGATCTGCCGTGAAGTATTGTGGTTGGTATTGAAGCGATGCAGGCACTGTAAACTCATGGCCGTTATCGCTTTTTACGCCAGTAGGTGATGTACGCGACTGGCCATGTTGGCAGGTAAATAAGTTCGCTTTTGTGACGGTTGCTTGGCCTTCAATAACCTGTGCCGTGCCGTTGTAACTTACTGGTGCTGCGGTTGTCGCAAAGCTGGCGATCAGCACTAATGGGCATAATTTAAATTGCATTGAGTACTCCACTGACTTGATGTTGGCAATACTAAGCCCTCACTTTGTCCCCTTCAATTAAATACCAATAAGTTTACATTTACTTACTTTATATAAAGACATCTATCAAACGGTGTAATCTGGTGTCGGTAAGTTGAAGTGTTTTTTGTATCGCGTAAGTAACGAATAATGGCAATGCATTGTGATTAAATAGAGGTAGGCGAAGTAGTAGGGCCTGTTGATTTTTCAAGGTTGTTTTTGCAGCGAATTGCTGGCTATTACTCACATATTCAACTGTGCGGCAGAGACTTTGAGGTGTCGTTATTCTGCATAAAAAGTTGATAATGCAGTAAAAATGGCCAACAAATGCTGCCCGAAGAGTTCGGCTAAAAACGTTTTACGCTTTGTTGAATGATGCTTTGCCAATAAAGAGTTGCTTAGATGACTAGGCATCAATCCATTCGCCTCGATTAAAACGTTTTTAACTCGATCTAAATTCAACCAGTAAAGATCATCAGGCCCTAGCACCTCACCTAATTAGTTGATTAATGAGTGCTTATTAGCCTTTTGCTACTCGGTGCAGAGCACAAAGCTTGTTACCATCTGGGTCACGAAGGTAGGCTAGGTATAAGTCAATCCCCGAGCCTGAACGCACACCTGGCGCATCTTCACAGGCGGTGCCGCCATTAGCAACCCCAGCAGCATGCCACGCGTCTGCTAGTTCAGGTGTTTGTGCTGCAAAACCCAGAGTAGAGCCATTACCGTGACTAGCCGGCTCGCCATTAATCGGTTTAGTGAGTAGGAATATGCCTGTAGGGGTCATGTAAACACAACGACCTTTAGGGTCAATCTTTCCGGGTGCAATGCCTAATGCCCCTAAGGTAGCATCATAGAATTTTTTTGACGCTTCAATATCGTTAACGCCGATCATAACGTGACTAAACATGGTAACTCTCCTTGTGTAAGTTCAATTGAACTGTAATTAACACACTATTGATATTGTGGTTTAACCTTGAGGTTGCTCGGTCAGTAAATCTATGGTGTGACTTAGCAGCGAAGAATCACCGATGTTGCCATGCCCAGGGACGACCATTTTTGCCGCTGTAAATTGTGCTTGTACCTTTGCCACCGTCAGTGGCCATTGTTGTAGGTTTGCTTCGCCGGTATAACCAAGAGTGCGTGAACTTAATGATTTAATTAAACAGCCACCAAATAAAATCTGTTGTTTTGGCAGCCACACCACTAGGTTGTCGACCGTGTGACCAGCGCCAAGGTCAAACACTTCAATGAGTTGTGGTTGCAATATGTGTTGATTACCTGCAAATGTATGCGTGGCTGTTGCGAGTTGGTTGGCTGTTAATATACGCTGAGTTTTATCTGACACCCAGGTGGCGATGCCTTGGCTGTTAAGATAACCAATACCGCCGGCGCGATCTTGGTGAGAATGAGTCGAGATACTGGCTGTAACGGTTAAATCTTGCTGGGTAATCCAATCAACAAGCTTAGCGGTATCTTTATCTGTCCAGGGGGTATCAATAATAAACGCCTGCTTATTTTGCACCACCACTAGGCCGTTCGACTCAACTAATCCAAAACCTTTTACTGCCTGATATGACCGATGTAAATACACATCTGGCGCAATTAAAGCGACACTAAGTTCGTCAGTTTGAGTCAGTGTTTTACTTGGCTTTTTAGCCGATGTTTGCTCTGTGTCATGGGCTAGCGCACTTGTGCTAAGTAAAAGTACCAGCCAAAAAACAGCCCGATGTAGCCGCGATATTTTACCGATAAACATAGGGTGTCCTATTGTAATTAAGCGTGGTCAACTGACTGTAACAGTGTCTAACAATTGTGTTTACTTTGGCTCGACACCTTCAAAAACAATTGGTTAACGTTTATTTTTGCGTTAAGTTTTGCGGCCAGTAAATACATGCCCGCTAATTTTCGATGAATAAAAATAGCATCGGTAGGCGGTGTATGCCATTCATTTTGTTGGGTACTCATGGCTTTACCTGCCTTTGTGATACGTTTTGCCAGGTCACTGTTGCCAAAGTGATAGTCCCCCTGTGCACGTAATGGCTCACAAGCCAGATAAAAAATATCAATAATAAGTTGTTTTTGTTGTGGGTCTATAGCGTCTTGAAAGAAGCCAATTTGCTGTGCCGCCATCGCCATTTGTTGTTTGTCTTGTGCTATCGCGCCTAGCATCAATTGCATATAGCCTTGCGATAAGGTATCGCTAATCGTGCGGGTAGCACCAAAGTCGAGTAACACTATTTTTTGGCTGTCAGCCTGATACTGAAAATTGGCAAAATTGGGATCCGACTGCAGCAACTTAAACTCAAATAACTCCCTAAAGCACAACTCCATTAAGCGACTGGCAACGAGGTTGCGCACCTCTTGCGAGGCCTGGGCGACTGATTCAATGGGGGTACCTGCAACAAATTGCATGCATAAAATACTGTCGTTGCTCAATTGCTGATAGACCTTAGGAACGATAAAGGTAGGGTCGTCACCTAAGTGCTGCTGATAAAGTGCGATTTGCTCGGCTTCAAAGTGATAGTCGGCCTCATTATGTAATTGCGCTTTGGCTTCGGCGAGTAAGGTATCAAGCTTAACGTTTGCGGGGATAAGCCTCGATACTTTTAATAAGGTGGCAACGTTGTCAATGTCGCTGTCTATGCTGTCTCGTACGCCGGGATATTGAATTTTGACCGCTAACTTTTCACCCGTATCTAAATAGGCTAAATGCACCTGGCCAATAGAGGCTGCGGCAAAAGGGCGCAATTCAAATTGGGCGAATGGTGCTAACCAATCTCTGCCCCATTGTTGTACCAGTAATGTGGTTAATTGCTTGTGCGGCATGACTTTAGCGTCTGAGCGCAACTTAGCGAGTACCTCTGCTAATTCTGGCGCGACGAGATCACCGGCATCCATTGACAACATTTGACCGACTTTCATGGCCGCACCGCGCAGTTGTGATAACTTTTCGGCCACATGACCAATGTTCGATGGGGTCATCACCAATTGTTGTAACTTAGGCGACTGCCCTTTACTCAGTTGCTTTGCTCCTTCAAATAATACGTTACCCGCCAAGCGCGATGCGAGGCCACCCATTTTAGATAAACGGGACAAACGGCCACTGGGGACTTTTGCTTCATTATTTTTCATAGAGGTTTACGCTAAACACAATGGTAAGGTTAGATTATTTTACGTGGTTCGGTGGTTAAGTGATCAGATTTCGATTTTATATTAAGGCTCTAATTATTTTAAGCCGAGAGTCATCGATTGTATTGCGATGTTTTTCAATGCGAACTCAGTGTGGGTTAAGCTAAAGTGCATTTATAGTTAATAAATACACTTTAATGATACTGCATATGGCTACTTTATCAGCTTGAGTAATGCCTTAAAGCGCTCGCCTTGGGCAACATGCTGTAACTCAAACAATAACGACTCAACGTTAGTGAGTTTAGCGCCATCGTTTAGCATCATTTGTACTCCCAGAGTTTTATTTTCTAATTCTCTTGATGACACAGCATCGTTAACCACATGCACTTGAAAGTAGTTGGCCTGTAAGTCTTGGCAGGTTTGGTAAACACACACGTGGGTTTCAATCCCGGCCAAAATAACCTGGTGACGGTTTAATGCATTGAGCTGTTGCTTTACCTCATCACAATGCCAACCGCTGAAATGTTGTTTTGCGATGGGTTGAGTGGTTTTTGAGAGTATGTGTGCTAACTCGTCACTGGTATGGCCCAGTTTGTCTGGCAGTTGCTCTAACCAAATAATAGGAATATCAAAAAGTTGTGCCCCTTGAATGAGTACGGCCAGTTTTTGGTGTAATAGGGTCGATTGTTGCATCACTTGGGCAAGCTTGCCTTGTACGTCAACAATCATTAGTACACTTTGCGCTGCAGTGATCATTTCGCGGTTCCTTTTGCTGAGGGTTAATTGACGAGTATTGGTTATTTTTTGTCGGGTTCAAATTGGCTTTTAGTCTATAGTGGTGACAGGACGACTATGATTGGACGACTTAGGCAGGGAGCAGGAAAACTAATGAAAAAACGAATTGTCATTTGTGCCGACGGAACTTGGAATCGGCCTGAAAAGGATCTTGAAAAAGATCACGCAACCAATGTACTCAAACTCGCCAGAGCGATTAAACCCATTGCCGATGACGGCGTACCGCAACAGGTATTTTATGATTGGGGCATCGGCTCATACCATGATGCATTCATTGGCGGCGCAACCGGACGCGGTTTACATAAAAACATCATGGATGCTTATCGCTATATTGTGCAAAACTACTCCCCAGGCGATGAGATTTATTTATTTGGTTTTAGTCGTGGTGCTTATACCGTGCGTTGTTTATGCGGCCTTATTAACAACTGCGGTATTGTGACCCGGCCCGATGCTAAATTGATTCAACAAGCATTTGACCACTATAAAATGAAGACCAAACCATTTGCGCCAGACGGTGATCGTTCGGTTGAATTTAGGCAACAGCATTCGCATCCATCGCGCAAAGTGGCGTTTGTCGGCGTGTGGGACACCGTAGGCGCAATGGGGATCCCTGTGTCATTTTTAGGGCTATTTGAAGACAAAGATGAGTTTTACGACACAAAACTGGGGCGCAATGTTAACGTAGCTCGCCATGCTTTAGCACTGGATGAGCATAGAAGTGACTTTGAGCCCACGATATGGGCGCCCAGAACGAGCACTGATATTCAACAAGTGTGGTTTGCGGGCGCTCACAGTAATATTGGGGGGAGTTTTGCCCCTAATGATGATGGCAGTACCTTGTCAGACGTTACCTTACAGTGGATGATAACCCAGGCTCGAGCGGTCAACCTAACGGTTGAATTGCATTTAGCCGATGCGTTATTGCCTAACCCCATGGCCGATATTCACGATTCATACCGCAGTTTTTATCGAGTTAAAAAACGGTTTATGCGCCAGCTAGATCCACAGCAAGTGCCAATTTTACTGCACAAGTCAGTGAAAACTCGTTGGTTGAATGACAACAAATATCGGCCTCAAAACCTGGTTAATTATATTAATCAGTATGGTTGGCCTGACAAACTGGTAGAGTAGACGTTGTGACACAAGGCGCTGAAAAGAATACATGATTAAGGAATACATTTTGCTACGTACATTGTTATTGCCCATTACGCTTGTTGTGCTGTTGCCTGTCTCGTTTATTTTAGGTGCTGCCGAATCGACCCATTTACCAAAGCCACAGCAGCTAGCTAAACGGGTTATTGCATTATCACCCCATGCTGTTGAGATGTTGTTCGCCATTGGTGCTGGTGACACAATCGTTGCCACTACAGACCATGCCGATTACCCAGCCACAGCTAAAAACATTCCTAGTATTGGTGGCTATTATGGCATTCAAGTTGAGCGAGTGATTGAGCTAAACCCTGATTTAATCGTGGTATGGCAAAGCGGCAATAAAATGGAAGACATCAAGCAACTGCAAGATTTAGGCTTCAAGCTTGTTAATAGCGACCCTAAAACCTTAGCCGATATTGCAACCAATCTTGAGCAACTGGGTCAGCTTACAGGGCATTCAATTAAGGCCAAGCAAGTGGCAGATGACTATCGTCAGCAATTGGCTGAGATAAAGAGTAACAATCAAAATAAACCCGCGGTAAAAGTCTTTTATCAATTGTGGTCAACCCCACTCATGACAGTGGCTAAAGGCAGTTGGATCCAAAACTTGATAGAAGTGTGTCACGGTGAAAATGTGTTTTATGACGCCGCCAGCGAATACCCACAAATTAGTATCGAAAATGTGCTATTAACCGGTGCTGAGGTGATTTTACAAAGCCAGGATGAAGGCAACGTATTAGGCATTAACTGGGCCGATTGGCCAGAGCTCCCCGCAGTAAAAAATCAGCATATTTATCAGTTCGATGCAGACTTACTCCACCGCGCAACCCCAAGAGCCATACTAGGTGTTAATGCGGTTTGCGGGGCATTAGATAAAGTAAGAGGGTAGATGATTAAACTGGTGAGTTAGGCACGGTTTCTTATGGCCTGCGGCCACTAAGGTCGTGGCGCTTCGCCCACACCAGAATGTTCAAACTTCGTTTGAAATAAGATTGAAAGCTTCCACCCTGCACGGGTTAAATATTGCGTCATTCCGGCAATGCTTTTGAGCCGGAATCCAGGTGTTTGCTTTTGTTGTTTGGTTGTTTTGTACTCATGGCCTGCGGCCACTAACGTCGTGGCGCTTCGCCCACACCAGAATGTTCAAACTTCGTTTGAAATAAGATTGAAAGCTTCCACCCTGCACGGGTTAAATATTGCGTCATTCCGGCAATGCTTTTGAGCC
>NZ_JAKILA010000017.1 GCF_023283885.1 Shewanella basaltis
TGGTCAAAGGGGATCAGAAACTGGGATGAAATCGGTGAAGTGGAGTTAAATCCAGAGAACAAAAAAGAAGCAGCTTAACAGCTTAGGCGACAACTACCTTGAAAAACGCCGTTATTGTTGGTACCGTTACTGAAGCCTCAGCAACATTGTTTTGTATCAACATCATTTGATATCAGAAGCACAAATGACAAACTACAGCTAATGATGGTTCACACATTTGTCGATTAGCTTCCGCGTGTATGTATGCAGTTATTAAATCCAAGATAGTTGCTTTAATCTCGTCCACGCAGATTCGACATGCTGCCTTGTCATTAACTGCTTTTTACGATCATTCCAATGTTGGATTAAATTGAAAGCTTGCTCTGGCGTATTTGCGCCTTCATTTTTAGCAAGCCAATGCACTGTAGACAATAATTCCACTCCATAAGGAGATTGATAACCATCAATTAAATCAGCAACACTTTGAATTTGTGAGTTTATCGTCGAATCTGCTTTGTCTAAAAACAGCTTAGCTTCAATTAATGCTTCTTCTACTGGCGTGATTTCAGCTTCAACCACACCATCACCAACACCTTGAATATAGTGGCCGTCCATACGTTCAAGTGCATGCCTTAATGCATCAGCATAGGGGCCATAATGATGCTTTACAAAAGTCAGTTTTAAATCCTGGCCAGCAACTTGTAAAAAATAGGCCAGTTTTTGCACTTCAATTTTAGACAAACCATAATTAACACTTTTATAGGTTTCCAACAGTGCAAGTATGGCGGCCCTACCCGGTGTCATTTTTGGCTTAGATGTGTTGGTCACTAATGACGTCGCCTTAATTGATCCAGTTGGTTCAAATAAACGCACTTCCAATGAAGGTAACGCTGATAAATATTGTATAACCAAGGGTTTTACGTCAGCCCAAAGCAAACCGCCATTGCCACAGCCTAATGGCGGTATAGCGATTGAACTAATATTGTGTAATGTAATTTGATTAACTAAATCTGCAAGCCCGCTTTCAATATCTTCAATTCGTGAGGCGCTGCGCCAATGGCCTTTGGTAGGAAAGTTAATGATAAATTGAGGGGTCGCCATTGGGCCTAACTCAAAAGTGAACATTTGCCCTAGCTTGACTTCACCCGCCTTACAAGCGGCTGCATAAGCTTTAAAATTATTTGGCCACTTTTTCTTAAACTGCAGTGCAATGCCCTTGCCCATCACACCAACACAGTTAACGGTATTAACAATGGCATCAACATCTTGTTGCTGTAGTAAGTCACCTTCTACCGATTTAATCACCATGTTACTTCCTAAAAATACCAATCTTTCATTATCATTACCGGCAAGTTTACCCCAAATTGCTCCAAAATAGCATGAACTTGTTGAGCTTTAACCTCATTAAAAACGCCTATGCGGGTCATCCAACTTAAGGGGACTTGTTGTTTTATTAAAAACTCAGCTTGACGTTTTTCCATACGGTCGATGTACCTTGGATTGCTGTGTACGTCTTGAAAATACTTACAAAAGCCATCAAGAGTGGGCGCTTCAGTAAGCGTCTGCCAATCGATAACAGAATGTAATATGGTTAGATCTGTATATGCTTGGCTATAAGCTTTTGTGGCATTACGATCATAAAACACAAAATCTTTTAACCCTTGCTTTAACGCTGTCTCAATGGTCAATTCAAAATAGATTATATCTGTTTGGGCATAATTACACCCAACTACACGACCATGGTGAATAGCCGACAACATAGGTGAGCGCGGTGCAAAATAAAATGGTACAAATTCATGAATAGCACCGCCAGGAGGATTAATTACGGATTTCTGAGCTCTAGTATTTTGTGCGCCAGAATGCGCAATATTGTGATATTCAATACCTAAACTCTCACTTTTAGATTTACTGGCTAACTCACCCTGCTGAAATATCATGGTTAAATTATCGAATGCAGTAATATGGAACAAGCGAACGGGTCTAGGCATTGTCATCAACGTGCTCCTTTTAAATTAACGCTACCAGGCATGGTTAAACTATTAACAAAGCGAGATTTTTTCTTTGTTGCTGTTAAATATCTTATCCACTCGCGCATTTAAAAAAGTTGTTTGAGTGTTAATTTCTTTTTTCAAATCACCTGAATAAATCATTGAGGTTTCCATATTGGCATACACACCAGCTCGAGAAGCGCTTAACCAATTAAAAGACCCAACACACATATGATGACTATCTGACATGACTATTTTACTGTGGACTCCACGGATAACAGCGACGTCTACGCCTTCACTAGCGAGTTTTTCGCAGCATTCAATAAACGTTTTTTCTTTTTCTGCATTAAATTGATTATTAATTGTGGTATTAAAATGCCAATCAGTAAAAAGCCTTATCTTTACCCCTCTGGCTACGGTCTCACAAATCGAGGAGTAAATGCCAGTGTCTAACAGTTTTTGATAACTTACCCAAGGCGACACAATAACTATTGACTCTTTAACGTGCTTAAGCAGCTCAATTAAATATTGGTCGTGTTCAAGAGCATCATTTATCAACCTTGTCTCTACACAAAATCTTAATAAATCTGTTCGTTTACTGACTTTAAATACCAGTTCATTTTCAGGCTTTGCGAATAAATATTTTGCAAGAATTGCTCTTGGAGATCTAGATGATGCTGCAGATAGCACATCCAGATCACCAAACACTAAAAAGCTGTCTTTAGCGCGTGATATAGCAACATTTAACATGCTTGTTGAACTGTCAATAAATTCGCCATTACTATGTCTTGTATACACGGGTGAAAAAATAACAATTAATCTTTCTGCACCTTGTAACGCATGTACAGTTCCTACGGTAAGTTGCCCTTGTTGTTTTCCGGTTTCAATACCATGAAGTTTACAAGCTTTTTGCAGTTCATTCACTTGAGCAGAAAACGGGGTAACTATGCCAACAATATCCTCAAGCGGTTTGTTATATGTTGATTCTAGCTTGGTTTTATTTTGTGCCAGCCAATCGGCTATCGTCTTTGCTTCAAGACGATTAAAACGACTGCCACCAAGTTGTTGTTCAGCTCTGCCATCAATGTGTAGATGACCAAAAGCAGGAAACAAAGTATCTAAAGCAAGTCCCCTTTTGGGTTGTAAAATACCCTTATAACAAAGCTCATTACAAAATGAGATAATGTCATCAAAGCAGCGTCTGTGCTCGCGCAAATACATTCCAGCCTCCATTTCTGCTTGATAACAATACTGACTCGCTGCCTGTGCTATGTGCATAACACTGCCATTAACAACACTTCGGCCATTCGCCTGTACAGCTTCATAGTCCTGTCGCTTTTCAAGCAAACTTGCATTGAATAAATTGCCTATATCAATACTGCCTGAAATCGAACGTACGGGCTCTATCTGATGAATATCGCCAATCACTAAAGATTTTTTAGCTAAAGAAAACGATGCACCTGCCACATCAGGAGACACCTGCCCGCCTTCATCTACAACTAATAAATCGATAAAATCAAAAAGATACTCAGAGTCGAATTTACCGTTATTAAACGCAGAACAAGTCATATGAGCAGGCAAAGCATGAAAGGTAGAGACAATACAGGGGGTAATCATCATGCGGCGATACCACCTTGGCACCACGGTTGTTCTTCCTGTTTTAGTCTTTATTTTATTTAAATCATCACCAAGCTCGCGGTTCTCTATTAGCCAACAGGCTTCCCAATAATGTACCGCTAAGCGAAACATCACAAAACGGATAGCGGTATCGGCTTTTTTATCGACAGCATTTAGATCACACAATGAATCTTTATCTAGGCCTATTGAGTAGGCTAACGCTTGCCATTGCGACTTAACTTCGTCTCTTTTTTCAAGCAGTTGCTTTTTATCTTGATATTCTTGAAGCAATTGTTGATAGCTGTGTTCGTGTTGTTGTATCGCTTTTTTAAGGTCACTTTCTGCTTGTTCAAAATCTGGACTAGTCAGCGCGACTAACGAGCTAATGTCATCATTAAATGTCGTGATATACAGTTCACGCAGACGGTTTTTTTTGTCTCTAACAGGTTTAAGCCAGCTAAAAAGAGATAGCCAAATTGATTCATTGGCCAAAAAGTGTTGCCATTGTTTTAAAGCACTTTTTATATTTGTTGATTGTTGTTTATGATAATGACTCAGATCTTTTAATAGCATTAAATCATGTTCTGGTGCGGCACCTATCATCGCAAGTATTAACGCATTGGCCTCACACAACTCAGACCAAAGAGATTCAATACGCTTTAAGCTTGACTGACATTGCAATAACTCAGTATGAAGGCGGGCTTTAATCTCAACAAGTGCCAGTACAGTGTCTGAGTTAAAATACGCCATCGCATGTTGTAAGAAATAGTGCTCTGCACGGTCAAGATAATCTATATCTTCTATTTCAGCGAAAAAGCTTTGAGTTTGATAGCTTTTTTGTGCCTCAGCTAAACGTGTGGCTGAAGGAAAATATGCACCATAGCTAGTAATATCTGGCAACCAGCGACCACTTAAGGCCCCTTCTCCTTCAGAAAAGTCTTTTCCAAAAGCATCAATAATATTAGTGACTGCTTGATTATTGGTAGACGCCGCAACAATAATCGGCGGATTATTTTGCTCCAACGCTGCCTTTACCCAAATGGAGGCCACTACTGAAAGTAAATAGGTGGTTTTGCCAGTGCCAGGTGGGCCATTAACTGCCAGTATGTCGCCATGATTCATCGCTAAAGAATGAGATAAGGCATCACGCTGCGCATCAGCCAAGCAATACTTATCACTTGAATGCCCTAACCTCAGGCTCACAGACTCATAAAAATCAATACAGGGTTTATGATTGACATTGGCAGTTGTTGAATAACGACTAAAAAGGGCTAATTCAGGTTTAATACTGGTAATTGAGTCATAAAGTTTAAGGATATTTGCTGACATGCCAGACACTGAATCTACTGGTTGTATCCACGAGTAATTGGCTATCGAGTAAAAATCTTGAATATCTGTAGAGCCCAATCCTTTACACACTTCCTGATACAGTAAGCTGCAATGGTCAATAAATGCCAGCCAGTCTTTTTTTATATCCGTTAACTTTTTCTCATCAAGTTCATGTGGCACCTGGTCTTTAGCAAAGGTTTTTAGCTGATGTGTCGTAAGGTGAACATCAAGATCTGCCACGGTACCAACGGTAAACTTAATATTATCTTGGGGATGCAATAAATCTCTGGGCACAACGGCTGGGCCTGAGGGGAAAAGGTAGCCTTGCCTATTGACCCACATAGGGCAAGCTAAAGCTGTGAGTATTTCAGGCAAGTTGCCTTGATGACTTTTTCCGTGTTGTAATGTCAGCACTATTACATTGGGCCGATATATTACCTTTACTGCATTGGTGTCTTGTGCGACATCTTTAAACAGCTTTTCTACTAGCTTTGCAGGTAATACACCCGTTTGCCTGACATCTCTGTCGACCTCTAAAAAAGATTTACATTCACTTGCCTTTAATGCCCCTTTGCCTGATTCTGCATCAGCCAGCGAGTTACGCCAATAACTCGCCCATGGTAAATAACTCATTGAACTCATGTAATTATAAAATTCCTTTTAGCATATTGGTTTATTCCTTCACCCAAAAGTTAACCTAGCAAAGTGAAACGGGTTACACCGCCTGTTCGACGATGGCGTCGGTGAGATGGAGTTGAGTTGTTTGGGCGTCACTTAAACGAGTTTTGAGTTGATCGCACAGTGCCATTAGCTCATCGACTTTAGCGACGATGCGGTGTTGCTCCGCTTGCGGAGGAAGACCTAAAGTTAAAGATCTTAACTTGCCAAGAGAAACAAAAGGTTGCGCACCACCTGATGCTTGATTTTGAAGTTCAAGGGCTAATTCTTCAGTAAAAATTTTTATATAGTTGGGTAAAGTAGCTGATTTATCGATAAATTTAAATAAAGCAACATTCTTAATACTGAATGGCCGTGAATCTTTGACTATTACTTGGTTACCTATATTGCCACCAATCATGGAAAATAAAATATCATCAACTTCAACTAGTGAACGTTTACTTATTTCATCATGATCAGCTTTAGATATTCGACGTGCATTTTCAAAATCTATTTCTCCATCTATGAAGTTTTTACTTGTTATTAATGGAATAGTGTTACTTCCAAGTGCGTCTTTCGGTGAATCATGAGTCCCGTCTCTGACATCAAGCGCATCTTGTAGATAGCACCACTCCCATCCCTGTGGCAGTTCAAACGGCTTTTCTTCGTCGGTGATGGCGGGCAGTGGTTTCTGTTTTTTAATTTTACCGTCTTTAACCAGCTGTGCTTTTTCCGCTTTGATCCGCTCTAGTAGCTTGGCGGCGGGTTCGTCGTTTGGATCTTGTGGTACCAACTTGCCCATGACGGCGAGTTGGAGGATGGTTTGTTTTAGGGTGTCGATGCTGGCTTCTGTGGTGAATAGCGTGTCAAAGTGTTCGGCGACACGATGCCAGCTTTCTACAAAACTATCATTAAATGCAGGCTCAAGGCTGTCAGCAAAAGAAGACTCAGGGCTGGCTGAATGGCTATCTGCTGGCTGAGTAGTGTTAGGCTGTAACAGTGCATTTAACAGAGTTTCCACTAAGGTTTGGTGTGCTGCAATGCTGGCTTCTGTTTGCGCTTCAAGGGCATCACACAAGCTCATCAACTCGTCGACTTTAGCGACGATACGATGTTGTTCTTTTACAGGAGGTAATGCAATTGGACAGGACATTACCTGCACTTTTTTTAAGTTGGATTGCTTTTTACCATCGTTATAACTAAGCAAATATTTGTTACGGTCTAACGCTATCATCAAATAACGCATGTTTAACTCTGGTGAGGATGACAGTCCACAAATTCGCTGATTTAAAGTATATTTATTGTCTTCTTCAACGAGATAACATCTCGCTAATGCTCTTCCATTAGGAACATCACTCATAACCATCGCAATATCAAAACTACTTAATGGTGTTAATCGTTCAGTAGAATACTTCTTAAACGTGCCATTGCTTGAAACAAACTTTGAGTTTATCAATACGAAATCTGATGTATTTGTTACGTATTGTTCATGAGCTTTTCCATTCAAAAACAATGTGATGCCCTGCAGTTCACACCACAGCCAATGAGCTGGCAATTCATAATGAAACTCTGATGGCTCAAATACAGATTTATCACGCTTTAAAATAGGCAAACTCTTTTTTCCTATTTTATTACATAGGTAATTTTCTATACGTTCATATAAGTATTTAGCTGGCTCATCTTCAGCGTCCTGTGGAACCAATTTACCGCGCACGGCGAGTTCTAATATCAGCTCGCGCAGTTTTTTAATACCATAGAGTGAAAACTTGTTCGAAGTGCCACGCCCTGCTGAGGATTTTTGCTCGATGGCGGTCGTCCAAATATCAATGTTCTGGGTGATTAAGCTTTCTGCTGTTTGCTCAGATGGACCGTCGTGGGTAGGTGTTGATAAATCAGTCATTACTTGCCCTCACCGTCTGCTGTTGATGGTGACGTTAATGCGGCTGACAAAATGCCTTTTAGTTGATCCCGCAGTGCTTGAATATCGGCTTGCTGCTTGGCGTAATCTTGTAATAACTCTTGCGGGTCATGACTGATGACTTCGCCCACATGAGGGTTTTTAATGTCGAGGTTGTAATTACGGGCAACGATGTCATCGATTGATACTTTCCAGGCTTGCTCGTTTTCAACCCGCGATGCAAAGCCGTCGGCCTCATTGCCCCACCATTCAAGTTCTGTTTCAAACTCTTCAAAGCGCATGGGCTTGGTTTTGTTATAGTTTTTTACCCCTTCTGGGTATGGATGCTCGTAAAACCACACATCTTTGGTTGGCGTGCCTTTGGTGAAGAATAAAATATTAGTTTTAATGCCGGTGTAGGGATTAAACACCCCATTAGGTAAACGCACTATGGTGTGTAGATTACATTCATCCATTAGCATTTTTTTGATTTTGGTTTTAACGCCTTCACCAAACAAGGTGCCGTCTGGTAACACGACTGCGGCTCTACCATTCTTTGCCAATACTTCAATAATCAGCTGTAAAAACAAGTCGGCGGTTTCACGGGTTTGGAATTCACTAGGGAAGTTTTTTTCAATGCCGTCTTCTTCGGTGCCGCCAAATGGCGGGTTGGTGATGATAACGTCAACTTGCTCGTCCCAACTTGAAAGCGGTTTGTTTAGGGTGTTGCCGTGTCTAATTTGCACTGGTACTTCAATGCCGTGCAACATCATGTTGGTGGTACACAATAAATGCGGTAACTGCTTTTTCTCCACACCAAATATTTGCTGTTGCAGGGTTTGATGGTCGTCTGCTGTTTTAACGTAGTTGGCTTTAACGTGGTCAAAAGCGCACGCTAAAAAGCCGCCGGTACCGCACGCAGGGTCCATGATAGATTCACCAAGCTGGGGATCTGTTACTGCCACAATAAATTTTGTGATGGCACGCGGGGTGTAAAACTCACCAGCGTTACCGGCACTTTGTAAGTCTTTTAATATTTGCTCGTACAAATCACCAAATAAGTGGCGCTCGTTTGAGTCGGTAAAGTCAATCTCATTAAGCTTGTTAATCACCTGGCGCAACAGAGTGCCGTTTTTCATGTAGTTAAACGCATCTGAAAACGCCGCTTTTACCACAAAACCCCGTGGGTTTTTATCTATTGGTGCAGTGAGGTTTTTAAGCTGTGGGAATAGCTCATCATTTACAAAATCAAGTAACTCATCACCGGTAATGCCTTCATTATCAGCCGCCCAGTTGCGCCATAAAAACTGTGCGGGAATTGGCTCACGGTAATCGTCTAGTTCTAGCTCTAACTCTTGTTCTTGGGCATCAAATACTTTTAAGAACAGTAACCAAGACATTTGCCCAAGGCGCTGGGCGTCACCGTCGACACCGGCATCTTTACGCATAATATCTTGGATGGATTTAATTGCTGAACTGATAGACATAATATTCTCTTTTAGTTAACTACAAGCTGGATTAAGTGATTAACCCAACCTGTTAAATAGTGTTATTACGGGGTGCTGCTGTGCGGTAATCGTTAAGCTGATTGCTGGTGAAGTTGATAAATCTGCGCTTCTAATTCACTGATAGCTTGGTCGTATTCATCCTTACCGCCAAAGCCTTTTTTAACAATCTCACTCAAATTGCCATAGTCGGTAAACGGGGCGACTTTAAGCACTTGTATGTTTTCAATTTCTTGCACGCCGACATCGGCATATTTTACCAGTAAGTTTTGCAGTACTGCTTGTGCTGTGGCTGAATATTTAGTGAAGTAATTGCGCTTTTGGACATTGTTTGCACGATCTTTTCGAGTCAATGGGGGTTGGTCGTAGACTACGTGGCAAATCATATCGAAAGGATCCATTTCTTTACCGACTTCGTCCTCTAAAGCCGACCAAATAATACCTTCTAGGGCCAGTTCATCAATTACCGCTTGTTTGCGGTCAGACTCATTCCAACGCTTAACAAATTCATCGAGTGAGCTAAATTGCTTGGCCATGGTTTTACGGGTGTAATCTTTAAAGGATTCAGTGACTAATTTGCCGTCGCTGTCGTAATATTGCACTCGTTCAGCTACTTTGCTGACAGTCACACCTGACACGCGGTATTTGTTGATTTTACGGGTTTCGCCTTCGTCCCATTCACCTTCATCAAAGCTGCCATCGCCTTGAGGATTATTTATGGTGTCACTTTGAGTCGTATCAGATCCATCATCTTGGTATTCACCTTGATTGTCTGCCGTACCGTTATTACCAGTTAGATCGTCGTCAACAGGGTCAATATCAACATTTTCATCTTCGATGTCTTCAGGTGTAACCTTAATGATTTTTTCTGGTGTTCCATCAAAGCGTTCGTCGGCAAATAACTCAGTGGCCTTTTTAAAGTCGAGAATGGTAAACCACAGCTTGCCGTATCGGTCGTCAATGCGGGTACCACGGCCAATAATTTGCTTAAATTTAGTCATGGACTGAATGTTTTGATCTAGCACTACTAATTTACAGGTTTTAGCATCAACACCTGTGGTCATAAGCTCAGAGGTGGTGGCAATAACAGGATAGGCTTTTTTGGGATTAATAAAGTTGTCTAACTGTGCTTTGCCAAGCTCATCGTCACCGGTGATTTTCATCACGTACTTTTCATTCTTGGCCATTTGCTCTGGGTTAAGATTGGCAATAGCACGGCGCATGCGATCGGCGTGGTCAATATCGTTACAAAACACGATAGTTTTTGCCATCGGGTCGGTGCGCTTTAAGTAGTTGGTAATGGTTTCGGCAACCAATTGGGTGCGTTCATCAATTACCATGGTGCGGTCGAAGTCCTTTTGGTTATAAATGCGGTCTTCAATCACCTCACCTTGATTATCAACTTGGCCTTTAGTTGGTCGCCAACCTTGTAAATCGACATCAATATCGACGCGCACGACTTTGTATGGCGCTAAAAAGCCATCTTCAATCCCTTCTTTAAGCGAATAGGTATAAACAGGATCACCAAAATAATCCGTGTTAGATACTTCATCGGTTTCTTTAGGGGTTGCGGTAAGGCCAACCTGGGCCGCGCTTTTAAAGTACTCTAAAATTTCACGCCAGGCACTGTCTTCAGCAGCGCTACCACGATGGCACTCGTCGATAATGATTAAATCAAAAAAGTCTGGGTCGACTTGTTTAAAGGCTTTTTGGTGCTCTTCCGGACCGGTTAATGCTTGATAAAGCGCTAAATGAATTTCAAATGCAGGATCAACCGTGCGCCCAGTAATTTTGGTCATTGAGGTGCCGAAGGGCTGAAAATCATTAATGCGAGTTTGATCAACCAGGATATTACGGTCGGCTAAAAACAAGATGCGCTTTTTAGCGCGGGACTTCCATAATCGCCAAATAATTTGAAATGCCGTATAGGTTTTACCCGTACCGGTTGCCATCACCAGTAGCACCCTATCTTTACCGGATGAAATGGCTTCAATGGTTTTATTAATGGCTTGCAGTTGATAATAACGAGGGTGCTTACCCGTGCCATCATCATAGTATTCTTGATTGATAATGGGTAATTGCGCTGGGGTGTAGCCTTTCCAAATACAGTATTTAGTCCAAAGCTGTTGCGGCGTTGGAAAGTCTTCTAAGCGGATTTCTGTTTCAAGTTGATGGGCTTCATGAGTGCCTTGACTGTTTGTGACCGCATGGGTTTTGTCATGAAAAACGAAGCCATCGCCATTGGATGCAAAAACGAATGGCACATCAAGCAAGCGGGCATAATCTAACCCTTGCTGCATCCCTTTTCCAACTTCATGTTTATTGGCTTTAGCCTCTATAACCGCTAATGGCATACTGGGTTTGTGATACAGCACAATATCAGCAGACTTTACTGTTTTACGCACGCCCATTTGTCCGCGCACAATCACTTTACCATCACGTAACTTCACCTCTTGGCGAATTTGCGTCATGTCATTCCACCCAGCGCTTTTGATAGCTGGCATGATGAATTTGCTAATGATATCGGTTTCGGTAAGCTTGGCTTTATTGATGCTCATATGAATTCTAGGTCCTTCTAGCACAGCAACAAACTGCAATTGAAATTAGTTTGCCACAAAGTAGCTCAAACACCAATGATTACATGCTGATACAGTCACTTAAATCTAAATAAAAAGGTTCAGGCACTAACAACACTGAGAGAGTGAAAAGCCACATGTGTGACAAACGGACTCTACCTCATTGCAACTCAGTGTATTAGGTTGTAGTTAATACAGACTGTAATTTAATGAAGATAATCCATGCTGGTGAATTGTTATATCGGGTCTATAGTTAGCAATGGAGTTTGTTTGTTATAACAAAGTTGACACTAAAGATAGGAAGCGTACAATAAATAATGTTATAACAATGTACCTACTGAAGAGGTGATAGATGCGCACTCAAGTACGAAAAATCGGTAATAGTCTCGGCAATATAATCCCTGCCGCTTTCATCAAACAACTCGGCTTAGTTGAAGGGGCTGACATTGAGGTTAAAGCCGATGGAAAGAAAATTATTATTGAACCAATTAAACGTCAAAAGAAGCGCTTTCCGTTCAGTGAACGAGAGCTATTAAATGGTTTAGATGCACATACAGCTCATGCTGATGAGCTGGCGTTAGTATCGGGTAAAGAGTTGGGTGAGTAATGGCTCAGTATATACCTAAACGCAATGAAATTATTTGGCTAGATTTTGAGCCAGTGAAAGGTAAGGAGATCGGGAAGTATCGCCCTGCATTAGTCCTTTCAAGTAAAGAATACAATCAACAAACGGGGTTGTTAATTTGCTGCCCTATTAGTACCAGCATTCGAGGTCAAGCTACCGAAGTGCCAGTAAATAACCTTGATAAACCAAGTGTTGTAGCTTCAAGTTTGATCCAAACTCTTTCGTGGAAAGACCGCAGTGCTAAGAAAATTACCACTGCTGAAAATGGTGTAATGGAAGATGTTTTGCTACGGCTTATCCCGTTGATTGGGGCTGAATCGTTATTCGATGAATGACGAAGGGAAATCATGGCTTATAATTATCGAGCTAGCGGCCTAATTTTGCGAATAATATTATAAGGTCAATGTCATGAGCACCCCAACGAAACAAGTGATTCTTCGCGTTTAAGTATAAAGATTATTATCACTCGGTTTGATCTGATTTGCTGCAGTGTGTTTTACAACAAATCCTACGCTACATAGTGATACATTACCTCCCCCCCTCATAAATACATTTATCAATGTTGTGCTATCCCAGTTTAATGTTCAACTTTATTACATAAATGTGTAACCGTTCACATATTAACTATAATAATAACGATTCTCATTTACAGAGTGATTTGGCTATCGATAATGGGGTTAATTATTAACAATAGTTAACCCTGTAGTCGCAATTAACACACTACAGAACACATAGTTAACACTCGTAAAGGAACGTTAAGAAGTATGAAATATTCAATTCTTGCTGCAGCAGTTATCAGTGCCCTTTCATTTCCTGGTTTGGCTGAGAGTCAAACAGACGAAACAGTAGAACGTATTGAAGTTCGTGGTGTTAGACAAAAACTTCAGCAAGATGGCAGATTAAAAGATGTCATACAAAAAACTGAAGTGCTTGATGAAATCATGATAGAAAACAAAAACGCACTTAGCTTAACAGACGCCATTAATAATGAACCTGGTGTTAATGTGTCAAACGAATGTTCAATGTGTGGGGTTAAGCGTGTCATGTTAAACGGCATGAAAGGTGAACACACAACCATTTTGGTGGATGGCCTCCCTACCCACACACTGATATCAGGTTTTTATGCTGTTGATGCGATATCAACAACGGGTGTTGACCGTATTGAAATTGCTCGAGGTGCTGGTGCCTCGCTTATTGCCCCAGAAGCAATTGGCGGTACCGTGAATATCGTGACCAAAGAAGCTTATGAAAACCAAGCGGTTGTAGATATTGCTAAAGGCTCACATGATTACACCACATTTAAGAGTATGGCGACTGGGGTGTCAGAAGACGGTAAAACGGGCATCACATTAACCGGACAATATGATAAGCAAGATCAAGAAGATCATGATGATAACGGAGTCAGCGAAGCGCCATTTCAAGAAAATCAAACCCTAAGTGCCCTACTTAGTTATGACGTAAACAACAGTAATAACATTCACGTTCGTATTGCCAAAGTTAACAGCGAAGTATTTGGTGGCCCCATGATTGGTGGGCAGGTCGGCTCCATTCAAAGTGCCCTCGCCAGCTATGACGGCATTGAGTCTGAGCAGTTATTTGAAGGCGATGATATTCGTAACCAATACATAGGTAAACCCTGGGAAACCACGGAGTGGATAGATACTGAACGAAATGAAGCGTATGTAAAATGGCTAAGTGAATGGACTGATTATACCACTTCAGAATTAGCGGTAAGTTATGCCAAGCACAATCAAGACTCATTTTATGAAGGTATTGATTACCGTGCCAAAGACACCATGATGTATTTTAGGGCCAAATTCGATACTGAATTAACTGAACAACATTTTTTGAGTTACGGTGCAGATATACGTAACGAAGAGATGCGTTCGTTTACCGATGCATTAAGCAATGTAGCAGACTATGTAAGTGACTCTTTTGATTATCAGGTAAAAGGCCTGTTTGTACAAGACACCTGGACACCCACTGACAGTGTTGAAATTGCCATGGCGGTGCGGATTGACAATGTTCGCGCTGACTTTATTGATGATAAAAAGCCCGGTGTAGAAATTGACGAAACCTTTGTCGCCCCACGAGTTGATATGCGTTATTTCCACAATGATGAGTTTACCTCGCGTTTATCTGCAGGTCGTGGCTATCGCGCTCCGCTATCCTTCTTTGAAACCGATCATGGCATTTTAGATTCTGAAAAAGGCTATTTAATTGATGTCGATTCACTCGAAGATTCACAATCAATAAATTATGCATTGAGTTATGAAGGCGATGAGTTAACCAGTACTTTTTCTGTTGCTCATTCTAACGTTAAAAACCTTGCCGCACTGCAAGAAACCGACGATGGAGTGCCTATCCTAACTCAGTTAGATGAAGATGCCTCTGTGACCACATTCGATTTAGTCGGTGGCTACAGCTTTAATGACAATTTAACCGTTAATGCCAGTGTGGAGTATTTTGATTATAACGATGTGTTTCGCTCATCGTACGCCATCGCCCCCATTGAGACGCGTGCCGGTTTTGATGTGGAATGGAGAACAGACGATTTAACGGTTTTTTGGAGCACAATTTGGTTTGGCAGTCGAGATTTACGCGACTATGGCTATGATGGCTATAACATTAAAGGCGATTCAAGCTCTGTTAAAACGCTTAACGCCCCATCATTTATGGTGTCTGATATCAAAATACAGTACAGCCTAACTGACAGTATTAAATTGTATGGTGGTTTATCTAATATTTTTAACTACACGCAAATTGAAGAAGGCGAATCACCATTATTTTACGATGCAAATGGGGGCTACGACGTGGCTTACATTTGGGGCCCTTTACATGGAAGAGAGTTTTACTTAGGTGTTGAAGCTAAATTATAACCGCATAGCATTACTGGCATGTTTATTTGTCAGTAATGCAGCTCTTGCACAAGGTGAAACGGTCGCGCAAGTTGAGCTTAAAGACTTGCGCTCTAGCCGGACAACGGTAAGTTATCACCCGAACAAGCCAACAATATTGATGTTTTATCAGCCAGGGTGTAAGTGGTGTAAAAAACAAGGTGAAACAATGGCTAGGCTACAAAAACAATGTAGCGACAGTATTCACTTTACTTTAGTTGGCGATAAAGGCACTCGCAGTGAATTAAAACGCGAATTACGCCACTTTAGCGACGTATTACCTGCCCTGCAAAACACCGATGTTTTTGCAAGACAAAGTGGCGGCATTATTGGTTTTCCCACAACCTTGGTGATTGACAATAACGGTGAGATTTTAGTCAATAACCGGGGGATGATGAAAGACACCATACTCAACCGCCTAGCCAATCAACTCACGCAAGGCCTGTGCTCGCCATAAGTGCACAGGCTTACCCTGTTAGGATCAAACTTTATTCGGTATAAGGTGCTATTGCTTGCATTTGCATTATATAAGCTGCCGTGCCTATTTCGCTTTCAAACATGGCGGTTTCAAGTGTTCCTGAAATCCAATACGGGTCATACAAGTTTTGTTCAAAAATGCCTGTTGGTGAGGTGACAAAAATCATTTGATTTGGCGGCGGTGGCGGTAGGTGGATACACGCGCCAAAAAATGGCACCAAAAAAAACTGCATGATGGCTTGTTCGTCATTAAACTCTAAAGGCACGATAAAGCCGGGTATGCGAATATTTTGTCCATTCATTTCATCAATCACAGTGGTTGATATCAACGCCTGCTGATATTTATCGTCACTTGCGGCTTGAATGCTATTTTGAATTTGACTGCTGATTTGATCTTCAAATGTGCCGTCTTCAATGTCATCTAAATAACTGGGGGGATTAAGCAAAGCTTGTAAGTCTGACTCTGGCATTAGTTCAGTCCATTCGACGGTTTTAAACGTCTTGCCTTGCTGCTGTTTTACAGGCGTGGTTTTGGTTAAACCATTGTCTTTGTTTTGCGCCAACACCAACGGCTGTTGCGGATTATCCATCATCATGGGTGAATGTTGATCACAAGCACTTAGCAGTAAAATCAACACCCCGGCAACGCGTAAACTGAGTCTTTTATGCATATTTCTCACTATCGATAATTTAACGGTGTCACACGGCAATGATATAATGTAACATTTATTGGATTATCCTAAAATAGTAATTTATTTATGGCTGTTGAACTCAATAACATTCGCTTTCATTATGCCAGCAATCCTGGCAAAACCGTGTTAAATATCCCCAGCTGGTCAGTGCAAAACAATGACCACATCTTAGTGACTGGGCCTTCTGGTTGCGGTAAATCAACCTTGCTTAGCATACTTTGTGGATTAGAGCACCCTAACGAAGGAAGCGTGACGCTTTTTGGAGAACGCATCGACAAAATGAATGCTCGGCAACGAGATCGTTTTCGCGCAAATCATATTGGTTATATTTTTCAGAAACTTAATCTTATCCCATACCTTAATGCCATTGACAACATCATGCTTGCAACTCGCTTTTGTGAGTCAAATAAGGTGACATCTTACCAAGAGGTAATGGCCATGTTGGACTCACTGAATATGTCAGCGCAAGACTGGAATAAACCCATACGTTTACTCAGTGTTGGCCAACAGCAACGAGTGGCGATTGCCAGGGCATTAATTAACAAACCCAAATTACTCATTGCAGACGAGCCCACCTCGTCACTTGATCTGAGTAATCGTGATGCGTTTATGGCCCTGTTAATGTCGATGATTGAAATGACAAACATGACATTGTTATTTGTAAGCCATGACGTGTCTTTATCAGGATATTTTAATCACACCCAACAACTTAAGCAGATTAACCATATTGAAGGTGGCGACAATGCTTTTTAAACTGGCACTTTTAAGCTTAAAAGATCGCAAAAACTCGGTATTACTTTCAGTATTGGCGATGACAGTCAGCATTGTTGTATTAATTGGAATTGAACATATTCGCCAACAAACTAAGGCTAATTTTGCTAGTACTATCTCTGGCGTTGACCTAATTGTAGGAGCAAGAACAAGCAGTATGAATTTACTGCTCTACTCCGTTTTTAGGATTGGTAACCCAACAAATAACATTCGTTGGGATACTTACCAGGCGATTGCTAATAGTAAACAGGTTAAATGGGCTATCCCTATTTCACTTGGCGATTCACATAAAGGTTTTCGGGTAATGGGGACAACGCCTGAGTATTTTGATTTTTTTAGTTACGGCCAAAAACATGGGTTAACTTTTAAAACAGGGTCACGATTCAATCATGTATTTGACGTGGTTCTAGGGGCAGATGTTGCCAACCAATTGGGTTATCGTCTTGGAGATAAAATCACGTTAGCTCATGGTATTGGTGCAACCAGCTTTAGTCACCATAGTGCCAACCCTTTTACTGTGAGTGGCATTTTGGCAAGAACGGGAACACCGGTTGATCAAACCGTACACGTGAGTTTACAAAGTATTGAAGCGATTCATAACAGTGGGCCACAAACTGTGCAATTAAGTGAGGCGTTATCATTAATAGATGTCCAAGATGACCCAAGCTTGCAACCTAAAACCATTACCGCTTTTATGGTTGGCCTAGAGAATAAAATGGCGATATTTCAATTTCAAAGAACGGTTAATGAGTACGCCTTAGAACCCATAGTCGCAATTTTACCCGGCGTTGCATTAAGTGAACTGTGGCAAATGATGGGCATGTTAGAAAATACGCTTTTACTGATTTCGGTCCTTGTATTTATTGCAGCCAGTTTTGGAGTAAGCGCCATGCTGTTAGCCTCTATTCGCGAGCGACGGCATGAAATTAATTTGCTTCGGATGATTGGTGCGCCAGCTTATTTCTTGTTTTTACTTATCCAGGCAGAAGCTTTATTAATCACCCTATTAAGCTGTGGATTAGGTCTCAGTTTGTTGTCGACTTGTTTGTGGTTGTTTGGCGATGAATTAGTGTCGCAGTTTGGGCTGAATATTGACGCCAATTTGCTCACACTAAACACCTTGTATGTGACAATGGCTACGATGATTGCGTCTGTGTTAATTGCCATTATCCCGTCTTTAACCGGTTATAGACACGCGAAACAGCTCAATAACTGATGTGTGCTTGTATTTATTTAATCACATAATTGTGTAGTTCAGTCATGGTAAGTAAACACACCACAGATGCAGATGAGTGTAGATGTGTGGCTAACACTAAACTCATGGTTCGTTTTATCGTTAACCACTGCTTGCCCTAAGCGCCAGTGAATGAGTGCTTAGGCTTACTGCTACCATAATGCCTGTGTGCAATGCTTAATGTACTTGCACATATTAAATGTGATGTTATAACATAACTAAATTGAGCGTCGATAAATAGGCGTCGTAAAAGATATCACCGAAAGCACTCATTGGAGCTACTGCATTATGCCACACCCTCTTCCCGTTACCGTGTTGTCAGGTTTTCTTGGCGCAGGGAAAACCACAGTATTGAGCCATATCCTTAATAACCGTCAAGGTAAAAAAGTCGCGGTTATCGTTAACGATATGAGTGAAATAAACATTGATGCTACGCTGATTCAACATGAGGTATCCCTGAGCCAGCAGCAAGAAAAATTAATCGAAATGAGTAACGGCTGTATTTGTTGCACCCTTCGTGAAGACTTATTGCTTGAGGTCACTAAGCTGGCTAAAGAAGGTCAGTTCGACTATTTAGTGATTGAATCAACCGGTATTTCAGAACCGCTACCCGTAGCAGAAACATTTACCTTTACCGATGAAGACGGTACATCACTTTCAGATATCGCCACTCTCGATACCATGGTGACTGTGGTTGATGGCGTTCATTTTTTGAAAGATTATGAAGAAGCTAACGACTTACAAGCGTCTGGGGTTTCTTTAGGTGAAGACGACGAGCGCAGTGTTGCAGACTTACTCATTGAACAAGTTGAGTTTGCAGATGTATTACTCATTAGTAAAACAGATTTGGTAGCAAAAGAAGATATTGACAGGCTTACCGCCATTCTAAAGACGCTTAACACCAATGCTCGTATTATTCCTATCACCAAAGGAAGTGTTGATATTAATGAGGTACTCGACACTGGATTATTTGATTTTGAGCGTGCACAACAAGCACCGGGTTGGCTTAAAGAAATGCGCGGAGAACATCTGCCAGAAACTGAAGAATATGGCATAAGCAGTGTTAGCTATACCGCTAGACGACCATTTTACCCGCAATTATTTTATCAATTTGTGCATGACACGCAAAAATTCGGCAAATTAATTCGATCTAAAGGCTATTTCTGGTTGGCGACACGGCCACAGTTTGCAGGGCAATGGAATCAAGCTGGCGGTATCGCCCATTATGGTTTTGCTGGCATGTTTTGGAAATCTATCCCACAAAAAAACTGGCCAACAGATCAGCAATCCTTAAATGAAATACACAAACATTGGCAAGAACCCTTTGGCGATATGCGTCAGGAACTGGTATTTATCGGCCAGGGGTTAGATCAAAGCGCCATGATAAAAGCACTGGATGATTGTTTGTTATCTGACGAGGACTTACTTAAGGGTAAAGCACATTGGCAGACTTTACATGACCCATTTCCGATTTGGGAGGAAGATGAATGAGTACCCTAATGACTTCGCAAAACGGTGTGAGTACACCTGCTTATTTTAAGCAGCCAATTGAGGGGGCTGATCCCACAGTTTTAACGGATATTTATTTAGCTCATACCAATATGGTCATTTGGAAGCGACAGTTGACAAACCCACTTGCACAAGCCGCTAAAACAATTTTGGCAGAACGGCCTAAGCTAAAAACAGCGATGATTGTGTCACCTCAACACACCATCGAAGCGCTCAAGGACGCTCTGGGTAACACACCGTCTGTTACGCTTTTAAGTGAAGACATCGCTCAACTTGTAGAGATGTTTTGCTGTTTGTTTGATTTAGAAGACGTGGGATTAAGGCTGACAGCCCTAGACAGTGCCATGTGCCCAAGGTTTCATGTTGATAAGGTTCCATGCCGCCTTGTTACCACCTACCATGGCGTAGCTTCAGAATGGATTGCTGATATTGATGCCAATAGAAACCTAATGGGTCAAACCGATCCGCAATCAAAATTGATAAAAAGCACTGAAGATATTCGCCAACTCAATCAAGGTGATGTCGCATTATTAAAAGGTGAATTATGGCAAGGCAATGAGGGGTATGGGCTTATCCATCGCTCACCACAGTTAGTCGATAATAGCCTTAGGCTTTTGTTAACCCTTGATTTTGTGAACAATTAAGGAACGATTATGTTTTCATGCTTTGCGCGTATTGGTATCATGGTCCTTGTTATGAGCTCAATAAACACAAGCCATGGCTCAGAATACACTTCATCTGTTAATGCCCATGTCCATGGGCTGTCGACACTCACAATCGTTGCTGAGCAAAATACCCTTAAGATAGAGCTTCATTCACCAAGCGTTGATATCATTGGATTTGAACACAAAGCGACGTCAGCCAGTGACATAGCGCAGCTCGACAAGGCCGTAATCACATTGCGACAACATAATTCGTTATTTAACATACAGGGCACTCATTGTTTGCATGTTAATACGGTTGTTGCTGTCCCCCCTAGCGTTGCCTCACTAGATGAAGGTGACACGCTGCATCACCACGATGAACTGAACATAACAAGTGATCACCATGACGGCCACAGTGAAATGATCGCCAGCTATGTATTTCAGTGTCACGACATGACTAAGTTGTTATCTATTGAGGTTAAGATGTTTGAGGTTTTTTCTGGTATGAAAGACATCAATACCATGTGGGTAACACAGGCACAGCAAGGGGCAACAAGATTAACGCCTGATCAGCCCATGATTGTTTTTAAGTAGCCATTTATTTTAAGTAACAACTGGTTTTTAAGTGGCAATTGATTTTAAGTGACAAGTGGATTTAAGTGATAAGCGATATTAACCAATAAGCCTAATCACGATTTTTGTGCTAATGGGTATAATTTGCCATAAACACCAATACAAACAGTTCTGCTTAGGGACATTAAATGCTAGAGCAACATCTGTTAGGTGAAATGAAATAAAAACAGTAAATAACCTGAGCACGGGATAATACATGCCTTTCAAACAGTCCTTTGCCCTGCTCACTGCGTTGAATCGACTTACAATAGGTAGCTATTGACGCGTCAATTCGCCTTGTTAGCAGGTCAAATGACAAGCTTGAAAGTGAGAATGGGTAACATGTTGATTTTAAATAGTATAAGTTCATCCCTTATCCCGAGCTCAGGTTAAATAAATTATAGAGGCGACATAAGCAACAAGGTAATATCTGTTTTAGCGATTTAAATTAACCAAGGATTAAGCATGCCTTACACTGTTGATATTCACGCCCATACCATCGCATCGACACATGCATACAGTACAGTTCACGATTATTTGTCTGTGGCAAAATCAAAGGGCATCAAATTATTTGCCATCACTGATCATGGACCAGACATGGCAGACGCACCTCATTTTTGGCATTTTGTGAATATGCGGGTACTGCCCAGAGTCGTTGATGGTATAGGTTTGTTAAGAGGTATAGAGGCAAACATTAAAAATGAATACGGCGAAATAGATTATTTTGGCAGTTATTTAAAAGAGCTCGATATTGTACTGGCAGGCTTTCACGAGCCGGTGTTTCCTCCGTCAACCAAAGAGGCGCATACCAATGCGCTAATCAAGTGTATCCAAAGCGGTCATGTCGACATTATCACTCATCCGGGCAATCCATCTTACCCTATCGACATCAATAAAGTCGCCAGGGCGGCAGCAGAGCATAATGTTGCGCTCGAAATTAATAATTCATCGTTTCTGACCTCACGTAAAGGCAGTTTGCCAAACTGCACTGCAATTGCTAACGCGGTTAAACAAGCAGGCGGATTACTGGTGATGGGATCGGACTCTCATGTGGCATTTAGCCTAGGCGAGTTTGAAAAATCAGTAGAGGTGATTGCCGCTGTCGACTTTCCGATTGAACGATTATTAAATCGCAGCCCTGCGGCATTGTTACATTTTTTGGTGTCTCGGGGCCACACCACCTTAGATGAGTATAAGGTACTCATCGATTAGCAAGATCCTTTCAATTGCCTGTAACGTAATAATAACGATATTACAATTTAACGCCATTTAAGCTGCAGATTTTAATCAGCCAACGCAAAGGATCCCTATGCATTTTACTCAAGCCAGCATCAATGCCTTAGATAGCCGAACACGGGCTCACTTTATTAATAGCTTATCGGGGTTTAAAAGTGCCAATCTTATTGGCACCCAAGATCAACAAGGAAACACAAACCTAGCCATTGTAAGTTCTGTGGTTCACCTTGGTGCTAATCCCCCCTTGGTTGCCATGATTATGCGGCCTCACACTGTGCCTAGGCACACCTTTGAAAATATCAAACAAACTGGGGTTTATACCATTAATCAGGTAAACCAGTCGATATTTAAGCAAGCCCATCAAACGTCAGCGCGTTATGATAAACACGAATCAGAATTTGAACACACTGGATTAACAACAGAGTATTTATCAGGGTTTACCGCTCCTTTTGTTAAAGAAAGTCGGCTCAAATATTCAGTAAAACTGGCCGAGCATCAACACTTAGCCATTAACGGCACTGAATTATTAATTGGTGAAATTATTGATGTGTATGTTGACGATAATGCCGTTGCAGAAGATGGCTTTATTGATTTACAGGCGCTAGATACCGTGGCGGTCACCGGACTTGATAGTTATCACAGCACCCATAAATTAGCTCGTTTACCTTATGCTAAATAACCTAAGCGCTGGATAAAAAATACCTTTCAAACGGCGTTTTGGCTTTCTCACAGCGTTAAATTAACTTGCAATAGGCGAGCTATTGGCGCGTAAAATCGCCTTGGGATGTGTGTTAGCTTGATAACCTATTGATGTTACGCATAAGCAAAACATCTTTTATTATGGTGTGATTAAATACAAGTGTCGTGATTAACTAAAAGTGGCGATTAAATAAAAAAATCCCATTGTATTCAATGGGATTTTGATTTTATCTAACGCTATACTTACTGCTGAGTTAAAAACCGTTCTTTAACGGCTTGTGCCATTAAATTGGGTGGGATTAACCCCTGCTCTAACACAAAGTTATTAAACGCTAAGCGGTCAAATTTATCACCTAAGGCAATTTCTACCTCGGCTCTGATTTCGAGTAAACGTGATAAACCATAAAAATAGCTGCCCGCTTGCCCAGGCATTCTCATGGTGTATCGGTCTACCTCTTGTTTTACTGCCGCTTCAGAAAACACCACGTCGTTACGCAACAGTGTATATGCGTTTTCTTTTGTTGTTAAACCAAGATTTAACATTGGGTCTAACATGGCGCGAGCGTTACGTAACAATCGGTGCTGAAGTGCAATCAGCTGTGCTTCAATTGGCAAATACTGCAGCATTTCTGCTTCGGCGTACAGTGCCCAACCTTCAACATTGACACTGTTAAAAGCATAATACACACGCGCTAATGATACGCCCTGCTCTAACATAACCGAAAATTGCAATTCATGGCCTGGGCGACCTTCGTGGGCACTTAAGGTGTAGGCAACCGCATTAAAGTTAAAGTCATCGTATGCCGCATCACCTGTTAATGCTGGGTTACCTGTCGTGAGTACAAATTGGCCTTGTTCACCTGTGTTACCAATAAATGGTGGCGGTAGCATGTGTGGTGCCGGACTTCCAGCTGCTTCGGCGTCGCTTGCAAGGCGCATTATCATGTCGCGTTCTGGTAAATTAACCACCTTTTCTTGACTGATTAACGCTTCAAGCTTTTTATTGATTGCTTGATAATGGCCTTCAATTTTATCATTGCTTAAAGCATCTTTTTTCAGTGCTTTAATGACATCGCGATAATCAGTTGATGGCATGTTAAATTTTTTGGCAACTAGCGGCGCTAATGCCTGCATGTTTGCCTTGGTGATCATGTAACTTGCTTTTGCACGCTCAATTAATAACTCTGGCTCAATATCAATACCAACAGTTTTGAGATTTAGTGCATAAATTTCAGCAGGTAAACGAAAATCGTCGCGACTTGTCGGAATAACCGTTTTTTCAGCCCACTGACGGTAATCGGCAATTTGCTGTTTTAGCAGTGACAGATTTTCATCGGCTTTGATGAAATCATTTTTGTCAAATAGCTGCTCCAGACCCTGTAGTAAGGTATCTGTTCTTTCCAGCGCCTGATTAACTTCTTCTTTTGTGGGTCCCATCAGGGTTTTATTAGCAAGTGCTGCTTCATATAAGGCTTTGGCTTGCTCTGTTAATGGTGCTTGCCCCATTTTACCGACATAACAGGCAAGACGGGTGTTGGCTGCTTGTTTACGCGTATCTGACATTTGCTCATCAAGTAACGCCGACACACCTCTAAAAATGATTAAGGGCACATCTACCCAAGGTAGCATGTACTTGTCTTCGAGTTGGCTTGACGCAATAGTCTGATCTATGTTGTTGATAATAATGTTGAGATCTTGGCGAACGGGCAATGACTCTTGTGTTAGCAGCGCCGCTTGCAAGGTTTTCTTACTGGCTTGTAACGTCGCGAGGTACTTTTCTTGTTGTGCCTTTGTAATATTGCTGCATTGGCCGTCAACCTCTGTTATGCCAATTGAGCTTGCCATTTCGGGTTGAAATTGACTGGTTATTTTAATTTGTTTATTGGTGTATTCATTACTGACATCAACCCAATTTGACGCTGTCGTCGTCAACGGAAACAAAGTCAATAACGAAATAGCAGAAATGAGCATTTTGCCTGACATCGGCTTAGTCCCTTATTTTTTATGGAAGAAATACTATAGCTGAATAAAGACGAAAAGTGGTGTGCAGCAATTTAACTAATCTGTAACGAATCGTAATCTGCAGTTAAACGAAGTTGCATAATGATGATAGCCGCGACGATAACAAATAAAAAAACGCAGTGGTTGCACTGCGTTTTTACATGCTAAATAAAGCCTTATTAATTAAAAAACAAAATCTTCACTGGCTAACGCCATCATCGAATCAACCCCATTTGCGATACACGCCGCATGGCCTTTTGCTCTAGGTAACATTCGCTGCATATAGAACTGCGCGGTTTTGATTTTAGCTTCATAAAAAGCTGCCTCTGTGGTACCTGCCGCCAGTTTATCTTGCGCCACTTTTGCCATTTTCGCCCAGAAATACGCCAAGGTGACATAACCGGCGTACATTAGGTAGTCGACCGATGCGCCGCCAATTTCATCAGGGTTTTTCATGGCTTTACCGCCAATCAGTACGGTTAATTCATGCCACTCTTTGGCATAGGCCATAATAGGTTTAATAAATTCAGCCATGGCAGGATTGTCCATGTTTTGCTGGCAAAATACCGTTACGTCTTTAGAGAATGGCTTTAATATTTCGCCTTGAGTACCAATGATTTTACGAGCCAATAAATCAAGGGCCTGAATACCGGTTGTGCCTTCGTATAAGCAACTGATTTTTGTGTCGCGCATGAGTTGTTCCATGCCCCACTCTTTAATAAAACCGTGGCCGCCAAAAATTTGCACGCCGTGGCTAGTACATTCAAAGCCAAGCTCAGACAAAAACGCTTTGGCAATTGGCGTAAGTAAAGCCAGTTTGGCTTCGGCATCGGCTTTAACAGCCTCATCTTTTTCTGCATGGCCAATATCAACCAGTTGCGCTAAATATGCCACTAATGCACGGCCACCCTCAGCAATTGATTTTTGCGTCAGTAACATTCTGCGCACATCTGGGTGCACAATAATGGGGTCGGCTGGGCCAGTTGGATTTTTAACCCCACTGATGGAGCGCATTTGTAAACGATCTTTGGCATAGGCCAGTGCGCCCTGAAACGACGCTTCAGCAGCAGCAACGCCTTCGTTGGCAACACCAATACGAGCAGCGTTCATAAAGGTGAACATGCATTTTAAGCCGCGATTGGGTTCACCAATCAGGTGACCGGTTGCGCCGTCAAAGTTAATCACACAGGTTGCGTTACCATTAATCCCCATTTTGTGTTCAATAGAGCCACAATTAACACCATTTCGATCTGCAATTGTGCCGTCTTCAGTGACGTTAAATTTAGGCACAATGAACAGTGAAATCCCTTTATTGCCTTCTGGAGAGCCAGGAATACGGGCAATAACAATGTGGACAATGTTTTCAGACAGGTCATGCTCACCTGCCGAAATAAATATTTTTGTGCCGCTGAGAGAATAAGTGCCATCGGCTTGAAGTTCTGCTTTAGTGCGTAGCATGCCTAAGTCGGTACCGCAATGAGGTTCGGTTAAACACATAGTACCGGTCCATTTACCGTCAACAAGGTTTGGCATAAATTGCTGTTTTTGGGCTTCTGTGCCGTGGGCTTCAATGGTTGCTAATGCGCCGTGGCTTAGGCCCGGGTACATGGCAAAACTGTGGTTCGCACTTGAAAATAACTCTGCAATACTGATGTTTAACGAATGAGGTAAACCCTGGCCACCAAACTCTTCAGATTGCGATAAGGTTGGCCATCCACCTTCTACATATTGTGCATAAGCTTGTTTAAATCCGTCTGGGGTGGTGACCACGCCATCCTTCCATGTGCACCCTTGTTGATCGCCTATTTGGTTTAATGGCGCCACCACTTCTTCAGTTAATTTTGCCGCTTCAGCAATAATGGCATCAACCATATCTAGGCTGGCGTCGTGATAACCAAGGTGCTGATAATGGCTGTCGCAGTCGAGCAATTCTTGCATAACAAACTTAACATCTCGGATGGGGGCTTTGTATTCAGGCATTGTTGCTCTCCAAATTGGTTACTATAAATAATGGATTAGGCTCAATATGTTGTGGTTAGTACACCACAAAAATAGGCGTTATCTCTGATGCTAAATTAACTTTAGTTATTATCCAAATGCATATTAATTATAGGTATACATTCAAATTATTTATAGTTGTACCCATATTGGTGACACACATTGGCACACATATCACGACCAATACGCTTCTTATTTTGCACATTTACACACAAAATTGAGTAAAAACACTAATTTATATTGCTATTATTCACTAAACGAATACAGGCTTATTAAAATAATTGATTTGTTTAATGTGCAAACTCCCCCTAGCATGATTTGGCGGTTAATTGTTCACTATAAGTGGTGATTTTGTATTTTCGGCGTGTTTTTCAATCAGAAATACGATGCTGTTAATTCCCTTGTTGTTATTGAATAAAGCTGTATTACAGAAATCGATATTTACATTCTACAAACAAGAACGCTTAAGCGTCGTATATATCATTGGTAATTCAACGTATTAGTTTGCTTGTTTAATAACGATTAGTCTTTATCTGGGGAAATACATGAATAACAAATCACAGATCTTCAAGTACTCTATTCTTTCATTTGCAGTTTTGGGTGTGCTCAGTTCAACAGCCTCTGCCGATGATGCGCAAGCCGCTAACGAAGAGGCGGATATGGAACGCATTATGGTCACGGCATCTAAACGACCAAAAGGATTACAAGAATCGCCAGTGGCGGTTTCTGTGGTCAGCAGTAAAGCCATTGAGCAGGCTAAAGTCATGGACATTGATGACTTACAAACCTTGGTACCCACCTTACGCGTTACACCGTTACAACGTTCGACAAATACCAACTTTGCCATTCGGGGGTTTGGTAATGGCACCAATAACACAGGTATTGAACCCTCTGTTGGGGTCTTTATTGATGGTGTTTACCGCTCACGTGCAGCCGCACAAATTGGCGATTTACCCAGACTGCAACAAATTGAAGTATTGAGCGGCCCACAAAGTACCTTATTTGGTAAAAATGCTTCCGCTGGGGTGATAAGCGTAACCACACGAGAACCGGCTTATTACCAAGAAGGAAAAATCGAAGCCGGTATCGGCAACTTTAATCAAAAAGTGATGAAAGGCTATTACACCAATGGGATCACCGACAATTTGGCCTTTAGTGTGTCGGGTGGTTTTAATACTCGCGATGGCTATACCGAATCAGTTTCTGGCCTAGATGATGTCAATAATAAAGACCGTTGGAATGTGCGCGGCCAAGCACTTTTTGAACCAACAGAAGATGTGAAACTACGTCTCATTGCAGACTACAGTAAAATTGAAGAAGCCTGTTGTACTGTCGAAAACTCGATAAATGGCCCAACAACTGCGGCTGTGCGCGCATTAGGCGGTATGGATTTAGACGAAACCAGCTCATTTGCCTATCAATCCACCTTAAACTCAGACCCCATTAATAATGTTAAAGACGGCGGCGTGTCGCTGCAAATAGATGTCGATTTTGACGGCTACTCGTTCACCTCTATCAGTGCAGTGCGCAATAACGAATCTGATTTTATGAATGATGTTGATTACACCACCCTAGATATTCTTACCGAAGGCGGATACACCGACATTGACACCATGACACAAGAATTTCGCTTAACCTCTACCGGCGAGCGGACCTTAGAATGGATGTTTGGTGCTTATTTGTTTCATGAAGAAGTGATCACGGGCGATACTTTATATTATGGCAATGACATCCGAAATTATTTTGATGTGTTAATGGCTGCAGGTGGTGCTCCTGGCTTACTAGGTGGTGTTGAAGGTGTATATGGTCTAGATCCTGGCACCTTTTTCTCAAGTGCTTCTGCCGTGAGTTCAGACTTTGAGCAAGACAATGATGCCTATTCATTATTTGCCAGTTTTGATTACCACATTAATGATCAATTTACCGCGATATTTGGGGTTAGTTACACCAATGATCAAAAAGAAGTCACCATTGCCCAAAATAATACCGATGTATTTTCGTCGCTAGACCTAGCCACCGAGCCAACATTGTTTGGTGTGCCCATTGGCAGTATACCAACATTAGCACCAGCAGTGCCTACCTTACAAAGCTTACAGTTTTTACCGCCCATGCTAGGCCTGCCTAATGGGGTTGAAAACAATAAAACCGATGACAGTAAAACCACTTGGTCATTGCGTTTATCTTACGAACTTAACGACAACATTAACGTGTTTGCTACTGCCGCAACAGGATTTAAGGCCTCATCGTGGAACTTATCGCGTTACTCTAGCCCATTTGCATCAGATCAAGCGGCATTAGCCACTGCAGGAATAGAACAACCCAACCAGGTGTATGGCGGCCGTTATGCGTCACCAGAAGAAGCCAAAGTGTACGAGATTGGCATAAAAACCCAGTTTGAAAATGGCTCCTTTAACGCCACCTTATTTGACCAAACCATTGAAGGCTTTCAATCTTCAATTTTTATTGGCACCGGTTATGTGTTAGCCAACGCGGGTAAGCAAAGTACCCAAGGTTTAGAGTTCGACTCAAATTATAACTTAACCGATGACTGGTCATTTACATTAGCAGGCACCTTCCTTGATCCTGTTTATGATTCGTTTGAAGGCGCATCGGGTCTAGATGGTCCAACTGACTTATCTGGTGAAAAGCCAGCAGGAATACATGAGGTGAGTATTACCGCAGGAGTGGTGTACAACTTCGAAGTCTTTAATGGCGCAGATGGCTATGTACGCGCAGACTATTTATATGAAAGTGACGTTAAAGTGGCCGAAAATACCCCAGAGTCATTATCACGCGAGGTCAATACCGTTAATGCCAGTACCGGTTTAGCCTTTGATAACGGTCTAAGTGTGCAACTGTGGGTACGTAATTTAACCAATGACGAGTACTTGTTGTCGGCATTTCCACCGCCAATTCAAGCTGGCAGCTTTAATGGTTACCCTAATCAACCGCGTACGTTTGGTGCCAACGTTTCGTACCAATTTTAATCACCACCACAGTAACGCCAGGCAGTTAATTGCTGGCGTTACTGCTTAATCATTCTCAACATCAGGTGTGGCCTGATAAATAACAATAAGAGTTGTCACTATGTCTATAGAATCTATTTTAAAAAACCGTTATTCCGTTCGTGCATTTCAGCCTAAGCCTGTACCAGAAAGTGTGCTCAAACAAATCTTTTCTAGTGCGCAACTTTCCCCGTCTAACTGCAATGTGCAACCTTGGCAATCGTGTGTGGTTTCAGGTTTAACTAAAGATAAGTTAAAGGCAAAGTTCATCGAAACATTAATGAGCGGTGCAACGCCAAATCCTGACTTTAATTGGTTACCGCAATATCAAGGTATACACCGTGAACGTCAATTTGGTTCTGCAAATGCACTATACAGCTCAGTGGGTATTGCCCGAGAAGACAAAAAAGCCCGTCAAATGGCCATGGTACGTAACTGGCAGTTTTTTGATGCGCCACATGCAGTCTTTTTTACTATGGATAAGTACCTGGACATTATGGGCGCGGTCGATTTAGGCATATATGCGCAAACCTTGTCTTTAGTGATGGCAGAACACGGCGTGGCCAATTGTATGCAAGGCGCATTGGGGCAATTTCCCGATCCAGTTCGTGAAATCTTAGGTTTACCCGATGAGCGTGGCATTTTATTTGGTATGTCTTTTGGCTATGCCGACAACAGCGCGCCGGTTAATACCACACGAACAGAGCGTGAATCACTAGACACTGCTGTGACCTTTTTCGATTAACGCTCTAGCTTGACTCAATTGAAAACGGAGATGGCCTATGTCACTAACGCATCATGATATCCAAATCGATGGTGTTAACATTCATTATGTTGAGTCAGGCCCTCAAGCACCTCAACGCCCTGTTGAAACGCTGATATTTTTACACGGTTTTCCTGAATATTGGGCAACATGGCATAGGCAACTTGATTTTTTTGCCAATAAATATCGCGTCATTGCACCCGATCTGCCCGGATATCACCTTAGCGACAAACCCACGGACACCCACTTTTATACTGTGCCAAATCTGATCAGCTTTATGGCTAAATGGATAACCGCAGTAAGCCCTGGGCAGCCCGTTACCCTAATAGCCCATGACTGGGGCGGCGCTATCGCCTGGCCGTTAGCGGCATTTCACTCGCACTTGTTTACAGGGTTAGTAATTTTAAATGCCGCACACCCAAGCACCTTTACCCGCGAAATGATTAACAACCCACAACAACGAAGCAAAAGTGGGTACATCCATGAGTTGATTAAACCTAACGCGCAGCAGCTATTAACCCAAGATAATTACCACTATCTGGTCGATAAAATAATGCAAAGCCAGCAACCTGACGTGTTTAGCCCTGAGGTGTTAGAAACATATCGGCAGGTATGGCGGCAACCTGGGGCCGTCAATGGTATGTTACAGTATTATCGCGCCATGCCACAACTGGCGCAGGCAGAGTCAAATACAACAAACAATGAATCCATTGCTAAATTAACGCAGCGTCAAGTAAAACCGCCATCCGAGCTGAGCATTCCCAATATTCGCATTACTTTGCCAACACTGGTGCTGTGGGGCGAACAAGATTTGGCTTTTGTAAACGAAAATCTCGATGGCTTACTTCATTACGTGCCGAGCTGCACGATAAAACGTTTTGCTGATACCAGCCATTGGATCCAGCATGAAAGGCCAAGCGAAGTGAACAATGCAATCAGCGATTTTTTAACGTCAATCATAAAATAAAAAGGTACGTTATGTCGGCAACAGAAACAACACCACACTCAGCAAGCGTGTTTGAAGTTAATAAGCAACACTTGCAAACCACACGTGTTATCGATCTTGATATGTCAGCACCCATGGGTCTTAACGATGTGTTATTACGAGTCGACAAATTTGCCTTAACAGCAAATAACATCAGCTATGGCATCACTGGAGACACATTAGGCTATTGGCGATTTTTTCCATCTGACGAGCCGCAGCAATGGGGGCGCTTGCCTGTAATGGGTTATGCCGAGGTGGTTAAATCAAAAAACGATCAAATCCTTGTTGGCGAACGGGTGTGGGGATTTATGCCCATGGCGACGTATTTTGGCATTGTGGCCGGTAATGTGACTCAAAACACCTTTAGTGATGTCAGCCCATCGAGAGAAGGCCTAGCACCTTTATACAGTACATTTGACCGTGTAAGTGTGAATCCGTTTTACCAAAAACAAAACGAAGACTACGACATTTTATTGCGCGGGTTGTTTACTACATCTTGGTTAGTGAACGACTTTATGCAAGACAATGACTATTTCAATGCCGAGCAATACCTGATTACGAGTGCCTCGAGTAAAACCAGCATTGCCCTTGCCTTTTGCATTAAGCAAACAGCCAAACGGCCAGCAATTGCTGTCACTGCCAAAGCAAACATGGCGTTTGTGATGTCACTCGGTTGCTACGATAAGGTCATTAGCTATGAACAAATCAGCGAATTAAATCCATTAACGCCCACTATCTTAGTGGACATGGCAGGCAACAAAACCACCATTGCCATGATACATCAGCATTTTGGTGAGCAACTTGGCTATTCTTGTCGCATTGGTGCAACTCATCACCACAATTTAGATTTAAACGACAAAAGCAGTCTACTTCCGGGTCCAACCCCCAGCTTCTTTTTTGCTCCATCACAATTGTCTAAGCGATTTCAGGACTGGGGCAGCGCCATAACTATGAAACACATTAATATGGCTTTGCTAAGTTATATCGCATTTTGCAAAGGTAATATTGCAATTAACTACATCAATGGTATTGAAAAAATAAATGATGTTTACCAAAAGGTGTTAACTGGACATACCGACGCATCAATGGGGATTGTCGTAATTCCATTTGGCGATAATAAATGATGCTATCAATTTAAATGGTCAAACTCTCTCATGTAAAACGGACATTAATCGTTAATAACACACGATTTTAAGAGGTTACTATGGACAATATGCAATTGATCACGTTGGTTAATACCCAAATCATACCTGTGTGTATTTTTCTCATTATGATGGGAATGGGGTTATCGTTAGTGATAAATGACTTTAAAAGAGTTGTACAATACCCCAAAGCCGCAGCAATAGGCTTAACCAATCAACTGATACTGTTACCCATCATTGGCTTTACACTCGCCTGTATAATGCCGCTAGAACCAGAATACGCAGTGGGCGTGATGTTATTAGCCCTGTGTCCTGGTGGCACCACATCCAATATGTTTTCGCACTTAGCAAAAGCCGATGTGGCCTTGTCTGTAACCATGACTGCGGTGGCCAGTTTAATCACGGTATTTACCATTCCTGTTGTACTAAATTATTCATTGATCCATTTTATGGGTGAAGGCAGCGAATTTGAGCTTCCAATCATAGCAACCATGATAAGCCTGATGAAACTCACGATAGTGCCGATTGCGTGCGGCATGTTAATTAGGCGATATGCACCAAAACTGGCTCAAAGCACTCAAGTGCATGTCTCAAGATTTGGCATATTGTTTTTAACCTTATTAATTATTTTCCTCACGTATATTCAACAAGACATTGTGATTCCGGCATTAATTGCTGCAGGACCGGTGTCGATCCTCTTAAATCTATCAACCATGCTTTTAGGATATTATTCAAGTAAATGGTTTGGGCTTAATTTTGCACAGCGCACCTCAATTACCATTGAATGCGGCCTACAAAACAGCACCTTGTCGATGTTTATGGCGTTAACCTTACTGTCTAATTATAAAATGTCATTTACGCCAGCCATTTACACACTAACCATGCTATTTACGGCAGGCATTTTAGTCGGTATGTTAAATACAAAATACCTCAAAGCCAAAAGGCTACAGGCCGCTATCGCAAAATAGCGAAATAAAAACGGCTTTGAGCATCAAACAATCATAATAACTGCTAAACAATTAGGTGAAATATGCAATTAATAAATGTAACCATTGAAAATAATGTCCATGTTATTAGCTTAAATAACGGCAAGGTTAACGCCATATCACCTGAAGTTATCGCACAACTCAATGCAGCGCTAGATGCCGCTGAACAAGACTCTGCCGTAGTGATTCTTACTGGTCAGCCAGGCATTTTATCCGGTGGTTACGATCTTAAGACCATGAAGCAAAGCTCAGAAGCCGCCATTGCCTTGGTCACAGCGGGTTCAACATTAGCGCGCCGAATGTTGTCATTTCCCACCCCTATTATTGGTGCTTGTCCTGGTCATGCTATTGCAAAAGGGGCATTTTTATTACTCAGCTGCGATTACCGCATTGGTTGCAATGGCCCATTTAAACTTGGCTTAAACGAGGTGGCCATAGGCATGACAATGCATCAGGCCGGTATTGAAATTGCGCGTAATCGTATTCCGCAAAATTACCTGTCACGGGCAGTCATTAATGCTGAGTTATTTGCTCCAGAACAAGCAGTACTGGCTGGGTTTCTCGACCAGGTGGTTGAGCCAGACCAATTAATGGACACCGCACATCTTGTGGCAAAACACATGCAAACACTGAATATGCCCGCGCATTTGGCCACAAAATTAAAAGAGCGCCAGTCGATCCTTGCTCAATTAGATAGTGCCATAGAACAAGATAAGCACATTTCATTAAATTTATAAGGACATAAATATGCTATCGCAACACACTTACCAGACGCTCACGGTCGACATTAACAATAAAGTCGCCCACATCGTGCTTAATCGACCAGATGAACTTAACTCAATGAATGTCGACTTTTGGCATGAATTTCCAAGCGTCATCCAAGAGATTAACCATCAATCTGCGGCTCGTGCGATTGTGATCTCATCAACGGGTAAGCATTTTTGTGCCGGGATGGATTTAGCCGTGTTTAGCGCAAACAACAGTAACGACAATATCGAATTAGGCCGTAAACACGAGCAATTACGCCGCCTAGTCCTTAAACTACAAGATTGCTTTAATGTCCTTGAAACCGTCCGCATGCCGGTACTTGTGGCCATACAAGGTGGCTGTATTGGCGGCGCCGTTGATATGGTCACTGCAGCCGATTGCCGTTATTGCACCAGCGACGCGTTTTTTAGCATAGAAGAAACCAAACTGGGTATGACTGCCGATGTGGGCACATTACAACGTTTACCAAAGCTTATCTCTATTGGCTTAGTAAAAGAACTCGCCTATACAGGGCGCAGAATGCCTGCGGCAGAAGCCAAACAAGCCGGTTTAGTTAATCAAGTGTATGACGACCATGCGTCAATGCTTAGTGCTGTGTTAGGCATCGCAGCAGAAATGGCCGCCCGCTCGCCCTTAGCTGTCGCGGGTTGTAAAGAAATGATTAACTATGCCCGCGATCACAGTGTCGCCGACAGTTTAAATTATATGTCGGTGTGGCAAAGTGGCATGTTTCAACCACAAAACGACATGATGGAAATCTTTACAGCTAAAGCACAAAAGCGCGAACCGCAATTTGCTGAGCTGGCTAAAATTGATCCATCAAAAATATTTTAAGCATAAAGCAATGTTGCGCCAATGCCAGTTAATACGAATTTAAGTGAATTAATTTAATCGATATGGCGCACACTTTATAGAGCAAACCATGACAAAGCCATTAATTAACCTTGTGCATGCCAATGGCTTTCCCGCGGGAAGCTATAAAACATTGCTAACTGAATTTGAAAACGACTATCGTACTGTTGCCCACAATCAATTTGGCCATAATACGCTGTACCCCATTCACAGCAACTGGCAACACCTTGTTACTGAATTAGTTGAATTTATTAAAAATAAAAATGAACCCGTGATTTGTATAGGTCACTCCTTTGGTGGCGTTATTTCATTTATAGCTGCCTGCCAACATCCTGAATTGTTTCGCGGATTAGTCATGTTAGACCCACCTGTTGTCACCGGCGCGTTTTCGCATTTATTGCGTGTCATTAAACGTACACCGTTTATTGATACACTATCTCCCGCCGGTAAAGCTAAAACGCGGCAGAACCAATGGCCAGAAAACACCAATTTGGTTGAATATTTTTCACAGAAGAGTTTATTTAAAAACTTTGATCGCCGCTGCCTACAAGACTATGTACATTCGGGAGCGATACGACGAAATCAACGCTTAGAACTGACCTTCTCTCCAGCCGTAGAAGCGGATATTTTTAGGCATTTACCAACAAATCTTAATAAGTACAAAAACAAGTTAACCGTACCTGCAAAACTGATTTATGGTGAAGACACCACTATTTTTCCAATTAAACATTTTAATCGCTTTGCCAAGCTCAATAATATTGAATTAATCGCATTGCCAAAGGGCGGCCATATGTTTCCATTAGAACAGCCTGAAAACACCGCAGCCATAGTCAAAGAGATAATCAAAGATTGGTAAAGTACGTCGTACAGTGAGTCAATAAATAGGAGCACGCCGTTATGAAAATAGCCACATTATTTACTGCCCTAACCTGTAATCTAGTGTTTATTGGCACAACGATGGCTTTGCCTCTTGATAAAATACAACTCCCACAAGGGTTTAGTATTGATCTATATGCCGAGAATGTAGAAAATGCGCGACAGATGGCCCTTGGTGAAAATGGAACTGTTTTTGTAGGCAGTCGCAAAGCAGGCAAGGTTTATGCACTTATAGACAGCGATAATGACTTTAAAGCCGATAAAAAAATCATTATTGCGAAAGATTTGTTTATGCCATCCGGACTTGCGTACCATAACGGTAGTCTATACGTCGCTGAGGTGGATAAGATCTGGCGTTATCCAGCGATTGAGGCATCACTACCCATTATTGCGAAACCCGAATTAGTTTTCGATAAACTGCCCAACAAAGCCCATCACGGCTGGAAATTTATTGCCTTTGGCCCAGATGGACACTTATATATTCCCGTAGGCGCACCCTGCAATGTATGTGAAAGTGATTTACCTTTTGCGTCCATCTTAAAACTCAATGTCGATACTAAACAAACCACGATTGTGGCTAAAGGTGTGCGTAATAGTGTTGGGTTTGATTTTCATCCCGTTACGGGCGAGTTATGGTTTACCGACAACGGCCGCGACATGATGGGCGACGATTTACCCGACGATGAGCTTAATCATGCCACTCAAATTGGGCAACATTTTGGTTTTCCCTACGTGCACAACACAAACATTAATGATCCTGATTTCACAAACGCCGAAATAGCTAAACTCAACACACCTCCGGCATTAACGTTAGGTGCTCATGTTGCGGCATTAGGCATGGAGTTTTATCAAGGTAGTCAATTCCCTTCAGTTTTTCAGCAATCAATCTTAATTGCCCAGCATGGCTCATGGAACCGCACTAACAAAGTGGGCTATCGTGTTATGCAGGTTGAGCTTAAAGACAGTAAAGTCATTGCCTACAAACCCTTCGCTACCGGCTGGCTTGACGGCGAGCAAAGCTGGGGCCGCCCTGTTGATGTAATGACCCTTACGGATGGCTCAATCTTAATATCAGATGACTTTGCCAATGCAATTTATCGGGTGAGTTATACCAAGCAGTAACAGCACGTTAAGCCTTAACTCGTAGATGATAGAAAATTACTAACCTCTTTCTCGTCGTCCCGGCAGTGCTGTTGAGCCGGGATCCAGGTGTTTGTTTTGCTTTTAGTTTTGGCTAAGATATGTGTGGCGAAGATGTGCGTGAACTGCAGACTTTACAAAATCAAACCAATAATTCGCGTCCTAAACTTAATTGACATACCGAATACCACATTTGGAGAAAAGCGGTTTGAAAGTTTTATTTTATAAAAGTTTACCCTGACCGACCGCGAAGTGTGTTTTGGTAATCACAATTAAAGGTCCTTGGCATAGCTTGACTCTTGTTTCCGGTGATGACCAGGGACACAGAAAATATTGAGTAATGCCAAGCTCGAATAAATAGTTAAGAAAGCAGGATTATATTCACTAAGAGATGGATGGATCGCAGTTCATTATTGTAATAAATAGCTAACCAAAAAGTGAGTTAGGCTGTTCTGGTCTAATTCCATCTGACACTTAATTTTGAGACAGTATGTTAATAAATTAAGAGGTCTATATGAGTTTAAAGCAATCACACAAGAGTTATCCGCAGGCATTTAAAGATGAAGCAGTATTGATGGTGCTGGACCAAGGCTACAGTGTTGCTGATGCGGCAAAATCTCTAGGGGTTGGCATTAGCCTGCTTTACAAGTGGAAAGAAAAGTACGAGGCCCAACGGCAAGGCATCGCCTTAGAAGAGTCTGAGCGCGATGAACTTAAGCGATTGCGTAAAGAAAACAAAGAATTACGCATGGAGAAAGAAATACTAAAAAAGGCAAGCGCCTTCTTTGCGAAAGAAATGAAATGAAATGAAATGAACAACATGCACTTGTTAGGCATTGGGGTTACTCCGGTCTCAGTTTTAATTTGATAACACCTATAGTTTCCCGAAACTCGGTATTATCACCTTCTTTATTAATGGCGCTTATCTCTTTTAGCAATGATTCAGCAAGGGGTATTTCCTTGCCAGAGTAATTATATATTTTGAAAGAACCATCATGTGTTTGGATTGCGTAATATTCAGACTCACTGTCTGGGAAGCGTGCGAAAAGAAATGGTGCAGGCGGCCTTGAAGGAAAACCACCTAATGGAGGCAGCAACCAAAAACTAATGTGATAAATTCGCTCACCAAGATTTATCTCAAAATTTCCATTTTCATCAGTTTTCGCGACAAATCGATGGTCTGTGTAGCCGAAATCCTCCGGGCTATTCATGAGTAAATCTAAGCCCCCCAAACCGTATGCTGCTGGAAGCATAAACTCAATCTGCTTATTTGCTACTGGCTTATCCGCTGACGAAACCACAGAGCCACTTATTTTTAAATTTCCAATTGCACTTCCAGGTGCAACGCAGCCTTGCAATGCAAGAAGTGAAATCAACAGAAATGTATAGATAGTATTTCGATGCATAAGATGCCTAACGCTTATTGAAGGGCTCACCCGATAATGTAGGCCCTTTAACTTATTGATTAATATCATCCTACATTTACTATCTTATTGATGTAAAGCCGTTTTATTTAACTTCACTGACAAATAAAAGCGGGCTTGCACGTTAAAAGTGGATTCAATATTCGACAAAAAATAAAAACAATTTAATTTCAATACATTACAAAATTCACGATTTATTATTCATACTACTTTAGTTTACATATTAGCCGATTCAACTTAAAAACACGTCAAAACCATTACAACTGTTTTTATTCACAGTACACACTACATAAAGGTGGAAGGCATGGCTAACACTGGATATGTATCCGACATTTATAAGCCAGATACAGATAAAGTTTAATGCTGGGCAATCACCATCTAAATGATACGTTTTTTAATATCTTTCGTATGAGGCGCTGAGGGGTTGCAAAGGCTGATTTATGAACAAGAAAGCGCTTTACCCATGCTCTGGTGTGCGCGAAGCACCACGACGTTAGTGGCCGCAGGCCATATATCAAGCAATGCATGACATACAGCTATTTTATTCAATAGCTGCAGATTTAATTCCATCCACTATTTGCTCTACCACTAAACCCGCCCATGCATTATAAATCGGTGCGCCTGGGTGAAATCCATCGCTGGCCATAACCTGGCGCATAAAGTCGAGCATGCTTATCTCGGGCTGTGGGTTGTCTAATGGCAACGTAATCATGGTAAATTGACTCGTCTGATTGCCCTGCTGCTGATTAAGCTTGAGTATTAATTGCTGTAAACGATGGTTAAATTGGTTGGCACGTTTGCCTAAACTCCACCGTAATGGATTGGGCAAAACGGGAAACAGCCCTAAGGGTGGCAATGCTGTGACTAAAATTTGTTTTGGTGTATAGCGCTTTTTAAGCAATGTAAACAATGCTTGTTGTTGTAAAAGCCACTTTTCACAACTCACCGATGAAGTAATATCATTGACTCCTAATGAGGTGACGATGACATCATAATGCCCTTGCCCGAGCACGGGATGATCAGTGTCAATTTGTTGTATCGCTTTTAAGGTACTTGATGTGGTTGCCCCTGTTTTAGCAAATAAAGCGTAATTGACATCTACTTTGGGGCTTAATTGCTCAAGGATTTGGCCCAATAACGCCTCACTTTGATTTGTCACCCCAACGCCTGCTGCTGCAGAGTCTCCTAAAATCAATAATTTTAACGTGGGGTTTGGCCCGGTTTGACCGACACGTTCGCCTTCTGGCTCTGCAAGTCTTGGGGTTGTGCGGCGCACTTTGAGCCCTTGTAATATCAACACAGGGGCCAACATAATCGATAATCCGTGATACAACATAGCTGTCCTTAATATGAATTAACTAACCTGATATGAGATTAACTCAAGTCTTTAATGGCCCGGCCTATGCCATCGACGGTCAAAGGGTACATTTTGTTGCCAACCAGCTTTTGTATTATCGAAATTGAATGATGAACGTGCCAATACTGCTCTGGTTGCGGATTCAGCCATGCCACTTTATTAAAATGTCCTAGTAATCGATTCATGTATTCGATACCCGGTTTCTCGTTCCAATGCTCGACACTGCCACCTTTTGCGATAATTTCGTAAGGCCCCATGGTCGCATCGCCAACAAATATCACTTTGTAATCGGCCCCAAATGTTCTAATGACTTCTTCTAAATCAATCACTTTGTCAAAGCGGCGGTGATTGTCTTGCCACACTTTTTCATACAAACAATTATGAAAGTAAAAAAAACGTAAATGTTTAAATTCGCTGTGTGCGGCAGAAAATAACTCTTCACAGGTATGTATGTAATCGTCCATTGAGCCACCGATATCAAAAAACATCAGCACTTTTACCGCATTATGGCGCTCTGGCTCCATGTGTACGTCGAGCAGGCCGCCATTTTGAGCGGTTGAGCGAATAGTGGTATTAATATCGAGTTTTTCACTGGCACCTGTTCGAGCAAATTTACGTAACTTTTTAAGGGCCAATTTAATATTACGGGTGCCAAGCTCTCGGTCCTGGTCAAAGTTTTTAAACTCGCGCTTATCCCAGACTTTCACCGCACTGTAATTGCGGTTTTTATCCTGACCCACTCGTATGCCTTCAGGGTTATAGCCGTAAGCACCAAATGGCGATGTTCCCCCTGTACCGACCCACTTGTTGCCGCCTGCGTGACGTTTTTTTTGTTCTTCTAAACGTTCTTTTAAGGCTTTCATCAGCTCATCAAGCCCGCCTAGGGCGTTAAGTTTGTCCTTTTCTTCTTGAGAAAGGTGCTTTTCAAACTCTTTTCTCAACCACTCTTCTGGCAAAATTTTATCAAAAATATCAATACTCTCTATGCCTTTGAAGTATTCAGCAAAGGCATTGTCGTACTTGTCGTAGTGTATTTCGTCTTTAACCATGACAATTTTAGCCAGGTGATAAAACGCTTCGACATCGGCAAACACAACCCCAGTTTTTAATGCCGTAATTAAATCGAGTAGCTCACGTAAGCTACAAGGTACTTTGTGCTTTTTTAGGGTCAGAAAAAAATCAATAAACACGCTGTTCTACCTGTTTCTGCGGCTCATGAAAGCAAGCTTTTCAATTAACGAAACGTCTTGTTCATTTTTAAGCAAGGCGCCAAACAAAGGAATAATATCCGATTGTTTGTCGAGCAAGGTTGCTTGGGAAATATCATCAGACATGAGTAGCTTTATCCAGTCTATCAATTCTGATGTAGACGGTTTCTTCTTAATACCATTAAGATCACGTAATTCAAAAAACACCTCTAATGCTTGCTGTAAAAGTTGCTGTTTAACATTGGGGTGATGCACGTCGATAATCTTGGCCATTTCCTCTTTGGTGGGAAACTTAATGTAATGAAAAAAACAGCGCCTTAAGAAGGCATCGGGAAGCTCTTTTTCATTATTTGACGTAATGATAATAATGGGTCGTTGTTTAGCTTTGATAAGTTGTTGGGTTTCATACACATAAAACTCCATTTTATCGAGCTCTTGCAGCAAGTCGTTAGGAAACTCAATGTCGGCCTTATCGATTTCATCAATCAATAAAATGGGGCGTTGTTGTTCTTCAAATGCCTGCCACAACTTACCTTTAACGATGTAGTTGCTAATGTCATGTACACGGGCATCGCCTAATTGGCTGTCACGCAGGCGAGATACGGCATCGTACTCATACAAACCTTGTTGGGCTTTCGTGGTCGATTTAATGTGCCATTGATACAGTTTACAATTAAGTGAGCGCGCTAATTCTTCTGCTAACTGAGTTTTACCGGTACCCGGTTCGCCCTTAATGAGTAACGGCTTTTCTAAGGCAATGGCTGCATTAACGGCTAATGTCAGTTCGTTGGAGGCAATATAGTTATCTGTACTTTTAAACATGGTCGACCTTTTTTTGTCACTTTGTCGTCGCAAAGCCGTGGTATTTATCAAAATGATTAATGGTTATAGCAGCATTTACCCTCAATCAGCTTGAAGAGAAGTATTTCAACCCTTCAGCTAGGTGCGTAAGTGCTGCGATACCACTTACAGTTTGACGATTAACTTGCCCTTGTTTTTACCGGTAAAAAACAAATTTAACCCGGTCATTGCTGACTCAAGTCCCTCTAAAACATGCGCGCGATGCTTGATTTGCCCTTTCATAACATATGGCGTTAATTTTTCCAGTAGTGCGGGTACATCCCCAAAGTGGTCTGGCATAGTAAAGCCTTGAATCGTTAAGCGCTTTTTAATCACCTGGATCCAATTTGGGCCTAAGTCGGGTACCGCTTTAGCATAATCGGCAATCATGCCACACACCACAATACGGCCGTGGGCGTTCATTTTAGCAAACACATGATGCTGAATCGGCCCGCCGGTATTTTCAAAATAAATATCAACGCCCCTTGGCGCTAATTCTGCTAATTTGGCTGCTATATCATCTGTTTTGTAATTAATGGCACCGTCAAAACCTAATTCGTTTACAATCCACTGCGCTTTTTCATCGCTGCCAACAACACCAATGACCGTTAATCCATCTGCTTTAGCCAGTTGACCCACAATAGAGCCTACCGATCCCGCCGCCCCAGACACCACAATGGTTTCGCCCTTTTTAGGTTTACCCACATTAAAAAGCCCTTGAGTAGCCGTTAAGCCTGGTAACGCAAAAACTGACAATATGGCTTCATCGGGTAATGGCGCGGTCACTTTGTTTAATCCTTGGCCTGTACTTAAAAAATATTCTTGCCAGCCCATCATGCCCATGACTCTATCGCCCACTTTAAAGTTTGGGTGATTGCTCTCAACTACTTCACCAATCCCTGAGCTGCGCATCACCTCGCCTAACTCAACGGGTGGAATATAGCTTTCTGTGTCTGGGCTCATCCAACCAAACATGGCCGGATCTAACGACATGTGGCTTTGTTTCACTAAAAACTGCCCCTGCTCGACACTTGGCATCGGCTTTTGTACTACGTCAAATAATTCTGGGCCAATTGGGCCACCTTGAGGGCGGGCGATAAGATTGATTGCTGTATAGGTATTCATGTCATTCTCTCTGTCGATGTTTGTGTTGCCGTCAATGGCTTGATAGTTAATTTGTTTTACTGTTTATAAGGATTATTGTTTAACTAACTGATTGATACTTTTGATGCTATCAATATGTTGGTGTTGATAAAAATGCTTAAAATGCAGTGCAAGTTTTTCACTTTCTACAAAGACTTGTCGCCAATACTTAAGCCGTTGTGCGGGTGTCATGTCAACAAAGTCACTGCGATCGGGTATTTTTTGGTATGGCAATGACGCAATAAACTGCGCCGATGGGCACAATAGCACTGTTTTATCATAATGTTGCAGCCTCACCTTTCTGGGCAAGTTTTTATCAAACCAACCCGCTTTTAAAGTGGAGCTAAAATGTGGATATAAAGTTAATCCTTCATTTTGAATAGTAAAGTCAAAATGATAATCGATAATGCCGCCATCACGATACATACCGGGTGGGCAATCAGGAATATTTTTAATGCCTTGCATCACCATGGGAATAGAACCAGAGGCTAATAAAGCACGCTTGATGTTTTGCGCTGAAAAGCTCACCTTAGTCGTGGGGATATTATCTGGGTCATTTATCTCTAAATCACTTTGATGATGTTGGAAAATAAACCGCTGATACTGGCTTTTGAGTAAAGGCCGCCCCATAGAATTACGCACAAAGCTATTGGCTAAGCCCACACTCTGTTTAAGTTTGTTTTCTGATGCCACTAACCCGTTGCATTTAGCCACAATAAAATGGGCTTTAAACACAGGGTTATTGATGATTTCATCGGCGCCTGTTTGGCCAAATAATGTCTCGAGTAATTCAAATGCTTTTGATGTGATTTCTAATGGTTGCGGCTTTTTATTATTTGAGTATACAGTTTCGCTATAGTTTTTCGCTAAGCGTTCTATGGCGGCCACGGGGTCTTTTTGGGCAAAACATGCAGCACGAAAAGCCCCTGCACTTGAACCTATTAGGTTTAATGGCTGTTGTCTGTCTTTAAAAAACTCGCCAAAAAGATATTTGTCTAGGCCAAACAAGGTGAACCACTTGGGGCCACCGCTGGCACCTAAAAATGCGCTAAATAGCTCAGGAGAAAAGCCATCTTGTTGTATTGTTTTTAAGGCCGTATCCCCGGCATAAATTTCTAACATATAATAATGGTTACTGACTCTTACAGCGACGCAATGCCAAAGTGAATCTGGTTAACGTGAAGATTCTCCGCGGCATGACGATTAACTGTCGTTGATTTAGGAAAAAAGACACACTGAGTCGCTATACAACCGACTCAGTGCTGTGGATTAGCTATGCCTTATTACGCAAGTCTTTACGCAATACTTTACCCACATTACTTTTGGGTAGTTCGTCCATAAACTCGATGATTTTAGGGCGCTTATAATTGGTGAGCATTTTGGCGCAATGATCAAAAATATCTTGCTCAGTCAGATTAGGATCTTTACGCACAATATACACTTTTACCCGCTCACCAGTGGCATCGCATGACACCCCGACCGCAGCGGCTTCAAGCACACCTTCATGGGACACAATCACTTCTTCAATTTCATTAGGGAATACATTAAAACCCGACACAATAATCATGTCTTTTTTACGGTCAACAATTCTAAAGAAACCGTTTTCGTCCATGGTGGCAATATCGCCCGTGGCTAACCAACCGTCTTTTAACACTTCATCGGTGGCTTTTTGGCGATTGTAATAGCCTTTCATGACCTGCGGGCCTTTTACCCACATTTCGCCAGGCTCGCCTAAAGCAACATCTTCACCATCAGCGCCAACAAGGCGCACATCTGTAGATGAGGCCGGAATACCAATCGAGCCATTGTATTTTTCTTGATTGTACGGACTCATGGTCACTAATGGTGCGCACTCAGTTAAGCCATAACCTTCTAATAAACGAGTTTTAGTCACACGTTCCCAATGCTCTGCTACCGGCCGCTGTACAGACATGCCACCACCAAAGCCCATTTTCAAGGCGCTAAAATCAAGTTTATCGAATCCTGGGGTGTGTAATAAACCATTAAACAAGGTGTTTACCCCTGTAATGACAGTAAATTTGTATTTGGCTAACTCTTTTACAAACCCCGGCATGTCTCTAGGGTTGGTAATTAATAGGTTGGTACCACCAAAAGGGATAAAAGCGAGACAGTTAGAGGTGAGCGCATAAATATGATAAAGCGGCAATGCGGTGATCATAAACTCTTTGCCAATTTCGTAGACATTTTTGGTGACCGCATTTGATTGCTCAAGGTTTGCTACCATATTACGGTGAGTTAACATTGCCCCTTTTGATGGGCCAGTTGTACCACCGGTGTACTGTAAAAAGGCTAAATCTTCACCGGTTATCGTAACTGGAGTAAATTTAAGTTTGCTGCCTTTAGACATGGCATCGTTAAATTTTACTGCGTTAGGTAAGTCAAAGGCAGGAACCTGTTTTTTTACGTGCTTAATCGCACCGTTAATTAGCGCCCCTTTTATGAGGCCAAGTCGATCACCCACACTGGTTGTTACCACATGCTTTACATCTGTATTGTTAATAACGGCTTGCAATACATGAGCAAAGTTTTCTAGGATTAAAATGCCCTTTGCGCCCGAGTCTTTTAATTGATGCTCTAACTCACGTGCAGTGTAAAGTGGGTTAACATTCACCACAGTCAGCCCAGCAATTAATGCCCCAAAAAGCGCTATAGGATATTGCAATAAATTTGGGATCATAATGGCAAATTTATCGCCTTTTACTAGGCCTAAATCTTGCTGTAAGTATGCTGCAAAGTCTGTTGCTTGCTGTTCAAGTTGCTGATAGCTAATGCTAACATCCATATTAATAAACGCCGTATTACTTGCGTATATCTTGGTATATTTAAAAAATAATTCTGCTAAAGAGCTGTACTTATCAGGGTCTATTTCAAACTCAACCCCAGGTGGATAACTCTTCTCAAGCCAAACTTTTTCCATAATACGGTCCCCTATTATTATGATGATTTTTACAGCGATGATTTATTATTATGATGACCTTCAAACAAGCTACTAAACGCTTACAACACTTCAAACAATCCAGCAGCACCTTGGCCTCCGCCAATACACATGCTAATGACCACGTACTTAACCCCGCGACGCCTTCCTTCTATTAATGCGTGCATCACCATACGCGTGCCACTCATGCCATAAGGGTGGCCAATTGAAATGGCCCCGCCATTGACGTTGAGCTTGTCTGCCGGGATCCCCAATTTGTCTGCACAATAAATGACTTGTACCGCAAAGGCTTCATTGATTTCCCACAAACCAATGTCGTCCATGGTTAAGCCATTGCGTTCAAGCAGCTTAGGAATGGCATAAATCGGCCCAATGCCCATTTCGTCAGGTTCACACCCAGCAACCACCATACCGCGATAAACACCTAATGGTTTAAGGCCGCGTTGCTGTGCTAACGCACGCTCCATAACAACAACGGCCGCTGCGCCATCTGACAATTGCGAGGCATTACCGCCAGTAATTGAACCATTGTCTTTTACCTCTTTTAAACCGGCTAAGCCTTCAATGGTGGTTGACGGACGATTACCTTCGTCTTGAGTTAACGTAACAGGTTCTTGGCTAATGTCACCTGTGTTTTTGTCTATAACCAATTTAGTGCAGCTTACCGGTACAATTTCATCATCAAATTTTCCGGCTGCTTGAGCCGCACCAGTGCGCTGTTGTGACGTGAGTGCATAGGCATCCTGACGTTCGCGCGAAATGTTATAACGATTGGCCACTATTTCGGCAGTATCAAGCATGGGCATGTAAATGGCTGGTCGGTAAGCTTTAACACTTGGGTCTACGGCGCGGTGCATGTTCATTTTATCGTTTTGCACCAAACTGATTGAGTCACATCCGCCTGCAACAACAACGTTAGCACCGTCTGCGACAATATGGTTTGCGGCAATGGCAATCGACATCAAGCCAGACGAGCATTGGCGATCAACCGTCATGCCAGCCACAGACACAGGTAACTGAGCAGCCATGGCCACCTGGCGACCAAAGTTCATCCCCTGATTACCTTGAGTCAGCGCGGCACCAAAAATACAATCATCAATCTCGTTAGGATCAATACCCGCCCGTTCTACGGCGGCTTTTACTGCTACAGCTGATAATGTAGGCGCTGATAAATCATTAAATGCCCCACGGTAAGCTTTGCCAATAGGCGTGCGGGCGGCTGATACGATGACGGCTTCTCTCATGACAAATCCCTTTCTTGTTATTATTTAATCATTGAATCACTATAAAATGGTTTGGTGACGTTCTAATTTGCAATGTCTAATGACATATCTATTTATATATTCGTGCTAAGACGACACAGTTTGCGATTTCATGAACGCCATGGCTTTCATGATAAATTTTTCACCTTGTTGCGCACCCGACACTAATGCTTTTTGATTGTCTTTCGCGGTTATCTGGTTCCAATTGTCGCGTACAGCTTCTGGGCTTTGTTTTGCGGTGGGAATAAAGCAGCCGTCGGTTTCAAAAATACTGGCACTTGAATAGCCGCCAGCGCCAGCGCATAGAATAAATCGGTTAGGTGCGGCTTCATCACACAAGGTCAGCATGCCGGCTGTGACGGCCTCTGGCGCAAAGGCTTTGACGATTTCTTCGGGCATTAAATCTTCGGTCATGCGGGTGCCCGCGGTGGGAGCTAATGCATTAATATGAATATTATTTTTTGCACCTTCAAGCACTAAGGTATTCATTAAGCCAAGCACTGCCATTTTGGCTGCGCCATAGTTAGATTGGCCAAAGTTGCCGTACATGCCGCTAGATGAGGTGGTCATGACAATTCGGCCATAATTTTGCTGCTTCATGATTTCCCACACTGCTTTGGTGCAGTTAACTGAGCCCATCACGTGTACATCCATCACTAGCTTAAAATCATCTAAAGTCATTTTCGAAAAAGACTTATCACGTAAAATGCCAGCGTTGTTAATTAAAATGTCGACACGGCCCCATTTGGCCATGGTTTGCTGCACCATGTCTTGCACTTCATCAAAATTGGCCACATTAGCGCCATGACTGATGGCCTCGCCGCCCATGGCTTGAATTAATTCAACCACCTCTTGTGAGGCTGCAGAAGAGGCGCCGCTACCATCGCGCGCACCACCAAGATCATTCACCACCACTTTAGCGCCACGTTTAGCTAAAGCTAATGCATGTGAGCGCCCTAGCCCGTTACCTGCGCCAGTTACAATAGCCACTTGTCCTGCAAAACTAATAGTCATCTTGGTTCCCTTAATTTGCTGTATCATTTTTATTGTTATAGGTAAGCGTTGAGTTTCATTTTGTGGTTAACGTTTTACTTAACCCTTGTTTGTTTACTTAACCATTTGCACCGAAATCCACTCAGCCACTAATGCTGGGGTATCTACGCCTTCTATCTCAATGGTCACTTCAGTTGATAGACGAAATTGCCCAGGCTTTTTTTCTTCTATCGACAAGGTTTTAGCATGCGCTCGAATGCGGCTATTAACGGTAACCGGCTGCAAAAATCGCACTTTGTCGAATCCGGCATTTAATCCCATATAAAAGCCGTCGATGATGACGCTAAACTCCTCAGCAAAATGCGACAGCATGGATAATGATAAAAAACCGTGGGCAATGGTTGACCCAAAAGGCGTGGCTTTAGCCTTTTCTTCATCAACATGAATAAATTGGTGATCTAAGGTGCAATCAGCAAATTGGTTAATCTGCTGTTGATTAATCTGATACCACTGAGTTGGCGTAGCTTGGTGGCCAATATATTGAGCTATGTCGTTACGATGGATCACTGTTGGCATTTCCGTTCCCCTTGGTACTGTAACAGTACGTTCCATGAATGAAATTTAAGCGATATCTCATGCTAATTGGGGTAAACGAATTAAACAAATGAATAGTTTTGATACTTAGTTATTATCAATATGAATAGTAAATGCTTTTTTACTGCACGCTTAAAAACAAAAAACATTACCCATTTGATGGATAATGTTTAATGACTAATCAACTTAAATTAATATAAATCAATTATATAGTTAAAACCATTCTGGCTGCATATCAAAGCTGGTACTGTCGGTGTGTATTAACAACTGCGACCACAAATTGATCTCTGGTAACTCAAAACGGTAAAAATATTGTGCAGCTTGTAATTTACCCTGATAAAAATACACATCGTCCTGGTGGGGCTGCTCCGCTAAGGCTTTAGTGGCTACAATACTTTGCTTTAACCATAACCAGGCAATAATGACATGGCCAAATAGCTCAAGGTATTTAACCGAGTTGGATAACGCCAAATCAATATTTTTGGTGGCCATGGCGCTTAATACCGCCTCAGTGGTGGTTGAAAGCGTGGTCAGAGCCTCACTAAGCTGCTCAGTCATCTGCTGCAAACCATTGTATTGCTTAGCTTCATCAAGGGTTTTGCGCATTTCATTTAGTGTCGCATGATAACCCTGCATTTTATTCATTGGCACTTTACGGGTGAGTAAATCTAACGATTGGATCCCGGTAGTTCCTTCATGTATGGGGTTTAAACGATTGTCACGGTAGAACATCTCTACAGGATGCTCGTTAATATAACCGTGTCCCCCCATCACTTGTATTGCCAGTGAGTTGGCTTTTGGCCCATATTCAGATGGCCAGGTTTTAATGATGGGCGTTAAAAAATCTAATAAGGTGTGTGCATATTGTCGCTGCTCTTCTGTGGCGGCGGTGTGTTCATCATCGCTTAATTGGGTGCCGTATAACACCAATGCCATTGCACCTTCAGCATAGGCTTTTTGTGCCAGCAGCATTCGCTTTACATCAGCATGCTCGATAATATTGACCATAGGTGATTGCGGATCTTTACACGAAGGTAAGCGTCCTTGAGGTCGATTTTTTGCATAATCAACTGAATATTGATAACCGGCCACAGCCAATACTGCACCACTGGTACCCACCATAATGCGGGCTTCATTCATCATGTGGAACATGTACTTAAGGCCACAATGTTCTTCACCAACCAAGTAACCCACTGAGCCATTTTTTTCACCAAAACTCAGTGCTGTAGAGGTTTGTGCCCGGCCGCCCATTTTATGAAACAACCCAGCTAGCGCCACTTCGTTATCTGCACCAATGGATCCGTCATCATTGAGTAAAAACTTTGGCACAACAAACAATGAAATCCCTTTTACTCCTTTGGGCGCACCTTGAATTCGCGCCAGCACTAAATGCACTATGTTGTCACTTAAATCATGATCGCCACCCGAAATATAAATTTTATTGCCGCTAATTCGATAAGTGCCGTCATCAGTTTTTACCGCTTTGGTGATTAAGTCACCTAAAGACGATCCACTGCCGGGTTCGGTCATGGCCATGGTGCCCATAAAGCGGCCCTCTCGCATTGGCTTAACCCAAGTGTTAATTAGCTCATCACTGCCATGGGCTTGTAATAAATTAGCGTTGGCAGTCGTCAGCATGTTGTAGCCCATGCCCACACCGCCCGCTACGGTTAAAAACGATGATGCAGCACTGGCAATAATGGGCGGCAACTGCATGCCGCCAAGCTCGTAATCGGCAGTGGCAGAGCCGATACCCGAATGATTCACAGCATCGATGGCGGTTTTTAACTCAGGAATAATATGCACTTTTTTGCCATCAAACGTGGGCTGATGGGTATCAAGTTTTTGGCGAATAGGAAGAAAATGTTTTTCAGCAATGACTTTTGCCGTGTTAATGACTTCATTAAAGGTTTGGCGATCATGATCTTGGTAACGTTCGCGGCTTGTTAACCCTTCACTGTCAAACAGCTCGTAAAGCATAAACTCGAGATCGCGTTCATTCATTAATGTTGCAGGCATAATATTCTCTTCTTATTTATACGTATTCCAAAGGTGACGGCTAATATCACCGCGGTTTAAAATGCAGACACGCCGCCATCAACGGCAATACATTGCCCTGTCATGTAGGTATTGCTTGGCGATAACATCATGAGCATGACCGCAACAATTTCTTTCGGCTCACCTAATCGATTCATTGGCGCACCACGGGCCATTTTCTTTTGCTTTTCTTCGTCAGCAAAGTTGGTCACCATAGGTGTTAAGGTAAAGAACGGACAAATGGCATTGATACGAATGTTGTCGCGGCCATATTCAACCGCACCGGTTTTGGTTAAGCCAATCACGGCGTGTTTAGCCATAGAGTACGCACTGCCTCTGGCTGCCCCGCCTAAACCAGCCATTGAACTGACATTTAAAATGGCGCCCTCACCCTGTTTAAGCATTTGGGCTATTTGATGGCGCATACCAAACTGAACCCCTTTAACGTTAATCGCAAATTGGTGATCCATTATCGACTCATCAATAATGTGCAGTGGCATAAACTCGTGAGCTATCCCGGCATTGTTAACCCCAATATCAACGCGGCCAAAATACTCAAGCGCGGTATCGACCATGGCTTTACAGGACTCATCTTTTGATACATCGCATTTCATTGCGACCACTTCAGCGCCCGTGGCAGCAATGTCATCTGCCACTTGATGCACACCAGCTTCATTAATGTCGCTTATCACTAATTTTGCGCCTCGCTTAGCCAGTTCCTGCGACAATAACTTACCAAAACCTTGTGCAGCACCTGTGATCACGGCAACCTTGCCAGTAAAATCTAATAATGGATCCATGCGAGTAACTCCTGTCATTGATGGTCTTGTTGTTTTTATGGTTATTCAGCGGTGTTGATGACTTGTAGTGCCATTTTTGCCAGTGGCGCAACAAACGAACCTACTTGATTGGCGTTTTCGTTAGAGGCATTTCCTTCGGTGGCGCGTTTAGCCACACCTTGAGCAATTGCGGCCAAACGGAAAAAACTAAACGCTAAATAAAACGCCCAGTTATCGATACGTTCAATGCCCATACGCTGACAATATTGGCCAACATATTCTTCTTCGCTCGGAATGCCCAAACTGGCTCTATCGACATCCTTTAAGCCATCAATCGTCCCCATGCCTGCAGGCATACGCAGTTGCATACATTGATAAGCTAAATCGGCAAACGGGTGGCCTAGGGTTGAAAGCTCCCAATCCAGCACCGCAATGATCTCAACGTTGGTTTTGGCAAACATCATGTTGTCTAACCGAAAATCACCATGCACAAGACACACACGGCCATCATCTGGCGGTAAGTTGTCTTCAAGCCATTGGATCAACACATCCATCGCAGGGATGGTTTGCAATTCAGTTAAGCGATATTGCGAGGTCCAGCGCCCCAATTGACGCTCATAATAGTTACCTGCCTTACCAAAATCGCTTAGGCCAATGGCTTCAACATCGACACTGTGCAGTGACGCGAGGGTTTTATTCATCGCATCGTACATAGCGGCTCGATGTTCATTGGTGTCAACCTCTGCTAACGATGCACTCCAGTACACCTTGCCATCGCAATATTCCATTAAATAAAACATCGAACCAATCACACTCGTGTCTTCGCACAGGTGATAAACCTTAGCAACCGGCACAGCAGTGTTTTTGAGTGCATCGAGTACCCGGTATTCGCGATCAACCGCATGGGCCGATTTTAATAACTTACCAGGTGGTTGGCGGCGTAATACATACACGCCAGACTGAGCAGTCACTTTATAAGTAGGATTAGATTGTCCACCCGAGAACTTTTCAAGGCTAATAGGCCCTTGAAAGCCATCAACATGTTGCTGCAAATAAGCACTGAGCTTTTCATTATCCATTGGAAACGTATGTGGCATTTGTCAATACTCTTATTATTTGATCAATGACAGTCATCAATAATAATGGCAGGCCAACTCACCCCAGCACCTGTTGGCCTGCCGGCAAAGTTATTGCGTCACTTTTTTCACTAAATCACGACCAAGTTGCATCATGTGCACCTGATCAGGGCCATCGGCTAACCGTAGGGTTCGCTGACCAGCCCAGGCATGTGCTAAAAAGGTATCTTGGCTAACACCCACGGCGCCATGACATTGAATGGCGCGATCGATAACATCAAGTGACATGCTAGGGGCGACAATTTTAATCATGGCGATTAAATCTTTTGCCGCTTTGTTGCCTTCTGTGTCCATTTTTTGCGCCGCTTTTAATGTCATTAACCGTGCCTGTTCAATCTGACAGGCAGATTTGGCAATGTCTTCTCGAACCGATTGCTGCTTAATCATCGGCTGACCAAAAACAATGCGTTCACTGACGCGTTTGCACATTAAATCTAAAGCACGCTGTGCAATGCCAATTGAGCGCATGCAGTGATGAATTCGTCCTGGGCCTAATCGGCCTTGGGCGATTTCAAACCCTTTACCTTCTCCCACAATAATGTTGTCAACTGGCACCCGCACGTCGGTAAAGGTCACTTCAGCGTGGCCTTCAGGCGAATCATCGTAGCCAAACACTTGCATTGGCCTCACCACCTTAACGCCCGGGGTATTCATTGGTACAAGCACTTGAGATTGTTGAATGTAGCGATTGGTATTGTCTGGATCGGTTTTGCCCATCACAATCATGATTTCGCATTGTTTACGACAGGCGCCGCTGATGTAAAACTTACGGCCATTGATAACATATTCGTCACCATCGCGAACAATACTCAACTCGATATTGGTTGCATCACTTGAGGCAACCTCAGGTTCGGTCATGGCAAATGCAGAGCGGATTTTGCCCTCAAGCAGTGGTTCTAACCATTGTTTTTTCTGGGCTTCACTGCCGTATTTAGCCAATACTTCCATATTGCCTGTGTCTGGCGCAGCGCAGTTAAACACTTCGGGCGCCCACATGACCTTACCCATAATTTCAGCTAATGGTGCATATTCTAAATTGGTTAATCCGCCACTGTATTGACCGTATGCCACAGGTAAAAACAAGTTCCACAAACCTTGTGCTTTTGCTTTGGCCTTAAGCTCTTCCATTAACGGCGGCGTTGACCAGGGTTCAAGGGCAACTTGCCTGTGCATTTCATCCTCAACCGGATAAACATGCAAATCCATAAACTCGTTGACCTGGTTAATTAACCCTTGAACTTTTTCGCTGTATTCAAAATTCATATGCTGTCCTTTAACTGGAACTTAGTGCGTAATTAAGTGGCGCTAATCAATCGCTGCAAATGGGTTAGCTCAGCGACATCAATGATTTTTTGTTAAACGGCTTAATCTCATTGATGGCATTGGTTTTAATTTTATTAACCCATTGCGGATCAACCAGTAACGCACGTCCAATGCCGACTAAATCAAACTCGTCGTTATTTAAGCGCACCAATAATTCATCAATGCCCGTAGGGTTTGAAGTGCCAGACAAATCAGCATTGCCTTCGCCAATAAAGTCAGCGTCAAGCCCAACGTTACCCACGGTGATAACAGGTTTGTTGGTCAGTTTTTTAGTCCAACCGGCAAGGTTTAGATCAGAGCCTTCAAATTCTGGCACCCAAAAACGGCGAGTACTGGCATGAAAGATGTCTACACCCGCATCGCTTAATAAGCCTAAAAAGGTGGCTAGCTCTTCAGGGGTTTGACACAATTTTGCAGTGTAATCTTGTTGTTTCCACTGAGAAAAACGGAAGATAACCGTAAAGTCTTCGCCCACTGCTGCGCGGATGGCTTGAACAATTTCAACGCCAAAGCGAGTGCGATTTTCTAGCGAACCACCGTATTTATCATCGCGTTGATTGGTGCCTTCCCAAAAGAATTGGTCAACGAGGTAACCGTGTGCGCCATGAACTTCAATCGCATCAAAACCAATGTTTTTTGCATCAAGCGCAGCTTGGGCAAATGACGCGACGACTTCGTCAATGTCAGCTTGTGTCATGGCTACACCATTTGGTGCACCAGGTTTGTATAATCCAGATGGGCTGTATGCAGGTGCTTCTTTGTCTGGGCCTACACCGGGCTTTCTCACCGCGCCAACATGCCAAAGCTGAGGCGCAATTTTGCCGCCTGCTGCGTGTACTTCGTCAACCACATGCTTCCATCCGGCTAACGCAGCCTCACCATAAATGGCGGGTACGTTTTCATAGCCGTTAGCCGCTTTATGGGAAATAAAGGTGCCTTCAGTAATAATTAATCCCACATCCCCTTCTGCACGGCGACGGTAATAACCTGCAACCTCATCATTTGGGACATAGTTAGGCGAAAACGCGCGGGTCATTGGTGCCATTACCGTTTTATTTTTAAGCGATAATGATTTATTTGAAAACGATTCAAATAGCTTATTAATGCCAGTGTGTTGAGTGCTATTCATCATTCATTCCTAAAGTGTGCTTATTAATATGGATATTGTTGGGCTGCATTAACCAATCAAATAGCCACCATCAACATTGATGGCAGTACCGGTTGTATAACTTGAAGCATTTGAGGCCAAATACAACACAGTGCCAGCCATTTCGTCAGGCTGCGCAACGCGCTTCATCGGCACGTGATGCATCAGTTGTTTTAAAATGGCAGGATTGTCTACCAATGCCGAGGCAAATTTTGTGTCAGTGCCGCCAGGCAGTAAGGCATTAACACGGATGTTAAATTGGGCACATTCTTTGGCAAATGCCTGAGTCATTGAGATCACAGCCGCTTTAGTGACTGAATAGATGCCCTGATAATCACCAGGAATAACCCCATTTACAGACGCCACGTTAATGATCGAGCCGCCGCCACTGGCTTTCATTAATTTTGCGCCTTGAGTCGACATAAAGAAGTAACCGCGAATGTTCACATCAACGGTTTTTTGAAAAGCAGCTAAATCAGTATCAATAATGTGACCAAAATAGGGATTGGCCGCCGCATTATTCACAAGAATATCTAACTTGCCATGTTGCTCCGTAATGGCTGCAAAAATAGCATCAATTTGATTGAGTTCACCAATATGACACGCTATGGCCTGGGCACTGCCGCCATCGGCAATAATTTGCTCTACAACCGCTTGGCATGCTTCAATTTTACGACTCGAAACAATAACGTGGGCACCATATTGCGCCAATACTTTAGCCACACTCTCACCAATGCCTCGGCTCGCACCTGTAACCAACGCCACCTTCCCTGTTAAATCAAATAAATTACCAGTATTCATTTTTTATCCTTGTTGTGTAGGTTACTGAGTTATGTAGGTTACTGACCTAAACGTTAATTAACTCAACCATAAAATGCAGATGCTTTTGTATAACACATGGGTTATCTAAAGGTTATCCATTCATCACCAGCCATTTCTAAATGACTGTAATTATTGAAATAGTCGACACTTAACCTGTTTTCAGAAAACAGCAACTTAGTGACACTGGTATTTCGTGTTTGTTGATTTACCGCCAACGTCTGCTGATCACTTAACTGCAATATATACTGAATAATGGTTGATATTGTGCCGCCAGAGGTAAATACCAAAATGTCTTTAGGCTGACTGGCGTGCGATTTAGCTGTGTCCATGCCACGCTTTTTAGCCAATTCCTGCTCAATAATATTGTGTAAAGCACGAATACAACGGCTTTTAAATTGTGGCCAACTCTCTTTGTATTCTAAATCGTGGTTACCGCTCATCCAGCGATTAAGCGCTTGGTAAAACTCTTTGTGAAGGACTTTATTTGGCTGTTCAAATTGCTGTAGTTTGGCGTTCATCTGTGCAAAGTGATGCCACTCACTGTTGTACTTTTGCAAAATGTCTACATGGTCAAATTCATTAAATCCAGAATGCAGAACCGTTGGAATGGTGTTAATCGCTAATCCTTTAGAAAAGTGCAACAGTGTCTGACCATGCCTTAATAAATCACCGCAATAAAACTTAACAGGCGTTGATCTTGCACGCCAATACTGACCTAACATTGCAGATTGCTGACACCCTTTTTCCGACAGTTGATCATAATCACTACTTCCAAAAGAAGCCTGCCCATGTCTAATCAAATAAATTGCAGCCATTAAATGTCTCTCGGTAATAAAAATGAAGTCAGAAACAACACAATGTTATGAAAACCCAATAACCTAACAGCCAGCACAAAAATGTACCCGATTGATTTTCTGTTTTGTTTAAACCTCTTACTTAAGCAGAAAATGCATAGGTAATTTAATCTACTTGACTATGCTAATCCCAAGCTCTAAATTGAACAAATGAATAGTTCTTATACCCTACTATTTGTATTTTAAATAGTTAAGCTAGGCTATCTGTAATAAACAACGCATAAGCGCATCATTGGGGTGAGTATGAAAATTGATTTAAATTTATTTGTGGTTTTTGATGCGATTTATTGTGAGGGTAATATTACCAAGGCAGCCTCGGTATTGAATTTATCTCAACCGGCTGTTAGCCACTCGCTCGGTAAACTCAGGGCACATTTTGATGACGCCTTATTCATAAGGCAGGGTAACGAGATGCGACCTACCCCTGTAGCCAAAAATGTGATTGACGATGTTCGTGAGGCATTGCACCAACTGCAAGTGTGTTTAGTGCAATCGAGACAATTTGAACCGCTCACGTCTCGCAAAAGCTTTTCGTTGTCATTGCATGGCTCGTTAGAGCCATACTACCTGCCCATTTTACAAGAAAGTTTATCGCTAGAGTCACCAGCGATTCACCTCAATAGCAATAAGCGAGTTAACCGTAACGAACTGGAAAATAAATTAGCCAGTGGTGATATCGATTTAGCCATTGATGCGTTATTACCTGTTAGTAACAACATTTGTCATACCCAACTGCAACGCGATAAATTAGTCGTAGTGGCTCGCAAAGGCCACCCCGCACTGTCTACAACCCTTGATTTAGACACCTACTTAAAACTTGATCATGTGTTGGTATCCTCTCGTTCGACAGGACCAGGCTTAGAGGATTTTGAGCTATCGCGAATGGGTTATCACCGCAAAATAGCACTGCGATGCCAACAGGCTTTATCTGCATGTAAAGTTATATTAAACAATGACATGCTTCTAACCTTACCTAAAACCGCCGCTCAGATGTACAGTGAAATGCTCGATATAGCCACACATCCCATGCCGGTCGATTTACCCGAAATTGGCATACATTTGTATTGGCACGTAAATGTCGATAAGGAACCCGCTAACAAATGGCTAAGAAATAAGATGATACTTGCAGCATCGAGCACTACAAAACCAGTTTAATACCCATTTGCGTAAGTATGTGAATATGTTCCAGCATGCAATACTGCTACTGTTTGTGCTATGCGCAAGAATGTTGTTAAGTGTTTGTATTATAAACAAAAACAGCTGGACACATTTTAGCGATTTATTCATTAATGCGTTTTGTATTATAGCGTTACATCTGTAGCCTATAATTGAGACTTGCCACCACAATATTTAACAACATCATAAGTTTTCGTCTATCCAGTCGACTATTTGTTTGTCTGAAACCAAGTTTAACAGAGTCTCTTTTTCGCTTTTATCAAGCTTACATAAAAGTCTCAATTTAACTAAATACATAATTAAACCCAGTTTGTCTTCGTTGAAAGCTTGAGCGCCAAAATTAGGATTATCTTGTAGCAAAATCAGTTTACAAAGATCGACAGAAAACCCCCACAAGGTCAAAATATACACAGTAAGAATACTTGCATCTCTGAGCACAAATAACTGTTCATCACATTCAGCTGTATTGATGTATTCATCTGACTCAGCAATCAGTGCTAATTGGCCAATACCTGTAAGTAAGGCAGCAATTGATACCATGTCGGTCATAGCAGAGTTAAACCCCATAGACTGGCTCAATTGTCTTGATTGACTAGAAAAATTAAATGCCCAGTCATTAATCAAATGGTGCAAATTAGCGGGTACTTTATCACGCAGGCAATCACTGACAGCCATTGATATTACAATGGTTTCTGTCATTTTTAATCCTAAACGCTTTATTGCTTCCGCCAATGACACCGTTGGGCGGCTGTATCCTAAAAAAGCTGAATTGGCGAGTTGAATAATTTTAGCGGCAATAAAAGATTCATGGATAATAACGTCTGCGGCTTGTTCTATATCGACGTCATCTGAGGCAAACAATTTCTGTACCTCTGTGACAATCTCAGGTAAGGCAAAATAGTAACCTATTCGTCCAAATTTATTACGAGTTTCTTGGTTAAAATTGAGAGTATTAAGACGCTCTACACATGAAAAGACATGAGTTAAATCGTCAATAGAAAAAGGTTTTTTCAATACAAAATGGGTAATGGCACTGACTTTAGTGACAACATCTTCGGCCGTATCACCTGTCAGTAAGACTCTCACCGCAGAAGGAATTATGTTTGCTATGTCTAACAGAACATCATCACCATTACTTTGTGGCATGAGGTAGTCACAAAAAACCACGTCAGGAATGACACCAATTGGTAATACCGATTGCCAATTATTACAATCTTCACAAAGATAAAAATCCCAATCAGGCTTACTTCTGCGTGCTGTACGTTGCAATGCTTTAAGCATAAATACATCATCATCTATAAACAGTGCAGTCAATTTTTTCATATTTTACCCATCACAGAAGCAATAGACACATCGGCATTAGAAATCAGCGCAGTAAAATGATCTTCAGCCTGGGGCCTAGCAATAATAAACCCTTGAATAACATCGCACTTGAGTTTTTCTAACAACTTGATTTGATCAATCTGCTCAACGCCCTCAACAACCACTTGCATACCGAGATCGTGAGCCATACGGGTGACACTACCGACCATACTTTGGGTGTTTACATTATGAACGATATCCGTAATAAGTGACCGATCGATTTTAAGTACGTCAATGGGGAGTTTAGATAAATAAGACAAAGATGAATACCCAGTACCAAAGTCGTCCATTGCAATACTGATCCCCGCATTTTTAAGGCGCGTTAATTTTTCAGCACTTTCTTCCAAGTTATCAACAAGCCATGATTCTGTTAACTCAAATTCAAGCTTGGTCATATCGATATCAAACCCAGAAAGTAAAGCTTCGACACGAGGAATAAAATCAACTTGCGATAATTGTTTACCAGAAACATTAATTGCGACCTTGTCCAGGTGAATGCCTTTTTGTGTCCAACTCGAAATCGCTTTACATGCACTCTCTATCACCCAGTAACCTAACTCAATAATTTGACCTTCTTGTTCAGCGATAGGAATAAACACCCCTGGCGAGACATTACCCAATTCAGGGTGGTTCCAGCGTAACAACACTTCGCAACTGCAAATTTTACCTTTGTTTAAATCAAATTTAGGTTGGTAATGCAAAAACAATTCATCATTTTCGACGGCATGAAATAACGCTTTACTGATCAATAACTGATTGCGTTTTTGCTCTATCATCGCAGCATCATAACGCATAAAAAAATGGGTATGCGAAGAACGATATAAACGATTAGACATTAATACGTTATTGAGTAACTGTTGAGCGTTATCGCCATCTTCATGGGCAATACAATAGGTAATAACAAATTCCACGTGCACTGATTTGTCTGAAAACCGGCTCGTATTAAACGGCTCAATAAAATCAGTAAGTTGTTTATGTAAATCAAGTTCAGATTTGTAATTATCCAAGAGTAAAACAAAGTGTTCGTCACTCAAAAATGATAAAGACGCATTAAACTGTTTAGATTGGCTTAACATTGTGGAAGTAATTTCATCGAATAAGGCTGTACTCTCTGGCAAGCCCATCATATCAGTCCAATAGCTATAGTTTTTTAAATGAATCGCAATCATTGCAAAATGGGTGTTTGATTTAATCAAACCATCTACAGACGACAACAATTCATTTTTGTCTAAAAATGCCGCCAACGGCTTGCGATTAGACACCGCATCGTCATTTTTATTAACAAAATGCAGCTCAAAAAATCGAGAATTATCTGTTGCCAGCTTAAAATGTAATTCAACATTTTTGCCTTGACGGTTTTGCATAGTGATTGTGTGTAAATCATCTTCAAACAATGCAGATACGCCGTTATCAGTACAATACGGAAACATATCAGACAATAAAATGTGGTTTTGGGTAAAATCAAATAATTGTTTAGCAACACCATTAACGCGTCCCAATTGGCCATTAGGGTGTAATTCAACCAGCGCTTCAGCAGTATTGGACATGAGCAAGTTGACTTGCTGTTGATGTGCACGACTGTGAAAAGTACTAAAGGCTTCTTTCACTTCAGTAAACAGCGTTTGTTCATCCCAAGGTTTTTGTAAAAATCGAAATGCTGTTCCAGAGTTAATTAAAGCAACCACAGAATTAAAATCAGTATAGCCGCTGAGGATCATGCACATTGTCTCTGGATATTGGGCTTTAATTGCTGCGAGCAATTCAGCGCCATTCATTGTGGGCATTCTAAAATCTGAAATAACCACCTGACACACTTGTTGCAGCATAATACTTAGGGCTTCTTCGCCACTATTTGCTTTAAAAACTTGATATCCCGCGCGCGTCAACACTCGACTCAATGCACGTAAAATAGCAACTTCATCATCTACAATTAGCAGCTTGTTAGTCATAGTATTCCTATTTACTTTAATTGATTGTTAATCGTCGATATCAGTTGTGTGTTGTCAAAGGGTTTAGGCAGCACAGCATTAGCACCTAACTCCAAGGCTTTTTGTAACTGAGGATCAGATAATCCAGAAATAACTACAATCTTAATGTCTGCTAATTCTGGTTGCGCACGAATAAAGGTCAACACATCAAATCCATCAAGACCTGGCATTGATAAATCTAAGGTGATCAAGTGTGGTTTGTCACGTAGGATTTTTACACCTGCCTGAAAACCGTCGGCTGCAATATCGATAACAAAGCCCTTTTTCACTAGCACTCTGCGTATCGCATTGCGGATCTCTGTTTCATCATCAATAATTAAAATTCGTTTTTGTAATGCTGCGTCAACCGAGTTTTGCTCGACACTGGAGTGAGTGATTAACTCTGCTGGCATAGGCATATTTTGCGTTTGCAAAAATAAGATAAAGTCACTTAACAGCACGCGATAATTGCCCCGACCGGGCAGTTTATGCCCCTTGAGCTGCCCTTGAGCTATCCAACGACTGACCGTTCTTTGGTGCACATCACAATACTGGGCTATTTCACTCGGTTTTAAGGTTTTCATGTTTTGTCTACATTTGCACCGCTTGATTATTAACCATTTATAGCATACATTACCCTAAGAGACAAATAAGACATTAAAGACAAATGAGACGCTATGGCCACAAATAAATTGTCTTATTTCTCATACCCCATGCCAGGTTATTTTTGCGAAGCCATAAGAATAAACATGGCACAAAAGTATCTTGTAGTGATTAATAACAAAGAGTTAATTTGACATGATATTAACCAATAAACCCACATTACTGATCGCAAAACCTTTAACGATAAGACGTTTACGGTTTTTTTTCAGCATGTCGTTAATTGGCATATTAATGAATACTATTGCAGTAGACCTGCCTTTTGTGGTGCCATTTTTAATGGGCAATGTGGCATTTTTTATTATTTTATTTCGATTAGGATTCCTGTGGGCATTGCTAAGCATGATCTTGGTGACCTTGCCACTTAACAGCGAAATAGTCTGGTTAGGTAACAGCTTACAATTGCTTTTACTGCTGCCATTAACCCTAAAATTAACTCAACCTTTATGGAAAATAACACTCGTTTATGCCTTGTTGATCAGCCTGATATACCGATTATGTGGTTATGGCATTTTTTATGACTCGCTCGATCTTTTTGCCTGGACCGTTATTCTTAATACTTGCATATTTGTTCTATGTACACGAACGGCTTTATTATTAGAAAACATCACAAGCTCACCTGTAATACACAAAAAACAGAGCTTAAAACTTCAACTAAGCCACCGCATCGCGCTATATTGCTCAGTACCCGCAACCATCTTAATTGCAATGATTTTACAGGGTATTATTGGCCTTCACTTATCATCACAACTTAATTATTACGACAAAGTACAAAACACATTTGTTGACAGCATTGGCAGGCATATTGACAGTTACATCAATGAAATAGAAATGCTTGCGAGCCTTGGACAAGACTATATCAATAAAGAAACCTTAAAAGTCATGACTGATAAGCATCCCGAAAGTATTTCGGCATTGATGACAGATAAACATGGAAACATTATACAATTTTATAAAGCAGGATTTAACGACAATACCGTTAACCACGCATCAGTCAGTGATCGCAGTTACTTTTTTAAACCTAAAGAGTTAAATAGCTCATACATCAGTGAGATATTTCAAGGCAGGACCCTAGGTCAGGACTTATTGTTTGCGGTAAGTACCCCCTTGTATAAAAACGGCCAATTTGACGGCGTACTAGAACAATCAATCAACATTGTTTCATTAACAGACCATTTGTTACATGATAACAACACTCAAAACACAGCTGAGGTGTCCATTAACCGCATTATACTTGATAACCAGTCAAAGAAAATTTGGGGAAGTGAGCAATTAGGTGAACTAGGTAAAAAATGGACTAATCGAACATTACTAGACCCTTATATCCCCCCATTCTATCGGCAGATATTTTTAAACCAGCCAGAAAGCATTATTTTTACATCTGATGCTAAATATATTGTTATTCAAAAAAATATCGATAACTTACGCTGGACTGCGCAATACTATTTAGATGTAAAACCTTATGCGGTCAGATATTTTATTTACCTCAGTATTGCGATGTTATTAGTGATGTTATTAATGCAGTACATCACCATTTTATCTACTCGCTTTATACGAAATTATACCAATACCCTCGAACGAATAGCTCAATATGCACATCATTGGGATTTAGACACTCCGGCCTATCAATCATTAGAATTCGAACACAGCTCTATCGAATTTGAAATGTTGTCCAATAGCATAAATGAAATGCAAAACAAAGTGATGTTGTCACGTAAGGCGCTCATGAACTCGATGAAAGAAATTATAGTCATGAACGACGAACTAGAAGAAAAAGTGGCAGAGAGAACCAAAGAACTCGCACAAGAACGCGATAAAGCAAACCAACTCGCAGCCATTAAAACGCGGTTTTTAGCGAACATGAGCCACGAAATTCGCACGCCAATAACGATTATTAAAGGTTTTACAGAAGAACTGTTAGCCACAACAACAGGTGAAACTCACGCCACCCTAACACGAATAAACAGTAATACCCTTCATTTACAAAATGTCATTAATGATATTTTAGACACTGCAAAAATTGATGAAGGAAAAATGGAAGTCGCATTTGAAAACGTAGAAATAAAGCCATTTTTAACTGAACTTATCAATAATACTGCCATTTTAGCGAAACAGAAAAAGTTAAATTTTAACTACACCATATCTGTACCAGACACACTCAGCGTTTACGTTGACATGTTTAGGCTACAACAAATATTGCTCAATCTACTCAGCAACGCGATTAAATTCACCAAGCAAGGTACTGTCAGCCTAGACGCCACTTTATTACACAACAACCAACTACAAATTCGAATTTGTGATGAAGGTATTGGCATAAACCCAATACAACAAACACAACTGTTTAGCCCTTTTAACCAAGGTGATTCAAGCATCAGTAGAGATTTTGGTGGCACGGGACTGGGGTTACATATCAGTAAAAAACTAGCCGATGCCATGGCGATTGATTTATCATTTACGAGCAAACTGGGACAAGGTAGCGTATTTACATTACTGATAGATGCGAATGAACATGCTCCAAAATCGAGTGTTATAGCAACACCAAACAAACCGCTCACTCAAGATGTGGTTAATTCATTAACGGGCACCTTATTAATTGTCGATGATGTACCAGATATTCGCTCCTTGCTTGCATCCTACCTTAAAACGACTCAATTGCAGTTATTATTTGCCGAAAATGGCCAACAAGCACTAGAAGTGGCCCTAGCCCAAAAACCGGATGTAATATTAATGGATCAGCAAATGCCGATCATGGATGGCTTAACAACGGCAACTGAACTGAGAAAACGTGGATTTTTGTCGCCGATAATCTCCCTCAGTGCCGATGTATTTGAAAGTGATAATGACCAGCAAGCGTGTCCATTTAATAGCAAATTAACCAAACCAATAGACAAAAATGCATTGCTCACCATATTGTCAACATTACTGACAACATCGAGAACTGTTCAACCACAAGTGGCAATGCAAAAATCAATAAACATACCTGCAGACGACAGTGAAGATAACGAATTGCAATACGATTACTTGCATAGTCTGCTTAATATTGCGGCCGAATTAGAACACATGGTTAGCATTTCGGATAATGATTCATTGTTAACACTTTTACATAAAATTAAAGGCACAAGTGCATGTTTAGGTCTAAACGCCCTGAGTGAAGCTGCAACACAGGCTGAAGAGTCGATAAAAAAAGGGCTACCAATTGCGCAACTAACGTCTTCATTTATGCTTACACTTAGAGAAATTCAACTGGCGCATAACATCATTTAATCAATAGCAAGAACATCAACAAGGCGAAGCGATAATTTAGTCCAAGACAACGCATACTATAATCGCTATTGTTGTAATAAACACAAAGAGGGTTTTATGAAAGGTATTATTTTTAATGTACTTGAAGACATGATAGTTAAACAGTGTGGAATGGCTGTCTGGAATGATTTATTAGCAAAACATGCTCCCGAAGATAGAGTCTATATCTCAGCTAAAAATTACCCAGAAAATGAACTCTTTGCCATCGTCACAGAAGTGGCGACCATGCTAAACCTTCCAATACAAGATGTGATAAAGGCGTTTGGGCAATTTTTATTTTCGGGTTTAGCCGCCAACCATATAAAAGTCGTTGAACGGTTCGCAGACTTTACGTCGTTAGTGATGGGGATTCATAATATTATCCATGTTGAAGTCAATAAACTGTATCACGAGCCAGCCCTTCCGACGATTATTTCAACGATGCTAGATAGCAATAATATCGAACTAAAATACCACTCGCCACGCAAGCTGTGTTTTTGCGCTGAAGGCTTAATCTTTGGTGCGGCAGATTACTACCATCAACACATAAGCATTAAACATGATACTTGTATGCATCACGGTGCAGAACAATGCATCTTAAACATAGAGTTAAAACATGACTGATAAATCAAACCCTTACTACATAGCCTATATTCGTGAAAAAAAAGCACGTGCTGAAATTGAGCAGATGCTAGAAGATTACACGAGACAAGTGTATGAAAAAAACGTGTTATTAGAACAACAAATAGAGCAAATTAAAAACCAACAACAATCACTCATTCAACAAGAAAAACTTGCATTATTAGGTTCATTGGCCGCTGGTGTGGCCCATGAAATCAACAATCCGTTGGCTTTCGTGATAAGTAATGTCACCACATTAAATAGTTATATTGCAGACTTGTTACGTGTTATTGGCAAAGATCAATTAACTGATCCAGACAAACACAATATTGAATTTATCATTGAAGACTTACCAGAACTGATTAGTGATACCGACCAGGGATTTTTCCGTATAAAGGATATTGTCAAAAACCTGCTGTTTTTTGCGAGAACAGATACGGAACAAATTACCGAGATTGTGTTGTGTAATGCAATTGAAATGGCGGTAAAACTACTCGGGCCTAAACTAAAGAATATTCACATTAAACAGGAGCTTAGTCAGGTTTCTAATGTTCAGTTTAACACTGGGGAAATAAATCAAGTATTGGTTAATATTTTAGTTAACGCTATACAAGCCTGCGAAGCGTCAAACACTGATGACCCAATCATTACCATAAAACTGGCTCAAGATAATGATAAAATCAAACTCAATATAATTGATAATGGCTGTGGAATGACATCAGAAGTTAAACAAAGAATGTTTGATGCTTTTTACACCACCAAGCCTATTGGCACGGGTACCGGTATTGGTATGTCTATCGTTTTACAGATACTGCAACAGCACAAGGCCCAAGTTGAGGTTCAATCTGAAGTCGGTAAAGGCACTGATGTCCAAATAACATTCAACGCAGCATAGTTTAATATTTTCAATAACTTAAATGTTACTCATCAGCGGTTTTGTTAGTTAATAGTTTAATGATGGTCATCAGTACTGCAGGTCAGTATGCTTTAATTTACCTTAAATAATTTAATAACCTAAAATGCAAATCACCTCACCTATATTATTAATCTTGTTCAATATAATTATTATGAAAACAAGAAATAATTAAAATAAAATCTTGCAATATCAGGTAAGCGATTAAAACAATATCATCTCAATCGCTTTGTTAAATTAACGAACATACTTATCAAAAAAAGCTAATGTGCGTTGCCACGCCAGTTCTGCATTGACTTCATCAAACCGGGCTGTCGAATCATTATGAAAACCATGATTAGCTTTGCTGTACATTTGCATGGTGTAGGTCACTTTAGCTGCGATTAAGTCTTGCTCGTATTCTGGCCAGGTTGCATTAACACGTTCATCGAGTTCAGCTAACTGAATGAGTAACGGCGCTTTAATATTAGCCCTTAATGTTTTTTCAGCCGGTGTGCCATAAAACGGCACTCCAGCTTGCAATAAATCGGGTTTATAAGCTGCAAGGTAATTAACAATGTAACCACCAAAACAAAATCCAACCGCGCCTAATTTGCCATTACTGCGCGGATTGGCTTTTAAAAACTCAGCCGCGGCAACAAAGTCCTCTTCTATTTTGCTTCTATCAAGCGTGCTTTGCATTTGACGACCTTCATCATCGTTACCAGGATACCCTCCTAATGGAAACAATGCGTCGGGCGCAAAAGCAATAAACCCCGCTTTTGCCAGTCGTCTAGCAACATCTTCAATGTAAGGGTTTAAGCCGCGATTTTCATGTACCACTAACACAACGGGTAACGGGCCCTGCGTATTAACGGGTTCAACTAAATACCCTCGCCCTTTACCGTGTCCAGAAGGTGAATCAAAATTGACATACGTGGCCTTAATATCTGCATCATTAAACGACACCTGTTCTGCCAATGCATAATTAGGTAACAAAGCAGACGTTAACACACTCATTGAGTAGCCTAATGCCACTAATGATCCTAATTTTGCAATAAAAGTACGACGATCCATCCCGCCATGTGCATACGAGTCATACCAATCAAACGCTTCTTGCGGTATCGCTTTGGTTGATTTTATCTCCATGAGTTCCCTCTGATATTGATGAATAAGTTACAAGTAATAGCATGATGATGTATGGCAATATTACACCAGTGGTTGAACAATACGATTACCAGGTTCATTTAAGTTCATTTTTGATGGCGTTTCAGTGTTTGTGAAGGATTTTCTCCAAATAACTGGGTGTAATCTTTAGTAAATTGCCCTGGATGCCAAAATCCCCAATTTGCAGCAATGACCGATATTGTTTTATCTTGAGCCGGTTGTTTCAGTTCACGCCTGACGTTATTAAAACGTGTTAATCGTAAAAAACGTAATGGATTAATGCCTAGTATCGATTCAAAACTGTATTGCAAGGTTCGGCGGCTAACATGAGTGTACTCACACAACTGACTAATCGTGATTGCTTGATATGGATTAGCTTCAATAAATTGTTTTACCTTATCGACAACCATCAATCTATGCTTGTAACTCGGGGCCGCTGTTGGTACTGCTTCTTGCTTGCCTAATAAACTGATGGCTATTGTATTGATTACATCTTGCTGTAATTGACTTTGCAAACCTAAATCACTGGACACAAGTAGTTGCGACAATGCCTGTTTACTTTGTGCCAATATACTCGGGTTTATCGCTAAACGGGCTTGATTTTGTGACAAGAGATTCATTAGATTAACCCCTTGAATGTCTGCTATATCCTGCAAGACTTGTCGATTTAACACAATACCAAATACAGTAAAGTATTCTGGCGTAATTAACTCAAAATCATACTCGCTAGTGCGACACATAATTTGATGTTTCTCAACATGCAAACCATTGATTTTACTTTCAGTTGAATTTTCTGGAATACCTATCCATACAGAGTCTGGGGCAATATTACACTGCTGTCTTAATGCTCGCTGCGTAAACTCTTTAAACACATGTGAATGGGGGTATGTTACCCCTTCAATACAGCCATAAAATTCACCATCACTGGTTTGGTCATAAATTTGTTGCCATTGCGTCAGATTGTGTGCCTGTTGATCAACATCAGTCGTTTTAAAAATGTTCTTTCGTGGTGCTTGATGACCAATATGGTGCTGCATACGTGACCTCAATACTTTCTTGTTTTATTCATCACTGGTTATTCACCTATAAACCTAAGCCTATCTATCTGAAAAATAGCTAAAAAACTAGATTTGCCAAAAATCGATAGTCACTTGGTACGGTTTAAGCTGAATGACTTAAGGTGAGCAGAACTTATCTGAATGCAATTCAGCAAAAGCTATACCAAGAGTGCAGCGGTCAATATTGAGGTTTTAATGAGTCAGTCATACCGGTACATGTTAGGTAATCAAACCTATCATTTTAAAAATTTAGCGCAACTAATGGCCAAAGCGACGCCACAACGCTCTGGTGATCGATTAGCTGGTGTTATTGCGCACTCTGCTGAAGAACGGGCGGTTGCCCAAATGACATTGGCCGATGTGCCATTAAAAAACTTTTTGAATGAAGCCTTAATTCCTTACGAAAAAGACGAAATAACTCGGCTTATTTTAGATGAACATGACATCAAAGCATTTGCATATATCAGTCATTTAACCGTTGGCGATTTTCGTAATTGGTTATTGAGTGATTACGCAACACCTCAGGTATTAGCTTCGGTACGCATGGGGATTACTCCTGAAATGGCCGCTGCAGTCAGTAAAATTATGCGCAATCAAGATTTAATTTTAGTGGCTAAAAAATGCCATGTCAGTAGTGCATTTAGAAATACGATTGGCCTACCTGGACACCTTTCTACCCGTTTACAACCTAACCACCCTACTGATGATGTTAATGGTATTGCTGCGTCAATGCTCGATGGGTTGTTATATGGTAATGGCGATGCTGTCATCGGAATTAATCCAGCCACAGACAATGTGGCACAGGCCATAAAATTGATGAAACTAATGGATGATGTTATTCAAAAGTATCAAATCCCAACCCAAAGTTGTGTGTTAACACATGTCACTAACACCATTGAGTGCATAGAAGCTGGCGCACCTGTTGACTTAGTATTTCAATCCATCGGCGGAACAGAAGCGACTAACAGTAGTTTTGGTTTTAGTTTAAATACCTTAGCAGAAGCACAAGATGCAGCCCTTAGCCTGCAGCGCGGCACAATTGGCAGTAATGTGATGTATTTTGAAACAGGTCAAGGCAGCGCTCTGTCGGCCAATGCGCATCACGGTTTAGATCAACAGACTTGCGAATCTCGGGCTTATGCTGTTGCACGAAAATTTAATCCATTACTGGTCAATACCGTGGTGGGGTTTATTGGTCCCGAATATCTGTTTGATGGCAAAGAAATCACCCGAGCAGGTTTAGAAGATCATTTTTGCGGCAAATTGCTTGGCATCCCAATGGGGTGCGATGTTTGCTACACCAACCATGCTGAAGCAGACCAAAACGACATGGATAACTTACTCACATTGCTCGGCGTGGCAGGATGTTCGTTTGTTATGGGTATTCCTGGCTCTGACGACATTATGCTTAATTATCAAACCACTTCATTTCACGATGCTTTATATGTTCGCCGAGTGCTAGGTTCGCGCCCGGCTCCAGAATTTGAACAATGGTTAACTAAAATGAACATCATGCAAGATGTTTCAGACACCATTTTGTCAAATCGCCTCCCAAGTGCATTCGCTAAACCGCTGCGAGCTATACAAGGAGGTCATTAAATGAAGCAAATGAATACCAAGTCACCATTTACACACATCGACTCAGATGAAGCATTGGCACAAAACGGTGCTGTGGTTGCCAATCCTTGGCGCGATTTACGCCAATTTACAGATGCCCGAATTGGGCTAGGTAGAGCAGGAATTAGCTTACCTACAGCAGAATTACTCGCGTTTCAGTTATCACATGCACAGGCTCGTGATGCCGTAAATTTGCCTTTAGACATCAGACGTTTAACAACCTTGCTATCCACAACCTCAGTATTAGAAAACCTTGATCCACCCTTGGTGGTAACAAGCCAAGCTATAGACCGCTTAACCTATTTACAACGACCCGATCTGGGTAGAAAACTCTCTGAACATGGTCGCAACCAGTTAATCGATTATGTTAATCGAAACAACATACCCAACAAACCATACGATTTAGCTATTGTGGTGGTTGATGGTTTGTCATCACTGGCAGTACAAAACAATGCCCAACCATTTATCAACGAACTGATAACTCAACTTAACGCAACCGACACCCCATTAACCTTAGCGCCAATCACATTAGTACAACAAGGACGAGTTGCCATTGGTGATGACATCGGCCAATTGCTCAATTCACAAATCGTCATTGTACTGATTGGAGAACGTCCAGGATTAAGCTCACCAGACAGCCTAGGGTTATACATGACATGGGCGCCTAAAACGGGCTTAACTGACGCTTATCGAAACTGCATCTCAAATATTCGTCCGGCAGGATTACCCTATCAAGAAGCAGCAAAACGCACAATCTACCTGATACAACAGGCTAAAAAGCTCAAGTTAACAGGCGTAAATTTAAAAGATCGAACTCAGGACGATGTAATAGAACACCAAAATAACACTAAAAACTTTTTAATCGCATAACAAATAATAACGGAGAAATGCAATGTCAGATAACAATGAGTATCTTGCCAAACGGCAATTAAAAAGCGGCACTGCCGGCTGGATTTTATTAGCAGGTTTAGGGGTGTCCTATGTGATATCTGGAGATTTTGCTGGTTGGAATTTTGGCATAGCCGAAGCTGGCTGGGGCGGATTTGCCATCGCAGCTATGTTGATGGCGGTAATGTATTTGTCTTTAGTGTTGTCATTAGCAGAAATGTCAGCAGCCATCCCGACAGCGGGAGGTGGTTATAGTTTCGCGCGACAAGCCATGGGCCCTGCCGGTGGCTATTTAACAGGCTTGGCAGTATTAATTGAATACGCCCTAGCACCTGCTGCCATTGTCATTTTTATTGGTTCAGCAGTACAAGAACTGCTTGGCTTTAACGGCCCTTGGGTTTATGCGCTATTTTATTTAGTATTTGTTGGTATCCATTTAGCCGGCGTCGGTGAAGCGCTAAAAGTAATGATGGTAATCAGTGGGTTAGCAGTACTGGCCATTATTGCTACCGCAGTGGTGTTAGTGGCAAATTTTGATGCCAGTAAGTTATACGATGTTGCTGTTACTGATGCCGCCGGAGCCAGTGAATTGTTGCCATTAGGCTGGTACGGTGTATGGGCAGCATTACCCTTTGCGATGTGGCTATTTTTGGCTGTTGAAGGTGTACCATTAGCTGCAGAAGAAGCTAAAAACCCTGCAAAAGATGTCCCCAAAGGGATTATAGGTGCAATGATCTTTTTATTATTTACCGCGTTACTTGTGGTGGTATTAGTGCCAGGCGTTGGCGGCGCGGCTGCAATGGGCGCGAGTGCGGTTCCGTTAGTAGATGCATTAAAGGTGACCGGTAATGACAGTTTAGCAACTGTGGTAAACATTTTAGGATTAGCGGGGTTAGTGGCATCATTTTTCTCCATTATTTATGGATATAGCCGTTTAGTCTTCGCATTGTCTCGTGCAGGGTATTTGCCACGTTCATTATCAATTACTACGTCTCGTAAAGTCCCTGCCCGTGCACTTATTGTACCTGCGATATTTGGTTTTATTGCCTCGCTCAGTGGCGAAGGAGATTTAATGTTGGCAATGGCTGTGGTTGGTGCAACCGTATCTTATGCATTAATGGCACTGAGCCATATATTACTGCGTATTAAACAACCTAATTTAGCACGACCATACAAAACACCTGGCGGAGTGTTTACCTCTGGGCTGGCGCTTGTTCTGTCGTTAATAGCCTTAACAGGTGTTTATGCCTTTGACCCACGTGCTTTTATTTTTACCATGGGCTTATTTGTTATTGGTGCGGCATATTATTTTGGCTACAGCTCAAAACGATTAGTCGCAAAAAGTGCAGACGAAGAGTTTGCCATGTTAGCCGCAGCAGAATCCGATTTATCACTGGCTAATTAGTTAACCTGAGCTCAGGATAAGGGATGAACTTATGCTATTTAAAATCAACATGTTACCCATTCTCACTTTCAAGCTTGTCATTTGTTCTGCTAACAAGGCGAATTGACGCGTCAATAGCTAGCCTATTGTAAGTCGATTCAACGCAGTGAGCAGGGCAAAGGACTGTTTGAAAGGCATTTATTATCCCGAGCTCAGGTTAGTTAGAGTTTACTATAAAAAGGCCCTGATTATTCAGGGCCTTTTAGTATCATTATTTACCCCAGGGATTACTGGGATCTGACGACACAGAACGACTAGGTTTAGATGAACTGTCACCATCTCGACGGTAGGAGTTCTTGGGTGCACTTGCCCCAGCACGATTGTCATAACCTGTGTTTTTTCTATTCACTTGATGCTTACCCGCACCTCTTGGACCATTGGTATTTCGGTTTGCTTCAAAATTTTCGGCCGCTTGGGCGTGCATTCTTGCGATAGACTCAAAGGTAAGCTCCATTGGCTTACGTGGTACTATGCCGGCAGCAAAGCCACGTTCCCGTGGTTTTAAATCAAATTGATCGCCTACCGCTTTTGGCATGCGTTTATATCGGTATAAATAAAAATTTTCGACTTTTTCTCTGGCCCATTCGGTCTTTTTTAAAAACTTAATGCAACCTTCAATTGACGGATTTAAATTAAAACATTCAAGCTTTAATGCCGCGTATAATATTTTCCAATCGTAACAATTAACCAGCTCAGTAATTAATGTTTCAAGCTTAAGTCCATGTAATGGATTGTTTTGTTGCTCTTCTACCATGGTATGTCCAATTTTGTACTGCATGCCAAATATGCATTAATGCCTTTATACCCAAACAACCTGAAGAGGCTCGATTTCAGCAAGCATTACAGGTTAATTGGGTATAGTATCAACAAAACACCATAAACTACGATTAAATCTGATGTGCTTGGCACATAAAACCCAGTTTTAAGTCTGGTTAGTAAAGTAATGTTTGCAAATCTCATTGGCGCTTAATGGCCGTGAAAAATAATATCCTTGGGCGATATCACAACCATGCTCAACTAAAAAATCCAGCTGTGCTTGTAACTCGACTCCCTCAGCCGTCACTATTTTACCCAACGAATGTGCCATGCTGATTACCGCTTTAACCACGGCTTGATCTTCAGCTGAATCAATAAGATTGCGGATAAACGATTGGTCAATTTTAAGCGTTGTTGCAGGTAATGACTTAAGATACGCCAGCGATGAATACCCGGTACCAAAATCGTCGATAGCCACATGCACATTAGCAAGTCTAAATTTTTGTAAAATATCAATAGATTGCGTTGGTATTGCCATTAACGCGGTTTCGGTAATTTCAAACTTAAACCAACTAGGTCGTGCCCCATGTTCGTCAATTAACGCAAGTAGCTCATCTGCTAGCAGTATATTCATTAAATCTAGCGCAGATAAATTGACCGATACACGTTTAAAATCATAACCTTGATGATGCCACAACACTAATTGCTCACACACATTAGCCAATACCCAACGGCTAAGTTCAAATATCAGGCCTGTATCCTCAGCAATGGGGATAAATTCAGCAGGAGAAATAATACCTAAATCGGGATGATCCCATCTCACCAGCGCTTCAAAGCCAGCGAGTTGACAATCGGGTAACGAAATTAATGGTTGGTATACCATAAATAACTGTGGTTGTTGCAGTGTTGACACGGTTAACGCCTGACGCAAGCCTTGCTCAATAACCAATCGCTTCTTATTAAAAATGGCTTGTTCTTTATTACAAAAAGCCACACAAAACGGTGTTTTTTTAGCTTCAAACAAGGCCGAGTCAGCTTTGCTCAACATGGCTTCAGCATCGGCGCCATCATCAGGAAAAACACTAATACCTACTCGACAACCTAAAATGATGGTTTGCTCAAGAAACTCAAAGTGATGTTTAAAATTATCGATTAAATCAACGGCAATAAGATTGGCTTTTGTCGCATCAATGTTCGGCAACGAAATACAAAACTTATCACCGCCAAAGCGTGCAACCGTATATTCAGAGGTTAAACTTTTAATAATCCTTTGCGCAGCTTGTTTAAGAATATAATCACCTGCGCTGTGCCCAAAAGTATCGTTGATGACTTTAAAGCGAGTTAAATCCAAAAAAAGTAACGCCAAAGGCTGCTGATTTTTTTGACACGATTCGATCTCATCGTCTAATAATAGTTTAAAAAAATAGCGATTCACTAAGCCTGTCAGTTCATCGTAATGAGATAATTGGTAAAGTTCATCTTGCTGTTGTTTACGCGATGTCACATCGTGGGCAATCCCTTCGCAGCCTATACAATTACCCTCTGCGTCGTGCATAGGACGTTGCAGCACCTCAAAAGTATGAATATTTCCTTTGGTGTCATACATTTCAATTTCAAATGGTGGTAAATGCTCGCCAGCTAAAATACGTTTAGTGTAATCAGCAATCTTGGCATTGCGAGGGTTATTGGTTAAAAATTTACTGTAATAATCACCAAAACCAGTGATCGTATGGCCCAATATATGAGTCACAGATGGGCTAACATAATACACAAAGCCATTGGTATCATGCTGGTAAAATATGTATTCGTCTTCAAGTGACTCAACTAAACCACGATATCGATTTTCACTATGGCTTAACTGTAATGTTCTTTTTGACACCTGCTGCTCAAGATTATCCTTAATGAGATTTAACTCGGCATTGGCTTTTGCAGTTTGTTTATTGGCCAATAATAGCGCACGATTATTACGCCTTGTTTGGATAATCCAAATAATCAGTAACAACATCAGCACACTGGTTATCACTGCCACCTCAATAAACTCTTGATAATCTTTTGGCAGAGTAATGTTTGCGCCCCAAGCATCATTGATTGCTTTCTTTTCTGCCAGGGTGACCGAATCGAGACCTTTTTGCATAATGACTGCCAGGATAGGTAAATCATCCCTTATCGCAATAGATTCATTTGCATTGTTTTTTTCGTAAAAAGCCGCAACCTTTAAATCCGCAAAAGAATATTTAAATTGGTAATAATTAGCTGCAGCCAAAAAACTAATGGCAGCATCTGCCTGACCAGCTTGCACAGCCTCTAGTGCTTCGCGCATATTGTCTACATAAAAAGGCGTTACTGTTGGGAATTCAGCAATGATTTTTTCTGCATAATGATAACCCTTTACCAACGCGACAGTTTTACCACCAATGTCGCTACGGTTAAAAATAGAGAACTTGCTTTTTTTAGTAATGATGACTAAAGACTTGTAAATAATTGGCGTGGTAAACATAAATCGTTCGGCTCTTGAGGGGGTATTAACCATAGTAAGCACGATATCGAGTTGTTTATTTTCAAAGTTATTGACGATGTTTTGCCAGTGATATTCATCATCTATTTCAAAAGTAATGTTAAGTTTTTCGCCTATCAAATTAAGCGTATCAACTGCAAGGCCAACAACTTTGCCATGTTCATCAATAAAACTATAAGGTGGGAAATAACCGTCTACCCCCACTTTAATGGGCTGATGTTGTGCTAACCATGCGATTTCTTGTGGCGTCAAAACATCGGTTAACACAGCTGGAGAGTCAACTGCAGGCGCAGCGCGCTCAATGGCTGGGGTAAAAGCAACAAAACATAAAATGGTAATCAAACAAAACACAATTTTAACAAGCACATTTGAGATTATCTTAATCATTCAACCAGTCCATAGTCATACGTACACAAATGCGTTCGTTTATCTAAAAATATTATTTGGGGAAGACCAAATAAAACCAGACAAAATATATGGTTTTAGTATAGACAGTTAACAGTAAAACATGAAAATTAAATTAGCGAGCGCTTATTTTGATATAAATGTTGTGAACAAGTACACAAAAATAGACTTAAAGCTAACTAAAACACTGTTAACTTTAAAATTATATTCACAAAAAGCTCAAATACCCTTCTGTTGAAGGCGTAAATGCTAACAAGCAAATTGTGCACTTAATGGCAATATTAGCCTATCCTTGTTATCAAACTGATTTAACATTAGATAATAAATCGACAATTGATGACTTATCGGTATAATTCGCGCACTTTTATCTAACGTCCTGTCAGTCTTCTTTTCACAACGCTACACCCTAGCCGCTTGCGATAACAATGCTGTATCACTCTATGGAAACTTGTTTTGATTTCTACCGCTAATATTACTATGCAGTTTGGCCCTGAGCCGTTGTTTGAAAACATTTCGGCACAATTTGGTAACGGCAATCGTTACGGTTTAATTGGTGCCAATGGTTGTGGTAAATCCACATTTATGAAAATACTCAGCGGCGCATTAGCACCGACATCCGGCAACGTATCGATTACACCGGGTTTAAAAGTCGGGACATTAAGCCAGGATCAGTTCGCCTTTGAAAAATACACCGTGGTTGATGCTGTCATCATGGGTGATGTAGAACTGTGGAAAGTCAAACAAGAGCGTGATTACATTTACAGCAAAGCAGAAATGACCGATGAAGATGGCATGCGTGTTGGCGATCTTGAAAGTCAATTTGCCGAAATGGACGGCTACACAGCAGAAAGCCGTGCAGGTGAAATTTTATTAGAAGCAGGCATTGAAGAGTCGTTTCATTTTGGGTTAATGCAACAAGTTGCCCCAGGTTGGAAACTCCGCGTGCTATTGGCTCAAGCTTTATTTGCCAACCCAGACATTTTATTACTCGACGAGCCCACCAACAACCTAGATATTCATACCATCAGTTGGTTAGCCACTGAGTTAAATAAACGCAAGTGCACCATGATCATCATTTCGCACGACAGACACTTTTTAAACTCAGTGTGTACGCACATGGCAGATATCGACTACGGTGAGCTGCGTATTTACCCTGGTAACTATGAATATTTCCTCGCACAATCTAGCCTGCTGCGTGAACAACTCTTAGCCGGTAACGCTAAAAAAAGTGCAGAAATTGAAGAGCTACAAGACTTCGTTAACCGTTTTGGTGCTAACGCATCTAAAGCTAAGCAAGCCAGTTCGCGCGCTAAAAAAATGGATAAAATTAAGCTAGATGAAGTTAAATCATCAAGCCGAATTACGCCATCCATACGTTTTACCGAATCCAAAAAATTACACCGCCAAGCCTTAGTGCTAGAAGATCTAGGCCATGGGTTTGATGAGGTGCTATTTGAACATGGCGATCTCATTTTAGAAGCGGGCTCAAAGCTTGCCATTATTGGTGAAAACGGCGTGGGTAAAACAACCCTGCTACGATGTTTGGTAAATGAAATCCAACACAACCATGGCCGTATTAAATGGTCAGAAAATGCCGCCATAGGTTATTGCCCACAAGACAGCACCGCAGACTTTGACAATGACATGTCAATATTTGACTGGATGTCACTATGGCGCACGCCAAAACACAATGATTTAATGGTTCGTGGCATGTTGGGGCGTCTTTTGTTTACCGAAGACGATGCCAATAAAAAAGTCCGTAACTGCTCAGGTGGTGAAAAAAACCGTTTACTATTTGGTAAGTTAATGATGATGGACATTAACGTACTGGTCATGGACGAACCAACAAACCACATGGACATGGAAGCAATTGAAGCATTAAATCAAGCGTTGAAATTATTTGAAGGCACATTAATATTTGTTAGCCACGACCGCGAGTTTGTGTCATCACTTGCAACTCGAATTATTGATGTTAAAGGCAAAAAGCTCGTTAACTTTCAGGGTACTTTCGATGAATATCTTGCAAGCCAAGCAGTAACTGAGGCTTAATACTACCCGTAGTAAATGCGTTAAACCGAATAATTAAGGCCTTTATTGTGGGGTATTCAAACCACATTGAAGGCCTATTTATTGATTAAACAGCACACGAAAAACCTCAAGCACACATATAACCAATCAACCCCCGGATTTCCAATAAAAGCACTTTGGGATGACGGCACAAGACGACAGCAACATCACCCGCTTTGTAATCCCTGCCTTGTCGCACTTATGTCACTCCTGCAATGCTGCACTTATGTCATTCCTGCAATGCCGAACTTATGTCATTCCTGCAATGCCGAACTTATGTCACTACTGCAATGCTTTTAAGCAGGAATCCAGATGTTCGCTCTGGCTGTTAAACAAATGCGTAAAAACCAAAGCAACACCTGGATCCCCAATACAAGCATTTGAGGATGACGACATAAACCAAACCACCCGGATCCCCATACAAGCATTTAGGATGACGACATAAACCAAACCACCTGTACCCCCATACAAGCATTTAGGATGACGGCATAAACCAAAAGCCACACCGGGATCATCATTAACCAATCTCACAAATGGCAGACAAAAATTAAAACGCCAATCCCTAAATAAAATAGTCTGCGACATGCCATGACAGTAGGTAATTCGGTAACAAACCAAATTGGTATGACAACAAATTAAAACAAGACTGACCAATTGTAGATAATTGTTATGGCTTTGTAACTCACTTAAGACACGTCAAAATCAATTTAACAGAAATAAGATTCTGTTTTTTCTTAAACAATAAATACGTCCTATTTATTAGCTATAATAAGCATTAGTGCTTATTAACATTGAGAAAACCATTCAAATTTCTCCTCATTAGACCTTGGTATGACAAGATTGTTATTTTGGTAAAGTAGATTGCAATTATTGGTAACGTGTTATATAAATGTTGGTGTTGAATAAAACAACGACAATTGGTAGACCAACTGGTAATGCCAAACAATTAGTTCTTTGGGGGGAATTATGAAGCTTAATAAAATAAGCGCTATGTTTAGTAGCTCAAAAAAGAAAGCCAATAACATCACAATTTTTGGCGCAACACTGACGGCATTGTTAAGCATGCCTGCAGCATACGCCGCTGATGCAGAACAGGTTGCTGCAGAAGAAGTCGATACAAGTGAAATTGAAGTTATTGCGGTTCGTGGTATTTTTGGTAGCTTAAAAGCAGCTAATTTACTTAAACGTACTGACGACCGTATTGTTGATGCCATTGTTGCTGAAGACATTGGTAAACTACCTGATAACAACATCGCAGAAGCACTACAACGTATTACCGGCGTGTCAATTGAATCAGATTTTGGTGTGGGCGAATCGGTCACGATCCGCGGCGTATCTGAAAACCTTATTCTATTAAATGGCCGTTCTACAGCCGGTCCTGGCCGTGGCGGTATTAGCCTAGATGACTTCCCTTCAAGCTTTTTGAAAACCGTTGAAGTTGTTAAATCACCAACACCAGAAATGATTGAAGGTGCACTCGGTGGTACGGTTAACATGCAAACGGTTCGTCCTTTAGAACTATCTGAGCCGCTTTATGCGTTTACACTTGACGGTGAATACGCCGACAAAACAGAAAACGTTGCCCCAAACTTTACCGCAGCAATGGGTAATAACTGGGATCTAGGCGAAGCCGGTACCTTTGGTGCATCAGTTAACTTATCTTACCAAGACCGCGAACTACGTCGTGACGAATACTTTAACAAGGTCGACTTACAAAATGATATTGATATCGATGGTGACGGCACAGTTGATGTATCTGGTGGACCAAATGGTAAATACCTACGTCGTACTGAAAGCACCGTTGAGCAAAAAACCGAAGAGCGTGAACGTACCGCTTACGGTTTATCACTACAATGGGCGCCAACAAACGAAGATTTAAACATCTACGTTGACATGAACGCAACTGAACTTGACGGCGGCCAAGCAGCCTACTCTATTCTTGACGTTGGCGGAACTGTTGTACCAAGAAGCGATTCTTACTATGACAGCAATGGTCAACTACACAATTACGATTTAACCGGTGTGTTAACTATTCCAAAAACGTGGAGTGACTTTACCACCAATGAAACGTCATCTCATGCCATCGGCGCAGAGTGGAACCTTACTGACAACATCGAATTGTCTGGTGAGTACTCAATTTCTAAGTCAGAAGAACGCCAAGTTGCATCAGAGTTTAACCTACGTCCAATTGAACGTACCGATCCAACCCTAAGCCTTGTCACACACACCAGTACGGGTAGTTCAACCAGCGGTGATGGTATTCCATCTTACGTGTTTGCTGACACAGGTATGTTAACTAACCCAGACAACCTTGTTTTCCGTGAGTTTTTCCATAAAACATTAGACACAAATAACGAAGAACAAGCATTACGTTTCGACTTTAAAATCAATGATATTGGTGTTGACTTTGTCAGTGCAGTAAAAGCCGGTGTGCGCTTTACCGACCGTGACTATTCCGCTAACCGTTTTGACCTTAAGCCAAATGGTAGCACGTTAAAAGACGCTTATAAGAATGCTAAAAATGCCGATGGTTTATACAGCCCAACCTGGATTGATAACCCAATCATTGCCGGCAGTTTCAAAACCATTAACATGGACAACTCATTTGACCAAACCGGTATTGCAGGTCAAAACGATTTGTTGACTTACAATGTTTACGATGCTGAACGTTTACAAGACACTGAAGCAACTTATGCACTTGTACAGCAGATGTTAGCAGGTACCACCTATGCGATGGATGGATCACTTGCAGACAACATGGTTGAAGACACAAGCGCTTATAAAGAGATTAACGAGAAAACCAGTGCTATTTACGCACAATTCCACCTAGACTTTGAAGACATTAAAGCCGTTGTGGGTGGTCGTTACATTCAAACAGAGTTGGAATCAAGCATTGTTGACTCAATCGACTCAAACGGTAACCGTATTCTAACAACGGGTAAAAATGACTACTCAGACTTTTTACCTAGTTTAAACGTAACTTACACATTATCTGAAGAAACATTATTACGTTTTGCAGCGGCAAAAGTGATGCGCCGTGCTGACTTTGATGAGCTAAGCCCTGCACTGTCAATCGATAACTCGCTAGTGACTGGTACTCAAGGTTCATATCAACTCGATCCATACCGTGTCACTCAGTATGACTTCTCGGTTGAACACTACTTTGACGGCGGCGGGATTGTCTCTGCGGCGATATTCTACAAAGATGTGCAATCGTTTACTCAAAGCGACAGCAGCTGTTTAGCTGACTCTGCGACCATTACTGGCCAAAACACAACGCAATGGAACAACATCTGTTTACTTGACACCGCAGGCCAAAGCCAAGGTGACATAGTCAACGCGACAGAAGCACAAGGCCTTGCGTATGTTGATGCAGAAAAAGCCGCTGGCCGTACAGGTATTGTAATTGATACCGACGTCAATGGTGGTAGTGGTGAAGTAAGAGGTTTAGAGCTAGGTTATCAACAGCAGTTTGACTTTTTACCAGGCATTTGGTCAGGTTTAGGCGTTAACGCTAACTATACTTACGCAGACAGTGAGCAACCAGACGGTAACCCATTGTTGAATATCTCTAAAAATACCGCTAACACGCAAATCTACTGGGAAGGTGAAGATCTTCAACTACGTCTTGCATACAACTGGCGTGACCGTTATTTAGATGAGCAAACAACTAAGCGTGTTCAAACGGTAGGTGCGTTAGGTTACAACGTGTTTAACCAAAACGACCCTACAGCAGACGGCTATGATCCAACAGTAGGTAACAGCTACCGTGAAGCCAGAGGGCAATTTGACTTCTCTGTGAGCTATGACATCAACGAAAGCTTCACTGTTGTAGCCAATGCGGTAAACCTAACAGGTGAACCGATTGAATACACAACAGAGTTAGGTTCGGTTTGGGCGTATAGCGAAGCAGACCGTCGATACACACTAGGCGTGCGCGCCAAGTTCTAATCGACAACCCGTAAAAGCCTATCAAATTGATAGGCTTTTTTATTCATGTACTCACACAAACAACTCACAAATACGACACGAATTAAGATTGTAAAAAACTAAAATAAGCTCATTAAAATCAGTTGGTTTATATAGAACCTTACCAATTTTACTTTTGGTATGTCCAATTGCTATAATTGGTTGACAATCTGGTTGTAATTAACTAACATTTTGTAATACAAGTTCATTGATCAGTTATAAACAGTAGTAATAGCTCATTCAGTATGTATACCCAAACAACCTGAAGATGCTCGATTTCAGCAAGAATTTACACACGTTTAGGCAAGGCATTGATTATGGGTAATGGTTGTTCCCTTTCCAAAATCAGCTAAATTAACAAAAGCCGCCGCATAAACGCGTGTATAACTTGCTCCTTGGGAGTTTATCCGTGTTCCTACTACGTTGTTGCGTTAATTTATAAGGTACCTACATTACCGCATTAACGCGCCTAGTATTGAAAACAAGGTGAAGCTCTGAAACACAGATCTTCAAGTTGATTGAGCACAAGACATTGCCTACCTCTAAACGCAGGTGTGCACTTTTAATTGCCAGATACGCATTAACTAATATATTTAGGAGTTAGATATGACAAAACCAGTCATCGGTTTCATCGGCCTAGGCCTTATGGGCGGCAACATGGTTGAGAACCTACAAAAAAGAGGTTACCAATTAAATGTAATGGATCTTAACAAAGATGCCGTTGCAACGTGTGTTGCTCGTGGTGCTAAAGCGGTTAGTTCAGCAAAAGAGCTTGCTGCAGCCAGTGACATCGTCATGTTATGTTTAACCACCTCAGCCGTAGTAGAAAAGCTAGTTTATGGCGACGACGGTATTTTAGCAGGCATTAAAGAAGGTTCAGTACTGATTGACTTTGGTACTTCTATTCCATCATCTACACGTAAAATTGGTGCAGATCTGGCCGCAAAAGGCGCAGGTATGATAGACGCACCACTAGGCCGCACCCCTGCTCACGCTAAAGATGGCTTATTAAACATCATGGCTGCTGGCGACATTGACACCTTTAATAAAGTGAAGCCTGTATTAGACGATCAAGGCGAAAACGTATTCCACCTAGGTGAATTAGGCGCTGGCCACACAACAAAGTTAATCAATAACTTTATGGGTATGACCACAGTTTGCGCAATGTCACAAGCTTTTGCTGTTGCGAAACTTGCAGGTGTTGACCGTCAACAATTGTTTGACATCATGTCAGCTGGCCCATCTAACTCACCGTTTATGAAGTTTTGTAAAAACTACGCGGTTGATGGCGTAAGCGACCTAGGTTTCTCGATTGCTAACGCAAATAAAGATTTAGGCTACTTCTTAAAAATGGTAGAAGATTTAGGCACAGAATCTAAAATTGCTGAAGGTTCATCTGCTAACTTACAAGCAGCATTTGACGAAGGTTTAGGTAACGGTAACGTACCAGAAATATTTGATTACTTTGTAAAACTAGCTAAATAATCAAACGGTTGTTATTTAAGCAACTGAATTTACATATATTTTGACGTGTTAAGCAGCATTAAAATACTAAAATGGTCTTCATTATGAAGACCATTTTTTTTATCAAGATGTTTAGCTATAAACTCGGCGCTCAACGCTTAGTGATACTGTAACTAAATCTAGTCAGTTTGAACAAAAATCGACACAACACATGTTGAGTAATTATAAAAGTTACATTTCGTCTTCTTTTCTTATCATTTTACGGCGCTTAGTTGAGTATTCATCGTTTGTAACCTCAAACGAGTCAGTTAACTCACGCAGTCTGGCACCTAACTTGGTAATATCAATACTGACATGATCGCAAAGCTCAATAGATTGGCGAGTGTTTTCAAAACTGGTATCCATGTTGTTAAAATTGTCAGACACACCAGACAATGAATGAAGCTGCCCTTGTATCGCTACATCAATCGTTTGTACGTATTTTTCTATTGTTTGCATTGCAGACTCAATATCACCCCAACTAGACTCCGTTTTATTCACATTAACAGCACATTCACGCGTGGATTCTAAGCTTTGCTTCATAATAATCGCCACTTGACCTGTGCTTTTTGTAATATTATTAATCATAGTTGCCACGTCATTTGTCGACTCTTGAGTACGAGAAGCAAGGCCCCTCACCTCATCGGCCACTACAGCAAATCCACGGCCCATGTCTCCAGCTCTTGCCGCTTCAATTGAGGCATTAAGTGCTAATAAATTAGTTTGCTCAGCAATGGTTTTAATCACATCGACAATACGCACAATTTCATTGGCGTTTTGTTCCAGTAAATTAACTGCCTCTGCGGCACTGCTAATATCTTGCTGTAACGCCAGCATTTGCTTAACGGTTGTAGCAACGGTTGTTCTACCCACACTGACCTCTTGCGACGCATGTGTGGCTGCCGTTTTAATATTGGCTAATTCAGTGTCAACCACTCGGCTAGAACTTAACGAATCGGTTAATTGTTGCTGAACATGAACAGACTGCTCCTGCGTGTTGTTAGCATACTCAATTAAATGGGCGTTAATGTCTTTCACATCTTCAGACATGGGCTGCATTCTAATAATCGAAGCCATCAAACTTGAAAACGTATTGTCCAGGTAATCGATAAACTTATTCACTCCTGTAGCCAACGTTGCCAGTTCATCACTGCCGCTCACAGGTAACCGGATACGTAAATCACCTTTACCCGACGACAACTGATTAACGGTATCTAACATGATTCGCAACGGTGACGTGATAGTCGTGGCCAACACCCAACCAGCAAAACTACCAATAATCAATGCAGCAATAGACAACACAATTAGCGACATCAGCGTTTTTTGCTCTAACAAAGCCACAAGCCGTAGTGCTTCCTCTTCATCAATTTCGCTTAATACGCCCCAATTGAGTCCCTCTACCTTAAGGGGTTGATAGGCAGACACAACACTAATATTGCGATAATCATTAAAAATGGCAATGCCTGTTTCCCCTTTTTTAATCCGCTCAGCGCCAATCGTATTCACCGGCTGCAAGCCCATAGAAGTCACATTGGTTTTCATTTTTTGGATTACCGACTCAGGTAAGCCAACATTCTTCATGGTATTGTAATACGCCGTTGGGTCCTCAATTAAAAAACGCGCATCCGAGCGCATTAACCCGTCGTGACCAATTAAATAGGTTTCACCACTGTCACCAAAACCAGAGTCAGTCCAGTTTTTATTGTGGGTCATAATATTATTTAAACGATCAATCGGTAATTGAAAAATTAACACACCAATAATACGGTCTTGTTTCATTATGGGGGTCGCGATAAACGCAGCTTGAGCATTATAAGAAGGTAAATACGCTGAAAAGTCGGTTAAATAAGTGCTTTTAGTTACAAGAGACTGTCTAAATGCTTCTGCGATTGCACTTTTTGCAAATGGTCCATGGAGTAAAGAGGTTGCATAATCGATTTCTTTAAATACCGAATACACAATATTACCGTTTTGGGGCTCAACCAAAAAAACATCGTAAAAACCAAACTCGCGTTGAAACGCCCTAATAGACTCATGATACTTTGCATGCACATCAGCATAATACGAACCGTCATTAAGCGAGGTAAGCTCATCTTTTTGCCCTAGTGCGGAGGGATTATCCGCAATAAAGGCTCGCTGTAATGACTTTTCTTTATCTGACAAAGAAGAAAGTAAACTCATCACAGATAAGTTATCAGCCGGGTTTAAACTTTTAAACTTTTGCTCAAATTGGCTCTGATAAAAACGCGTAAGCGAACTATGGTCATTATCTGTGACAACCTGACGGGTAAACGCGTCAGTAAATTGCTCCATAGCATCAATATACATGAGGTTTTTAGCTGATGTACTGACCTGGCTGCGGATCACATTAAAATAACTTTCAACTTGCTTAGCAACCTGATTACGACTAGCCGTTAATCTGTTTTCTGCATTTTTTAGCAATAACTTTTCAGATTCCGCTAACGTAATACCGCCCAAAATTAAACAACACACAACCGAAAATAGAATGCTCAAAGAAGATGTGCTTAGCAACAGCTTTAATTGTAATTTCATTGTTAAGTCTGGCCCCATGTAAGTGTTATTTTAATTTTAATCACTTTTAAAAAATTAACAAAAACAAAACAGTAAAAACACAGTTAGATAAAAAAATAGACTACAAATAATCAACGCTTACTCGTCAACAGCCCTTAGTCTTTTTTATTGGTCAAACAACGCCAAGCGTAACTCAGTATTATTGACCAAGTTAATACAAGCTATTACAAGGCACGTTTTTATTAAGGTCAGCATACACATCGAAGTAACTAAGTAGAGGGAATACACAATAGGTTAAAATCAGTTCTATCTGGTCAGTTGACCTAATCCGCGCTATGGTAAGCTTAAATAACCCCTCGCCAATGGATTTTAATTGTTTAGCTATAATATCAACGGTAAAGCCAGCCGCCATTTTACCTATGCCGATCTCATACATTGTGGTGCCACCGCGCTCGAACACCAAATTGAAAACCTGCCATTACAACCTGATACCTGGCGTGCACTGAGTTTACTGGCCACAAAATTATTAGACCCCATAGTTGACCATTTTGGCCCTATAGCCCTAACATATGGTTTTTGCTCACCAGAGCTTGCCAGAAAGATCGCAAAAAACCGCAATCCACATATTGCTCCAAAACTAGATCAACATTGCTCGCACGAACTCAATCAAAACCAACAACTCATTTGCGACCGCCTTGGCGCTGCTTGCGACTTAACCTTAGCTAGCAACAATGAAAACAAGCCAATCGATATGCAACAGGTGGCATTATGGGTATGCGAAAACCTACAGTTTGATCGCCTGTATTACTACGGTAAACACAGACCAATCCACATTAGTATTGGCCCGCAAATGAATCAGTTTATCCAAACCATGAAAACCAACCCCGACACCGGCCACAGAGTACCCTCCAAAAAAGGCCGAGGGCTAACCGCAATTAGCGTAATTAAGCAGGTTGATTATTGATGCACCGCACCTGCAATTTTCAGCACTAGCCGTTTGCCCCCTCATAATTACTGCAATGCCACCCCAACCGTCATACCTGCAATGCCACTCTATCCGTCATCCCTGCAATACCGCCCCATCATAATTACTGCAATGCCACCCCATCCGTCATCCCTGTAATACCGCCCAATTATCATCCCTGCAATGCCTCCCCATCCGTCATCCCTGTAATACCGCCCAATTATCATCCCTGCGATGCCACCCCATCCGTCATTCCTGCAATGTTTTTAAGCAGGAATCCAGGTGTTCGCTCTAGCCCTAACGCCACATAAAAACCAAAATCAGCACATAGCACTTAGCACATGGCCCTTAACACTGTGCCCCCAATACAAACATTTGCGGATGAGGGCTTAAAAACACAGTAACGCCTTATTGGCTAAAAGAGCTAAATGGTAACCACAGGGTAATTCGCATCACCCCATAACTCTTTTGGGTGATCCATCATAATATTGATAATAATTGGAATAAATTTAGACAATAAAGCAACGCCATCTCTAATTTGATTGCGATTTGCCGAACTTTGCCAGGTCGCACCACCGTGAATAAGTTGGTTTCGCAAGGTGTATAGGCGCTGTAAAATGATGGCGGTTAAAATAGCAGTCGATTTAGTTGCAAGGGCATAATTTGCAGCCGCCTTTGCTTTAGTAAAACGCGTTTGCCATTCCTGTTCTGGTATTTTTCCGTTATGAAAATCCCAAAAAGGTTGGAACACAAATTGATTATCTAATAGCACCCTAATGCTAGATGAAAACTCACGCCAAAGCAGAGTGTAAATCTGGTTGTTTGTATCAAGGTTAATTAATTTATTAATAAACTTCGAAAATGCTTCAGACTCTGTATGCCTTAACACCTCTGTGTCCTGCGCATAAGCCGCATTAAACGCAATCCAAAGAAAAATAAACTGACTGTCTTTATCGTCACAATGTTCAGACTTGTCTAACCAACTAAGAGACCGATGCACTCTTAACGCAAGCCCTTCACAAAATTCACCACGAATAAGCCGCTGTTTATCTTTTAATGTTTGAAACTTCATTCCAATATCCTTATCCGAAATCATGCTCTGCGTAAAAACACGCTGAAAACACCTACATTGTTTACAAAACAACATTACACCAACACAGCAGTATAGCTATTATTATTTATCGTTGTATCGCATTGTTAATAAGACAAAAAGCTTTATCATTTGCTAAAGACCAAGATTAATCAACAGATCACTTTGAGTCATTATCTATGTGTATCACCACTCAATTAATCACCTCAAGCTACTTAGTTGGATTAAGCGCTAACGACGGTATTTAAATGCGGTTTGTTTAGTAAATACCAATTCATTGCTTGAGCCATTTGTTATATTTAAGCTAGAATCAAATTAATTAAATCATAGGCTTAGTTATGTCTACCATCGAGTTTTACAATCAACATTCCCAAAGCTTTTTTGACACAACGGTTAACGCCGATGTGAGCGAACTCTACCAACCATTTATTGAATGTCTTCAACAGAATGCACATATATTGGACGCTGGTTGTGGTTCTGGCCGTGATAGTAAAGCGTTTATTGAAATGGGTTTTACTGTAACCGCCATTGACGCAAGCAGTGAACTGGCTAGCGCCGCAGCTAAATTTATTGGCCAACCCGTTTTGGTGTGTCGTTTTGACGAAATAGACAAAACAGATCAATTTGACGGGATTTGGGCCTGCGCGTCTTTACTTCATGTTGAAGCAAATGCACTACCCAGTACATTTGCGATTTTAGCCAGCACACTGGTTGCAAATGGTGTATTTTATTGCTCTTTCAAATATGGCGTACAAGAGCGAACTCATAATGGCCGATCCTTTACTGATGCAAATGAATCTTTGCTTGAGCAATGGATACAAGGCTCAGGTTTACACATTAAACAAACCTGGGTTACAACCGATGTACGCCCTGGCAGAGAAAACGAAAAGTGGCTGAATGCCATTCTTATTAAGACCTCAAAGTAGAGAAACAACATGAAGTTAGCAGATGGACCTGTATTAACTAGCGGTGGTTTGGACGACCCGTTTTTACCTAAATTATTGCAAGCAATTAACCGAGCAAGCAGTATTGAAATTTCCGTTTCTTTTATTCAACGTTCTGGGCTGGATTTAATTTTTGATGCCTTGTCAGATGCATTAGAACGCCAAGCAACTATTGATATTGTCACCTCTGACTACCTTTACATTACCGATCCAGTGGCATTACGCCACCTAATGATTTTGCAGTCTCGTGGTGCTAAAACCAAAATATTCACTTGTAAAAGTGGCCAAAGCTTTCACATGAAAACCTACATTTTCATTCAACAGCAAAAGGATCAAGCAGACAAAGGTTGCGCTTATGTGGGTTCCAACAACATCAGTAAAGCCGCATTTACCCATGCGTTCGAATGGTGTTTACGACATGATTTGATTGAAAACCAAGATCCCAATGATTTTAACTATATCCGCCAACAATTTTTGCAGATTTTTAACCATCAGCAATCGATTCATCTCAACGATGAATTTATCAATCGCTATGCCGACAAACGTAAAAAGGTTAAGCCGCCACTTGCAATTGTTAATGAAGTGGAACCGGTAGAGCCTGCACCAAACTCTGCCCAGCAAGAAGCTTTAGCAGCCCTTGCAAATACACGTCGGCAAATGCAATCAAAAGGCTTGGTGGTATTAGCAACTGGCATGGGTAAAACATGGCTAGCGGCATTTGATGTGCAACAATTTAACGCTCGTAAAGTGTTATTTGTTGCGCACAGAGAAGAAATTTTACTGCAAGCAGAGCGCACATTTAAGTCATTATTACCTAAACTTGTCAGCGGCCATTTTAATGCAAAAACCAAAGTCGTTGATGCCGATATTGTGTTTGCATCAATTCAAACATTAGGTCAGCAAATACACCTCAATAAGGTGAGTCCAAATCATTTTGATTATGTGATTGTCGATGAGTTTCATCATGCTGGTGCCAGTAGTTATCAATCATTATTAAACCACTTTACCCCGCAGTTTTTATTAGGTTTAACAGCCACGCCAGAGCGCACAGATCAAGCGGACATTTTATCTTTATGCGATAACAATTTGGTGTACGAAAAGAACATCGTTGATGGTATCGAATTAGGTATTTTGGTGCCATTTCACTACCAAGGCATCAATGATGACACAGTTAACTATCAAGACTTACCATGGCGTAACGGTAAGTTTGATCCCAAGGCTCTTGAATTTAAGTTTGCCACACAAAAGCGGGCTAAGCATGTTTTTAGCCATTGGCAAACACACAAGCAGCAAAGAACATTAGCCTTTTGTGTCTCTAAAGCCCATGCCGATTTTATGGCTCAATGGTTTGACGCTCGAGGCATAAAAGCGGTGTCAGTGCACAGTGATTCAGACGTAAGACGCGCAGAAGCGTTAAACTTGCTGGCTTCAGGTAAAATCGAGGTGATTTTCTCGGTCGATTTATTCAATGAAGGTACTGATTTACCTTCAATTGACACCATATTAATCTTACGGCCCACCGAGTCTAAAATATTGTTTTTACAACAATTGGGGCGCGGATTACGCACATCACCCGACACCAATAAACAGTTTGTTTCGGTTATCGATTTTATTGGTAATCACATCAGCTTTTTGAATCGACCAATGGCGTTATTGCAATCCAAAAATATTAATGAAACTGTAAAGCGGCTTAATGATCCGAAACTGCACCCTGACTGTGTAATTAATATTGCTCCTGAACTGATTAACTTTTGGCAACAGCTAAAACTTGATTACTCTAAAGCAGATCAACAATATCAATTGCTTAAAGATGATTTAGGCCATCGCCCTACTGCAACAGAATTTTATCATAGTGATTATTCATGGGGTAAATTAACCCAGCAATTTGGTAGTTGGTTTGAATTGGTGTTAAGCCAAGAGCAAGATGATAAAACCTTACAAACATTAACACCCTATTTGACATTTTTAAGCCGCGGTGTTGAAAAAGCCTCAATGAGTAAAAGCTTCAAAGCCATATTACTTGAAGCATTTATTGAGTTGGATGGTTTACGCACACCACCGAGTATTGACGCAGTTTGTATTAAAAGTTGGCAAGTGTTTAAACGCTACCCAAATTTGTGGACCCAAGATGTTAAAGCTGATTTACAACAAGTCGAGTCTGACTCACCAAAATGGCGAAAATACTGGTTAAGCAACCCTATTACTTTTTTAAGCAAGCAAGATAGCACCGATACTCAATCTTGGTTTAACGTTGAGGCTGATTGTCTTCACGCAAATATTGATATTGCAGGTACAGATATTGATACTTTAACAACGGCAATGCGGGAGTTAACCGCGTTATTACTTGCACGTTATAGCCAACGAAAAGCCGCTAAGACCAACACGAAAAAATCATCAGCAAATGTCATTACGCTAGCTGAAAATCAGCCTCAAGAACACATTCAGCAGATCAATTTTTACCCTGACCTAAAAATTGCTTGTGGCCATTTTAAAACGGGTACTGATGAGCATAGCGAAAACCGAAAGTTAAATTCGAGTTTTAATCGACTCGATCCATCCATTCATTTTATTGCCCCAGCCAGCGGTAATTCGATGAATGGGGGTAAAAATCCCATTCACGATGGTGATTTATTATTACTTGAACGAGTTACAGCAATCAATGCAGGCTCGATTACCGGTAAAATCATGGCGATCGAAATCCAAGATAAAGCCGGAGACAATCAATACTTACTGCGAAAAGTGAGCAAATTGCCAAATGGTCAATACCAACTCAACGCACATAACCGTGACTATGCCCCCATGATTGCCAATGAAAGCATGGTTACGTTTGCGCGTTTAAAGCAGGTGTTAGATGCAGCTGATTTTGTTGAATAACAACGTCATAATGACTACTAAACAGCAGTCATAAATCATGCCGCTTAATCTTGTGATCAATTGTCCACTTGTTACTTGTTACTTGTTACCTTTGGCTTAACCATTTGTTTGCTTATCAAATGCCAACCCCAAAGGGTCAAAGTACGCTTGCAAGGCTCGATATATTTCATAGCAGTGCTCTTTATCTGGATATGCACCATACCTAGATAATGGTGAGTTTATAGTGCTATTAACCAGGTATGGATTCGATATCTCGGCAAACTCTTGTGAATACATTTCAATGCAGGATTCAAAGGCGCGAGCCATCATTTCTGTTGGTTTGGCAAAATAGTGGCAAGCTTGCTGTTTGTCTAATGCGATTGAGCGGCGAACATAGTCGTGGGGTTCTTGGCCGTTGGCGCTTAAAAAAGTGATTTGAAATAACTTAGATAATTGCTGATTTAACGGATGCTTGACCATGGTTTTATCTGCCAGCCAGTGGTCGGTGGCGCAGGCAAAGCGGTTTGCTGTACTCATGTAACCGTCTGGGCATAATAGGCTGTCGTCGATAAACATTTTGTCGGCAATGTAGTGATCAAAGGCATGCCAAAATTCGTGGGCTAATGCCCCTGCTCCGGCATTTTTGGCTAGCGCTAATTCTTTATAAACGGGAGAGTAATGTGCCTGTACGCCTTTTTGGCCACCAGAGCCAAAAGCAAATCGTAGGCTACCGCGCAGGCCAATTAACTCTGGCGGCACACGTAAAATATTGGCAAGGTCGGCAAGTGAATCAAATATCAGATTGGCGGCCAGTGCCGACTCTTCACGGTTAACCCATTTACCCACGCGTATGTGCTTTAAACCAAAGGTGTGTTTAATGTCTAAAAAGCTCACCGAGGCGCCATTACGATAGTCTGGGCCGATGCGCTCAAAGTAGCGCGGGTGATTTAACAATGCATGATGTGACGCCAAACAATACCTCTGTGCTACAAACTGAACTGACACTCTTTTAACGAAGTAGTTTACAACTTTAGTGCTTTTGAACGTAGTGTAATACTAATAAACCTGAGCTCGGGATACTCATAACGGCGTTACACATGTTGAAGCTAGAACAACTTGCTCGCTGCAATTTTTGCCTTATTCTAAGCGATTTCTTATTGGCAACCCCTGTTCTCTTATTTTTCCTGATTGGTGTAGTGTTAACAATTAAATATTAATTGGTGTTATTCAATACCAATCAGGCCACCAGCATATTTATGCAGCCTTATGCAAAATAAAAAGTATCACCCTCGGTAATTTTTTAACCACTACGCACAAAAGTGAATAAATAGTCAAACAAAGCGTTTTATTTATTACGTATTCAATGAGGTTGCCATTGATTTACCGCAAAAGGTTTTTATGACAGAAGATGCACACAATAAAGTCTTTGTTGTATAACAATCCGCTGTTTCTTAAACAACGCCATGACATTAAAAGTGGTGATGCGGTGTTTGATAAAATCTGTAATGTGCTTGAATAGTTGAGCACAGTAGCTACAACACCCAATCAGTAATCACTCATCTATGCACGCCGATAATACCAATTCCAGCAATTATCTGGTCATTCAGCGGGAATTCTGTGTCTTCTAGGCAAGTAATAGGATTGTAGGCATAGTTGCTCTACGTCAAAATGCTATTAAGCAGTATAGAAGGCACAGAAACCCGCCTTGTAGGAGACACTAAGACTGTCCATTTCTTTGTTGCATCGCCTTAAAGGGAATAACCATTATTTCAACAATGCGCCTCAAACTGAAAAGTCTGAGTGGCTCTGATTGGTCACATAATTAATGGAAATGGTATAATAATCCCAGTGACAGGTTTGCGTTACTGGGATTATTTAGGCTTTATTTCATTATGGGTAAGCGAACATAAAACCGCGCGCCTGAGCCGGGTTCAGATTGATAACCTATGCTGCCATTCATGGCACCAATAAGCTCTTTACACAATGCCAGCCCAAGTCCTGTGCCGCCTTTGGCTTTTGAACTGCTGGCATCGGCCTGGGAAAACTTTTCAAAAATTTTATCTTTAAAATCGTCAGGTATACCGCTGCCCTGGTCTTGCACGGCGATTTCGATGTGATCATCGATCACTAAAGCAGACAAGGTTACTTTGCCATTTTGAGGTGAAAACTTAACCGCATTGGATAAAAAATTGGTCAAAATTTGCAGTAGCCGATGTTCGTCAACATAAATCGTGGCATCGTTGATTTGGGGCGAGTGTAGCAACGCTAGAGTAATATTGTGCTGTGCCGCATAGGGTTGATGGTCGTTAAGCGCACGCAGTAAAAGTGGCGGCATGACTAGGGGTTTCATTTCGAACAGCATCTTACCTGCTGCTAGCTTTTCAATGTCTAGCAGGTCGTTAATTAATCGACTCAGCTGCAAACAATTACTGCTGGCAATATCCATCAGCTTTTGGGCTTTTTCTGGCAGACTGACAATTTTACCCGACTGTAAAAGGTTTAACGCACCACTGATGGAGGTTAATGGTGTACGCAGTTCATGGCTCACCGTTGAGATAAAATCATCTTTGATTTTTTGTAACTTCATTGCATCGGTGATGTCTTGCACCGAGCCTATCATGATTAAGTCTGGGTTTTTGTCTTCTGAGACTAGCTGCCCTAGTTCATGTACCCAACGTACCTCGCCACTTGGGCGAATAATACGGTGAATGACATTGTGAATGCCTGTAATGCGTGCTTGATCTTCACTTTGCTCAACTTTTACCACATCATCGGGATGGACGGCACTTTTAAACAGCGACACACTTGGGCTAAAGTCTTGCTCGTTTAAGCCAAAAATTTGGTAAATCATTGGCGACCACCATAATGTGCCGTGTTTTAGCGATGCTTGCCAATAGCCAATTTGTGCCTGTTCGCTGGCTAAATCGAGGCTTTGCTGGGCTATATTGAGCTGATGATTGAGCTGTTCGAGTTTAAGGTAATGCTCTTTGGTTTGGGTAATGTCTTGAATATAACCATGCCACAAGGTGCTGCCGTCTGGCATTCGCTCGGGCGTGGCACTGCCTGATAGCCACTTTGGCAAGCCATTATCATCTACCACACGATATTCCAGCTCCCAAACAGATAGAGTGTCTATCGAGTGTTGAATACTGTCGACTAATGCGGTTAAGTCATCTTGGTAAATTTTAGCAAATGCGTTTGAGGCATCGGTAAGCACCTCTTCAGGAGTGACGCCGTAAATGTCTTTAATTGCACTGCTCGCATAGGGGAAGGCATTTCGTCCGTCTGGCCACGACTGATATTGATATACAACACCGGGCAGCTCTTGTGTGAGTTTATATAATTGGTCGCGACTTTGTTGTAATGCTATTTGCCCCAGTTTTTGTTGGGTGATGTCGGCATGGGTACCGTACATCATGTGTGGTTTGCCATCGTCAGTATATGTCACCACTTTGCCACGGTCATGCACCCACACATAATGGCCGTCTTTGTGTTTCATACGGCATTTAATGTCAAAAAATGAGTTTTTACCATTGAGATGGTCTTCTAATTGAGCATCGGACTCTGCTACGTCATCGGGGTGCAACAAATTTAACCAGGTATCGACTGAAATGGGTTCAAGCTCAGCTAGGGTATACCCCATAATGTCAGCCCAACGCTCGTTGAGTACGGTTTCGCCGGTTTGTACGTTCCACTGCCAGGTGCCTATTTTGGTGCCTTCTAGCACAGAGCGATACATTTGCTCGCGTGCGGCTAACTGTTGGTGAGCATGATCTTGCAACCTGTCTTGAATTTCTTGCTCGATACTTTTACCAAACTCGGTGGCAATTTGGCGTTCTGTATCGGTGAATGTGCGTGGCTTACTGTCGATAAAACAAAGGGTGCCTATTTTTTCACCGTCACTGACCAAAGGCACACCAGCATAAAAACGAATATTGGGGCCGCCTAATACTAAAGGGTTGTCGGCAAAGCGATTATCGAGCAGTGCATTTGGCACCTCAAAAATCCCCTCACCTAAAATGGTGTGGCCACAAAATGACACATCCCTTGCGGTCTCACATGCATCTAAGCCTTGTTTTGATTTAAACCATTGTCGATCAGAATCAACCAATGAAATAAGCACAATCTCGGTGCCTAAACTAAGCTGGGCTAAATTCGTTAAACGGTCAAAGCGTGTCTCGGGTACGGTATCTAATAAACCCGTGTCACGTAATGCACTCAGTCGTTGTTGCTCAGAATCGGGTATTGCTGGGGTTTGCATCTATGACTCCCTGTGGTTAGCGAGTGGCACTTACGTGATCCTGAAATAGCGTTTCAAGCTCATCGCCAAGGCTCATAGGATCAAATGGCTTTTCGATTACGGCGATTGCACCAGCGGTTAAATATTCTTGTTTTTCTTGCTGCTGTATGCGGGCTGTCATAAATACCACAGGGATCCCCTGGCATTGAGGCAGCTTTTGTATTGCATTAAGTGTTTGCAGTCCATCCATGCCAGGCATCATGGCGTCTAATAAAATTAAATCGGGGGTGAAATGCTCAAGTGTATTGATGGCTTCGCTACCGCTGTCGCAGGAGGTTAAGGTAAAACCGGCGATATCGACCAATGCCATTTCGACAATCACCCTGATAGACTCATCGTCTTCTACGTGTAATATTTTCTGTAATGGCATTTTGACTCCAATGAAATTATTTGGCACACAACACAACAAGCTTGTACTTGCTATTTTATGCCCAATACTACTGACTTATTGTTTATTATGAATGACTAATCGAACTAAGCCATTGAATAACTATAGTGATTGAGTATAAATTAGTAAATGATTTGTTAATTTAGTTATGTGACCATTTCTCGATTAGCCCTGCTGGCACGATTGCCCTACACCAACCGAGAACCACCGTTATGACAAAAGATAAACAATCTGTTGTCCCGCAGCAGCTTAGCCCTCCCTGTAATGACCAGAGTGTCAGCTTAACACCTAATACTTTAGCGCAATTGTTAGCACCGTTTGCGGGTAAACAAGCGTTTTACCGTCGCTTGATCGCAATTTTTGAGACGAATTTACGCCAGCAGCTCAGCACGATTGAATCGTTAATAGCGCAACAAGATATCACGGCATTATTAAAGCTAGTGCATACGCTTAAAGGCACATCTGGCACCGCAGGTTTGCCGACACTTCATCATACATTGCGTGCTTGGGAGCAGTTTTTAACACAATGTATGCAAACTGAGGCTGGGGTTGAGCTAACTCATTATGCTGAATTAGGCACACACATTAGCGATGTCGCCGAGCGCGAACTCAAGGCTATCCATGCTCTGTTAGCCACTTCAACGCTTGATACGGCCATAGATCCTGCTACACAAGGCACTGACGGCATAACAGCAGCACAAATCACTGCTGAACTTGCCACGCTTAAACAAGCGTTACTGGACGGTAATCTTAATGCTGTTGAGTGTTGCCAAGCTTTGCAAGCAAAACTGGCTAAAGACAGCCCATTTGCTGCTGATATCATTGCCCTGTGTCACTCGGTTGATGAATTAGATTTTGACAGCGCTCTTAGCCAATTGGCTGTACTGTCTGTAAAGCTGAAATAGCAAAGCAGGCTGGTAAGGCTTAACGTAGGGCTAAAAACAACGTTGTTTTTTATGTTTGTCTCACGATATTACCCCGGTAAATAAGCGAGCCATCGTAAGGCTGGTAGACGTCTAGCGATTTTATGGACTTTTAGCAAATTTAGTCACCATCTAGCCAATAGAACATGCAATTAAAAAAGCCGAAAACACCTATTGTTTTCGACTTTCAGCAGGTTTGTCAATCTTTTACTCTTTTAGTGAGTCGATATTGGCTAACACATCTGTATTAGCACTCGCTACACCACCGCCTAACACTTTGTACAGCGTGATACGGTTATCTAAATCGGCTTGGCGCGTTGTAATGAGCGACTGCTTGGCACTGTACATAGTGCGTTGCGATTCTAGTGCGGTTTGAAAGCTGTCGATGCCATTTTCATAGCGTGCAAGAGAGAGTTGATAGCTTCTCGTTGACGCCTCAACTAAGGCATTTTGCGCATCAAGTTGATCTTGAATTGTCGCCCGTCTTGCCAGCGCATCGGCAACCTCGGTAAACGCACTTTGAATGGCGTATTCATAGGATGCCAGATACTTTTGTTGTTGCGCTTCGCTATAAGCTAAATTCGCTTTATTTTCGCCGCCATTGAATATGGGTAAGCTAATGCTTGGCGCGACACTCCAAATTGAGCTGGCTCCACCACTGAAAATATCAGACAACACCGAGCTGGCAAGGCCACCGTTGGCGGTGAGTGAAATCGTCGGGAAAAAGGCTGCACGAGCGGCACCAATATTGGCATTAGCCGATTTTAAACTGTGCTCGGCTGACAATACATCAGGGCGTTCTAGCAAAATCGTTGAAGACACTCCTGCCGGTACGTCTGCCACTACACTGTCATTGCCCGGTAAAGTAAAGGCCAATAAATTTTCGTCAAATTGTTCCCCCACCAACAAGCGTAAAGCATTAATATCTTGCTCTACTTGAGTTTTATAACTGGCTATATCTGAACGAGCAGAATAATAAATCGTTTCTGCGCTAGCCACATCTATGCGTGAATCTATCCCGTAGGATAATCGCTTTTGGGTAATGTCCATCGCTTGTTTTGCATTCGTGGCCGTTTCTTCTGCCAGCGACAGCAGATTACTGTCGGCCGCTAAGGTTAACCACGCGCTGGCGATTTCACCAATAAGCGTTATTTTTGCCGCTTTTGCCGTTTCTGCACTGGCGAGATAGGCTTCCATTTCTGCAACCGTTAAACTGCGATTTTTACCAAACAAATCGAGTTCGTAACTGCTCAGTCCTGCTGCGGCCTCATAACTGGTGCTAATATCACCCGTTGACGTTTTACTTCGATCCCCACTTAAACTGACGTCTAGTTCAGGAAATAAATCTGATCGTTGTACACGGTATGTCGCTCTTGCTGATTCAACGTCAGCAAGGGTTTCTCTAAGCGTTCTGCTGCTGTTTAATCCCATATCGATAAGGCTAACTAAGCGCTCATCTTTTATAAAATCTTTCCATGGAATATCTATTGCCTGTTGCGAAGATAGCCCTTGGGTTTGTGCAACACTGTCGAGCTGCCATTCATTGGCGACTGCTGAATCTGAACGATTATAATCTGGTGCAATTGTACTGCATCCTGCAAGTACTAATGCAGCAACAATAGGCAATAACCTCACGCTGCACCTTGGTTTAACAAGGTGTTGCTTGGTTTTGTTGATGACATCGGCAAATGGTGCATGATGTGATTCAAAATAATTAGTCATGGCCATTCTCCAACTGCGTTTGAACTAAGGCATGTTCTGGGTGTTTATTGTCTGTGTCGTGATATACCGGGCGACGCTTAGGGAACAAGCCACGCACTAACACAAAGAACATAGGCACTAAAAATATTCCCAATACTGTGGCGGTTAATGTCCCACCAATAATACCTGTACCAATGGATATACGACTGTTTGCCCCCGCACCGCTCGACGTTGCTAAAGGTAAAATCCCGAACATGAAGGCTAATGATGTCATAATAATGGGGCGTAATCTTAATCGCGCAGCATTCACGGCGGCCTCAATTAACGACATCCCTTTTTGGTAAGATTCTTCTGCGAACTCAACAATTAATATGGCGTTCTTTGATGCCAGACCGATCGTTGTCAGTAACGCCACTTGGAAATAAATGTCGTTTTCTAACCCTCGTAACGTTGAGGCCAATGCCGCACCAACCACACCTAAAGGGATCACCATAATCACCGAAAATGGCACTGACCAGCTTTCGTACAGGGCCGCTAACGCGAGGAACACCACTAGGATAGATATCGCATACAGCATAGTTGATTGGCCACTGGCAATCTTTTCTTGGTACGACAAGCCGCTCCAAGAGTAAGCCAATTTACCTTGCCCTACCTCGTCAACTAAGCGCTCCATTTCAGCCATAGCCTCACCAGAGCTCACGCCGCTGGCAGCAGAGCCTTGAATTTGATAAGAAGCAATGCCGTTAAAGCGAGATAAACTTTGAGGCGCACTTGACCAAGAAGCGCTGCTAAATGCTTCAAACGATGTCATGGTGGTGTCACCATCTGCATTAGTCCCACGGACATACCACTCGTGTAAGTCTTCGGGTTTAGCGCGATACGCCGATTCACTTTCAATGTAGACTTTTTTCACTCTACCGTCGTCAATGAAGTCATTGACGTAACTGCCAGCCCAAGCCGATGTTAATGTGTCTGAAATATCCGCCATAGACAGGCCAAGCGCACTTGCTTTGCTATTATCAATATCAATTTTAAGCTGTGGTGTATCACTTAATGCGCCTTCACGAATACTGGTGATCAACTCACTTTGTCGTGCCCGAGTTAATAACTCATTTTTTAAGGTGGTGAGCTCATCTCGACTGGTCCCGGCAGCGGCCTGTAGTTCAAAGGTAAAGCCATTGCTTTGCCCTAAACCTTGAATCACCGCTTGCGACAACGCAAACACACTTGCATCGCGAATACTTGATAAGTTTCTGTTAATACGCTCAATTAATGCATCTGCGCTTTCATCATCTTCGGTGCGATCATCCCACGAATACATGGACACAAAGCCCATTCCCGCATTTTGCCCGGTACCTGAAAAGTTAAAGCCAGCAATAGAAAAGGCTTTATCGACGACAGCTGATTCTTCATTGATTAAGTAATCTTCAACTTGCTCTACTGCTGCACGCGTGCGTTTAATCGATGCGCCTTCAGGTAAATTGACCTGAAACATGATACTGCCTTGGTCTTCATTTGGTAGAAAGCCTGTTGGCATGCGGATAATTAACACACTTAATACACCAATAATGATTGCATACACCACTAACCAACGAAATTTTTGGTTAACAATTCGGCCCACATGGCCGGTATATGACGTGGTTAGATGATTAAACATCGCGTTAAATTTGCCAAAAAAGCTGGTACGTTGGCCCTGTTGAGATTTATCGCCACCGCTCTTTTTAGGCGCTTTGTGCTTAAGAAGCGTGGCACATAATGTTGGACTTAGGGTTAAGGCAACAATCACCGACAATATCATCGACGATACAATAGCGACTGAAAACTGCTTATAAATAACGCCGGTAGAGCCTCCAAAAAACGCCATTGGCAGAAATACGGCTGACAGTACAACAGCAATACCGATTAACGCCCCTGTAATTTCTGACATGGATTTAATTGTGGCGTCTCGCGGCGAAAGGTTTTCATCTTCCATTAACCGCTCAACGTTTTCGACCACCACAATGGCATCGTCCACTAACAGGCCGATAGAAAGCACAATACCGAACATGGTTAAAGTGTTAATCGAAAAGCCAAAGGCTGATAACACCCCAAATGTGCCCAGCAAAACCACAGGCACGGCAATAGCAGGAATAAGTGTTGCGCGCCAGTTTTGTAAAAACAGCCACATCACCAAAACGACCAACACAACGGCTTCTGCTAGGGTGTGTACCACTTCAGTAATCGAGATTTTAATAAATTCAGTGCTGTCTTTTGGAAATGCCGTTTCATAGCCTGTGGGTAACTTATCGGCTAATTCTGCTACCTTACTTTTCACCGCGGTGGCAGTGTCTAAGGCGTTAGCCCCTGGCGACAACATGATGGCAATACCCGATGATGGGTGACCGTTTAAACGAGAGATGACGCCATAAGTTTCGCTACCCATTTCAACTCTTGCTACATCACTCAACAATACATTGGCGCCTGTTGAGTCATATTTCACAATGATATTGCGAAACTCTTCAGGGGTAGACATCATCGATTGCGCTGTTACTGTCGCGTTTAATTCTTGGGTTGCTAAGGTTGGACTGGCACCAATATTACCTGCTGGTACCTGTACGTTTTGTGCCTGTAAGGCGCTGGTAATGTCTGACGCCATAAGCTCATAGGCGGCTAATTTAGTTGGGTCTAGCCAAATACGCATGGCATATTCAGAGCCAAATACTCGGGTATCGCCCACCCCTTCTACACGCGCTAATGAGTCTTCCATGTTAGAGGTAATGTAGTCAGAAATATCTGCAGCCGTCGCTTGATCGGTTGCATCATAAACAGCCACAACGAGGAGAAAGTCAGTATTGGATTTGGTGACAGTTACCCCTTGAGACTGTACGGCCTCCGGGAAACGAGAGCTGACTTGTTCAACCTTATTTTGCACCTGTACCTGAGCGTAGTCGGCATCAGTATCTTGCTCAAAGGTAATATCAACAGAGGCTGAACCATCTGATGTACTTGACGACGAAAAATACAACAAACCATCAAGGCCGGTTAATTGCTGCTCTAAAATTTGTGTGACACTGTTTTCTACCGTTTGCGCATCAGCACCGGTATAGGTAGTACTCACACTGATCACTGGGGGAGCAACACTGGGATATTGTGCAATAGGTAACGACATGATGGACGCGATACCCGTTAGCATAATAATAATTGAAATAACCCACGCAAAAACGGGACGATCGATAAAAAAGCGCGCTAACATAAGTTATTTACTCCCTTGTGAAGCAAGTGTCGCTTGGTCATTATCAACGTGAGCGATCATCACTCCGTTGCTGTCCATTTCTACTTGGATTGGCTTAACTTGGCTGCCAGGTCGTACTTTACTAGAGCCTTCAACAAGTAGTTTGTCATTACTCGACAATCCATCAGTCACTACCCATTTGTTATCTACGGCGCTTGCAATTTCTACGCTACGCTTTTCAATGATATTGTCTTGATTGATCACATAGGCATATGTTTTATCTGTCGCACTATGATAAATGCCCTGCTGTGGTACCAAAATTGCCTTGTTATTGACACCTTCATTTACGCTAGCACGCACAAACATGCCTGGAAGTAGAAAGCCATTAGGATTAGCAAATTCTGCACGTAACGTTACCGCTCCCGTAGACGCATCTACGGCAACTTCTTGCATTTTAAGTTCACCGGTTAGTTCATATTCGCTACCATCTTCTAGGGTTAGCGTGACTTCTGTTGTGCCTTGATTGATGCCCTTGTCGAGCATTAATTTGCGTATTTTAAGCAGCGATTTACTGCTTTGGGTCATGTCGACATAAATAGGGTCTAACGTTCTAATTGTCGCTAAGGCTGAATCTTGTTGAGCACTCACAAGGGCACCTTCAGTGACCGAAGAGATGCCAATGCGGCCAGAGATAGGTGCTAACACGTTAGTGTATTTAAGGTTGATTTTTGCCGTGTCTAATGCCGCTTGATACATCTCAACATTGGCTTTTGCCTCAATATGTGCGGCATGTGCCTCGTCGGCATCTTGCTGAGATACACCTTCAATTTTTAATAATTTAGCGTAACGTTCATCTTTTAATTTTGCCGCATCAAATACCGCCAAAGCGCTGTTTAAGGTTGCTTTTGCCTCGTTATAAGCGGCTTGATATGTTTCAGATTCAATTTGATATAACGTTTGGCCTTGTTCCACCATTTGGCCTTCGGTAAATAAGCGCTTTTGAATAATACCGCTTACCTGTGGACGCACTTCAGCCTCTTTTGAGGCCGTCACTCGACCTTGTAATTTGGTATCAATATTATGTGTAGAGAGGCTTACTTTTACATAAGAAACTGCTGTAGCATGGGCCATTTGAGGTGTTGCGACTTGCGATACGTTTTGTTGCTCACAGCCGCTAAGCAACAACACTGTGATAAAAAGACCTATTGAACCCCTTAGGTACATATTCATTAAGCTATCCTCATTACTAGTAAGTACTCGATATCGTTAAGTGGACTGACGTTCATGTATCCACAGAGACTAGATGTAGACCAAGTATAGCTACCTGTTGGTTAATGGTGGGTTAAGGTGGCACAGATAAATGAGTCATTAAGAGTCATCCGACCAATTAGCGAGTGTTAAGTGATGAGTGTGATGATAAGAATGTTAACCTTATTCTGGTGATATGAGTGACCAAGCATAAAGCAGCTAACTAAAAGCGTATTAGAGCAGCATAAAAACCATCACTAAAAAAATCCAATATCATGGCTGATATTGGATTTTTGCTGCTGATACACGAACTATCGTGCTTGCTATGTTTATGGTGCAAGCACGAAAGCATTAGTTACACCAAAGCATCAGTTATTTGTGATTGGCGGCGCAATATCACTGCCGCCAAGGGCTTGATACAAGGTCGCTTGGGCGCTAAACAAATTATAGCGGTTGGCTAATAGCAAAACTTCAGCGTTGCGCTGGGTTTCTTGTGCATCTAACCAGTCTTGAATACTCACTGCGCCATTGCGGTACTGGCTAGCGTAAATGTGCTCTGCTTGTGTCGCGGCGTCATATTGTTCGCGTAACTTTTGTGCTTGATACTCATAATGTTGCCGTGCAGAAATGGCGTTATCCACTTCTTTAAAGGCGTTATATAAGGTTTGTCTGTATGTTACAACGGTAGACTCAACCTCTACGGTAGCCAGCGCTTTATACAATTGCATTTCGTTCCATTGCACAAAGGGCAAGAGTAAATTGGCTCCCAGCGTACCAATGGGATTTTGTAATAACTCTTTGAGCTCAGTTGATGATGTCCCCAACGACCCCGACAGCGACAACGTGGGTAAATACCCCGCAAAGGTGGCATCTTTTGCTGAATAAGCCGATTTAAGTTGATACAGTGCCGATTTCACATCGGGCCTGCGAATTAACACATCGGCCGGGATCCCTTCTGCAATGCTAGGCAATTCACTGTCTGGCAATTGCTTAATGTGAATGCCCATTTGAGTGGGCGGCTGATTAAACAAAATGGCTAAGGCATTTTGCGCTTCAACTAATTGTTGCTCAAGTTCGCTATGGCTTGCCTGTTGCCCTGCTAGACTGCGTTTTGCTTCAAATACATTGAGCTGCGAAACGGCACCTGAACGATATTGACGCTGTGCAAGATCATAGGTTTGTTGTGCATAATCAATACTCTTTTGGCTTAGGGTAAGGCTGTGTTTAAGGTAGCCAATTTGCCAATACAATATTGCCGTTGTAGACACTAAACTTTGGGCGGTGCTTTCTCTGTCTTGCTCGCTGGCTAAACTGGCCCATTTAGCCGCGTCCATGTCGGCAGACACTCGGCCCCATAAATCCACTTCGTAACTCAGTGATACGTTTGTGCCATAGTCACTTACGCTTGCCCCGCCATCAAGACTTTTGGTTTTGTCGCCATTCACGCTGGCATTAATTTGTGGGTAGCGCTGTGTGTCGGTTAACCCCGCTTGTAGCCTTGCACTGCGTAAGGTTAACGTGGCAAGCGCTAAATCGTTATTGGTTAATAACACGTGCTCGATAAGCTGGTTAAGCTCTGGGTTATTAAAACGTTGCCACCAGGGATCAAGTTTAACTTGCTGATTGACACTAACACTTTGCCAGCTATCAGGTATCGTCACCTCAGGTGGGGTAAATTCTGTGTGAGTAAAACTGCTACAGGCGCCCACAAGCACTAGGCATAGGGCAATACTAGACAGTTTGAATGTATCTCTTGGCGTTATCATTATTATTCTCTCGCTAATGCATCAACGGGATCGAGCTGTGCAGCATTACGGGCCGGTAAAAAGCCAAACAAAATACCAATTAATGTTGAACAGGCAAATGCGGCAACAATCGACGTTGTAGAGTAAATCATTTGAAAACTCCCGCCGCTAAAGGCAAATATTTGACCAATTAAGTACGCAAGGCCAATGCCAATGGCGCCGCCGCACAAACACACCAACACCGCCTCAATAAGAAACTGGCGTAATATATCCCCTTGCCTTGCCCCTACCGCCATACGCACACCGATCTCTCGGGTACGCTCGGTAACAGACACCAACATAATGTTCATCACCCCAATGCCGCCCACAATGAGCGAAATAATGGCAATGGCTGAGATCAATAGTGTCATGGTTTGGGTGGTTTTTTCGATGCTTTGACGGATGGTGTCAGTGTTAATGGTAAAAAAGTCTTCCGTACCGTGGCGCATTTTTAGTAGTGCAATAATGCCTTGCTCTGCTGCACTGCTTGAAACCGATTGATCAATTCTCACCGTAATACTGTCGAGGTAGCGCTGACCGACCATACGGGCAGACACTGTGGTGTAAGGCACCCACACATTCAGTGAATCACTGTTACCAAACGCGCTTTCTTTGGCCTGGGTTACGCCAATAATCCGCACGGGTAAATCGTCTAAAAAAATCACTTCGCCGACCGCTGGGCGCTCAGGAAACAATGATTTGCGGGTGTTGTCGTCAATCACCGCTTGTTGTGCCATGTCTGTCTCACTGGCGTCGTCCCAATATTGGCCATCGGCTAAGGTGTAGCCTCGTACCCTAAAGTAATCGATGCCAACACCATTGAAACTGGCTGATACCGCCTGATTACCATAGCGAATGGTGCCAGCACTACTAATTGAAGGTGTCACACTGTCGACATAGGGCAACACTTTGAGTGATTCGCTGTCTTGCGCTGTTAAGGTGCGTATTCTAGCCGAGCGTCTGTCGCCAAAGCCTGTGCCCGATCGCACATCAATGGTGTTAGTTCCCATGGAGCTGATGTTTTCTAGCACAGATTGCTGCGACCCTTCACCAAGCGCTACCACTGACACTACTGAGGCAATACCAATAATGATGCCGAGCATGGTTAAAAAGGTGCGTAACCGATGCGATAACATGGCCAGTAAAGCCATTTTAAATGCTTCGATATAACGGTCCCAGTTTAACCATGAGGTAGTGGCCGTATTCACCTGTGGCAATGTTTGTTGTGCTGTTGGCTGTGCGTTAATGACATCACGAATTATGACACCGTCTTTAAGCTCAATAATGCGATCGGCAAAGTGGGCAACATCCATGTCATGGGTGACTAAAATAATGGTGTGACCATCTTGATGCAGCTCTTGCAGTAAGCTCATCATCTCTTTACCGCTATGGCTATCTAGGGCGCCGGTTGGCTCGTCGGCTAAAATCACATCGCCGCCATTCATCAATGCACGCGCCACACTCACACGCTGTTGTTGTCCGCCACTGAGTTGGCTGGGTTTATGGTCAAGCCGATCGGCAAGACCTAAACGAGACAATAAACGTTGGGCGCGTTCGGTGCGCTGTTTTTTATCTTTGCCGGCATAAATGGCTGGCATTTCAACGTTACCCACGGCATCAAGATCGCCCAACAAATGATAACGTTGAAAAATAAAACCAAAATGTTCACGGCGTAACTGAGCAAGTTGGTCAGCGTCCATGGTGGAGGTGTCTTGACCATTAATGAAATATTGACCTGTAGAGGGTTTGTCTAGGCAGCCTAAAATGTTCATTAAGGTGGATTTGCCCGAGCCTGAAGCGCCAACAATCGCCACCATTTCGCCACGCTTAATGTTGAGGTTAATGTCTTTTAATACTGTAAGTTGCTGCTCGCCAGCACTAAAAGAGCGATAAACACCACTGATATTAAGTAAAGAAGCTTCATTCATGACTTAAAATCCCATCGGTGGGCGGCGATTGCCTCTTTTGTTACTAAAGGTATCCGATGATGGCGCGCCGAGTACGATTTGATCGCCTTCTTGCAGTCCTTCTGTAATTTCGGCATTCACTTTATTGTTAATCCCAACACTGACATTGCGATATTCAATTTTATCATTCACTAACACAGGTACACTAAAGCTTGGCCTTGGCCCAGGATTACGTTGCAACACTTGCGATGGCACCAAGATGACGTTTTTGGCTTGATTAAGCACAATAGAGACTTGCGCGGTCATACCGATCCGCAAAATACCGTCTGGGTTTTCGACATCAAACAGGCCATTATAATAAATAGCGTCGGTATCACTTGAGGTCATGTTACTGTCGTCGCCATCCATAATGGTCGGCCCGGGTTCAATGGCGCGCAGGGTTGCGTTGAATCGTTTTTGTGGCTGGCCCAAAATGGTAAAATATACCGCTTGCCCGGGTTTAACCTTAATCACATCGGCTTCTGATATTTGTGCTTTCACCGTCATTTTACTTAGGTCGGCTAACTCCACTATGGTTGGGGTGGCTTGTGATGAGTTTACGGTTTGCCCCACGGTCACTGCGGTATAAACCACCATGCCGTCCATGGGTGCTTTAATTGTGGTGTAGCCAAGGTTAAGTTGTGCACTTTCGACACTGAGTTTGACCTGTTCTTGTTGAGCTTTTAACTGGTCAAGTTCAGCTTGATAAACTAATAGCGTGGCTTGTGCACTTTCAAAATCGGCTTTCGAGCTGGCTTTTTCGGCTAGCATGGCTTGTTGGCGAGCAAACTCTTGTTGAGCCTGGTTGATTTGCGCTTGTTTTGCTCGGTACTGCGCTTGGTTACTTTTAAGGGAGGCAAGCGCTTCATTTAGGGTATTTTGCTGAGTTAAGCTGTCTATTTGAGCTATCAATTCACCTTGTTTAACCTGCTGCCCGAGTGTCACGGGTAAATTGATGATTTGCCCCGACGCCTGCGCACCCACGCTCACAAGTTTTGAGGCTTGAAGCATACCGTTTGCCAGTACACTGTTTTCAATATTGCCACGGCGCACCGACTCAGTGGCGTAACTAGGGGCTGGACTGGCGCGATTAAACACATAATAAGCACCTCCAGCGGCCATCAATACAATCGCAATGATGACAATAATCAGCTTTTTTCTACTGGTTTTCTTCATGTTTTAGACACGTCCACAGGTTTAACATAGGTGAATCACATTGAATGAGATTGAGCATTTACACATGCAAAATACTCATATGCATTTAGCTCGTTATTTTGATGAGTAATGTTACATGGCGTGTTGTAAAACTATGTCTTCACAACGTAATTGAATGTAAATAACCTGAGCTCGGAATAAGGAATGAACTTATACAATTTGTTACCCATCTCGCTTTCAAGCTTGTTATTTGTTTTGCTAACACATATGAGCCTTCCTCCAGTCAATAGGCGAGCCTAACTTATTTGACTGCTTTTGCAGTCAAATAAAAATCAATCAACAAATTCATCTACTTCGTCTGTCATTTAGCTGTCAAATCATCGTTTACAGCAAACACATATAGAGGCTCTCTTAGTGCGATCTTATCGCTGCCTGACGCTTTTCAATCCGTTGAAATGTCAGGGGCACTAGACATTTATCGGTTAACCCTAAGATGGCACTATTCAAGTCAGAGGTGCTTTTTGCACAGTTAGTTTCAGGCTCATTTAGGGTGTAAACGACTTTGTTGATTGTATTCATTAATGCGCGCCAATAAGGTGTCTAATCAAGGCGATGTAGCTTAAATAGCATTTGGCATAGTGATGATGGTGAGAAGTCATTGCTTCATTAGCCACAACATTCACGGTCATGCTCGCTTCTCTTTTTAAGAGTATCTAGTTAGACGTTCAGCTCACCTTATTGCGCGACTTATCCTTTTAAGAATCGTTGTTCATCAAACACCGTTTTGTTCTTCAGCATGAAATAGACGCAGCGACCAAGCTTATGTGCCAGTGCAGATAACGCCTTTGCTTTACTCATTCGTTTTTGTAATCGATTAAGGTAGTTACGTGCTTTGTCATTACCACGTAGGTAAAGCACCGCTGCTTCTGAGAATGCCCATTTCAAATGAGCATTACCGATTTTATTGCCATTTGTGCCATAGGTTTTACCCGCTGATTCTGCTTTGCATTTGACCAATCGAGAGTATGAAGCAAACTTTTGTACTGACTCAAATCGACTGATATCACCGATTTCATAGAGGATTGTTAGTGACAAAATCTTGCCAATACCTGGTACTGTTTTCAGTAATTCTAAATAGACGGGATTATGGTTTTTGGCCTGTTTTTCAATGAACCATTCAACCTGTGCGAGTTCCTTTGCATAACAATCAAGTAGTGCCATGTCTAAATCAATGTTGCGTTGGACGATAGGGTCTTGATATTGCTCGCGAAGCTTTTGTCTTGCAGAGATG
>NZ_JAKILA010000018.1 GCF_023283885.1 Shewanella basaltis
GATGATGCCAGATAGAATCAGTTAGCAGAGCGATACCTTGCCAAGCTAAACGAGATAACAGCGTCATCGGTTCGAACCTCTTTTTGTTTAAAAGAAAGTTCGCTCCAAATTACAAATACTTTTTGATTTGCGACATTAGCTCAGTTGGTAGAGCGATACCTTGCCAAGGTATAGGTCATCGGTTCGAACCCGATATGTCGCTCCAAATCAATATTCTCTTTTCAAGCTCTCCTTGTTAACAATTCCTAGCGAAACTCTAGGCGCTAAATCTGTATTGATTTTTGATTTGCGGCATTATCTCAGTTGAGTTAATTATAAGAGTCGATACCCATCTTTTTCCAAGGTATAGGTCATCGGTTCGAACCCGATATGTCGCTCCAAATCAATATTCTCTTTTCAAGCTCTCCTTGTTAACAATTCCTAGCGACACTCTAGGCGCTAAATCTGTATTGATTTTTGATTTACGGCATCAGCTCAGTTGAGTGAGTTATAACGCTCTCCATCTTTTTTACCAAGCCAAAAACAGATAACCGCGCCATAGATTCGAACCACTTTTTATCCAATAACGGCCGCTCCAAATCCGCTTTTCGCACAGGGCTAGTGACGCAATCTAAAATAGATCACATTCTAATAAGGATTGTTATTACTTATTTATACGCTGGTATATAAGTATCTGCTTTTATGCTTTGTTCCTGTTTACACCATAAAAGACCGTTTATTTAGCCAAACGCGTGATCTATCACTCACTTCTTCATGAATATCTAAATTAGAAGCTTTTGGAGAATGAAAAACATGACATTGCTCAAGTAATTTGCGCTCGAGATCTTTAATAATCAACCCAAGATAAATTTTCAAGCCGTAGTGCTTTAGACGAGGTAAGAGCTATGCGTATTCAACAATTGAGCGAGTTACTAGATTATGTCGCTAAATGTCATCTTGATATGGAAAAACTGTATAAGCGCTTAGATCGTAATGCTGACTCTTCTCGCGTTAAAATGATGTTAACTTATTTTCAACAACATCAAAGACATATATACGAAACCCTAGAAAGTTACATTGAAGATGCGCCAGCAAGAATATTAAACACTTGGTATAAAGACATTACATTTGAGGATTTTAGTAAGCGTTGTGCTGAAACTTCATTACCGGCTAATATGCATGAAGATCAAGTGCTTGAGCTGCATCTTGACCTAGAGAATCGTTTGATTGCATTACTAGAGAAAACAGCGATTAGTAGCCCAACAGATGAAATTAGGAGTGCATTAATGGATCTGGTTCGTGTGGCGCAAACGCAGCAAAAACGTCTTGTTCATAGCACCATTCGTATGGATGACATCTAACTGACCCATTGATATTTTAACATAACTTCCTAAAGTGCGAATTTGCCAGCTATCCCCAGTAGCTGGTTTTTTTTATTAACAAAAAATAACCGCCATAACTGTGGGAGTTAACACATAACTTCTGGTATATTTAGCATTCTTGTAACTCTTTTGTACGGAAGTTGATTTTCTACATGACATCGCTGCTTAAAACCCTTGAAAATGAACAAGCTACAGTTGCACTTGGACAACAAATTGCGCAGTGGATTGTCCCGCCCTTAACACTTTACCTTACAGGCGACCTAGGCGCAGGTAAAACAACGTTTAGTAGAGGGATTATTCAATCTTTAGGTCACCAAGGCGCAGTAAAAAGTCCAACCTACACCTTAGTAGAGCCTTACGAGTTTAGCGAAATGGATGTATTCCATTTTGATTTGTATCGTCTAAGCGACCCTGAAGAATTAGAGTTTATGGGGATCCGTGATTACTTTACTCATAGAAGTGTGTGTCTTGTTGAATGGCCTGATAATGGCCATGGCCTGCTACCTAAGGCTGACATCCATTTGCATTTGCGCTATAAAGAATCTCAACGAGAGGTTGAAATACAAGCTTTATCTCCTGCAGGGCAGGCAATTTTAAGTAAAATAAAATAATAATGACTTTAAAACATATACTTTTTACCGCTGCAGTAAGCATGCTGTTGTTTTTTTTGCCTAATGTCAGTTGGGCAGCAAACCAACTAGACAGCGTGCGCATTTGGGCAGCACCAGAATCAACACGAGTGGTGTTTGACTTAACTCAAGCGCCAAAATATGACAGTTTCAGTTTAACGGGCCCTCATCGTTTAGTGGTGGATATTCAAGATGCAGGTTCAAAAATTAATTTAAATAACATTGCTAACAACAGCAGTATTATTAAAAAAATCCGCTTTAGTACACCACCCCAAAAAGGCATGCTTCGTTTAGTGATGGACTTAACCAAGCCTGTTAAATCAAACCTATTTACATTACCTCCCACAGCACCTTATGGTAACCGTCTCGTTGTCGATTTAGAGGACGCAGCAGGAAGTTCATCGCCAGTGCAGCAAATTGTTGGTCGTTCGGCCAATCAGTCTTCTCGCAACATTATTGTTGCAATTGATGCCGGTCATGGCGGAGAAGATCCTGGTTCTATCGGTCCATCGGGGATGCATGAAAAACGTGTTGTTCTTGAAATTGCTAAACGTTTAGCGCGTAAAATTGACTCCACACCAGGGATGCGCTCAGTCATGACCCGTAGCGGTGATTACTTTGTTAATTTAAACAAACGCTCTGAACTGGCTCGTAATAGTAAAGCTGACTTATTGATTTCGATTCATGCTGATGCATTTACCTCGCCGCAACCTCGTGGAGCATCTGTGTGGGTGTTATCTATGCGCCGAGCGAACAGTGAAATTGGTCGTTGGTTAGAACAAAAAGAGAAACATTCTGAGTTATTAGGCGGCGCAGGGGAAATTATTCAAAATACCGATAGTGAGCAATACCTCGCCATGACGTTACTCGATATGTCGATGAACAGTTCTATGGCTATTAGCCATTCGGTTGCGGGTGATATTTTACGCGATTTAGACTCAATTACACATTTGCATAAAAGAAAACCAGAGTCTGCGAGTTTTGCGGTACTCAAGTCACCTGATATTCCGTCCATTTTGGTTGAGACAGGGTTTATTTCTAATCCGGGTGAAGAGCGTTTGTTGGCAAATGGTAATCATCAAGAAAAGCTTGCTAATGCAATTTACAAAGGGGTTGTTCGTTATTTTCAAAACAACCCACCTGCTGATACTTTAATGGCAAATAAAACAAGCTCTTCAACGACTCGTCACAGTGTAAAACGTGGGGAGTCTTTATCGATTATAGCCCAGCGTTACAGCGTTTCAGTGAGCAGCTTGAAGCAAGCTAATAATTTAAAGTCTGATGTGGTTCGTATTGGCCAAACATTAGTCATTCCAAGGGCTTAGAATGGCAATTCAACTACTTCCTCCACAATTAGCTAACCAAATAGCTGCCGGCGAAGTGGTTGAACGCCCTGCGTCTGTGGTAAAAGAGCTGGTCGAAAACAGTCTAGATGCAGGGGCTACTCGTATTGATATTGATATCGATAAGGGCGGTAGTAAGCTTATTCGCATTCGTGATAACGGTGAAGGCATAGCTAAAGAAGAGCTCGCCCTTGCATTGTCACGTCATGCCACCTCTAAAGTTCACACTCTCGATGATTTAGAAGCTATTTTAAGCTTTGGTTTTAGAGGTGAAGCGTTAGCCAGTATTAGTTCTGTGTCTCGCTTAACACTAACCTCTAAAACGGCCGAGCAATCAGAAGCCTGGCAAGCGTTTGCTGAAGGTTCACAAATGGATGTAAAACTGACCCCAGCAGCGCATCCACAAGGTTCTACCATTGAGGTTGTTGATTTATTTTTTAATACCCCAGCGCGGCGTCGATTTCTTAAAAGTGATAAAACTGAATTTACTCATATTGATGAATGGTTAAAACGGATAGCAATAGCGCGCAGTGATATTTACTTTACATTAACGCACAATAGTAAATTGGTGCGTCAATACCGTCCTGCAAATACCGATATTCAAAGCCAGCAACGTTTGGCCCAAATTTGCGGCCGGGCATTTGCTGAGCAAGCATTAAGTATTGCATGTGAACACGATGGTTTGTCGCTTCGTGGTTATTTACAATCGCCACAAGATACAGTGATTTCAGACACCAGTTTCTTTTATGTCAATGGCCGATTAGTCCGAGACAGATTAGTTAACCATGCGGTTAAACAGGCATTTGCTGAGCAGGGTGTTGAGCATCAGCCTGGTTATGTGTTGATGTTAACACTTGATCCTCACCAAGTAGATGTGAATGTGCACCCAGCAAAACATGAAGTGCGCTTTCATCAGTCTCGCTATGTCCATGATTTTATTTTACAAGCGATACAGTCCGCTTTACTGCAAATGCCAGATTTAGCTCTTACTGAGCAAGCTACAAAGGATTGTGTAGCACGCTCCGTTAATGATGCAACGCCAACAGAAACCGTCGATGTGGCTATTGCAACTCAGGCAAATGCATCGTCTTCAGTTGCTGCAAATAGAGCCATAAATAGCACAAGCCAATACGGCTCAATGCATGTACCGGGTAAAAATAATCCATCCTATGGTGGTTCTTCAGCTGCAATTAAGCCAAGTTATGATAAAAAGCCTCCTGTAAGTACCTCGGCAGGTATGACTAAAACAGCGATAGCAAATTATGGTCAATTATTACAAACACATTCAAGGCATGATGAAAAACACATCAATGAACTCAGTTTGCAAAAGGCCATGCCGCCATTACTCTCTGGCAGCCATTGGGTGATTTGCCAAGATGACAGCCTATCTTTATTATCGTTGCAAACCGTACTGTTAGCGGTGAGAAAAGCCGAAATTAGTACAAAGTTGGTCAATGGTTTAGTGGCTCAGCCATTGCTAATGCCTATTGCGATTGCAACGGATCCTGACTGGCATGAAATTATCGTGGCTCGTGATCAATTATTACGTCAAATGGGTATTGAGTTAAGTATTCGATACCAGCAGTTGATAATTAAAAAAGTGCCCCCATATTTGAGGGAGAGTCAACTAGCGATAGTGATACCAGAATTACTGCAATGGATTTTATTAGAGCAGCCCAATGAGACTGCGATTTCAGACTGGTTAGCTAAGCAAAGTTTAGTGCAATTTGAGTCAGCTCAACAGGTGTGGCAACAATTCTGCCTCTTAGACGATAACATAAAGCAAACTATTTATGCCCAGGCAATTGATTTACCTTGGCAAACCTGGATGAAAAATAATTAACGTGGATACTATCAACAGGCCAAAAGTGGTATTTTTAATGGGGCCTACCGCCTCAGGTAAAACGGCATTAGCCATTGATATGGCAACACAACATAATTGTGAAATTATTTCCGTTGATTCAGCGTTAATTTATCGTGGAATGGATGTTGGAACGGCAAAACCCACAGCTCAAGAGCTTGCATTAGCGCCACACCGATTAATTGATATCCTCGATCCTAGCGAAAGTTATTCGGCGGCAGATTTTCGTCGTGATGCACTTACTGCAATAGAAGATATTATTGCTCGTGGTAAAACCCCGTTACTTGTGGGTGGTACCATGATGTATTTTAAGGCATTGTTAGAAGGTTTATCACCTTTGCCTAGTGCTGATGACGCCATAAGGCAACAGATTTTATTGCAGGCAGAAACCGAGGGATGGGAATCATTACACCGTGAATTATGCGCCATTGATCCTGTCGCGGGACAACGAATTCATCCCAATGATCCGCAGCGATTATCTCGGGCGTTAGAGGTTTACCGTATTAGCGGTAAAACAATGACTGAATTAACACAAACTAAATCGGCTGGTTTGCCGTATGATGTTGTTCAGTTTGCCATTGCACCAAACGATAGATCGGTATTACATCAGCTAATTGCGAAACGATTTGCTATGATGCTGGAGCAAGGTTTTGTCGACGAGGTTGCGCGTTTAAAGGCTCGTGAAGACTTGCATTTAGATATGCCTTCAATGCGCTGTGTAGGGTATAGGCAGTGTTGGCAATATCTTGATAATGAATTTGATCATGCGACTATGGTCGATAAAGCGACTGCAGCTACTAGGCAATTGGCTAAACGTCAATTAACATGGTTAAGAAGTTGGCCTGATTTACAGTGGCTTGAAAGTGGTGTAGAAGGTAATTTAGTTACACTTATGCGACAAAGCCGCTAGCTTATTAGCCGTTGCTGTATAATACTAAAACTAAACAATAAAACTTAATTCAACATATTTTTAAAATAAAAAAAGGAAATTGAAAATGGCTAAGGGGCAATCTTTACAAGACCCATTTTTGAACGCATTGCGTCGAGAGCGTGTACCAGTCTCTATCTATTTAGTGAATGGTATTAAGTTACAAGGCCAAGTTGAATCATTCGATCAATTTGTCATTTTACTTAAAAATACTGTGAGCCAAATGGTTTACAAGCACGCTATTTCTACTGTTGTACCAGCGCGCCCGTTTAATGTCTCTAGTCATCAGGGTGCAACCCATGGTGAAGACAACGCTGCTGAATAATTGAAAAGGAACATACTTTTTGTTTGATCGTTATGAAGCGGGTGAAACAGCGGTACTGGTTCATATCGACTTTTCTGACGAAGAGCGTCGAGAAGATTTGCTTGAGCTTCAACTATTAGTTGAGTCGGCAGGAGCGCGTTCTGTTGGCGTAATCACCGGCAGTAGACGCTCGCCCGATCGTAAGTTTTTTATCGGTACGGGTAAAGCTGAAGAGTTGGCAGCCATGGTTGCGGCTACTCAAGCCAATGTGGTGATTTTTAACCATGCCTTGAGCCCAGCTCAAGAACGTAATCTTGAAATGGTTTGTCAGTGCCGAGTACTAGACCGAACCACGTTAATTCTCGATATCTTTGCACAACGAGCGAGAACTCATGAAGGTAAGTTACAAGTGGAGCTAGCGCAATTGCGCCACATGTCAACTCGGTTAATTCGTGGTTGGACTCACTTAGAAAGGCAAAAAGGTGGTATCGGGATGCGTGGGCCGGGAGAAACCCAGCTCGAAACTGACCGTCGTTTATTGCGTGGCCGGATTAAAAATATTAATCGCCGTCTTGAGAAAGTAGACAAGCAGCGGGAGCAAAGTCGCCGTGCTCGTAAGCGAAGTGATTTAGCGACAGTGTCATTAGTGGGTTACACCAATGCCGGAAAATCGACGTTGTTTAACTCGCTGACATCTTCGGATGTGTATGCCGCCGACCAGTTGTTTGCAACCTTAGACCCAACGCTTCGTAAGTTAGCGTTACCTGACGGGGCGGTAATATTAGCCGACACAGTAGGTTTTATTCGCCATTTACCGCATGACTTGGTTGCCGCGTTTAAAGCGACATTACAAGAAACTCGTCAAGCAGAAATTTTGCTACATGTTGTTGATTGTGCAGATGAAAATATGACTGAAAATTTCGACCAAGTACAAAGCGTGCTAGAAGAGATTGAAGCAGATCAAATCACACAATTAGTGGTATGCAATAAAATTGATTTACTTGAAGATTTTGCGCCTCGTATTGATTACGCAGAAGACGGAAAACCTGAGCGAGTATGGGTTTCTGCGCAAAAACGCATTGGATTTGATTTGCTGTTGAAAGCCATCACCGAGTTAATCGGTGAGGTTATTCGCGAGCTTACATTGAAAATTCCTGCATCTGCAGGGCATTATCTTGGCCAGTTTTATCGACTGGATGCAATACAGCACAAAGATTATGACGATCTGGGGAACTGTATTTTATCTGTTCGTTTATCGGATGCCGATTGGCGCCGGTTAGCTAAACAGAGTCAGGGGGAATTAGAGGCATTTATTTTTGAACCTTCAGAAGTAGACGTCACTTGTTAATCTCATTTATTTCATCCAATTATGGAGTGCTAAATGGCTTGGAATGAGCCCGGTAACAAGGGAAATAAAGACCCTTGGGGAAATAAAGGTGGTAACGATAAAGGACCACCAGATCTCGACGAAGTGTTTCGTAACTTATCAAAACGTTTTGGTGGCAAAGGCGGTAATTCCGCATCTGGCCAGCCATTCAACTCATCAATTTTAATTGTGGTAGCGGTTATCGCATTAATTATTTGGGGGTTGTCGGGTTTATATACAGTTAAAGAAGCTGAGCGTGGTGTATTACTTCGTTTTGGTCAACACATTGGTGAAGTGAGTTCAGGTTTACACTGGAAAGCGACCTTTATTGATGAAGTGTATACCGTAGACGTTGAAACATTCCGTTCAATTCCTGCTTCTGGCAGTATGTTAACGTCTGACGAAAACGTAGTAAAAGTTGAATTAGTTGTTCAGTACAGTGTTTCTGACGCTTACTCTTACTTGTTCAGTGCTGTTGAAGCGAATGAAAGTTTACGTGAAGCGACAGACAGTGCACTGCGATATGTGATTGGTCATAACCGCATGGACGATATCTTAACCACAGGCCGTGATGCTATTCGTCGCGACACTTGGAAAGAGTTAGAACGTATTATTGAACCTTATAAATTAGGTTTACAAATCCGTGATGTCAACTTTTTGCCGGCTCGTCCACCTGAAGAAGTCAAAGATGCGTTTGATGACGCCATTTCTGCACAGGAAGATGAACAGCGTTTTATTCGCGAAGCTGAAGCTTATGCCCGTGAAATTGAACCAAAAGCTCGTGGTCAAGTTGAACGTATGGCGCAGCAAGCTAATGCATACAAAGAGCGTGAAGTGTTGGAAGCTCAAGGTAAAGTGGCTCGTTTTGAAAAGCTACTACCAGAGTATAAAGCAGCACCTGATGTAACACGTAATCGTTTATATTTAGACGCCATGCAATCAGTGATGTCTGATACTAACAAGGTGTTAATTGATGCCAAAAACAATGGTAACTTGATGTATTTACCTTTAGACAAGTTAATGGAATCGTCTAAAAGTACACGCCAAGAATCTGAACCAGAAGTTGAGCGTCATGTTAACTCTGTATCAAATAACAGCGTAAGCACACCTGTAACGAGTATGTCGTCAGACGGACGTCTCAGCCGCGAAGAACGCCTTCGCCAAGGGAGGAACTAATCATGGGTAGATTTGCTCTGATCATCTTGGTTGTTGTTTTAGGGATTGGTTTTTCATCTTTAATGGTTGTTAACGAGGGCGAAAGAGCCATTGTGTCTCGTTTTGGTAAAGTCCTTAAAGAAGAAAATGTCACTAAAGTGTTTGCACCAGGATTACATTTTAAACTACCGGTTGTTGATAAGGTGCGTTATTTAGATGCCCGTATTCAAACGCTTGACGGCGCAGCCGACCGTTTTGTGACTTCTGAAAAGAAAGACCTTATGGTTGATTCTTATGTGAAGTGGCGAATTCGTGATTTTGAAAAGTACTATCTTTCAACTAATGGCGGTATTAAGGCCAATGCTGAAAGCTTGTTACAAGCCAAAATCAATAACGATTTACGCACAGAATTTGGTCGTCGTACGATTAAAGAGATTGTGTCTGGTAAACGTGATGAGTTACAAACCGACGCATTACAAAATGCCTCAGAAAGTGCTGAAAATCTAGGTATTGAAGTGGTTGATGTGCGGGTTAAACAAATCAATTTACCTGCTAACGTGAGTAACAGTATTTACCAACGTATGCGTGCAGAACGCCAAGCGGTAGCAAAAGAGCACCGTGCGCAAGGTAAAGAACAGGCTGAGATTATTCGCGCAACAATCGATGCCAATGTGACGGTCAAGGTTGCAGAAGCAGAGCGTAAAGCGTTAACCATTCGTGGTGAAGGTGATGCGCTAGCGGCTAAGATTTATGCTGATGCTTATAGTAAAGACGTTGAGTTCTATAACTTTTTACGTAGTTTAGAAGCCTACAAAGAAAGCTTTGCGGGTAAAAATGACGTGATGGTATTAGAGCCTGAAGGTGATTTCTTCAAATACATGAAATCATCTAGCGGCAAGTAAGCGACCGTTGGTGTTAGACAGAAAAAGCTCAGTGAAAACTGAGCTTTTTTTATATTTACTCAACAGCAATTTTTATCATTGCTTTGATAAAGACCGCTCATTTATGGCTACTTTAAATAAAATTATTTATAAGCAGTTGATTAATGATAAAATAAAACAGCCATTTTGAATAATTCACATCAAGTGGCATATTTAAAGGTTATGATTTTTAAAGCATTTTTAAATAAATATTAATATCCTCATCATAGATGCGTGTTTTCACTATGATCTGCTTCTAATTTTTCGCTATAATGAGCACCGCCTCAAACTATGATTTTAGCGTTTCACTTTTTTGATCGCTAAAGTATTGAAATATAAAAATTCCAACACCCTCTGGGAGATAAGTGGATGAGCAATGCGCCAGTCGATACCGGACGTCGCAGATTCCTGACAGCCGCAACCGCCGTAGTAGGTGGTGCTGGTGCCGTCGCTGTAGCGGTTCCTTTCATCAAGTCATGGAATCCGAGCGCCAAGGCGAAAGCTGCAGGTGCGCCGGTCGAAGTAAATATTAGTAAAGTAGAACCAGGTCAGTTAATTCGTGTCGAATGGCGCGGAAAACCGGTTTGGGTCGTTCGTCGTACAGAAGCTGTATTAGAGAACCTTAAGTCTCTAGACAGTCAATTACGCGATCCTGCTTCAGAAGAAATGCAGCAACCAGAATATGCAGCTAACCCTGCACGTTCTATTAAGCCTGAATTCTTTATTGCAGTCGGTATCTGTACTCACTTAGGTTGTTCGCCAACTTATTTACCTGATTCATTTGGTGAGCAGGTTGAAGGTGTAACATCTGGTTTCTTCTGTCCATGTCACGGTTCTAAATTCGACATGGCTGGCCGAGTGTTTCAAGGTGTTCCTGCACCATTGAACCTTGTGATCCCGCCACACAAATATGTCAATGACGCTACCGTGCTTATCGGTGAAGACACAGGAGCGGCGTAATGGTTAAGAACATTATTGATTGGATTGATGCGCGTATCCCAATGACGGCGACTTATAACCGTCACGTGGGACAGTATGCGACACCAAAAAACTTCAACTTTTGGTATTTCTTTGGTTCTTTAGCGCTTTTAGTGTTAGTTAACCAATTACTTACTGGTATTTGGTTAACCATGAATTACGTACCAACAGCTGAAGGTGCGTTTGCTTCAGTTGAATACATCATGCGTGATGTAGAGTACGGATGGTTACTGCGCTATATGCACTCTACGGGAGCATCGGCGTTTTTCTTTGTTATTTATTTGCACATGTTCCGTGGCTTAATCTACGGTTCTTATCAAAAACCAAGAGAGCTATTATGGCTGTTTGGTATGTTGATTTTCCTTGTGCTAATGGCTGAAGCATTCATGGGTTATCTGTTACCTTGGGGACAAATGTCTTACTGGGGTGCACAGGTAATTATCTCATTGTTTGGCGCTATCCCAGTTATTGGTGATGACCTTACATTATGGATCCGTGGTGACTATGTTATTTCTGGTGCAACGTTAAACCGTTTCTTTGCATTACACGTTATTGCCTTACCTCTTGTGTTGGTTGTACTAGTGTTTTTACACTTAATTGCACTGCATGAAGTGGGTTCAAATAACCCTGATGGTATTGAAATTAAAAAGAACAAAGATGAGAACGGATGGCCTGTTGATGGCATTCCATTCCACCCATATTACACCGTAAAAGACATCATGGGTGTAGCGGGCTTCTTAATCGTGTTCTGTTATGTGTTGTTCTTCATGCCTGAAGGCGGTGGATACTTCCTTGAAAAGCCAAACTTTGAAGCGGCTAACCCAATGAAGACACCTGAGCATATTGCGCCAGTTTGGTACTTTACACCTTTCTATGCCATTTTACGTGCGATTCCAGATAAGCTAGTTGGTGTTATTGGTATGGGTCTGTCTATTGCAGTGTTATTTATTCTGCCATGGCTTGACCGTTGTAAAGTGAAGTCAATTCGCTATCGCAGCACTATCCATAAAATTAACATCGCACAGTTTACAGTGTCGTTTATTATTCTAGGTTATTTAGGTGTGGTTCCAGCTACTCCTGAGCTAACTATTGCGGCACGTATTTTCACTTTCACTTATTTTGCTTTCTTCGTAGCCCTATGGGTTTACAGTAAGAATGAGAAAACAAAAGAAGTACCAACGAGGGTGACACACTAATGAAAAAGTTATTAATCGCATTAGTTACTTTGTTGCCATCTTTGGCGATGGCAGCGAGTGGTCATAATGTTCACTTAGAAAGCGCTAACGTTGACTTACATGACAAAGCGTCACTAGAGCGTGGTTTGGGTTTATTCCAACAATACTGTTCGGGTTGTCATAGCACTCAATACCAACGTTATGAGCGTGTTGCTAACGATATCGGTATATCAACTGATGATATGCGCAGCAAATACATTCTTAACGATGCAAAAATCGGCGACTTGATGGAAAATGCCATCCCTACTGCTGATGCTGCGAAATGGTTTGGTGCTGCGCCACCAGATTTAACCTTGGTGGCTCGTGTACGTGGTGAAGACTGGGTATATTCATACCTTAAAGGTTTTTATGCTGATGAGACTCGTCCATTTGGCGTAAATAACACAGTGTTCCCATTAGTGGGTATGCCACACGTTTTACAAGACCTACAAGGTATTGCAGTAAAACAAGAAGACGGCACTTTTGTTACCACTGGTGGCAAAATGACGGCAGAAGAGTATGACCAAGCGGTTCGTGATATCACGGGTTTCTTAGTGTACTCGGCCGAACCTGTACAATTAGAGCGTAAAGCTTTAGGTATGTGGGTACTTGGATTCTTGTTTATTTTCTTCATCATTGCGTATTTGTTGAAGAAAGAATACTGGAAAGATGTACACTAGCTATCAATAACGGTTATTATACATTATCCGCATATTGTAAACGGGGGGCTTAGCCCCTCGTTTGTTTTGTTTTTTTTAGATTCTGGAGGGTATCAATGGCTGTTGCTGCCAACAAGCGCTCTATCATGACACTTTTTTCTGGTGCCGATGATTTATATAGTCACCAAGTACGTATCGTATTGGCTGAAAAAGGGGTTACTGTTGATGTTTTGCAGGTAGACCCAAGTGAAATGCCTGAAGAGTTACTTGAAGTAAACCCATATAACTCTGTGCCGACCTTAGTTGATCGCGAGTTAGTGTTGTATGAGTCTCGTATTATTATGGAGTATTTGGATGAGCGTTTTCCTCATCCTCCATTGATGCCTGTGTACCCAGTGTCTCGCGGTCAAAGCCGTTTGATGATGCACAGAATCGACACAGATTGGTATGCCTTAGTTGAGCGTATCCGCAAAGGTGAAAAAGCCGATGCAGCTCGTAAAGAGTTGACTGAAAGCTTAGTCGCATTAGCGCCTGTGTTTGCTGAAATGCCATATTTTATGAGTGAAGAGTTTGGTTTGTCTGACTGCTACCTAGGCCCATTATTATGGCGCTTACCGGTATTAGGGATTAACTTAGACCCTCGTACAGCAAAAGAAATCAATGCTTATATGACTCGTATTTTTGAACGCGAGTCGTTTAAGGCATCGTTAACTGAGGCTGAGCGCGAAATGCGCATGGGCATGTAATGAAACCGATAACACCCAATCGTCCGTATTTATTGCGCGCTTATTATGAATGGTTAATGGATAATCATTTAACACCGCATGTAGTCGTGGACGCTTTTGTTAAAGGTACCCAGGTTCCGCAGCAATTTGTTAAAGACGGTCAAATTGTCTTAAACATTGCAACGGGAGCCGTGGTTAATCTTCATATGACAAACGATGCCGTAGAGTTTAATGCTCGTTTTGGTGGTGTACCACAAAATGTGTTTTTACCTATGGCTTCTATCGTAGCGATATATGCCCGTGAAAACGGTGCAGGTACGGTTTTTGATATGGAAGATGCGTACATGGTTGAGGATGAGCTCGATGAACTGTCATCGGTTCCATCTTCAGTTAAGTCAGTTGAAGAGCCTTCTACATCGCCTGACTTGGCTAAACCGAGTGGTTCAGACGATAAAGCTAAACGCAGAAGTCACCTAACTGTTGTTAAGTAATTTATTATGGTTAGGACATAAAACCAGTCGCAAGGCTGGTTTTTTTTAAGCTAAAAAAAGTGATGAGAATCGATAATGCTATTGATGATTGATAATTATGATTCATTTACCTTTAACCTTGTTCAGTATTTCCAGACACTGGATCAAGCTATAGTTGTCAAACGTAATGATGACATTACCATTGCACAAATTGAATCATTAGCACCAAGCCATTTAGTGATATCGCCAGGCCCTTGTACCCCTAACGAAGCGGGGATCTCATTGGCCGCAATAGCTCATTTTGCTGGTAAAATTCCAATTCTTGGTGTGTGTTTAGGCCACCAAGCCATTGCACAAGTATTTGGAGCAAATGTGATCCGGGCGAAGCGGGTGATGCATGGCAAAACCAGCTTGATTGAACACAATCAGCAAGGCTTATTTGCTGGACTTGCCCGACCTTTACAAGTCACTCGTTACCATTCTCTACTCATCGATGATATTCCCTCCGGCTTTGAATTAGATGCCTGGTTTGACGACCCGGTACACGGCCGTGAAATTATGGCCATGAGCCAGCCAAATTTACGTATATACAGTGTTCAATTTCATCCAGAATCGATATTAACTCAGCAAGGGCATGAATTACTGGCTAATTTTTTGCGTGTATAAACCTAGGGCCTGTTGACCTTTCAAGGTTGTTTTTGCAGCGAATTGTTGGCCATTACTCATATACAAGTGGGCGGCAGAGACTTTGAGGTGTAGTTATTCTACATAAAAAGTCGATAACGCAGTAAAAATGACCAACAAACGCTGCCCACAGGGTTCGGCTAAAAACGTTTTACTCTTTGTTGAACGATGCTTTACAAATAAAGAGTTGCTTAGGTGACTAGGCTACAATCCATTCGCCTCGATTAAAACGTTTTTAACTCGAACAACATTCAACCAGCAAAGATCAACAGGCCCTAGTTTGTTGTTTTAGGTTATTCATATCATAGTGGTATTTTATGTTACAACTTCGGCGTTCTGCGATGGCTGATCTATTAGTATAATGTGCCTCAACTGGCGTTTAAAATAATAAAAAGGATGAACATGAACAGCTTTTTGCGACATTTTGCCATTAGTGCAGTTTCAGTAACCATGATGGGAGGCTGTGCTGCCATCGCTGACTCTAGCGCAGTGACCACTCCTCAGGTACCTACACAAACACAGGCAAGCGTAGCGTTAGCGACGCCGCCTCAAGTTGATCAAGCCCTTACGCTCAAGCAAATTATGGCAAATCCAGATTGGATGGGGATTTTGGCCCAAGGTGCTTATTGGAGTGATGACAGTCTGTCTGTGTATTTTAGTCGTCAAGCTCACCAGTCTGCTGTGCGCGATTATTATCAGCAAAGTATTACGGCCACTAGCGCCAATCAACTTGCACTTTCTCAGTTACATTTAGCTGATCAACGTATTGGTGTTCTTAATTCAGCTAAATCCCAAAAGGCATATATTTATCAAGGCAATGTTTTTGTTAAAAACTTGCAAAGTGGGGATGTTAGTCAAATTACTCGCCAAAATGATGCCATTGATGGCGTACGTTTTTTGAATAACGGTGATCTGGCTTACTGGCAAGGCAACAACATTTTTCGTATACATCAAGCCGATGGCATGGTTGAACAAATTGCGGCTATTCAAATGGCCAATGAGCCTACAGGTATTCAAGATCCAGACAGCTATATTGCTAAGCAACAACACCGATTAATCGGCTATGTGGCTCTGCAACATCGTAATGATAAAACCCGTGCAGATTATAGCCAATCGTTAGCTAAACAAGATCCGACCTTTTCTTCACCGCCATGGTATTTAGGCGAGGCTGAGGTCATTTCTGAAATGAGCCTGTCGCCAGATGGTCGCTATGTCATACTTGCTCTGACCGACAAAAATTACAGTTGGCGAGCAGAGCACGACATCATGCCTAATTATTTGGGTAAAGAGGGTTATGTCGATGCTGTGCCAGCACGAGCCCGTGTAGCAGAAGATGCGTTTCCTGGTCAGCGGTTAGTGTTGCTTGACCTAGTTGAACACACTAAAAAAGACATTACTATCGAGGGATTGACCGGCTTTGATGAAGATGTGCTGGCCAGTGTTAAAGCCGAAAATGCCAAAGCTCAAGGAAAAAGCTATCAAAGTGTCAAAGCACCACGCTTGATCCAGTTGATGCAAGACTGGGAGTGGAGCCAAAGTGCGATGCAGTGGAGTGAAACCGGACAGCAGTTGATGCTGATGCTTGAAGCTGTTGATAACAAAGATCGTTGGATTGCACGTGTCGATTTGCAAAAAGGCAAACTGATCACAGAGCATCGCTTACATGACGATGCGTGGGTTAATTACAATTACAATCAGTTTGGTTGGATACCACAGACAGACTCATTTTACTATTTATCAGAAGAGTCGGGTTTTTCACACCTATATACAAAAACGTTAGCAGGTAAAGTTAGCGCACTGACCAGCGGAAAATTTGTTGTTGATAACGTAACCTTATCTCCTGATGGGCAGTATTTATATTACCGTGCAAACAAAGATCATCCTGGCAGTTACAATGTTTATCGAGTCGAAGTTGCGACAGGCAAAAATGAGCAATTAACCCAATGGTTTGGCACGTTAGATTACAGTTTAAGCCCTAATGGCAAGGCGTTATTGTTAACCGCATCGGCAGCGACTCACCCTGATGAGCTTTATGTTCAGGCCATTGGCGGTGAAATAAAGCAGCTGACTGATTACACAAGCAACGATTTTAAGCAATACCCTTGGCAAGCGCCGCAAGTCGTCGCCGTGCCCTCAAATCATGGCGCAGGCCAGGTTTATGCTAGAGTGTATTTACCGCAAGGTTATGATGCTAAGCAAGCTGAGAAATATCCCGCAGTGTTGTTTAACCATGGTGCGGGTTATTTACAAAATGCCCATTATGGATTTTCTGGTTACTTCCGTGAATTTATGTTCCATAACTTGTTAACACAACAAGGTTATGTGGTGATGGACATGGATTATCGTGGCTCCAAAGGTTATGGTCGTGACTGGCGCACGGCTGTTTATCGTAATATGGGGCACCCAGAAGTAGAGGACTTAAAAGACGGTGTGGCATGGTTAGCCGCAAATGCGAATGTTGATCCTCAACGAGTCGGCACTTATGGTGGTTCTTACGGTGGCTTTTTAACGTTTATGGCATTGTTTAATGAGCCAGCGCTTTTTCAGGCAGGCGCTGCATTACGTCCAGTAACCGATTGGGCTCATTATAATGCACCTTATACAGCCAATATCCTCAACACGCCAGATGTCGACCCTATTGCTTATGAGCGTAGCTCCCCGATAGAACACGCTCAAGGTTTACAAAAGCCGTTGTTGATTATGAGTGGCGTGTTAGATGACAACGTGTTTTTTCAAGACAGTGTGCGCATGGTGCAACGGTTAATTGAACTTGAGAAGCCGATGTTTGAAACGGCGATTTATCCGGTAGAACCTCACGGTTTTGTTCAACCTTCTAGCTGGTTAGATGAATACCGCCGGATTTATAAATTATTTGAACAAGAACTCAAATAACGACTATGCGCAAACAGTGTAAATAAAATCGGATTAAGGCTTTCTTTGGAGAGCCTTAATTTTTATGATTAACCTAAATATTTATCAAGGGTAATGTTGAGTGGCAATTTCAATCGCAGGTGGTGTAAGACCTGGAAAAGTTATCGAAATAGAGCGTCGTCTCTACAATCAGATTATTGTAGGTAAACAACCTGTCAGCTCTATGCTCGATGCTTTTAATACTGAGATAGAAGAAAGTGCTACTAAGCTTGATATTGAACGTAAAGCGTTGAAGTTACGCATTGAAAAACAAGTACAAGAGCGACATATTTATCTTAACGTTGCTAACCATCTGACCCTGACTGTAAATAATGCTATTGAGCACCAATTGGCCATTCCTCAGTCAATTATTGATTCTTGTGGTATCACTGAAAGCCAAATTTTATTATTAGATCTTTTATTAAGTGCCGATCTTAATTTAAATCGCTTACGGCCCATTATTGAAGATAATAGCTGGCTTTGCCGTGATTTGATTAACTTAATTAATAGCCCCTCATCGCGCCATAGACGGCCTAAAAATTCAGATGTACAAGTTACCGATATAAAATTAGCATTAAATTACATTGGCTTAGAAAACCTTCGGTTATTAATACCCTATTTTTGTTTGCGCAACTGGTTACCGTCTGGCAATGCTAATTTACTGTGGATAACCCGTAAATTATGGCGTTATAGCATCATGAGTGCCATTGCTGCACAAGCCCTTGCTGCGCTGCATCACAAAGACCCCAGCCTGACCTATACTTGCTCATTAATGTATCAATTTGCGACATCGATGATCTTAAGCCAAAGCGGACGGACTTTTGATAAAACATGGGGCACCTGGTTACGAGAAGCCAGTCAGAGCCGCGATAAACAAGTGTATGATGCGATTATGGCGACTGATTTTCCTGCAGAGTCGATATTTGAGCAAGTCATGCAACATGGGCATACCTTGAATTGGAAATTACTTAATCTATTAAAATTTGAAGACTCTGCAATCACTCGTGTTTTAAAAGAGCTTGACCATGATTATCACTTTTCAGAGTTATCACCCGATGCCGCAATCGTCGCCAAAGCAAGTTGTTATGCCAAAGTGCTATTATTAGAAGAGCAACAGCTAATTGACCCGCAAGAAAAACGGATCATGTTCGATTATTACGAGTTTTCGGCCCAAGAATTATTACGTCTCAAAGCGCAAAATTTTCGTAAGCTTGATTTACTGTAAGCGGAGTCAATCGTCTATATGGCTGAATGTTAAATTTGTGTAGTTATTCACTTTTGATGAATAGCTACACAAAATCAGCCCAAATAACTTTTTTTGTGACTATTTATGCTTGTTATCCCCCAGATAAACGCTTTGTTTAGTCATATTTTTCAATCTTTATGCAGAATAGACTGAATGCCTGCAGAAGTTAATTGTACAGAACTGGTATTTTGATCACATTTTCGCTAATAATGTCCCATAAATAACACAAGCTTCCGCCGATGCACTTACAGAATATAAAGCAAACAGCGGAAATAGCGGCTTTAAAGCTGCTTTTAACCTGAAGGATAAAATGCAATGAGTCTAGAAATGAATCTAACCCGTGCCCAATTTGATGAAGTTATGGTGCCTAATTATGCGCCTGCAGCCGTTATTCCTGTCCGTGGCGAAGGTAGCCGAGTATGGGATCAAGAAGGTAAAGAGTTCATCGATTTTGCAGGTGGCATAGCAGTGAATTGTTTAGGCCATTGTCACCCAGCGTTAGTGTCTGCGTTAAAAGAGCAAGGCGAAAAGCTATGGCACTTATCAAACGTCATGACCAACGAGCCGGCGCTTGAGTTAGCGACTAAATTGGTTAACTCAACATTTGCTGAACGTGTTTATTTTGCTAACTCTGGTGCAGAAGCAAACGAAGCGGCACTTAAATTAGCCCGTCGTTATGCATTAGATAACCATGGTGCAGACAAAGACCAAATTATCGCTTTTGATAAAGCCTTCCACGGTCGTACTTTCTTTACTGTAACCGTTGGTGGACAAGCGGCATACTCAGACGGTTTTGGTCCTAAACCACAAAGTATCACCCATGTTCCATTTAATGATATTGCAGCATTAGAAGCGGTAATTTCAGACAAAACCTGCGCCATCATGCTTGAGCCGCTACAAGGCGAAGGTGGGATTATTAATGGTGACCCAGAATTTTTAAAAGCAGTGCGTCGTTTAGCCGACAAGCACGATGCGTTAGTTATTTTTGATGAAGTGCAAACCGGGGTTGGCCGTACAGGTGAGCTATTTGCTTACATGGGAACAGACATAGTGCCAGACATTTTAACCAGTGCTAAAGCATTAGGTGGCGGTTTCCCTATTGCGGCAATGCTAACCACGGCTAAAATTGCGGCTCACCTAAAGGTTGGCACACATGGTTCTACTTATGGCGGTAACCCATTGGCTTGTGCTATTGGCAATGCTGTTATGGATGTAGTTAACACCAAAGCAGTATTAGATGGTGTTAAACACCGTGAGCAGTTATTCCGCGATGGTTTAATGGCAATTAATGCTAAATACAATGTCTTTAGTGAAGTGCGTGGTAAAGGCTTATTGCTTGGTGCGGTATTAAACGAAAAATACGAAGGCCGTAGCCGTGATTTTTTAGTGGCATCGGTTGACGAAGGTTTAATGAGCTTAATTGCAGGTGCAAACGTAGTGCGTTTTGCTCCGTCATTGGTGATCCCAGAAGCTGATATTGCTGAAGGCTTAGCACGTTTTGAACGCGCAGTAGCAAAGGTAGTCGCAGGTTAATGAGCAACTGAGCGCTAGCGATATTAGCGCTCTTGTTGTTTGGATTCGCCATAATGGTTTGTTGCGTTGGTATGAAAACTACCAGCGCAGCAAGCTAGTGGCGCAATGAGGAGATTAAGATGTTAATCATACGTCCTATCCGTGCAAGTGATTACGATGCACTTTACAGTATCGCAGTTGAGTCAGGTCACGGTTTCACATCTTTACCAGTAAACGAAGAGTTACTGCGTTCAAAGATAGCTAGGGCAGAAGCATCTTTTACTAAGCAAATTGATAAGCCTTTTGACGAAGGCTACTTAATGGTGCTTGAAGACACCAAAACCAATGAAGTTGTTGGTACTTGTGGTGTTGAAGCTGCCGTCGGCATGCAAGATGCGTTTTATCATTACCGTTTAGGTACTGAAGTTTACCATTCTTCACAAATTGCTGTTCGAAATGAAGTTGAAACCCTCACTCTATGCCATGACTACACTGGCGCTGCTGAAGTGTGCACCCTGTTTTTAAAAGAAGCTTATCGAAAAGGTCACAATGGCCGCATGTTGTCTCGTTCACGTTTTTTATTGTTGGCGCAGCACCCTCATCGATTTGGTGAAACGGTTATTGCTGAAATGCGCGGCGTCAGTGATGAGCATGGTGATTCGCCATTTTATGAATGGTTACAACATCACTTTTTAGGTATCGATTTTGTAGAGGCAGATTATTTATCTGGATTAGGCAAAAAAGCCTTCATGGCCGAAATGATGCCGCGCAATCCCGTGTATGTCTGCATGCTGCCTAAAAAAGCGCAAAAAGTGATTGGTGAAGTACATAAAAATACCAAACCAGCACTGCGTTTATTGCAGGCTGAAGGATTTAAGTTTCGCAATTACGTCGATATTTTTGATGGTGGTCCAACGGTTGAGTGTGCTTTAAGCGACATTCGCTCGGTTAAAAAAAGCCGTTTACTAACGGTTTCGATTGGCCGTATGCCGCATGCCGATCATCATTTTATTATTTCCAACACTTCGCTTGCTGATTATCGTGCATCGGCAGCCAAATTGTTGGTCTCTGACGAACACGATAATGTCGTGCTGAGCCCTGAAATTGCCGCCGGTTTGCTGGTTGGTGAAGGCGAGCAAATTCGTGTTCTCGCAATGTAGGAGAAAGAAATGACACAATATATTCAAGGTCAGTGGTTAGCTGGCGAAGGTCATGACGTTAACTCAATTAACCCAGCAAATGGTGAGGTTATCTGGCAGGGTAAAACGGCCACACCTAGCCAAGTTAATGCCGCGGTGGATGCTGCACGCGCAGCGCAGTTTGATTGGTTTATGTTGGGCTATGAAGCCCGTTTGGCTATTGTCGAAGCGTATCGTGCACAACTAGAAGCAAATAAAGACGAGATCGCAGAAACCATCGCCCAAGAAACCGGTAAGCCACAGTGGGAAACGGCCACTGAAGTGGGCGCAATGATTGGTAAAATTGCGCTGTCTGCCAAAGCGCATGACAAGCGCACAGGGACAGAAACCAATGACCTGCCTGCAGGGCGTGCGGTACTTCGTCATAAGCCACATGGTGTGGTGGCGGTATTTGGTCCGTATAACTTTCCGGGGCATTTGCCTAATGGTCACATTGTGCCGGCATTATTGGCTGGTAATACCGTGGTGTTCAAACCGTCAGAGCTGACACCCAAAGTGGCTGAGTTAATGCTGACATGTTGGGACAAAGCCGGTTTGCCTAAAGGTGTTGTCAATTTAGTACAAGGTGAAGTTGAAACCGGTAAAGCACTGGCGTCGCACCCGCAAATTGATGGGTTGTTCTTTACCGGAAGCTCACGCACTGGGCACCTTTTACATCAGCAATATGCTGGTCACCCTGGCAAAATTTTAGCGTTAGAAATGGGCGGCAATAACCCGCTTATCGTTAAAGGTGTTACCGACACCAAGGCAGCCGTACATGACATTATTCAATCTGCGTATATTTCGTCTGGCCAGCGTTGCACCTGTGCCCGTCGTTTGTACATAGAGGAAGGTGCACAAGGTGATGCTTTAGTTGCTGAGCTTGTAAAAGCCATTAAGCAAATTAAAGTGGGCCCTTGGAATGCACAGCCACAACCATTTATGGGCTCGATGATTTCTGAAACGGCCGCTCGTGGTATGGTTGCAGCACAAGCAACATTACAATCGTTAGGTGGTGTATCGTTAATCGAACTAACACAAGTTGAAGCTGGCAAAGGGATTGTGACTCCTGGTTTAATTGACGTGACTCACGTTGCTGAATTACCAGATGAAGAATATTTTGGTCCTTTATTGCAATTAGTGCGCTACAGCGACTTTGACCAAGCTATTCATTTAGCCAATGCAACACGCTACGGATTATCCGCAGGATTGCTTGCTGACAGTCGTGAAGATTACGACTACTTTTTAGCCCGTATTCGTGCCGGTATTGTAAACTGGAACAAGCAAATTACAGGTGCTTCAGGTGCCGCCCCATTTGGTGGCGTAGGCGCATCAGGCAACCACCGTGCCAGTGCATTTTATGCCGCTGACTATTGTGCTTACCCTGTTGCTTCGATGGAAGCTGATTCTGTCAGTTTACCCGCAACCTTAAGCCCTGGTTTATCAATTTAGTTGATAAGCCCTTCGCATGTCCGTGCTGGTAATACATAAGCCATATTGCCAGCCACATTGATAAGGATTTAACCATGCATACAGATGTAAATACCTTGTTTGCCCAGTTATGGCAAGATTATATAAAGATGACTCCTTCAGCGGCGAAAATTCATCAACTGCTTGGCCAGGGCTCGGCAATCATTAATGATCATATTGCGCTGCGTACGTTCAATATAGCTAAAGTTAATCTTAACGTATTAGCTAAACACTTTACCTCGATTGGCTATGTTGACTGCGGCGATTACAAGTTTGAACAGAAAAAACTGGTAGCTAAACACTTTGAGCACCCAGATCCAACGCAACCTAAAGTGTTCATTTCTGAGTTGTTGGTTGAGGAGTTCAGTCCAGAATTGCAAAAAACCATTCACGGTTTAATTGAGCAAGTTGATGTCGCCGCGACAACGGCGGATAACTTTATTTATTCTGGCCGTCACTGGGACTTAGACAAGGCGACCTACAAAGCGCTATTGGCTGAAAGTGAATATGCTGCATGGGTTGCAGCTTTAGGTTACCGTGCTAATCACTTTACGGTGTCGATTAACGACTTACCGCAGTTTGAGCGCATTGAAGATGTTAATCAGGCACTTAAAGATGCCGGTTTTGTTCTTAATGCCTCTGGCGGTGAAATTAAAGGTACCCCTGAAGTGTTGTTAGAGCAATCATCTACTATGGCCGATAAAGTGGTGGTTAACTTTACCGATGGCGATGCAGAAATACCCAGTTGTTTTTACGAGTTTGCTCGTCGTTACCCTATGGATAACGGCAAACTGTATACGGGTTTTGTTGCCGCCTCAGCAGATAAAATATTCGAAAGTACCAACGTGATGATGTAGCGTTGTCTGTGATAAAAGACCTAATTGAACTTAGGTCTTTTTTATGCGCATTGATTTTATTGTGGTATCAGTACCGTCACGTTTAAGCCTTGCAAGGATTGGCTGCGCCTAAATTGCAAAGTAAAACCATATTGGTCACAAATTTCTTTGACAATAGACAACCCTAAACCATGCCCCATGGTGGCTTCATCTAAGCGAGTGCCTCTTGCGGTTAAGAGTGCCAATTTATCTTGCTCTACACCGCTACCATCATCTTTAATTTGTACCAATATGTCACCATTTTGCATTTGCTCTATGCACACGTTGACTTGGCTATTGGCCCATTTAAACGCATTGTCGAGTAGGTTGCCAAATAATTCCATGCCATCCTCTCGATGAATGGGGATCCTGCTTATCTGGTTTGGATTAACCACCATGCAATGTATGGTTTGATTACGATGCACTTTATGTAAGGTATTAATTAAACTGTCAAAATCTTTTGGAACCGCCAATTGAGCAGCAGGTAACATATTGCCTGTGATCCTGGCCGCAGCCAGTTTTCGCTCTATCATTTTGTGTACTAAATCTAATTGTTGCTGCATTGCCTGCGCTTCATTAGGGTGAGATAAACCCAGCGCTTCAACTTGTTGCTGCATCACGGCAAGCGGTGTCTTTAAGCCGTGACTCAAATTACCTAAATTATTGCGACTGCGTTCTATTTGCTTAGCGGTGTAATCTAATAATTGGTTATAGGTTTCCGCAAGGGGTCTAATTTCTGCCGGAATTTGAGATATTTCTAGCGATGCAATATCGCCTTCGCGAAGTTTTGCGAGCGCATCTTGAATTTGATTTACCGGCTTAAATGATTGTCGAAGAATGATGAAAATCCCCGCGATCATGGCCAATAACATGCCGATATTAATTGCTAGTTTGGTGCCAAAAACCTCACTAAACACTCTACGGCCAATACTTAAATCTTGCGCTACTGTGAGGGTTGCAGTGTTATTGCTATTAGGGGCACCAATGCCAATAGACAGTAATTGCATATCATTATTTTTTGGGCCTTTAGCCTGCCATACTCTCTTTTGTTGGGACGCTAAATTAACAATGTCTAATTCGGCATCCCACAGCGAGCGTGAGCGGATAGTTTGGTTGGGTAAATTAAGTTGAAAGTATCGCCCCGAGTAAGCAGGGCGATAAAAACTAGATAATTGATTTTGGTCGATAACCAGTTCACCATCATCTAGGCGAGTGGCAATGATAATGTGTTCTAAATCTTCTTCTAAACGATTAATGATTGAGTCGTGAAAAGCATCTCGCAACATCGACTCAAACAGAAATAAACCGATTAACGTTGCAATAATAATAAGCGCGCTTAACCATAAACTGAGCTTAAATCGTATCGACATCATTGGGCTAAACCGTGGAAGATATAACCTTGTCCACGGCGGGTCTCTATTGAGGTTTTACCGAGTTTTTTGCGTAAATGGGTCACGTATACTTCTACGACATTACTTTCTTTTTCGTCGTCAAATTGGTACAGCTTATCTGTTAATTGCGACTTTGACAGGAGCTTTTTAGGTGACATTAAAAAGATTTTTAGCAGCCTAAACTCCATCGATGTTAACTCAAACTCTTGTTCACCTACAGTGACTTTTTGTTCGTTCTCATCTAAATGAACGCCGCCATAGGACAGTTGTTTAGAAGATGAATTTGCGCGTCCATGAGCTCGATGAATGAGCGCCTGAATACGGGCTAATAACTCTTGTGCATGAAAAGGTTTACCTAAATAGTCGTCGGCACCCGCATTGAAACCTTCTACTTTTTCGTGCCATTGGCTGCGGGCTGTGAGCATAATCACTGGAGTATTGACTCCTCGCTCACGCCACTGAGTGACAAGTGATAACCCATTTCCATCGGGCAGGCCAATGTCTAAAATCACACAATCGTATTCGGTTTCTTTCATTAGATAATCGGCTTCTACCGCTTTATCGGTAATGTCGGTAATGTAACCAGCCTGCTTAAGTTGTTTTTCAAGCTCAGCAACCAGTAATGGGTTGTCTTCAACGAGTAACAGTTTCATGTTTAGTACATTCGCTCGGTAATTGTGACAATGGATATTTCATGCCATTGACTGCATCTAATTGCAGGTTAATAACATGGCCTTGTGCAAGTTTAAATTGTAAATCGTAGCGCCATTTATCTTCATATTGATAAAGCTGAGCATCAACAAGCTGACCATCACAATACTGTGACACCCACGTTAAATAATCATCTAATGGGCGTATATTACCAGAGGTTACTAATTTTTGAACGTTATCATGATCGAGTGGGAACTCGTTAACAGGAATATCTTGCTGATTAATGGACAGTGCCATTAAGCTAATAGTGGTGATGAACAAGCTATTCATGTTCGCTCCCAAATAAAAAAAGTGGCGTTCAGAGTATGAACACCACTTTAATTATCTTGGCTTAAATCAAGCTGAACAGGGTAACCTGAGGGTTAAATAACCTCGATGCACAAGATTAGCGTGTACCGTAAACCACTATCGTTTTACCGTGTGCTTGAATCAAATTTTGTTCTTCAAGCATTTTTAAAATACGGCCAACAGTTTCACGCGAGCATCCAACAATTTGACCAATTTCTTGACGGGTAATTTTAATTTGCATGCCGTCAGGATGTGTCATTGCATCAGGTTGTTTGGCAAGGTGCAATAATGTTTGTGCAATTCGCCCAGCAACGTCTAAGAAGGCAAGGTCGCCGACTTTTTGGCTAGTGCTTTGTAAGCGATACGCCATTTGTGCAGACAGCTTCATTAGGATTTCAGGATTGACTTGGATAAGCTGTTTGAATTTCTTATATGAAATTTCTGCAATTTCACAAGCTTGTTTAGCACGAACCCAAGCAGTACGCTCAGATTGTTCTTCAAACAAGCCTAGCTCTCCGATAAAGTCGCCTTGATTAAGGTAAGAAAGGATCATTTCTTTTCCTTCTTCATCTTTGATCAATACAGCAACAGAACCTTTAACGATGTAATATAAGGTGTCAGAATCTTCACCCGCATGGATTAATGTGCTTTTTGCTGGGTATTTATGAATGTGACAATGTGAAAGAAACCATTCTAATGTTGGGTCAGGTTTTGGCTTACCAATCAGAGCCATACGATATTCCTCGATTGATTAAAAATGAAAGTAAGTAATGTCTAATTAAGCATTCTACGCTATTGAAACCGTAAAAACTTTGATAGAGATCGTATTTAGAAGTGACAGTAGTGTATATTAACTTATTAACATTTAGATAAAATATATTGTGTTTGTGATCAAGGTCTGTTTTTTATTTAACACCTTACCCGATTGTATTTCACTTAACTAGAGCCAGTTAATGTTTACTGTCAAAATAGCCTTAAAAGATCAACAGGCTCTGGCCAGTTGATTGAATTATTCACTTTTGCGGTTGTCTATTGAACATAGCAGGCGAGTTAGCTACTGTTAAAACTATCTTATATTGTTGTAGAGGTGTGCGTGAAAAAACAGAGTCAAATTAGAGTCGCCGCATGCTTATTGGCACTGAGTGCCCTTAGCTTCTCATCAAATGCATTTTATGTTCCGCCAACGGCAGAGTCTCAGGCTGCCAGTAAATTGGTGCATATCCAAATTAAAGCCAAGCAGGGCGATACAGATGCGCAGTTTTTATTAGGTTTGATGTACCTATCGGGGCGATTTGTTGCTCAAAATACCGAGTCAGGTTTGTATTGGGTTTCACAGGCTGCCACACAAGATCATGTTAAAGCACAACAAACCTTGGCCGATTTGGCCTTTGAAGGAAAGTTATTTCCTCGTAATTTAGCCCTGGCCGAAAAATGGTATCTTGTAATGGCTGAACAAGGTGATAAATGGGCTAACTTCCGTTTGGGTTTTATTTATTCTGCTGGTGGTGATGGCGTAATACGCAATTGTGGTAAAGCAATGGGGCAATTTAATGCAGCGGGTGATGCCATATCATTGGGTAATGTTGCCTGGATTTTAGCCACCTGTCCTGAAGCCGAATACCGTGATGGCTCTCGCGCGGTGTCTATTGCGCTTAAGCTATTAGAGCAAAACCAAAATGACCCAACCGTACTCGATAATTTAGCCGCTGGTTACGCAGAAATTGGCGATTTTAACTCGGCTATTGATGCACAAAAGAAAGCCATAGAAGCATTAAAACAAAACCCAGAGATTGCTCGCAGTGATGAGTTTATTATGCGATTAAAGCAGTATCAGAATAAGCAAGCATACCGTGAAGTTATTCCGTTGATGTAAATAATACCCCTCCTTATTAGCATCTGATCTATTTTAGGCTGCTTCACTAGCCCCAGTCATTTGAAGCCGTAATGGGGCTTATGACGCCCCCCCCGAAGGGCGAATTTATTTGCGTGGTCTTCTTTGTTAGCCTTTCTTAACCAAGTGCACTATGACCTAATGCACTATGCCCTCAAAAAGCTACCTCAAATACCGCACTGATCATTTTCGCTAACAGAGCACATTCTAATGCGGGTTGGTGTAACCTATTGATTTTTTATTATCAATACATCTCTTATCCAGAGTTCAGGTTAAATTGGATTTTGCTTGTGAGGGGGGGAGAATCAAAAAATCAGTTTTCGTTGATGTGCTTAATACGCTAACAGATTAAAGGGGGAATTAGCGTGCCAAGCACATCAACTGTCGTTATTTCGTCTGAAATCACGATAACTCAATGGTAGTACCAATGACTTAAACTAAGCTTAATCAGGTTTTATATCATTGATGTTTTGTAATTCTATTCGCTTTTGTAAAAGATCTTTAATTAATGGTGTCAGAATTAATTCCATTGCGAGTGACATTTTTCCTCCCGGTACAACAAGGGTGTTGACTCGGGACATAAATGATCCCTGGATCATATTGAGATAGTATGGAAAATCGACATTATTAATGCCTCTAAATCGGATTACCACAAAGCTCTCATCAAGACTTGGGATGTCTTTTGCACTAAAGGGATTTGAGGTGTCGACTGTGGGTACTCGTTGAAAGTTAATATGTGTTCTTGAGAATTGTGGTGTCATGTGATTAATGTAATCATCCATGCTGCGCACAATCGAGCCCATGACTTTTTCTCGACTATGGCCGCGTTCTGTGGTGTCGCGAATGATTTTTTGAATCCACTCTAAATTGACAATAGGCACCATACCAATTAGCAGGTCAACGTGTTTTGCAACGTCTGCGTCATCGGTGACCACTCCGCCATGCAGCCCTTCATAATAAAGCATGTCTGTGTTTTCTGGCAGATCTCGCCATTGAGTAAAGGTGCCAGGCATTTGGTTAAAAGGCACGGCCTCGTCGAAAGTGTGTAAATAGCTACGGGTTTGGCCATTACCGGTTTCGCCATAGCTAATGAAGCATTCTTCTAGTTTTTTAAAGTTATTTGCTTCGGGGCCAAAATAGCTAATGTTGCGATTTTCAGCTTGCGACTTACGGATTAATACTTCCATTTCTGCGCGAGTGAAATGATGAAAGCTGTCGCCTTCAACAAATGCGGCATTAATACCAAGTTGCCTGAATATATGAGTAAAGGCTGTTGTCGTGGTAGTGGTGCCAGCACCAGATGAACCAGTTACAGCAATAATAGGGTGTTTTGCTGACATGTTGTTTGCCTACGTTTGTGATTCACCAAAGAAAATCGAGTCACTAGTTATACGGTAATCATCACCTTTTGGTCAATTAATCCCAGGTGATAATGTTAATATTTATAACAAATTATTGCTTAATCATGCAGCTTAATCATTAACTCTTGCTGAAATCTGCTCACGGTGACGAATCGCAATGGACTCGTCATCTTCACTGTATTCAACCACTAACTCTCCTTTTTTGAGCGCCAGTTTACAACGCTCGGTTGCCTGGATCAGTTGCTCTTCATTCACATCGCTGAAGCTGCCGTCTTCAAGTTGCGTGAGTAAATATTCTTTGATCATTGCTTGCAGAGTTTCTTGAGGTAAAGACAGTAACGCTTCGTATGGCACAAGCATGGTTAATCATCCTATCACTGTTTATTGTTGGGTTGTGATGTCGTTGTCAGCAAGTAAAAAGTTAATGATGCGTTGTTCTAAATAAAATGTCGGTTTCCAAGGCCAACCGCCATTTACAAACCCCACATGCCCACCAAATGGGTGAAGCTCATATTCTACCATTGGTGAAAGTTGATCTTTGTTTGGGATCACATCATCGGTCATAAAAGGATCATCTTGCGCATGGATAACTAATGTTGGTTTAGTGATGTGCTGTAAGTAGCTCAATCCGCTCGATTGCTGGTAATAATCATTGACCCCAGTAAAACCGTGTAAAGGCGCTGTGACTTTGTCATCAAATAAATAAAAAGTATTGAGCATTTTAAGTTGTTTTTTACTAATGGGCATTTGTGCCGTGAGATCGGCAGTGTTGATTTTGTCGAGCATTTTGCGTTGTAAACGCTTAATTAAAAAGCGCTGATACACGGTTGAAAAACCACTTTCTAGGCGCTTGGCGCATGCCGCTAGCGTTAACGGGGCAGACACCACAACCGCTTTTTCTATTAAACTGTTTTGCTGCGCGCTGCCCTGGTATTTTGTTAATACATTACCTCCTAAACTGTATCCTACGGCATAAAGCGGGGAGTTTGGGTAATAATGCGTTAATTGCGACAAGGTAAAGGCTAAATCGTTGACATCGCCACTATGATAACTGCGAGCTAAACGATTAGGCTCGCCTGAGCACCCTCGGTGATGATGAACCACGGCGGTTATTTTGGCTTTTTTAGCTTCGGTGAGGATTCGGCGCACATAATGCGATTCTGTGCTACCTTCAAGGCCATGAACCACCACTAAAATGGGCTCACCATTTTGTGCTTGGCCTAACCAATCTAAATCAATAAAATCGCCGTCGGGTAATTCTTGTCTTTGCCTAAAGGTTACCGGTTTGGTCACTTTAAAAATAAACGGTAGAATCGTTTGTATGTGTGGGCTTGTTGCCCACCATGGCGGAGAAAACAACTTGTTCATAAAGGACATGTATCTGCATTAGTTTGTGAATATTTAAACGTGTGTTTAAATGTTGCTCATGCCACTTTAGCATATAAAAATTACTGACAACAATAATCCTAAGGGGAAGTAAATGAAGCGACGTACCTTTCTCACAGGTGCTTTTGCGGGTACGGCCGCACTTGCACTTGGCGTTAATCTGTATTCGCCAACATTAACAATAGCGCCAGATGATATCCATCATCGAGTACTGTTTAGTGTATTCATCCCTATTTTTCTCGACGGCAGCCTGCCAGAGGTCCCTAGTCATCGAGAAATGGCCATTAATCGTACATTAGATGCCATTTCGATATCGATTAGTCATTTACCTCAGGCACAGCAAGATGAGTTACTGGAGCTGTTAGAGTTGCTTGAGGGACGCTTTGGCTTGTTGTTGCTCAGTGGCAGTATGGCGCCATTGTTAGGGCGTGAGCCGCAGCAATTAATTAATATGTTAGAGTTTTGGCGATTTAACTTTCTCGATATGCTAAAAACAGCCTATTCTGGGTTACGTGAGCTGATCATGGCCAGTTATTATTCTTGTCCTGAACATTGGGGGAGCTTACGTTATGCCAAGCCAACGTTTTTGGTGAGTAGTGCAAATTAACCCTAGTGTATAAAGGAGTGCTTTCTTGGCTATTATCGATCCGATTATTACAGGGCTCAGTGCTGGCTGGCACCACATTGATGCCAGTACGCTAGAAAAAAATCGTCATTTTGAGGCCGATGTCGTCATTGTTGGTACCGGTGCCGGTGGCGGCACTGCGGCTGAGATTTTGTCTCAGGCGGGGCTTAAGGTCATTATGATTGAAGGCGGGGCATTAAAATCGTCAAGTGATTTTGATATGGAAGAGCGTCATGCATACCCCAATTTGTATCAACAAGCCGCCGCATTAAAAACCGCCGATAAAGGCGTGAGTATTTTTCAGGGGCGCACGGTTGGCGGCTCAACAACGATTAACTGGACCACATCGATAAGAACACCTCAACCTACACTGGAGTTTTGGCAGCAAGCTAAATCGGTAAAAGGATTGTCTGCGGCAGAGCTACAACCTTGGTTTGAAAAAATGGAACAGCGGCTCAATATAGAGCAATGGCAATATGAAGCCAATCGTAATAATGCAGCGTTGCGTGACGGTTGTGAAAAACTGGGCTGGCAACATACTGTTATAAAACGCAATGTTAAAGGTTGCTGGAACACAGGTTATTGTGGGATGGGTTGCCCAGTAAATGCCAAACAGTCTATGTTGGTTACCACTATTCCCAGCGCGCTTGAGCATGGTGCAACGTTAATTTCACGTGCCAAAGTGGTTAAACTTGAGCACAAAGGCGATAAGGTCGTAGGGCTAACCGCACAAGCCATGACAGAAGGGTTTAAGCCCACAGCATTAACAGTAACATTTAGTGCCAAACATTATATTTTAAGCGCTGGCGCAATTCACACGCCAAGCATATTAATGCGTTCAAATACGCCAGATCCTCATAAACTGCTGGGTAAAACCTTTTTGCATCCGTCATTATTATCTGGTGCGATGTTTTCTGAGCAAATTAATGGTCACAGTGGTGCGCCGCAGTCTATTTATTCTGATGAGTTTGTTTGGCAAGACGGTGCCGCAGGCGAGTTAGGTTATAAGCTTGAAGTCGCGCCGGTGCATCCGGTATTGATTGCTTCTAAAACCATTGGTTATGGGGTTACGCATGCGCAATTAATGGCAAACTTTAATCAAATGCAGGTCACTATAGCGCTTATCCGTGATGGTTTTAATGAACAAAGCCCTGGTGGCCAAGTGCGGTTAACCGATGACAGTTTTGTGCTTGATTATCCATTAACTGAAGGTTTTTGGCGTGGAGCAAAGCGGGCTTTTTTATCCATGGCAGAATTACAATTTGCAGCAGGAGCCAAAAAAGTATTGCCTATGCATGATGGACTGAGTTTTTTTGACTCCTGGAATGATGCTAAACAAGGCATTAATCAGCTTGATTTAGGTTTAATTAAAACGATTGTTGCTTCAGCGCATGTGATGGGCGGCTGCGCAATGGGTGAAGATAAAACCCAAGCCATGGTAGACAGCAATGGGGCTTCTCATTATTTTGAAAATTTGTCTGTGATGGATGGCTCGGTATTTCCGACAAGCCTAGGTGCTAATCCGCAACTATCAATTTATGGTATTGTTGCGCGTAATGCCACGGCATTGGCACAAAAATTAACGGGTGCTACGTGATAATGTGGGGGTATTGTAGCGCCTTGCTGTCTAATGAAAATAAGCGTAAGTAGTTGTCTACATTGGTCGTTGAGCAACAATCGTGTTGGATAGATGGTCGGGTTAATGTATTGAGCTTTTGCTGGATATATTGCTGCGATTTACGCTCCATAATTAATTCGACATCCAACATTTTTTGGTATTCATCAGGAGCTAAATGACGTTTTGCGATGCGGCGCAATTGACGATAAGGCACCAACACTTGGTTATTCCATGGCGCAATAGTATCTGACAACATTTGCCATTGCTCTGTAGTTAAAAAATACACATGTTGGTCAAGGTATTGCGCTAATAGTAGTAAGTTTACATTGACCTGATGGCTGTCCTGCAAAGAGATGTACCACTGAGGATTTTTTGAGTAAGTGTGCTCGCATTCTTGCCATAATGCTTGTGAAAACACAAAAGGATTCATTTTCTGGGGCATGGATTTTCCTAGGGCGTTTACGGGTAAACGCCGCAGTAAAAAAGGGGTTATTGAACCGCTTGTTCAATCTCTTCAATTTGTTCTTGCAGCTCTAACCAGTTCATTTCACTTTCGTCCATCTCCTGGGTCAAGCTTGTCCGCTCGTTAAGCACTTGAGTCATTTTAGCTTTATTTTCAGCGTCGTATAAACTGCCATCTGCCAGTTCGGTTTCTAACTCTGCCAATCGCTGAGCTATCTTTTGTTGTTGGGTTTCCAGTTTAGCTTGCTGCTTTTTTAGCGGAGATGTTTTTTGTCTTAGCTCTGCCTCAATGCGTTTTTGTTGCTTTTTATCAATTTGCTCGCCAGGCGTTTGGTTGTCACTTTTATGGCTAGCCTGTGCAGCTTTGGCCGCGTCGAGTAACCATTGGTGATAATCATCTAAATCGCCTTCAAAAGACTTTACCACGCCTTGATCAACCAAATAGTAATCACTACAACTAAGGCGCAACAAATGGCGGTCATGGGATACAATCACCATCGCCCCTTCAAAACTTTGTAATGCCATGGTGAGAGCATGACGCATTTCCAAATCTAAATGGTTGGTGGGTTCATCGAGTAACAATAGGTTAGGGCGTTGCCATACCAATAATGCCAATACCAGGCGGGCTTTTTCGCCACCAGAAAATGGCCTAACAGGGGCAAGTGCCATGTCGCCATTGAAACCAAATCCACCTAAAAAGTTACGTAATTCTTGCTCGCGAGTGTTTGGCGGGGCAAGGCGAACTAAGTGCTGTAGTGGCGAGTCATCTAGGCTTAAAAATTCAATTTGATGTTGAGCAAAGTAACCAATGTTTAGCCCCGGATTGGGTTGGTACTTACCGGTTTGGGCTTGCAGTTGTCCTGAAAGTAATTTGATCAATGTTGATTTACCAGCGCCATTACGCCCAAGTAGACCAATACGCGCACCTGGCACGAGGTTCAGTTGTACTTGTTTTAAAATGGTTTTTTCGCTGTAACCTATTGATACATTTTCCATGACAACAAGCGGATTTGGCAGGGCTTCTGGTTCTCTAAACGCCATTTGAAATGGGTTATCTACCTGTGAGGGTAATAATTCAGCCATGCGCTCAAGTGCTTTTAAGCGGCTTTGGGCCTGTTTGGCTTTACTGGCTTTATAACGGAAACGGTCAACAAATGACTGCATGTGCGCACGTTCTTTTTGTTGCCGTTCAAAAGCCACTTGTTGTTGTGCCATGCGTTCAGCTCGCACGCGTTCAAAAGCGCTATAGTTACCTTTGTAGAAATTTAATTTATGGTTTTCAACGTGGACAATTTCATCAACGATACCATCAATAAAATCTCGATCGTGACTGATAAGAATTAGCGTACCTTGATACGACTTTATCCAGCCTTCAAGCCAGTACATGGTATCTAAGTCTAAGTGGTTAGTTGGCTCATCAAGCAATAATAAATCTGAACGGCATAAGAGTGCTTGAGCTAGGTTAAGCCGCATGCGCCAGCCACCCGAAAAGCTTTTAACGGGGTTGCTTTGTTCATTTTCGCTAAAGCCTAAACCAGCCAGCAGGGCACCTGCTCTAGCCCTTATAGAATAGCCACCAATGGCGTCTATTTTTCCGTGGATCAGTGCGATAGCGTTACCATCGTTTTCATGCTGAGCCTGATTAAGTTGAGCTTCAAGCTGTCGAAATTCAACATCACCATCTAATACGTATTCTAGCGCTGAGACATCAAGCGCTGGTGTTTCTTGGGCTACAGTGGCAATTTGCCAACCCGCTGGCAAACTAAAATCACCTTTATCAAGATGTAAGTGACCTAATATTAGCGCGATTAAGGATGACTTACCGGTACCGTTAGCACCAACTAACCCAACTTTATGGCCTGGGTAAATAGTCAGAGAAGTGTCATCGAGAAGCGTTTTACTGCCGCGAATTAATTGTGCTTGGCTAATGTTGATCATTAATTACAACTTGAATACTGAATAGAGAATAATGGCCTAGATAATATCTCATCTGCAATTTATTTCCCACAATCGCGGGACGTAACAAGACTAATAGGGCAAAATAGTCGTATACACTTTTATCAAAAATAGACGTAGAGTAAATCATGACCAAAATAAAAAAACGCTTTGTTGCAGGGGCTAAATGTCCTAAGTGTGGTGCACAAGACAGTATTTTGTTGTTTAAAGAAAACGGTATAGAAACCGTAGAGTGTACCGACTGTGATTACCGCGCTCTGCAAACGGACATTGAAGTGCCGAAAAAAGCCAGCGGCAATATGATAGGTGTGTTTAAACCAGATTAAGCCGTTAAGTTATCTGGTTAGTTACTCATGTATTCATCGGGTGGTGTTTCAGCAGATATTTTCATTTTATGCTGATTCAACACCCTAATAACATTAATATTGTTTTTAGTTAATTCATTAAAACGATTTGTAATTTCTTGTAACTCTATACCATAGCTTGGGTCGTCTTTTGGCTTAGTCTGCCAATAGCGTTTTCTGTCAAGCTTCTGAATTTCGCTAGCGCGAAGGATTTCAAAGTAGCTGTTTTCTTGCTTTAGTCGATAGATTTCAGCATCCAATAACTGCAGTAGCTTTTCTTTGGATATCGTTTGTTTGTTTAGCAGGGCTTTAAGCGGATCTTCTTTTAATTCACGCTTGTCTGAGTCTACTTCAGTGGTAATACCGAGCTGATATTCAATTTTGTGTTGACGAAATTCTTGCGGGCAAACCGTTTGACTAAACACGACTTTGTCGTCTTTCATGCATTTGTAAATAGTATTAGCATGAGCACCAAAAGAGCTCAATACGAACAACATGAATAACAGTCTTTTTGCCATGCGGCCACACATCCTTTTGCAGTACTATTCTGATTTTATAACTAAACTCAGTCTATTTTATGACTCTGTCATTTGTGCAACTGACCACCATGTCTAGTGCATAACAAATGATCCAGGCCGTGATTTAACCAGACACTCTTGGGTGTCTGTTTGTTCGACAAGCTAATTGTTCTGATGGTAAAAATCCATCAATTAATAGAGCAGATTAACATAGTTTTACCGTATACAAGTAAGACATTAGCCATCAACGCTACCGGATATTCACTACATTTGAATGCTGTTTACTCGATTGTACAACCATTAGCTGCTCAATGTGGTCTTAATACTGCTTAAATATGGAGCAAGTTTATCGATAAAACCAGTTTTTTGACAATTGATTTTTTATTATAAGAACAATCTTTGTTTTTTATTTTAGAAGCTTAGCTTGTTTTACACAGTCAGGTACTGATTATTCGTTTATGTGACGAGAAAATGACACATTATCAATTAAGCGGGCTTTACCTAGGTAAGCGGCTGCAATAACAACAAGTTGGTTATCATTGGCGGTGGCTTGGGCTAGTGTGTTGGCATTTCTGACATCAAAGTAATCGGGTGTAAACCCTGCATTTTTGAGCTGTTCCAGTGCAAGTTCAATGGCTTGCTGCTGGTCTTCATTACGCTTAATTGCGTGGATGACACTGTCTATAGCCCGTTTTAATGCGGCAGCATTGTGTTTTTCATCTGCACTTAGATAGCCATTACGTGAACTCATCGCTAAGCCTGATGCTTCGCGAATAGTATCAATGCCAATGATTTCGATAGGCATTGATAAGTCTTCTACCATGGTTTTGATGATCAATAACTGCTGAAAATCTTTACGACCAAAAAGTGCCATATCTGGTTGAACAATGTTAAAAAGCTTAGCGACAATCGTTGCAACACCACGAAAATGCCCCGGACGGCTTGCACCACACAGCTCATCTCCAATGTTTGGCACTTCAATATAGGTTTGCTGGGCTAAACCCTTGGGATAAATAATCTCTGGCGTTGGGGTAAATAACAACGCTGCACCAGCATTGATTAGCTTTTCGCTGTCTTGAGCCAATGTGCGTGGGTAGCCGTCTAAATCTTCTTTTGGCCCAAATTGCATGGGGTTAACAAAAATAGACACCACAACGTGATCGGCGCGTTTTTTCGCTTCATTTACCAACGTGATATGACCTTGGTGTAAATTGCCCATTGTCGGTACAAAAGCAACGGTTTCGCCTTTGGCACGCCAAGCTTTTACATGTTCACGAATTGTAGAAATTGCCGCTGTGGTCATCATGGTGTTGTCGAACCTTTATCAAAAATGGTGTGGTGGCGCAGTGTTAAAGGGCTGCACAAACAGTTAATTAAAAGTGTGTTCTTCGGCTGGGAAGGTGCCATTGGCCACTTCGTCAATATATGCTCGAATAGCTGAGCGGATCTCACCTGTTTGTTTGAGGTAGTTTTTAGAAAAGCGAGGAATATAGCCGCTGGAAATCCCCAATACATCATGCATAACCAAAATTTGGCCGTCGGTGTCAGCGCCTGCACCAATGCCAATAACAGGGATAGTAAGGGCTTGTGTTATCGCTTTAGCCAATTGTGGTGGGATACATTCAACCACTAATAATTGCGCGCCAGCAGCTTGCAATGCTTTGGCTTCATCAAGAATTCGTTGGGCATTTTCAGCATCGCGGCCTTGCACTTTAAATCCGCCAAACACATGTACTGACTGCGGAGTTAAGCCTAAATGAGCACATACTGGAATACCTCGTTCTGTGAGCATTTTGACGCTTTCAAGTAACCAGTGTCCGCCTTCAACTTTGACCATATTGGCACCCGCTTGCATTAACAATGCGGCGTTGGTCATGGTTTGTTCTGGCGTGCTGTAGCTCATAAATGGCATGTCGGCTATTAAAAGCGAACGTGAAATACCGCGTTTGACACAAGCGGTATGATAAGCAATATCGGCAATAGTGACGGGTAACGTGTCGTCATGACCTTGCAACACCATGCCCAAAGAGTCGCCAACGAGCAGCACGTCTACACCTTCGCTATCAAATGCGCCGGCAAAACTGGCGTCGTAAGCGGTTAATGCTGTAAACTTTTTACCTTCTTTTTTGAACTTAATCAGGGTAGAACTGGTAACTTTTGACATAGTAGACTCTTAAAAATTAATGATTAAAAACTGAGCTTAATGTGCGGCTTATGCTCAACTTTACTCGATAAGCTTTTGCAATTCATCGTACATTGTCACACTAATCAGGCTTTCAAGGCTGGCACCACAAGGTAGTGTGAGTGTTGGTGCAATCTCTGCTAAGGGGACTAATACAAAGCTGCGTTGTTTCATGCCGTAATGCGGCACAATTAGCCGCGTTTCGTTTATTTGCTGTTGTCCGTATAGCAGCAAATCTAAATCAAGGGTGCGCGGACCCCAGCGTTGTATTCTTACTCGACCTTGTTGTTGCTCAATGGCTTGTAATGCGTCAAGTAACTTAATGGGCGATAATGTGGTAACAAAACCTGCGACAGCATTGACATAGTCAGGCTGGATCACGTCTCCCATTGGTTTTGAGCAATAGTAACTTGAAACCCGCACTGAGCCATCGGTGGCAAGAGTGCTCAGTGCTTCAACCGCAGAGTCGAGTTGCTGTGTCGGATTAGCTAAGTTAGCGCCGAGTGCGACATAAACCTCAATGGCCACGTTAATTACTCAGCCGCGGGTTTCGTTTTAGCAGCAGGCTTACGACGGCGCTTGCGTTGTGGTGCATTACGATTACGACTGTTGCTACCTTTGCTGCTACTTTTAGCGATTTCGCCACGCTCTGTTTCGTCGGCTTCAACAAAGCTTTTCCACCAATCGGCTATTTTGGCAATATTGCCCGATTCAACTTCGCCACGAAGCAATAACAAATCGTACGCGGCTCTGAATTTAGGGTTCTCTATCATTTTAAAAGCACGAGTACCCTGGCTTCTCTCTAAGCGAAGTTGTAATTGCCAAATGTCTTTTGCAGGCGTGCTAAATCGACGAGGAATGCTGATGGTACGACATTGCTGTTCCATCACATCGCCCATTGCTGCAACGTGAGCGTCGTAAAGGGTTAAGCCGCTTTCGATAGCGATATCATCAGCACGCTGTTTAAGCGGATACCATAGTATTGCTGCATAAAAAAATGCTGGTGTGACAGGTTTGTCTTGGCTTACGCGCAAGTCAGTGTTTCTCATAACCGCTTGCAACATTTTGGCTGCATGGCCTTTTGGCGACTCACTTATCAACGCACTCACTTGCGGGAAGAGTGGCGCAAATAACCCAAAGTGTTGCATCATTTGATAGTTTTCTTCTGCTTTGCCTGCAAAGAAGAGTTTTAATACTTCTTCATACATGCGCGCGGCAGGAATGTCGCTTAATAATGGCGCCAATGTTTTTATGGGTTCTGCGGTGGTTGCATCGATTTGCATGTCGAGTTTGGTTGCAAATCGAACTGCACGCAACATGCGCACAGGGTCTTCACGGTAGCGTGTTTCAGGATCGCCAATCAGTTTGATTGTGCGCGCATTAAGGTCGCTTATTCCACCGCCATAGCTGCGAATAGAGTAGTCGCTAATGTCATAATAGAGGGCGTTAATGGTGAAGTCGCGACGTTCGGCATCTTCGTCGATTTCGCCATAAACGTTGTCACGTAGTAAACGCCCCTCTGCATTTGATTTAGACACTTTATCGTCTGTCTCTGAGTGATGACCACGAAACGTTGCCACCTCGATTACATCACGACCAAACACGATATGAGCGAGCCTAAAACGACGGCCAACCAAACGGCAATTGCGGAACAATTTTTTAATGTCTTCGGGTGTGGCATTGGTTACAACGTCAAAATCTTTGGGTTGTAAACCAAGTAAAATGTCGCGCACACCGCCGCCAACCAAATAGGCTTTGTAACCGGACTTATTCAGACGGTAAAGCACTTTTAGTGCGTTTTCACTAATTTGGCGACGTGAAATGGAGTGACCATCTCTGGAGATGATATCCAGACGTAAGCCATCTTCTTGAATGGGCGCTTCAAGGACTGGAGCTACTTTGTTGTCTTCAAATAGCTGTTTACAGAATTGGCTGATACGGCGAAAAATAATACACCTCGTGATACTAGAATAAATTGATTAAAAATCTGGCGGGTATAATACATTAAATGTGATGCAATGAGTATATGTGCGATGTGGCTAAAAGCCGTTAATGCGTCACCTTAATCGCATTTTTTTATTATGTCGCCAGGTTTGTCTTGTCTAATACGATTTCTTTTTGCTTGGGGATCCTTTGCAAGCTAAATTGCGCCACTGCTTGTTGGAGCATAACCTCGACGGCATCGACGTCAACACTGGGTTGACCTAAGAAGCTCAGGGCTGCATTTATACTGGCTTGCGGCTGCTTAGTGTCTATGGCTGGCGCATGGTTTTGTTTTGATAACTTAAATCCTATTTCTGCACAAGCTAATGGTAAATGTAGCCAAGTAGGTGCACTTAATCCTAGTTGCGAAAATAAGCTTATTTGTCGGCAGCTAGCGTCTAATAAATCGCAGCCTCTGACCACTTCGGTGATGCCTTGAAAAGCGTCATCTAATACCACGGCAAGTTGATAAGCGTACAGTCCATCGCTACGTTTGATGATAAAGTCTTCGGCGGCAAAATGGCTGTCGACGGTAACTCTGCCCTGTACAATATCTGTAAATGTACCGACTTTTGCTTGGTTACGGATCCGTATTGCGCCTTGGGTGAGCAGAGGTTGACATTGACCACAGCGCCCGTCGTAAAGCCCACCATTGGCCTGAATGAGTTTACGAGTACATTGGCAAAAATAGGCGAGGTCTTGGCTCACTAGCAGATCTATTTGCTGTTGATAGGCATCATAACGTTGGTGTTGGTATAACACTGAATCATGCCAATGTAGGCCATAGGCTTCTAGTGTGCGAAGAATATCATCGCTGGCACCGGCAATTTCACGAGGGGGGTCAATGTCTTCAATACGAACTAACCATTTGCCTTGCTGGCTGTGGGCGCGCAGGTAGCTACCTAATGCGGCGATAAGTGACCCAAAGTGTAATGGTCCAGAAGGCGATGGCGCAAAACGGCCAATATAGTGAGTATTGCTCATAGCGGTGAATTTTTTAGTCGCTAAGGTTACACAGACAATCACATGGCATGGTGAGTGACTATGCTGTTTATGTCAGTTGTAGAAAACAGAAGGGCGAGATAATCTCGCCCTATTGGATAACGGGTTAACCCGCCATCTGTTTTTCTTTAATCTCTGCTAGCGTCTTGCAATCAATACACTGATCGGCAGTTGGACGAGCTTCAAGACGACGGATACCGATTTCGATACCGCAAGAGTCACAGAAACCAAAATCATCTTCTTCAATTTTCTGCAATGTCTTTTCTATCTTCTTGATAAGCTTACGTTCTCTATCACGAGCACGTAGTTCTAAGCTGAATTCTTCTTCTTGTGCTGCACGGTCTACAGGATCAGGAAAGTTTGCAGCTTCATCTTGCATGTGAGTTAACGTACGGTCGACTTCTTCACGCAATTGGTTACGCCATGCTTCGAGGATCAGTTTAAAGTGACCACGTTGCTTGCTATTCATGTACTCTTCACCAGCTGACTCCTGGTAAGCATCTACACCAGCAATAGCGAGTACGCCAAGTTTTTTAGTGCCTTCAGGCATAACGCATCTCCTGTAATCTTTTGCGTTTTAAGGGCGTCTTAAATTTACGGCCGCTATGTCTTATTTTTACGGCCGCTATCTATACCAGAAACTCTATAGCTAGGCAAATTTTTTGCTTAGTATTTCAGTGTTTTTATTTACAGTATCACGTTACAGGGGGCAATTATTTGACTTACCTGTGGTGAAAGGGCTGTTTTATAAGCTAACACTTCAACGCCCTGAATGACGGCTTGTTCAAGTAAGTCTGCGTATTGTGGGTCAATATGGCGCGCGGGTTTTACTGTTGATATGCCACTGTGCTGCACCACAAACAATAATACTGCTCGGTGGCCCATAGTGACCATTTGGATGAGTTCACGTAGATGCTTTTGTCCCCGCGTTGTGACGGCATCAGGAAAGTAACCCACATGGTCTTCTAGTAAGGTACAACTTTTCACTTCAATATAGCATTCTGGCAGGGTTTGGCTAGTGAGCAAGATATCGATTCTGCTATTTTCATGGCCATATTTTACTTCGCGTTTTAACGTGTCATAGCCTTGCAGTTCAGTAATCACATGTTGCTTGATGGCTTCTTCTGCAAGGGCGTTAGCTCGTCCGGTATTGATACCAATCAAATGTTGTTGATCTGTTTGCATTATCTCCCAGGTGTGGGGATATTTTCGTTTGGGGTTATCTGAGGTTGAAAACCAAACTGGCTGGCCCGGAAATAGGCAGTTTTTCATGGAACCTGTGTTGGGGCAATGAATGGTGATGATCTGTCCATCTGGCAGGCTGACATCGGCTAAAAAGCGTTTATAACGTTTTAGTAATATGCCAGTTTCTAATTTGGGTTCAAATTGCATGTGAGTAAATATGCCATTGGTTCATTTACAACAATGCTAACAAATTTTAGCTTGGTTTATCGATTATGTTTTGTCTACACTACTGCCATTCGCTCGAGTTTTAGACTGGGCTGTTGTTCCAGTATTGATAGTAATGTATTCACTTAATAAGCATTGCTATTTAAACAATTGACGAGTAAAGCACAACCAGCTCTTACGTATTAGCGCTATTTTGCGCACAACAAGGAATGACTATGGATATTATGACGGTAATGCTGACCAATGAGGCGCCGGCGGCTCATTGGGGTAAAGCGGATGTAACTTATCAAGGCGCACAATCTTTGATCCACCTATCTGGTAGTGATGAGTTACGCCAAGTGCAAATGGCAGCAAGAAAAATACGTAATCAAGGCGTAAATGCTGTGCAGTTAGCGGGTGATTTGTGGAACGTGCATTCTCAGTGGGCGTTTGCACAAGGTTTTGCCACGGCTAAAGCGGGTTATCAAGTGCTTTGGTGTGGCAGTGAGTCAGATAAAGCTACGTTAACTCAACGTGCTGAGGCCGCTCAATTTGCTCGTAAGTTAATTAATGACACACCAGAAGATTTATCGCCTGTCGGTTTAGCAACTCAAGCAGCTGCCTGGTTAAAAGACATTGGTGGTGACAAAATCAGCTTTAATATTGTTGAAGGCCAAGAACTGTTAGAAAAAAAATGGGTGGGTATCCATGCTGTGGGTCGTGGCAGTGAGCGTCCACCTGCATTGCTTGAGCTTGATTTTAATCCGCTTGCAGCAGATGCTCCGGTGTCAGTTGCCTTGGTCGGTAAAGGGATAACCTTTGACTCTGGCGGTTATAGCCTTAAGTCATCCGAAGGTATGTTGGCCATGAAGTGTGACATGGGCGGCGCGGCGACGGTGACAGCCGCGCTTGGTTTAGCAATGAAAGCTGGATTAAATAAACGCGTAAAACTGTTTTTATGTTGCGCAGAAAACTTAGTCAGTGGTCGTGCGTTTAAGCTGGGTGATATTTTAACTTACAAAAATGGCACCACAGTTGAAATTGTGAATACCGACGCAGAAGGGCGTTTAGTGTTAGCCGATGGTCTACAGGCCGCGTCAGAAACGGGTGCGCCATTGATTATTGACGCTGCAACCTTAACTGGTGCTGCAGTTATGGCTGTTGGTTCTAACTACAATGCTATCTTCTCACCACAAACCGCCACTCTCCAATTGGCACAAAAACGTGCGGCTGCGGTGTCTGAAAACGTATGGCCATTACCGTTAGATCCTTGGCACAAAGATATGTGTCCATCGGCGTACGCAGACACAGCAAACAGTCGTCCTGTAAAAGGGGGAGGAGCTGGCGGCGCATCTAATGCGGCTGGTTTCTTATGGCGTTTTGTGTCACCACAAGCCAACTGGTTGCATGTTGACTTAGCGGCGGCATTTGAGTCTTCAGCTTCAGCATTGTGGGCTGCAGGTGCAACAACTCATGGTGTGTTAACCATTGCTGAGTTATTAAAAGACTAGTGCCAGTTAATCCTTGCTGGTTACATCTTGTTTAAGTGGACGTTATGTAAGAGTCATCAGCATTATTTGAGGCGTCGGTAATGACTTAAGCCTTGAAAGATTAGCCAACGTTAACCAGTAACATGTTAATCATTAAATTGTAAAAAATGAAATGTAGACCGCTAATAGTGAATCGCCATTATTAGCGGTTTTTTATTTTGCGAAACCCCAATGTTTGCTGACTAGACTGTATGCTAGCTATCTAGAGTTCAGGTTAGTTAAGATTGATATAACCTTAAGAATTAATGTTTTTGGTAGTTTGGACTTCATCGCAATATGAGTAAATACAGCATGCTAATATGTTGCGTTAATTGTTGACTGGAATGGGGTGGTTGATTCTTTTGTTGTTAAAGATATTAATAAACCTCAGCTCTGGATAACAAACGCCTTTCAAGCAGTCCTTTGCCTTCCTCACTGCGTTGAATTAACTTGCAATAGGCTAGCTATTGACGCGTTAATTCGCCTTGTTAGCAAAACAAATCACAAGCTTGACAGTGGATTTTAGTCAATCTATTGATTTATATCGTTATCAATACATCTCTTATCCAGAGTTGAGGTTAATCAGTCTTTCTGTTGATATATACCCTTGTGTCTTCATTTTATTTGCTCAGTAACCCTGAGTAACTGGTCCGATCTACAGGATCTCAAAAACATAATTGCATGTGTAAATTACGCTCTCTAACACACGCCGTACTTGAACTGTATAAGGTTGGCAACCCATGCTACATCATAGATATTTGTTTTATTGATGGTTTTTATTAACTGAGATGAATTGCTCATCTTGGGGAGATTCAAACCGGTTTGCGTAATCCCTTAATTAGTAATGGGTTGAAACCCTAACCCGAATAGATTATTAATACAGCATGATATAAACAAATCTCGTTAATTGTGATTGACTAAACTACACTAAAAACAAGTGTAAGTGACAAACTTAACGAAAACCCATGTTTTTATTCCTGAGCAAATTGAATTGCAATCTTTGATTGAGTTGATGAATGGCAGATAGCACCCAACAACTGTTGAAAAGTGTTTTTACGAATGGACCTATTGAAGGGAATAATACTTCGGTGTTAGATCTGCTCAATCGGGCGCTTGAGCTTGTCTGTGAGCGACTTGAATGCAGTGCTGCATTTATATTGACCAGCCAATTTGATAACGTGTTTGCACCCGACAGTGACATCATCGACACTACCGAACAGCATTGTGCCAGTCACTTTGCCGCGTTAACTGATGTTAGTGTTCAATTTAATCAAGCGGTGCAGAGCCATCAAAAATTATGTAAATCGCTACTAGAAAATACTCAGCCCATTATTTATTGCGCAGTAGATGATAATCAAACCGTATTCGATGAGGCGCCTTTGCTGGTGCCATTATTACAAACTTTTTCATCGTTAAACATTGATTGCCAACATCTTGCAATCAGTCCGGTATTACAAGTTGGTAATGTTAAAGTCATATTAGGCGCCTTGTGTGTTACCGACTCCAAAGGCGCCACAAGTCAGAGCAATCCATGTGAGTTTGTGTATAAATTACTTGATGACACAGCCTATCAACTCGCGTCGGCGCTAGAACTGCGCCGTTTAGCTGTGGTGCTTGACAGCAAAGATAAGCAGTATCAGGAGTTATTCCAGCTACTGCCAATGGCATGTGCCTTAATTGATTTACATAATACCGTCGTACTGCAAAATGATATTTGGCTAAGTATTTTGCCTATTAGGCAAGGCGATAACCTCTTTCACGTATTACGTGATGAAGACCACCCGTTGCTTAATGACACCTTACATATTGTTCGCGAAGGTATTTTACGGCAGGCGTGGTGTGAGATCCCTTTACGCAATGGTGCCCAAAATCATTGGTACAAGTTCAGCTTTTGTCATGCATTAAACCGCCAAAAGCAACTATTACTGATGATAGAAGATGTTACCGAACGTTACCGTTTGGCCGATGAACTGTCTTTCCATTCCCATCATGACATGCTGACCGGACTGCCTAATCGAGTGCAGTTTGAGAATATGCTCGACGATTTACTAAACGATGAAGAGCATATTCCGGCATGCATTGCCTTTCTCGATCTTGATCAATTTCAGGTGGTTAACGATCTCAGTGGCCATTTGGCGGGTGATCAATTATTGCAACAAGTTGCCGTGCGTTTAAAGCAATTGTTACGCAAAGGCGATGTTGTTGCTCGCCTTGGTGGTGATGAGTTTGGTTTATTAATGCATTACTCAGACAAGGCTTCGGCGCAACTGGTTGCTAAACGAATCTGCCAGCAACTGTTTGATCATGAATTTATTTGGAAAGGCATTAAACACAATATCAGTGCCAGCATTGGTATTGCACAGGTCGACTATGGTGATAGCGATATTTATGGCGTAATGAGTAAAGCCGACGCTGCATGTCAGTTGGCAAAAGAAGACGGCCGCAATCGCTGGCATTTCTATAATCCAGACGATCCGCAAATGCACATCATGTATAACCAGATGTTAGCGTCTGTCGATATTGCCGGGGCTTTGGCACTCAATCAATTTGAATTGTTTTACCAACTCATTGAGCCGCTTAATAAGCAAGAGAGCGGCATACACATGGAAATCTTGCTACGCATGGTACAAAGCGATGGTTCCTATGTGTCCCCAGGAGTGTTTTTACCCGCTGCAGAACGCTATAACCTAGCGCCGCGTGTCGACAGTTGGGTCATTGATAATTTACTAAAATGGGGTGGCGAAAACCTCAATGTTTGGCAGCAACTGTCTATGGTGTCGGTTAATTTGTCAGCCATGTCATTGGCGGACCAAAAATTTATGAACTGGCTTGAAATGCGCTTAATGGTTGAGCCTGAGCTTGTTGATAAATTGTGTTTTGAAATTACCGAGACCGCTGCTGTTAGCCAGTTAGAGCAAGCCACAGGATTAATCGATTTACTGAAACCATTTGGTTGTAAATTGGCCCTAGATGATTTTGGTTCTGGTTTTTCCAGTTTTGCTTATTTAAAGTGCCTTGATGTTGATTATGTCAAAATTGATGGTCAGTTTGTGGTGAATTTATGCAGTAATCGCCACGACAAAGCCATTGTGTCGGCGATTTGCCAATTAGGTAAAGACATGAATTTTGAAGTGATTGCCGAGTTTGTTGAAAACACAAACATTGGTGAATACCTGAGAAACATTGGCGTTGATTATGCCCAAGGTTACGCAATCAACAAACCTACTCGTTTAATTGAGCTTGTTAGCGGCCTTCGAAGCCCTTGGTTAACAGACGCGACGAGTGTCATTACTGAAGAAGAGCGAAAAGCATTAGACCTTTAGCATTACAGGTGTTGATATTATGGTGTTTGTGTGTCGGGCTCATTCTTGCAAAGATAAGTATTGTGAAAGATAAGCTAAGATTTATGCCCCACACCTTGCTTACCTTTATGTAAAATCTGACGTTAATTGAACATCTTCAGCCGCATTGGGTATATGCTCTCGATTAGTATAAAATACCGCGTAAAATCACTGCCACAGTAAATACCTTGACCATACCTAACACCGCCAAGTCAGACTCATTACGCTCCACCCAGCAGGCGGGTGCCGCCTCTTTGCCAATCCATGATGTGTTAGTCGATATTCGCAGCGCCATTAAACAGCAGTCTCAACTTATTATTGAAGCGCCTACCGGTGCAGGTAAGTCAACTGCATTGCCATTAGCCATGCTAAGTTGGCCAGAAATTAACGGCAAAATACTCATGCTTGAACCAAGGCGAGTTGCGACACGAAACGTGGCGCAATTTATTGCTAAACAGTTAGGCCAGCCAGTAGGCCAAGATGTAGGTTATCGCGTTCGTGGCGATACCAATGTAAGTCAACAAACTCGCCTTGAAATTGTCACCGAAGGTATTTTAACCCGGATGATCCAGCATGACCCTGAGTTAACAGGGGTTGCGGTGATCATTTTTGATGAAATCCATGAACGTCATTTACCCACAGACTTAGGCCTTGCTCTTGCCCTTGAAGTACAGCAATCCCTGCGCGCTGACTTAACCATTATCGCTATGTCGGCTACGTTATCTGGTTTGTCGTTGAGCAATTTAATGCCTGATGCGCGGCAAATTAATAGCCAAGGGCGCAGTTTTGAAGTGCAGCATCAATATTTGCCTTGCCCTTCGCAGCAGCCATGGTTAGTGCATATGGCCCGTGTGATTAACGATACCGTAAATGATGCCAGCTTAGCTGAATATCAACTTGGCAGTGTATTGGCGTTTTTACCTGGTAAAGGTGAAATCAATAAACTGGCTCGTTTGCTTAATGAGCGTTTAGACTCATCATGGCTAATTTATCCTTTGTATGGGGATTTACCCCCAGCAGAGCAAGATCGCGCCATAGGGTTAACTGAACCTGGCAAGCGCAAAATTGTATTAGCAACCAATGTTGCCGAGTCCAGTTTAACCATTGAGGGGATAACGATTGTTATCGACAGTGGTTATCGGCGCGAGGCCAGTTTTAACCCTAAAACCGGTGTAACGCGTTTAGGGCTTAAGCGCATTAGCCAGGCTTCTGCTGTGCAGCGCAGTGGTCGAGCTGGACGTTTAGCTCCAGGGTATTGTGTGCGTTTATGGAGCCAAGAAGAACATGGACGATTACGCAAAGTTGACGAGCCAGAAATTAGCCTAAGCGAACTGACTTCAATGGCATTAGACTGTGCCAATTGGGGCGCTAAGTCATTTAGTGAGTTGTCGTTGTTAACGCCGCCGCCAGCGATTCATGAACAGGTTGCCTGGCAGTTGTTACAGCAGTTAGCGTTAACTGACCCACAACGAAAATTAACATCATTGGGGCACGAAGCTTACGCATTAGGCTGCCATCCGCGTTTGGCTCACATGCTACTTAAAGCGAAACACCTGGCTCACGCAGAGTCGCAACCGCAATTGTGTGTGTTAGCCTGTGTGTTAGCCGGTATTATTGAAGCGCGTGGTTTACCCAAAAAAGGCGCTGATATTCATCATTATCTTGGCGAAGCGCTTCATGGGCAAATAAAACAACAAGTGCACCAATGGCAACAATCTTTGGGTGTCTCTGGGTCGGTACAAAACGCCATTAGCCAGGCATCAACTCGAGACGTGAGTTATTTGTTAGCGCTTGCTTACCCAGATCGTATTGCCAAAGCGCGTGGTCAAGATGGTTTTTTATTAAGTAACGGAACTGGCGTGGTGATCGCTGCGGATGATAGTTTGGCGCACGAACCATGGTTAGTGGTTGCTGACTTTCAAGAGACTCAGGGCCGAAACGCGGGCCAAGTCTATTTAGCCGCTAGGTTCGATGATCGACTGTTTAATGATGAATTAAAGGCGTTAGTCACCCAGCAAGTGCAAGGAGGCTGGGATGAGGTTAAAGGACGATTTTTTGCTGAAAAACAAACCAAAATTGGGCAAATCATCATTAAAACGGAAACCGGCATCGCGCCAGAGCGAGCTCAAATTACCGCGGCATTGTTAGAACAAGTTCGTGTTAAAGGGTTAACAATCCTTAATCGTGATGACGCATTAATCCAGTTACAATACCGAGTCGAGTTAGCTCGCTTTTATGCTCCAGAATATGACTGGCCTTGCTTAACTGACACACACTTATTGGCTAGCTTGTCAGATTGGTTAGGGCCATATATTGAACAAGTTAACTCGCTGGCGGCTTTAGCTAAGGTCGATGCTTATGGGTTAGTTAAAAATAGCTTAAGCTGGCAGCAGCAAACATTACTCGAACAGTTAGTGCCCACACATTGGCTAATGGCAACGGGAACACGGGCACCGATAACCTATCAAATGCCCCTTGACGAGAATGGCCATTTTTATCACAGCGATGCAGAGCAGGGCCGAGCTTTATTAAGTGTTCGTCTGCAAGAAGCCTTGGGGATGGCACAAAGCCCGAGTATATTGCAGGGAAAAATGACCGTGACCATGGCGTTACTCTCACCAGCACAACGTCCATTGGCGGTAACGGCTGATTTAGCCAGCTTTTGGCAAGGGCCTTATGTTGAGGTGAAAAAAGAAATGCGGGGTCGTTACCCTCGCCATTTGTGGCCTGACGATCCTGTTAATACCGTAGCGACAAAATTTACTAAAAAGAAAACCCCTGGATTATAGGCGCCTTATTTATTTAACGATGGCGTATTGATTATTGTGCAAAATGACATGAAAAATGACTTATGACAAAAAAAACAACAACGAACAAACCTCGCGCTAAAAAAGCGACCAGATCATGGTGGCGATCGTTATGGTCTTTAATCTGGAAGCTTACCTTAGTCGGGCTTGCGGTAGTGACTTTTTATGCGATCTATTTAGATCAAATTATTGCGCAAAAATTTGAAGGACAAAAGTGGCATTTACCGGCGCAAATGTTCAGTCGTTCTATGGCCTTATATCCTGGTGCCGCGGTTAACCACCCGCAATTAATGGCGGAATTAAAACTACTGGGTTATCGCAAAGTCGCTAACCCACGCCAAGTGGGTGAGTTTTCTGCATCAAGTACCCGTATTGAGTTATGGCGTCGTCCATTTTTGCACCCAGAAGGCAATCAAGCCGAGCAACGAGTAATGATAAGCTTTGATTCTGAAGGGGTTAGCTCGGTTAAGCGCATGTCTGATAAACGTGAGTTGGCCGTATTTCATTTAGAACCTGTGCTACTTGATCGCATCATTGCCGGTGACGGCGAAGACCGTTTATTTGTTCCCGCACCACAGATGCCGCAAAGTATTATTGATGCGCTAATTTTAGTCGAAGATCGCAGTTTTTATGATCACCATGGTGTTAATCCATTAGCGATTGCCCGAGCTGCATTAGTTAACATCAGTGCAGGTCGTACGGTGCAGGGCGGCTCGACTCTGACGCAACAGTTAGCCAAAAACTTCTTTTTAAGCAGCGAGCGCTCTATTGTGCGTAAAGTACGTGAAGCACTTATGGCACTGATTATTGATTTTAGGTACAGCAAAGATGAAATTTTAGAAGCCTACCTAAATGAAGTCTACATGGGGCAGGACAAGGCCCGCGGTGTACACGGAATGGGCTTAGCCTCGCAGTTTTATTTTGGTCGCCCAGTGGGTGAATTAACTGTGTCACAGCAAGCATTTTTGGTGGCTGTTATTAAAGGGCCGTCTTACTACAATCCTTGGCGTTACCCTGAGCGGGCGCAAGAGCGTCGTGATTTGGTTCTGCGTTTATTGATGGAAAATGACAAACTGACTGTTGCGCAATACAAGGCTGCAGCTGAATCTCCGCTTGGCTTACGCAGCTCGCAAAAATCAGTGCATCAAAAACTACCGGCCTTTTTTGCTGTGGTAAAACAAGAATTACGTGAGCGTTATGGTGACTCGTTGCTGCAGCAATCTGGTGTAAAAGTGTACACAACACTTGATCCTATGGCGCAAGAAGCTGCCGAAAAAGCAGTATCATCGACTATGGCTTCATTAGACAAGCGGGCAAAAAATATTCAGGTTGGCATGGTCGTTACCGACAAATACACCGGCGGGATTGCGGCAATGGTGGGTGATAAAGTGCCTGGATACGAGGGCTTTAATCGTGCCGTGGAGATCCGTCGTCCTATTGGCTCGTTAATTAAGCCTTTTGTGTATGCCAGTGCGCTTAATCAAAGCGATAAGTTTTCGTTGGCTACGCCAATTGACGATAAACCTATAACCTTAAAAAACGAGCAAGGCAAAACCTGGTCTCCTAAAAATTTCGATAAAAAGTTTAGCGGCCAAGTACCATTACTCACCGCAATCAAAGACTCGATGAACGTACCAACGGTCAATGTAGGCTTGGCAGTGGGGGTTGATAATGTGGTGTCTACCTTACAAAAGTCGGGTTGGGATGAGTCTGTATCGCCGTATCCGTCAATGTTACTTGGTGCGGTCAATGGCTCACCATTGATGGTGGCGCAGGTTTATCAAACCCTGGCAGACGAAGGTCGATATCGTAAATTAACCTCGATTACCGCGGTGTTAGATAGCCAAAACCAGGCGTTGGATGTGAGTCGAGCACCCAGCTCGCAAGCGATAGCGCCAGCCACTGACTACCTAGTGCAATATGCCATGAATCATGTGGTGCGTTCGGGTACAGCTAAGCGTTTAGGTGCTGCGTTCCCTGGGGTGCGACTTGCCGGCAAAACGGGTACCAGTAACGACAGTCGCGATTCTTGGTTTGCAGGCTTTGATGAGCGTAACGTGGCGGCTATTTGGGTCGGTCAAGATGACAACAGTAAAACGGGTTTATATGGCAGTAGCGGCGCAATGGCGGTGTATCAGGCCTTTTTACAGCAACGTCCACCGTTGAGTTTACGGATGGTTCCTGTCAATGGTGTGATTAACGGTTACTTCGACCGTACGACGGGTGTCGCGAAACAAGGTAACTGTGACAACATTATCAGCTTGCCAGCATTAGAGACCAGTTATCGTCCCGCTGAAAATTGCGGTGAACCTTTATCCTGGTGGCAAAAGCTGGTGGGTGGCTAGCAAGTTATTTGCCGTTAGTAAAAAGCCCAAGGTCTAGTCGACGTTGGGCATTTTTGTATGTTTGTTACGCAGATATGATCTTGCTAGGGTTTGTCGAGTTGTTGCCTTAGCTTGGTAATTTCAGCAAGCATCGCTTGTTGATTTTGCTCCATCTGTAATTGATTTTGCTGCATTTGCTCAAGCGCCGCTTCAAGTTTACTGTTGATCTGTTCTTTGTGGGCTTCTTTTGCATCTTGCTCTTCTTGACGTTCGGTTTCATCAGGGGCGACAAATACCGATGCCATATAACCAGATATTACCCCGAAAAAGCTCACACCACTGACAATAACTAACCCACCAATCACATGACCTATGGTACTCACCGGATAAAAATCACCGTAACCGACAGTAGAAATGGTCACTAATGCCCACCAAATAGCTTGTTCTGCTGTTTGAATATTGGCATTGGGCTCGGCACTTTCGACTAATAAAATCAATACCGAAGCCGTAGCAAGAATGAGTACCATCGCCACGAGTAAGCTGGCTAATGTGGCTTGCTTGCGCTGACGAAGCAGGGGGAGTAGTAGTGAGCGACTCATGCGGATTAACCGGATCACCCGTAAAATTTGAAATATCCGTGCAAATCGCAGTGCTTCAATTGCCGGAATGCTCGCGACAAAATCAATCCAATGATGACGTATGTAGTAGGATTTATTTCGTGCCTTGTATAAGCCATGAAAAAATTTGCTTAAAAAGATAATACAAATGCTGGTGTCGATATACATGAGCACTTTATTGGTTTCGGCATTTAAACGGCCAAAGGTAATGGTTAACACAATCACCACAGACACCAATGACAGTACCATCATGGCTAATTCAAATGGACTGGGACCATCGACGTTTTTAAGTGTCCAACGTTTAGATTCAAACATGAAAGCCTGCTTTGATTCATTGTGAGTAAAGTATAACTTTATCATAACAAAAAACGCACAAGAGGTGAGTCTAGTGCGTTGTTTTTAAGCGATATAACACATAATGAATGTTAGGTAGATGATTTTTTATCGACAAAGTGTACTAAATCATCGAGCACCCGCTTTTTTATTTCTAACTGAGCGTCGCTGTCTAGGCCGTACTTTTGTGCTAATAGCACGTAGTCTTCGCCGCTGAGTGATACGGTTAAACGCGGTCGCTTAGGACGCTTAGATACGGATAGTCCTAGGATGGTACGTATTTGATCAGACGGACTTACGCCTTTATCTAATGCCGCTTTGCGGATGGAATATTGAAACTTTTCATCAAGATCAAAAGCCACTTGTGTGGCTTTTGCGGCTTGTTGGTTTTTAAGCCATTTGTCGGGTAACGGTTTACCTGAGCTCATAAGAAGGTTATCTCCTACTTGTTTCAGCTTGCTGGCCAGTATTCTCTAATGTCTGATAACGGACGATATAAGGTTAACATGACTTCAGTGTCGCCGCCTTCATATACTTCAATATCAATGGCATGAGAGTCTTGGTTGTTCACTAGGCTATAACTTTCAAAGCTTTCACCTCTATCACCATGTTCATCTTGTGGTGGGGTTAAGCCACGATAATCCTGGCGATGAAAATAACCAAATCCAGCAAATTCAACCTGATGGTATTCATCACTCAACCATTGACCAAACTCGGTTTCAAGTTCTGCAGAGAGTGGTAGAGGAGTGAGTACCGCGTTACCGGGTTCTTCAAAAACTTCAGCAAAAGCATCAAGGTCAAATAGGCGTTCAACCTCGGCGCGATTAATTTTAATTGAAATACTGAGGTAAGACTCATCTTCTTGAATGTAAGATAAGTAAATTGCTGTGCCAGAATGGCCACGTAATAAAAATTCGCAAAGCTGCGAGCGCTGATATTCATAAGTATGAATGGCTTCAACCTTGAGCTGTTGCCCACGCAGCAGCGCGGGCAAAGCAAAACTGTCATCAAGGGTTAACATATCACCCTTGAGCAGTTTATTAGGATGGTCAAGCTGGCGCTTCGGGGCTTCTTTTTTGCCAAAAAGGCCGCTAAGAAATCCCATATTGGTTAACCTTTGCGCGCTTTGATGCGATCTAATACCGCATTAGCGTTAGACTTTTGCTCGCCAATTCCGGCCTCAGCCAGTTTAGCATGCAATGACTTGTCGCTGTTTTCTTCAGCTAGGGTTTCTGCTGCTTTTAAGCGGTCATCAAACTGCTGCTGACGGGCTTTAATGCGCTCTAAAGAGTCTTTAGCATTAAGCAGTTTTGAGTTGCTCGATGCAAACGAATCAGTAATCGTTGCCGTGGCTTTTTGTACGCTTTCAGTGGTTTTAACCATGGTTAATTGGCGTTGATAATCGGACAATTGACGCTCGGTTTTTTTCACTAAATCTTTTAAGCGTACCGCATGTGAGCTAAAGCTGTCGTTAGCGGTTTGTTGTTCAGCTAACTCTTCGTCAAGCTGAGCAATTTTTTCAGCAACTTCAATGGCTAATGCCTCGTTGCCTTTGTCTAATGCTTGAGTTGCATAACCTTCGTGTTCAGCAATGCTGCGCTTTAAACGATCGATTTCACGGCTCGCTTGCATTTCTTTGGCCATGACGTCAGTTAATTCACGCTTAGCTTTGGTTAAATGCTTTTCTGCATCACGAATTTCTTGTTCAAAAATACGAGTTGAGTTGGCGTCAACGATAGTTTGGCCAACCTCAGTTGCACCACCACGAAACGCTGTAAGAATCTTGTTTAGAATGCCCATAGTTGGCTCCTTAGTTTAAAAATTCGACGAGTTCGTCGATGACTTCCAGACAGTTGTCTGACAGTACTGCTAATTCTTGTTCAATTTCAATCATGCTTGATTGCACTGACAATGCCCCGTAAACCACGTATTTATCATCAATTTTTGCAAATGAAGATAATGGCATTGGAATGTTGAGCTCTAACATGGTCTCAAACATTTCTGCGCGGCGAGCTTGGTTGACTTCGTTTTCGCCCCATAAATAACTGATACACAATATTTGGTTGTCAGTTACTGATACAAACACCGGAATTTCTTCACGGCCAACAACATTAACTTGTAACACTTCCACATCACCATCAATGGGATAACAGTCGAACTGAAAACCTGTTTGGCTTTGGTCGCACAGTCCGTTTAGGTGACTCGCAATTGTATGTATGTTCATATTCGTCCTTAATTGACATATTATGTCTGTGAGTAAAGATAGCATCCAGACATAATATGTCAAGCGCTATCTGATCCAATTAAAAAAGATTAATTACTTCGTTTTCTGACCAGGCTGCTAAATGGTAGTGATATAACTGTAATGAACCAATTTCGTTGACCTTAATCTTATCGATGTCGTCGTAAAAATGTTTTGGAAACTCAAACGATGCATGAATAAGTCCTGGTGTTAACCAATCTTCAGGTACCGGAATGTCAGTGAGGGCAGCTAAGCGTTGCTGCGGATTTTTGCCCATTTTACTGCCAATACTCCAGCCCCATTCACCAAAGCTTGGTACATTATGGTGATACTGTTTAACGTTAAATCCAGCCGCGCTGAGGGTTTTGCCTACCGAAATAAAAGCATTAGGTGCATGATAAGGCGAGGTTGATTGCACCGTGATGACGCCGTCTGCGTTGAGTAATTCATTGAGCTTTCGGTAAAACAAATCAGAGTAGAGTTTATTTAAATCTGGGTGACTTGGATCGGGCAGGTCAACAATAATGGCATCAAATAACTGGCCATTACTGAGTAGTTTATCCACGCCATTAAAGGCATCGTCGACCATTAAGGTTAAACGAGGATCGTTGAGCGCATCACCATTAAGCGCTAATAAGGCATTACTGAGATCTGTTGGCATGTCAGCGGGTGGATGTTTAAATAATGACAATAAGTCTTGGTCTAAATCCATTAGGGTGACTTCTTTAGGTTGCCATTTGAGCACCTGTTTAAGCCCAAGGCCGTCGCCACCACCGATAATTAACACCTTGTCGTGCCGGGCACTGGCTGCCAAGGTTGGGTGTACCAGAAAGCTATGATAGATATGTTCATCGCTGCTGGAAAACTGTAAACGGCCATTAATGTACAAGTTGTACACGGGAGCCAGGCCCCCGCCGCGAAGGCGTTCGGTAAAGTTTAGTTGTTGAAAACGAGTGGCTTTAGCGTAGACCACTTTGTCTTTATACAGCAGATTATTAAAGTGTTGTTCCCAGCTTGGGCCCTTTACTGCCAACAAACCAATGATCACGCTGGCAACGATGTGACCAACTAATAATAATTTTACATGGCGAATTTGCGACCAAAAGCGCCAAATAAACGCAAGCCCTGCTAATAGGTTTACGCTGGCAGTTAATGCCGCCGCTAATTGGATATCAATTGCCAGCATAAAAGCGACCCAAATGGCCGCACCCACACCAGCACCAATATAATCGGCACCATAAATGGTGCCAGCATTGTGCAGCAAATGTGCGTCAGATAACGACTGACGTACACGGGCAATGAGTGGGATTTCCATACCAATCATTAACCCAAGTAACACGCCCCAAGCATAAGGTAAATACTCGCTTAAGGTTTGTAAACTGGCAATAAAACCGCCATTAGGTAAATGATCTGAGGGTAAGCCAAGGGTATTGGCAATGGTAAGTGGTAATTGCTGACCAAAACCAATCACAGCTGCGGTAATGATAATGGCAAATGAGCCACACAAGGCAACGGTGAGCTCGAGCATGGCAAAGCCGGTAAAGGCGCATTTTATTTTACGTGCCGCAAACGCGCCCATCCCCATCGACACAATCATCAAGCCAATCATGGTGTAAATGGCGGCTTCTAGCGCGCCTAAAATACGCCCAGCGTAGTGTGACAATAGGTATTCGTAAATAAGGCCACATCCCGCTAGTGCCGCCATAATACCCAGTAATAAGGCATCATCAAACCTGGAAACATGGCGAGATACAGCAGGGCTTTGCTCTTTGCCCCCTGTTATGATTTGGGGGCTAGGGTCAAGCAAAGGGGTTGTCATAGATTACGCCATTAACGCCGTTAAAATAAATGCGACAGCAATACTAATGGCCATTTCGACCGCGGCGATGCCGATGTTGTGCTGCTTTTCAACTTCTTCAGCTAAGTTAATCCCGGCTAATACTAGCTTTTTAACAAGTGCAATGAGTAACGACAAGGCAACGAGCATAATTAACGAGAACACAAACCAGCCAATAATATTGGTAACGTAAGCTGTGGGTTGGTAAATAATAAAGTGGCTTGCAGCATTAAAACTTAATGCCATGGCGATCATGTAACCGCTGTGACGAAGTGCTAAGGCGGTTTGACCTTGTGCTAAGGCCTGTTGCATTGAGGCATTTTGATTGCGTTTGGCATAACGTCTTTCACGTAAACGTGTTAGCAGCACTAACATGAGTTGTGAGATTAAAAATGCGCTAAAAATCGCAATAAAGGTGTTTACGGTGATGTCTTCTGCCCACATCAATACGGCGCGAATAATAATGGCAGTCGCAATAGCGGCTGCGGCATCAACCACGGCAACCGAGACGTTTCCTTTTAAAATTTCGGTATTTTTGGCAAATTCGTTTAAGGCGATTTTGTCATGTAAAAAACGCCCTAGTTTAATGAGTACTAATCCAAAAAAACCATAAGCGGACATGCCAATTGCTTCAGTTAAGTATGAGGGCGCGGCTTCACCGGTAATGGCGCCTGTTAGTACAATACCTAGCGCGGCAACCGCGCCAGCAGTGCTAATACCAAAGGCAAAATTGTCGCGTTCTGCCAGTTCTGCACTGCTATTAACTTTAATGCTCCAACCTTGCAAATAACGCATTAGCGCCAACAACACAATCGCGATAGTTAAGTCGATTGCTAAAATGATCGCCAGAGGTTGTGTTAAGCCATATTCTTGAAAAAATGTCATGGTGAGTCCTTACCTATTTACCACGGCTAACACCGCGACTAGTGCGGCTGCTTGAGTTGCGAAAACTGCTGTCTTTAGAATAATTTGAACGAAACTTGCTGCCAGAGCTTGCCGTGCGAGTTGTGCTACTGGGTTTTGGTGCACTTGTGCTTTGACGTGACAAGGCGCTAGAGCCTTGGCGTGTTTTTGCATAAGGGCTGTCGAAGCGTTTGCCTTGGCTGTCAAAGCGTTTTTTGGTTTGTTCAAATGTTTTGGCTTGTGAAGTGGCCTGTTTTGGTGAGGTATAACGATAACGGCCTACGTCGTTATAGTAACTGTAACCACGTCGGCTCGACCAATTGTCGTAATATATTGGGCGGGTAAAATTAGAAAACATCGCATACATACCGTACCAAGCCCAAAAAGACATGCCATTTGAGCCCGTTTGCCAACTACCGTAGGCTGGGTTTCCTACAAGTTGGCTACCAGGTTCAGTACCGTCAGTACCGTTTGCTAAGGCTTCTGCTTCACGGCTAATGGCATTAACGCGTGCCAATTGGCCTTTAGACATGTCGGCAACCACGTTAACTGGGTCCGATAGCATGTCGTTAAATAAGCTCGGATCCGCAGCTTGGTAAATATTTTGCGCTTCGGCCAATTGTTGGTCTAAGTCAACAAAGTTGGCACTGTTACTTAAGTCTTTAAACCGGCGCGTTAATGACTGAAACATTGGTCCATCTGTGCCTGCGTCTTTGGCGAGCTCGTCAAGTAAAGGGCGTAAGTCAGGTTGGCTTTTCGCTAAAATACTGGTGTATTGCTTGAGTAAATTGGCATTGCGTAATTGATTATCATCAAGCGAAGTTGATAGTAAATCAAGACGCTGCTGCGTCAATTGCTGGTACTTAGCAATTTGCTCCGGCCTGTCATCGCCACAAGCACTTAAGGCAAGCGCAACAATCATGACGGTTATCAATGTGAGTACACGGGGGAGGTGACCTACCATGTTTTCTCCAAAATGTAGATTTTTCATGTGCTAATTCAATATGACACAGGTTATAGTAATCTTGATGTCAATGATATTAATCTGCATCAATAGACTGATCATTAGATATAGCATTCACGACATAATATGTCCAACATTCATTTTCTTTAGGGATATTTATTGCCATGCAAAACCAAAGTAACAAGGTGTTATCTGCAGCGCTAGTAGAAACGGCAGATCGTTACTGGTTAAGACTATGCGAAGTTTGGCCTGAAGCTAAAACAGCGCTGTCGGCCAAGCAACAGCAAGAGTTAATGTCGGTTTTTGCATTGAGTGATTTTATCGCCGAGCAATTATGCCGTCATCCACAATGGATTTCCCAGCTATTTGATGGCTTGCTAGATGAAGTGGTTCGTAGTCAGTTTGATATTGAATTGCATGCACTTTTAGAAGACGTTACCCAGGAAGAACAGGCCAAATCTGTATTGCGTCGATATCGCAATCTGCAAATGGTGCGCCTAGCGTGGCGCGATTTTTTAAACTATGCCAAGGTTGAGGCATCATTACTCGACTTGTCTGCGCTTGCTGAAGCTCTTGTTATTGCTGGCCGCGACTGGGTCTATAAAGACATGTGCAAGCAATTTGGCACGCCAACGAGTGCAGATGGAAAGCCGCAACCCCTACTTATTTTAGGTATGGGAAAACTCGGTGGTCGTGAACTGAACTTTTCATCCGACATCGATTTAATTTTTACCTTTCCTGAACACGGCGAAACCGTGGGAGGGCGCCGGACTCAAGATAACCAACAGTTTTTTATCAAAATGGGTCAACGTTTGGTGAATATTCTTGATCAAGTCACCGTTGATGGGTTTGTGTTTCGTGTTGATATGCGCTTGCGTCCTTATGGCGAAAGTGGGCCGTTAGTGGTCAGTTTTAGTGGGCTTGAGGATTACTATCAAGAGCAAGGGCGTGATTGGGAACGCTATGCCATGGTCAAAGCTCGCGTGTTAGGCCCTTGGAGTGGTTATTGCGACGAGCTGCATGACTTGCTGCGCCCATTTGTGTATCGCCGTTATATCGACTTCTCGGCAATCGAATCGCTACGTAAAATGAAGCAATTGATTGCTCAGGAAGTAAGACGCAGACAATTAACCGACAACATTAAATTGGGTGCTGGTGGGATCCGCGAAGTCGAATTCGTGGTGCAAAGTTTTCAATTAATTCGTGGTGGTCGTGAACCTGCGTTACGTCAGCAAAGTTTATTCGGTGCTATTGATACCTTATACAGCCTTGGGCAATTAGAATACCTTGCTGTTGATGAGCTTAAACACAGCTATATACTGCTACGCCGAGTGGAAAACTTACTGCAAGCCATTGGCGACAAGCAAACACAAACGTTACCCAATAACCCGCTAGACTGGCAACGATTGTGCGTGCCGCTCAAACTCGAAGATGAAGCGCAGTTACGTGAGCAAATTAATGAGGCCATGGCGACCATTCATGGGCATTTTAATGCCACAGTGGGGGGCAGTGATAATCAAGATTATAATGATCACTGGTCGTCATTGTTTTGGAATATTCAGCAAGATGATGATGCGGTAACACTCCTGCAAGAGCAACAAATAGACGATGAAGCCCTATGGCCATTACTCAGCGATTGGCGCCAAACAGTGGCTAAGCGGTCAATTGGTCCTCGTGGTCGTGAAACGCTCGACAAACTCATGCCGAAGTTGCTCGAAGAGTTGTTTAATCAGTCTACCCCTAGCCTAGCTTTTAAGCCTGTGTCTAATGTGCTGGATAAAATTTTAACCCGTACGACATACCTTGAACTACTGTGCGAAAACCCTGGCGCAAGGCAACAATTAGTGAGTTTGTGTTGTGCCAGTCCGTGGATTGCACGTGAGCTGGCTAATTTCCCCATGCTACTAGATGAGCTTATCGATCCATCACAGCTCTATGATATTACCTCTATTGATGACTACCCAAGCGAGCTGCGTCAATACCTACTGCGCGTGCCAGAAGATGATATGGAACAGCAAATGGAAGCGCTGCGACAGTTTAAGTTGTCGCAGCAGTTAAAAATTGCCGCTGCGGATGTCACCGGAGTGCTGCCTGTTATGCAGGTTAGCGATCATTTAACTTTTTTAGCTGAAGCCATTATTGAGCAGGTCGTACTTCAAGCTTGGCACCAGGTTGCGGCTCGACATGGTGTGCCAGAGGGTACAAGTCCAAGTAATATGGGCTTTGCGGTGATAGGGTACGGTAAGTTAGGTGGTATTGAACTGGGTTATGGCTCAGATTTAGATTTAGTGTTTTTACATGGTCATAGCGGCACAGGTAGCACCAATGGAGAACGTTCTATTGACAACAGCCACTTTTATTTAAAACTGGCTCAACGTATTGTGCATTTGTTTGCTACTCGCACAACCTCTGGAGAGTTATACGAGGTTGATATGCGTTTGCGCCCATCGGGGGCATCGGGTTTGTTGGTGAGCGAAATAGAACAGTTTGGCGAGTATCAATTAACCGAAGCGTGGACGTGGGAGCATCAAGCGCTGGTGCGCGCCCGTTTTGTATTTGGCGACAATGCACTCGCTGCAAGGTTTAGTGAGGTTCGTGGGCAAATATTGCAACAAAAACGTGATCAACACGAGCTGGCAAAATCTGTTCGCGATATGCGCACTAAAATGCGCGATCATTTACTGCAAGTGGAGCCTGGACAGTTTGATCTTAAGCAAAGTGCTGGTGGTATTGCTGACATTGAATTTATTGCTCAGTACTTGGTATTGGCTTATGCGCATCAGCATCATGAATTGACCATTTGGTCCGATAATGTGAGAATTTTCGAAGTGTTAGCCGACCTGGAGTTAATTCCGGTAATGCATGCGCAACATCTTACACAAACCTATTGTTGGCTACGTGATGAAAATCATGAGCTCACGTTACAGCAATTACCTGGCAAGTTACCACATCAAAGTGTGGAGCGAAAAACTGACGCAGTCATTGAAATTTACAACGACATTTTACAGCCATAACAGGATGGCAAACTGCGCTTCATACTGATGTGGCTCGAGCATGAAATTAAACAGGCCTACTGTGAATATTCAGTAGGCCTGATACTTAACCTGAGTTTGGGATAAGGGATAAACTTATACTATTTAAAATCAACATGTTACCTTTCCACTTTCAAGCTTGTCATTTGTTCTGCTAACAAGGCGAATTGACGCGTCAATAGCTAGCCTATTGCAAGTCGATTCAACGCAGTTAACAGGGCAAAGGACTGTTTGCAAGGCGTTTATTATCCCGAACTCAGGTTACTTACATTAACAGTTGTTCAATCCACATTTGATAAAGTGGCAAGCCAATAAGCACATTTACAGGGAATGTAATTCCGAGGGAAGCCAGCATTGCAAGACCAATATTCGCGTCAGGGATCGCGGCTTTAATTGCTGCAGGTGCAGCAATGTAAGAAGCACTGGCACTTAAGCCTGCTAACACTAAAATACTGCCAGAGGGTAATTCAAGGGCAAAGCCTAAGGCGATCCCGACCCACGCCAATACAAACGGTGCCACTGCTGCAAATACCAATAGTCGCCATTGTTTGTAAGGGATAGGAAAGCACACCTTGGCAGTACTGATCCCCATTTCTAATAAAAATAGCGCGAGTAAGGTTTTGAATCCTGCGAGCAACATGGGCGTTAGTGGTGCCATGCCAGAAGATCCGTATATCCAGCCTATCACCACACCACCGCATAACAACACTACGCCACGGCTTGTGAGCGCTTCATGCAAAATACTGCCAGCAGAAGAGTGCACTTCACTGCCAGCAATTTTAGCTTGTAGGTAACGGTGTAACCACAACATGATAATAATCGCTGGCAACTCAAGTAAAACCAAATATAAGGTTGTTTCTGGTCGGAGTGGCCATTGTGATTTGTCGACCATTGCCATCACAACCGCGAATGTACCAGCACTTACCGAACCATAATGGGCGGCAATACTGATGGCTTCTTTTTGTGGCAGTTTGATCAGTTTTCTCAGTAATGGATACAAGCTAAGTGGGATAATAAATCCCAACGCAATCACTGCAAGTAGTTCTGATATTGCTAAATTAGCTGTCTCGCCGTGTAACGCCATACCGCCTTTGAGGCCGAGGGTTAACATCAATAAAATAGACAGGGTTTCGTAGGTGGCTTTGGGGACTTTTAAATCTGATTTAATCAATCCAGCAATTAAACCGAGCGCAAAAAAAGCAATTACAATATCAGGCATAGTATCGGGTCTGTCTGTTATTTAAGTATGGCGATTTTGCCTTGTTGTATTGCTAAAGGGAACTGTTTTAGCATTTATTTTAAGACTATTGGACAGTATTGTCTTTGTAGGCGTATTGTAGGGTGAGTGATATTTATAGGATGCATATTATGAAAAACGAAATAGATATTCACCGCGCACTAAAAGTGTTTAATAAAGTGACTCAATACGGTGAGAAACGAATGACTGCTAACACAGATGCTAAAGCGAGTGTGTTTGGCAGCGATTACTATTTGTGTGGTATCAGTGCACAAACTGATCACGATGGTTACACCATTGTGCTGTCGGATGCACAAGTGAGTTTAACGGTGTTTTTTCACAACAAATATCAGTTTGAATATCCATCTAATGATGCTTTAGACAACTTTTTACGCCGCTTTAATGACGTTGAAAATTATCAAGCTGCACCAATAGATGCGTGATAGAAAGTCGATAAATTCAGCCGCTACGCTCGCTCCCTTACTGGCGTCGCCCGTGTTTCAATTTAGTTTGGCGGCTAAACGTTTGTCTCGATTTAAGCGCCAACTCAATTAGCAAGCGGCGACAGTGTATGACAACGGTCACTTTTTGATGACAGCGTTTATCAACTAAGCAAATAGCTCTTGCAGTGATGCTCACTAATCTGTCGATTTCCGCCCTTTTTGTGTCCCTCAACGCCCTTATCATGCAGCAAGCTTACCGCCTAATAGCAGTTATTAGGCTTAAACTGAGTATTGCTGTTTAATCAACCTCAGCTCAGGATAACAAACGCCTTTCAAGCAGTCCTTTGCCTTGCTCACTGCGTTGAATTAACTTGCAATAGGCTAGCTATTGACGCGTTAATTCGCCTTGTTAGCAAAACAAATCACAAGCTTGACTGTGGATTTTAGTCAATCTATTGATTTATATCGTTATCAATACATCTCTTATCCAGAGTTGGGGTTAATCACATGCTAATAAGGATTGGTATAACACTCATATTCTTTTGCGTTAATAAGTCATTGGTGAGGCGATTTATGCTTAGCAGGTAAGGGGATAAGGATATGTGCACCACTTAAGGTGAATTGTTGAACTGGGTAATATTGCATAAATCGTATGCTTTATTATGCAGCACATTTCCTTTAAGCTTTAAGGTTACCTGTAACAATTTATTAACCCTAATCAAACCCGAAAAGGATACTAAGTGAATAATAAGAATAAGGGGATAACCTATATAGGTGCCGATATGTCATTAGAAGGAGACATGTCTATTAAGGGGCCTGCCATTATTGCTGGTAAAACAAAAGGCAGAATTACCTCAAGTCATCACATCAATATTGACATAGGTGGCCAGGTTGAAGGTGAAATATTTTGCCAAGAAATCCGTGTATCAGGCACGTTTAAAGGTAAATTACACTGTAACAAGTTAGTGATTGTCAGCTCTGGTGTTGTCGATGGCGAAGTGGCCAGTCATCAGATGGAAATATACGATGGTGGTCAGTTTATTGGGATGCGAACTAAAGGGCCGGAGTCATCTGAGTTACCTCTGTCTGAGCATGGGGACGCTGCAACTGACATGCCCCAAATGACAAAATCACCTACACAAACGTCATCCAAATGGGCTTATGCTGCAGTCGCCGGTGCAATAGTGCTTGGTGGTGTTTTATTATTACCTAAAATGCAGTCGGCAATTAATTCGCCAGAAACAGCCGCGGCGCAACTTGAGCACAACTCACCAGCTTTAGATCATATCACTGAAGATGCCGCAGCACTCTTGTATGATGTTGAGCAGCAAAGCGCCTTTGCAGAGCAGCGAGAAGAACTTATTGGCGCTGGGCAAAGCGACATCAACACCGCGATGGAAGACTTACACGCCCTTGAGCATGCAAATCAAAGCTTGGCTGAAACCGATGATACTTCGGTGTCAGAAGATAACGTCATAGCAGACTCATCATTAAATAATCCTTAAGCGTTATCGAAAAAAATGGCTTAATAACCAGTATTAACGCTGGTCATTAAGCCATTTGTGCTTGATAAGATTAGTTAAAATACGGTCGATTACGGGTTAATGCGAGTTGGCATACCGTTACGTATTTCTAATGTGCGCTTTAATGTCATCGAATCCGTTTCTGGATGAGCTAAAAAGCGTGTCATGTCTTTGTCTAATGTTAATGATACAGGCTCTTTTGAATCAAACTCAGCTTGAGTTTTAGACAACGGCTCGTGTACCTCAATATATCGGCTACCGTCAGGTTCTGCTGTGGCTTTAATTGGCTTGTTTAAAAACTCAACGCGGGTACCAACAGGTACGGTTTCAAATAAGTGTTTAATGTCATCATCGCGTAAGCGGATACACCCCGAACTCACACGAAGACCAATACCAAAGGTCGCGTTGGTGCCGTGTATAGCAAATAAGTTACCCACATACAGAGCGTATAAACCCATTGGGTTGTCAGGGCCTGCTGGCCACACTGCGGGTAGGGTAATACCGTTTGCCGCATAAATTCTACGCGTGTTAGCGGTAGGTGTCCAAGTGGGTCTTTCACGTTTACGTTGTACTGTTGTCACCCAGTTTTCAGGGGTATCACGGCCGATTTGGCCAATACCAATAGGTAACACCTCAACAATATTTTTACCCTTAGGATAATAATAAAGGCGCATTTCTGCTGAGTTAATCACAATGCCTTCCCGCTTAGTGTCAGGCAAAATTAACTGATGAGGAATAATAAGCGTGCTGCCAGGTTTGGGTAAGAATGGGTCTACACCAGGGTTTGCTTCGATAAGGTTTGTTAACCCTAATTGAAATTCTGCAGCAATTTGCTCCAGTGTAAGTTTGCCTTCTTGTGGCACCACATAATACTGGTTTTCGCCAACTAATTTACTGCCATTCGCCGGTAAGCGGTATTCGACTGCAGCACTTGAAAAGCTTAACATTATTGCAGACGCGGCAACGAATGCAGTGCGTAACGAATTCATCATAAGGGGGTTATCATTCCTAAAAATAGACGTTATATAAGTCAGAGTACAATATCTTGCGAAGCTTGACTATTGAATAGCGCGCATCCTTACTTATTACGGCTAATATTTCAACTGATTTTTTTGCACTTTAGCCATTTAAATCTCAAGTGTTTTGTTAAACGGTGCAAGTTGCCTAAGATAAGCTTGTGGCCTCATGCGGTTGCAGGGCAATAGACCTTAAGTGGCTTAATACTTAGGGGTAAATTGACGGTGAATTTTAAATGTTACATCTCGTAAGTTGTTGTGTGGGTTAAGATGTTGCTAATTGTTTAACGGGGCTTTTTTTATTGCCAGCCTATTTTCCACTGCTGCGGATCTTTTAAATCGCGCCACTCAATAGCAAATTCAGCGGCATTTATTTCTGCGCGAATAATGCATTCAATCACATTTTGCAGTTCATCATATTCCACTTTAATAACAGTAAAGTGCTTAAGCTTATTGACCACCTCAACTTTAGTCCATTTGCTGTGAAGTAATTTTTTAGGATGAATTTGATTCATTGTTTTCTCACATTTAAAGGTTATTGACGACGATGTTAGTGCCAGATTACTGGATAAATGGCAGTAATTGGTTGAGCTCTTCAATCACAATATCAGCAAGCTCTTGATAGCGCTTGTCTACGCCGTGAGTAATTAAACAGGCAATCATGCCGGCATTATTAGCCGCTTGAATATCATATAAATAGTCACCAACATACATAATAAATTCAGGTGCTATTTGCCATTGATTAGCGATAGCTAATAATGCATCGGGTGCAGGTTTTGCTGGGTAGTCTTCTCGGGTTAACACCTGTTCAATCGCGATGGCATTTTGTTTTATTTTCATTGTACTGGCCGCAAGGCTATTACGGGTGACAATCGCTGTTGGTAGTTTTGCTGTGTCAATGGCGTTAATTAATTCAGCCATGCCCTTAATCGGTTTTGCGGTGATTGCGTCTTGGTATTCATGCTCAATAATAATGTCATTGGCACGTGCCTGGCTGGTTTGACAGCCTAATTCATCAACGTATTTGAGTAGGTCGATGCCTTCAGGGCAGCCTATTTGTTGGCGAATTAACTCAAAATCTAAACTCGATTCAACTAGGGTGCCGTCTAGGTCGAAAATGATGCCTTTAATTTGCATAGGTAATGTCAATGTTTAGCCTTTATGTTGCCGATAAGCGTGAAGCGATTATTGTTAGTCGTCAAATGCGACAGAGTGTAACTCAATTGCAAAAGGGCCTTGTTGTTTTTGTGCAACTAGAAAGCCTATTCGCCCAATATCGATTAAGTTTAATATGGGTGAGTTGTTGATCTCTCGCCCTCGAAAGCTGACCGTAAAATGTTCAGCTGTAAACGTGTGCTCAGTAAGTAAGCCTGCTTGTGTGGTAAAATTAGCGACATAGGCTTCACCATAAGACAGTGCGGGTGTTTTTAAGCGCAACTGGTAAACCTTACCGTCTCCCCTAACTGTGATGGTGAGCTTTGAAGCAGAAGCGAGATTTGGGCTAAAGCGAGATTCTGTAGATGCAAATCCACCGTTATTTTCTAACGATACAGATCCGGTAAATAACATGGCTTGCTGTGGAGTCTGGGTCATTTTACTCTGGGATATGCCACCCATTACAGTGTCATTATTAATATCCCAGTGGCTAAAATGACGTTCATTGATAAAATGAAATAACATATCATCCTCATTCGCACTGTATGCAGAATTCATGAACAATAATGCAGCGATTAACCCACCGCTGCGGCTTTTATCTGTAGTAAAGGCTAGCATTATTTATCCTCTCATTCTTATTGTTTTCTCTTTGCCAAGTTAATCACCAGGCAAAAAAATGGCTTATCAGGGTGAGGGATAAGCCAAAGGTCTTACGGAGGTTGGTTGCACTTGCATACAGGGTTAAATCGGGTGATTTAATAACAACTTGTGTAATAAGTGAGTATATAAACACTAATTACGTTATCTTTTACGTCAGCTATTTGCATTTGGTTCAGTTTATTTGTGATTAAATGTGCATCACTCTTTGTACAAGGAGGGATCTTAAGTTGAGTCAGTTTGTGTATGTAGGTTATTCGACAAATCAAGGTGTTGCCAGTACCCTAGCCGAAGCTTTTATTGGGATGAGTATATGTTAAACCTAAACGACGGAACATTGATTACCACATCAGAGCTGAGCTTTACTGTGGTGAGCATTAACTTATTTAATTTTATTGAGCCACCGCATGCGTTTTATGATTTTGAAAATATCTACAGCGACAAGCAATGGCAAAAAAAGTGTGCCTGGTTAAGTGATTTTATTAATCAAAGTCAGCCCGATATTATTGGTTTTCAAGAGGTGTTTAGCCCAGATGCATTAGCTAAACTGACCCAATCATTAGGCTATGAGTATTTTGTAGCGTTAGATGAACCAGAAGTGATTAGCGACTATGTTTATCGCAGCCCTGTAGTGGCCATTGCATCAAAATACCCGATTGTGGATTCAGTTAATGTCAGCCCCGATCCGCAATGGATTACTCAATTAGGTTTAGCCGATACCTTTGCTTTTAGCCGCAAACCGCTTCGTGCCACCATTCGATTACCGGTATTTGGGCCGTGCGATTGTTATGTTATTCACCTTAAATCAAAACGCAGCGGTGTAAGCCGTGATGATATGAGTGAAAGCGGTTTGCAAGGTGGGCCAGACTTTGTTGCACGCCAGGTGCTGGGGCGGTGGGCCTCAAGTTTGCAGCGTGGCAGTGAGTCAGCATTGTTGTGTCATCAAATGTTAATGCGCCGCCAACAAAGCCAGCAGCCGCTTATGTTAATGGGTGATTTTAATGACACTCTAGGCAGCGAGCTGTTAGCGGCATTTAATCATCAGTTGCGGGTGTTTCGCAGTGACATTGAAGACCCACAATTAGCCAAGCTTGGCGAAACCTCGTTAATGGCAGAATTGCATCAAAGCAGCTTGTACGACAGTTATGAATTGTTTATTGCGGCAACTAAATGTAATGCCACTTTGGCGCAAGATGAGTTTGAATCAGCCTCATTGCTTGATGATGAACCCCATGCAGTAAGACAAGCTACGCACTATTATGGCAACACAGGATCTGTGCTTGATTACATTTTAGTGTCGAGTGAGTTCAACCCGGCTCAACAGCAAAATTTGGCGCATATTATTGATTATCAAACCTTCGACAGGCATCTTGTTCGCCCAGATTATGAACGCGACAGCGACAGTACCGACCATGCTCCCGTTATGATACGTTTTGCCGTTAGAACTTAAGCCTAGATAATCTTAGCCTAAATAACCTCAACTCTGGATAAGAGATGTATTGATAACGATATAAATCAATAGATTGACAAAAATCCACTGTCAAGCTTGTGATTTGTTTTGCTAACAAGGCGAATTAACGCGTCAATAGCTAGCCTATTGCAAGTTAATTCAACGCAGTGAGCAAGGCAAAGGACTGCTTGAAAGGCGTTTGTTATCCAGAGCTGAGGTTAAATAAACATCAGCAAAGCATTGGCTTTACTGATGCGATGTTTGCAGGTGCGATATAGTGGGTTATTGACGTAATCGCGCCTATTTGGTGTTTTCTTCATACATTAAATAATGGCTTTGTTGCATGCCCAATGCTGCGTAAGTTTTTTGAGCAACGGTGTTGTCATGTTCAACGTATAATCTAAAACTGGCGGTCCCCCCATTGGCCGCGGCAAAATCTTTAACTGCTTGATAGAGCTTGCCATAAATGCCTTGGCGACGATTTTGTGGTCGAACATACACGCTTTGAATCCAGTAATAATTACTGGCGCGCCAGTCGCTCCACTCGTATGTGACCATCAGCGACCCGACAATTTCACCATCTATTTCAGCGACTAAATAAACTCCGCGTTCAGGGTGAGTTAACAGCCCCTCAACCCCTTGAGTGAGCTTTTTGGTATCTAGGGTCAGGTTTTCGGTTTCCATTGCCATGGCTTGATTAAAATGAACCAAGGCGTGCAAATCGGCGTGTTGGCCAGCTCTTATTATCATGAAACTCTCGCAAATAATTGGATATTGAGGAATGCCGCGATTGTTATTGAATTTTTATTTATTCGCTCGCGGCAGCTTTAGTGTACGCCAATATTGCACTGCTTCGTAAGAGCCTGTGACCAAACTCACGGGATAAAATCAGCGTTAAAGGGGGGGGGGCTTGAGAAAGTAAACACTGCGCGGGCAACAATGGCTTACCGTGACTTTGTTTTAAGCCTAAATCGAACAGTTGGTGCATATTTATACACAAAAAATGACTGATTGTAGTCAATAAAAGCGAGAGTATAGATAAGGGATTTCACTCTGCGGTGAGGCTAATCTTGAATATTTTTCATGCACAGGCTTTCGCTTAAACCTTATTAGCGCTTACTTATTTACCACTGTCCACTAACGTATAATTGAAATTATTGTGACGATGCAGTAATGTGACGCCACGACAATTTAGATCAATGTCACAAACTGCATAAATTGATGGAGATAATTATGAAAGTTGCTGTATTAGGTGCTGCTGGTGGTATCGGCCAGGCGCTAGCTTTACTGTTAAAAACTCAACTGCCTGCGGGTTCAAAGTTGTCTCTATATGACATCGCTCCTGTTACTCCGGGTGTTGCGGTTGACTTAAGTCACATCCCAACAGACGTAGAAGTAAAAGGTTTTGCTGGTGAAGACCCAACGCCAGCATTAGTTGATGCTGACGTCGTATTAATGTCTGCTGGTGTAGCGCGTAAGCCTGGTATGGATCGTTCAGATCTATTCAACATCAACGCTGGCATCGTGCGTAACCTAATGGAAAAAGTGGCTGTAACTTGCCCTAAAGCATTAGTGGGTATTATTACTAACCCAGTTAACACCACAGTAGCCATTGCTGCTGAAGTATTAAAAAATGCTGGTGTGTACGACAAAAACCGTTTATTCGGTATCACAACTCTAGACGTAATCCGTAGCGAAACCTTTATTGCTGAGCTTAAAGGCTTAAACGTTGCTGACGTTAAAGTTAACGTTATCGGCGGCCACAGCGGTGTGACGATTCTGCCATTACTTTCTCAAGTTGAAGGCGTGACTTTCTCTGATGAAGAAGTTGCAGCAATGACTACTCGTATTCAAAACGCGGGTACTGAAGTTGTTGAAGCTAAAGCCGGTGGCGGCAGCGCAACATTATCAATGGGCCAAGCTGCATGTCGCTTTGGTTTATCATTGGTACGTGGTTTACAGGGCGAAGCTAACATCGTTGAATGTGCCTATGTAGACGGCGGCAGCGAGCACGCTGAATTCTTCGCTCAGCCAGTATTACTTGGCAAAAACGGCGTAGAAAAAGTATTACCTTATGGTGAAATCAGCGCATTTGAAGCTAACGCTCGCGATGCAATGCTAGATACCCTTAAAGGTGACATTAAATTAGGCGTTGAATTTGTTAAGTAATTAACAAAGCAATGCGATAAAAAACGCGAAGCTAATGGCTTCGCGTTTTTTTTGCTAACCCAAAAATTACCAGTTAATCGGCTTGCCTTGCCAGTCGAGGTAGCTGGCTTCGCCATCGGGTTCACTGTGGTCCATAATTTGGTGAAGTTGGCTGGCGACAAAGGCTGGGGTAAAGAGTTTGCCTTGTGGCACATTGGTTTGAAAAGGTTTTGATAATGGCGTGTCGGTGGTGCCGGGGTGAAACGCAATCAGCTTCACGCGTTTAAGGCGTCTAGCATATTCTACTGCCGTGGTTTTAATGAGCATGTTTAAAGCCGCTTTTGAGGCGCGATAGCCATACCAACCGCCGAGGCGATTATCTGAAATGCTGCCCACTCTGGCACTCAATATACTGATAACACATTTTTGTTGGCTGCTTACTTTATTTTGTGGCTGCAACAACAGTGGGGTGAGGGCGCTGAGCCATAGCATGGGTACAATACTGTTGGCATAAAACAGTTGCTCTAACGAGTGAGCATCAATGTCTTCTATGCGTTTTTCTGGCATTAGGTCAGGATCTGCTGTTGTGAGGTGTTGGCTTTTACTGTGCAAAACGCCATTACACATCACTATGCGTGTGACTTTGCCTGCAATGGCTGCAATATCGGTTACACATTGCGTTATTGAATTTTGTTGATAATCGCAGCTAAAGTGCTGGTGGCTAACACTTCCTGTTAGTTCACCGTCCATGAGTTCTGGCAATTTAATACTAGCCTGACGGCTAATTGTGATGATTTGTAACGGCACTGCGACAGGTAAGTTTAGCTGCTGTTGCTTTATGTGTTGATGACAGGCTTGCTCAATAAAGGCTTTGGCAATAAAGGATGACGCCCCAATGACGATCATGGTTTCTGCTAAGGTTGAATCGCTCATGCGCTTTGCCCTTATTTAATGTTACAGCTGCCGGTGTCGCAGCGCTTTTTACCGGTCAGTAAATACGATATCCGGTAGCGATTACGGGCAAAAGCCAAATAGGCGAGGTCTGCCACAGGTTTAATCACGGGCAGACGCAGCAGTTTCACCCAACCGTGTTTACCGGTTAATCCCCATGCCTTAGCGGTAACATCTAAGCCATAAAGCCAAGTGCCATCGGCTTGCAGGCCATGTAATAGGGTATTGGCTTGCACTACATCTAAGTCAGGAAAACGCTGATTAATATCTGCGGCGTTAATGTCTTCAAGGGCGATGCGGTTTAAGCTGTCGTGACGCTTTAATTGCTTCATTTCGTTAAGGCACAGCGGGCAGGTGCCATCGTAAAATATTGTCAGTTCCATTATTTACCTCATGCCATTAGCATTGCTATGACTATTCTACGCATTAGCTCGCAAACTAGTTTACCTTTTTGTTAGTGGTCTTTAGCGATCGGCATGATCGTTTTAGATTTATGATCTTTTTATTTCATCCTGGCGTATAGCTTAAAAACAATTCACTAGGGCTAAATCATGCCATTAAGCCAAGCTATTATTAACGTCACCAACTTACGTTTACGTACCTTTATTGGGTTTAATCAAGAAGAGCGCGAAAAGCAACAGGATGTGGTGATCAACATAGAGATCCACTACCCGGCAGATCGTTCGTTTCAAACCGACGATGTCGCAGATGCGCTAAACTACAAAGTGATCACCAAAAAAGTGATCCAGCATGTCGAAGAAGGTCGTTTCTTATTACTTGAAAAACTAGTGGCTGACGTGCTCGACATTTGTCGTGAGCACCCTAGCGTAACCTTAGCCCGAGTCACTATCGATAAACCCCATGCATTGCGTTTTGCTGACTCTGTTTCTTTGTCTTTAGAGTATCAAGCCTAATTTATTAAGGATGTTATTATGACCACCATTAATGACATAACTCGCGCAGAATTGTCTGCCGAGGCACTAAAAGTTCAACAAGCGTTGCTTGCCCATGGTCTTGAAACGCCTCTTATCCCAAGTGAGATGACCAGCGAGCAAAAATATCAGCGCATTAAAGGTTTAATGACCGAAGTTGTCTCAACCCTTGGGCTTGACTTAACCGACGACAGCCTAGCCGAAACGCCGCACCGTATTGCAAAAATGTACGTCAATGAGATTTTCTCCGGCCTAGATTACGCTAATTTTCCTAAAATCACCCAAATTGACAACAAAATGGGTGTTGAAGAAATGGTAAAAATTAGCAATATCAGTGTGGTGAGTACCTGCGAGCATCATTTTATTACCATCGATGGGTTAGCCAAAGTGGCATACATCCCTAAAGGCAACATTATCGGCTTATCTAAAATTAACCGTATAGTGCGCTTTTTTGCTCAGCGGCCGCAGGTGCAAGAGCGCCTCACGCAGCAAATTTTAGTGGCGCTGCAAACCTTGCTCGAAACCGACGACGTTGCAGTGAGCATCAATGCGACCCATTATTGCGTTAAATCCCGCGGCATTATGGACACTTCATCAAGCACCCAAACCACAGCGCTTGGCGGCTGTTTTAAAGCTAATCCAGCCAGTCGTGCTGAATTTTTAGCCTAATGTCACACGGTTAACTTCAATTTATTGAATGGCTTCACCTCCCTGAGTTGAGGCCATTTGTTTATTTTAAACCCTATATAAAAACATTACCCCGAGATTACTTTGAGATAAGCACCTAATTTGCTTATGATAAGTTTTAGGGTATGTCATTAATTAAACATAAAGAGAGCATTATGGAACGCACAATACTGATAACCGGTGTAGGTAAGCGCATTGGTTATGCACTGGCTAAACATTATTTGGCTCAAGGTCATCATGTTATTGGCACCTATCGCACTCATTACGACAGTATTGAGCAATTGGGTAAGCTAGGCGCAAGCTTACATTCGTGCGACTTAACCGACCCTGCGGCTATTGAGGCGTTAATTGCCCACATCAATGAGCACCATGCTCGTCTTGATACCATTATCCACAACGCCTCAGACTGGTTGCCAGACAATAATGGCTTAAGCCCCGGTGATACCATGGCGCGAATGATGCAAATTCATGTATCAGCGCCTTATCAAATCAACCTTGCATTAGCGCCATTGTTGATTGCCGCCGCTAAAACTAATGACGACAATATCGGTGCCAGCAATATTATTCATATTACTGATTATGTTGCTGAAAAGGGCAGTAAAAAGCACATTGCCTATGCGGCCAGTAAAGCGGCATTGCATAATATGACCTTGTCGTTTGCCAGCTTACTTGCGCCCTACGTTAAAGTGAATTCGATTGCCCCCGCGATGATTTTATTTAACGAGCACGACGATGATGCTTATAAAGTTAAAGCGTTAGCAAAGGCAATATTGCCAAAAGAAGCCGGCAATAATGAAATCATCAGCCTTATCGATTATCTGCAAAATAGCCATTATGTGACGGGCCGCAGTTATGCCGTCGATGGGGGCAGACAGTTAAAATAAGCTAACTTGTAGACGCTGGAATTGATCCTTTTCAGGTTGATTAGGTATAGACTTCTAGATGGCTAATTGATAGTGTAGATATTCACCAATATCTGCACCGTCTATTATCTCAAGGAAGTCACTATGTCTGTAGAAAACATGAAACTGGAATCGCTGGCATTACATTATGGTTATGAGTCAGAAGCGACCACTAAAGCCGCTGCCGTGCCCATCTACCAAACCACTTCATACACCTTTGACGATACCCAACATGGCGCAGATCTGTTTGACCTTAAAGTCGCAGGTAACATATACACCCGCATAATGAACCCAACCACCAGTGTATTAGAACAACGTTTAGCTGCGATTGAAGGCGGTATTGGTGCACTGGCTGTGGCATCTGGCATGGCTGCCATTACCTATGCGATTCAAGCGCTTACTCAAGTAGGCGACAACATCGTCAGTACCAGTCAACTCTATGGTGGCACCTATAACTTATTTGCCCATACTCTGCCGCGCCAGGGCGTTGAAGTACGCATGGCGGCATTTGATGATTTTGACGGGTTAGATGCATTAATAGATGACAATACCAAAGCGCTTTTTTGCGAATCGATTGGTAACCCAGCCGGTAACATCGTCGATTTACAGCGTTTAGCTGATATTGCCCATAAACATGGGGTGCCACTCATTGTTGATAACACTGTGGCTACACCGGTATTGTGCCGCGCTTTTGATCACGGCGCCGACATTGTTATCCATTCATTGACCAAATACATTGGCGGCCACGGCACCACCATTGGTGGGGTGATTATTGACTCAGGTAAGTTTGATTGGGTGGCCAACAAAGCACGCTTTGCGATCCTTAACCAGCCAGACCCGTCTTATCACGGCGTGGTATACACCGACGCCTTTGGCCCTGCAGCTTACATTGGCCGCTGCCGTGTTGTGCCACTGCGCAATACTGGTGCAGCCTTGTCGCCACAAAGCGCGTTTTTACTGCTGCAAGGACTCGAAACCCTTAGCCTGCGTATGGAGCGCCATTGCAGTAATGCACTCGCGCTGGCAGAGTTTTTACAAAAACACCCAAGTGTTAGTTGGGTCAATTACGCCGCACTGCCAGACAGCCCATACCATCCCACCTGTCAAAAAATCACTGGTGGTAAAGCTTCAGGTATTATCAGCTTTGGCATTAAATCTGCTGATGCCGAAGCAGGTAAAATTGCTGGTGGTAAATTTATTGATGCGCTGCAAATGGTGCTGCGTTTGGTCAACATTGGTGATGCTAAATCGCTAGCTTGTCATCCTGCCAGTACCACTCACCGCCAACTTAGCGGTGCAGAGCTGGCGAAAGCGGGGGTGTCTGAAGATCTCGTGCGTATTTCTGTGGGTATTGAACACATCGACGACATCATTGCCGATGTCAGCCAGGCACTAGATAAAGCAATGGTATAAGCTCATTTTGAGTTGAATCAGTTAACTAACCTGAGCTTGGGATAATAAATGCCTTTCAAACAGTCCTTTGCCCTGCTCACAGCGTTGAATCGACTTACAATAGGCTAGCTATTGACGCGTCAATTCGCCTTGTTAGCAGAACAAATGACAAGCTTGAAAGTGAGAATGGGTAACATGTTGATTTTAAATAGCATAAGTTCATCCCTTATCCCGATCTCAGGTTAACTAAAAAGCCCCATCAATAAGATGTATTGATGGGGCTTTTTTATTACAAAACGATTTTAAATAGCCAATCGTCTTGTTGGGGTAATAATCACTGGCAAAGGCACATCCCAAAAGTCGGTTGGTACCTGGCTCACTTCTTGGCAGTCGTGGGCAAAACCAACGGCTAACGGTTTGTTGTTTATCACTTGCGACAAAGTGCGGTCGTAGTAGCCGCCGCCCATTCCCATCCGGTTTCCATGTGCATCAAAGGCCACCAGGGGAGTGATGATCATATCGAGCTTATCAAGGGTAATCACATGCTGAACATTGAGTTGTGGTTCGCTAATACCGTATTGGTTTTTAACCATTACCGTGTCGGGTGCATAACGAACAAACAACAAGTGGCCTTTACAAAATGGATGAATAAGCGGCAAGTAAACATTGATGTTGAGCTCCCACAGCGCATCAATCAATTTCTGTGTGGCTAATTCGCCGTCGTGGGTTAAATATAGCGCCACATGCTCTGCTGAGTGAGCCTGAATTTCTGCCAGCATGTGCCTGCTGGCAATCAACGCAAATTGGCTTTGCTCTTCGAGGCTGAGGCTGTTGCGCTCTTGGCGGACATGGCGACGAATATTGTCGCGGCTCATGTTGGTGCTATCAAATAATGGTTCTTGCAACTCAGTTGGGGTAGCAAAGTAGCTAATGCGTGCAGAAGAGGTAGACGTAACAGGACGGTTGTCTGTGTTAGTCATAAAACGAGTGATAGTCATAAAATTAGGATGCTCCCCAAAATACCGCTGCCGGCGTAGCCCTTGAACCGTAGGTTCAAGGCGGGTAAATGTTTATCTCCTAAGGCTTCTTGGTACTTGCCAAGCATGCACAATGTCAATAAAAGCATTCACCCTGGGTTTGTAAATATCGGCACAGGGACATAGCCAACTCGCGCATATCCCAGGGAGCAAAACAGGGTAGAACCAAGCGTTGCTTAATTCTGAAATCTTAGTTTAGTCATCCTTGCGACTTCGTTCAACCAATGATGTCTCTAATGTTGATTGTAACAACGAAATACGCTCATCCATTTGCGCCATGTACTGTTTGTTTTTAAGCTTTTCTTCAAATAATTCATTGCCAATGTTTAGTGCAGCCATAATGGCCAGTTCTTCACGGCTTAAATTGTTAGTGCGCGACTTTAAGGTTGTGAGTTGGTTTTCAACTTCTCTGGCAACGGTGCGTAATGCATCTTCGCGTCCTTTTGGACAGCCAATAGAATAGGTTCGCCCTAAAAGGACGATTTCAACAGCACTGTTGCTCATAATGTCGCCTCAGATCCCTTAGTCATTTCGCGAACTATATAGGGCTGAATTTAAAAGAGCAAGGCAACATCAAGGGTTTTTAATTATTTGCTGTTTGAGTGAGCAAATCACCTGCAATCGCGCAGACTCAGTCTACTGCAATTTGGTATGACTATTCACAAATTTCAGTACAAGATGCGCTAGTATTTGGAGCATCATCTTAACTCTGCTAGCATTGAGACTGATATTGCGCTATTAGGAAAAAACCATGGCAACCCCACCTTCGTTATGTATCGAAAATCTTAAAAAAGCCCTAGATGCGGCCGAAATTGGTCAGCACCCAGTAGAAGTGCATGGCGCACTTGTTGGGCTGATTTGCGGTGGTGTAAAACAAGACAATTTAGCGTGGTTAAAACCGCTGCTAGATTTAATGAATGACGGCCAGCCGTTAGAGGCAGAGTTACAGCAATTAATTGCCGAACTTTATCAAGACACGGTGGCTCGTTTGGCCGATTTTGAATTTGGCTTTACCTTATTGCTACCAGAAGAAGAAGTGTCGCTCAGCCATCGTGTTGAAGCTCTGGCATTGTGGACACAAAGCTTTTTAACAGGCATTGCGATTATTCAACCTGAGTTAGCTAAATCGTCGCCAGACGTACGCGAAGTCATCAAAGACTTGGCCGAAATTGCCCAGGTTGAATTTGATGTTGGTGATGATGAAGAGTCAGAAACCGCCTACATTGAATTGCAAGAGTTTGTCAGAATGTCAGCGATTTTATGTTACTCAGAATTTGGCCTAGACATGCCGTTAACTGACACCGATAAGTCATCGACTATTCATTAATTTTACCAGTATTAGCAGCGGCGCAGCGAATGACCTCAGTACAACACTCAACACAACCTCAATCCGTTGATATTGCTATTGTCGGTGGTGCAATGGCGGGAGCCACCTTAGCGTTGGGGTTAGCCAAATTATCAGCATCACTTACGCGCCCGTTGCGTATTGCCTTAATTGAAGCCCATGTTGCAGATAGTCATCACCCTGGGTTTGATGCTCGCTCTATTGCCATTGCCCATGGCTCTATTTTTGAGCTGAGCCGTTTAGGTATTTGGCCACAGCTTAAACATTTAGGCACGCCGATTGAAAATATTCACGTGTCTGATCGCGGCCACTTTGGTATGACCGAGCTGAATGCCAAACCATTAGGGTTAGATGCGCTAGGGCAGGTTGTTGAACTGGCTAAAGTGGGCAGTGTGTTGTTTGCAGAACTAGCAAAAACCTCGGTGCAGGTTTATTGCCCCGCTAAAGTCACCCATTTACACACTCAGCAAGATGGCCATTTATTGTCGTTAGACAATGGCACCCAACTCCATTGTCAGTTGCTGGTGGCGGCAGACGGTGCCAACTCTGTGGTACGCCAACATTTGCAACAACCCACTGAGCAAGTTGACTTTGAACAAACGGCCATAGTCGCCAACGTGACAACCGACAAACCACATCAGTATTGGGCTTATGAACGCTTTACCCAAACCGGCCCATTGGCATTGTTGCCTATGCAGTCGGTGGTTTCAGTACCTACAGCACAATCACGGTTTTCATTGGTTTGGGCGTTACCGCCTGCTCAGGCCGAGCAGCTTAAACAGGCCGATAAAGCCACCTTTTTAGCTGCATTACAACAGGCCTTTGGTAACCGTGTCGGCCAGTTTGTCGATGTGGGCCAGCGTGTCAGTTATCCGCTTACTTTGTCATACATGCCAAGGCCGATATATCACCGCTGTGTGTTTGTCGGTAATGCCGCGCAAACCTTACACCCCATTGCAGGGCAAGGGTTTAACCTAGGCCTGCGTGATGTGGTGGGTTTGCTAGGTGTCATTGAAAAGGCATACGCAGCCACAGGGAGCGAACTTGACCTTGGCAGTAGCGACATAGTGCATCTATATTTGGCCTCAAGACAAACAGATCGCGACAGCACTTTACGTAACATCGAATTTTTAGTCCGCGGCTTTTCAAACCAATATTGGCCATTAGTGGCTGGGCGTAATCTTGGGCTGCGTTTGCTGTCATGGCTGCCACCGCTAAAGCGCCCCGTTGCACAAACAGCTATGGGCTGGCGTTAACTTATTTAAGCTAAGGATTAACCATGTTTTCAACCAAAACATATGATGTCGCCATTGTCGGCGGTGGTATGGTCGGACTCGCAACTGCCATTGGGTTAGCCAATGCCGATCTGAATGTGGTGGTCATTGACGCTGGAACAACCCAAGCGGTGAATGGCGATCCTAAGTTACGTGTGAGTGCCATTAATAAGGCTAGCCAGCAACTTTTAGAAAACCTTGGTGCATGGCAATACCTTGACGACAGCCGCATTAGCCCCTACCAAAAAATGTCAGTGTGGGACAAAGACGGCCTAGGTAAAATTGAATTTGATGCTCACAGTATTAGCGAAACCTATTTAGGCTCGATTATTGAAAACGATGCCATCAGTTTTGCTCTTGCTAAACGTGCCAGCGAAATGAGCAATTTAACCCACCTTGAAGGCCAGCGCCTCGAGCGTGTTGCTTTTGGCGAGCGCGAAGCCTGGCTAACCTTAGCTAACGGAGACAATGTTAGTGCTGCTGTAGTGGTGGCCGCAGACGGTGCCAACTCATGGGTGCGTCAGCAGTGCAGTATTCCGTTAACGTTTTGGGACTACGGCCACCACGCGATTGTGGCCACCGTTCGCACAGAACTCGCTCATGATGCTACCGCCAGGCAAGCGTTTTTGCCCGGTGGCCCATTAGCGATGCTGCCACTTTACGAAGCTAATTTATGTTCAATTGTTTGGTCGGTGTCGCCTGAGCAAGCCGAGCGCTTACTCGCCCTCGATGACGTTGAATTTGGCAAAGCATTAACTGCGGCACTTGATGGCCGTTTAGGTGTGTGTCAGCTTGAAAGTGAGCGTCAATCGTTCCCACTGCGCATGCGTTATGCGCGTCACTTTGCTCGCCACCGTTTAGTCTTAGCTGGCGATGCGGCACATACGATTCATCCATTAGCGGGGCAAGGTGTCAATTTAGGGTTGTTAGATGCCGCCAGCATTATCGACACCTTTACCGAACTGCATGAGCAGAACAAGGATTTAGGCGAATATAGTCATTTACGCGCCCTAGAACGTTGGCGTAAAGCTGACGCAACGGAGATGATTGCAATTATGGAAGGCTTTAAAAGATTGTTTGCAGGCAGTCATCCGCTTAAAAAAGCCGTTCGCGATATTGGTCTCACCCTAGTTGATAATGTCGCTGGGCTGAAAACAGTGTTCATCAAACAGGCTATGGGTAACAAAATGACATTACCTAAACTTTGCCGTGCGTCAATTTCACCATAGCTAATGTAGAAACTTGTTTAATATCAGGCAATACAGCTAAATCAGTCAGTTTATTGTAAAAATATGTGTAAAAAAATTACAGCAATGGATTAGCTAAACTAATGCGATAACAGTCGGATTAGAAAATTTTTTTGTATACAAAACAGGTCTGCGGAGTATAATTTTGACCGCATTTTATCAAAGACCTACACAAGAAAGGCCTCAAAAAAAGGGATAATAATGGCTAGCAAAACTGTACTTTTTAACAAGCATTTAGAATCAAAAGCCAAAATGGTTGATTTTCACGGTTGGGAAATGCCAATTAACTATGGCTCTCAAATTGAAGAACACCATGCAGTGCGTCAAGATGCAGGCATGTTCGACGTTTCGCACATGACAGTGGTTGATGTTACCGGCAATGACGCTTGTGCCTTTTTACGTAAGTTACTTGCTAACGATGTTGCCAAATTGACCGTACCAGGCAAAGCCTTATACGGCGGCATGCTAGATGAAAATGCTGGCATTATCGACGACCTTATTACCTACTACCTTACCGATACTCATTACCGTGTCGTGGTTAACTCTGCCACACGCGACAAAGACTTAGCCTGGATCAACAAACAAGCCGCTGCATTTGATGTTGTTGTAACAGAACGTCCTGAGCTTGCCATGATAGCTGTACAAGGTCCTAACGCTAAAGCCAAAGCTGCGCAGGTATTTACCGCTGATCAAAACGCTGCAGTAGACGGCATGAAACCCTTTTTTGGCGTGCAATCGGGCAGCTTATTTATTGCAACAACGGGTTATACCGGCGAAGCAGGCTACGAAATCATTGTTCCTGAAGCCGAAGCAGAAGCCTTATGGCAAGCACTATTAGACACAGGCGTTAAGCCATGTGGCTTGGGTGCACGCGACACGCTACGTTTAGAGGCTGGCATGAACCTCTATGGCCAAGACATGGATGAATCGATTAATCCGCTCGCTGCCAACATGGGCTGGACTGTTGCATGGGAGCCAAGCGAACGTGACTTTATTGGTCGTGCAGCATTGACCGCAATTAAGGCGGCAGGTACAGATAAATTAGTTGGTCTAGTCATGGAAGAAAAAGGTGTTTTACGCCATGATATGCCTGTGTTCTTTACCGATGCAGAGGGTGTAGAGCATCAAGGTGTGATCACCAGCGGTTCGTTTTCGCCAACATTAGGCTACTCTATTGCCATGGCCCGTGTACCTAATGGTATCGGCGCTACTGCTGAAGTTGAAATGCGTAAAAAACGCGTAGCAGTAAAAGTGATTGCCCCAAACTTTGTACGTAATGGTAAACAAGCCTTTTAATGTTAGCGGCTGACTTTGTTGCGTTTAGTCAATAGATAGCAACACATAACCGACTAAAGTTGGGTTGTCGTTTACCCACAAGCATTTAATGATTAAGAACTAGAACATCAGATAAAGGAACAACAACAATGAGCACTATTCCAGCAGACTTGAAATATGCATCTTCACACGAATGGATCCGTCAAGAAGCAGACGGTAGCTACACAGTAGGTATCACTGAGCATGCTCAAGAGCTTTTAGGCGATATGGTATTCGTAGAATTACCAGAAGTAGGCGACACTGTCACTGCTGGTGAAGACTGCGCAGTAGCTGAGTCAGTTAAAGCGGCATCAGACATCTATGCACCTATTTCTGGTGAAGTGATTGCGGTAAACGAAGCATTAGAAGACTCGCCAGAGTTAGTTAATAGCGACGCTTACGGCGACGGTTGGTTTTTCCGTGTGATGCCATCTGACGAGTCAGAAGTTGATTCATTACTTGACGCCGATGGTTATCAAGAAGTGATTGACGAAGAATAATCGCCAATGACGCAGGAAGCTCCCTCGGGAGCTTCTTTGTTATATAACGATAAACATGGTGCGTCTAGCGTATTGCCGTTTAAGTTGTATCAGTAAGTGGCCTAAAGAAAACCACTGACAACAATCGCACGCAGCACCAATAAACCCTTTATGGGTTAGTCACGTATTACACGTTTTCACCCTAATCCAGTTCTGTGCCCTACCGCCAAAACTGGTCGATTTGGAACAAGGTTTAACATGACCAAGCAAACCCTGACACAACTAGAGCAACACGAGTTATTTCTAACCCGCCACATTGGCCCAAATGCTGAGCAGCAACAAGAAATGCTCAACTTTATTGGTGCCGAGTCGTTAGAAGACTTAACCGCGCAAACTGTTCCTGGCAAAATTCGTTTACCACAAGAGCTCACAATCGGTGAATCATGTGGCGAAGCCGAAGGTATCGCTTATATTCGCAACATAGCAAACAAAAACAAAGTGTTTAAAAGCTATATTGGTATGGGTTACTACGGTGTACAAGTGCCAAACGTTATTTTGCGTAACGTGTTTGAAAACCCAGGTTGGTACACTGCTTATACTCCATATCAGCCAGAAATCGCCCAGGGCCGTTTAGAAGCCATTTTGAACTTCCAACAAGTGTCAATGGACCTAACAGGTCTTGACCTAGCGTCAGCCTCATTGCTGGACGAGGCCACTGCCGCAGCAGAAGCCATGGCACTTGCTAAACGTGTGTCTAAAGCCAAAAAAGCCAACACCTTCTTTGTTGCCGACGATGTATTTCCGCAAACATTAGACGTAGTAAAAACCCGTGCAGAATGCTTTGGGTTTGACGTGGTTGTTGGCCCAGCGAGTGAAGCGGTTAATTACGAATTATTTGGTGCCTTATTTCAATACACCAACCGTATCGGCCAAATTACCGACTACACCGAGCTATTTGCTCAACTGCGTGATAACAAAGTAATTGTCACCGTTGCTGCTGACATTATGTCGCTAATGTTACTTAAATCTCCAGGTGCAATGGGCGCAGACGTAGTATTTGGTAGTGCACAACGTTTTGGTGTGCCAATGGGATACGGCGGGCCACACGCGGCCTTCTTTGTTGCCCGTGACGAGCACAAACGCTCAATGCCAGGCCGTATTATTGGTGTGTCAAAAGACACCCGCGGTAACAAAGCCTTACGTATGGCCATGCAAACGCGCGAACAGCATATTCGTCGTGAAAAAGCCAACTCAAACATTTGTACCGCACAGATTTTACTGGCCAATATGGCGTCGTTCTATGCTGTGTTTCACGGCCCACAAGGTTTAAAAACCATTGCCTCACGCATCAACCGTTTGGCAGACATTTTAGCTGCGGGCATACAGGCAAAAGGCTTAACCTTAGCTAACACCACCTGGTTCGACACCATCAGCGTAAAAGGTGCAGACGTTGCCGCCATTAACGCCCGTGCTATTGCCGCGCAAGTTAACCTACGTATCGACGCCGATGGCGTATTAGGTATCAGCCTAGACGAAACCACCACCCGTGAAGACATCGCAGTATTGTTCGACGTTATTCTAGGTGCCGGTCATGGTTTAGACGTCGCAGCGCTCGATGCCGACATCGTTGCTAATGGCAGCCAATCAATCCCACAAGCGCTTGTAAGGCAAGATGCGGTATTAACGCACCCAACATTTAATCGCTACCAAAGCGAAACCGAGATGATGCGTTACATCAAACGTCTCGAAACCAAAGATTTAGCCTTAAACCACTCAATGATTTCGTTAGGCTCATGTACCATGAAACTTAACGCTGCCGTAGAAATGCTGCCTGTGAGCTGGCCAGAATTTGCCAACATGCACCCATTCTGCCCGCTAGATCAGGCGCAAGGTTACACACAATTAATTAACGAGTTGTCTGAGTATTTGGTCAACATTACTGGCTACGATGCGGTATGTATTCAGCCAAACTCAGGTGCACAAGGCGAGTACGCTGGTTTATTAGCAATTAAAAAATACCACGAGTCTCGCGGCGACGCGCACCGTGACATTTGTTTAATCCCGCAATCTGCACATGGTACTAACCCTGCGTCAGCACAACTTGCTGGCATGAAGGTTGTTGTGACCGCGTGTGATAAACAAGGTAACGTCGATTTAGAAGACTTGCGCGCTAAAGCCTCAGAACTTGCTGACAACTTATCGTGCATCATGATCACCTACCCATCAACCCACGGTGTGTACGAAGAATCAATCCGCGAAGTATGCGAAATCGTCCATCAATATGGCGGTCAAGTGTACCTTGACGGTGCCAACATGAACGCACAGGTTGGCTTAACATCACCAGGCTATATTGGCGCCGACGTATCGCACTTAAACTTACACAAAACCTTTGCTATTCCGCACGGCGGCGGCGGTCCAGGTATGGGCCCAATAGGTGTTAAAGCCCACCTTGCGCCATTTGTTGCTGGCCATGCTGTGGTAAAACCGGGCCGCGAAAGTGACCATAACGGCGCAGTCTCTGCTGCACCTTATGGTAGCGCCAGCATCCTGCCCATCAGCTGGATGTACATCAAACTGTTAGGCACTAAAGGCATTAAACAATCGACCCAAACGGCATTGTTAAACGCTAACTACATCATGAAAAAGCTATCAGCCCATTACCCAGTGTTATTTACTGGCCGAAATGATCGCGTTGCCCATGAATGTATTATCGATTTACGCCCATTAAAAGAAACCTCAGGCGTGACCGAAATGGACATCGCTAAACGTCTAAACGACTACGGTTTCCATGCGCCAACAATGAGCTTCCCGGTAGCGGGCACCTTGATGATTGAGCCAACGGAATCTGAGTCTAAAGTTGAGTTAGATCGCTTCATCGAAGCCATGATTTCTATTCGTGGTGAAATCGCTAAAGTTGAAGCAGGCGAGTGGCCAGTAGACAACAACCCACTGCACAATGCACCGCATACACTCGCAGACATTATGGATCCTGAGTTTGACTCACGTCCGTACAGCCGCGAAGTGGCCGTGTTCCCAACCGCAGCGGTTAAGGCGAATAAGTTTTGGCCAACGGTGAACCGTATTGATGATGTGTATGGGGATCGAAACCTTATGTGTTCGTGCGTCCCACTCAGTGACTACGAATAAATGATAATGACTACTTGGCCTCGATAATACGGCGTCAGCCGACACTTTTCTCTTCTCATTGACACCAGTCAACTCCGAGGAGAAAAGCATCGGCTTCCTTGTCTTCTCATCGGCAGTAACGCCATTATCGTGGTAGTAGGCTTCATTTGAAATTTAGAATTAAAAAGCGACCGCAAGGTCGCTTTTTTGTCTTACTTTCGGCAGTAACGCTATTTAGGCTTCAGCTGAGAGTTTTCGCATAGCTCGAAATAAGGAGTTTGACACCAGTCAACTCCGCGACGAAAGCCTCAAACTTCATTGTCTTATCATCGCCAGCGACGCAATTATGGTGGTAGTGGGCTTCAATTGAGCTCCAAATATTTAAAAGCGACCGCAAGGTCGCTTTTTTGTTTTACTCTTGGCAGTAACGCTATTTCGGCTTCAGCTGAGAGTTTTCGCATAGCTCGAAATAAGGAGTTTGACACCAGTCAACTCCGAGGAGAAAAGCATCGGCTTCCTTGTCTTCTCATCGGCAGTAACGCTATTATCGTGGTAGTAGGCTTCAATTGATACCTTCTGAGTAAGAGCATTAAAAAGCGACTGAAAGGTCGCTTTTTTGTTTCCAATACATCAGGGGCGTCCAAAAAGCTGTCATTCCGATTATGTTTATATTTACGTCTTTCCGGTAATGCTTTTGAGCCGGAATCCAGCTTGTTTCTTTTGTCTTAATCTTAGCTATGGCCTGCGGCCACTAACGTCGTGGCGCGTCGCCCACACCAGACCAAGAGGAAACCAACGGCTGTTCCCTCTTGGAACTCCCAGCCGCCCCGCAACATTTTCAAACAGCGAAAAGGTCGCCATGGGGATTGATCCAGCTTTGGCCAACATTTGAATCCTGCTGCGGCCTTACTCGAAAATGCTAACGCTTCCGATGGTACATCCTGTACCGCGAAAGCTAGCCTGACGTCCTGTCAGGCTCACGCTATTTTCTTCAACGGCCTCAAGTAAAATGGAGCCTGCAGATATAATATCTAAAGCATTAAAAAAGCGAACAGGTTGGTTCGCTTTTTGTTTCCGTCATTCCAGTCATGTGTAAATATTCGTCATTCCGATTATGTTTATATTTACGTCATTCCTGTAATGCTTTTGAGCCGGAATCCAGGTGTTTTCTTTTTGCTGTGTACTTATTTACGACCTGTGGCCACTAACGTCGTTTGTGGTCTGCATCGGCCAAGCCCTGTGATTGATAATGCTCCACCATTCATTGAGCTTTCAATTGCAGAGAACAGACTTTGTCGGCGAGTTTTGTGTGTTTTATGCGTTAACAGAGGGGGCAAGTGAGAGGCATTTTTGATAAAACGTATTTTACATTCATGGCATTGACTCGTGGTAATTTTTTGTTTGGCGATAAATTTGATCACCCAATGTCATGAATGTTCCTCCGTTTTTAACCTATCTCATTATTTTTATTCATTCTTTTGTGGGGATTCGTCAGACTCTGTTCCCATTTATTTGATCCCACTTATTCAGTAGATTGTTTAGCTTAAACTAAGCTTGATTCGCTGGGTTCACTGTGGTTGTATTCAATGCTTGTTTAAGCCAACTTATATCAAATTGATAAAAGAGAGCCTTATGAAATATTTGTTACTTGGTTTGGGATTACTGTTTAGTAGCCATGCGTTGTTTGCTATGGATGTTAGCTATACTGCAACGCCTATCAAAATTGATGGGGTTGCTGACTCTGCCTGGCAAAAGGCGCAGTGGCAGTCTATGCCTTATTTAATGCATGGGGTGTTGCCTGATTCGGCGAGTGATTTTAGCGGTAAATATAAGTTGCTGTGGGATGAGCATTATTTGTATCTGCAAGCTGAAATTACCGACGATGTGTTGCTTGATACCCATGCCAGCCCAACAGTAAATTATTGGAATGATGACACCTTAGAGGTGTTTATTGATAGTGATGCATCAGGTGGCGATCATCAATTTAATCATAGTGCATTTGCTTACCATATTGGCCTAGATAATCAGGCGGCTGATTATGGCCCAGATAAACAGGCTCACCTGTATAGCTCGCATTTAATTAGTCGTTGGCAGCGCAGTAGCGAGGCGCCTTACAATGTGATTTGGGAGGTGGCGATTAAGCTGTATCCTAATGACTTTAAAGAAGGACAGGAAGACAAGCCGTTATTACTCACGCCGAATAAAGTGATCGGTTTTATGCTTGCCTATTGCGATAATGATGGCAGCCCGGTAAGAGAGCATTTTATGGGGTCTCATGAGATTACCCCGGTTGATGGTGACAAAAACCGAGGGTTTATCGACGCCGGTGTGTTTGGCCGTATCACACTTAAACGTTAGTTTTGTTTTACGACTAAGGCCATGGTCTCTGGCTATTTATTAGTGGTTTGGCTACTCTTTAAGCATATATAGGCATAGGAGTAATACCATGAAAGTGCGCGATATCATGACCCCAAATCCTTTTTGTATTAGCCATGAAGCCAGCCTTAAAGATGCACATTTGTTGATGCAAACTCGTAATGTGCGCCATTTGCCGGTTATTTCGGAAACTACGGGGGAGTTGATGGGAATGCTTACGCACAAAAAGATGATTGCGACTGTGTTAACCATGCTCAATAAATATGGCCAAGGGGCATTAGATAGGCGCGAGCGTTATACGCCGATTGCACAGGTGATGGACACCCAAGTGCAAAAATTAGGCTTGGATGAGCCGTTAACCATTGTGGTGCAGTATTTTATCGACAATAAACTGGGCTGTTTACCTGTTGTTGATGACAACAATAAAGTGCTTGGTATTGTTACCTCGTCTGATTTTGTCAAACTGTGCCAGCGTTTGCTGCTGGTACAAAAGTAACGATTTAGTCATACCATTACACATTAATAAGTGATCAGAGTTTGCGTCAGAAAAATCGCTTAGAATAAGGTAAAAATTGCAGCATGCGAGTTGTTTTACCTTTAACATGTCTAACAAAGTGATAACCAGTAAGCATGTTCACTTGTGTGCTGATTGACATAACAAAGCGACCAAATGGTTGCTTTGTTATTTTTGTCATATGGCTTGTTGAGTTATGGCAATGACGCCACGATCTCGCGGAAAAATGCGATGGTTTCATGCTTTGAATTTAATGCATCAAGAAAGCCTAAATCGGCACTGTTTTTTACTATCACCACATTGTGTTGTTGGTTTACGTAGATATATTGCCCATACACGCCAACACAAAAAAACTCACCTTGTTGTGCCGCTGGCGGTAACCAAATTTGGTAGCCGTAACCTAATTTATCAGCCTGTGGTTTAAGGTATTCTGCTTGTGGTGTTGTGGCCGCTTTTATCCATTGTGCAGATACGATTTGCTTACCGTTAAACTCACCATTATTCAGTAATAACTGACCAAAGCGGGCATAGTCACGGGTGGTGACATTTAATCCACCTAAAGCAAATTCAGCACCATGGGAGTCGGTTAGCCAGTAGGCATCACTTTCCATGCCGATGGTGTTCCACAGGTTTTGCTGTATCAGTTCGACTAACGATTTATTGGTCACGCGCCTAAGGATCATGCTGATCACGTGGGTGTCCATGCTGACATAATGAAAGGCGTTACCGGGTGTTGATTCATTGACTAGTTCGCTGGTCATTTGATCTAACGAACCACCGATGGCTAACACACGGCCCATTTTGTTAATGTCAGAATAAAAATCCAGGTAATCTTCGTTCCACTTCACGCCAGACGACATTTGCAATACGTGTTTTACCTTGACGTTGCCATAACCCGACTTGGCCAGTTCTGGTAAATAAGCGCCGACGGTTTGTTCAATGTCTATGTTGCCAGCATCAACCTGCATACCAAACAGAATCGACACAAACGATTTGGCCATTGACCAAGAGATGCGTTTATCATCGCGTTGGGTACCTAAAAAATACTTTTCATAGGTGATTTGGTCGTCTTTGAGTACCAGTAACGCGGTTGTTGCTCTACGAGCCAGAAAGGCTTCGGTGTTAGTGACGTTATTTCTATAATTAAACGATTCTGGTAGCGACGTCGGGCGAGTGTTAAATAAAGAGGGCTGGCCTTGTGCAACGATTTTTTTGTTAAAAAAAATCTCTTTCATATTGGAAAAATTATCAACAACGCGGGTTTCATCAAATAAAGTGACCACGCTGTATAGGCGATTAACGCTTTGCCAATTGAGCGCCACAACTATAACAGCGGTAGCAATAATGGCTAAAAAAGAGCCTTTGATGAGCTTTAACAAAGTTGACATGAATGTTTCCAAATAACGTAGGCATTAACACTAACCTAAAACTATCGTGGCTATAAATCAAACAGTTAACGCTGTGGCAGGGCGAAAGCTTGTGCGACCTATTTAAGCCGCTCACATTTATGCTTGCTGCTATTGAGCATCTTGCTGCTATTGCCTACAATAACGCACGTTTTATTAACTACAGTATATGACCATGAACGACACTACAGCTAAACCTGCTTTACCTGATCGCTTAAGCGTTAATCCACGCAGCCCACACCATGTTGCGGCAATTTTTGAATTTGATATTGGCATCAGAGTGAACGGCAAAGAGCGTTTTGATGTTGAAGAGTACTGCATCAGTGAAGGTTGGGTTAAAGTGCCGGCGGGTAAAGCGTTAGACCGTCGTGGCCAACCGCTTACTATGACGGTAAAAGGTACGATTGAAGCGTTTTATAAGTAAGCATTAATCGTAAATAACATAGGCTAACCTGCATGGTTGGCCTTTTTTATTTAGTTGATTAGTCGGTCTTTATTTGATGTTAATCACGTTATATTTGTAAACAATCCCTGCCAGTTCGACCTACCTTTAAAAGCTTAAACGCTACCATCATGACTTTCATTCATGTTCAATGGCTGTAAAATCCGCGCCGTGTTTTACCTGCCTATTTGCGAACTTATGATGATTGATTTGGCATTACTGCCTGTTTATTTAACCACTGTGGTGGCGTTACTGTTAATTCCTGGCCCTGATATGTTGTTGATTGCCAGTTCTAGCTTGAGCTATGGCCGTAAAGTAGGGGTGTATGCCAGTTTTGGTAATGCAACCTCGGGTGTTATGTTAACTCTGCTTGCAGCTATGGGCGTGTCTGCACTTGTGGCGTTAAATCCGTTGGCATTAGCACTATTGCAGATGTTAGGCGGCGCTTATTTACTCAAAATGGGCTGGGACTGTATGCGCAGCAGCGCCAGTGAAGCTCCTGAAATCAATGAGCAAAATAATCTGGCTAAGTTACTCTATCGCCGTGCTGTATTAAGTAATTTACTCAACCCCAAAGCATTACTGTTTTTTGTGTTGTTTTTACCTCAGTTTGTGTCGACTCAGCTTAATGCGAGCTCAGGTGAGCAAATGTTGGCGTTAGGTTTATTGCTCAACGTGATGGGCCTGGCTTTTAATTTACTGCTTGTAGTTTTAGTGGGGCACCTGGGTAAATCATTACTGGATAATGATAAATTTCGTACTTACCAAAACAAATTTATGGGCGTGGTATTTTTTATCCTAGCCCTTTGGTTACTGGCTTCTCAGGTGCAGGGGATTAGCTAATGCCACTGTGCATTAAAAAACCTGAGTGTTGGACTACAAATGCCTTTCAAGCCGCTCGCTGCCTGTTAACTTATTGAATTAAAATGGTATACGTAGCGATGTAGCAGGTTAACGTGTTGATTTTTAATATTATCAACACGTATGTTATTCATGCACAATGGCTTTGGTATGCATAAAAAACCACGGCCATTGTCCGTGGTAGCTTGGGATTAATTTTGAGCCTGTTTAATGGCAGCTATTTCTTGTTCTACTGCGGTAACCACCTCTTGTGGTGTTTTAAGGTATTTTGAGTGGTCAATAAAAATGGCGTTGTCGTTAACAGTCATTATTAGTGCCGGAAAACGCGTTGTGGCAATAACCTGTTGAATTTCAGCTATGCCTTCTAATATGAATTCAGCATCGGTAGTGAGCTCGTCCCTAAACACTTTATTATTAGGGGATAACTTAAACTGTTCGACGATGTCATTAAAGTCGTGTTTATTGTGAAATGGGTTACCATCAATAAAGTGAGCGGTTTGTAATGCATTAAGCAATGCCAATTGTTTGTTGGCTTGTTTGTCTTGCATCCAAGCCATTAAATTAGCTGTTTTTATGGAGCTTTTAGGGCTGTTAACATAACGTGTATGTTCACGACCAAATTTAACGCCACTGGCCTTGGTCACTGCCTGCATTTGCTCCTCACCTGCGCTGTCTTTGCCGTGGTAATGGGCGCAATGTAGCAAGTGTACAGTCATGTTTGGGTAGGCGTGCTGCAACGCATTGACCAATGGTGTGGTGGCATAGCTCCAAGGGCAGTGAGAGTCGTAGATAAAATAGAGCTCGGTGGTCATGTTGTGTATTCTTATTGGCTATCAGATCGGATGATCCTAATGAGTTTCATGTCAATATTCAATCATTGGCTAAGTGTCGCTTACACCGTTAAAGCTTGCGGATCGGGGGCGCGCATTCTGTCCCACCAAGCTTTATCGGCAACAATTTGACCCTGCTCATCAATGGCTGGGTAGGGTATTTGTTTACGCCGACACGCTTTGGCATAAACCGGATGGCCTTGTTCAAACAGCATTTTTTGGCAATAGGCGTGGTCAAGTTTACGAGTACCGTACATATTGGCTTGTTCGCGTTGGCGCTGTGCTTCGTACATCACTAAAGCTGATGCCACAGAAACGTTGAGCGATTGCACCATACCGCGCATGGGGATAATAATATGCTGATCTGCCGCGGCAATGGCTTCATCACTCACACCATCACGTTCATTGCCCATAACAATGACGGTGGGCTGCGTGTAATCGATGTCACGAAAGTCTATTGCCGAATCTGAAAACGTAGTAGTTAACACCTGCATTTTTTGTGCTTTAAATACTTGATGAGCTTGCGCAAACGTATTGTGTTTTACTGTGCTGACCCATTGTTGGCTGCCAGAAGCTGTATTACCTGAAACGCGCATTTCGATGTCGGGCCACACAGCATGAATTTGATGAATGCCTACACAATCTGCCGAGCGAATAACCGCGGCGATGTTGTTGGTCATGTGCACTTTATCAAGACAGATGGTAAGGTCGACTTGGCGGTTATCTAGCATGTGGTTTATACGGGCAAAACGTTCTGGACTCATGGCGTAACTCTATTTATTTGTTCAATCACACTTAGGCATAAAAGATTGTGCATTATGTGCGTTATATTGACGTGCGCTTATTGTGGTGATGATGTTGAGCGGCATTATAACGCATAAATAGGCTTATATTGGCAATGATATGTTTTATAACAAGCGCGATAAGTTTCAAGCTTGCCTATTGATATCAATGGTCACAAGAGGTTTGTTGTTATGGTGTGGGATGTTTTCGGCTGTGGGAGGGGAGTGATTGAGTGATATAGCCAATGAAATTACGATACATTTACCCTCATTAATTCATCGTATTGGTGGTGAAAAAACCAAGCAAACGAAGACGATTGCACTGCAATATCAGTGTTTTCTTAAACGTGTTCGTCGTTCTCGTCATTGGGTGTTAATGGGTGAGGCCATGAGTATTCAGGCTTTAGTGGTTTGTTTACAAGCGTTAAATGATGATGATTTACGTTATTTAATTAAAAAAATTCAGACTGCCTTGACTCATCACAGCGATAAGTTAGAGCCGCTCGATGCCAAATTATTGCGGTTAATCAGTCAAAATCTAGGGATCACTTTAGGGGAACTGATTCAAAAGACGCAATGCACTGAGGCGCAGGCGCGTATTGCGCGTTTTAATGCCGACGTGTAGTCATTTTTTGCCAGGCCCCATAACCCTATCAATTGAAGCGTTAAAGTATTTATCTGAGCGGCCTAAAGAAATGCTTTACAATATTTAAAACTCATGTAATATCAGCCTCGCTCTGACATTCAGAGTTATTAATGAACATCAAGTAAAAGAAAAGCCTTAGAATCTCTGCGTTATCGTTGTTATCCTCTGTGTTTCCCTTAGCTTTATCGTGACATTCAATAATTCAAGCTTGAGCGCATCGCATTTTCGCGACAGATTGATTAATTTACATTTATAAGGGACACAACATGTCTAAAACAACTGGTTTAGTAAAATGGTTTAACGAAGATAAAGGTTTTGGTTTTATCACTCCTGATAACGGCGGCGCTGACGTGTTCGTTCACTTCCGTTCTATCACTTCAGAAGGTTTCAAAACTTTAGCTGAAGGCCAAAAAGTATCTTTCGAAGTTGAGCAAGGCCAAAAAGGCCCACAAGCTGCTAACGTAGTAGCTTTGTAAGACTCACTTTGTAAGATAGCGCAAATAGTCTCGCGACTGTTTGCGCTTTTTTTTGCCTGTTAATGTTGATCTACATCAACACCCATCTGTTTTGGTTGCTTCATTATTAATGCTAATACCAATTAGCACAAAATGTGATCATGCTTACTGGCTAACGTTAGAAATGTTAAAGGTAGCACAACGACCTCGCTACAATTTCAGTCTTGTTCTAAGCGATTTTTCCGACGTAATCTCTGATCACTTATTTAACCTGAGCTCGGGATAAGGGATGAACTTATACTATTTAAAATCAACACGTTACCCATTCTCACTTTCAAGCTTGTCATTTGTTCTGCTAACAAGGCGAATTGACGCGTCAATAGCTACCCTATTGTAAGTCGATTCAACGCAGTGAGCAGGGCAAAGGACTGTTTGAAAGGCATTTATTATCCCGAGCTCAGGTTATTTATCCTGATTGATATTATGTAAATGGGGGAATTATGTCGGATGCAAAGTTGGTATTACTACTGAAGATTTGCATTTTAATTGGTATTATGCTGATTTTTATAGGCATTTATCTTCATGATTTTAATGATGCCATAGAAAAAATGGGTGTTACCGGTATTGTGATTAGTGCCATGTGTGTGGCATTTGGCATGATTTTATCTTTGCCTACCAAGATGTATTTAACGTTTATATTAGTCACACGTGAAGCGCAAGCAAACCGTGAGCCGTGAACGGTATTATGCTCGCTTTTTTATTACCGATAAAACCGCTCGCCGCCATATATCATAACCGCTGTCTTGATCTTATCTTTTGTCAACGTCTCTGAGTTTTGTAAATAGAATCAACACAAATAGGTTAATTAGCTTTATTTAGGCAATTAACCCAAGACTATTGGGCTAAAAACACCGATAATTCACGGTAATTAGACAAGCTAGCCATTTGGCTGCGCATGACAGTGGAAATATTCAATGGAAATCAAAGTAAACTTTCTCGACAATTTGAGACTCGAAGCCAAATTTGACGACTTTACCGTAACGGCTGACCAACCTATTCGTTATAAAGGTGATGGCTCTGCCCCAAGTCCTTTTGATTATTTTTTAGCCTCATCTGCCTTGTGTGCTGCTTACTTTATTAAGGTGTACTGTAAGGCTCGCGATATCTCAACTGAGCACATCAGGTTGTCACAAAACAATATTGTTGACCCTGAAGATCGCTATAACCAAATTTTTCAAATTCAGGTTGAGCTGCCCGATGATATTTCGGATAAAGACCGCGAAGGTATTTTACGCTCTATTGACCGTTGTACCGTAAAAAAAGTGGTGCAAACTGGCCCAGAATTTAAAATCGAAACCGTCGAGAACCTAGACGCAGACGCCAATGCCATGTTGATGGGGCAACCAGACGGAGACTCAAATACCTTTATTTTAGGTAAAGACTTACCGCTTGAACAAACCATAAAAAACATGACAGGTTTATTGGCTGATCTTGGCATGAAGATTGAGATTTCATCGTGGCGTAATATTGTGCCTAACGTATGGTCTTTGCATATTCGTGATGCGGCATCGCCTATGTGTTTCACCAACGGTAAAGGTGCCACTAAAGAAAGTGCATTATGCTCGGCTTTAGGCGAGTTTATTGAGCGTTTAAACAATAACTTTTTTTATAACGATCAATTTTTTGGTGACGAGATCGCCAATAGCGAGTTTGTTCATTACCCGAACGAAAAATGGTTTGCGCTTGAAGACGATGACGCGCTACCAACAGGTTTACTTGATGAGTATTGCTTAGACATTTATAACCCAGATGAAGAACTGCGCGGCTCGCATTTAATTGATACGAACTCAGGCAACAAAGCGCGCGGCATTTGTGCCATTCCTTACACGCGTCAGTCAGATGGTGAAACGGTATATTTCCCGTCTAATTTAATCGAAAACCTATTTTTAAGTAATGGCATGAGTGCAGGCAACAACTTGCCAGAAGCCCATGTGCAATGTTTGTCTGAGATTTTTGAGCGCGCAGTAAAACGTCAAATCATTGAGCAAGAAATTGTCTTACCAGACGTGCCAATGGCGGTGTTAGAAAAGTACCCAAGTATTTTAGCGGGTATTAAAGGCCTAGAAGAGCAGGGGTTCCCTGTTGTCGTAAAGGATGCCTCATTAGGCGGGCAGTTCCCGGTAATGTGCGTAACCTTAATGAACCCGCGCACCGGTGGTGTGTTTGCCTCATTTGGCGCGCACCCAAGCTTTGAAGTGGCATTAGAGCGCAGTTTAACTGAGTTGTTACAGGGTCGCAGTTTTGAGGGCTTAAACGATGTGCCCAAGCCGACCTTTAATAGCATGGCAGTAACCGAACCTGAAAACTTTGTTGAGCACTTTATTGATTCAACAGGCATTATCTCTTGGCGTTTCTTTAGCAGCAAATTTGATTATGAATTCTGCGAGTGGGACTTTAGCGGCACCAATGAGCAAGAAGCCAAGGCGCTGTTTGGCATTTTAGAAGACATGGGCCGTGAGGTGTACATTGCTGAGTTTACTGACTTAGGTGCATCGGCGTGTCGGATTTTAGTGCCCGATTATTCTGAAGTGTACCCAGTGGATGATTTAATTTGGGATAACACCAACAAGGCACTTAACTACCGCGAAGACATTTTAAATCTGCACTCGTTAAGCACTAAAGCCTTGTCTAAGTTGGTAAACCGTTTAGAAGAAAGCCAATTAGATAATCAAACCGATATCCCAACCTTGATTGGCATTGTGTTTGATGAAAATACCGTTTGGGGCCAGTTAACCATTATCGAGTTAAAGATTTTGATTTATCTTGCACTCGGTGAACACGAAGACGCGTTAGAGCTTGTCGAAGAGTTTTTACAGTTTAACGACAACACTGTGCAGCGCCGCTTGTTTTATCAAGCCGTGAATGCCGTGCTTGAAGTGACCTTAGATGAAGACCTAGCGCTTGAGGACTTTATCGGTAACTTTACCCGCATGTTTGGTAAAGAGGTCATGGATAATGTGGTTGGCTCGGTCAATGGTACTGTGCGTTTTTATGGTCTGACTAAAACCAGTATTAAGCTGGAAGGCATTGAGCCACATTTACGCCTCATTGAAAGTTATAAAAAGCTGCACCAAGCACGAAAAAGTAAAGCGGGGTTGTAAACTCGTTAAGTCAGCCTGTTAAAATAAAGCCCATCGTAGTGATGATGGGCTTTATTTCATGCCTAATTACTGTGTATCTAAGTAATTATCAACTGCTGTGGCGCGGTCTTCAGCGTGTTCTAACAGTGTATCGACGGCGTTATAAAAGTCGCTGGTGCTTTCTAAGAAGGTGTAACCAGACACTTCAGTGGTTGCATAGGGTTCAATCAGTGCCGAGTAGGTGTTGTACTTTGCCTGCATTTTATTGGTTTCAAATGCATCGCTAATCACCTCGAGTAAATATTCGTTATAGCGTTCACGGTAGACATCATCCGCGTACAGTTTTGAGATGAGTGGCCAACTACTTGAATTGAGATCCGAGAAGTTTAGTGCTAGCGCTCCACCTTGTTTACCATCTTGGAAGGCCTCGTTGTTGTCCCATGGGATCCAGGTGAGCTTTGAGGTTTCTGGATTGTTGTATAGGTAGTAGTTGTGGGGCATTCTACCGTAGGTGTCCCAGTTTTGAATAATGCCATTAACGGCTAGGTATTTTAAAAATACGTCAACATCAAATACTGCTTCTAAATTGGTGCGCCATGTCGCCGGATCGCTTGTATAAGTATCGTCATGTAGGGCACTAAATAATGCCTCGATATCAGACCAATCTTCGTCGTCTTCGTTGGTCTTTTTCTCAAAATCGTCTTGATTAAATGACCCTTCAACAAACATTGCGCCATCATCTTCTGGTTTGTACAGGTTGCCTTCGTCGCTTGAGAATTGTGTGTCGATTAGTGTGTCATCCACTTCTTCAACTAAGGTGTATAAACCAAAATATTCAGGGCCGTCGCCGTGGTCAATGTATAAGGTATAAAACCCAGTGTTAGAGACGGCAAGCCCTGCATCTTTAAACACATCGGCGGCGACTTTTTCACGCAACATTGATTCATCATCAAAATTATTTTTTAAACTAAACTTTTTAAAACCATAAAAACGTTGGTTTTTAATTTGTGGGTAATCATCTTCAAATTCGTCAAAGTCGAGCTTTAAAGCCAGTTTTAAAATGCCTTGCTGCCAACTGGTTTGCAGTGATGAGTTACCTTTAAAGCGGATACCAACACGATACCATTGGGTACCGTTATAAAACACTTCTGCAGGTACAAAGATAGGATCGTCTTCATCCACTAGGCTGCTTGAACTGGTTCGGCCAAATGTGCCATAGAGATCAGTCAGGTTGTCTAACATGCTTTGCCAGCGCGTTTGGGTTACAACAATATCAAGTCGTTTTACTTCTGTGTCACTGAACACTTCGTCAAAGTTAGGGTCGACATTTTTGCTATGGGTTTCGTCTGTCCAATCTGTTGCTTCAAAATCAGCATCATCAACGTCGGTATCTGTACTGGTTTCTGTGTCTGTTGTGTCTGTGCTGGTCACAGTTTCTGTGACATCGGTGTCGCTGTCACTTCCACCACAGCCGCTTAGCATTAGAAAACTGCAGAAAATGAGCGTAAGAAATAGCGTAATAGGCTGGCTAAAAAGCCTATTGCTGTTAAGCAAATGATTACTGGTAAGCATCAGATTCTCCTGACAAATGGGTAAACTAGGTGATTCGATTAATTGAAATAAAATCGTTAACAGTATGTTAGTGATAAAAAGTGTAAAAATTGTGCAGAGAGCGTGGATATATAGAGCAAGTTGCTAAAAATGAGATAAATGATGACCCACAGTGAATTGCGCTTTTTTTGATGGTTTAGGCACGAAAGTGGATAAACTGAAGATTATTACAAATCAATGCGCTAAAGTAACCGCCAAGTTAATTGAGTACTAAGTTGTTAGGAAGTTAAATGAATATTGGAAATGAAGTAATTGATAATTTAGCCGATTTAGAACGTTTTTTACTCTTAGTCGAGAAAGGCGGTCTAGGTTTGCAGGGCGTAGCTGGTGTGGGGATGGCCACCAGTAATGCGGATGGTCGTCATTTTGTCGCTGTTTTTGGTGATAACCATAAGCTTTTACTTGGCCGCTGGGTAACGCCGGAAATTTTTGAAACGGGTCAAGATATGGTTAAAAATGGGGTTAAGCCTAAGCACTGATCCCCCCCAGGTTTAATCAAGATGAATACCGTTTAAACAAAAAGGCAGAATACGATTCTGCCTTTTTTACTCGCTGATTTGAGTTACTTGTCTGAGTTAGTTGAGCCAATTTTATGAATGGCTAAGTCAGCGCCAATAAATTCATGTTCCTGGCTTAAACGTAAGCTTGAGATTTTATTTACCATGCCGTAAACGATTAGACCGCCCATTAATGCGACAACAACACCAGCAACACTACCGACTAATTGAGACATTAAGCTTACCCCGCCAAGGCCGCCCAATGCTTGCTGGCCAAAAATACCTGCCGCAATACCGCCCCACACGCCACATAAACCGTGAAGCGGCCATACACCGAGTACGTCATCTATTTTACTGCTGCGTTGTAATTTAGTGTACACCCACACAAATAAACCGCCCGCGATACCGCCTACAATAAATGCGCCGACAGGGTGCATTAAGTCAGAGCCAGCACAAACGGCAACTAAGCCTGCTAACGGTCCGTTATGAATAAACCCTGGGTCGTTTTTACCCACAATTAGCGCGATAACCGTGCCGCCAACCATGGCCATTAAACTATTGACTGCCACTAAGCCGCTAATGCCATCGAGTGTTTGTGCTGACATCACGTTAAAGCCAAACCAGCCCACTATCAGCACCCATGAGCCTAGCGCCAAGAAGGGAATGTTAGACGGTGCAAATGCAATACCCGGTTTACGACCACGACGAGCGCCAAGTAAATAAATGGCTACAAATGCAAGCCACCCTCCCATGGCATGTACTACTACAGAACCGGCGAAGTCATGAAATTGGGCGCCAAATTGGTTTTCTAACCAGGTTTGAAAGCCATAATTGCCGTTCCAGATAATGCCTTCAAATAACGGGTATACAAAAGCCACAATCATGGCCGAGGCAAACAAGAAGGGCCTAAAACTGCCACGCTCGGCAATGCCGCCCGAAACAATGGCTGGGATCGCCGCTGCGAAGGTTAATAAAAAGAAGAACTTAACTAACTGATAGCCGTTATCTGCGCCAAGCGTTTCAGCACTCACAAAAAAGTGGCTTCCGTATGCGATTTGATAACCAATGACAAAGTAGGCAATGGCCGAAAAAGCAAAGTCCGTCAAAATTTTAACCAGGGCATTTACCTGGTTTTTGTGTCTTACAGTACCGACTTCTAAAAATGCAAAGCCAGCATGCATGGCCAAAACCATGATTGCACCAAGTAAGATAAATACCGTGTCCGCACTTTGTGCAATGACACTAATTGCATCGCTAATGTTATTTGTTTCAGTTGCCATTGAAGGATTCTCTTTGGGAATTCATGCGCTTATAAAGCAAAAGCCATTCCGTTTTTTTGATTAAAGCCTTGCTCTGTGGGCACTCTCGGTGCAAATCTATGAAAATGTTGTTGAAATTATTTGAGCCTTGCTCGTTTTTTGTGCATGGGGTTGAATTTATTATGCTAAAAATGATGGGGTTTTTAGTGGAATATGTTGAGGTTGTACCAATATAGTGCGCTCACGCTTTGTTTTGGTGCAGCCTGGTGTTGGGGGCATTAACATGATATTAACTTAAGTGTAGGCGAGTTTATTGACGTGAGCGTTGAGCCAATAAGGATCTGTATGACAAGTGTAAGAATTGCAGGTGTGGGGATGATCCCCTTTTGCAAACCAGGTAAACACCAGCCTTATCGTGTGATGGCTGCCAAAGCAATAAAACTGGCATTAGCCGATGCTGGGCTTGAGGAAAAATGGATTCAGCAAGCTTATGGAGCCTATATTTATGGCGACAGCACAAGCGCCCAGCATGCTTTATATGATGTATGCCAAAGCGGTATTCCGATTATTAATGTGAACAACAATTGCTCGAGTGGTTCAACCGCATTGTTTTTGGCTCGCCAGGCGGTGTTATCGGGTCAGGTTGAGTGTGCATTAGCATTTGGCTTTGAAGAAATGCAACCTGGCGCGTTAGGCTCACATTGGCAAGACAGAGAAAGTCCATTCGAGCGGCTCGATCCTGTATTGCAGCAATTCAACGCACCACAAGGGCCTATTGCGTTACGTGCTTTTGGCGCGGCTGGCCGCCATTATATGGACAAATACCATGTAGGCGCTGATATCTTTGCTAAGGTGGCCGAAAAGTCACGCAGACATGCCATCAATAATCCTTACTCAATGTTTTCAACACCATTAACATACCAACAAGTGCTAGACGATAAAGTGATATACGACAATTACCTTACGCGCTTAATGGCGTGTCCGCCAACCTGTGGCGCCGCCGCGGTTATCGTATGCAGTGAGGCATTTGCCCGCCAGCATGGTCTTTCGTCTCAGGTCAAAATACTTGCACAAGCCATGGCAACCGACACCGAACTTTCGTGGCAAGACCCTATATACGCAGTAGGCAAAAGTATGAGTCAGCAAGCGGCACAGCAGGTTTATGAAGATGCTGGAGTGAGTCCAAACGACATTGATGTGATTGAGTTGCATGATTGCTTTACCCCAAATGAGGTGATTACTTATGAGGCTTTAGGGCTGTGTCCTGAAGGTGGTGCAGCACAATTTATTGCCGATGGTGACAACACTTATGGCGGCCGTTATGTGATTGGGCCATCGGGCGGGTTAATGTCAAAAGGCCATCCTATTGGGGCGACCGGTTTAGCGCAATGTACTGAGCTAACTTGGCATTTACGAGGCCAAGCAGGTCATCGTCAGGTGGATAACGCTAAACTGGCATTACAGCATAATGTGGGGTTGGGCGGTGCCGTTGTGGTGACCTTATACGGCGTGTAGTTTGCCTTTTTAGTCATGCAGTGCGAGGCTTATCGCACTGCATGCTAATACCATTGCGCATTCATAATTCTCGCTGCGAGCTCATTGACTCACGTGCAATGGTATAAATAATGTTAAGCGGCTTTTTTCGCTTTACGACCAAAAGTGCGACGACAAAATGTCACCAAGCTGAACGATAAAATGCCCGTGCCAATCAACGAGACTAATGTAATCAATGCCACATAACTGGCCGGCATATTCAGTCCATCGTGCAGTGGGCGTACAAAGCTGGCAATCCTGCCCGATAACGGCCTATCGCTGTGTTTTAATGCCGACTCGATAACGCCTGTGGTGTGGTTGATGCTAATGCGATCGGCTTCTCTTAACCAAACACCTGGATGCTCGTCAAATTGAATCGAAAATATCTGTGCTTGCGGCTTAATCGCATCGCCTTGCATGTCAGGGCTAGGCTTTTTTCTTGGTTTTGAACGAGGTTTACTCACTGAGACTAACTCTGCGTCTGGCCACACTTGTTGGGCACTCGTGAGCTGGCTTAACCAATCATTACTTTGGCTTAGTGGAAACGATTGAGTAACAGGTTTTTGATTTAGCGCCCCAGTCCATAAGCTATTGTAGGTTATTAAAAAGCCGCTCAAGCACAAAATAAATAAAGGTATTGAGATAAATAGCCCAAGCTGAATATGGCTTTTTAGCAGACTGCTTGAACGAGTATTTTTTGGCAGTGTTTGTTTTAAGCGAAAGCCGTTACGTACCCGCCACCATAAATAAATCCCAATTAATGTGACAATCGCGCCAGCCAAAGAGGCCCATGCATTGATGTATTTACCGCCATTGTCGATTAAAAAATTACGATGTAACCAAAAGGCGGTTTCATAAAAAGGCAGGTCGAATGAAGCGCGGTTAGCAAGCTCATTGAGCTCACTGTCTAATGCGATAGCTTTGCCGCGCGTGGTGGCTTGAATATAAGGAGTATGTTCTGTTGGAAAACGTACCGTGCTCATTTCGGGGTAGCGTTCAAATACCTTTGCTACCGTTTCTGCTTTTTGCTCAATCGTTTGCGGGACAAAGGTTTGGCCTAAACTGTCTGTGCGCTTTAATAAATCTACGCTGCCTAAATAAACCCCTGTCGTTAGTACTATTAACATGGTGATGCTAATAACAAAGCCTATCCAGTTATGAAGCCATTTTAATATTGAAACCATATTCATGTTGTATTTGCTCAAATTACACTGTGATGTGTTAATGTTTTTGGAAGTGTTGTAAATAACCTAAATTCTGGATAACAAACGCCTTTCAAACAGCCCTTTGTCTTTCTCACTGCGTTGATTTAACTTGCAATAGACTCGCTATTGGCGAGTTAATTCGCCTTGTGATTAACACAAATGACAAGCTTGAAAGTCGACAAGGGTTAACCTATTTATTTTTTCGTTTTATCAATTCATCTTTTATCCACATTTTAGGTAAAACGATTGAATATAGTAGATAAAGTGAGCTCTTTACTGTTAAAAGAGTCCGCTCACCACGCAATGGTTGGTAATGATAATTAATCTCAATTATTTGTTCAATTGGAGTGTTAGAAACGAGGCGACTGAGTATGTCATTCGCTTAGATTGTTAGTGTTTGGTTTTTTAGATGTTGGTTTTTTGTTTGTTGGTTTGAGGGTTAGAGCTATATGTAACAAAATATTTTACATATATTGGTATTGTTGCTAACAATTAATGGGCACCTTACTTTAATTCTCGTTAACTCCTGATTGTAAATACAGCCTTAACAAGGCTGATAGCTGATATCACTATTAAACGGTTGCATAGGTTTTATGGTGATATTGCAGATCCTAGTTATTTTAGTCTTGAGTTACTCATAAAGGATTGTCTATGAACTCACATACGTTGCTTGGCCGACAAGATGGATTTTTGCATGCAAGTGTCATCAATACGGGGGGAGCATTTTATTACCCAATATGGTTTAGGCAAACTGCCATTTTAATCACTGGCGCAGTGGTAACCTTAGGGTTATTTATATTTATGTCTCAACTGGTTAAAAACGATCAAATCTATATTGGCGAGCCAAGCGATGCTCCGGTTATTAGTGTGGTTCAGGATACGCCTAAACCCATACCACCTAAAACGGTTGAGCGATTAAAACCCAAACCAGTAATCCCTGCCATTGAGCGCGTTGCAGTACCTAGTGCTGGCGGAACTGAAGTGACCATGATACCCAATGAGCTTTTACCGCCAGTGATGCCGAGTCAGTCTGAAACTTATGAGCGTGGTGTTAGCTCAAGTGATGCATTGCCTGTTGTGCAAGTTGCTCCTCAATATCCAATTATTGCGGCCCGTGATGGGGTTGAAGGATATGTTATTGTTGAATTTGATATCAATGAAGTGGGTGCTGTAATAAATGTCAGTGTGATAGAAGCTCAGCCTAAACGCACATTTGATCGCTCTGCAATTCAGGCTGTCAAAGGTTGGAAGTACAAACCTAAGGTGGATCAAGGCCATGCAGTTAGCCAACCGCGCCAGCAAGTGAGGCTCGACTTTACCTTAGAGAAAAGCAATTAATGAATCTTGGCCTATCGCCTAAGTGGCCTTGTCATTTAGTGCAACAAGATTTGAAGCCGCTACCCTCGCTAGGGCCTGTTGACCTTTCAAGGTTGTTTTTGCAGCGAATTGTTGGCCATTACTCATATACAAGTGCGCGGCAGAGACTTTGAGGTGTAGTTATTCTACATAAAAAGTC
>NZ_JAKILA010000019.1 GCF_023283885.1 Shewanella basaltis
TTTGCGCTTGTTGTTATTAGTCTGTTTGCTGTGTTATCAACGTGCTGGGGGCTAGCTGATAGTACGGTCAAACATCCTTGCCATAACATTGAGAGCGCTGCATTAATCCATTAAGCAGCCTCTACTGAATAAAAGTGACGTTACTGGATATAGAGTCTGGGGACCCAATAACGCCTGAACTGTTACGTTAACCTGTCCATGGTTAACGGTGTATAAAGCGGCAAGGATGTAAGATGTTGTGCGCTTATTATTAGTATGATTTTGTTGCTATTTGCCTTGTGTTGTCCGTTTGCTGGGGAACCAACGAATAACACTGTCATACACCCTTGCCAAAACGGTTATGGCTTAACTTGCCATTGCTTGTAATTGTTGACTTAACTGGGTAATTTTTTGCTGTAATAGAGCGATTTCTGACACAATGGCACCACGGTTTTCAGTTTTACGGGTTTCACTGTGCTTAACCCATTTGTAAACTGTTTTAGCCGAAACGCCATATTGCTTGGCGACATCAGATAAAAGACGATTGTGCACTTTCACTTCATTAATGACTTGATGTTGAAAGTCCATTGGGTATTGTCTAGCTGTTGACATACTCATTCGATAATTCCTTAATGTTTTACTTATACTTGCTTGAACGAGATTCAACGTCGTCCCATTGGCTGTAACCAAGATGCGCTAAGAAAAAAATGTTTTGGCGGCATTGTTCAACCAGCTTAGCAACCATGGCATTAACTGATTTGATGTGTTGACCTGGATTCATTTTACTCATCACTATCTCCTACAACTTCAACGGACTGCTTAAAAATTAAACTACTACTTAGTAGGTATATTCCTCTATATGAAAAGCTTGTGCCAACTTTGTATTTGTTTTTAAGATTGTGATTTTTAAGGCGTTATTGTTTTAATGCTTATTTTTAGATTTTTACTGTTTGGTTTAATTGGTGCAATTGCACTAATTTGGTGAATAAAATACTGAAAATATTGCTTTAGTCGAGCGCAAGTATGGCGAAGGTTTGTGGCAATTAAAGGCCTGCTTTATGACAAAATGACGATGAAGGGGTTGATCTGATGAGCGGCATAGAGGGTGTTATACCATTGCGCGTTAGCAAGTGATCTCTCAGCGAGAATTTAAAAGGGCTTAAACAAGGCGAATGACTGAATGAATAGTTATTCTCTTTCGAAGTCATGCAACGCAGTGTAAGCCCTTTTAAAACTCGCCTGAAAGGAATGCCCCAGCGGCTTTTGCTCTGCGTTCTCGCTATTTGAAAGGGAACAACCATGACTACATAGCGACGCCTTAATCAAAAACCGCTGGACGCATTCTGAGTGGTCACTTATTAATGCGGAATGGTATTAATACCCATCGGCCAAAGTGATGCCAATTAGCATAAAAAGTGGTCGTGCTTACGGGTATATCGCTTATCACTTCGTAAGACATGGTGAAGGTAGCACAACTACCTCGCTGCAATTGCTGCCTTGTGCTAATTTAACCTCAACTCTGGATAAGAGATGTATTGATAACGATATAAATCAATAGATTGACTAAAATCCACTGTCAAGCTTGTGATTTGTTTTGCTAACAAGGCGAATTAACGCGTCAATAGCTAGCCTATTGCAAGTTAATTCAACGCAGTGAGGAAGGCAAAGGACTGCTTGAAAGGCGTTTGTTATCCAGAGCTGAGGTTAATTTAAGTGTTTGATGTAATTAATTGTTTGTGGTGTAAAAGACTGGCGTTGAATGTTATTTTGAGCGGTTGCAGGAACATGAAAAAAGTAATCGAGATAATGGGCTTATCGAATAACTGGCGTTGGTATCAATACTCGTTACTTTTAGATTTTTGATATTAGATTTTAGATATTGAGTTGAAGGGGAGTGATATGCATTCTACTGACTTGGTATTTTTGGCTTAACAACACTCGTCGAATTTATCGTTAATTAAATTGCACACTGCTTCGAGTGCCACTTCGGCATCTGGGCCTGTGGCTGTCACAGTGATCATTTTACCAATACCGCTTTCTAGCATTAGTAGCCCCAATACGCTGGCAGCACTGGCTTGTTTATCGGCCTGTATTAAGGTGATTTCAGCATTAAAGTCAGCGGCAAGTATTGCGAGTTTTGTAGCCGCACGAGCATGTAAACCCAATTTATTTGAAATTGTGACCTGACGCTCCAACATGTTTTACACTCCACCTTAGGCTAAAGTTTATTTTCGTTTATATCGAGCTCTCTGTGGCGAGCATTCACTGTGTGTTTACTGCCTTGTCGGAAACGCTTTGCCAGTTGATCGGTAATATATACTGAGCGATGCTGGCCACCGGTACAACCAATAGCGATGGTTAAATAGCTGCGATTATTACGTTCTAGGTGCGGCATCCAGGTTTCGAATAGATTTTCAATTTGCCAAATAAACTTATTCACAAGGGGTTGGCGACCTAGAAATGCTTGTACAGGTTCATCAAGGCCAGTAAATGGTCTTAATTCAATTTCCCAATGTGGATTAGGCAAAAAACGCACATCAAACATAAAGTCTGCTTCGGTAGGCATACCGTGCTTAAAACCAAATGATTCAAAATTTATCACCAGTTCTTTATCGACACTTCCCAGCAATATTTGCCTGACTTGATCACTCAAATCGTAAATATTCAATGCAGATGTATCGATATAATGATCAACTATTTTGGCGATAGGCTCTAGCATTCGGCCTTCTAACTTAATGGCCTCTTGCAATGAAATCTGGTTTTTAGACAGTGGATGTAAGCGACGGGTTTCACTGTAACGCTTTAGTAGCACTTTATCGCTGGAATTTAAAAAGAAACTGGTTATTTCGGTATCGGGTTGCAGCATTTGCAGCTGCTCTTGTAATACTTTGCCCTGCTCAGCAATATTACGTACATCAACACTAATGGCGACCAAATCATTACTGCCTTTTAATTGCGCCAGCAAGGTACCAATTAGCGGTAATGGCAGGTTATCTACACAGTAATAGCCTAGGTCCTCGAGTACTCTTAGGGCGACTGATTTACCTGAGCCAGACCGTCCAGATACAATAACGAGTTTCATGCGGTGATTACCTGATAGAGTTCAGTTGAGTCGTGGATTTTGCGTAGCTGTTTTAATACTTGTTTGTCACTGAGTTTTTGCGCCATTGACGATAAGGTACTTAAGTGTTGCTGGCACTGATCGGCTGGCACTAACAAAGCAAACAGAATATCTACAGGCTGTTTATCGATAGCATCAAACTGGATTGGCTCTTCACATTTTATAAAAATGCCAATAGGGTGATCGATTGTTGTCAATCGACCATGAGGTATTGCAATACCGTTGCCTATACCTGTGCTACCCATTTTTTCGCGTGCTAGAAGGCTTTCAAAAACCTCTTGCGAAGATAGGGTCGGGTACTGGGCAGCGACGATGTCGCTGATAAGCTCCAGTACCTTTTTCTTACTGCCCGGTGTGGCACAGGTGGTGCATTCCGGCTGCAGGATGGTACAAAGTTCCATCGTTAGTGTTTTGTATACTTCTCTTTGTGTTTAATTACCTGACGGTCAAGCTTGTCTATCAGGGCGTCTATTGCGGCATACATATCGGTATGCTCTGACATGGCAAAAATTTCTCCGCCTTTTAGGCTGATTTTTGCTTCTGCTTTTTGTTGTAACTTTTCGACATTAAGTACTACATGAACATTATTGATCTGATCGAAGTGCCGTTCAAGCTTTGAAAATTTATCATTAACGTATTCACGTAAAGATTCGGTGATTTCAACATGATGCCCTGATAGGTTGATTTGCATTACACTTCTCCATTGTTGAGTAAATTTATAAACTCTTACGTTGGTTTGAGGGCGGGATTAGCATTGCCTCACGGTATTTTGCAATCGTACGACGAGCAACGTTTATGCCCTGTTCTGCCAGAAGTTGAGCCATTTTACTGTCACTGAGTGGCTTTTTCTGATTTTCTGCAGCAACCAGCTTTTTAATAAAAGCACGGATAGCCGTAGATGAGCATTCTCCGCCATCATCAGTACTCACATGACTAGAGAAAAAGTATTTCAGTTCAAATAACCCTCGTGGGGTGTGCATGTATTTTTGTGTTGTCACCCGTGAAATGGTCGATTCGTGCATTTCAACGGCTTCAGCAATGTCGTTGAGCACCATAGGTTTCATGGCTTCTTCGCCGTATTCAAAAAAGCCTTGCTGAAATTGCACAATACAATTAGCGACTTTTAATAAGGTATCATTTCGGCTTTCAAGGCTTTTAATAAACCACTTTGCTTCTTGTAAATGGCCCCGGATAAATTGGGTGTCAGAGGGGTTTTTACTGCTACGTGCCATTGCAGCGTATTGCTGGTTTACGCCAATTTTAGGCATGTTATCTGGGTTTAACTCAACGACCCAGCGACCATTCTTTTTAAATACGGTGACATCGGGAATGACGTATTCGTCATCAGTAGCGGTGATCAACAACCCTGGGCGAGGGTTAAGCGATTGAATGAGCGTTATTGCGTCTCGTAATTCATCTTCTTTTAAACGAGTTTTACGCATTAATAATCTAAAATCGCGCCCAGCAATTAAATCTAAATAATCTTTGATGAGTAAGCGAGCGTTGTCAATATGCGGTGTGTCATTGGCGTATTGAGCTAATTGGATGAGTAGACACTCGCTTAAGTCACGTGCGGCAACACCAACAGGGTCAAAGTGCTGAATACGTTTTAGTACTGCTTCGACTTCGTCTAATTCAACATTTTCATCACCCATAGCGTCCAAAATTTCTTCGGTGCTTTGCGTTAAGTAACCTCGTTCATCGATGGCGTCGATAATGGCTGTCGCAATGGCTAAATCGGTGTCAGAAAATGGTGTCAGGTTTTTTTGCCACTCTAGATGTTCGTATAGTCCTTCAGTGGTTTCTCCTTGAAATGGCATGTCATCATCGCGCATGCTTGCACTGCCAGAACCTGACATTGGCGAGGCGGTGTAGACTTCATCCCAGGTGGTGTCCATGGGCATGTCGTCCATGGTTTCTTTACTGATTGATTCTGTGGTGTCGACGGTTGATGTGTCTTTCTCAACACTGATATTACTGTTATCGCTAAAGTCGGTTTCTGACTGATCACGACTTTCTTTTAATGGGTCTTTTGCTTGAGAAAATTCATCTTCTATTTCAAGTAATGGGTTGGAGTCCAGTGCTTGTTGGATTTCTTGCTGTAGCTCCAATGAAGATAATTGCAGCAAGCGGATTGCCTGTTGCAATTGAGGGGTCATGGTGAGGTGCTGACCCATTTTAAGTTGGAGTGACGCTTTCATTTACCGCTTATCCCTAGATGATTTCCATAACAATAACAATCTCGAAAAACTGTGGTGGATTGTCACATACGTCAATGACATTTAACGCTATTTAGGTATCGTTCAACGACATGATTTAGATAGGCTAAAAGGCTTATATCTTAACTATAGCTTGAATTGTTCACCTAAGTACACTGCTCGAACTTGTTGATTGCTCAAGATCTCATCAGGTGTGCCTTCTGCAATCAAATTACCTTGACTGACTATGTATGCTCTTTCGCACACATCGAGTGTTTCGCGAACATTGTGATCTGTGATCAAAACCCCTAAACCACGGCTTTTAAGCTGTTGAATAATTTTTTTAATGTCGATAACTGAGATAGGGTCAACACCGGCAAATGGCTCGTCGAGTAAAATAAATTTGGGGTTAGCCGCCAGTGCTCGGGCAATCTCTACTCGACGACGTTCACCACCCGATAACGACATGCCCTGGCTGTCGCGAATGTGGGTAATGTGAAACTCTTCAAGAAGATGTTGAAGCTGCTCAATGCGCTCATCATTACTGAGTTCTTTGCGCGTTTGTAACACGGCCATGATATTGTCATGCACGGTGAGTTTACGAAAAATACTCGCTTCTTGCGGTAAATAGCCAATCCCTTTGCGGGCTCTAAGGTGCATGGGATCTGAGGTTAGGTCGTCTTTATCGATTAAAATCCGGCCTTTATCGCTTTTGACTAAACCAACAACCATATAAAATGTTGTTGTTTTTCCGGCACCGTTTGGACCTAATAACCCCACGATTTGCCCCGTTTTTACGGTTAAGCTCACATCTTTTACAACTTGACGAGCTTTGTAGCTTTTGGCTAAGTTTTCAGCGGTTAGGGTGATTTGGGTCATGGTTTAATCTGCTTGTTAACGGGAATTTCTGGCAGCTTTTGTTTTGGCGCTGACTCGTCTTGGAAATTTTCAGGCTGAATAATAGTGATAACACGGTCTTGACCAGTACCAGTGCTTTCAGCAAGGAGCTCTTGCCCTTTTATATTGTACTTAATGCGGTTACCTGTGACCTGGCTACCTGCTTGGTCTAACTTGGCATTTCCTGTTAACGTAAGTGTTGTCGTTGCCAAGTCGTAACTGATTTCGTTAGCACTTGCGGTACCGATTTTACCGTCATCTAATTCTTGCGAAAAGGTGGCTGGTTTGCCCGTGGCAATGAGGCGTTTTGAGGTACTATTTTCTGGGGTAAATGCCCGCAGTTCATCAGCATTGATGTTAATGGTGCCTTGGGTAATGGTTACAGGTCCATAGAACACAATTTGGTTATTTTTAATGTCGGCAGACTGACTCGCTGCTGCGATTTTTAATTCTTGTTTAAGATCACCTTGCTTGGCCATAACTGAAAAACTCAGTACACAAAGTAAACCACTGAGTAGCATTGTGGCATTGGCGCGAGGATGTCGATTATTGTGACTCATATGTTCCTTCTACTTGGCTTAGTAGCGATAATTTTTGCGTATTCAAGTCAGCATGTAGGCCTAATCCCTGAATCATAAACCCTTTACCTTTGATATACACCATATCTTGTGAGCTGCCTATCATGGTGGTTAAATCAAGAGATACATCGTTAGTGGTTAAAGATTGCAAGGGCTCTTCTATATCAATGGCATCAATAATAACATTATTTTCTAGGCTGATTTGATTGCTTTGTTTATTTAATTGGCCTTGATCTGCACTTAGTTGCCACTGTGCTTTGCCATTTTCTGGGTAAATTAAATAGACCGGTTTGGTAAAATGGGTAATATCACTTGAAGCATAATGCTCCATGTGTTCTGCGGTGACTCTGCTTTCAATGAGCCCTTGTTCATTAAATTGAGTTGTCCGTAAGTCATCGGCAATAAAATCTGGGCGTTCAACCCCAACGACTTTAATGGCATCCATTTCACTTCGCTTAATTTGTGTTTGCCAATATAAGGCCAGTGCAAGGCCAAAAAATGCGGCAATTGCGATGGTCACTCTATTCATATACTCATACCATGAGCGCTGGCAATTTTATCTTGGCTGAGTAGCAGTAAATCGGTTAGCTCTCTAAGGGCGCCATAACCACCATTAATGCTGGTTGTCATATGGCAATGTTGCTTTACAAATGGATGACCATCAGCGACACACACGGCTAAGCCCACCACTTTCATGACAGGTAAATCGACCATGTCATCACCAATGTAGGCCACTTCGTCTGCAGTGACATTATAGTGGGATAATAATTGCTCAAATGGCTCAAATTTATTGTCGATGCCCTGATAAATATGGGTAATGCCTAGTGCTGTCATGCGGGTTTCAACAATTTTAGATTTACGGCCCGTAATAACGGCTACGTGAATGCCACTGGTTAATGCAGAACGAATGCCATAACCATCACGGGTATGAAATGCTTTTAATTCTTCGCCAGCATTGCTTAAGTAAATTCTGCCATCAGAAAACACGCCATCAACATCGCAAATTAACAGCTTAATTTTTTTAGCTCTTTGCCAAATCTCGTCGCTGATTGGACCGTAAAAGCCTTGGTGGGTTGTCGAATCTGACATGGTTAAATGACTCCTGCTTTAACCATATCGAGCATATTTAGTGCGCCGATAGGTTGATGATGTTGATTAACGACAATCAGTCCGTTGATGTTTTTGGTTTCCATTATTTGTAATGCTTGTGCAGCCAAAATGCCGCTTGGACTGGTGACACAATTTTTGGTCATGACTTGCGAAATAGGTGTGGTACGTAAGTTGACTTCAGCATCTATGATACGTCGTAAATCACCATCAGTAAAAATACCTACAAGGGTGTTTGTTTTATCAACAATTGCCGTCATGCCCAAGCCTTTTTTAGAAATTTCGTATAGCGCTTCGCTGATACAGATATCATCACTGACGAGAGGCAAACGTTCATCTCGATGCATAATATCTTCAACTTTTAATAATAATTTACGACCTAAAGCTCCACCTGGGTGAGATAAAGCAAAATCGTCGCGGGTGAATCCTTTTGCCTGTAATAAAGTGATAGCCAGAGCATCGCCCAACACTAAGGTGGCTGTAGTACTTGAAGTGGGGGCTAAACCAAGGGGGCAGGCTTCTTCTTTTACTTGAATGCAAAGATGAATTTTTGCGAGCCGAGCCATGTTTGATTCTGGTTTACCGGTAATTGCAATGACAGGTACCCCCATGCGTTGGATCACTGGCAGTAACGTGAGAATTTCACTTGATTCACCCGAGTTAGAGATGGCGAGTACGATATCATTTTTATCTAACGCCCCTAGATCTCCGTGGCTGGCTTCCCCTGGATGCACAAAAAAAGCCGGTGTGCCTGTACTGGCAAATGTTGCCGATATTTTATTGCCAATATGACCTGATTTACCCATGCCCATGACAATCACTTTGCCTTTACACTGCAAAATAAGCTCACATGCCTGAGCAAACTCAACTGAGTCAACATATTGATATAAATTATCTAATGCCGCTTTTTCGATATCGATGACTTTGCGGCCCCATTGGCGAAACTGAATGTGATCTAGCATAGGTGTCTCTCTTTATAATGCTTTGTCTTTATGCTCCAACTTAATGGGATTGAAATACAGCAACTTGGTACGCAATAAAGGTAATTAATAACAGGGCGCCATGCCAACGAGTGAGTTGTTTTTTGGCACCACTTGATAACACTAAGACCGCTAACGCTGCACTTGTGCCCAGCACCATATAAAAATCTCGTCCACTGGCTTGCGCGTCGATAACCCCTGGGGCAATAAGCCCAGGTATCGCAAGTACAGCTAAAATATTAAATAAGTTAGAACCGACGATGTTACCAATGGCTAAATCGTCTTCTTTTTTTAGCACTCCAGCAATGCACGCTGCAAGTTCTGGCAAACTGGTGCCAACAGCAATAATGGTTAATCCGATGACTAGGTCTGATAATCCATAAAATTTGGCAATACCGACAGCGCCATCAACCATCCAACCCGCTGATAGTGGAAGTAATATAATACCAACTGTTAACCAAATGATAGCATGAAAGGTGGGGACGTTTTTAGGGATCTCAGATTCCAAATCGTTATCTAAAGCATCTGGGGTTTTATTGGTAGTGGCTTGCCAAATGAAATACCCCATTAATGCCAAAAATAATACCGTGAGCATTATTCCTTCTGCACGAGTTAAATTTCCGTCGTGTAGAGTGTAACCTGCAAAAACTGTCGCAGCTAACATTAATGGAATTTCACGCTTAAGGGTTGTCGAGCCCACACTAATGGCGCCGAGCAGGGCGGTGAGTCCTAAAATTAAGGTAATGTTGGCAATGTTTGAGCCCAATACGTTGCCAATAGCGGTATCTCTCATCCCGTCCATCGATGCCGTTGCGGCAACAAACATTTCCGGCGCCGAGCTACCCATTGCAACAATGGTTAGTCCTATCAGCATTGGCGGTAAGCCTAAATTACGTGCAAATGCAGCTGCACCGTAAACAAATCTATCTGCGCTCCAAACTAAAACAGCAAGGCCAGCAATTAACATTAGGATATTAATTAGCATGTGATCCCCATAATGGTAAACAATTAGCGGGCATTTTCGCTGGATTTTCACTAAATTGAAAGCATTGCACATTAATTGTATTAGCAATGTTCATTGGTTATATGGATATAGTTGTAGCTTAATGGACAATTACAGTACAATTTGCGCTTCATCTTCTTCTAAGGAAGGCTGTTATCTTTACAACACCGATACCTGATATGAGTAATTCAAATAATTCCCCTTTGGTAGAAATAAACCATTTGGCGTTTAGCCATGGTTCGCGCGTGATTTATGAGGATATTTCGTTAACGATACCCAAAGGTAAAGTCACGGCAATTATGGGCCCCAGTGGGATAGGTAAAACGACGTTATTGAAATTAATTGGTGGGCAACTTACACCTAACAGCGGACAAATTTTATTTGATGGTCACGATGTTCATAAACTAAAGCGAGAAGAACTCTTTGAACTGCGTAAGCGCATGAGTATGTTGTTTCAAAGTGGCGCCATGTTTACCGATCTTAACGTATTCGATAACGTAGCATTCGCTTTGCGGGAGCATTCAGGCCTGCCTGAAGAGATTATTCGCTCAATTGTATTGATGAAACTGCAAGCGGTTGGGTTACGTGGCGCGGCTTATCTAATGCCAAATGAATTATCTGGCGGTATGCAACGTAGGGCTGCTTTAGCTCGGGCTATTGCACTTGAGCCAGAAATGATTTTGTATGACGAGCCTTTTGCTGGCCAAGACCCTATTTCAATGGGAATGTTAGTTAAATTGATCCGTGAGCTTTCTGATACGTTAAAACTGACCTCTGTTGTCGTGTCTCATGATGTGGATGAAGTGCTAGGTATTGCTGATTATGTTTACGTCATCGCGCAAAAGAAAGTGATTGCGCATGGCACACCAGAGCAACTTCGTTTGTCTGACAACCCGCAGTTAATTCAGTTTATCCAAGGTGCGCCAGATGGTCCTGTACCATTTCATTATCCTGCCGAGGATTACCAAGAGGAGTTATTGCGTGGGCGTAATTGATAATCTGGCCGATTTAGGCAAGAACGCATTAAAAATCGTTTTAGGATTAGGCCGTGCTGGCTTAATGCTGTGGGGCGCAATTGTACGCGTGCCTAACATTAAAAAAGGCTTACCATTACTGACCAAGCAAATTTATGTGCTTGGTGTTCGTTCGATGGTGATTATCTTGGTGTCTGGCTTATTCATAGGCATGGTACTGGCGCTGCAAGGCTATAATATTTTAGTCGGTTTTGGTACCGAAGAGAGCTTAGGCCCTATGGTTGCGCTCAGTTTGCTACGTGAGTTAGGCCCTGTTGTTGCTGCACTGTTGTTTGCTGGCCGAGCCGGTTCTGCATTAACGGCTGAAATTGGGTTAATGAAATCGACTGAGCAGTTATCTAGCCTAGAAATGATGGCAATTGATCCACTGAGGCAAATTATTGCGCCGCGTTTTTGGGCCGGTGTAATTAGTATGCCTTTGTTAGCGCTGATGTTTAGTTTGGTGGGGATTTTTGGCGGTCACCTAGTTGGGGTTGAGTGGAAAGGTATCGATAGCGGTGCGTTTTGGTCTATCCTACAGGCGTCGGTCGAATGGGAACAAGATATTGTTAACTGTTTAATTAAAAGTTTGATTTTTGGCGTGGTAGTAACTTGGATAGCCTTATATAGGGGTTATGAGGTGCAGCCAAATCCAGAAGGTATTAGCCGTGCGACAACATCAACCGTTGTGCAGGCCAGTTTAGCTGTTTTAGCGCTGGACTTTTTGCTCACTGCAATTATGTTCGGAAATTAAGGTTTTTTCATTGTTTAGTTTAATTGAAGTGGTTTAAGAGTATGTTAACACGGAAAATTGAGTTACTTGTAGGCGTGTTTTTATTGTCTGGTTTATTGGCTTTTTGCGTATTGGTATTTAATGTTGCCAATGTCGAAGTGAAGTCAAATGACCAAACTTATACATTAGTTGCTGAGTTCAATAATATTGGCGGGTTAAAAGTACGCTCACCAGTAAAAGTGGGTGGTGTTGTGGTTGGACGTGTGAGCGACATTACGCTTGATACACACAAGTTGATCCCTGTGGTCACATTGACCATGGATAAGCGCTATGATCAGTTCCCCGAAACCAGCAGTTTAGCCATTTTAACGTCGGGGTTATTGGGTGAGCAATTTATTGGTTTAACCCCAGGTTTTATGGACGATGACATTGCCATGCTTGCTAATGGCGATAAGGTTCATGACACTCGTGGTGCATTGATTTTAGAAGATTTAATTGGTCAACTGTTGTACAGCATGTCGTCTAAGGATAAATAGGAGCTATATAATGAGAGCACTTTTTAGTCGTGTAATTGCGTTATGTTTTGTGGGTAGCGCTGTTATCAGTTCTGTTGCAGTTGCAGCCAATGACGAGATAAATACTCAAGATCCTTTTACAATGATCAAACAGGTTGCCAATAAAACCTTTGATCGTTTTAAAGCAGATAGAACGTTAATTGATAACGACTTAAGCCATTTAAAAGTGATTGTTAACGAAGAATTAATGCCTTACGTTGACTACAAATACGCTGCATATAAGGTGATGGGCCAATATTTACGTGATACGACGCCAGATCAGCGTGACCGTTTTGTTGAAGCCTTTGAGGGATATTTAGTCGCCACCTATGCGCAAGCCTTGACCGAATATACCAATCAAGCAGTTGAGTTTGACCCAGCAAGTGATTTTAAAGACGAAAAAATTGTCGAAGTGAACGTGCAAATTATCGAAAAAGGCCGTCCACCGATTAAAGTGCAATTTAAAGTTCGTCGCTTGAAAGACAATACCTGGAAAGCGTTTGATTTAGTGGCAGAGGGCGTCAGTTTACTTGCATCTAAGCAATCTGAGATATCTAATTTGATCCGTCAACAAGGGATTGAAGCGGTCATTTCGATGTTGAATGACAAAACCAAACAAAAAATTGATCGTCAACCAGCAAAAGAAGCAACAGCAGCGTGATTAACTTTAACCAACAAGAGCAAACATGCTTTGTTAGCGGACGTTTAACACAGGTTGAAGTAAAACAATTATGGCCAAAACGCCAAGAGTTGTTTACTGCTTCAACCCAAGTGATAGACTTAGCCGCCCTAGAATACGTAGACAGTGCTGGTGTTGCCTTGTTGCTTGCATTTGTGAGGCTCAGTCACCCCAGTACAGAAGAAAAAAGCGGTTCTCGCCAATTGGTTAACCCCAGTGAGCAGCTTGTCAAAATGATAGAGCTATACGATTTAGACGCTTTTTTCAGTAAAAAATAATTTACAAACAATGGTTTGTAAATATCAGCTTTAAAAGTAAAGGTAATAGATTTCATGGATTGCAAGGTTATTGAACAAATTTTAACAGAGGCACTGTCGTTGACAGAAGCTCATGTGACTTCCGATGGCAGCCATTACAAAGTGGTTGCCGTTGGAGAATGCTTTGATGGCCTAAGCCGAGTGAAGCAACAGCAAGCGATTTACGCACCATTAGCTGAGCAGATTGCCAGTGGTGAACTACACGCTCTCACGATCAAAACATTCACGCCCACTCAGTGGAAACGTGAAAAACTTTTTAACATGTAATACAGAGATTCACAGTGGATAAATTAACTATTACAGCCAGCAAACCGCTTACTGGCGAAGTCGTGATCTCTGGCGCAAAAAATGCAGCATTGCCAATTTTAATGGCAGGTGTGTTAGCCCAAACCGATTTTATTGTCTCAAACGTGCCTAATTTGCGTGACGTCAATACCAGTTGCGAACTGCTTCGCTGTTTAGGTGCTGACGTTGAACAGCTTGAAAACAGCAGAGTGCGGATTTCGACCACTAACTTAAATGAGTATTGCGCACCTTATGATTTAGTCAAAACCATGCGTGCCTCTATTCTTATCTTAGGGCCGCTATTGGCGCGTTACGGCACAGCAGACGTATCTTTGCCTGGCGGTTGTGCCATTGGTGCTCGTCCAGTTAATTTGCACTTACATGGTTTAGAGCTCATGGGAGCTAAAATCGAAGTTAAAGAAGGTTACATTAAAGCGCGAGTGGATGGCCGTCTTAAAGGCGCGCATATCTTTATGGATATGGTCAGTGTTGGCGCCACAGAAAACCTATTAATGGCAGCATCTTTAGCCGAAGGTACTACAGTAATAGAAAACGCTGCCCGCGAACCAGAAGTCACAGATTTAGCCAATTGCTTAATTGCCATGGGCGCTAAAATTTCGGGCGTGGGTACTGCAACACTGACGATTGAAGGTGTTGAGCGTTTATCGGGCTGTGAATATCGGGTCATGCCAGACCGAATTGAAACCGGTTCTTTCCTTGTTGCCGCCGCTGTAACGCGTGGCAAAATTCGTTGCGTGTCTGCCGACCCTAGTGCGCTAGAAGCTGTGTTATTAAAGCTTGAAGATGCAGGCGCCACGATTACCACGGGTGAGGATTGGATTGAACTTGATATGCACGGCAAACGCCCTAAAGCGGTCAATATTAAAACAGCGCCTTACCCGGCGTTTCCAACCGATATGCAAGCGCAGTTTTGTGTGTTGAATGCCCTTGCAGAAGGTACTGGGCGTGTCACAGAAACGATTTTTGAAAATCGCTTTATGCACGTCCCAGAGATGAGCCGTATGGGCGCGAATATCGAACTAGAAGGTAATACCTGCATTATTCATGGTATTGAACGTTTAAATGGTGCTCAAGTCATGGCAACTGATTTACGTGCTTCTGCCAGTTTAGTGATTGCTGGTTTAATGGCTGATGGCATTACAACGGTTGACCGTATTTATCACTTAGACCGTGGTTATGAACATATCGAGGCTAAATTTCAGGGGCTAGGCGCTGAAGTGATACGTGTGAAATAAATTTTAGCAGGTGAATAAAAAAGCCATTCAATAACACATTGAATGGCTTTTTTATTGCGTGATCTGCTCGTGAAGATTTACTGAGAACTAATCTACTTCGTCGACTTTTTCAGCAATGATAACAGGTAAGGTTTGTTTTTTACCTTCACGAATGATGGTCATATTAACCTTAGTGCCAGGCGGGGTTTCAGCAATACGGTCCATTAGCATTTCAACGCCGGGGACATTCTCTTCATTATACTGTGTGATGACATCTCTAGGCGCAAGACGTGCACGTGCAGCTGGGCCATCTGGGTCGATGCCGGTAACCAGCACGCCTTTTAAATCGGGTAAGTTAAGGATTTGAGCGACCACAGGATTTAAGGGCTCCCCAGAAATACCCAAGGCTCCTCGAATAACCCGACCATGCTTAATTAATTTGTCCATAATGCTATGGGCTAATTTAATCGGAATGGCAAAACTAATCCCATTGCCACCGCTATCACCGCCAACTTGAAACGCAGCGGTATTGATGCCTATTAACTCACCACTGGTATCAATCAATGCTCCGCCAGAATTACCTGCATTAATGGCGGCATCCGTTTGCAAAAAGTCCAAATACCCTGAACTTAAACCATTGCGACCCGTTGCACTAATGATCCCCTGAGTAATGGTTTGACCTATGTTGTAAGGATTTCCAATTGCCAGCACCACATCACCGACTTGAGCAGGATTATTAAGGTTAAACGGGACGATAGGTAAATTGTCGCCTTCAATTTTTAAAACGGCTAAGTCTGTCACCGGATCGGAACCGACCACTTCAGCGGTAAATTTGCGTCCATCTTGAAGTGCAATCACGATCTCGTCTGCTTTTTTTATCACGTGATAATTAGTCAGCACATAACCATCTTTACTCATGATGACGCCCGAGCCTAAACCTTGTAAAGAGCTAGAGTTTAATGGATTACGTTGATCAATACTGAGACTGTATATATTGGCAACAGCAGGGGCGGCACGACGAACTGCCTTGGCAAAAGACAGCTCTGAACTGCCACTGTGTACAGTAGATAGCCCACTGTTTAGCGAGTTATTAGGTAAAAAAGAGGTGATAACTAAAAAAACAGCTGCCATTATCAGGCCAAATAGCGCAGCTTTAATTATATAGATGCATGTGTCTTTAAAATTCATGGCCTAATATTTTTTGAAAAAATGAACTTTATATTAACATAGCTCAAAAAATTAAGCATCGACCAAAAATCATCGATGCTTAATAATTAACGATAAATCACTTTTTTGTTATCACTCAACAGTCAGTGATTTTAGGCTATTAGCCTTTGTCTTGATGCAGTTGAAAAATTAACGTAACACTAGGTATAAGAGATTATTGTCTCTTAATATTTTTAGTGCCACGGAGCTTTGATTTTCTTTTAATGCTTCTTTAAGTACTTTTAGACTAGAAATTTTACTGCGATTTAACCCCACAATTAAATCTCCTTTTTGTAAACCACTCATTGCCGCTGGAGATCCTTGGGCAATTTCAGTGATTTCAATGCCTTTTTTACTGTCTTCTAGTGTTGCACCTTGTAGCATAGGGTGCACGTTTCCGGCTTCTGCCTCGACTTTATCTGCTTCACCTAACGTGGCTTTGATGGTCTTTTTGTCACCATCGCGAATAATGCCAAACTCAACTTCTGCACCTGCGCCCATAGTGGCGACTTTAGCGCGAAGTTCTTGGAAGGTTTTAATGCTGCGACCATTAAGACTCACAATAATATCGCCAGCTTTTATGCCCGCTTTATCTGCAGCACTTTTTGGCATCACTTCATTTACAAAGCCGCCATGCTGAGTGTCTAGGCCAAAGGCTTTAGCAAGCTCGTTATCAAGATCTCTACCAGACACGCCTAACACGCCACGGCGTACTTCGCCATGTTCAATGATTTGTTCAACTAGGTTGTTAACCATGTTGGCAGGTATCGCGAAGCCGATACCAACGTTACCGCCATTAGGTGCAACAATGGCGGTATTGATACCAATAAGCTCACCTTTAAGGTTAACTAATGCTCCACCCGAGTTACCGCTATTAATTGCCGCATCTGTTTGAATAAAGTTTTCTAGCATTTCTATCCCTAGGCCGCTGCGGCCCAAGGCGCTGACAATACCTGAGGTGACCGTTTGCCCTAAACCAAATGGGTTACCAATGGCCACCGCAAAATCACCGACACGAATATTATCCGAATCCGTTTGTTTGATTGACGTTAAATTTTTAGCTTCGATTTGCAAAAGTGCGATGTCCGATTCTTTATCAGCGCCAATTAATTTCGCTTTGATTTCGCGCCCGTCATGCAAACCTATTTGAATATCATCTGCACCATTAATGACGTGATTGTTGGTCACAATATAACCTTTGTCTGCATCGATGATCACGCCCGAGCCTAAGCCTCTAAAAGGGCGTTCTTGCACTTGCTCTTGTGGGGCATTAGGCCCAAAAAAGTAACGAAATACATCAGGTACACGCTGTTTTGACACTTGTGTGCCAGAAACGGCAACCGACACCACTGCTGGAGTTGTTCGCTCTAACATAGGGGCAAGGCTGGGTAGCGCTTGGCCGTCAACTGACTGAGGGATCGCCGCGTGAGAAACGGCTGGAAACATAGTTAATGATGCCGTTAATAATGCTGCTGAAAGTAAGCTTAATTTTGTTTTCATGTACGTAGCTCCTAGATGCATTCAACTCGATAAAATAAATATGTGGTTTGAAAGCATGATTTCAAAGTTAAATATCGTTAATTAATTTGATTGGTAATATCACGACCAAGTGAAATGTCATTGCATATTAATTGGGTAATAGATTCGCTTATGCTGAGTTACTGATTGAGAGTTAAGCACAGATTGTTAGTTCCATTTTGATTAACAAAGCTTAATTTGATCGTTTAAGTCGGTTACTCGTATTGAATATTTAATGTTATTATTTGCAGCAATTATTTGATGTAAGAGAGTCATTACCGTGTCGCAGTTAACCCCTTGGCAGCATTATCAGCAGGACCTTAAACGAGAAGACTTTTCACATGATGCCGCGCAAGAGCAAGCGGTTAAATCGTTGCAACGTGTTTATGATGAGCTCCTTAACCTAAATAAACCCACTTCTGGAATAACGAAATTGTTTTCAGCTGTAGGCATTAAATCTAAGCCTTTGCCAGTAAAAGGCCTGTATTTATGGGGTGGGGTGGGGCGTGGTAAAACGTATTTAATGGATACGTTTTACGACGCGTTGCCTGGTGAGCGCAAACTTCGGGCGCACTTTCATCGTTTTATGCATCAAATCCATCACGATCTTGATGGCCTAAAAGGGGTACAAGATCCGCTGGTGAGCATTGCAAGAAAAATGGCTGCTCAATATCAGGTTATTTGTTTTGATGAATTCTTCGTGTCAGACATTACCGATGCCATGTTGCTAGGCACATTATTTCAAGAATTATTTAAGCATGGCGTAGCGCTAGTTGCGACCTCAAATATCATTCCCGATGAGCTCTATAAAAACGGCTTACAACGCGCACGTTTTTTACCTGCGATAGCCCTAATCAATCAACATTGTGAAATTCTCAATGTTGATTCGGGTATTGATTATCGCCTACGAACCCTAGAACAAGCCGAGATTTATCACTACCCGCTCGATGAGCAAGCTGATATTAATTTGCTGCATTACTTTGCCCAATTGGCGCCAGAGTCAGAGGTACAAACTGCCGCCATTGAGATCGATGGGCGTTCGATTAACATCCGTAAACAATCTCAAGGGGTGTTATTGATTCAGTTTAGGGACTTGTGTGATGGGCCTCGTTCTCAGCGTGATTACATGGAAATTGCGCGTCTTTATCATACTGTGCTGCTCAGTGGCATTGAGCAAATGGGAGCGCAGCAAACCGGTGATGATATCGCCAGACGCTTTCTTGCGATGGTTGATGAGTTTTATGAACGTAACGTCAAACTTATTGTTTCTGCGCAAATTCAACTTGAAGATATTTACACAGAAGGCCAACTGACATTTGAGTTTAGGCGTTGTCGTTCACGCCTAATTGAGATGCAATCGAGAGATTATTTAGCGTTAGAACACTTGCCCTAATGCCATTTACACCCAAGTTAACACGCACAATTTCTGCACGATGTTTATTTGTGTAATTTATTTAAAAAATACTAAAAAAGCAGGTGATCTTTAGATTCTCTTTGCGTATAATCTGCGGCCTGCCCGCGTTAACCGCCTATTTGGGCGGAAGTTAGAAACCAATATTCATGCTCGAAGGGGCAAGAATCGGTAATTTTGTGTTGATTGCAACCGGCAGTCAGCATGTGAGACAGAAAATTAACTTTGGGTTTTTGTAATAATGAAGACTTTTACTGCTACACCAGAAACTGTAACTCGTGACTGGTACGTTGTTGACGCTGAAGGCAAAACTTTGGGTCGTATCGCAACTGAAATCGCAACACGCTTACGTGGTAAGCATAAGCCAGAATATACTCCACACGTAGACACCGGTGATTACATCATCGTTATAAACGCTGAAAAAGTGGCTGTAACTGGTAATAAAGCTGCTGGTAAGATTTACTACTCTCACTCAGGCTTCATTGGTGGCATTAAGCAAATCAGTTTTGAGAAGCTTCAAGCTCACAAGCCTGAAATGATCATCGAGAAAGCAGTTAAGGGTATGTTACCAAAAGGTCCTTTGGGCCGTGCTATGTTCCGTAAACTTAAAGTTTACGCAGGCACAGAACATAACCATGCTGCACAACAACCACAAGTTCTTGATATCTAAACGGGAGGAGTAAGCAAATGTCTGCAACTCAGTACTACGGCACTGGCCGTCGCAAAACATCTACAGCTCGCGTTTTCGCTAAAGCAGGTAGTGGCAATATCATCGTAAACCAACGTCCTTTAGATGTGTACTTTGGTCGTGAAACTGCTCGTATGGTTGTTCGTCAACCATTAGAGTTAGTTGAAATGACTGAAAAATTAGACATCTATGTAACAGTTAAGGGCGGTGGTATTACTGGCCAAGCTGGTGCAATTCGTCACGGTATTACCCGTGCACTTATGCAACTAGATGAAGCTTTACGTCCTACTTTACGTACCGCTGGTTTTGTTACCCGTGACGCTCGTAAAGTTGAACGTAAGAAAGTTGGTCTACGTAAAGCACGTCGTAAGCCACAGTTCTCTAAGCGTTAATTCGTTTTTTGGATTCAAAAAACCCAGCATCTGCTGGGTTTTTTATTGCCTAAAATAAACGTAATATCTCCACATTTATTGCTGTTAATACCAATCCTTATTAGAATGTGACCTATTTTAGGCTGCGTCACTAGACACAGTTCAATGAAAATGACTGCAGGTGTCGTCATCTACATCAACGTCATTTGATACCGTAATTGTGGGGATGCAGCCCTGAAGGGCGAATTTATCAGCGTGGTATTGTTTGTTAGCCTTTCTTAAACTCGTGCAATATAACCTAATGCACTATGACCTAGTGAACTATAAACTAGTGAATTATAACCTAGTGAATTATGCCCTCAAAAGACTGCCTCGACGACCTCACTGATAACTTTCGCTAAAAGGGCAAATTCTAATGCTGATTGGTATCAGCATTAGAGTCATTTCAACAGCCCAAGGGCCAATGTTCAGTTAGTGCTTTTGAAATACAACTAAATGGATGCTCGGGGGCAGAGTCGTTACAGCGTGCACTCATCTTAACAAGGCCTGTGCTGCCCATGTTAACTGTGCAATGGTATTGCATTGTCTTATTTAGCGCATAATGGGATGCAATTTAACCGTTTATATGGAATTGATAATATTATTGTTGGGGGTTTTAGCGTGAATGTGCAATTAATAATGACCGCGATTGGTTTGGTTTTGATTATAGAAGGTCTTGGGCCATTACTTTTTCCTAACAAATGGCAAAAATATTTATTAGAGTTTTCTACACAAAAGCAAAATGTTCTCAGGCGCTTAGGTGGAAGTCTTGTGACTGCTGGTATCGTTTTATTGATTATTTTTTAATAAAATACTTGCCTATAACCCCCTAAAATCTGTTAAAATTCTATTTTATACCACAAGACGTTGCAGCTAATAATGGGCAAAAATGTAGTCGTACTCGGCACTCAATGGGGTGACGAAGGCAAAGGTAAGATTGTCGACCTTTTAACAGAACAGGCAAAATACGTAGTTCGTTACCAAGGCGGCCACAATGCCGGTCATACTTTGGTGATTGATGGTGAAAAAACCGTTCTTCATCTTATTCCGTCTGGGATTTTACGTGATAACGTAAAATGTATTATCGGTAATGGTGTTGTACTTGCTCCTGATGCATTGATGAAAGAAATCAACATGCTTAAAGGACGCGGTGTACCTGTAGAAGAGCGTTTACTGATTTCAGAAGCGTGTCCGCTAATTCTTCCATTCCATTGTGCACTTGATATCGCTCGCGAAAAAGCGCGCGGTAACAAAGCTATTGGTACTACTGGTCGCGGTATTGGCCCTGCATATGAAGATAAAATCTCACGTCGCGGTTTACGCGTAGGCGATTTATTTAATGCAGAGTTATTCGCGACTAAGTTACAAGAAGTAATGAAATATCATAACTTTATGTTAACTGAGTACTATCAAGCTGAAGCGGTTGATTACCAACAAACGCTTGACGATGCATTAGCGATTGCAGATTACCTCAAGAGCATGTGCACTGACGTAACAGAAATGTTAGATGTAGCACGTAAAGCGGGTGAGCCAATCTTATTTGAAGGCGCGCAAGGTACATTATTGGATATCGACCACGGTACATATCCTTTTGTGACCTCATCAAACACTACAGCAGGTGGCGTAGCGACGGGTTCAGGTTTTGGTCCACGTCATTTAGATTACGTGCTAGGTATTATGAAAGCGTACACCACACGTGTTGGTGCGGGTCCGTTTCCAACAGAGCTTGCCAATGAAATCGGTGATTATATCGGTGAAAAGGGTCAAGAGTTTGGTGCAACAACCGGTCGTAAGCGTCGTCCAGGTTGGTTAGATGCTGTGGCAATGCGCCGTGCAGTTCAAATTAACAGCGTAAGTGGTTTCTGCTTAACTAAATTAGACGTTTTAGACGGCCTAAAAGAAGTTAAAATTTGTGTTGGTTATGAGTATCCAGACGGAACAGTATCAAAGGTAACCCCTTTGGCAGCTGAAGGTTATGAGATGGTTAAACCAATCTATGAAACCATGCCAGGTTGGAGCGAAGTCACTTTTGGTGCGACTTCAATTGACCAGTTACCTCAAGCGGCAATTAATTATATCAAGCGTATCGAAGAACTTTTAGAGACGCCTGTAGACATTATTTCTACTGGTCCAGATCGTAATGAGACCATGATTTTGGTTAATCCATTTAAGTAACACAATGAGGCCGCGTTAAGCGGCCTTTTTTATTTCTCTTGCTGTTTATGCCCCGTAATAATTCACATTGATACCGTGTCCTACTCAAGAAATGCGCTATAATGCCGATGGATAAGTCATCATAGTGTTATTGAGAATTCTTATGTTGCGTATATCGTTAGTTCTTTTAAGCCTGCTTTCTTTAAATGCCTTTGCGTTGACAGAGGCTGTCGATATTTATAGCGATAAACAATTGATTTCACTTATTCAATCAAATCAATATTTACAGCGCGTAAAAGCAGATGAGTGCCAGCTCGTACAAGATATTGAAGCCCGGGCAGAAATCCTGCAACAGCCCTTGTATCAGTTTTTATGGGCAGAAATGCTCAATCACGGTGTTTGTGTTAAGGCGCATCCATCTCGCGGTATGATGCTATTGCAAACATCAGCAGAGCAAGGTAGCGCAGAAGCCATGGTTAAATTGGCGGATTATTATTATCGCGGTAAACTAGTGATGAAAAACCCGAATCGTGCAGTGCAATATGTATTACCTGCCGCGGCAAATGGCAGTTTATCTGCGCGAATGATGTTAGTGCGTTTATTTAGTGAAGGTTACGGTAGCCCGACCGATTATGAAATGGGTTATCATTGGTTATATAACAGTATTTTTGATGACGATGCTCAGCAGAAGAAAGCATCGTCTTTATTGCAGGTGTTAGCTGCAAAAATGCCCGCCAGTGTAGTGGCTAGGGCGCAGCAGTCCCAACTGTATACACGTTAAAGGCTCCATGGTTTGGAGCGAATTATTTGGAAATTGAATGATCAACGATCCTCATTTTGAGAGAGAGCAAGATAAGTACGACAATCCTATTCCTAGCCGCGAGTACATTTTAGAGTACTTGCGCGCGCAAAAGTCTCCCGTTAGCCGTGATAAAATTGCCCAAGCGCTGAATATCACCGAGGAAGAGCCATTAGAAGCGCTTCGTCGTCGTCTTCGTGCTATGGAGCGTGATGGCCAGTTAGTTTTTACTCGTGGACAAAGCTACGGTTTGCCAGAGCGCATGGATTTGTTATCTGGTAGTGTAATTGGCCATCGAGACGGTTTTGGTTTTTTTAAGCCAGACGACGGTGGTGATGACTTATATATTAATAACCGTGACATGTTGATGTATTTCCATGGCGATAAAGTTTTAGCGCAAAAAGCCGGAACAGATCGCCGTGGTCGTCGCGAAGCGCGTATTGTGCGCTTAGTGCAAGAACGAACAGCTGCACTTGTTGGCCGCTATCATGTTGATGGTGGTATGGGCTTTGTGATAGCCGATGATCGCCGTATAACACAAGAAATTTTAATCGATAACAATGATCGAAATGGCGCCCGAGCCGGAGATGTTGTTGTTGTTGAATTAACACGTCGACCAGGTCGATTTGTTAAAGCCGCAGCGAAAGTGACAGAAGTGCTAGGTAAAACCATGGCGCCCGGTATGGAGATTGAAATTGCATTACGTAATTATGATTTACCCCATACCTGGTCAGCTGTCATCGAGAAAAAGCTAAAGCGAATTCCTGATGAAGTGACCGAAGAAGATAAATTAGGCCGTGTTGATTTACGCCATTTACCGCTTGTTACCATTGATGGTGAAGATGCGCGTGACTTTGACGATGCAGTGTATGCAGAAACAAAGCCCAGCGGTGGTTGGCGTTTGTGGGTTGCGATTGCCGATGTGAGTCATTATGTGAGAACAGACTCAGCATTAGACATTGAAGCTCGCGCTCGTGGTAATTCAGTGTATTTCCCGTCGCAAGTGATCCCAATGCTACCGGAAAAAATCTCTAACGGTTTATGCTCACTCAAGCCACAGGTTGACCGTTTGTGTATGGTTGCCGAAATGACCATTTCTGCCGCAGGGAAACTGTCAAGCACTAAGTTTTACCCTGCAGTGATGCACTCCCATGCTCGTTTCACTTATACACAAGTGGCCGACATGCTAGAAGGCGGCCCGATAGCACCTGAACATGAAGCCTTGTTTCCTCATTTGTTATGTTTACAGTCTTTGTATTTAACCCTTGATGAGCGAAGAGCCGAGCGTGGTGCAATAGCGTTTGAAACATTAGAAACCCAGTTTATTTTTAATGAACAACGCAAAATTGAGAAAATTGTTCCTCGAGGGCGCAATCAAGCGCATAAAATCATTGAAGAATGTATGATTTTGGCCAACGTAGCATCGGCTAAGTTTGTAAAAAAACACAAAGGCGAGGTGCTGTATCGTGTCCATGAAGCGCCGTCTGAACAAAAGCTCGCTAACTTTAAAGAGTTTCTTGCTGAACGCGGCCTAAGCATGGACGGTGGGTTAGAGCCTACGCCTACAGATTATCAAAATCTGATGTTGAAAATAGCAGAACGTCCGGACTTTGAACTGATCCAGGTCATGTTATTACGTTCAATGCGTCAGGCTATATACAGCCCAGATAACGAAGGACACTTTGGTTTGGCGCTTGAGGCATACTCGCATTTTACATCGCCTATTAGACGTTACCCTGATTTGATTTTACATCGAGTTATTAAATACTTACTTGCCAAAGAGCAGGGCGACGTTAGTGACAAATGGACGCGTGATGGCGGATACCAATATCAAATAGAAGAGCTGGATTTACTCGGTGAAGAGTGTTCGACCACCGAGCGTCGTGCCGACGAAGCCACGCGTGATGTCAGTGATTGGCTAAAATGTGAATACATGCAAGATCATGTTGGTGATACATTTGAGGCCGTTATTGCTTCTGTGACGAGTTTTGGTTTGTTTGTTCGTCTAAATGAATTATTTATTGATGGCTTAGTGCATATTTCAAGTTTAGCAAGTGATTATTATCAATTTGATCAAATGCGCCAGCGTTTAATTGGTGAAAATACCCGCCAAGTATATCAAGTGGGTGATGCGGTCACAGTGAAAGTGGCTGCAGTCAATTTAGATGATCGTCAAATTGACTTACTGATGGTGGGTGACAGCAGTAAAGGTAGCGGTAAAAGACCAAGAGCTGCCAAAGTCATGACTGCCAGAGAGCGTGCCAACCTTGAAGGGGCTAAAAAGTCAGAGCCAAAACAGGATAAGCCAAAAGCACGTAAAAGTCGCTCAGGCGCTAAATCCAGTGGTGTAAAAAAACCTGCTGGCGCTAAAAAGTCATCAACTAAAAAGAAATCGTCTGATCCAGTTAACGCGAAATCGACAGTAAAGAAAACCTCTGCCAAGCGCAGCAAGAGAAAGTAATTAAATGAAAAAACAAGATACCATTTTTGGCATTCATGCTGTTCAAGCGCTATTGGCCAATAGCCCGGAGCGTGTCATTGAACTTTGGTTATTGCAAGGTCGTGATGATGAACGTTTAACGCCATTAATCAATACCGCTTCAGCTTTTGGCACTACATTACAACGTGCTGCACGTAAAGTGTTAGATGAAAAAGCCGGTAGCTCGCAACATCAAGGCATTGTTGCCCGCGTTAAAGCGGCTAAACCTTTGACAGAAAACGACTTAGATGCGCTGTTAGACAAAACTGACACACCTTTTTTACTTATTTTAGACGGGGTTACCGATCCACATAATTTAGGTGCTTGTTTGCGTAATGCAGATGCTGCGGGGGTGCATGCGGTTATTGTGCCTAAAGATAACTCGGTGGGGTTAACATCAACTGTCAGTAAAGTGGCTTGTGGTGCTGCTGAGACAATCCCGTTGTTTCAGGTGACTAACTTGGCTCGCACTATGCGCCATTTACAAGATAAAGGTGTGTGGATTGTTGGTACAGCAGGCGAAGCGCAGGGGAATGTTTATCAAGCAGACTTAAAAGGGCCTTTAGCGATTGCCATGGGTGCTGAAGATAAAGGCTTACGTCGTTTGTCACGTGAAAGCTGCGATTCACTCGTGTCGATCCCTATGGCGGGCAGCGTTTCAAGCCTGAATGTATCAGTTGCAACCGGTGTTTGTTTATTTGAGGCGGTTAGACAACGTTTAAGTGTGTAATACATAATGCCAAGCGGCATTAATAAGTTGTCTAGCGTTTTTATTAAGATTACCTTTAGCTATTCATAAAAAAACGGCGATAAATTATCGCCGTTTTTTATGTTTATCATTTTCTATCGGCGGCTCATTTCGTTGTCCACGTCTTCATTATCAGTCTCTTTGTTGTCAATGCTGTCTTCGGTATCAACCACATTGGCATAAGCCGCGTTGTAGTCTGGTGTATCTTCAGTGTCATCTTGCTCATCGTCAATGTTATCGTCTAGCCTATCAAAGGCGTCGTCAGCAGGATAAATCATCTGTTCGTTCACCATTTCAACATTCACCCTTGGGTCCAGTGACGCCGCTAATGGCGAGCTCACCAAGTCACCCCCGGCCATGACATAATCCCCAGTTGAGAACTGTTCGGCTTTTTGGCGCTGATTAACCCAGATTAATCGGGCAAGTAAGGTAAATGAGCAAATTGCCATGAAGCCGTAGAGCATTTGATCGCCCATTAACTGCATTAGCCCCGATGCAATAAGCGGCCCAATACTGGCCCCAATACCAAAAGTCACCAAAATAGTGGCAGATAAACCTACTCGCTCATGTTGTTCTACCCGAGAATTAGCTAGTGCTGTGGCTAATGGGTAAAGCGTAAAAGCTAAAATGCCAAATAAACTGGTCAGTATGAGTGAGTAAGTAGAGTGAAATGGCACGATAGTGATGATTAACACTAACACGCCTAATAACCCGCAGTTGATCCTGATAAGAAGGCTGCGCGAAATAATATCAGACAGTTTACCCATGGGCCATTGCGCGAGTAATCCGGCCAAAATAGTGCATGACATATACATGGCAACATGCTCTGGATCTATCCCCTTTGCAGTCGCATAAGAAGGAGCAAGGCCATAAAAACATCCGACAATCATGCTGCCAAGTGCAACCGTTGATAATGCTTGTGGCGCGCGTAGCCAAAAATGCCCCATTTTCAACGGTGCTGGCGTGAGCGGTTCTGGGTGTATGCGTCGGGTAATCGCAATGGGCACAATACACAGGGCAAAACAAATAGCGATTAATAGCAGGGGTTCAATACCGAGATCGGGATATAAGCTGATTGCACCCTGGCCAGCCATAAGCCCTAGGTAAGAAACTATCATGTAACTGGCAAACACTGTACCGCGCTGATTAGTTTCAGCTTGTTCGTTTAACCAGCTTTCGAGCACCATGTACTGGCACATCATGCCCATGCCGACAGCTAAGCGTAAGACCAACCATACGGTTAAGTTATCAATTAACGCATGGCCTAATGCCGAGGCGGTTACAATTCCCGCACAGGCAACAAAAGCACGTATGTGGCCCACTTGAGCAATCAGTTTATGGCCCACCTTGGAGCCGCACACTAGCCCAATATAGTAGGCAGACATCATGCCGCCTATCCATATTTGTGGCACGTCCATATTGGTTAGGCTTAGGCCTAAATATGTGGTGAGAAGACCAGCTGCTAGCACCATTAAAAAAGTTGTACTATATAACGATGCAAAACTGCGTAGCGGGCTGTCCATAACTGCGCCTCGATAATTTCTGTAAGGTCTGTTCACCTCAATGAATGAATGGCTTGTTTCGCTTCATTTTTTACGTTAGATCATTATTGAAACGTATATAACAAGTTGAAGGTTGTGACGGTATCGGTATTTCTACTGTCATCAGGAACCACTTCAGTGTACTTGATGTTCATGCCAATTTTAAATGCCCAATCTTGAATAAAGGTATTTTTGTAACTCATATCAAGGGTTAAGGTATTATTGTCTAAGCCTGTTTCTGCCGTTACGTCAGCGTTAAACGTGGTGTACTCTTGTAATTTTACCGTGTATTTAGCCGCTGAACGCAGAATCACATCACGATTTTCATCAGGGTAAGGGTCTGTGGTGCTCGATTGAGGCTGGTCGTAACGATAACCTGGACCGGCTTCAAGGCTTAACTTTGTCTTATAATTTTTAATTAGGTCAAAACCATAACCAGAAGAAATGGTTGTAATGCGGGTGTACGAACCAAATTCATTCCAAGTAAATTCACCCCGGCCAAACACATAACCACGATCTAGTTTGTAGTTAGACTGTAAAAAGAGCTCGTACTTTTCTGCCGTTGATTCACTGCCGTCAGCAGCATAATACACTTTTACTGTGCCTTCTTGCTTAGTGTTCAGTGAATCATAGGTGAGATAAGTTCTACCGTTAAAGTTTTTGGTTTCGTTGTTACCACTGTTTAGCTGTAAACCCGCTTCAACCTCGGCATAAAAACTGCTATCAGGTTCTTGGTAATCTGGTGGAACTAACGCCCATGTCGGGCTCGATAATAAGCAGAGTAGGCATAGGGTAACTAGATTTTTTATGGTCATCATTGAATTGCTTTATTCTGTAATGGCGTAAACGCAAGGTTTTTGACTGCCGACATCATACCTGCAATCAAGTTTGCTGAAAAGAGAGTTATTGCTTGAGTTTCCGTCAGTGTTTATGTATTATCGCGCGCTCAAATCAGTCACTTTAATTCGTTCCTTGCCTCCACATTGGTCTGACTGAGCCAGAAAAGAGGCTACTTAACCGTAAGGAGCAATAAATGCGTCATTACGAAATCGTATTTATGGTTCACCCAGATCAAAGTGAACAAGTCCCAGGTATGATTGAGCGTTACACCGGTGTTATCACCGCTGCTAACGGTACAATTCACCGTTTAGAAGATTGGGGCCGTCGTCAATTGGCATACCCAATTCAAGACCTACATAAAGCTCACTATGTTCTTATGAACGTAGAAGCATCTGCAGAGTCTATCGAAGAGTTAGAAACAGCTTTCCGTTTCAACGACGCTGTTCTGCGTAACATGGTAATGCGCACTAAAGTTGCCGTTACTGAAGCTTCTCCTATGGCTAAAGCAAGAGACGAACGTGATTCACGTCGTTCATCTTCTGATGACCGTAGCAATGAAGAAGAAAGCGCTGAAGAAAACGCTGAATAATTTATTCTGTGAATAACCACTTAACCTTGTTTGGTACGGTTACTCGAACCAAGCGACTAAATAGCCCTAGTGGGATAAACCATACGGTTATTACGGTAGAGCATAAGTCACAGCGTTATGAAGCAGAATTACTACGAAACGTATACTGCATTATACAAGTGATTTTAAGTGGTCCACGCTTTAATAGCGTTACAGATAAATTACAAGCAGGTGTGCAAGTTGAAGTAGAAGGGTTTCTTTCACTCCAACAAGGACGAAATGGACAAAACCGTTTAGTCTTGCATGCTGAAAATGTCGAATTGAAAACTTAGGAGACTGTCAAAATGGCACGTTATTTCCGTCGTCGCAAGTTCTGCCGTTTCACCGCTGAAGGTGTTGCAGAGATTGATTACAAAGATATCGTTACTTTAAAGAACTACATCACTGAAAGCGGCAAGATTGTTCCTAGCCGTATCACTGGTACTAGTGCTAAATACCAACGCCAACTAGCTCGCGCTATCAAGCGTGCTCGTTATCTTTCTCTACTGCCATATACTGATTTACATCAGTAATATTGCAGTATTAATTCCTAATCGAATAAAGAGGATTTGATAATGAACGTTATTCTGCTAGATAAAGTTGCAAACTTAGGTGGCTTAGGCGATCAAGTTTCTGTTAAAGCTGGTTATGCTCGTAACTTCCTTTTACCATACGGTAAAGCAGTTGTAGCAAACGCAGCAAACACTGAAGTATTTGAAGCTCGTCGTGCTGAATTAGAAGCTAAATTAGCTGCTGAATTAGCTACTGCGACAGCTCGCGCTGAAAAATTAACTGCATTAGAATCAGTTGTTATTGCTTCTAAAGCAGGTGATGAAGGTAAATTATTCGGTTCAGTTGGCAACCGTGACATCGCTGATGCAGTTACTGCAGCAGGCGTTGAACTTGCTAAATCTGAAGTTCGTTTACCTTTAGGTGCATTACGCACTACTGGTGACTTCGAAGTTGAAGTACAAGTACACGCTGAAGTTAAAGCTGTAGTTAAAGTATCTGTTGTTGCAGAAGCTTAATTACCTTTAGCTCCATAAAAGAACACCGCCCTTGGGCGGTGTTTTTTTATGGGCGATGGTCAGTGAAAAACGGCTTAAACGCTTGGATAATATTTTGCGTGAGACGCTCTAGCTTATTTGGTGTATAGCTTTAGTGGGCATCATCATTGCTTTAACAATATGCCTAAAACGGCGCAGTCAGAATGGCTTTACTTGGTTACAAAATTAATCGAAATGGCATAAGTTTTAGCCAAAGTCAGTTTAATATTAACGTGTTAAAGGGATTGTGTTTTAGTCAATAGATTGTTAGATTCTCTTTTTTTTACATATTAGTAACATTCATAAAGGGATAAAATGAAAAAACTATTATTATCTATTATTTGCATCTCTGCACTGACAGGCTGTTCTACCTTTACTCCACCACGTTACTCCACCGATGCCGATAACACTGTCGCATTACGAAAAATAGAGTTAGGTGACATTGCCGTGGGTAATTTTGCCGATCCGGCAAAAATGAGTAATCAGTGTCGTGGCGCTGGCCCGATTGCACCGCCAGACAAAGTGACATTTGCTGAGTATATTCGCCAAGCGTTTGCAGATGAGTTAAAAGTTGCTGGTTTGTATCATGATGGCAGTACGCCACGGGTGACGTTAACTGGTACCTTGAACTCTTTAGTGTTTTCTTCTAGTAAAGGGTTAACGGGTGGAGAATGGAATATTGATTTAACATTGACGTCTTCAAATGGTGCCACGCTGAATATGGTTGAAGCGTATGAGTTTGAAAGCGGCTTTATTGCAGATACCGCTTGTAAACAAACAGCAGAGGCTTACATGGGAGCGGTGCAAAATTTGATTGGTAATATTGTGAAGTCAGATAAGTTTGTTGAGTTACTTAAGTAACCTGAGCTCGGGATAATAAATGCCTTTCAAACAGTCCTTTGCCCTGCTCACTGCGTTGAATCTACTTACAATAGGCTAGCTATTGACGCGTCAATTCGCCTTGTTAGCAGAACAAATGACAAGCTTGAAAGCGAGAGTGGGTAACATGTTGATTTTAAATGGTATAAGTTCATCCCTTATCCCGAGCTCAGGTTAAGTAATCTGGACTTGAGCAAAATATCGACGTTCAATCGCACGGCATTCCTCTAAGTTGTTGAGCTAGTTTAAAATTGGCTTAAAAGCGTTTGAGATTTAGCGATAATAAAGCAGTGAGTTAACATTAACTCACTGCTTTTTTGTTATTGATCGTTTGTGTTATCGCGTGTTGCTTTTGGCTCTATGCGCTTTTTGTTGCCGGTGGGTTACTCACCACCTCAGGTTGCGCTGTGGTTGCTGGTGCTGATGCCGGCTCAGTGTGTGGTGCAAGCTCTTGAATGGTTTCTTTATCTGTCTGTTTATCTGTTTTCTTGTCTGTTTTTTTATCTATGTCTTTGCCTACGTTTTTGTTAGCCTCGGGCGCCTCACTCGCTGTGGCTTTAGGCAAGGCGCTTGATACAGAAGGCTTTGTCACACTTTTTGTTGCCGGTGGGTTACTCACCGCCTCAGGTTGCACTGTGGTGGTAGGTGTTGATACTGGCTCAGCGTGTGGTGCAAGCTCTTGAATGGTTTCTTTATCTGTCTGTTTATCTGTTTTCTTGTCTGTTTTTTTATCTATGTCTTTGCCTGCGTTTTTGTTAGCCTCGGGCGCCTCACTTGATGTGGCTTGAGGCAAGGCGCTTGGTACAGAAGGCTTTGTCACACTTTTTGTTGCCGGTGGGTTACTCACCGCCTCAGGTCGCGCTTTGGTGGTAGGTGCTGATGCTGGCTCAGTTTGTTGCTCTTCAGAATCCACTTCAGCACTGGATTGAGGTAACGCGCTTGGTGCTGGCAGGGTGACAGTGCTTTCTTGCGCAGAGGTTGTGTTAATCATCACAGCAGGTTGTTTTATGATGGCAGGTACAGATTCTGGCTCAGCCTCTGACTCAACTTCTGCATCTGTCTCAGATTCAATCTCTAGATCTAGCTCTAGTTCAGAGGTTGCTTGAGGGGTAGGTTGCCGTTCAGTGCTTTCTTGGGCAGCGCTTACGTCTACCTCTTTTGCAATTTGCTCTGAAGTGACCGTTGCTGATTCTGGCTCAGCTTGTAGATTTAGTTCAGGGTTAACCTCTAAATCCATTTCAGAGCTTGCTTGAGGCAAACTAGCAGCTTCAGGCTGTTGCTCAGTGGTTGCTGGTGTTGATGTGGCCTCAATCACCTCGGCAGCGTGCTCTGGTGTTGCTACAGCTGGCGTTAACATGGGTGGAGCATCTGAGTTTCTTGTTAACGACAGTTCTTTAATTAAGTTATCTGCGTGATCAACTTTGTCCATCATCCATAAAATGTACCGAATATCGACGTGTACAGCACGGGTAATCGTTGGGTTAAAGAACCAGTCTTTAGTGATAGCTTCGTAAGTCGAGTCAAAGTTAAGGCCGACTAATTCTCCTCTTCCATTAAATACCGGCGAGCCAGAATTGCCACCCGTGGTGTCTGCGCTTGACAAAAAGTTAACCGGAACAGAATTAAAGTCTGCAGGTTTTTCCAAACACGACATAAATTGACAGTTGTTTAGATCTTTATATACCGATGCAACTCGATGTGAGCCTAGGTCACCAGATTTAATTGCTTTGAGCAATTTAGGTGGCACGTTGTAAGGTTCCTTACCCGTATGTTTAGCAAGAAGCCCTTCTAAGCGAGTAAACGGTTGTTTGTAGGTGGCATCTTTAGACAGATAGCCATCAACCATGCCGTAAGTAATGCGTAATGTGCGGTTTGCGTCTGGGTATACAGGCCAGTTGTTGGACTTGTAATAGTCAATGATCGCTTTCATGTATTCTGGGCGTGCAGATGACAGCTTGCCTTCGAGGATTTTTTCTTTTTTCTCTAGCGCCATATTGGTGTCATGTATTGCGACGGCTAAGCGAATAAATGGATCTTCACTGGTTTCAAACTCTAAGGCTGTTCTTTTCATCCACGCTAGACGTTTGGTTTGGTCTGTAAGCTCTGTTAATGCATATAAGGCTTCTACTTTAGCTTCTAAGGCTTCAAAGTTGTCGGTAATGCTTAATGCTTTATCAAATACTTTATTTCTTTGTTGTTGTCTTACATAAGCTTGTAAATCTTGTAACCAAAGTGTTTTATCCACTGTGGGATCAAAGCTGCTGTCAATTCGTCTTAGCGCTGCTTTAAACATTTTCATGTCACGTAATTGATAACCGGGCTCACGCTGATCGTTTGGTTTTTTTCTTTCTTTTGCTAAACGGTACAGTTTGCTGGCAGCATTGAGCAATTCACTTGATTGGGCATTTTTATAAAAATAGCTTTTTTGCATTTGCTGATGCTGCTCAGCGATCAGTGCTTCTAAATCGCTGATGATATTTTGATTGGCATCGGGATCTTGTTTCAGCCAGGCTAAAAAGTCATTTTCGCGCTGTTGTTTAATGCCTACAATGTCGGTGGCATTAAAGCCATCTAGTAAGCCGTTTAGCTTTTTCATGCGATTGGCCATAGAAGCCATGGTGCCGGCATATTTTAAGGCGATATCTTTATCAACCGCCCCCATAAAGTTCACGGTATCAATTTGTAATTGATAGCGTTTTGCAAACGTTGGGTAAATCCAGTCACTGGCAAATTGGAGCTCGCTGGTGAGATTGTAGCGGCTTGTTGAGCCCGGGTAGCCTGCAACAAAAATACCGTCTCCTGCTTTTACACCGTCAGCGTTGATTGATAAGTAACTTTTAGGCTGATATGGCACGTTGTCTTTATTAAAGGTGGCCGGCTTACCGTCTTTGCCTACGTAAGCCCGTAAAAAAGTAAAGTCACCGGAATGACGTGGATATTCATAGTTATCAATATCGCCACCAAATCCACCAATGGTTTCAGGTGGGGCATAAACTAAGCGAACGTCACGAATAATAAGTTTTTTGGTTAAGTAATATTCGAGGCCATGGTGAAAATCATCAACCTCGCAACGGTAGTTGGTGTCGATCTCACATTCTTTTACTAGGGCTTTACTGTTGGCTTGGATATTTTCAAAGCGGGCTAATGGATCATCGCTTAAATTGGCAAGCACTTTGTCAGTAACGTTGATGACTTCTTCAGTGATATATAAGCGTTCGTTAGGTCCGGCTGAGGGCTCGTCTTCCTGGGTATGTGCTAAAAAGCCATTAGCCAAATAATTGTGTTCTTTTTTGCTGTTATATTGAATACCGCGATAAGCGCAATGATGGTTTGTGACAACTAAGCCTTGGGGGGAAACAAAACTGGCGGTACAATACCCTAGGCTGACGACCGCATTCATTGGGTATTGCCCTAAATCGGCAAGTTGTTTTGCTGGAATATCAATGCCACGTTGTTGTAATTTGTCAGCAATAGACGGCATTTGATAGGGTTGCCACTGGCCTTCATCGGCATGGGTCAAACCAGATGTCAGCACTAATGCTGCAACAAGTGCAATACGCATTTTATTTCCTTTAGTTATAATTTATTGTCCGTTGACGACGCCGTCCCTTTGATTCTAATTGACATCAAGTTAAGCTAGCAACGGTGTTATACCATATTTTATTAAAGTCGTTGTAAGTTGGGAGTGTTAATGTCACAGCAAGGTGCTTTTAAAGCCAGAAACAGGCAAAAAGATGCAGAAGTGAATGCATTAAAATTGCCGCCCCATTCTATTGAAGCTGAGCAATCCGTTTTGGGTGGTTTAATGCTTGATGCTGAAGCGTGGGACCGTGTTTCTGAAGCGGTTGTGCCAGAAGATTTTTATTCTCGTTCACATCGAATGATTTTTAATGCGATGCAAAAGTTAATGGAGTCTGGTCAGCCGCTGGATTTGATTACGGTATCGGAACAGCTTGAAATTGAAGATCAATTAGAAGATGCAGGCGGCTTTGCCTATTTGGGTGAAATTGCTAAAAATACCCCAAGTGCCGGTAATATTTTATCTTATGCTGACATTGTGCGCGAACGTGCGGTTGTTCGTGACATGATTGGTGTTGCCCATGAAATTGCTGATGCAGGTTATAACCCTGAAGGCCGCGATTCCAGTGCGTTACTTGATTTAGCTGAAACCAAGGTGTTTAAAATTGCTGAGATGCGTGCTAACGCCAATGAAGGCCCTGAAAACATCAAAAGCATTCTTGAAAAAACCGTTGATAAAATCGAGCAGCTTTATAATAACCCTCATAATGGTGTGACAGGTGTATCAAGTGGTTTTAACGATTTAGATAAAATGACTGCTGGTTTTCAGCCCGGCGACTTAATCATTGTGGCTGCTCGTCCTTCTATGGGTAAAACCACCTTTGCGATGAACTTGTGCGAACAAGCAGCCATGAATGAAGATAAGCCGGTGCTTATTTTCAGTCTAGAGATGCCGTCAGAACAAATTATGATGCGTATGCTGGCCTCCCTTGGCCGAGTGGATCAAACTAAAATCCGTACAGGTCAATTAGATGACGAGGATTGGGCACGCGTGTCATCAACCATGGGTATTATGCTTGAGCAAGGCAAAATGTATATTGATGATGGCTCTGGCTTAACCCCGACCGAAGTGCGTAGCCGAGCTAGACGTATTGCCCGTGAGCATGGTGGCTTGTCGATGATCATGATCGACTATTTACAGTTAATGCAGGTACCTTCGTTAAAAGATAACCGTACCTTAGAAATTTCAGAAATCTCGCGCTCACTCAAAGCGTTAGCAAAAGAGCTGGAAATCCCGGTAATTGCATTATCACAGCTTAACCGCTCGCTAGAGCAACGTGCGGATAAACGCCCTGTTAACTCAGACTTACGTGAATCGGGCGCGATTGAGCAGGATGCTGACTTAATTATGTTTATTTATCGCGATGAGGTGTATAACGACAACTCTGAAGATAAAGGTACGGCTGAAATTATTATTGGTAAACAACGTAACGGCCCAATTGGGCGTGTGCGTTTGGTTTTCCAGGGGCAATTCTCACGGTTTGATAATTATGCTGGCCCACAGTTCGAAGAAGATTAATTATTGATTATTATATATTTAACTTCACTTGGCGGTTATTTATGATCCGCTACTGACGAGATAATATTTTGGTTTTACCCGTAACAGTGCGTCATGTTTTTATTGTTAAATTAAGGCAGTCTATTGAAACCGTTTCCTCGTGCAGAAATCAGCCGTTGCGCATTACAAAGTAACTTAGCGCAACTGCGTCTAATTGCGCCTAAAAGTAAAATTATGGCGGTTGTTAAAGCCAATGGTTATGGCCATGGTTTGCTCAATGTGGCCGAAAGTGTAGGTGTATTGAATGTTGCTGAAAGCGTTGGCAAATATCATGGTGGTGCTGATGGTTTTGGTTTAGCAAGACTTGAAGAAGCATTACAACTTCGTGCTGGCGGGGTGGAAGGTAAGTTATTATTGTTGGAAGGTTTTTTTCGTCAATCGGACTTACCGACGCTGGTGACTCACAATATTGATACCGTTGTGCATCATGAGTCGCAATTGCAAATGTTAGAAACCATCAAGCTTGATAAGCCCGTGACTGTGTGGATAAAAATTGATACAGGCATGCACCGTATTGGGTTTAGTTTGGCGCAATTTCCTGGTGTTTATGAGCGTTTATTACATTGCCCGCAAGTCGCCAAGCCTATTCATTTGATGACGCATTTTGCCTGTGCAGATGAGCCAGATAATAAAATGACTCAATCCCAAATGGATGCTTTTGAGCGTATGATTAGTGGTCTTGATGGTGATCGCACTCTAGCCAATTCTGCGGGCACGTTATTCTGGCCATCGAGCCAGTCAGATTGGATAAGACCTGGCATTGCGCTTTATGGTGTCTCACCCGTGGTGGGAGACAGGGGTGTGAATCATCGCCTTATTCCAGCCATGGAATTAGTGTCTAATCTCATTGCTGTGCGCGAGCATAAAGCTGGTGATAGTGTGGGATACGGAGCATTTTGGACTGCCAAAAAAGATACCCGTTTAGGCGTCGTAGCCATTGGCTATGGTGACGGCTACCCGCGAAATGCACCAGAAGGCACCCCAGTGTGGATTAACGGACGCCGTGTTCCCATTGTGGGCCGCGTGTCGATGGATATGCTAACCGTAGATCTTGGCGCTGACGCTCAAGACAAAGTTGGTGACAGTGTTCAGTTGTGGGGGAAAGCATTAGCAGTAGAAGAAGTGGCTGAGCATATTGGCACTATCGCTTATGAGTTAGTGACTAAGCTAACCCCAAGAGTGTTGGTAGAGTTACTCGATTAATCGATAGTTAGCCTAACACATCATAGGATGGCCGATTTATTCGTCGCAAATTGGCCATATATGCTGCAACATCAATGGATGTGTTTCATTAAATGCTTTATCTCATCTGCAGGTACGATTAAGCATCTTCAAAACAAATTTCGATAAAGGCGTTTCCTAATTCATGGGTAAACGGCATCATGATTTTCTTTCCACGAGCTTTATGAGAAATCGTGTGATTTTTTCCTGACACCACAGCCGGGGTCGCCATATCAAAATCATAGCCTTTATCGCTGAGTAAATTTTTAGCCCCTCCAGTGACCATGTTGGTTATTTCACCCACCAGATCGGTGACTTCATCATTAATCACCCCAGGGTTTTCGCCTAACATCTTATTCATTATTTCAAGGATAAGAGGCTGTTCAAACGTGATGGATAGTGACCCCCGAGTTTTAGGGCCAACCATGCCAATTAAACCGGAAACATCACCTTTGGCCAAATCATGATTTTTTAGTTGCGGTTTACCAGGCTTCAAATCCATAGTTGCCATTGTTGATATCACATTGATTAAAGACACAAGAAATGGATTGATGAATTCAACGTTCATAAACAAAGAAATCCTTTTATAGACAAAATAGGCGATATACAGCTGTCTTAATCAGTATACATTGGTCATCAAAGATAACCTAGTGAGCACGAGTGTAGACTATATCAGTTACAACAAATACCAGTTTAAGCTTAGAACACATAAATGAAATTGAAAGCGATAGTGTTTGCACAATTTAGTGCGCAGATAGTTACTAAGTGTCATAAAAGGCTCATATTCTCCTTATCATTAGTAAAATAGTGAATTGGTTAGTGATATAATCGATGGCAATTAACTTAAGCAGGCTGAGGCATTGGCAGATTGTTTTTTCTACAATGATTAAGTATGAATTTTAGAGTGAATGACAGACCCTAGAAGCCTTAGTATTAATACCGTACATATGAGTATAAATAATTCAGTGAATACAACGCCTAAGACAGACACTTCAATAGATACCCTTGACCGCACCTTTTCCATTGCGCCCATGCTGGATTGGAGCTGTTGTAACGTAAGCTGCTGATATTAAAGCGGTCGCATTATTTCTGGTTCCCCATAGGTTCCCCGTTGTTTTTTCTTGTCTTCATGGTTCCCCAATATTACTAAAATATTATTCAGCATAGATAAATCTTAATTTCTTATACAAACATCTAGATTTTATTAATAATTACAAATGAGAGCACCCGTACAATGTGCAAGTATTCTCTTTTTTATCAGTATGTTACGGTGTTTTTTGTGCTTGCAGGAATTAAATGAAACAGTTAAATTGGATAAAGTTTAGATTCATAACCTTGCGGTTAACAAAAGGTAGTGTATTTTAAAAAACTAAGCACCGGCTGCTTGCGACAACCGGTGCTTGGAAAACAACCTATTTTTGGGAGAGGGTATTTTCAATGATTAGTTTAGAACAATTGACAGGCATTAGGCAAATTGAGCGTTTATTACCATTTTTAAAATTTTATGAACGTGGATTTTCTGGGTGGAGTTTGCCCGATGCTGATAACTATCACAGTGCTGAACATGTGGGCAGGTTAATGGGGGAGCGTTATGTTGGGGTTGTTAAACACCATCCAGATTTGGCTGTGCAGTTGAGTGATATATTGCTGGCGATAAATTTAGATGAGCCAAATAATTTGGGTTATTTTATCGGATTTGCTCGTTCGATTGACAAGCAAATCCGCGCGTGAAAACCATTTAAACCAATTGTTGAGGTTTATGCATTAACGATAATGCAAGCGTTGATACCCGGCACTCGCGCAGCTCTTGCATGTCGTATGCGCTCAGCGCATTGTTAGCCGCTTTTTGTCTTAATGTGTGAGCAGCTTTTGAAGTTGCTTCTGTTCTGCTTCTGGCCATGCCATGTTCACGTAGGTATTTTTTTACCTGGTATTGGCTAAGGCCTAGTTGAGCGGCAACCTGATCGCCGCTCATGTGCTGTTTGACGTAGTAATACTCGATTAAATCCGAATTTTGCGCTACTGCGTTGGTTGCATTCATTATTTGCCTTCCTTTGCTAGTTTTTCTGCTAGCGTTTTCATGTATTGTTGGCATGAACCGACTTGGTCGCGGGGCAGTGCGTACCATTGGCGTAACGCTTTTTTGATTGCTTCTGACTGTTTCATATAACCCCCTATGCTGCTTTTGCAATTTGTTTGGATTGACCTGGCAAGTTAGCTTTTACCAGTGCTTCCGATAGTTGCGGTGGTACACTGTTGCCAACCCGTGCGACTTGCTGTTTTTTGGTCGATTTACCGTTGTAATCGCTAATGATGTAATCTGAACTAAAGCCCTGACAGGCAAACAGCTCATGTGGCTCAAGCATACGCAAGCCAATATCAACAATTTGGTATGACTCACCCTTGATAGTTACTAAGCCAAAACGGTCATTGGTGGTAATGGTGTGCAGAGGTTCGTTACAAGCCACTCCGTCTTGCTCATTACCGTAGTATTTGATGAAGAACGCCCGTACTTCGCCAAGGTGTAAACCGCCTGCGGTGATGGTGTGAGCAGGTTCAGTCATTTCAAAACCGATGTTAGTGCCGCGCATCTTAACCATGTGGCTTGTTACCAGTGCAAAGTGACCACCTTTGACTTCTGCGCAAATAGTTCTTAATGGTTCATTTGCAGGCATGTTGCGTTGGGCACTGGCGTTAGCGCATTCTGTTACGAATGGCGTAATAGTTACTTGTGCCGGTGCAATAAACGGATTAGCTGAGTCAATAACAAACTTTTGAATGCCTTTTGCGATTCGCTTCATTGTGTTTTCGGCTAACGGGCGTTTACGGCCAAATATTGATTTACAGGGTATTGACCAATCGATACATTCTGCCGCCGTTCGCCAAGGCTTTAATCTACCTGATTTAACCTCTTCACTATCTGGCGCCCCATGTGTTGGTTGTGGCCAAACTATTGGCTGATTATCGCAACGGGCAATCATAAAGAATCGTTTGCGAATAGTTGGCGAGCCAAAATCGCATGCTCGCATTTCACGCCATTCGACTTTATAGCCAAGTCCTTTAATTAGTTTGGCAGTATCTAGTAGGCCAAGTGTGTCAACGCATTCGGTGAGTGCAGGGTGGTCTGCATCTATTCCATCGCTAAGCATCTTTACAAAAGCATCAAATGTTTCACCTTTGCGGTCTGGGCAAGGTCGCATTGACTCGGTTGCCAGGCACTCAATTACTGGCCCCCACGTTTTAAATTCCTCTACGTTTTCAAGCATGATTATTTTTGGGCGCACTTTCATTGCCCAGCGAATAGCTACCCAAGCAAGGCCACGGATCTCTTTGTTAACTGGCTTACTGCCTTTTGCTTTTGAAAAGTGCTTGCAGTCTGGTGAGAACCACGCTAAATCAACTGGCTTACCTGCAGTTGCTTGCAATGGGTCGATATCAAATACTGACTCGCAATAATGTAATGTTTCTGGGTGATTGGCTTTGTGCATGGCAATAGCATCAGGATCATGATTGATTGCAATATCAACACTGCGCCCTATTGCCCAAGCGATACCGGTACTCGCACCGCCCCCGCCAGCGAAATTATCAATGATTAATCCATTCATGCTGCGTACCCTTGTAGTCGTAATTTCGAATCGGCAGTGCTGGCAAATAGTTCTGCATCTGCTTGGGTAAAGTCGCTCACTTCAATAGCGTTGAACGTTTTGCACATTCCCCAACCGTTGTAGTTGTTTGGTTTGTAAGTGACTTCTACTTGTTGCTGTTCGTGTATTAGTGTGAAGAACGGCCTTGATAGCGTGACAACACCTTGTTTGGTGCTGAATGTTTTGGTTACCTTATTCATGCTGCACCGCCAATTAATTCTTCAATATCTATTTGGGTGCCCATAACCTGAGCGTTACTGTTTGTTACTAGTATTTTGTAAGCGCGTTGGTCATGAGCGCTTAATCTTATTTTGTGGTACTTGTAAGAATGAATAATTGTTCTTGCTATGCCTTTAGCAAAATTAACTAACCCATTACCGAGAGATTGCCAGTAAAGACAGTCAAGCGCCCCTAGTGCTATCGCTGTTTTTATAGGGTCACCCATTTTTAATGCACAAATTAGGTCAATTTTTTGATTGCGATAATGTCCAATCAGGTGTTTAAACGCTGCATTAGTTTTCATTTATGCCACCTTGTTTGGTTTGAATTTGGCCCAGTCGATTTCTTTGATTTGTTCGACGGTGAACGCGACTTGTTCTAATCGCGCAATTGCGCGTGATAAGTTACTTTTTTTAATACTGTTACGGATTGCTGCAACGGCATCTGGATGGCCTATGACGAAGTGGTCGTTAAGGGCCGCGATGATGTCAGGCGATTCGATGTTGGTGAGTTGCAGTAGCAGCTGCAGGCGTTCGGCCGACTCGCCGCCTTGGATTAGGTATTTCATGCTGCACCGCCATTGGCTTTCTCTGCATCTTCACCAGTCCACGGTTTCGTCTCATAGTTGTAACTATCTTTTACGTGGTTTCTTGCTGTTTGATATAAGTCATAAACGGTTAATTTTGATGGAACAAATCCAGCGAGATAAGCGCCTCTAGCGTGGCCTGCAAAGTCCATTACGGCTTTAGCGCGAATATCATTTATTGATTTTGAGTAACGATGTTCAGATTCGTGCTGCTCTGATAACCACAAAACATCACTGTCTGCTATGGTGAAGCTATCAAAGCTATCCTCACGTGCATCCTTTGCACATGCGAGATAACCGTCATAAAAGCCATCCCCAACAGCATCAACGATCTGAGCCTTTAATTCTTCAATCTGTGCAGTAAGTTGGGAAATATGCTCTTGGCTTGCTTTCAGTTTTGCCATCGCACTAACATTGTTTTCATGTAGTTCGGTGAATACCTCGTTAATTTGCTTGGTACTCATATCCTCTATGGCTGCAAAGGTAAGAAATTGCTGAATATTTGCAGGTTTCAATTGCGCTTCTAGGGCTTCGATTTTAGCTAGGTTTTTGTCGTTCTCTGCCAATAGTTCTACATAGTTCATATATCACCGCCTTGCTCACTTGTAACTAATGCCTGAGCTTTATTCCATACCACCATTGCCTGAGCTTTATTCCATATCACCATAAAAGCCTTAATCGAATCTTCCGGCTCATCTTCGCAAAGCCATGTAGCGATAAGCTCGCCATTAGCGCAAATTTCTAGCAATTCCTCATCAGGCAAATACTCCCAAGCTATCTTATTGCCATAGCTATCGATGGCTAAACCTTGGTTATTTTCAGCTTCAATTGCATCGTGGCATGACTCGCAAACCAGTGATTTAAATTCGTTGGGATGGCTAACCATGTCGTGCAAATCAACAACAACTCCACAACGAGGGCATGGTGTTGGCATATCCATTTCGAAAGAATAACTCATGCTAAATCCTCCAAACCTAACCCAAGTTCACGTGCCAGTTTGATATCTTCTGCTTTGCGGCGCGCTGCTGCTTTCGCTTTTGCCTGGTCGCTAATGGCCTTGTTGATGGCTTTGCGGTCTTTGTATTCATCACCATCATTAATGACACCGTTAAAACCATTGCGGCCTTTTAGTGGGCCTTGCCATTCAATATCGCCTTTTGTCACAGGCTTTGGCTGTGCGATTGCCTTTGGTGCTGGTGCTATTGGCTGTGGTTTTTTATCGCTGGTGACTTTCATCACTGCAGGTTTTTGGCGTTTTGGCTGATAGTTGCCGCGCTTTTGCTCGAGGATCCGTTCACGGTTCGCCTGGTAATACGCTCTTGCTGCAATTTGTTTTGGTGTTAGTTGGTTCATATCATCACCGCTTGCATGTTAGTCTGTGGATGCCTTTCGCTGCGCGAATGGCTTCTGCGGGGTTTTCGGTGTATTTACCACCCGGTAACATCCAGCCCATTTTATGGGCGACAATTACACCTGTACCTATGCGTATGTCATTGCGGTGCGGGGTAGGTAGTTGATTGTTTGTCATGATTGCCTCCTGTGCTGAACTGTTTACGCCGCTTTTGGGCTGTGAATGTGGTCTTTTTTGGCCTGTTCGCGTAACTGGTCTAGATATTCTGCTAGGTCTGTTACGTTGATCATCCAAGTCGATTTATTGCTTTGCCCTGCTCTAAATGCAGGTATTGGCAACTTTCCTGATTTGGCATAACGAATTGCCACACTTGCTGATAGGCCAAAATATTCGTCGCAAATGTCCGTGATGGGGATCACGGCTTTGTTGAATTGCGCCATGAGTAAAAATGCAGTGTTCATTGGGTTTCCTTGGCATCTTGCTCGATGCGGGCTTGTATCTGTTTTTTGACGCGTTGCCAGCCTCTGATTAGACGTTTTAGGCATGGCGCTTCGCTTGGCCATGTGCGTAACATGTCTTCGCACTTGGCTATTTCACGGTCGCAATATTCGGTTGCAGCGCTCATATGCTTGCCCTTAGTTGAAACACCGTGCCGCTTTGGTGAAGTGGCGTGTTGCGCCATAGGGTGATGCGGCCTGTGTTGTAGTTGTAACGCATGGCCAGTTCGCTGCCGATTTCGCCTGCTCGGTTTTCAAACATTTTGGTAAACAGTTGGCTTGGGTTGCATGCCATGAGTTGGCGCTCAAGCTTTTCGATACGCTGTTGTACTCGCTCGCATTCCATTGGGTCTTGTTTGGTGGTGAGTAAACAGGCAAAACGAATGCTGACCAGGTGGAAGTGCTCGGCGCGTTCTTTGTCTGTTTTTGGTGTGTTAGTCAGTATCATTTTGCCGTCCTCGGTTAATTGGGTACGGCTTGAATATAACTTTGGTTAATTAATCCGTCAATAACTTTGGTTAATTATTTTTTGAGTTTTGCTTTTTAATGATCTGCATTTGGGTTGGTGGTATAAATAACAACTTAACTAAGGAGGGTTTATGAAGCATGTTTTTAAGGTGGTACTGCTAGTGTATTTAGCGCTATCCATTGATAGTAACGCTGAAATTTACAAGTGTGATGATGAAGGTAAGCTTGTGATGCAGGATATGCCATGCCCTGAAGGTGTAAACCAAAATACCGTGGATGTAGTCATACAAAATGATACTTCAAAAAAATATAAGAAGTATGAGCCAGAACCTTATGATCCAAGTGAATTTAATGATTGGGAAAATAACCTTATAGAGAATAAGAAAGTAGCCGTAGGGATGACGGTTAGGGCCTTGCACTTTAGTTGGGGTTATCCAAGAAGAATAAATCGCTCTGCTTATGGGCCTGAGCAATGGGTGTTTGGTGAAGGGGGGTATATGCGGTTTGCTTATGTTAGAGATGGGGTTGTTGTTAACTGGCAGGATTAGATTTAACTGTTGGTCTATTAAACTAACCCTGCTAATTTAAAGCAATACCGAATACCAAAACACTTTACCTATTACGGTGATTTGTTTTAGGTCGTCACCTTCGTAGCGTTCGTCTGGCCATTCGTCTAGATTGAAGCTACGAAGGCGCAATCCGCCCCCTGGTAACTTGTAGAGTGTTTTAATGCGTAACATGCCATCGTGATTGATTGCGTACATTTTGCCATCAATCACGTTAGTTTGTGAGGTGTCTACGCCCACGGTTGAACCATTCGGTAATACGGGTTCCATGCTGTTACCACTAACGCGAACACACGCGGCATTTGTTGGGTCTACGTTTGATTTACGTAATGTGGATTTTGCAAAGCGTAATTTTGGCCCGTAATAATGCGGCATTTCCGATACGCCGTGTCCTGCGGCTAATTCTACTTCCATGTAAAAAGGGATCTCTACTTCATCATCATTGAGTGGGGTGCTGCTATCCCACGTTTCCATTGGGCCAGCCCATTCGGCGTTGGCGTCTACTTTAGCTCTTACCTTTCCTGTAATTAACTCTTCCGCCGTTGTACCTAACACATTCGCGATAGCCACTAATTTAGATGACTCTTTTGCTTTACCTGAAATGAGTTTATGCACCATCACTTGGGAGATGTTGGCGCGTTCGGCTAATTCCTTCTGAGTTAAGCCAGAAGCCTTTAGCTTTTCTTGGAGGTTTTGGGCGAGTGTTTTCATAAGTTAATTATATTACCTAGGTTATAAAACAGGTACTAACTAAAGTTATTTTTATTTGTTGCGGTTAATTAACTTTGGTTATATTATGTTTACTGTTAATTATTCATTGGAGTTCTTATGAAGACAGCTGATGTTATTGCGCACTTTGGAGGTCAGGGCCGTTTAGCTAAGGCGCTTGATGTTTCACAGCCTGCAATTTCAAAGTGGGGGGATACAGTCCCACTACTTAGAGCTTATCAAATTCAAGTGATCACGAACGGGAAACTCAAAGTTAGCAACCCGCAGATCAAGCAAGCAGTTTAATTTTAGTCGTTCGCAGGGAGAAAAGCATGAAACAAGTATCACGTTTAACTTTATTGATGAAAGCCATTAACAAGTGGCTTGAACTACCTAAAGTGAGCCGTTCGGCATTGGCCACAGCGGTAGTTCAGGCGGTTGATGATTTAAAGATGGTGAGCGTATTAGCTAAAGAGGGCATTTCGTTTACGTATTCTGACGATATTTACAATGATTCGCGGGTTAATGCACAAAAGATTTTTAGATGGCTTGGGCAGTACGCTGACCAGCATGCCGTGCCTGAACGCTTGTTTTATGTTGAGCAGGCAATATTGGCTGCAATGCCAATTGAATTACGCATTGGTTATTTAAACGATGTTTACAACATGGTTGGCGTAACGGTGGTGGTTGATCATGTTGGTGATGGTATGTCGTTAAGCACGAGTGACATGGCCGCGACGTTAACAAAAGAGAACAGCGAAGCGCAAATTGCGGTAATCCGTTTGGGTTTGGCGCCGTCGCGTCATGATGTTGAGCAGGCCTATCGTGAGTTGCGTGAATCGCGCGGCATGACTCAAGCGGCGATGGATGCGTTTGAGCGCAACTACCCGTATTTAGTTGAAAAGCCTCTTAAGTCGGTTGGTTAGTATGGCTGATAACGTTGATGATGCAAATGATATGGCTGAACTGCATTTAGCTGCAGTGTTGGCTAAAGCCAAACCGAGCCTACCACCATTAACCGGGCATTGTTTTTATTGCCACGCTGCCACACCAGAGCGTTTTTGTGATGCAGATTGCCGTGATGATTTTGAACGTGACCAACGCAGAACATTAATGCGAAAGCGGGGTTGATATGTGGTTTTTAATTTTAGGTTGGCTGAGTTTTGCAGTGATTTTAACTGCTGGTTTTTGTTTGATGTTTAAAGGGGCGGGTGATGACTCAGTTAAGTGATAACAACAAACTGATTAACGATGTGCATGTGTTGTTTTTAGATGCCCCAAGTGATGCCGATGCTGTTGCAGAAATCCGAAACATTGACACGATTTGGTATAAAGAAATCACACCCGTGTCATGTAAATATTTACTGGAAAGTGAGCGGAATGCCGGAGTGACGGATTGGACGCTCACTATGCAGCCACCTGCGCATGAGCCGCTAGTTTATCGACCCGTTGACGTGGTTGAGTCACCCGAAGAACGCGAGTATTTCGAAAAGCTAGAGCGTGAGCAGCAAATTGATGCTATGGCCGCAGTGATAAGAACGAGCCCGACTAACAGCGCAACAGGTATTGCCCATTTGTTGGTTGAGGCTGGTTGCACGATAGATACAACGCGAATTAGAAAATAAGAAACCCCGCTTAAGTTTGGCGACCTGAGCACGGGGTTAATACCTACGAAGAGAGGTCTGAGGATGTTACAAAAATATATAGATAACGTCAATGATGGCGAAAATAGCAACATTGTGCCGTTTAGGTCTGTTGATTGTGTTGTTGGTACCAGTAAGCAGGGGGCTATTGTGAAGGCTGATTTAGATGATGGTTACTTAAGGTTGTCTAATACGCTTGTTGATGCCCTTTGCTTAACCAAGCTTAGCGATAGAGAAAGCCGAGTTTTGTTTTCAGTCATGCGTCGTACATACGGCTTTGGTAAGCATGTTGATTGGATATCTTATAGCCAAATTGAGGAAATGACTTCGATTGACTCTAACAATGTGTCACGTGTTGTTGGTGCATTAATAAAGCGAAATATTCTGTTAAAAGAAGGCAAAAAAATAGGTGTTAACTCTGTGGTTTCTGACTGGTTAGACAAACCGATAATTAATAAAACTGTCAGTTTAGACAGTAAAAACTCACTGTCTAAACTGGCAGTAAAACCTGTCAGTTTAGACTCTGACACTGTCAGTTTAGACAGTAAAACCTGTCAGTCTAGACCCCCACAAAAGAAAGACATTAATACAAAAGAAAGACAAAAAGATATATGTGCTAAATCTGCGTTTAATGCGTTTTTTAAACAATACCCAAATCACAGGAAGGGCGGTTCGGATTCAGCAGCTTGGGCGGCATGGAAATCTGAAAAACTGACAGAGCAAGATTGTGAGGCTGCAATCGATTGGTTGGTTCACGCTGCACAGCGAGACGCCAGTTGGGGCGTTAGTGCTAATGGGCAGTTTGTTCTGGGTGTCACTAAATTTATTCGAAATAAAACATGGCTAACCCCGCTGCCTACACCCACGACTAACAACCCACGAAAAAGCTTACAGATCCCTGTTTTTAATGAACAGACAAACGAGTATTCCGACTATGCCGACGATTTTAACATGGAGATTTAATGATGCTAACCATGAACTCTGAATTATCAAAACTGTTGACCCGTTTAAACGCTCCTGTTGGTGTGAAGCCGGCGACTCGAGAGCATATTGCTGAGTTAAAAAGAAAGTCAGAAGCTGCGGCTTATAAGGATCATGTTGCGAGAAAAAACAAAAAACTGATGGATTTAACAGGTTTGAATACACATTTTTTATCTTGTCGCTTTGATAATTACATTTGTGAGCGTAAAGACCAGTTTGATGCAGTTGAAAAGGCAAAGAAGTATTGTGAAAAATTTAGCGAATACTCAGCGCTGGCGAAAGGCTTTTTGTTTAGTGGGACCAGTGGCACAGGCAAAAATCATTTAGCGAGCGCCATGGTGAATGAACTTGTTGAAAAAAATCATTTTGTTGTGTTGTTAAGCGTGATGGATTTATTAGCTCGAGTGCGTGAAAGCTATAAAGACCCGTCGATTTCAGAAGATAAATTAATAAATGATTTTTTAAGGCCTGATTTATTGATTATTGACGAGCTTGGATTGCAGCGTGGCAGTGTTGACGAAGTGTTATGGCTCACTCGAATTATTGATAAGCGGCTATATGCCAAGAAGCCGACTTCGTTTATCACCAATCTTAAAAAGTCAGAATTACAGGAATTACTAGGCGAACGTGCCTATGGCCGTGTTTTGGAGTCAGTGGGTTTGGGCGTGCTTTTTAGTTGGCCAAGCTATCGCGGTAAGCGAACTGGAGGTTCTAATGAGTAATAAGCCATTAACCCAAAAAGAGCGTTTGTGTCGTGTGTTGAGTCAAGGCCGTTTTTTAACCCTGTACGAGATTCAGCAAGAGTGTTTTGAGCGCTTTGGTGTGCATGATAGCGAGTGTGCGTTAAGTGCTAGATGGCGCGAGTTGCCTGTTTCGGTTAAGCAAAAACGCCGCCGTGATAAGTGCCAGGCGTGGGAATACAGGTTGGTGGCATGAGTATGGCGGCATCGGGTGTTGAGGTAGGCAAACTTAACGATGCGGCTTTACGTCGTTGGTTACGTGCTGGGGTGATACGCGATTATCGTGATCCGCAGTTTCCTGAAATCCGTTTACGTGCTGCAGCTGGCCGAACGCGGGCGAGTGTTCATTTGGTGTTGAATGAAAACGGCAGGACAGTTTGGCAAAAAATTGGTACTTGGCCAAACATGTGTATTAAGACGTTATGCGCTGATTTGCCTGTGATGTTGGCTAAACGCAATGTGGGCGGCATGGTGACTGGCCAGTTTGATTCGGTTGGCAGTTTGCTTGAATGGTACCAGGAGCATATCGCTACTAACACGACTTATAGCAAGAGCTGGCGCAGCAATATTAAGTCGATGATTAAGTGTCACCTGTTACCTCGTTTGGCTGATGTTCGTTTGCATAATGTGAGTTTTATTACTGTTGACGGTGGTTTGGTTAAGCCGATGTTGGTTGAGGGGTTTTCGCCTCAATACATTCGTGAAGCGGTGAATAAGCTTAAGGCTGTATTTGCGGCGGCTTCAAAACTGCGTTTGATTAGTGCTAATCCGTTAGCCGGTTATCGAGTGACGTATTCAATTAAGGTGGCTGATGTGGTTGATACTCGCTTGTTTGAGTCAGATTTGGCTGCATTGTTTACTCGGTTAAGTGGTGTGGCTATGCCTGTGCAGATGTTGTTTGTGTTGATGATGATGTTTGGTACTCGCATTAATGAAACTCGATTAGCTCGATGGGAGCATTTTGCGGGTGATTATTGGGTGATACCTGCCAGTAATGCGAAGAACAAGCAGGAACATCGGATACCTATGACTGATTCTGCTAAGGCGTTAATTCAGCATTATCGCAAGTGGCAGCTTAAGCACGTTGGCAAACGCTCGTTTTTGTTCCCTGGCAATGTTGGCGCTATTTCAATCCGCAGTGCTCATGAGTGGCATACCCAGATCCGTTTTAAGCATTTCACTAGCCATGATTTACGTCGGTTGTTCAGGACCATTGTTGCTGATTTGGGTGTCGATACGATGATTGGTGAGCGGTTGCTTAATCATGCCTTGCCTGTGTTGCTGCGCAAGTACGTTAAGTCAACGTTGGATAAGGGCATGAGCCAAGCGTTAGATCAATATCATCAATATTTAATTTACCGTGGGTTTTCTTCTGTTGCGCCCGAGATATTACCTAGATCACCTGTTGAAAGTGAGAACGGTCAAACCAAGAGTGCAAGCGGTTGGCTGTGATGATCACCGCATCATTATTAGAAGAATATGCAGTTAAGGGATTTTGGGGGCTAAATGGCATTACGCGGGTTTGATTTTTTACGAACGGGCAGAGAATTACGCGGCCTTACCCAGACCGAAGTTGCCGAGATTTATGGGGTAAGCGAACGGACTTATCGACGTTGGGAATTGGGTGAGGTTAGGGTGCCATTTGATGATGTTTCGGCAATATGCGACCAGGTGTTTCGATTGGGCATTGATGAAATAAGGACGATGATTAATGGTGAAAGTTAACGTGGCAATGGTTGATCACCGTCAATCATTATTGAAGATGAAAGAATTGCGTGATGGGTTGAGTCGTTGGGGCCGTTACTGGGCTTACCAAGAACGGGGTAAGGGGTTTGCAAGCCGAAGCCAGTGCGACAAATTGGGTGAGGTGATTGTGTACGGTAGTGCAGGTGTTAGTGATGTTACGCCCCCGCGTGAAGTAAGACAGTTCGACCAGCTGATTGAGCGGTTAGCACCGCAGTGTATAAGGGCAATTAGAGCGCACTACATCTGCAAAGGGCAGTGGGCGTTGATGGGGTTCGACAGTAAACAGTCTTATGTGTATTGGTTAAGACGCGCAGAAATTACAATGATGGAGTGAGATATGAGTGAAGTTGCAGTGTTTAAGCCTTATGGATTTGGTGATCGTGTATACGTTGTTTTAGCAAGCATTGTTTGGTTTGAGCCTTATAGCTCCAATAATAATAGTGGTACCAAACTGCACCTTGTTGATGATGTAGAGCTGCTTATCGGTGACAGCCCAGCTGATGTGACAAGGGCTATTGACGGTGTGGCACTATCAAGCTCTAACACTGAGCATCCCAGACCTGCAGTTAAGCGTCCATTGCCGCCAACCCCACCGCCTTGCAGAATTGTTAAAGGCCCATTTTTATAAGGATAATGTGATGAACTATGAATTTTATGAATATATATGGCTTTTGTGTTTTCTATTCGGTGGTGTATTGGTAGTAGTTAGACTTGTTTGGCATAGTCAAAAAAACAAACAAGTGAAGCATAATGCTCGAGAGGTCGGCTATACGTTTTCTGTGGATAGTGGTACTTATTATGTGCCACCAAGTAAGTTTAGGGCCGCGTCTTGTGGCAAGTGCGTCAACTGCATGAAGATAAGCGGGTATGCTAATTGCCTTCATTTATCACGCCCAGCAGGATTACGACCTCCAACTGTGCCACCAAGTAAGTTTAGGGCCGCGTCTTGTGGTAAGTGCGTCAACTGCATGAAGATAAGCGGGTATGCTAATTGCCTTCATTTATCACGCCCAGCAGGATTGCGACCTCCAACTGTTCCACCAAACCCATTTCGTAAAAAGGAATTATTAAAATCAAAGGAAGCAGCTATTGAATCATTGCGACAGGCTATTCAAGATTGTGAAGAGTTCAGTCGGGTGTGGGTCGAGTTGAATGGCCAATGCAAAGGGCATCAACAGGTTACTGGTGTAGTAGTTGATGACGTTGGTGATATCGTTATTTGTTAAAGTTCATATCTAAAGCATAGCCGCTGGCCTGCGGCTTTTAATTCAAATAGTGGAGTTAGATATGAGTGAGTGTGTGAAATGCGGCTCAGGGTTGATAAGTGTTGAATGGGTTGATGGGGATAGGAAGTTAATCACCATCAGTAAAGACCCAGTTAAAAGAACCGAGTTTGTAAGTTCCGTTGCAAGAGCCTTTGATTATAAAGTGATTTCAATAAAAGAACATCTAAGTAAAACATGTAATTGTTGCGGTTACTTATGGCGCGAGAACACTAAGGATAATCTATGAGTAATGTTGCAGTGTTTAAGCCTTATGGTTTTGGTGATCGTGTATACGTTGTTTTAGCAACTATTGTTTGGTTTGAGCCTTATAGCTCCAATAATAATAGTGGTACCAAACTGCACCTTGTTGATGATGTAGAGCTGCTTATCGGTGACAGCCCAGGTGATGTGACAAGGGCTATTGACGGTGTGGCACTATCAAGCTCTAACACTGAGCATCCCAGACCTGCAACGACTGAGTGGGTTGGAGGTAAGCGAGAACGTCGTGCGTGAAGTAGAGGATAGCCAATGCGCTTACGAACGGTTCAGTGATGCGTGTCGTGTGTTCGCTAAGTCATTGATTAAAGGTCTAATGCCTTGGCTTAATCCGTGATACTTCAGGTGTTTGGCCTGAACCAATCCAAATGAGATCGATTATCATTTGGTGTAAAAAAATAAATGGGTCCTTCTGGCTCGGTGCACTGCGGGGGCAGAGAAGCGCAGTGCTTCACTACATATGAAAATTTTAGGGGGTTGTGTTGTTGTTTTATCGGCCCTATTTATTTTGGGCAATTAATATGTATCCCCATATTTTATTAAGCACCTGATTTTAATTTCATTTTTCTATTTTTTGTAATTGTACTTTTCAGCCGCAATTTTGATCGCCTTAAACCTCAACTTTGATCTTTCTATTTGGTTTAAAAAATAAGGGCTAGTGCCCTTATTTTATTGCGCCACTTTTTAGTGCTTTGTTGCGTCAACAAGTATGTATTTCATGCCAGCCTTGGGAGGTGGCGGCAATGGCTTTCCTTTAGTGACGGTTCTTTCAGATCCGGTTCGGCCATTCCTTGGACCTATTAATTCATACTGACCTGATGTTTGTGCAAGTTGTCCGGGTTTAAAGATTTTATTCATTGGTATTGCCTCATATAGACTATGCCATTTGTGCTATACTAACTTTCCACAGTAATCGTTAGCACAAGTGTGTTGGCGGTTTAGGTGCAGAGGAAACTCTGCACCTGCTTTATGAACGGAAATTGCCCACGAAATAATAATAACACACTCTATGTGGTCTGACCAGTTGAGGGGTTGCACACTTATTGTTTTAAAGCAATCGCTCACTTAACCGATAACTTTTAGTTTGAATTGTCTAGAGAATTTAGCGCCATATATCACGTAATACCAAAAACCTAAAGGCCATATATGGCCTGTTTAATGGCCAAAAAAATGGGTATATTTATGTAAGCTTGGTACAACTGCGTAACTTGCTTAGCTTCCTCTATCGTTTCTCTTTGCTTACATCCTCGCCGTTGGGCTCCTGCATTGGAGCCCATTTTTTTGCATGTTATTTGGTGAACACATGATCCGTAAAAAGGTATATATCGCTGGGCCTATGTCTGGTTTACCAGATTGCAATCGGCCTGCGTTTAATTTGGCCGCGCAAGTGCAAAAGTCGTTAACGCATATTGTGCTTAACCCTGCCACTTTGCCAGCGGGGTTAACTGAACCTGAATACATGCAAATTGGGTTAACCATGCTGATGTGTGCTGACATGATTTACATGCTCGATGGTTGGGAGCAATCACACGGGGCAAGGGCTGAACATGCATTAGCGCAAAAGCTTGGCTTACACATTGTTTACCAGGAGGGAATTGATCATGAAATAGCATTAATTGGTTTGGTTGGTGAAGAACACTTTTAACCGCCAGCGTGAATGCTCGCACGTTTAATCACATTGAGCAGTTCGCTTTGCAACATAGTCAGCGAAAAGTGGCCGCGCTTTCACTTTGATAACGGCATGACGTAGTTCGGGTTTGCGCCCCGTTAATGTATCAATAGCTATTATATGAATATTTGAGGAGGGATGATGAATATTAAATCCCGACTAATGGCACTGGGATTAACCGGTGCCTTACTCACTGGTGGCGCATTGGTGGCTACTGGTGAGGGTGAAATCCTGCATACCTATGTTGATCCCGCAGGTATTGAAACCGCCTGCTTTGGCCAAACAGGCCATAACATAAAGCTTGGTATGGTATTCACCAATGAGCAGTGTTTAGACATGCTGGCTACCAGCCTTAAAAGCTTTGATCGAGAATTAGTTAAACTTAGCCCGCCGTTAAGCGAGGGCGAACACATTGCGTACCTGAGTTTTATCTACAACGTTGGGGCAGATGCTTTCAGGGCGTCTACGCTCCGTAAAAAGTTGTGGGCGGGAGATCGCGTTGGCGCTTGCAATGAGTTGCCAAGGTGGGTTTACGCCAAGGGTAAAAAACTACCTGGTTTAATTGTACGCCGCTCAAATGAGCGGCGTTATTGTTTACGGGACTTGTAATGTTTAACGACTTTAAAACCACAGTGCTGTTATGCATTGTACTGATTATGGCCACGCTGTTAGGTATTGGCGCGTTGGGTACGCACTCTCTGAAAGCAAAGAACGCATCGTTAACCAATGATTTATTACAATCGCAAGTGAGTGTTGATGCATTAATTAGCAGTAACGACAATCAAGCCGAACGCATCAAAACGCTTGAGCGTGATTACCGTGTGATGACCGAACTCAATGCCGCGCATCGACAACACGTTATCGATTTGCAAGCAACGCACGAAAGCCGAATTAATCAAGCCAATCTCATTAAGGACTCACCCGATGAACCGACAAAAGATTGGGCTAATGCTTTGTTGCCTAATGATGCTTTGCAGCTGCTCAAGCAAACCGATTGTAAAAGTGGTGACGCAAACCCAAACGGTTTATGTACTCCCTCCACCTGACTGGCTTGAATCGTGTAATGCACCAGTATTTGCGGGTCGCACCAACATTGATTTACTCAAACACTCACTTACCCAAACTCACGCGCTAGCAATTTGCAATGCAAACATGCTGCGCCTACAACAATGGCGGCAATCACATGAGCATAACAACTGACATTAGTGCAAAGTTTACGTCGGTTGTGTCGTATGTCGCCTCGTTTTTCACCGCAGCAGGCAGCTATGTGAACGATATGGATATTGGGGTTTTGGTCGGTGTGATATGTGCAGTGGCCACTGCGCTAGTGAACTGGTTTTATCAGTCACGTAAAAGTGACCGCGACGAGCAGATACAAGCATTACAAAAGCAATTACTGAACAAGCAGCTGCAAAATATTGAGCTAGAACGCTCAAGTCACGTGATAGAAGATATTGAGGCCGAACCCAAATGAACGCATTCAAACCCGCATTTCGCCCAGCAATACGACCAGCGATAACGTCAGTGTTTGGTGTTCAGGTTCCTGTTGTTACGCCCCTATCATTCGTATCTCAGCCTCAATCGCAAACCGTTGACGAGTATGCTACCGCAACATTTAGTTGTGAAGTGGCTGGAGGTATTGCGCCTTACACTTACCAGTGGAAAAAGAACGGTGTGAACGTTGGTACAAATAGTGACACGCTATCATTCGTCACTGCTTCAACCGATAATTACGCATATATTACCGTTGTCGTTACTGATAGTGTCGGTACTGCGATTACGTCTACGGTTGCTGTTTTGGGTGTGACGAGTTATGTCTATGTGCTAGACGGTATAACACAAGATTTTACAATGAATACATCAATAGTTTGTGATGCAGGTAATACATTTAAATTTTCGGTGGCTGCCAAAGCTGGAGTACAATCTGCTATTTTTGGCGACGGAACCACAGAGGCGGTTATATTTAATGCAAACGGAAGTGTTGACATAAAAAGGGGGTCTTGGTATTACGGCGTATACACTGGGCTGACGATAGACGGTAATAAGCATGATTACGTCTGGACATTAGGCGGTGCATTATATGAAGATGGTGTGCTGAAAGGTACTAGCACTACATATCCAAGAACTGTTAGCACCATTGGCAGGTATTCGACAACAAGGTTAAGCGGCTATGTTAAAAATGTATCGCTTGAGGGTGTGAATAAAAGCTTGTTTTTAAACCTAAATAATAAGTCGCAAGGTGCGTCACAAGGGACTACGCCACTGTCAGCGTATACTGCTGTCATTACAAATTACAACGCAGCAGGGTGGACAGCAATATGACACAGCTAGAGCAATGGCTTGATTCTGGTTTATACGTGTTTGTTGTGCTGTCCGAACAAGGCTACCAAGACAGCGAACCCGCCAAAAACGCATGGCCTGATGCTGTGCAATATGGCGACTATCGCATGGTGAATTATCACAAGGCAAACGCAGAACGCTTTGTTGAATACTTAACTGCGCAGGGCTACACAATCGCATTTGGCATCAGCGATACAACACCAATGCTGCTAACGTGGGATGAAGCAATTGAATTTGCAGCCCAGTTTGCAACCGAGCCAGAAGATGAAACTACCACGCCATAGCAACCGCAAGTAACACCCGCAAGCAACGCCCCTAAAAACCCAAGGAACTCACATGATTTACAGCCAAAATTTAACGGTGACTACGTCGGCCGTGGACGTTACGCGCCCAGGTGTTATGCAAAGCTGCAAACAACACCAGCTGATATTTAGCGGTGACAACCTATCGCTGACTTACACCATTAACGGTACTGACTTTACTCAACCAGCCCTTGAAGCAGGCAGCCATAACATTGAACTGGGTAACGTAGAAAGGTTCACGCTAACCAGCGCAGGCACTAGCACCGCAATCATTCAAGGTTACTAACTGAAACAAATAGGCATTTTATGGCACGTATTCAAACACCCGAAGCCGAGCCAGTGCTACTGAACAAAACCGACCTGTGCAAAAGTTTGGGTATTAGTACCCAGGCGTTCGACAAGTGGGACGTACCCATACACAGCAAAAAAGGCCGTGAGTGTTTATACACCATGGCCGATGTGGTGGGGAACCGCGTGGCTAATGAGCGTAAAAAGCACATCAGCAAACCGTTAGATGATGAAGACGAAAAACCCAACATTGACTATGAACGCTATCGCTTAACCAAAGCGCAGGCCGACGGCCAAGAGCTTAAAAACGAAAAAGACCGCAAAGAAGTGGTCGAGGTGGCATTTTGCTCGTTTGTGCTCAGTCGTATTGCAGCGCAAATATCGCCAGTGCTGGACCAAATCCACATACGCGTAAAACGTAAATTCCCCGACATGCCAGAGCGCACCATAGACGCTATTCGCGCCGAAGTGATTAAAAGCCAAAACACCGCCGCAGAGCTGGCCAGCGGCATTGAGGATTTATTAGATGAGTATATCAGCAGCACAGATTAACAATCTGAAAGCCGCTGTATCTGCAGGTCTTAAATCGTTTTACCGTCCACCTGTTTTAACATGCAGTGAATACGCCGACACCCATTTTTATATGTCGTCAGAATCGTCCTACACAGAGGGCAAGTGGGAAAGCCTACCGTTTCAAATCGGAATTTTAAATGCCATGGGTAACGACCAAATCACCACGCTGAATATCATGAAATCAGCGCGTGTCGGTTACACCAAAATGCTGATGGCCAACGCTGGCTACAAAATCGAACACAAAAAACGCAACGTGCTGATATACCAGCCGCGTGACGGCGCCGCCAAAACGTTTATGAAAAAACACGTTGAAACGGCAATACGCGACATGCCGATTTGGAAGGCGCTCGCCCCTTGGATTGGCCGCAAACACAAAGACAGCACGTTAGAAGATAAGGTGTTTTCAAACGGTAAAACCTTAATGGTACGTGGTGGTACCGCAGCCGCTAACTACCGCGAAATTTCAACCGATGACGTTATTTACGATGAGCTTGCAGGTTTTGACGAGTCAATCGAACACGAAGGTAACGCAACATCACTAGGTGACACCCGTGTTGAACTGTCGATGTTTCCTAAATCGATTCGCGGATCTACCCCTAAAATTCTCGGTACCTGCCAAATTGAAAAGGCCTGTAGTGAAAGCAAATACCAATTTCGGTTTAACTTACCCTGCCCGCACTGCGACGAATTGCAGCATTTAAAGTGGGGCGGCAAAACTGAGCCATTTGGTATTAAGTGGCAAGGCAGTGACCCAAGCACAGCGTATTACGTGTGCGAACACTGCGGCTGTTGCATTGAAAACAATCAGCTGCATGATATGGAAGAGCACCCCCGCGCAGTATGGATATGCGACAAAACGGGCGTGTATACCCCTGACTTTATCTCTTTTTTTGATAAAGACGGCAACGACTTTTTAACGCCTGAAAATATCTCGATTTATATCTGGTCGGCATACAACACGCTGAACAGTTGGGCAAAGCTTGTCACTGAGTTTTACAAAGCCAAAGGCGACAAAGAAAAGCTGCAAACATTTGTTAACACCAAATTGGGCCAGCCGTGGGACAACGACAACGGCGAACGCATCGAGTGGGAAGACCTAGGCCGCCGCCGCGAAATGTACCCCAACGGCAACATGCCTGATTGGGTTGTGTATTTAACGGCGGGTGTCGATACCCAAGACGACCGATACGAGGGCCGTGTTTGGGGCTGGGGCGCAGGTAAAGAATGCGCCTTAATCGACAGGTTTATTTTGTACGGCGACCCCGCAAGCCAAGTGCTGCTCGATAAAGTCGCACTGCGCTTAAACCAAAGTTACACCCGCAACGACGGCATAGTGCTTAACATCGGCACAACCGCGTGGGACTCGGGCGGTCACTACACAGACACCGTTTACTCAATGAGTAAAAAGCTTGGTTTGTACCGTGTAATCCCAGTTAAGGGCGCCAACATGTACGGCAAGCCGATTGCCAATTTCCCGCGCAAGCGGAGCAACAAAGGTGTGTACTTAACTGAGGTCGGTACCGACAACGCTAAAGAGTTGATCATGGCCATGATGCGCACTCAGCCCAGTGTTGATACCCGTACACCTGGTGCAATTCATTTGCCGTTAAACGACAGCATTTGTGATGACACTGAACTGCAACAGCTCACCGCCGAACGCAAAATGCCAACACGCCGCGACGGTCGCATTGTGTACCGATGGGACGCAGGCGGCAGACGTAACGAAGCACTCGACTGTTTTGTGTATGCCATGGCTGCGCTGTATATCGCCATTGACCGATTCGGCATTAACCTCGACTCGCTCAGTAAAGCGATAACAAACAAAGACGAAAACCCATCATTAACCGATGAACCCCCACAACCCAAAAAACCGAAAAAAGCCCCAGCTAATAACTGGCTCAATGGTGGTTCGGCTAAATCAGGAGGCTGGCTGTAATGTCAAAGCAACAAGCGACAGAAATGGTCGCGCTGTATATCGAAGCCGAAAAAGACGTGCTGGCGGGTAAGTCAGTCACCATAAACGGCAAAATGATGAGCACAGAAGACCTAGAGCAAATTCGCAAAGGCCGCATTGAATGGCAGCGCACATTAAGCATGTACACCCGCCCACGGGGTACCACACTCGCCCGATTTTAACAGGAAACAATATGAGCATTATCAACGATGCACTATCGTTTATATCCCCTAAGTGGGCGCTAAATCGGCAGGCTGCGGCCATGAGTTATCGCAACCTAAAAGGTTACGAAGCAGCCAGCCCAAGCCGAACCCACAAAGCCAATAGAGAGGGGCGCGGCGCCAACCAAGCGGTATTTGCTGCAGGTAAAAGCTTGCGAGAACAAGCCCGTTGGTTAGACGAAAACCACGACCTCAGCATTGGCATTTTAGACCGCATGGAAGAACGGGTCATTGGCGCCCAAGGTATTGTGGTTGAGCCACAACCCCGCAGTATCAGCGGTGAAATACTCGACGAACTGGCCAATGAAATACAGCGCCGCTTTGCAACCTGGTCATTAAAGCCTGACGTAACAGGGCGCTACACGCGACCAGAGTTAGAACGTTTGGTGTTACGTACCGCACTGCGCGACGGTGAAGTATTCGGCCAGCAAGTGCGCGGAAAAGTGGCCAAGTTTGGTCACCCAAACCCGCAAGGCACGCAATACAGCATCGAGGCGTTAGAGCCTGATTACATCCCGTTTGAGCTTAACGATGTATCAAGCCGAGTGCGCCAAGGGTTGGAGGTTAATGTTTGGGGCCAAGTGGTTAACTACCATGTACTGCTTGATCACCCGTCTGACCAAATCGGCTTTCGCTACAAAACAAAAACGGTACCCGCCAGCAACATGTTGCACCTGGGCTTATTTAAACGCCTGCACCAGTTGCGCGGTATCAGTATTTTTCACGGTATTTTAACCCGCCTTGGCGACATTAAAGACTATGAAGAATCTGAACGAGTCGCCGCCCGTATTGCCGCCGCGCTAGCGTTTTACATTAAGCGCGGTGACGCCAGTATGTTTATTCCCGATTCTGGCGAAAGCCAAAGCCGCGAAATTAACATTGCACCCGGCATGACATTCGACGATCTCGCACCGGGTGAAGACGTCGGCATGATTGAGTCAAACCGCCCCAACGTGCACTTAGTCGATTTTCGTAATGGTCAGTTAAAAGCGTGCGCCGCAGGTACCCGAGGCAGTTATTCAAGCATTGCCCGTGACTATCAAGGCAGCTACTCAAGCCAACGCCAAGAGTTGGTCGAGCAAGACGAGTCAAACCGCATTATGCAGCAATGGTTTTGTGCCGGTTGGGCAAGGCCAGCATTTAGAAACTGGTTGCAAATGGAGTTAATGAACAAGCAAGACCCATTAACCCTGCCGCCAGACCTAGACACCCGCACCTTGTTTGATGCGGTGTACTACGGGCCAACCATGCCATGGATTGACCCACGCAAAGAATCCCAAGGCTGGGAAATGATGATAGCCGGTAATGCCGCAACCGAGGCTGATTGGGCGCGCGCCCGTGGCCGTAACCCAAGCGAAGTTAAACGCCAACGCCAGCGTGAGGTTAAGTTTAACCGCGAAAACGACATGGTCACGGGTAACGACCCAGAGCCACAAAACGGAGTAACCACAAGTGAAAAAAACACAACTGGCGCTGGCCGCCGCAATGATGCTCGCACCACAAGCAAGCCTGACCCTGACGCCGACCAATAAGCCCGACAAAAGCTGGTACAGCTTAAAGGCTCAAAACGGTAATGCCGAGTTAATGATTTATGACGAAATTGGCGGCTGGGGCATTAGTGCCCGTCAGTTCGCCAGCGACTTACAAGCATTAGGCAAAATCGGCACCTTAACGGCGCGCATCCATTCACCGGGTGGTGACGTGTTCGAGGGCATGGCGATTTACAACATGATCAAAGGTCACCCCGCGCACAAGGTTTGCCATATCGACGGCCTTGCCGCATCAATGGCCAGTGTGATTGCCATGGCATTTGACGAAGTCATCATGCCAGAAAACGCCATGATGATGGTGCATAAACCATGGGGCGGCACATTAGGTGACGCCGACGACATGCGCAAATATGCTGACTTACTCGACAAAGTAGAAGGCAATTTAGTTGGCGCATATCAACAAAAAACAGGTTTGCCAGAAGATGAGCTACACACGCTTTTGGCAGCTGAAACATGGCTAACTGGCCGCGAAGCGGTTGAAAAAGGTTTCGCCAACACCCTAACTGAACCGCTGCAAATGGCGGCTTCGCTCAACTCAAAAAGACTCAAGGACTTTACTAATATGCCTGAAGCTCTAAAAAACCTGTTTGCACCGCAGGGGAATGTACCTGGTGCAACCAACACGCCTGCGCCAGCAGCCCCAGCACCATCCGCATCGGTACCAGCACCCGCTGCCCCGTCGCAAGCGGATATTCAAGCCGCTGCAATTACCTTTAACGCTGAGCGTATTAGCGGTATTAATGCTGCGTTCGCCACGTTCCCGCAATTAGCAGAACTTAAAAATACCTGTATTGCAGATGCAACCATCAATGCAGACAAAGCCAAAGACATGATTTTGGCAAAGCTTGGCGAAGGCACTACACCGTTAGCTGCACAGCCTAACAGTGTGATCATTCATGCGGGTAACGGTAACATTGTCGGTGACTCAATTCGTGCGCAACTAATGGCACGCGCTGGCCATGAAGCAGCACATAAAGACAACGCTTACGGCAGTTACAATTTGCGTGAACTGGCTCGAGCATCGTTAGCCGACCGTGGTATCGGTTGTGCTGGTATGAACGTCATGCAAATGGTGGGGTTAGCGTTTACTCATACCTCATCTGATTTCGGTAACATCATGTTAGATGTGGCCAACAAGTCAGTGTTAAAAGGTTGGGCTGATGCCGAAGAAACCTTTGAACGTATCGCTAAAAAAGGTCAGTTAAGCGACTTTAAAGTGGCACATCGTGTTGGCATGGGTGAGTTTAAAAGCTTACCAGAAGTCAAAGACGGTGCTGAGTACAAGTACATCACCATTGGCGACCACGCTGAAAAGATTGCCTTGGCGACCTATGGCGGTATTTTCACATTAACACGCCAAACGGTTATTAATGACGACATGGATATGTTAATGGGCGTACCGATGAAAATGGGTAAAGCGGCCAAGCGTACCATTGGTGACTTGTTCTGGGCTGTATTAACCAAAAACGGCAAAATGAACGACGGTAAAGCCTTGTTCCATGCTGACCATGGCAACTTAACATCAGGTGCGCCAAGCGTTGAAGCGTTCAGTATTGCTGCTGAATTAATGGAATCGCAAATGATTGGCGAATCGCCATTAAACATCATGCCAGCGTTTGCATTGGTACCGCCAAATCTTAAGCGTGCGGTTCTGCAAATTATTCAGTCAACGTCGGTTAAAGGTACTGATGCAAACTCAGGTGTTGCTAACCCAATCCGCGACTTTGTTGAAGTGTTATCTGAACCACGCTTAAAAGCGAAAAGCGATAAAGAGTGGTACTTATCAGCGGCACAAGGTGAAGACACGATTGAAGTGGCATACCTTGACGGAATCGACACGCCTTACATTGAGCAGCAACAAGGCTTTACTGTTGACGGTGTTGCAACAAAAGTGCGTATCGATGCGGGTGTGTCACCACTTGATCACCGTGGCTTGGTTAAATCAACAGGCGTATAACGTAAACATAAAACAAGCCGCTATCGAAATCGTTAGCGGCTTTTTTATGCTTAAATTTCAGCAATTCTTATCAGGAATGAATCATGAAAAATTGTATTTCAGATGGTAATACCATCGACTTTACCGCCACGGCAGCCGTTGCCAGTGGTGGGACAGTGTTGTTGGGCAAAGTAGTTGCCGTGTCGCTTGGCAATGTTGCCATTGATGAAATGGGCGTAGGCGCAACCGAAGGCGTGTTTGAATTGCCTAAAGTCACCGCCGACGACATCACCCAAGGTGCGCAGGTGTATATCAAGTCAGACGGCATGATCACCTCCACCGCATCGGGCAATACCTTAGCGGGTAAAGCGTGGGCAGCAGCTGCTAACCCAAGCGATACCGTTTGGGTAAAAATCAATGCCTAGCGTTAACGAACGCATAAGCGCCAAGCTTACCCGTGCGTTCATCAAACTGGCACAGTCGTGCCAGTTTACCCCTTCATCGGGTCAAGCCGCTTTTAGTCGTAGTGTTCACCTGCCGCCAACCGAAATAGATCTCAGTAATGAATACGTGCAAGCGCCAGTGAACATTGCCGAGTTTTTGCAGCAAGAAGGCGAGGTAATGGCTGATGATGTGTTTGAGTTAAATGGTAAGCAGCATCGGTTAACTCAACTGCATACGCGGGATGAAATTACCGTGACGTTTATTTACTTAGCGCTGTAAGTATTTTATACGGGAGTTAGATATGTGGATAAACACACAAGGGTTTAAGGAGGTTTCGAAAGAGCTAAAGCGGATGCGTGATGTACAAGCACCAGCTATCGCTAAGGCTATTGATGATGCTGCTTTTTTTGGAAAAAATCTTGCGGTAGATAAAATATTTAACAAATTTGGTTATGAGTCAAAATCATATGTGGAAGATAATTTTTTTATTAGTATCAACCCCAATGATTTGACCGCCCATATTTCTGCAAGGTACAGGGCTGCTAGCTTGACGAGAATGGCTAAGCCACGTTACAGAACAGGGAAAAAAGGGCAAAGAGTATTAAATGGTTATGATGTTAGTGCTTATAAAAACCAGCCAGTTTGGTTTAAGGGAGCATTTACTATTATTGGTCAAAACGGTAACCAAGTAATGTTTATGCGTAAGCGCAAAGATAATTCTTGGAGAAAACTAGGGAAGCATAAAGCCAAAAAGGCAGGTACGGTAGACCAAAAGCCATTATACGGCCCATCAGTTTGGGGGGCATTTAAGTATATGCGTGACGATTTAGAGCCACCCATTATTGCCCATCTGCGTAAAAAATATGGCCAATACGCTAAGTAGTTACATTCCTGTTTAGAGGTTCCCCATGATCCAAGCTTTAATAGACCGACTCAAATTGGTTGACGGCGCGACTGTACGCGAAGGTTTTTATGGTCAGTCGGTTGTAAAGGATGATCAATTCATTTTTTTGCAGCCTTACACCGATTTGTTCGGCGCTAAAAACGGCATTAACCCATACCGCGATGATTTGGTATTGCAAGTGGTTGCCGGCATTAATCTGAGTAAATCAACCAACCCCACCGCCGAGCTAATCAACCTAGTTCGCGACATTCGCAGCGCACTCTTTAAAGACGAACGTAATACCGAGAAACCGTCATGGCTACCCCAAGCTATTACGTTTAAAGAGTCCGAAGCATGTAAATACATTATGCCCGAAGCCCATGAAAAACATGGATTAGCGGTCATCACTTTAACCTTAATTCATACAGTACCATTTGGAGAACAACTATGAGCGAAACCGTAGTAGAGAGTTATATCGGCTCGGGCATCGTGTATGTCAACGGCCGCGACGTGGGTAACGCCAGCGGCGTGAACATTTCAATCGAGCAAGAAACCAAAGAGCAGCCAAACTATCGCGGTGGTGGCGGTAACGCTGCTGAAATCACCGTGGTTAAATCGGTTAACCTATCAATGACGTTAAACGACTTTAGCAACGCCAACCTAGCGTTAGCACTGCGCGGTAAAATTGACGTGTTAACCGCCGAGTCGGTAACAGACGAAGCCATTACTGCTGTGTTAGATGGCCTAGCCGACACCGCAAAAATGATTGATACCGATATTGCGGTAACGGTCACTAACTCAGCAGGTTCTACAACCTATGACGTCAACGACGATTACATTGTCAGTGCCGCGGGTATTCGTGCATTAAGCACAGGTGCCATTACCGCAGGTGAATCGCTTAAAGTGACTTACACCAGTAAAGCGGGTAACGCCCTGCAAGCACTGGTTGAGTCAGGCGAAGAAGTGAAGGTGGTGGTTGACGGTATTAACGACGTAACCGGCAAGCCAAGCGTGCTTAAGTTTTACCGCTGGAAGCCAACCCCAACATCGGGCCTAGACTTAATTGGCGACGACTTCGGTTCGTTCGATATCGAAGGTGGCGTACTGGCCGACAGCAGCATTGTTGCCACGGGTAAGTCTAAGTTCTTTGTGCGTAGCGCAGCGTAATTGAACTGTCCGGAATATCCGGATAGTTCAACATTCAAGCCCACAGTTAACCGCTGTGGGCTTTTTTAATGTAAGACTAATTAACGCAATCGAGCTTGGCTTTCAACAAATCGAACGCTGGCTGCAATTTGCTTATTTGCCGCTTCACTAATTTCAAGCAGCTGCGCTAAGGTTAAAAAGCGTGGTTCGCGGATGTACTGCACTAATTTATCACGGCTAGTCACAAACTGGTCGTCATGTATCGGTTGCGAGCTGACTATTCTGCCAGCCTCCCAAGTAAACATCATACGCTGGCGCTCAAATGGGTGGGTGGTGCGGCTTAGTTTTGCTTGGGCTTCGTTAAAGGCATTAATAAAGTTGATCTTAAGTTCAGCGGCCTTTGCACCCGTAAAACCCATGACTAAAAACATAAAGCCGTCTTTGGTTAGGTGGTAGCACTTTAAATCACGCTGACTGGTGCCAACCTGTTGATTTTGCACGTTAGCGCAAAAATGCGCTGACGTAAAATCGCTTGGGGCGTCAACCATTATTTGGCCAATTTTACGTAATACATCTTTGTGTTGTTTGCCAAAGTAATCAGCAACGATAAGTGAATTGGTTATGGTTTGTTGGCCGTTAATAAAAACCAGTTGTGCAGGGTAGTTTTTAGACTGTTGTAAGTTCATTGGGTGACACTCCTTGATATCGTGAGTAATCATCACCAAACGGTACGAAACATTGGGTGATGAGCTGAGCAAGGTTCGTACTACCGCATCAAGGAAGCGGCCAGCCAAATGGCTGCCTCACCCAGCCCACCATAGTAGTGGTGCGCTGAGTCACGCAATAAAAAACCAGCACGTGGCTGGCGACATTGCGCCTTGATAAATAGCGGGGTACGAATCCCGGCATTGGATTTTGCCAATGCCTCATTAGTATCGCCCCACTCAGGCGCATTTGTCAATTTGTTATCACTTAGCTGAGCAATACGTTTAACCGCGGCTAACGATTGCATCGTTAAGTGCCGCAATAATAGTGCTTACATATGCTTGGTCGTGGCTACTCAGCGCCTTGTTTTCACCTGCGGAGGTATTGAGTATTACGGTGTAAGTGTTTTTCACTTGTTTTGCATTGTAATATGCTAACCCGAAAAAAATTACAGCCATAAAAAAACCGATTGTACCAGCAGCAAAGCAAGCTAGCGCAATAAGTATCAATATAAAGGTTTGCGAGTGCGAACCTTCAATAACCCCCGATTTAACTGATGTGACATTGCTCATTGCATAAGTTTGTCCGTCAACAATAAATCGGCTGTTACTCACTACCACTTTACCCTTATCCAAAAATATTTTTTCTTCCATGATGCTTCCTTAGCGTATTTGGTGTGCAAGGATTTTGTGGCAAGTCGAGATAAAAAACAACAAATTTTAAGCCAGCAATTGCTGGTTTTTTTGTGTGTATCAACAATATGAGAAGAGGCGACCATGAGTTTTAAAGACCAAGTTATTAACCTGATCATCCAAGGCAAGGATTTATTTACTAGCGAGGCCAAGAAGTCTGAAAAGGCATTAGCTGGGCTTGCAGCACAAAGCGAAAAACTGAATGCTGAACTGGATGATTTAAAGCGTCAAGAAGCGGCAGTTAAGGCCATTGATGGGCTAACTGCATCAGTTAAAAAAGGCGAAAAAGCCTATGTTGATAATGCAGTAGCATTAGAAAACCTTAAAAAAGAACAAAAGCAAGTTGCCGCTGAAGCCAAGCAACTTGACGCGGCACAGGTTGCTGCGGCTAATTCTACAGCCCGTATTGAAACTGAATATAACCAAGCGGTGGCCGAGTTAGCAAGGTATGACAACCAGCTAAAGCTAGCAAGTGCGGAGGTTGATAAGCTAACCGCAACCCAAAATAAAGGCGCTCAAGCCAGTCAGTCGCAAGCGTTAGCATTAGCCAAAGCCAAAGATGATTTGCAAAAGTTAGATGCAGCCCAAAAAAGCACTGCAACTAGCGCAACCCGCTTGGCAACAGAACTTGAACAAGAAACCGCTGAACTAAAAAAAATAAGCAGCGAAGTTGACAAAGCTAGCCAGAAAAAAGGCGAGTATGCGCTTAAGGTCAAAACGGCAAGTTCAGAATTAACCAAGCTTGGCAGAAGTCTAAACAGTAACAAAACGGAGTTAGACAAGCAGCAAGCGGTGCTGAATAAAGCCGGCATTGATATGGGCAAGCTGGCTGATGCCAGCAAAGACTTAAAAACCAAACAAGCCGCCGCTGAACAAGCCTTAAAAGGGGTGAATGACAAGTTAGGCCAGCATGAAAAATTACTTGATAGTAGTCAAAAAACAGCGGGTGCCGCCAATAAGCAAACCTTAATCACCACTAAAGCCATTAATGCGTTAGCTAAAGCCTATGCTGTTTTGCTATCTGCCCAAACGGCTATTCAGTCTGTTCGTTCAAGTGTTGAAGGTTATGGTGAATTAGAGTCGGCGATCACTAAAGTTGAAAAAACCACAGGGAATGCCCGTGAGGCCGTTGTTAAAATGGCGTCTGAGCTTAAAGACCTGGGCGAGAATGTTACCCCAACTAGCACCAATGAATTGTTGCGAATGGCTGAGGTTGCAGGTCAGTTAGGCACTAAGTCTACGGAAGATATTTTAAACTTAGTCGCGGCTGCTGATGCCCTTGGTTTATCAACAAACCTAGCGGGTGATGAAGCGGCCACCATGCTTGCGCGCATTTTGGGAATGACACAAGAAGGTATTCCACAAATACAAAACCTGTCGTCTTCAGTGGTTGCGTTAGGTAATGATTTTGCCGTTACAGAGGCTGACATTGTCAGCATGACCAAAGAGATTGTCACTGGTACCCGTGAAATCAATTTAGGTTCTGCGGCATCTGCTGCATTTGGTGCAACCCTTGCTGAGTTAGGCCAACCCGCCGAACGGTCACGTACAGCTATTCAAAAATTAGGCGCAGCAATTAATGAGGCCAGCAAAAAAGGTGGCGATGATTTAGAGCTGCTAACTAAAATTACCGGTGAAACGGCTGACCAAATTGAAAAAGATTTAGGCACCGCACCTGAAAAAGTATTGGTTAAGTTTCTTGAGGGCTTACAGCGTGTTAAGTCTGAGGGTGGCCTCGTTTCTGATGCGCTTAAGTCGATGGGCATTGAAGGTGTTGAAGCAACGAGTGTGCTCAGTGTATTAGCTGATGGCACAGACCGTTTAAAAACGGCGTTAGAATTATCTAACAAAGCTTATATTGCTGGCGACTACCACATGAAGGAAGCCGCTAAAGCTTATGCAGATCAGTCTGCGGCTATTGGTCGCCTAGAAAACAAATTCCACACGCTGACAACAAGTATTGGTGAGGCATTTTCAGACGAAGTTGATACTGCAATACGGGCAACCAGCGATGCCATTGATGCGGTAGATGAAAACGTTATTCAACTGATGGAACGCATACCAGAGCTGGCTAATGGCTTTGTAGATTTACTCGCTGATATTAATAATTTTGCGGCAGGGACTGATGAGTCTTTTAGCGCACTCCAATACACCATGGATGCCTTTGCTGCTGGCTTAAACACCATTAGCATAGGTGTTAATTCGCTTGCGTTAGAATTAAGCAATATGAATATTGCCACGCTTGAAGCGCTGCGTTCAGCAAGTAAATTATCGGGTGTTGAGTTTGTTACAGCAAAGCAAGTTGAGGATGCTAAAAGTCGTAGCGCGACAATTGCCGAGGCTATTAAGCGTGATCAAGAAGATATTATCGCGCTAAATAAACGCATGAATGGTGAGTCTTCTATTGCTTATGAAGGCTTAATTAATACCACGGTAAAATACAAAGACGCGCTTAAAAACCTATCGATTGATCAACGTAACCAGATAAACGACATTCTATTATCTGGCACTTATAACAAAGACCTTGAAACCACTTACCGAGAGCTCACTGCTGCTTTAGTACGGGCCAATCGCGAAACCGAAATTGAGGCGCAATTAAAAGTAAAGGCGGCCGAGGCTAGCAAGAAAAAAGCGGAAGAAGATAAAAAAGCTGCTGATGCTGCGGCTGAACATGCTGATAATCTCGCTGTGCTAAACCACAATACTTTAACGTATTCTGAAGCGCTAATTGATATTAAGGGGCGCCAAAAGTCATTAAATGAGCTTTACGCAAAAGGGGTGATATCTGCTGAGGGTTTGGCTAAGGCGTCAAATATACTGAAGGATTCACTTAAAAGTTACGCCACGCAGGTTGATGCAAGTAATACGAGCGCAGCAACCCAAACTGAACTAACAGATCAGTTTATTGCTAAACGCAAAGAGCTACAGGCGCAGTATGAACAAGGGCTGTTAACTGAAAAAGAACTGACTATATCGCAACAAGAATTAGCCAGCGCTTATGACAAAACGGTTAATGAAGTTAACCTTGCTACAGCGGGCACAGCACTGCTGTCAGATGAGCAGTTAGGCTTACAAGAAAGTATTGTTAGCACCGAAGCTGAAATACGTGCACTAGAGCAAGCTTTAAAAGATGAGAACAAGGCAACTAATGAACTCATTTTAATTAAAGCCAAGTTAGCTAAGGAAGAAGCAAACTTAGCTGACATGAAACGAGAATCTGTTGAGCTTGCAAAAATAGAAAACGCAACATATGTAGAGTTGCTTGTTCTACAGCGCGAGTACGAAAGTCAACTAGAAATACTCGACCGCAACTTTAGAGCAGGCTTGCTAACCAAGCAAGAGTACGATGCTCAAACAAAAACGCTTGAGAAAACACTTTCTGACTTAAACGATGTTGTTGGAGAAAGCTCCCGAAAAAAAGAAGAAAATGCCGAAAAAACCAAAGAGGCCACCGCAGCAGTTAAGGATAACACCGAGGCCAACAAAGAAAACAGCGAGTCTTTAGAAAACCAAACCGATCAATACATTGCACTGCGTGACGCAACTGTCGCACATCGTAGCGTGATGCTTGATACCGGGCAAACTTATATCGATACCGCTGCCAGCGCAGACGAACTCATAAGCCGAATTGAGCAAATGGGTATCTTGCAAACAGCTTATTTGGCTGGTGAAGAAAAGCGCCGTTACAGCGAACTGCAAACGTCGTTATCAATAAGAAGGCAAATTGATGACATAGAAAGCAGCACCTACAGCCTAGAAGCGCTCGACAAAATGGCCGCTCAAGCAGCCAGTGGTATTTTAGGGTTGTCGGATGTGCAATTACAACCGCTGACTAATGCCATTGATAATGCCCGCGCTAAGTTTCAAGATTTAGCTGATGACATTAATGCTACTACTTTGGATATTCAAGACCGTTTAGACACGGCTCTTGGCAATGAAAAGGATATCATTAAGCGCAAGTTTGCTAGTGAGGTAAAAGAGATTGACGACTTAATTGCCAAGGCTGAAGCATATGGTAATAGCCAGTTAGTTTCAAAGCTTCAAAAAAGCCTGAGTGATTTAAAAAGGGCGCAAAGTCTTGAGCTTAAAGCCCAGCAAGATGCCAGCGAAAAGCAGGCCCTTAGTGACGCCGAAACCGCCAAGCAACAAACCGCCACCACGACCGCAACGGCAGCAGCCAAAACCACGGCAACTCAAACCCAAACCACGACCACAACAACCGCCGCAACCAGCAGCGACACGGTGGTGTTGCAACTGCAAGTGGGTAACAGCACATTTGATGCACAGGCCAAACGCAGCATTGTGAATGAGTTGGTAGCTGAAATTAAGCGCCTGCAATCTGTAGGTGGTTAGCGTTAACGCAACGAATAAACAGAGGCGATATGTATAACACCACCATCGACACTATTGTGTTAACCGAGCCACTACACTGGCTAAACCGCAATAACACCCAGCGGGTAGCGGCCAACATGAAGCGGGCGCTTAACGGTGCCCCGCATATTCAGCAAACCGTGATACCCGCAGGCATAGCGCTAGAGCTTGGCAGCAAAAACGGCTGGATGCCCCGCAGTGAGTTTGCACAACTGCAAGCCCATGCGGCCAGCACATTAACTGAGTTTGTGATTAGTCACGATGGCACCGACATTAATGTGGTGTGGGATAACACCCAAACCAGCGTGATAACTGGTGATGACGTGGACGACCAGCTAGGCGGGTATCCGCTGCTCACCAACGTGGTATTACGTTTTTTAACGCTGTAACTCTTTTTCGCTTATTGATAAACACAGGTGGCCCATGAGCATTACCCGTAATAAATTAAAGATATTTAAACCCGAGTTGCTTGGTACCAGTGACGACGCAGGCGGCCAGCGTACTCGTAACGCGGTGGAGTCGGGCAAATTAAACGAATTGTTTACTGCCATTTCAGACATCGACCACGCGCAATCGTCACTCGATGTTGTTAAATGCTACCCAGCATTAGACACCACAGACACAGCCACATTGCTCGATGCCCATGTGTTTATTAGTCAGCCGCCAACCGACCCGCTAGTGTCTATGCTGTTGGTTGAGGCCGATGCATTAGACGATGAAGACCGCATGGTCGAAATGAAAGAAATATTAGAGTCGTCAGTCACGGCGGGGTCATTAATCCGTTCTGGCGCCCCAGGCTTTTTACCGAATCAAAACAGCTTTAGCCGCGAGTATTTACAGTCTACTTATACGTTCGACGGTAAAGAGTACCGCAAAACCACCAGTTTGCGCGTGGGCCAAGTGATTGCCATTGCAGTGGAATACCCTGGCGTTGAAGATGCAGACTGGCCACGCAAAATACATTACGCCATGGTGACTGACACCAACGGGGCAGGCAACAGTGAGGGCAATATTGTATTCGACCCGCCGATTGATTTTGCAACCCCTGAGTACAACGTTACCATTAATGCCACCGCCAACTGCACTAAGCTGCGATTAACGAACGAGGCCAGCCCGTTAACGTTCCATGGCGTGAGTAAGTTAACTGCCGCGAGTAGCAACAAGAACCTAGCCGTTGCTTCTGTGCAGCAAAACCTGTTGCCAGTGGTGCTAAGCGAGCAAGTTAAAACAGGCCAAGCGATTAGCGACGGCGACATAGTACGTAAAACGGTGACCCAAAATGCGACAACGGCGCAAAGCTATCAGTTTGCCTTGGTTGATGTATTACAAGGTGATAACACGGCAATAGATTACACCCCAATCACCAGTTATACATCGGGTGGCATTCAGTACGGCAGTGACGATGCCATTGTGGTGGTGAGTAGTGACACGGTTAGCGTGACGTTATCGCGTAAACCTGACCTCAATACCCCTGTGTCGTTGCAGTATATCTCGGGCGTGTCGTATCAAAACTATGACAACGCCGATGCATTTCCTGCAGATCGCGAGTTAGTACCCAACACCTTAACCGGCAAGGTGACTTATCAAGGTGGGCCTTATCAATTTACTGAACGTGATGGCGCGTTATACATCACTATTTACACTGGTTTTGGAACGCTTACTCGTGAAGAAATCCGCGCCGCTATTGTGGACTATCAAACGGGCAGTATCACGCTAGAGTCTGGCATGAGTAATCTTGAGTATGTGGGCTTAGTGATTGCGCCCGAGTCAGCCAGCGTGGCTACGTTTGTATTAAACGCCAGCGATGCCGTGTTAGATACCTTTTACGTGCAGGTGTTTACCGTGGGCGATGTGTTAATCAGCGCCAGCAGTGATGCCAACGGCACGGTAACCGGCACAGGCATTAGCGGCAGTATTGTCAATAACCTGGTGCAGTTGTCGTTTACTCAAGATGTTAAGCTAAGCACCTTGCGCTATGACATTACCGAGCAGGTGCGCAACCTGCCACCTGCTGATATTTACGGCCTTAACCCGCTGCGCATACCCAATGCTGGAATTGTCGATATTTTCAGGCAGTGGGGCACAGTTGCTGTGTCACACACTGACTATCAAAACGTAGTTAGCCCAAGTAGCGGCACGGTCATTACCATTCGCACGGGCAGTAACTTTGTTGATATTACCGACTCAACTGGCGCCAGTTTGTGGACCGCTACCAGTGATCACTTTAGCGTTGACAGCGCAGCCGGCACGGTCACGTTAAACAGTGACTTTAGCGGCTTTACTGCACCGTTTATTTTAAGTGACACCATTAGCGAGTTGGCGTTAGTCACGGCTGTTAACACCAATACTGTGACCATTTCGGCGGCGTTGTCGCGTGAGTATCCTATTGGTTCTAGCGTGGCCAGTGTGCAGATACTCGGTGATTTACAAGCGCGAGTCGGCAAGGTGCGCGACATGACCAGTTGGGCGAACAATTGGGACCTAGACGGCGAGGCCGCCCAAGGCAATTTAAACACGGTTGATTACCCGATTGAGGTCACCAACGCTGCGGCGGTGAATGAAGATTGGGCGATAGTGTTTACCTCAAGCACAGCGTTCCGCTGTGTCGGTAAACGTATTGGTCAAATTGCCACGGGCGATACGTTAAACGATTTTGCCCCAATTAATACGTTAACCAATCAACCGTACTTTGTGATCCGCTCCGGCGCGTTCGGTGCCGGTTGGAACCCGGGCGAGGCCATTCGCTTTGCCACCGTGGCCAGTGCTAAACCGGTTATGCCAATTCGCACCGTGCAAGCAGGCCACAGCCAAATCAACACCGACCGCGCCGTATTGGCGTTTCGCGGTAACGAAGCTTAATTACTTTTTAAAGACAGTGGTGCCAGCAGTAATGTTGGTACCGCTTTCGTGTGAGGAAAATCATGGGATTACCAGTAACGGTTTATCGTTGGGATGATGCAGGGGCGCCGCAGTTATCGACACCCAGTTCGTCAGAAATTATTGCGATATTAAAAAAGTGTTTAGTTGAAGGGTACGGTAATAAAGCGTCTTTAGGTTGGACAAATGAGTTTGAAAGTGCTGATGGGAAAAGGGTTATCTTCAGAAACTCACCCATTTCAGGGACTGGTTCGTATGTAAGATTTGATGCTACGCCTACTGGATCTTGGGCCAATAATGTACATATTAAAACAGCTCAGATTGCTACTGGTTTGGATGATTTACAACGAGTTAGCTATCAGAAACCACTTGCGGTTGGTGAGTTTGATAAGGGGTGGGTTTTGATTGGTACAGAAAGAGGGTTTTATTTTCAGCTCAGAGATTCTAGATCGACCGATTGCGTTTACTATGGTAGCTATGATTACAAGGCCAACAAACAGTTAGTTTTTGTTGGTGATATTAATAGTTATCACGGCATTGATGCCGGTGCGTTTACGGTTTTGCTTGGGGATGGACACGCTGATGACTATACAGGGACGTACGGCGAAAGTTTAGCAGCACTTGTTAGCGATCATAAGTTTAATAAATTATACGATACCGACGGTTTTGATCACTCGTCTAATATGTACATGAAATATAACACCCCATATATAACGACCAGAGCATTGGCTGGTACAGTTGAAAGCAGGGGGGTTACTCCAATCTATTTTAAAGTAATTCTTAGTGAACAATCGTTTGGGACGCTGGACAGAGCAGGCACGCCAGCCTATTTAAGCACTAAGTCACCATTTATCCGCGGGGATGTACCAGGGTACTTGATGTGTAATTGCAACGGGTATTTAGATACACCTTGGCCATTAATTATTGACATCAATGGTGTCGCTCATTTTGGCATGACAAATCCCGTAGGCGTTCAATTTTTTGTGAATTTGGAGTCTTGGTATGACTAAGATAATTTCACCTATTTTGCCTGAGTTTAAACCGGTCCGGCTGGTTTCAAAATTGCAGGTTGATGTTGACCCGCTAGCGGAAAGATTATTAGTTATAAACAACCGTCAATTTAATGTGCTTCATGCAAGTAACATAAAAGCGGCTGGTTTAGTTAACATTATTTTACCAGCGATTTATGCAACAACAGGAGAGTTGTCAGTGATTATTTTTGATGATAATCAAGAGTATAATGCTGCTATCGTTGACGGCGTTAAACCTGATTTAATAGATGCTAATGCATGATTGAATTACGACTTAGTCAACCTTGGCCAAATGCCAGTTCGCCTGTCACTATTCGCTTTGAAGGCGAAGTGGTACCAGAGCCGCCAATCCGCGCACCGTCTTTGGGTATTCATTTGGGCGTTACCTGGCAACCGCCATTGCGCGCTGCAAAAGATTACCAACTGATAAGTGCAAGCCAACAGCTCGGTAATCAAATTCAGTTAGGTGTGCTATCTAATCCTGCAACAGACTATCGCGTAAAAATCCAATGGCAAAATAAACCACTGACTCAACAGCAAACAGTAATACATTATGCTGGCAATGCGTTAACTGAGTTAACCACAAATTGGCAATGGTTTGTCGCGCCGAGTGTTGAACAAAGCGTGACTTTGCCTTGGCTGGTACCAAATCAACACAGCACAATTATGTCTGTAGATTGGCAAGTCACCCCAACGCTGAATACGTTCCAAGCCAATATCAACTGGTGTAATGGTGCTGAGTTAGTTAACGATATCACCACCGCGTACAGCTATGGCAATGTTCGGTTAACTCAGCCAAGTATTGCTTGGGGGCCGCATACTGCGAGTTGGATTTGCTCAACCCGTTATCGACCACCAACCGGCAAAGTAACGATTCGGTTTAGCGAACCTTGGGCCAGTTCAACCAGCCCATTGCAGTTACGTTTTACGACATCAGCTAACTATTGTTATTTTGACGATGGCGGCGGGCTAATCGAAGCCAACCCAAGCTTGCCAAGCCTTGATTTTGAAACCCCCATAGAACCCCAACTGCGCAGGTATTATTTAATGCAGCCAACTATTACGTGTGTGCGTGTGTCTGATGACGTACCGATTGTGATCAGTAATATCAGTATCAGCCGCAGCCGTGGCCAGTGGGCCAGTTCGGTGAGTATCGATTTTTCAAGTCGCATCGATGCCAGCCGTGCTGAAAACCAACTGCTTAAAGTCGGCATTAACGGCTATGAGTTTTTTGTTTTGGTAGAGCAAACCAGTGTAAGCAAAGTGTTTGGAAATGAAACGTATCGCGGAACTGGCCGCAGCCGCAGCGCCGAATTAGCCACGCCGTATGTATTGCCAATCAGCTATACCAACGCAACATCACGCAGTTTTGCGGGTTTGCTCACCGACATGTTGCAATTTACGGGTTGGACAATCGCCCTTAATGGCATTGTTGATTTTAACGTACCTGCAGGCGCGTTTAGCGTTGGCAATAAATCACCCATCGATGCAGTGCAAGAGGCCGTTGCGCAATTGGGTTGCATGCTGTTATCAAACGATGAAACCAAAGCATTAACCGTGGTACCACGCTGGCCAACCGTGCCGTGGTTAATGGATGGTGTAACACCAGACTTAACCGTGCACGATGCTGTGATCACCAATTACAGCGAATCAAAAGAAATCGGTACCGAGTGCAATGTGGTTTGGCTGCGCGGTGAGCAGCAGGGTATTAGCGCAAAAGTAAAACGCGCGGGTACCGCTGGCAATATCGCCGCCGATGACATCAGCGCTCAATTAATTGTTGATAACCAAGCAGCACGAACAGCCGGCACCAACGCACTGGCCGACACGGGCAACAAGCTTAATATCAATATGAGTTTACCGATAATGGCAGACTTACCACCCGCAACACCTGGTATGTTGATTGGCGTTCGTGAAGGTGTCGAGGTATTCAAAGGTACGTGCGACTCAGTCACTATCAACGCATCGGTTAGCGATACTGGCGACATCGATGTAGAGCAAACCATCACCGTCGTTCGCCACGTTGCATAAGCGGTTGTATCTAAATCAGCATAAGGAATCGTAATGTTAAAGCAGTTACAACAAAGCTTAAGCGCCCCGCGCTTAATCATGACGATTAACGCGGTCAACACCGACGGCACCGTCACCGCCAGCACTGCCAGTAACCACACGCAACGAGTCATCGGTTCAGGCAGCGTTGGCGATCACATCTACGTTCAAGACGGCAGGGTGCTAGGGACTGCACCCGCATTAGCGTTTGTAGAGATAGAGGTTTAGTTTTTAAGGGAAGTGCTTATATGTGGATCAGTCCTAAGTTTCTTATCATTACAGTATTTAAGAAATACTTTTACTGAAACTCCTGCTTGTGAAGCCATAGAACTAACTAATGTTTTAGAGAAGGGGGCTTTAGGGCAGTCAACGGTAACTTTAAATAAGGAACCGTTGACTACTTTTTTCCAATGAACATGAGATGTGCCTTTCTGTGGGTACTCTTGGAACCCCATGTTCTTTAAGGCTCGCTTTACTTCTGCACAAGTCGGTGGTGCATATTTAGTAAAAGGGAACAAAGTGACTTAATTTGCTAATCTAAGCGGAAGAACTTCGTCAAAAAGTCTAGACTGATTTTTGATTCTACTAGTAAATTTAGTCACAAATGCAGCCCAGTAATACTCAAACCTTTGTGATAGAGGTGCTTTTCTGCTTAGTAACTGGTGTGCATATTGATTATCGATAGTAAAAGCATCATTTATGTAAGAATGTATCATGTCTTCTAATTTTGCTTTAGCAGACTCAATAGACTCAGCTTGCGCAGCTAAACATAAATCAACAGCGACAGCCACCCAAGCTTCACCTTCTTTCTTGGCATAGCATCGAATAACTAACTCGTTTGTACGCATTTTGAACTCCTACTTGCTTTGGACGCGCATTATACTGTTTGTAGCTTTGTTGGCAATATCTTTTTTGTATTGTATATCTTTAAGGCATTTTTTGCATATACGCAACATTTTTATTGAATAAGATCGTAGAATTAATCAAATCACCGTCATTTAAATCAATAGGATAAAGCAATTTTTTAGGATGGTTAATTTCTACGGACTTAGATTATCGCATTGAATGCAAAAGCAATTAGCGCTTACTCCAAATCCGTTGTCTGTGAGTAACACCAAGATTATTTTTTTACATCTTTATCATGTAACCGCTTCGGGAATAGCTCAGTGTAAACTTGCCACAGCGTATTGATGTTGCGGTGGCCTGTCACCTGGGCAACTTCATCAATAGTGTAACCCTTTTCAAATAACCGGCTAGCCCCTTCACGCCGTAAATCATGATAGCGTAAATCCTCAATACCCAATTCATTTCTAACCCGTTGAAACCCCGCCGCAACAGACCTTTCATTAAACGGGAATACCCGCTCATCATTACGTGGTTGTTTTTGTAATATCTCCCACGCCCCACCCAATAGCGGCACCAGCATGTGATTACCCGATTTTTTACGAGGGTCTTTACGGTCACGCACAATCACCGCTTTTTGTGTCTCATCCACATCTTCCCACAAAATTCTGCAGACCTCACCAATACGCATGCAGCTTAAAATAGAGAAGTCGAGCAAATCAACATAAGGAATATGTGCAGCTCTTTTGCCTGATCGCTCTTCTAGTCCAACCTTTAATTTTTCTATTTCAACAACCGTCGGCCTACGCGAACGCCGCGCTGATTTGGCAATGAGATTTTGATTATAGAGTGCATCATAAGCATCAATCACCGCCCTTTGGGAGACCTCATAACTAAAATTAGACTTAGCGATTTTTAGTAACCAGCGGATAACACTCACATCGATATTGATTGTTGCAGGCCCTGTGCCAGATTCTTTTCTACTTTGACAATGCTCAATCACATCTTGAGGCTTTAGTTTATCAATTCTGACTTTGGCGATATCACAGTCACCCAGTAAACGAATACAAAAACGTTTAGACCGACCAATAGTGCTATTGATATTTTGGTCAGCCAATGTTTTATCGATTATCTCACCAAGAGTAGGGAGCACCGTTTCATCTTGCTCAAAGCCGTCTTTTTCAATTTCAACAATTCGCTCTTTGCCCCAAGCCTCAGCTGGCAACCTTTTGGTAAAAGTTCTTTGCTCCGTGTATAATACGATGCCTTTTTTCTTAACACGGATTAAGCAGCGATACTTACTTGTGCCGTCAGCTTTATCACGTTTTTGAATACTGTAAGACGCCATTGTTGAGGTTCCCCGTTACCATAGTCCAATCTATTATGGTTCCCTATAGGTTCCCCGCGCAACTAAAAATGCTCAAAAACGTGTAAAAATAACCCAAAATGTGAGAACAATGAATTTATCAAATATAGACTCAAAGCAAGATACACCAAGGGTTGAGCTAGATAGAACGTTTAGCATAGCACCTATGCTGGATTGGACGGATCGCCACTACCGTTACTTTGCGCGTTTAATGTCGGCTAAGGCGCTACTTTATACCGAAATGGTGACTACCGGGGCCATATTACAAGGTAAAGGAGATTATTTAGCTTATAACACTGAAGAGCATCCGTTGGCGTTGCAACTTGGTGGTTCTAACCCTGTTGATTTGGCATCGTGTGCTAAGTTGGCTGCAGAGCGTGGTTATGATGAGGTTAATCTGAATGTAGGTTGTCCGTCAGATAGAGTGCAAAATGGCCGCTTTGGTGCTTGCTTAATGGCAGAGCCTGAGCTTGTTGCTCAGTGTGTCGATGCGATGAAGCAAGTTACAGATATCCCTATTACGGTTAAAACCCGCATTGGTATTGATGAGCAAGACAGTTATCCATTTTTAACTGATTTTATTGAAACCGTAAATGCAAAAGGGTGTACTGCATTTATTATCCATGCTCGCAAGGCTTGGTTACACGGGTTAAGCCCAAAAGAAAACCGCGAAATTCCGCCGCTGGATTATGATCGCGTGTATCAATTAAAACGTGATTACCCACAGCTTAATATTAGTATTAATGGCGGCATTAAAACGCTACAAGAAGCGAAGTTACATTTAGCGCAACTCGATGGGGTGATGGTAGGGCGTGAGGCGTACCAAAACCCGTATATTTTGGCTCAGGTAGATCAACAATTATGCGGTCTTGATAGTCCTGTTATGACTCGCGAACAAGTGATTGAGCAGATGATCCCCTATATTGAGGCGCATTTAGCCCAAGGTGGCCGCTTAAATCATATCACTCGTCATATGATTGGTTTGTTCCAGGGGTTACCAGGTTCTCGTGGTTGGCGTCGTCATTTAAGTGAAAATGCCCACAAACCGAATGCCGATATTAATGTGCTGTTAGCTGCTGCTAAGTTTGTTGATTCCCAAGCATTAGCTGAGACACAAGCTTAGCCGGATTGGTATTAATCACTTGTTGGTTATCACTTGGGTATAACGTCATTTCCCCACGTTGACTGCATGGGGAAATAAACAAACAGCCTGTTGTGTGCAGGCTGTTTTTTTAGTGGTTAATGGGCATGAAAAGGCGACCCATTAAAACTTAACGCTGACACCGCCGTAGTACTGGCGACCAACAGTGTCATACACTTCTGGTACCGTACCACCATCGCTGCCGTTAGACACATTTGAAGGCTCTTCGTCAGTGATGTTTTTCACGCCAGCACTAAGTGTAACCATGTCAGACACATGATAAGTACCCGCAATGTTGTGATAAAGCACGGCATCAACATCATCGCCGGTACCTAGATCTTCCATTTCACCAATATAACGGTTCGAATAGATAACATTCCAATCACCTTGGCCAGCTTGAATATTGAAGTTGTTGCGTAATTCAGCATAAGCACCAAAGTTACCGTCGATCATATTCGTATAATCAATGCCTTCTTGCTCAAAGTTTAGCAAGTAGGTGGTATCGTTGTTGATTTTCCAATCAAGTGATAATGCGCTAAAGCTATAGGCTAAGTTGAAGTCGATACCACTGGTATCTTGGCTACCGACGTTAGTTAAAGAGCTAGTGAGATTAGTTAAATCACCATTTGAACCAATATTAAAGGTTTCACACGATGAAGATGAGGCATCGGCATAGCATGCATCAAGACCCGCTTGAACATCTAAACGAGTAATGGCATTAGTTACTTTGAAGCGCCAATAATCAAGCGTTAACGATAACCCTTCAACGTAACTAGGTGAGTAGACTAAACCCGCTGTGTATGAATCTGATTCTTCTGCTTGTAGATCTTCATCTGAGGTATAACGCACCAAGATTTGTGAATCTTGCTCGTTACCCCATGGATCTTCTAAATAGTCATATGAGCCTGTGTCTCCGCCGTAAAGTTCGCTGATACTTGGCGCACGGAACCCAGTAGCTGCAACACCACGTAGCATTAAATCATCGGTTGCTTCATAGGTTAAACCAACTTTCCAGGTAGAGGCCTTACCAAATGTTGAGTAATCGTCAAAGCGCAGTGCAAATTCACCGGTGAGTTTGTCAGTAAATGGAACACTGACTTCTTGGAATACTGAAATGACATCGTAGTTGCCATCGGTTGCATCTTGCTGTGCAGCAGTACTGTCGCCAGCAACAGTCACAGGATCGGGGTTGTAATAACCGCTTTCGTAACGGTATTCTGCGCCAATCGCAAACGCGACGGTACCCGCACTTACATCAAATAAATCACCGTTTAGGCCCGCAGAAATAACCTGTTGTTCATTTCCGCCATCAGCATTGTCGGTATAGCTGATGTCATCCACAATTGCAGTTGTTAATGCATCACCACTGAACCAGGCATCTTGATTGGCATAAACTGACTCAGACAGATTGGTTGCATTAATTGAGTTTGCAACGGTAGATTCAGCCTTGTTCTTACCGTAGGTGTAAGCGATATCCCAGTTCATACCTTTATTAATATCAAGATCACCCGCAAGACCCGCTGAGATCCGGAATGTATCGGTATCTTGTGAATAAATACGTGGCCCAGCATCTGTGATACGGCGACGATATTCAACACGGCCTGTGTCATCAGCTGAAATACCAGCATCTGTCATTGCATCGGTCAAGGTGACACATGAGCTATCCGCATCGCTATCACACACATCTAGCATGACTGATGCCGGTTGTGGTGCTAACTGTTGATCAGATTTACGTTTGGTATAAAGTGCATCAGCCGTTAATACTAGGTCATTGTCGAGTTCTTGAACCATGTTAGCAAACAAGCTGTAACGCTCGTTTGGCGTTTGGTAGTAGCTGCTTGTCGTATAATCATAACCGGTTGAGCGTTCTTCCCAACCACCGGCACCATCTTGCACCATACCATCGAGTGAACCGGTTGGAAGATAAGAGCTGTACCCGGGCTCAGTCCAATCGCGGTCAGATTGAATCACGCCTTCACGCTTTGAATAAGCCGCACCAAATGTGTAGTTACCGCTGTCGGTATTAAATCCGTATAAACCGCTGATTTCACCCGTTTCACCATCGCTTTCGCTGGTAGTGCTGCCGTTTAGGTCTAATTGGAATCCTTCAAAATCTTTTTTGGTGATGATGTTAACCACACCTGCAATAGCATCAGAACCATAAACGGCCGATGCACCATCTTTTAATATTTCAACACGTGCAATCATTGCCACGGGAATAGAGTTCAAATCCACAGAGCTGTCTGCACCTGAACCTGAGTTCACCATACGACGGCCGTTTAGCAGCACTAACGTGCGTTGAGAACCCATGCCACGTAAGTCAACTTGCGCTACACCATCAGAACCATTGTTTGAGCTTGAACCTAAAGCGGCACCGGCCATTGACGTTTGAGCTTGTAGCAACTCATCGACAGAGGTAAAACCTTCTGCACGGATTGATTCGGCAGAAATAACGGTCACGGGGGATGCCGTTTCCATGTCTTGTCGCTGGATACGTGAACCAGTGACTTCGATACGTTCAACTTTCTCGTTATCTGCCGCGATAACAGCAGAAGAAAACAAACTTGTTGTTGCGACACTTGTTGCTGCTACAGCGAATAAACTGCGGCGTATTGCTTTGGCAGTCAATGTTACTGAACTCATGGAAAACTCCCTATTCTTGGAATTAAATAAAACCAATTGTTATATTTTTAATTATTGGTAATCGGCCAGGCCAATTACCAAAAATATTATTAATGAATAAAAAAAGTTTCGTCAACAAAGGTGGCATGTAAACAAAATGATAACAGATTAAAGGTTGATAATTAATTTGACTAAATATTTTATCATTAAAATCAATGGTTTGATTGTTTTTTTGGTTTGTTTGTTGTTTTTGTGTTATTTATCGGGGGTTAAATTAATACAAAGCAGAAACTATAAATACACAATGTTAATAACTTAATTAAACACAGGTTTAACGCGTGCAACAATAAAGATGATAGTGATCAAGAAATGTATCTATTACTATTTTTGTAAATTTAATTAAATTATTGTTTATCTGAACTGAAAATTGCTGATTTGTTTTTTTTACTCACTCATTATGCATTCAATCTTTGGCTTAAATATTTTGTACGCTTATTTTTATTTCAAATAAGGTTAATAAATAGCTAAAAACGCATTTATACGCTCATAGCTTGCTCAAAACAGTGCGATGACGCATTCATTGCCCCTCATTTCGTCAAACAGTTACCGCATCACTACAGCAAAATAATAGTGTTAGCTTGCGCCACAGTCGCCCCTTAACCCTGTGCGTTAAATGCACTGGTTATTTTCGCCAACTCGGTGGTTATTTTTACTACCTGTTGGTTTTTTAAACTGAGGTGTTTGAGTGTATTTTATTAAGAGTTTAAAATAAAACCGTTATTTTACAATTGATTATCTGTTTTATTTAAAGTTGGCACGCAGCTTGTAATACCTATGGTGTAATCAACTAGACAGGTGTTTAGTTGCCATTAACCAACACAAGAAAGGATGCCACCATGTTTACTTTAACTTCAAATAAACTTGTAAATCGTACCGTTAAGTTTTCTATCGCTGCTCTTGTATTAGCAACCGCCAGCGTATCGGCTCAAGCGGATGAGATTTCAGTGACTAGTACGTTCCAAACGCTTGAAAAAAATATATCTCAAGCCAGTCAAGAAATGATCGCAACAGCTAAGCAAGAGTTTATGTTGTCATTACAAACTCAAATTGCACAGCAGGTGTATGACATTAATACCAGCGTTGCGCAAACGTCGATAATTGAGCCAGAGTTGAATCGAAGCGCTATTGCTGCACAAACGGCAGAGAATAAGTAATGGATTGGCTGTGGAATATAGGCTTGGTGCTGCCATTAATGTCGCTACTCTTGTTGCCTGTATTGAGTTTTGCATTGTGTGCCATGTTCGCCAGTTTGCTGTTATGGCCAAGCATTAATGACCAAGCCTAAGCGCTAAATGATGATGAATACATTGATAGTTTATTTGGCGAATATCAACGTTAACCAGCAATATAAAGGGAGACAAATATGGATCGTTTAATCAGTCGATTACAAGATGAGGCGAGGATTGTGTGTGGCGTTTCGGCTAATTTAGCAAAACAGTATGGTTGGTCATTATTATGGACCCGTGTTGTCACTATGGGTTTGGTGGTGACAAATCCAGCTATCAGTTTGGCAGCATATTTTATAGTAGCAGTTGTCATGGGCCAAAAAACCTCACGCTTTTAACGCTCACTCCAGCATTGTATCTGGCGGTGAGCGAGTGCAACATTATTTAGTGATGATTATTTGTTTAAAAAGGCTTTAAAACGTTGTTTAGCTTCATCACTTTGTAAACGCTTAGCAAACTCTACGATTTCTAATTTCATTTGGGCTTTTACTTGAGCCTGATTGTAACGTAACAGTTGTTTTGATGCTTGCATCGATAACGGTGGCTGGGCCGCCAATTTTTTTGCCTGTAAAAGACTAAAGTTCATTAGCTCATCTGCGGCAAGCACACGGTTAATTAAATTCAATTGCAAAGCTGTGTGAGCATCAAAAGCATCACCTAATAAAATCAGCTCAGCGGCTTTATGTTGGCCAACAATAGCGGGTAATAATATGCTCGATGCAGCCTCTGGCACTAGAGCTAAATTAACAAAAGGCATTTGGAACTTAGCGTGATCGTCTGCATACACTAAGTCGCAGTGCAGCAGTAATGTTGTGCCGATACCGACAGCGGCACCTGTTACAGCCGCAACCACAGGTTTTTTCAGATCAAGTAAGCAAAACAAGAATTTAACCGTAGGGTGATTGTCATCTAATGTACCACTTTGCAGAAAATCTACGATATCATTGCCAGAAGTAAAGCAATCGTCGGTGCCATGAAACAGAAAGGCGCGAATGTCGTTGTCGGCTTCGCCTTGGATCAGGTATTCTGTTAATTGTTGATACATTTCTAGATTGAAGGCATTACGCTTTTCTGGACGATTAAACCCGATGATGCGTACACCTTGATCATCTCTTACCTGAATATAACTCATTCGTGATTTCCTGTAGTGAATGCGAGTGTGTTTTACATGGAGTTTAAGACATTGAAAGTAATATTCAAACACCTGTTTAACTTTTTAGTGTTATCATCATGGTCATTCGCGGCATCGGCTAATATTGTATTGACCGATGGTTATGTCAGAGCCATGCCTGCGAGTGTACCCAATACTGCAGCTTATCTCACTCTAGAAAACCATACTGCTAATGCCGTAATGTTAGTAGGCGTTAATTCTAGCGTAGCGAAAGAAGCGCAGTTACATACAATTATTGAAGAAAATGGCATGGTAAAAATGCGCCAGGTTAAAGGGTTTTCGATACCGTCTCATGGTTCGTTGGTACTTCAACCTACAGGTGATCATATAATGTTATTGTCATTAGCGGCCCCGCTGGCGGTTGATGATAAAGTGCCTCTAGAATTAATTTTTGAGGATGGTCAGAAACTTACCATTGAGCTACCTGTCTTAAAGCAGGCTGCAGCTCAACACGGTGAACAAGCAGACCATCATCACCATCATTAAGGAGTGATATTGATGCAAGTATCAAGGAATAAAATATTAGGCGTGGTAGGGGCACTTTCTTTAGTGCTGTATTTTGTCAGTGTTTGGTGGAGTATGGAGCCCGACACGATTGAACCTATTTCTGCGCAGTCTGATAACTCAAAAAAAATTGTGGGTTACAGCACCACCAGTTCATTGATTTTAACCATGGAAGCACTGCTTGATAAACCTGGTGGGTGGCTGTCTAATGATATTATGCCTCCGTCACTGATGATGGATAATATGCCCGCATTTGAGTTTGGTGCGTTGGAGCAAGTACGTGATTTAGCACTCATTATGCGTAAAGAATTTAGTCGTTCTCAGTCACAATCTACCGCAGATAATGACTTGCTCGCAGCTCACTCTAAACTGAACATTGAAAACACCAGCTGGCTTGTCCCTAGTGCAGAGGGGGAATATCGTGAAGCAATCAAATTACTGAAACTTTACCGCGCTAAAATCAGTGACGCTAATAATAACAATGCTCAGTTTTATGCTCGTGCCGACAATTTAAATGAATGGCTTAAAGAAGTACAAAAGCGTTTAGGGAGCATGTCGCAGCGTTTATCGGCTAGCGTCGGTCAGGAACGATTAAATACTGATTTAGCCGGTGACAGCTCTGCTCGTCAATCAACACCAGGTCTATCAAGCAGCGAAATTAAAACCAGCTGGTGGAAAATTGACGATGTATTTTATGAAAGCCGAGGTTCTGCATGGGCTCTATTAAACTTTATGCGCGCAATCGAGGTGGATTTTGCTGACGTGCTTGAAAAGAAAAATGCTGAAGTCAGCTTGCGCCAGATAATTCGTGAACTTGAAGCGACTCAGCAAACGGTATGGAGCCCAATCGTACTAAACGGTAACGGTTTTGGTTTAGTGGCTAACCACTCGTTAGTTATGGCGAACTATATTTCGCGTGCTAATGCTGCGGTTATTGATTTAACAAACTTACTTTCTCAAGGATAATGATGAATAAAACACTTATTGCCACCGCTGTAGTGGGTTTATTAAGTTTGTCATCTGCAAATGCGGCAACGGTTGTGGGTTTTAAGATCGGTGCTGATTATTGGCTAGCAGATACCACCAATTCATTTAATGACGACGATAATGTCGGCCATAGTTTTTCTGATGACTCGTCTCAAGGGAGTGTATGGATTGCTGTTGAGCATCCTTTACCGTTTGTGCCCAACTTAAAAATACGTGAAAACCGTTTAGAATCTAGTGCGGATTTAGATAATGTTGATTTTACGTTTAATGGCAATGCGTTTGAAGGTGAAGTGTCGGTTATTAATGAGCTCAATAATACCGATTTTGTGCTTTATTACGAGATTCTAGACAACGATTTAGTGTCTGTGGATTTAGGTGCAGCATACAAAAAGATGAACGGTTCGTTACGTGTATTTGATGCTGGCCACCCAGAACAAATTGACATTGATAGTGGTGTGTTTATGGGGTATGCCAATGCCCAAGTTGGCGTTGCTGGCCTTGGTTTATTTGGCTTTGCCGATGTATTGTTTGGTGTTGATGAGTCAAATGTATATGACTATGGTGTTGGGTTAGGTTGGCAATTTGACAATTTAGCCGTCAATACGTTAGTACGAGTGGGTTACCGTGATTTTAACTTTGATGTTAGCGACTTTTCTGATGTGTCACAAAATACTCAATTTAAAGGTGCGTTTGCTGGAATTGAGCTGCGTTTTTAAGTTGAAAGTATAGCCCCATAAAAAAACCGCCAGTTGGCGGTTTTTTATTGGTTAACATACGCTGATTACTGTGCAATCAAACCGTTGTTAATGGCAATAATGTCGTCTTCATTTAACGTACCAGCAGCCTGTTTTAAGGCAAGGATTGAGTTAATATAGCCATAACGGGCTTCTGACAATTGACGTTTAGAATCGTACAGATCACGAGTACGGTTTAGTACATCAACAATAGTACGAGTACCCACTTCAAATCCGGCTTGAGTGGCTTTTAACGCGCTTTCAGATGAAATCACTGATTGCTCGTATGCCTTAATAGAGCTAATTGATGCAGTCACGTTATTGAAGTTATTACGAACATTTTTAGTCACACTACGGTGCGTTTGTTCTAATAGCTCACTCGCTTCTACATAAGCAAATTGGGCTTGTTTAACTTGTGAAGACACAGCAAAGCCTTCAAAGATTGGCACGCTTAACGTGACACCAATATTGGTGTTGTCGTAATCTGGACCAGGAGTTTGGTCTACCCCTTTGTTATAACCAGCAGACAAGCTTAAAGACGGCATGTGACCCGCTTTGTATAAACTAATGGTCTCATTTGCGATATCTTTTGCGATGCGCTGAGTCATTAAATCAATGCTGTTAGTCTCGGCCATTTTTAACCATTCTGCTGACGATGCAGGCGCTGGTGTGCCAGCAGAGAAGCGGGTTGTGTCTAGTACGTTAATTGATTTGTGGTCTATGCCGGTAATTTCACGTAGCGCTTCGTAGCTGTTATCTAAGGTGTTTAACGCTAAAATTTCGAGTGCTGATGCAAGATCATATTGTGCTTGCGCTTCGTGCACGTCAGTAATTGCCGTTAAGCCTACAGCAAAGCGTTGCTTGGTTTGTTCAAGCTGGCGTTCAATTGCGGCTTTTTCTGCACCTTGGAACTCATAATTGTCTTTGGCGGTTAATACATCAAAGTATGCGCTAGTGACACGAGTAATTAATGACTGTAGTGTCGAAGCATAAGCCGAATCAGCTTGTGAAGCGGCCATTTCTGCCAAATTTAATCCAACCCATGCACTATGATCGTATATGACTTGGCTAAGGCTAACACCACCGGTTAACCCATCGGTGTCGACGGTTGGATCGTTCCATGCTTTTGCATAACCAACATTGGCGCTAATGGTAGGTAGTAGTGGTGCTCGGTTCTCTTCGATGCTTTCATATAATGCATCGCGCTGTGCTTTTGCTTGCAATACGATAGGGTCGCTAGTCAGTGCTTGCTGATAAATTTGTAATAAGTCGTCAGCCTGCGCTACCGGTGCGGCAATAGCGAATGCTAATGCTGCGTATAATGATCCAATTTTGAATTTCATTTGCTGCCCTTTTTAGACATTGCCTCATAGATAAGAGGTGTTAAAAACTGTTAATTCGGTTGTGCCGTAAGGTTAAGGTTAGGGTAGATAGCAAAGCAATCTTAACGTGGCAATCAGTATGTGCATTGTGTTTAATGCGGTAAAAATACTCCACAATACTTTATAATGCATTGTGCACTATTTTTTATCTACTGTGCATCTTAATAGTATTGATTTTTTGATTTTCAAGTCAAATTTGAAGTGTAACAGATTTTATTTTTTTTAATCCGTTTGTATGTGTAATAAAAATCAATTTATCAAGGTCATTATGCAACGGTAATTTGGTTAAAAACCGCATATAAGCGTTTGTTTAATCGACAAGGAAATGTATGCCTGAACATTTGAATACACCGAGCTTTAACGCTGATTCTGATTTTGAACTGATTGCAAAAAAAGTACTCTACAAGGGTTTTTTTCAACTAGATGAATACACCTTTAAGCACAAACTCTTTAACGGGGGCTGGAGTGGTGAGGTCACACGCGAGGTATTTGAGCGTGGTAGTGCTGTTGTCGTACTTCCGTATGACCCTGTGCGTGATGAAGTCGTGCTAATTGAACAAATTCGCGTACCTGCATTAGCAACTACTAAATCAATCTGGCTTCTTGAGTTAGTGGCAGGTATGATTGAACCCGGTGAATCTCCTGAGCAAGTCGCCACGCGTGAGTTGGCTGAAGAAGCCGGCTTAAGCATACAAAGTTTAACGCCCATTAATAGCTACCTGGTGAGTCCTGGTGGCACAACTGAACGATTTTATTTGTTCTGGGGGCATGTTGATGCCACGAAAGCGTCAGGAGTACATGGGCTTGATCATGAAAATGAAGATATCCGTGTTCATGTTGTCAGCCGTCAACAAGCTTATGAATGGGTGAACGATGGCCGAATTGATAACGCCTCTACTGTTTTGGGGATTCAGTGGTTAATGCTGAACTACCAAAAGATTCGCGACACACTTTAATCGTGTTAAAGACAAAGATTAACAGATAGGAATGATTGATTGACTGTGTCAAACCACAATAAAAAGCAAAAGTATCAACCGAATGTCAGTGCATTTTTGGCTGTTTGCGGTCGTAATTACGCGCTTATTTTAAAATGGTTACCAGAAGACGTTATCGTTAACAAGCCTTGGCAGGTAGAGGGTGAGTTTGGTTCGTTGTGGGTCAATATTATTGAGAATACAAAATACACTCAGTTAATCGAGATTTCTCGCCCTATACCAAATGGACACTTTTTTAAATCCCCAAAAGCCACTGTTCGTATTTATCATGATGCTCAATTAGCAGAAGTGTTAAGTAGCCAACAGATTTATCGCTTAAAGCCAGTGTATGATTATCCTAATATACGCATGCACCATAGCGACGAGAAATTTCAAGTGAATGCATTTCTTGAAGAACTGTTGAAGATTGGTGCAAGGAGAGTGGCTTGTTAATCTTAGAATATTTACCATTTTACTGAGTTAGGAATGTTTAGTGCTTAAAGACGCAGTACATTATTCTGTTGCTGAAGGTGAACCTGTGCGATTAGTTCAATTAACTGATCCGCATCTTTTTGCCGATCCTGAAGGGCAGCTTTTAGGTGTTAACACTACGCAATCTCTTCAAGCTGTGCTTAATACATTTATGGCAAGTCAATATCCGGCAAATTTACTCCTCGCAACCGGTGATATCAGCCAAGATTATTCGCCAGAGTCTTATCAGCATTTTGTCAATAAAGTGCAAGCACTCAATTTACCTTGTCACTACTTACCAGGCAATCACGATGATCCGCGCTTAATGGCGGTGCGTATGCAAGGTGAGCATGTTTTTGGCCAACAGCTTATTGTCATCGGAAAATGGATCATTTTGATGCTCGACTCTACCGTACTTGGTAAGCCCGGTGGCTATATGGGGGAGAAACAATTTGCGCTGATTGATGCAGCTATTAAAGCTTATCCTGACAAACATGCATTGCTTGTGATGCATCACAACCCAATATTGATGGATTGCGCATGGCTTGATCAGCATTGCATGATGAATGGTTCAGACTTTTTAGCGCGCACAAGTCGTTACCCGCAAGTTAAAGGTGTGTTGTGGGGACATGTTCATCAGCAAGTTGATAAATTACACATTGGCCCCCACGGTGAGATACCATTAATGGCGACGCCATCAACGTGTATTCAATTTAAACCGCTTTCATCTTATTTTGCTTTAGACCAACTGCAACCCGGTTATCGTTTGCTGGAGCTGGCAGGCGATGGTAGCATTCGCACTAACGTATACCGCGTGCCCGGAAATCGCTTTTCACCTGATAATGAGGCAAGTGGGTACTAATGATGTAATCTGCCGACTCGCGAGGAAATATGCTACTCTATATACATGGATTTAATAGTTCACCGCAGTCGGATAAAGCTGTTCAAACCGCCAGATACATTAACCAGCATTACCCCCATTTGACCTTTTATCAACCTCAATTACCGTCTTCGCCACATGCTGCAATGACACTGTTGTGTGAGTTTACCGAGCAAGCTAAACAGCAGGGGCAAACACTGCGTTTTATAGGATCATCATTAGGCGGTTATTTTGCCAGTTACTTAGCAGAAACCTATGGTGGTAAAGCGGTTTTAGTTAATCCTGCGGTAAAACCTTTCGAATTATTTGAACAGTTTATCGGGCCTCAATATAATCCCTATACCGATGAACATTATCAGGTGTTACCCCAACATCGAGATGAGGTTGCTCAGTTTGATACTCAGGTGATTCGACATCCAGATCGTTTTCTTGTGTTGTTGCAAACTGGCGACGAAGTGTTAGATTATCGACAAGCATTACATAAGTACCACAGCTGCGAATTACATTTAGAGCCCGGTGGCGACCACAGTTTTGTCGGCTATGAACAACAATTAGACAGAATTTGTAATTTTATTCAGCTGTAACGTTTATACGTTATAAATAACGATCAATTTGAGCTAACTTTGGCTCCATTTAACTCCAAATGTGTGGATTATGACCAACCAATATACTTCAGATGCGATTGAGGTCCTTAACGGACTTGACCCGGTAAAGCGCCGCCCTGGTATGTATACCGACACCACGAGACCCAATCACCTTGGGCAAGAAGTAATTGATAACAGCGTCGATGAAGCGTTGGCGGGTCACGCCACTAAAATTGATGTTATCTTACATGCCGATAATTCATTGGAAGTGACCGATGATGGCCGTGGTATGCCTGTTGATATTCATCCTGAAGAGGGCATTCCCGGGGTTGAGCTTATTCTGACAAAACTGCATGCTGGTGGTAAGTTTTCCAATAAAAATTACCAGTTCTCTGGTGGTTTGCACGGTGTTGGTATTTCTGTGGTCAATGCCTTGTCTACACGTGTCGAGATTACCGTTCGCCGCGATGCGCAAGTGTACGACATGGCATTTGAAAACGGCTTTAAAGTAGAAGAGTTAACCGTAACCGGCACTTGCGGGCGTCGCAATACCGGTACACGAGTGCATTTTTGGCCAGACGTAAACTATTTTGACTCGCCTAACTTTTCTGTGAGTAAGCTGATTTATTTATTGCGCGCGAAAGCGGTATTGTGCCCGGGCTTACGCATTAAATTTACCAATAAGCACACCAATGAAGTGCACGAATGGTTTTATGAAAGTGGCTTAACGGATTACTTGCAAGAAGCGGTAAAAGGGTCGTTAATGCTGCCAGAAGAGCCTTTTGTGGGCAGCTTTAAAGGTGAGTTAGAAGCCGCAGATTGGGCGATTACTTGGTTACCTGAAGGTGGCGAAAGCCTCAACGAAAGTTATGTTAACTTAATTCCTACCCCCTTAGGCGGAACTCACGTGAATGGGTTTAGACAAGGTTTACTTGAGTCTATGCGTGAGTTTTGTGAGTTTCGTAATTTGATCCCTCGTGGTATTAAATTATCTCCCGACGATATCTGGGACCGCGCGGCATTTATTTTGTCGATAAAAATGCAAGACCCGCAATTTGCAGGACAAACCAAAGAAAAACTCTCTAGCCGCCAAAGTTCGGCCTTTGTTGCTGGCATTGTTCGTGATGCTTTCTCTCTATGGTTGAACTCAAATACAGAACTTGCAGAGCAATTAGCTGAACTGTGTATTAGTAATGCCCAACGCCGCTTAAAAGCCGCTAAAAAAATCGCCCGTAAAAAAGTGGTTTCAGGCCCAGCTTTGCCTGGTAAGTTAACCGATTGCAGCGGCCAAGATCCGATGCGCGGTGAGTTATTTTTGGTTGAGGGTGACTCCGCTGGTGGCAGCGCGAAACAAGCTCGCGACCGCGAGTTTCAGGCGATTATGCCGCTACGGGGTAAGATTTTAAATACCTGGGAGGTCGATGCGTCACAGGTACTTGGCTCGCAAGAAGTGCATAATATTTCTATTGCTATTGGCTGCGATCCTGACAGTGATGACATTTCTGAACTACGTTACGGTAAAATTTGTATTTTAGCCGATGCGGACTCGGATGGTCTGCATATTGCTACGTTATTGTGCGCATTGTTTTTAAAACATTACCGCGTATTGGTTGAAAAGGGCCATGTGTATATTGCGATGCCGCCACTGTTTCGTATAGATATCGGTAAAGAGGTTTTTTATGCGTTAGATGAAGCAGAAAAAAACGGTATTTTAGATCGCATTGCCGCTGAAAATAAAAAAGGCAAAGTGCAGGTAACCCGATTTAAAGGGTTGGGTGAAATGAACCCGTTGCAATTGCGTGAAACGACAATGGATCCAAATACACGCCGCCTGGTTCAGCTAACGATTGACGATTCTGACGAGACATGGTCATTGATGGATATGCTTTTAGCTAAAAAACGCGCTTCTGACCGAAAAGTTTGGTTAGAAAGCAAAGGTGATTTAGCATTACTCTAACTCGCAGTTAAATGCCAATAACGATATTAAGATAAGGCAAAAGAGAATTAACATGCAGTATTTCAGATTTCGATCTTATTTCAATTTAGGCAATAAATACGCCTTCGCAGGGATGATGTTATTAGGTTTGTTTCCTGTATCGATTGCCATTGCATCGCAATCTGTGATGATTACCGTAACTAAAGGGTTTGGGCTCAGTTTATATGCATCAGATTTAGGTGATATTAAACAAATGACTGTGGGTGACGACGGTACCTTATTTGTGGGCTCTCAAAAAAGTGGCACGGTTTACGCATTAGTTGATAGCGATCAAAATGGCCAGGTCGACAAACGTTATCTGATTGCCCGCGGGTTGGAATACCCAGAGGCATTAGCGTTTCATAATGGTTCGCTGTATGTCACCGAAGAAGACCGCATTATACGATTTGACGAAATCGAGTCTCGTTTGCGCCGTCCTAGCCGCGCACGGGAGGTCTATTCTAACTTACCTAATTTAGATAAAAAGTATTCTCGGTCTATGCGTTTTGGCCCTGATGGACGTCTATATGTGTCAATTGGTTCCCCTTGTAATGTGTGCGAAGCGTCATCGCCGTTTGGCAGTATTATTGCCATTAATGTCGATACCGGAGCCAGTGAACAAGTTGCATTAGGTTTACGCAGTGTCACTGGATTTGACTGGTCTCCAGACACCGACAAACTGTGGTTTGCGGATCTCGGCCGTAATTGGATGGGGGATAATATTCCCGCAGATGAAATCAACCGTGTCGATATTAAAGGGAGTCATTTTGGTTTCCCCTATTTACATGGCACAGATGTGGTAGAGCCTGCCTATGACAAACCTAAAAATTTAAATGTAATCGTGCCAGAATTTGAATTACCCGCACATGTGGCTCCAACAGGTTTAAGTTTTTATCGTGGAAAGCAATTTCCTGAACGTTACCAACATAAAATATTTGTTGCCGAAAATGGTTCTTGGAATCGGTCGAGCAAAGTGGGCTATCAAATCGTGATGCTCGACATTGACAACGACAAGATTAATCAACGTGAAACTGTGGTGAGTTTTTTGGATGGAGAATTTCCCGTCGCTCGTCCGTTTGATGTGATCAATGCGCCAGATGGTGCGATGTATATATCAGATGATCTGAAAGGTAATGTTTACCGCTTGTTTTATAACGCACCCGAACAATCACAGGAATCTAACTAAATGAGTGATTCGATTGAATTAAGCCTCGATGGCGTAGAGCAAATGCCACTAAGGCGCTTTACCGAAGAGGCTTATTTAAATTATTCAATGTACGTCATTATGGACCGTGCTTTACCGCATATAGGTGATGGGTTAAAGCCTGTTCAGCGGCGTATTATTTATGCTATGAGCGAGCTTGGCCTGTCGGCTCAATCTAAGCATAAAAAATCAGCCCGTACGGTAGGTGATGTATTAGGTAAATATCATCCTCATGGTGACAGTGCCTGTTATGAAGCGATGGTGCTTATGGCACAACCATTCTCATACCGTTATCCGCTTGTTGATGGTCAAGGTAACTGGGGGGCTCCAGATGATCCTAAGTCATTTGCGGCAATGCGTTATACCGAAGCCAGATTGTCTAAATTTTCAGAAGTATTATTGTCAGAGTTAGGCCAAGGTACCGTCGAGTGGGGGGCTAACTTTGATGGCACTCTTAAAGAGCCTAAAACCTTACCTGCGCGATTACCGCATATTTTACTTAATGGTATTACCGGTATAGCGGTGGGTATGGCAACGGACATTCCACCGCATAACGTGCGCGAATTAGTGTCTGCCTGCATTGAGTTACTTGATAATCCTAAAACTGAGCTTGAGCGGTTAATGGAGTTAGTGCCCGGCCCTGACTACCCAACCGAAGCTGAGATTATTACGCCAAGAGACGATATCGCGAAGATATATGAAAGTGGCAAAGGGTCAATCAAGATGCGTGCTGTGTTTAGTGAGGAGCAGGGCGAAATTGTGATTACCGCGCTGCCACACCAAGCCAGTAGCGGTAAGATTTTAGAGCAAATTGCGAGCCAAATGCAGGCTAAAAAGTTGCCAATGGTATCTGATTTACGTGATGAGTCTGATCATGAAAATCCAGTGCGACTTGTCATTGTGCCTCGTTCAAATCGGATCGATTGTGAACAGTTAATGACGCATTTGTTTGCGACTACAGATTTAGAAAAAAGTTATCGAATTAACTTAAACGTGCTTGGTTTAGATGGTCGTCCGCAAGTAAAAGGCTTAAAAACCTTATTAACTGAATGGTTAGAGTACCGTGTCAGCACTGTCACTCGTCGCTTGCAATATCGTTTAGATAAGGTTTTGGCAAGGTTGCATATTTTAGAAGCCTTGATGATCGCGTTTTTAAATATTGATGAAGTGATTGAAATTATTCGCTTTCATGATGAACCCAAAACCGAGTTAATGGCACGTTTTAACTTGTCTGATAAGCAAGCTGAATCGATATTAGAACTCAAGCTTCGCCACTTAGCCAAGCTTGAAGAATTTAAGATTAAAACGGAGCAAGATGAACTTGCAGCAGAGCGTGACAAATTAGAGTTATTGTTAAGTTCAGATCGCCGTTTAAAAACATTAGTGAAAAAAGAGTTGCTCCAAGATGGTGAAACCTATGGAGATAACCGCCGCTCACCTATTATTGAACGTTTTGATGCAAAAGCATTAACGGAACAAGAACTGACTCCGACAGAATCGGTCACCGTTGTGTTATCGGATAAAGGATGGGTACGTTGCGCAAAAGGGCACGATATAGATGCCGAAGGCTTATCGTATAAGTCGGGTGATAGCTTTTTATGCAGCGCGATGGGTAAGAGTAATCAAGCGGCTGTCTTTATTGATTCAACAGGCCGTGCATTTGCCACCGATAGCCACACACTGCCTTCTGCGCGAAGTCAGGGCGAACCTATCACAACACGTTTTAATATGGCTCCTGGGGCGACCATGCAGCATGTGTTGATGGGCAGTGACGATCAGTTTTTCTTACTTGCTACTGATGCTGGCTACGGCTTTATTTGTGCCTATTCAGACATGGTTAGCCGTAACAAAGCAGGTAAAGCATTATTAAGCTTACCAACCAACGCACTGGCATTGGCGCCTAAACTGATCCATAAAGGCACTGAACAGTCTTTACTGGCCATTACCTCTGAAGGGCGGATGCTAATGTTTAGTGTTGATGCATTGCCTCAATTATCAAAAGGTAAAGGTAACAAAATCATCGGCATCCCTACTGAACGTGCTAAAAACCGTGAGGAGTTACTCTTACACCTTAATGTTGTTCCACATAATACTGCAGTTACCCTGTGGGCGGGCAAACGCAAACTCACATTGAAACCGAGTGATTTAGAGCACTATCGTGGTGAGCGTGGTCGTCGTGGAGCCAAATTACCTAGAGGACTTCAACGTGTTGATAGCGTTGATGTTGAACCATTACTAGAAGACGGTTTACAAGAGGACAGTGTTAATACAGAACAATAGCCTTTTGTATTGTTTAAAAGCATAAAAAATGCAGCTCACAAGAGCTGCATTTTTTTAGTTGCTTTATGTCTAATGCGAAATGGTATTAAGCCACTTCATAAAAATTAGGTTCGAAGTCAAGCTGTGTTTGGATGATTTCATTTGCCATACGCGCGCATTTACCGCATTGGTTAGCAACGCCTAAACGCTTCTTTACATCTGCCAATGAACTGTCACCTAAGCTAACAGCAGCTTTGATTTGAGAATCAGTAATGGCATTACAAAGACAAACGTACATAAGGAAGCCTCTTCACACAAAAAGTTCACAGCTAAAAAAGTAATCTAATTCTAAATGAAAACAGTTATCATTGGCAATTACTTTTTAGTATAAAATTGACTGTTTTTAATGCAATATGATCGATATCTCATCTTTAGATTCAACTAATGAATCAGAAATCAGGATTTTCAGTGACCACCTAGAATACGTCTAGCGATGTTTGATTAAGGCATGTAACTATATGGGTATTTCTTAGCAAATGGCGAGAATGCAGCGCAGCAACAGCGAGGGAAGGTGAAGAGATACTCGGTTATTCGATATGCTATTCGTCAGCAATTATGCCCTAAACGAACACGTTGAGCCGTTTGACATGGCATCAGCCTTGTTTAAATGCTCAACATTTCGTTGCCCAATTAACCTCAGCTCTGGATAACAAACGCCTTTCAAGCAGTCCTTTGCCTTCCTCACTGCGTTGAATTAACTTGCAATAGGCTAGCTATTGACGCGTTAATTCGCCTTGTTAGCAAAACAAATCACAAGCTTGACAGTGGATTTTAGTCAATCTATTGATTTATATCGTTATCAATACATCTCTTATCCAGAGTTGAGGTCAATTACCTTCAAAGCGCAGTAAAACTGACTTGATCAGTCAAACCATGTTTTTATTTGTTCAGGTAGTGCTAAAGCTGCTGCCGCAATCGCTTTGTCGGGATAGTTGCTAAACACCCCATCGACACCCAGCGCTTTTAAGCTTTGGATGTCATCGCTATTATCAACGGTGTAAACATATACTTTAGCACCACGCTGATGCGCATCGTCAATGATTGCTTGATTGATAAATGCCACATCTAAATGAATGGAGTAAGCATCTAAATCGGTAACCACTTGAGCTAAATCCAAGGGAATACTGCCTAATAAGGGGGCGACAAAAGCCTGGGGAAGTTGTTGTTTTATTTGGGCGACATATAAGTGGTTAAAAGAAGATATAAGCAGCTGCGAAGGTGAAAAGCGCAATTGTGCCAAGAGGCGCGGGTACATGTTGACGAAAGGGGTTACGCATCCGACTCCCTTGATTTCGATATTGATAATACAGTGACCTTGAGTAATGCTGTCAAGGTGAGTCAACACATCCCATAAACTGGGTATGGGCTCCCCTCCTACTGCATATTGTGTTAATTCTGCAAGGGTACAAAGGTGGATGAGTCCATGTCCGGTTGATTTCCCCTCGAGGCGACGGTCATGAAATACGACCAACTCCCCTTCAACGCAATGAACGTCCAGTTCAATGGCTTTGGCACCTAATTCAATAGCCTTTGTCATGGCAGCGAGTGTATTTTCAGGCGCGTAACCACTGGCTCCGCGATGAGCAAAGATAAGCATAGTGTCTCCTGCTGATTAACCTTTAAACAGCCCTGGGGTTTCTTTTTTACCTTGATTTAAATGAACTTCCATCTGTGGGTACGCAAGTTCAACATTATTTTCTTTCAGTTTTTTGCTAATACGTTTATGTAAATTATGGCGTAATGGCCAACGTGCAGACATATCTTTAGCGTATGAGCGCACTTCGTAGTCCTGAGTGTGTGTACCAAAACCGGCAAACCAGACTTCTGGCTCAGGTATGGTTAACGACAGATCACATTCACGTACTGCTTGATGTAATAACATCTCAACTTTGGTTGGATCAGCATCACGTGACACTGAGACTTTTACAATAACCCGAGTAATGGGGTCAGATAATGACCAGTTAACTAACTGTTCAGTAATAAAGGCCTTATTGGGCACAATAATCTCTTTGCGATCCCAATCAACAATCGTGGTAGCGCGAATTTGAATTTTACTGACGGTTCCCGTGAGATCGCGAATTGTGACTGTGTCGCCAATACGGATGGGTTTTTCAAATAAAATAATAATACCAGAGATAAAGTTGGCAAAAATTTCTTGCAGGCCAAAACCTAAACCAACCGAGAGCGCGGCCACTAACCACTGTAATTTAGACCACTCCATCCCGAGGGTCGAGAAACCAAACAACATACCAAAAAACATCACTAAATAACTGCTTACCGTTGTGATAGCAAAGCCTGTACCGGGTGACAAATCGAGTCGCTGCAAGAGCATTAACTCCAGTAATCCCGGTAGGTTTTTTGCAATAACAGCTGAAAAGCCAACTAAAATGATGCCAAAGAGGATTGACTGCAAAGTAATAGGGACTTGCTGTTCAATACCATTTAATGTGCTGGTGGTTGTCCACAGCGTGATGCCGTCTAAAAACGAAAAAACGGCGGTATGTGTCTGCGCTAAAATACCCAGCAAACTGGCAAAGAACGCCAATAATAAAATGGATCTGACTAACCCGAGAGATTGACTTGAGATTGTTTCTAAATCGACCACGGGCTCTTCGTAAGTTTCAATAGGGTCATTGTTCATTTCGCCTCTTTCACGTTGAGCTAACCGCTCAGCACGCTTTGCTTTGGCGCGGTCAAAAGCGATTAAACGACGTTCAATGAGCATCCAACGTTTGATTAATTGGTAAGTCAGTAAAAAACCTAACCCCAGCAGTACCGATATTTGTAGTTGAAGCAATAATTGGAAAGCCGTGAAGTAATAGCCAATACACGCCAGTATTGCGCTAAATAAGGGCGTGATAATCAGTATTGCCCACACCAATTTTTGTACTACTTCAAGATTATTTGCGTTGGGTTTATTTTTACGATATTGGCCCATGAGTACCAAGACGTCTTTGTAAAGTATAAATAACATAATACAAAATACGATAAATGCTCCGCGACCAAGGCTGTTGCGCACAAGGGATGTTTCAAGTGCCTCAGTAAAGCCCATTAAGCCAATTAAGGGGGCGCAAAGCATGACAAAGGAGGCCATTATTTTTTGGGCCTGCTGAACAATATTTTTTGGCCGTCTGAAATGGCTAATTAATATGCCTTTATCGACGGTTAATAAGTAAAAGAAGCGATATATCAGGTAACTAACACCAATAGCTGTCACTCCAGAACCAAGAGCATAAACAACATTTTGCTCGGAGCGCATAAAAATGACCCCTGCCGTGATGACAGGTAATGGCTTAATTAAGGCATACACTAAACTGATGATAAGTGTTTTGATTGTGTACTTAAATTTGTCTTGAGTCACGTTGCCAACAAACACAGAGTAACGGGCAATGTATTGATTAAATTTGGGCGTCAACATATCTTGTGCCATTAAGCAGCACAGCAATAAAATAACCCACCAAGCCCATAAAATGCTGTTTTCATTCCATGCTTGCTGAACTGCCAGTAATTGACTCGGTTGAATAAGCCAAGCACCACTTTGGCTTAAGTCGACAAGCCAGAGCGCGCCAATTCTAGGGGCGTTGGGTACCCAAAATAAATGCTCGTTAAGTGTGTTTTTTAGGGTGTTATGTAGCTGGTTTAATTGCTCATAACCAATTCTTAATTTAGCAAATTCAGCTAAATACTGGTCATAGCCTTGCAATAGTTGTTCTATTAATACCTGTTGTGATTGCAGTAATTTGATTTGTGTTTCGTTGAACAATGAACTGTTATCAAGTTGCTGGGCGTTGAGCGCTTGTTGTTGTTCTAACTGATATCGTTGCAGGCGAGCGTCTGCGAGTTCCGTTTGAAGCTTATCAAGACTTGGTGGCTTAGGTAACGATTGCAACATTTGTAAAAAACGATCGCCAAAAGCGGAGTTAGTTTTTACCCAGGTTATTTGTTCAAGTACATTTGATAATTGTGCATTTTGAGACTGATAACGTTTTTCAATCCGTTGTTGACGCTCAACCACAGCATTATGATTGCTGGTGAGCGTTTGTAATAACTGAGCATATTCTTGATTAGACTTGCTTAGCTCTTGAGATAACGGATCGGCTAACTCTTGTTCATCAATTAAATTGTTCGCAATGGTATTTGCTGTTTGTTGCTGGCGATATTCAATATTGTGTTTATTAATTAATTCTATAAAGCTTTCTTGTTGGCTTAATGCAAGTCGATTAACTTGTTGTTGAAGTTGAGTGATCTCTAACTGTTTGGGGTTTGCCAAACGCTCAGCTTGCAAGGTCGCAATATGCTGACTCAGTAATTCACCCTGCAAAGAATTGCGTTTACCCAGTGGAGTATCTGCAGGTGCTTGCTTTGTTTTGTTGTGTTGTGCCAGGGCATTTTCAGCTTGAATGATCAAATCAGGTAGTTGGATTTGTCTTTGGGTAATTAATCTCAACTGTTGGTTTAAATACGACTCAGTTTCTTTTAATTCAGACAGGTGAAAATATGCCATTGATGCTTGCTGATTAAGATCAATATCTGCATCAAGTGTTAATGTTGTTTGTGTCTCTTGTAATTGTTGATTAAGTGTCTGTTTAGTCTCATTGATTGAGCGTTCAAGATTAATGTAATTTTGTTGCTCGACTTTGAGCTCGCTAATGCTGTTTTCAAGTTCGGTTATTTGAGTGTGAATATCAAGCGCTTGATTGTCCGTTTGGGTGTTAAGTCCAAGACGTTTGTCGAGTGTAATGGGGGCGTTGGCATAAACGGGAGCCGTAAGGCTACACAAAGCAAAAAGAAACAGTAAAAAAGACACTAAACGTAACATAATTATCGGCTCAAGTTGGCGTTTAGTCATGGTAACAAAATCACTAAAATAAGCTCTATTTTTTTAGTTAATTGAACAGCAAAAAGTATGAATTCTTTAGGTTTTACATGAAATTAAGTCATATTTAATGAATCGTTTTCAAATTGTTAAGTAATTAGGCCGTATCTTAACAAAATACGGCCTAATTAAGCATGAGCGGGTCACTCATTAATGAGGTGTTTATGCTGCCTGGGTTAATGTAGCAAATGCTTGTCCCATGCGTGTTGTTTCACCTGGCTCAACACCGTCAGCAAAGGTTTCTATTGCATCTTGAGCGAACAACATTACCACAGTGCTGCCTAATTTAAAGCGACCCATTTCAGCGCCTTTTTCTAAGGTTAACGCTTCTGGGCCTGTTGTTGGGTAGTCCCAGCTAAATACTGCTTTGCCAGCAGGAGGGGTCACAGTGCCTGCCCAAATAGTTTCAATGCTGGCAACAATGGTTGCACCAACAAGCACCATGGCAAGTGGGCCTGACTCGGTTTCAAAAATGGCCACAACGCGCTCGTTACGAGCAAACAACCCAGGCACATTTTGCGCGGTTAATGGATTAACTGAAAACAAGTCGCCTGGCACGTAGGTCATTTTAGACAGGGTGCCGGTAAGGGGCATATGAATGCGGTGGTAATCTTTTGGTGCAAGGTAAATGGTAGCAAAATCTCCACCATCAAAACGGGCTGCATCGGCTTTATTGCCGCCCAGTAGTGCCTCTGCGGTATAGCTGTGGCCTTTTGCCTGAAAAATATTACCCGCTTCAATTGGGCCACATTGGCTTACCGCGCCATCAACTGGATGAGCCATAATATGTGCATCTTGGTTAATTGGGCGAAGCTCTGGCTTTAATGCCCGAGTAAAAAAATCATTAAAGGTTTTGTAAGCTTCTGGCTCTGGCTGTTTGGCTTCAGACATATCAATTTTATATTGCTTGATAAACCACTTGATTGCCCCGGTAGTGAAGACGCCAGCTTGTGCAGCAGCAAACTTGCCAACTAAACGTGATAAAAAATGTTTTGGCAGTATGTATTGCAACGCAATTTTAATTGAGTCCAATGTGTTTCCCTTTCTGTTATCTTTTTGAGTCATAGTGACTATTATTCATCAATAGCACGAAAATGTCGCGCATGACGTTGTTCATCTAAACTGGCAATAATACGATGGTAGTTGTTGAATCTGTCTTGTGTAATATGACCAGCCTCTAGTGCATCGCGTAATGCACAACCTGGGTCGTCTGCGTGTTTACAGTCCCGGAATTTACAGGTGCCTAAAAAGTCTCTAAATTCAACAAAGCACCAACCCACACGCGTTGCGTCAAGGTGCCATAGCGCAAATTCACGCACACCTGGCGAATCAATAAGATCCCCCCCACTTTGAAAGTGTAATAGCTTGGCCGTTGTGGTGGTGTGTTGCCCTAACCCTGAATTGTCTGAAACATCACCCGTTAGCAACTCGGCTTCGGGCATTAAAGCATTAATCAGTGATGATTTACCGACACCAGATTGACCAGCAAAAACACTGACCTTTTCTTTGAGTAAGGCTTTTATTTCTTCAACGCCTTCACCTGTATGACTACTGACACGGTAAACCGGGTAACCTATTGCTTGATATCGACTCAATGCCTGTTCGATTTCGTCGCGATTCTCGTCGTTGAGTAAATCAATTTTATTTAAAATAATGATAGGTGGAATATCGGTATCTTCACAAGCGACTAAATATCGGTCGATAATCTGAGTCGTAAAGCTAGGTAATACAGACGATACAATTAAAATTTGGTCAATATTGGCCGCGATAATTTTAACGCCATCGTAGAGGTCAGGTCGAGTCAGTGATGATTTGCGTGGATGGACAGCCTCAACAATACCGCCAATACTAGAACTTGCTTGCACTTCAGTGGCAAGTCTTACGACAACATTATCTCCGGTGACTAGGCTGGTAACCGCTCTGCGAATATTGCAACGCGACACTGTTCCGTCGCGGGTTTCGATGTCGGCATGTTGGCCAAAACGAGATATCACAATGCCCGCTTGTTCAGGGCCTAATAAATTGTCCTGTAATTCAGGCGCGTCGTTATCATCGTTTCGTTTTAGTCGCTTAGTCTGATTAGCTCGCATTCGGCGTAATTGACCTTGGCTTAGTGGTTTCTTTTTACTCAAAGGCTTATCTTCATTAAATAGGTGTTTTTTTGTGTCTCAAAAAAACAGTATGATACACACTCTTTTATAAAAAAGCCTGAATTTAGGCGATAGATAACATAAGGCGACACAATGGCTGCTGATGCGAATAACCTAATTTGGGTTGATTTAGAAATGACAGGTTTAGAACCTGATGTCGATAGAATCATTGAAATTGCAACCTTAGTGACTGATCAAGAACTGAATATTATTGCCCAAGGTCCTGTTTTAGCCATTTATCAAACTGACGAAGTTCTGGCCGGTATGGACGATTGGAATCAAAAGCATCATGGTGAGTCGGGGTTAATTGACCGTGTCCGTGCTAGCCAATGCTCAGAAGCAGATGCTATTAAGCAAACAATTGAGTTTTTAGCTCAGTATGTGCCAAAAGGTGCTTCGCCGATGTGTGGCAATAGCATCGGCCAAGACCGCCGCTTTTTAAATAAATACATGTTGGAGTTAGAAGAGTTTTTCCATTATCGCAACATAGATGTAAGCACTATTAAAGAGTTAGTACGTCGTTGGAACCCTGAAACCATGAAGGGGTTTAGTAAGAAAAATACTCATCAAGCACTTGAAGATATTAAAGAGTCGATCGCTGAATTGCAGTTTTATCGCAAAGAAGTATTTAAAATTTAAGCAATCGAACAAATATTTTAAAAAAGGGGGTTGCAGCGTAGTAAAATTTACCTATAATGCGGCCTCAACTTTCTACAGAGCACCAAACTCTGAGCATAGAAAGTAAAAATGAAATTTGAAATGCGACATTAGCTCAGTTGGCACAGGTAGAAAGACGATACCTTGTTGATTGTTACAAATGAAGCAAACAGTACGCGACATTAGCTCAGTTGGTAGAGCGATACCTTGCCAAGGTATAGGTCATCGGTTCGAACCCGATATGTCGCTCCAAATTTTAGATGATGCCAGATAGAATCAGTTAGCAGAGCGATACCTTGCCAAGCTAAACGAGATAACAGCGTCATCGGTTCGAACCTCTTTTTGTTTAAAAGAAAGTTCGCTCCAAATTTAAAAAATTTGAAATGCGACATTAGCTCAGTTGGTAGAGCGATACCTTGCCAAGGTATAGGTCATCGGTTCGAACCCGATATGTCGCTCCAAATTTTAGATGATGCCAGATAGAATCAGTTAGCAG